>NZ_JBDODM010000001.1:0-931560 GCF_039831865.1 Pseudoalteromonas pernae
ATTACTTATTACTTTGAAATAAAGAGCAGCTTTCCGAATTAATACTGATTGCGACAGCGATTAGTAACCAACTTTGCTTGGTGATAATAGCGTTCTGGACCCACCTGACCCCATGCCGAACTCAGAAGTGAAACGGAACTGCGCCGATGATAGTGTGGCATTTGCCATGTGAAAGTAGGTCATCACCAGGCTCCTAATTAAAGAAACCCGTTGCAGTAATGCAGCGGGTTTTTTGCGTTCAGGACCCACCAGACTGGAAGGCCAGCCCCGCCCATGCCGAACTCAGAAGTGAAACGGAACTGCCGGAAGGCCGGCCCCGACTAGGCGTCCCCGACCGCTGAGAGTGTGGCATTTGCCATGTGAAAGTAGGGAGAAAGCGGAAATAATGAAGTAAAGAGTTTTACTTCATCCGCTTGAGCGCTGGAGGCCTCAGGCCGTAAGCCGGGCCATCACCAGACTAGGCGCCCCCGACTCCGAATTAAAGAAACCCGTTGCAGCAATGCAGCGGGTTTTTTGCTTTTGGGGTTAAGGTTTTTATTTATAAGGTAGGTGCTTTGCACCGACAAAAGCGTTGAATGTTAGTTCTTGTCGGACCGCCGACGACGGGTTAGAGGAAATGCTTGTCCATTTCTTCTAACAACTCATAGGACACCCCCACATTTGCTGATGCTTGCGCGTGCTGTACGGTCAACGCACACAGCGAAACTCGGCTATCCCTGCCTCGATTCGCTTAACCTGACCATCCAAGGTCAAGTTGTGCTATCCGCCCACCATGCTCAGCGCAAATGTCAGGGGGAGGGGTGATACCTGCCAGCTCTTTTCGGGCAACCAACATTTACGATTTTGATTTTCGGTTATGTAAGGTCGGCCTTTGCCGCCATAGATGGCGATAGTAGCGCACTGCAGGAGCATATTGCTGATAAAGCCGAAATTACACCATACCCAGGCCACTGTCTTGGCAAACCCTGAAGCACAATATTTTTCAATAAAATCCAAAGGATTAAGCCATGCTTCATAGAGTGTTTTAATCACTGCTTACCTTTTGCTTTGTGCCTGAGTTTGTTTTAGGATCAGGACATTCTCACTAAGGTTATGAACGAAGTGATTCGAAATTTATTAATACTTATCCTTGCGCTAGCGGCCTATTCAACTCAAGCGATTGAAGTCAAAGGGCTTTATCAGTACCGTCAGCCTGTTGAAGACAAGACGCGAGACAGTCGTTCTACGGCCAGCCAAAATGCGTTGCTAAACGTTATTGTAAAAGTTACTGGTGACAAAAATGCCGCATCGAACAATGTTGTTCGTGCAGCGATGAATGATATCTCCAATTACATGACCAAGTATGAGTATGCAGATAGCCAAGGGCAGTCTTACTTAGTAGTTCAGTTTGATAACGCTAAGGTTAATGCTCTTGTACGTGAAGCCGGTTTACCTCTGTGGGGTAATCGTCGTCCACTTGTTGTTATTTGGATGGCGATAGAAGACGGTTGGCAGCGCGAGTTACTGACTCCTGATTCACATCCCCAAGTACAAGCCTTACTCGCAGACAGAGCCACACGCAGAGGTCTACCTGTTGTCACTCCTTTACTTGATTTAGAAGATCATCAACGCGTATCTGTTACAGACGTATGGGGTAACTTTAGTGAATCACTCGATGCCGCGTCACAGCGATATATGGCAGAAAGAGTTGTTTCAGCAAGGCTGTACACCGACCAAAACTCTGATGCGTGGACTCTCGAGTGGCGTTTTACCAATGAAGACCAATTTGAAGCTATCAAACATAAAGGCGATCAACAACAAGTGATACTTGATATGGTCGACTCACTTGCGAGTGAATTGGCGAACGAGTACGCCATTGATGCGAGCTCAGGCTACGATACTCAACAGCAGACACTCAAGCTCTATAACACACGCAGTTTTGTTGATATCGAATATGCGCTGCGCCGCCTGCGTAGTCTTAGTGTGGTGACAGAGGCATCAGTCAGCCACATTACTAAAGGGCGTGTCGATATCACTATTAGTCATACAGGTGGTGTGGAAGACTTGAAAAAGGCGCTGACTTTGGATTCTTATTTTGTCGATTATCGCGACCCACAAAAATTCTATTATTCCGATAGCAACGATGACCTTGAGTACGCGTGGCAATAGCTAATGATGCATAGTTCACAATTGGCTTTGCCTGTCACACTGCCAGACGATGAAACATACGCCAGTTATTTTGGTGGGGAAGACTCGCTCGAGGTAAATCACCTCAAGGCGGCGTTTGAGCATTTGAACGAGCAGTTTCATTATACGTACTTGTGTGGTCTGGGCGACTCTGGCAAGTCACACTTACTTTATGCAACCTGCGTTCATGCCCATGAACTTGGCCTCTCGAGTATGTTGATTTCGTTAAGCGAAGTGCAGCAATATGGCCCCCAAGTTCTCGAAGGACTGGATACCCTCGATGTAGTATGTATTGATGACCTGCACGTTATTGCCAATGATGAAGCGTGGGAAAAGGCATTGTTCAACTTTTTCAATCGCTTTAATGAACCGGGGAAATTGCTATTAATATCTGCAGACTTGTTGCCAGATATGCTGCATATTGCATTACCGGACTTGGAATCAAGGTTGAAATGGGGCACGACACTTCAAATTCGCTCAATGAGTGATGATGATAAGGCCCATGCATTGACGAATCGAGCGAAAATGCGCGGATTGGAATTATCCAATGAATGCGCGCGTTTTTTATTGACCCGATTAAGCCGAGATATGCGCGCATTGTTAGATGTGTTAGATAAGCTTGACCATGCATCGATGGCCGCGCAACGCAAACTCACCATTCCTTTTATAAAAGCCACACTTAAGCTGTAGAAACAGGCCTAGAGGGCTAGAATACATGCGGCCCTTTAGTTATCATAAGTAGTTAAATAAACACTTTAAATTATCACCCTAGTCAGGTATCCGATGAACTTAGAAGCGATTTTGGCTGACGCCTTGAAGGCGGTAGAAACAGCCAGCGAAATCGCGCACTTAGAAGATGTGCGCGTAAATTACCTTGGTAAGAAAGGTGAAATAACAGGATTACTAAAAACACTTGGTCAAATGGCGCCAGAAGAGCGTAAGAGCGCAGGTCAAGTAATTAACGAAGCTAAACAACAAGTAACTGAAGCTATCAACACCAAGCGCGAAATTCTAAGCGCCGCAGCGTTGGAAGCAAAGCTTGCAGCTGAAACGGTTGACGTTACTCTTCCTGGTCGCAAAATGGCATCGGGCGGTGTTCACCCAGTGACTCGCACCATCGAGCGTATAGAGTCTTTCTTTGGTGAGCTTGGTTTCGCTGTTAAGTCAGGCCCTGAAGTTGAAGATGATTTTCATAACTTTGACGCGTTGAACATTCCAGCACATCACCCAGCTCGCGCGGACCACGACACCTTTTATTTCAACCCGAAATTGGTACTTCGTACACAGACAAGTGGCGTCCAGATCCGTACTATGGAAACGGAGCAACCACCACTGAGAATTATTTCTCCGGGTCGTGTTTACCGTAATGACTACGATCAAACGCACACGCCGATGTTCCACCAAGTAGAAGGCTTGATGGTTGATACCGATGTAAGCTTCACAGAGTTAAAAGGTATCTTGCACGATTTCTTACGCAACTTCTTCGAGGAAGATATGGAAATTCGTTTCCGTCCATCTTACTTCCCCTTTACAGAGCCCTCAGCTGAAGTTGATGTAAAAGGCAAAGACGGTAAATGGTTAGAAGTTTTAGGTTGTGGCATGGTGCATCCGAATGTACTTCGCTCGGTTAATATCGACCCAGAAAAATACACTGGCTTTGCTTTTGGTATGGGCGTTGAGCGTTTAACTATGCTTCGCTATGGCGTAACTGATTTACGCGCATTCTTCGAAAATGATATGAAATTCCTAAACCAGTTCCGTTAAGAGGTCGTGAGAAATGAAATTCAGTGAAAAGTGGTTACGCGAATGGGTTAACCCAGCTATCGACGCGAACGAACTGGCAGAGCAACTTTCAATGGCCGGTCTTGAAGTAGACGGTGTAGATGCAGCCGCAGGCGACTTCAACGGTGTCGTTATTGGTGAAGTGGTTGAGTGTGGTCAGCACCCTGACGCAGACAAGTTACGCGTAACCAAAGTTAATGTTGGTGAAGACGAGCTATTAGACATCGTATGTGGTGCGCCAAACTGCCGCCAAGGCCTTAAAGTAGCGGTTGCTAAAGTGGGCGCAGTATTACCTGGTGACTTTAAGATTAAAAAGGCAAAACTGCGTGGTCAACCATCTCATGGCATGCTGTGTGCGTTCGTTGAGCTAGGTATCAGCGAAGAAGGTGACGGCATCATGGAATTGCCTGCAGATGCACCAATCGGTCAAGACTTACGTGAATATCTCGGCTTAGATGACAACATCATCGATGTTGATTTAACGCCTAACCGCAGTGATTGTTTAGGTATTAAAGGTCTAGCACGCGAAGTGGGTGTTCTGAACAATTTAGACGTCAACGAGCTTGAAGTCCCAGCTGTAGCACCAACAATTGACGATGCAATCACTATTGAGCTTGTCAACGAGCAGGCCTGTCCTCGCTATCTTGGCCGTGTAATCAAAGGTATTAACCTAGACGCGCAAACACCACTTTGGATGGTTGAAAAACTTCGCCGCAGCGGTATTCGCTCAATCGACCCAGTTGTAGACGTTACAAACTATGTACTGATTGAACTTGGTCACCCGATGCACGCATTTGATCTTGCTGCTATTGAAGGTGGTATCAAAGTACGTAACGCGAATGCAGGTGAAGAGCTTGTATTGCTTGATGGCAACACCGCAAAACTTAACGAATCAACGTTGGTAATTGCTGATCACAACAAAGCGCTTGCGATGGCGGGCATTTTTGGTGGTGAGAATTCAGGTGTAACAGACAGCACTACAGATATTTTATTGGAAAGTGCTTTCTTCAATCCAGTAGCCATTGCAGGTCAAGCGCGTAGCTATGGTCTGCATACAGACGCTTCACACCGTTATGAGCGTGGCGTTGATTTCGCATTGCAACGCGACGCAATGGAGCGTGCTACTGCGTTACTTCTTGAAATTGTTGGCGGTCAGGCTGGCCCAGTTGTTGAGGCGGTTGCACCAGAGCAATTACCAAAAGTAACAGCAGTCACTTTACGTCGTGAGCGTCTAGATCGCGTAATTGGTTACCATATCGATGATGAAACGGTGACTAACATCCTTCGTCGTTTAGGTTTAGATGTGCAATTCGAAAACAACACGTGGCAGGCTGACGTGCCGAGCTACCGTTTCGATATTAGCATTGAGGAAGACCTAATCGAGGAAGTGGCGCGTGTATTTGGTTACAACAACATTCCAAATGAAGCACCGCTTGCCAAGCTGAGCATGACGCAGCACAACGAAGCAACTGTATCAGTTAAGCGTATGCGCGATACCTTGGTGACGCGTGGTTACCAAGAGGCAATTACTTATAGTTTTGTTGACCCTAAAGTACAAAACGCCATTCACGGCGAAGAACACAGCCTAGTTTTGCCGCACCCGATTTCAATTGAAATGTCGGTGATGCGTAAATCACTTATCCCAGGTATGTTAAGTACATTGGTATATAACCAAAACCGTCAACAACCACGTATCCGATTCTTTGAGCATGGCTTGAAGTTCATTGCTGATGAAACTGCTGAAAATGGCGTTTTACAAAAAGCTGTGATCGGTGGTGTAGTGACGGGTAGCTGTTTCGGCGAACACTGGGACTTGCAATCGCGCCCTGCGGATTTCTTTGATGTAAAAGGTGACGTTGAAGCGTTACTTGCATTGTGTAACGACAATGCTCGTTTTAGCTTTAAAGCGCAGCAGTGCGATGGTCTTCACCCAGGTCAAAGCGCCGCAATTTACGCTGGCGATGAGTGTGTTGGTTTCATCGGTGCCGTGCACCCTCAATTACAGAAGCAGCTTGGTATCAACGGTACAGCGTATGTCTTTGAAGTAGAGGTTGAATCTATTTCAAGTCGCTTGTTGCCAAAAGCGGTAGGGATTTCTAAGTTCCCTTCTAACCGCCGTGATATCGCGATTTTGGTCAAAGATGACGTAAAAGCAGGCGATGTTTTAGCAGCGATAGAAAAAGTTGGCGGAAATCAATTGGTTGACCTAAACTTATTCGATGTGTATAAGGGTACAGGAATTGAGCCAGATTATAAGAGTTTGGCTATTGCTCTAACACTACAAGCGGTTGATAGAACGCTCGAAGAGAAAGATATCAACTTAGTTGTCGACAACGTCGTAGCCACATTGGCTAAAGAGTTTAACGCATCGTTGAGGGACTAGATATGGCGCTTACTAAAGCCGACATAGCTGAACACCTATTTGAGAAGTTGGGGATCAATAAAAAGGATGCCAAAGAACTAGTTGAAGCGTTTTTTGAAGAAATCCGCTCAGCTCTAGAGAATGGGGAGCAGATTAAGCTGTCCGGCTTTGGCAATTTTGATCTTCGCGATAAAAAAGAGCGACCAGGTCGCAACCCGAAAACAGGGGAAGACATTCCTATTTCGGCGCGTCGCGTGGTCACATTTAGACCCGGCCAAAAACTGAAAACCCGAGTAGAAGTCGGTACCAGTAAGCTAAAATAAGAAAAGCAGCCTTTTGGCTGCTTTTTTACTTTTACCTTCTAGTTAAGATCTCGGTGAATGAAACGTCCCCGAGACTATTTGTTCGTATGTTGTTTGTGCTAAATCATCCAATCTATCCGTGTCATGTCCCGCCTCTTTGGTATAGTTAGTTAAGGCGTTGTAATCGATATTCTCAATGCCCGCGAGGGTAGCTATGCGCGCAAAGGTGTAGGCCAGATTGTAGTCATGTCGTTGGTAATGAATATTGACCAGTGAGGTTAACACTTCAGGGTTTGGCTCTGTGTCGGGTTGATTAAGCTCCAAGTTGCGATATAAGTGCTGCAAGGTTTTGTCTGTGTCGACTTTCATGTAGTAACTAGCAAGATAAAACTGTGCATCTTGGGAATTACTTACTTTAGGATCATCTTCCATCGCTAACAGCCGCCTGATTGCATCCTGATCATTGTTTCTCGACCAATGATAAAACAGAAGGCCGGGATGATTGGTGCCTTTGGTCTCAAATAATAAGCGGTTTATTTCTTTTTGGGCTGTGTGGTAGCCCGTATATCGAGAAGTGGTTTTTTCTTTAAGCTTGATGTGCTGAATCTGTGCTGCTAATTCCACACACTTGCTGTATCTCTCAAAGTGCTTAAGTAATTGGTACTTGTTTTCTAGATCAGGCTTATTAGCTTCATCCAGACGCGCCATGATCACGTCCGCACGCTCGTATCGACAATGGCTATCGGTATTGAGGTCCTCACATAACATGGCGTTGCTCTCACATACTTCGCGCACAGTTAGGTTGGAATCGCATCCTGCCAGTGAACCTACAAACATTAGACCAACTAATAATCGCATATTAAACCCTTTACACTAGTTTCTAAAAGCTAGTGTAGTTCATGCAATCGTGCACTTACAGCTTTGTACCCCGTTATAATGATCCCTAGCAATTATTTAACTATATGCCGTAAAAACAAACGGCTAGCGGCAATGGGGTGTATAGAGGTGGTTATTATCAAAACTTTGCATTAGAATATGGCCGCCCGACATGCGGTAATTTGTCCTGTATCACGCTCTCACTTTGTGATGGATGACTTACGCGTCGGTTTGATATCCGTTCAAAACAAATTTCAAAGGCAGAAACAATGACCTCATCTCACGAGCAAGAATACTTGAACAGTTGGCAGGAACGCCAAGACTTCGCTGAAAGTATGCAACCAATCATCGGTAGATTGTACCGCAACCGTGGTATCGAAATTGCTGTGTATGGCCGTCCACTAGTGAGCGCCAGCACTATCGATATCATCAAAGCACACAAAACCGTTGCTCAATTTGAAGATTCAAAACTTCGTTTACGCGAAAGCTTCCCGTTCTTAGAAGCAATCGGCAAAATGGAGCTTAACTCTGCACGCATCGATATTGGTAAGCTTGCTTATAACTACCTATACAAAGATGGCGCTAATGGTCGTTCTGTAGAAGAATATTTAAACGATGAGCTAGCAGAAATCACCAACGCTGGCGACGCTAAAGAGCCACGTGATGTAGTTCTTTACGGCTTCGGTCGTATCGGTCGTCTACTTGCTCGTCTACTTATCGAAAAATCAGGTCCATATGCGGACCTTCGTCTTCGCGCTATCGTTGTTCGTGGCGGTAAAGATGGTGACCTAGAAAAGCGCGCAAGCTTGCTTCGTCGTGATTCAATCCACGGTCCTTTCAATGGTTCTATCACTGTTGATAAAGAGCGTAACGCAATCAAAGCGAACGGTAGCTACATTCAAGTTATCTATGCTAACTCACCGAGCGAAGTTGATTACACTGCGTACGGTATCGACAATGCGCTTATCGTTGACAACACTGGTATCTGGAAAGATGAAGCCGGCCTAGGCCAACACCTAGAAGCAAAAGGTGCTGCTAAAGTACTTCTTACTGCTCCTGCTAAAGGCAATATCAAAAACATCGTTTACGGTGTAAACAACCACGATATCAAGCCAGAAGATAAGATTGTTTGTGCAGCGAGCTGTACAACTAACGCAATCACGCCAACATTGAAAGCGTTGAATGACAAGTTCGGTATCCGTAATGGTCACGTAGAAACAGTACACTCGTACACTAACGACCAAAACCTAATTGATAACTACCACAGCGCCGAGCGTCGTGGTCGTGCAGCAGCACTGAACATGGTTATTACCTCAACGGGTGCGGCGAAGGCTGTATCTAAAGCGCTTCCAGAGCTTGAAGGTAAGCTAACTGGTAATGCTATCCGTGTACCGACACCGAACGTATCAATGGCGATTTTGAACCTAAATCTTGAGACAGCGACGTCAGTAGAAGAGCTTAACGCTTTCCTACGTGAAACTGCACTTTACTCAGATCTTCGTGACCAAATCGACTACACAGCGTCGACTGAAATCGTTTCTACCGACCTTGTAGGCAGCCGCTATGCAGGTGTTGTAGATTCACAAGCAACTATCGTTGACGGTGAGCGTGTTGTACTTTACGTATGGTACGATAACGAATTCGGCTATAGCTGCCAGGTAGTACGTTGTATGCAAGACATGGCTGAGTGTGCTCACCCAAGTCTTCCGCGCTAAGCAACGAAACTATGATGATAGCCGGCACTGAGTGTCGGCTTTTTTATTGCTAAAATTGTTAGCAAGCGATGTCGAGCAGAAGAACTACTTCTTGCTAACAGCGTTTGTGACGCCATTTAGATATTTATTTCGCGCTTTAATTTTAGGAGCAACCATGAACATCACGAGTAATTTCGACAGTGGTAACATCAAAGTTATCGCTTGTGAAAACCCGATGGATATTCAACTTGAGATCAACAAGGACAACCAGTCTGATTTTTATCAATGGTTCCATTTCCGCCTAGAAACCACTCCGTTTGTTGAGCACCGTCTGCACATCAACAAATTGGCTGAGTCTGCTTATCCACAAGGTTGGGATGATTATCATGCAGTTGCTTCTTATGACCGTCAAACTTGGTTCCGTGTACCAAGTCGTGTTGAAGATGATGCGTTAGTCATCGATTTCGAACCTGAGTGTTCGCAAGTATTTTTTGCTTATTTCGCGCCGTACAGCTACGACCGTCACCTTGATTTAATTTATTGGGCGCAAAGCCATGATATCTGTCACGCTCAAAACTTAGGTTTAACTCTTGATGGCCGTGATATGACGGTATTACGTATCGGCGAGCCAAGTGACGATAAGAAAGTAGTGTGGATCACCGCACGTCAGCACCCTGGTGAAACGATGGCCGAGTGGTACGTAGAAGGTCTACTTCACAAATTACTGGATGACGAAGACCCACATGCTGCAGCATTGCTATCAAAAGCCGTTTTCTACATCGTGCCAAACATGAACCCTGATGGCAGTGTGCGCGGCCATTTACGCACTAATGCCGCGGGAGTTAACCTCAACCGTGAGTGGGCTACACCAAGCATGGAAAAGAGCCCAGAAGTGTTCTTAGTACTTAATAAGATGCGTGAAGTTGGTCTAGACATGTATCTGGATATTCACGGTGATGAAGCGCTGCCGTACAACTTTGTTGCAGGTAGTGAAGGTATTCCTAGCTATGATGCGCGCCTTGAGGGGCTAGAAAATAGCTTCAAACAGGCACTTTTGACTATCACTCCTGAATTCCAAGACGAATTTGGTTATGACAAAGATGCACCAGGGCAAGCAAACTTAACCGTTGCTTCATGTGCGGTAGGTGAAGAGTTTAAAGCGCTAGCTTACACGGTTGAAATGCCGTTTAAGGACAACGCTAATCTGCCCGATGTAGATTATGGTTGGTCTGACCGTCGTTCATACCAGTTCGGACAAGACACATTAGGTGCAATTTTAGCTGTGGTTGATAAGCTAAGATAAACCATATTTGCACTAAGCAAGGGTCTTGTTTAACTGTGACAATTACAAAGGCATTGGTTGTGAATTTCAGCCAATGCCTTTTTTGTATAGCGAGAGTAGGCAGCTCACATGAAAATCCTGTTGATTAAACGCATTTGCATCTAACAAAGAAGATTGCTGGGTTAAGCTTGGCTAGTTACCATTGTGCAGTCACATTGAAAATTAACTGTTAACAAACTTAGGTGGTATAAGTTAATATTCATAAAGTTGAACAGCAGTAAGTCTCTTAGCTTGCTTAATTCTCACTGCCTTATGTTACGCATGCCTAGTGGCACAGTATCGTAACTAAAAATAAGAAATATAATTATAGAGGATATCCATGGAAGCTTTTGTAAGCGCCGTTAACGACGTAGTGTGGAGTAGCGCACTCATTTACCTATGTCTAGGTGCAGGTTTATTTTATTCCGTATTAACCCGTTTCGCTCAAGTTAGACATTTCAAAGAAATGTGTAAGTTGCTTCTAAGTTCAAACGATTCAGACAAAGGCATTTCATCGTTCCAGGCGCTAGCTGTATCGCTATCTGGTCGCGTAGGCGTGGGTAATATTGCCGGCGTTGCAGCTGCGATTGGGTTTGGTGGCCCAGGTGCTATTTTTTGGATGTGGATTGTGGCATTTCTTGGCGCTAGTACTGCATATGCAGAATCAACGCTAGGTCAAATCTACAAAGAGGAAGAAGGCGGCCAGTACCGTGGTGGTCCGGCGTATTACTTTGACCGTTGTTTACAACAAAAATGGCTTGCTATTTTATTTGCTGTATCTGCCATTATTGCCTGTGGTGTGTTTTTACCAGGTGTTCAAGCAAATGCTGTTGGTAACGCGTTTACCCAAGTATTTGGTAACGGTGAGATGGTCACAACCAGTTTTGGTGAAGTAGGCAGCTTCAAGCTTGTTGCGTTGGCAATCATCTTAATGGTGTTAGCGTTTATCATTTTCGGTGGCATCAAGCGCATAGCAAACTTCACGCAAATCGTCGTACCGTTTATGGCGTTAGGTTACATTGTCTTGGCATTGATAGTGGTGTTCTTAAACCTTGATAAAGTGCCAAGCATCTTTTCATTAATTTTATCTGATGCCTTTACTGCGCAAGCGGGCTTTGGTGCTGCCATTGGTTGGGGTGTAAAACGCGGTATTTACTCTAACGAAGCAGGTCAGGGCACAGGCCCTCACGCAGCTGCAGCGGCAGAAGTTGACCACCCAGCACAGCAGGGGCTTGTGCAAGCTTTCTCTGTGTATGTCGACACTATCTTCGTATGTACGGCTACCGCGCTCATGATCCTTATTACGCAGCAATACAACATCGTAGGTGAGCTTCCAGCAGGCCAGTTTATCGTGCAAAACGTTGACGCAGCGACTGAAATTGGCTCAGCAGCATTTACACAAATGGCACTTTTCAAAGTGTTCGGTGGTTTCGGTGAAGCGTTTGTAGGTATCGCACTATTCTTCTTCGCGTTCACGACTATTTTGGCGTATTACTACATTGCAGAAACGAACCTAGCGTACTTAAACCGTTACGTTAAAGGCAGTATTCCACTGGTCATTGTGAAAATCGTGATTATGTTCATGGTGTCATATGGCATGGTTAATAGCTCAGGTTACATCTGGAACATTGGTGATATCGGCGTAGGTTTAATGGCGTGGATCAACATTGTGGGTATCTTGGCTATTTTCTTTGTCGCTAAACCTGCACTAACGTGTTTGCGTGATTATGAAGACCAGAAAAAAGCAGGTGGTGAGATTACTTTCGACCCTGTGAAACTGGGTATCAAAAATGCGACGTTTTGGGAAAAGCGTCTAGCTAAGCAAACGAAAGAACCAAAATAATTTAGGTTTCATTTTTTGATGAGCAGAATGGGCGAAGGTCGTTTACTTATATAAACAATTGGCGCAAATTCAAAAAAGACATCGACAAATAAAACCAGTACAATGAGGCGCCATAGAGCGCCTTTTTTTATGGCGTGCAATTGCACTAAGGAGTACGCATGGCAATCATTTCTTGTCCGCAATGCCAAAAGTCGATTTCAGACAAACACAAAGTTTGTCCCCATTGCAACGCAGCGGTTGGTGAAATGGACGAACAAACCCAACATCGCCTTGCTGCGCGCACCAAACTTCAACAGCATCAATCATTAATGAATCAGTCGTTTGTTGCCCTCATTCTGTTTCTAGGTGGGTTTTTAGTGCTTTACTGGCAACATCCAGTTCCAGGCTCTTGGCAGCAAAATGCATGCTACGCCGCGATTGCAATTGGTGTGGTGTGGTATTTAGTTAACCGTGTCCGTTTAGTGTTTTTGAAAAGAAAGAAATTATGAATATAGAGCAGTTAGTTCAGTCAATTACACCTGAAGTTTTTGAACGTCTTCAATATGGCGCGTCGACCGGGAAGTGGCCTGATGGCACAGCATTGAGCGACGAACAAAAAGAGCAAACCATGCAGTTGGTAATGCTTTATCAAGCGAAAGTGCTTAAAAGTGACGAACAATTCACCGTTGGTGCAGACGGGCAATTAGTTCAAAAATCAAAACAAGAACTAAAACAACAATTCAAATCAGACAACGAAATAGCTAGGTTTAGTGAAAATGATCTTTAAGCAGTTTTTTCAGCCTAAATGGAAACACCCAAAAGAAACAACGCGCCTCGGTGCTTTGTCAGCACTGGACAGTCAACAACACGAACAAATCATTCGTGAACTAGCCTGCAGTGATCCGAGCTCTAGCGTTCGTGCAGCAGCATTGAAAAAGCTCAATGATGTGCATTTGTGGTGGCAAGCATGCCAACAGGATGCCGAGCCTAGCATCAAACGTCTTGCGAACCAAAAAGTGGGCCAAGCACTGCTCGAGTCTAATGAGGTTCTGTCTGATAGTGATAAAGAACTCTATATTGACCGCTTTGCTCCAGACAAATTACTTGAGCAATTGGCGCTACAAGAAAAGACAAATACTGCAAAAATTAAACTTCTTAAGCGTCTGCATAAACCGCAATTGGTTGAACAGGCTTTCCGAAGTGCAGATGAGGCACTGCAACACCAGCTTTGTGATCTAGTTATTAATTTAGAGTTAGCCGCCAAGCTGCAAAAATTTGCTCAAGGCGAAGCGCAAAGCCAACTAAATGAGTATTTAGAGCGCCAGCAACGCGCACAAGAGATGCCGGTTGAGGTCGATCAACAAGCCAAATTACTGCTAGCCAAACTCAACGCTCTGAGAGAAAAATCGGACTACCAGCTTGTCAGCACACACTTCAGTGCGCTCAACAAGCAATTTGAACAATTGGATCTGTCTTGGCTTGGTGACATTCAGCGCGAGCAATACGAACAAAAGCATGCGACGCTAATGCTTAAACTTAATAGTCACTTAGATAGGCTAAAAGCTGAATATGACCTTGAGCTATCGAAACAGCAAGCGCAGCAACGTAGCGTACTTGCGCTTGCAAACCTTAGTGCGTTGGCAGAAGAAATTGCCCATGCGATGTCACTACGTTTTGATGGTAATGAGCAAATTCAGACCGATTGGTTGCATGCTAAAGTTGATCAAGCAAGAGACATGCTGTTAAACGAAGACTTACAGCCTGGTCAGGAACTTAACAGCCAACGTGCTGAATTAGAACGTTTATTTAAACAAGTTGAGCAGCTGGCTGCGTATGAACAGGACGTAGCAACCGTACGTGCCGTGCTAGGTGAATATCAAGCCCTTAGTGTACCAACCACCACTGACGAGCTTGATGGTGCACTGGCGCAAGAATCCCAGTTACGCGTACGAGTCCGCGAAGCAATTAATGCCTTACCAAAAGAACTAACAGGGCATTGGCAGCAACAATTCAAAGCTGCTCAAAAGCACTGGCAAGCTCAGGTTAAGCCTCTGACTGAAGAACAAAACAAACTGTTAGATATAGCCAAAAAGAAAGCAAAAGATCTACGTCGTTTGACTAGCCAAGGCCGCTACCGTGTTGCGTTTGGCGTATTCAATGGTTTGCGCGAAGTGTATGAGCAAATGACGCAACACTTTCAACAACAGGTTGCCCGCGAATATGAAGCAATCGAAAGTATGCTCGATGAAGCCAAAGACTGGCATCAGTACGCAGGCGAAGCGCAGCAAGAACAACTTGTTAATGCTGCTAAAGAGCTTGCGAGTGAGCAATGCGAGGACGCCAATGAGCGTTTGGAGCAGGTCAAGCGGTTGCGCAAGAGTTGGCAGCTACTAGGTCCTGAAGTCGATGCGAATGCTAAAGAGCAGTTCGAGCAAGCTATCGAATTAGCGTTTGAACCTTGTCGCGTTCATTTTGCTCATCAGCAAGAGCAAAAGGAGCAGGCGATTGCCCAGCGCGAGCAAATTATTGCGGATATGCAAACGCTTAGCGAACAACGCGAACAGATGCAAATCATCGAACTTGAGCGCGCTTTTAATCTCATAGTCAAGCAATGGCGAGAAGCAAAACGTCTAGAGAGTAAGCTATATAACAAGTTCAACAAACGCTTTAACCAAGCCCAAGGTGATGTTGTTAACACCATTGAGCGTTATTATGATGACAATGCCGCGGCTAAAGAAGCTTTGTTGCAGCAAGCACAGCAAATACAACTAGACAATGTATTTGCAGCGACTAATGAGTTGAAAAACTTACAGCAACAGTGGCAAAAAATAGGCTTTGCTGGCAAAGGCAAAGAACGCAAACTGTGGCAAGCCTTTAGACGCATTAATGATGACGTATTTAAACAACGCGATGAAACCAAAGCGGTTCAGCAAGAAGAGCTTGATGCATTAAAAACTGAGCAATCTGAGCAGCTGACGCTACTCTCGCAGAGTTTTAAACAAAGTGAGACCTTGGCACAGTTACAAAAATTGGATGCTGAAATCACAGCACTGAATGTGATTAAAGAATTGAGCGCAGACAAAGAAGCGCTGCGTGTGCAAGTTCGAAATACGATAGAGAAACTAACAAAAGCGGCGCAAAACGAGCACCTGATTATTTTGAAGAAATCTCTGCAGGAACAGACAGCAGTCGATCATCTATGGTTAAGCAACACACAGCTAGGCTTAAGCGCTGAACAATTAGTTGTACGCATCGAAATCTCTGAAAGTGTTGATAGCCCAGCGAGTGATGCCCAGTTGCGCATGCAAGAGCAAGTAACCATGCTTGATGAGAAGCACCACGGTGTCATACATTCAACGGATGCGTTGCTCAAAGCATGGTTAGCGCAAAGCACTGACGCTGAAGGCAATGTGAGTGATGAGTATGCAACCCAATGTCAGCGAATTATCGCTGTATTAGATAAAATGGTGTCCTTATGATGCAGTGGCTAAAAGCCTCGTTAATAATAGTGTTGGTTGCGGTTGTGAGCGGGTGTGCTTCGACTGCGCCTTTGAGTATATTTTCATTAAGCAGCGGTGAATTAGAGCAAAACCTATTAAAGCAAAGCGATAAATACCATGCCTCCGGCTCCGTGCTAGGTGTGCCTATGGACTTGCAGGTTAATGATATTGGTGTGGTTATTGGCGGTGAGCAAAGCCCAAAAGGGATTGAACTGGCGTTGGATAACACCGTTATGATGCAAGCTCTAGCTATTAAAGTGCCGGTGCGAGTGCGTTTAAACATTGCTGCTATTCCTGTATTCAATGCCAATGACGATTCAATTTATTTGCAAGACTTCAAAGTATTGAACGCCGATATTGATGCGATGGGGTATCGCGGTAAATTGGCCCCGCTGTCTCAGGAAGTACAACAATTGCTGACACAAACCTTCAGTCAATATCCAATCTACACCTTAAACCAGCAGGACCCTCGTCAGGCGTTGTTGTCACGTTTTAAGCTAGCGCTTGATGTACGCCCTGGTGTGATCACCCTCACATCAGGCCTGTAACGGTAAACTTGCGCGGTTGCATGTGTTCTCGATAAGATAACGAAATATCGTTATCTTATTTGTGTAACCGCCATGGACTCTTCTCTTAAGCAATACCTTCACGACCCACGCCTGTTATTAGACGCAGCGGGTGAGGGCATTTATGGTTTTGATTTAGACGGTAACGCCGTTTTTATAAACCCCGCAGCTGAGCGTATGACCGGTTGGAAGGCCAGCGAGCTGTTGGGCAAACGCATTCATCAATTTCATCACCACAGCCATGCTGATGGTAGTGAATATCCTGCTGATGAGTGTCATATTTACCGCACTATGTTTGATGGTCAAACGCGACAAATCACCAATGAAGTGTTTTGGCGCAAAGATGGTAGTCAGTTTCCTGTTGAATACACGTCCACACCTATTTACAAAGATGATCAGCTTATCGGTGCAGTGGCGATATTTCGTGATGTATCAACACAGCGCAGCACGCAACAGGCTTTGCGTGATGCTTTGCAGCGTGTCAGCCAGTTAAGTGAACAACTGCAGGCGGAAAACACCTATCTGTTAGAAGAGATCAATGCGGATTGGCAACATGGCGAGTTGGTCGGTCAATCACCACCGTTTTGCACTATGATGCAACAGCTGCAACTAGTGGCGAACACAGATGCGACAGTACTCATCCAAGGTGAGAATGGCACAGGTAAAGAACTTGTAGCGCGACATATTCATGCTCAAAGCCCCAGGAAAGAGGCTCCGCTCGTTAAAGTTAATTGTGCGGTATTTGCTGAGAGCCTCTTGGAGTCTGAACTCTTCGGGCATGAAAAAGGTGCGTTTACGGGGGCTACTCAGCGACGTAAAGGTCGCTTTGAGCTTGCTGACGGTGGCACACTGTTTCTTGATGAAATCGGTGAGTTGCCTTTGCCAGCACAAGGCAAATTACTGCGAGTGTTACAAGAACACGAATTTGAGCGCCTAGGCGGACAGCAAACGATTAAGGTCAATATCCGTTTGATTGCGGCTACTAACCGAGACCTATGGGAGATGGTGCAGCAGGGGACATTCAGGATGGACCTCTATTACCGTTTAAATGTTTTTCCATTGCGTGTGCCCGCCCTCAGAGAGCGAATTGATGATATCGAACTGTTGGTGAGTCAGCTATTGGTCAAGTTGTCGCAAAAGCTAGGTAGAAAATTTGATTCTATTTCCAATAAAAGTCTTTCCTTACTGAAGAATTATGATTGGCCTGGAAATATTCGTGAATTGCAAAATACGCTTGAGAGAGCGGCGATACTAACTCAAGGAAGCGTGTTAAATATTGAGCTATTTGCTGAAAGTGCCTATCAACATGAGCAGCCAATACAGACATTGGCTGACTGCGAGCGCCAGCACATTAGCCGTATTTTGAGCCAGTGTCAGGGTAAAATTAACGGTGTAAATGGTGCTGCGAAGTTACTGGGCTTAGCACCAAGTACGCTGCGCTCGAAAATGAAAAAGCTCAATATCGCGCGAGAGTAAATGCTAATTCAGCGATATATCGCCACCAATAACGATATATCGTTGTTTTGTGAAGTGCGTTTGAAATTTTATATAATAATATCAACGTTTTACGCTGTACCCTGATTGGCATGGCAATTGCCATATAAGGGCGTTTATGTAGCAATCAAAAGCGTCCTTATGAAGTTTGATATTAAAGAAGAAGATCTCATCATTAAGCCCTATAAACAGTCCGGGCCAATCTATATTCGTGAACAAAAAGGTAAATTCCAAAAAATACGCAGGGTTCTTAGCTGGTGTTTAATGTTTGCCTTTATCGCCTTACCTTGGATAAGTTATCAGGGGCAACAGGCGGTGTTGTTTGACGTCGCTAATCAACAGTTTCGCATTTTTGGTGCCACCTTCTTTCCGCAAGATTTTATGTTGCTGGCATGGATGTTTATGGCAGGCGCGTTCGCCTTATTTTTCATTACCAACTGGTTAGGCAGGGTGTGGTGCGGCTATATGTGCCCACAAACTGTGTGGATGTTGCTGTTCACATGGGTCGAGCATCGTATTGAGGGCAGCCGCAATCAACGTATCAAGTTAGACAAAGAAGCTTGGCATGCGAAAAAATGGCTAAGAAAAGGCGCTAAGCATGCGATCTGGATGAGTTTGGCTTTTCTCACTGCAACGACTTTTATGAGCTATTTCATCCCTGCGAAAGAGTTGTATATGGACTTGTTCGTTCTGTCTTGGGGTGGTATCACCAGTTTTTGGGTGTTTCTGTTTGCGCTATGTACTTATGGTAACGCTGGCTGGCTGCGGGAAAAGATGTGTATTTATATGTGCCCTTATTCTCGTTTTCAGTCAGTGATGTTTGATAAAGACACCTTGGTTGTCACTTATGATCAAGCTCGTGGCGAAAGTCGTGGACCTCGTAAACGTAAAGCCAACCACAAAGAACTTGGTCTAGGAGACTGCGTTGATTGTAATCTGTGTGTGGAGGTGTGTCCTGCAGGCATTGATATCCGTAATGGCTTGCAATATGAATGCATCAACTGTGGATTGTGTATTGATGCGTGTGACGACACGATGGCGAAGTTTGCATATCCTAAGGGGTTGATTAGCTATCAAAGTGAACGTCAGCAGCAGGGCGGGCACACCTCTATTTGGCGGCTTAAACTTGTGGGCTATGCGGTCATGACGGTATTGGTGTTCAGTGTCATGGTTATTTGGCTAAATGGGCGGGTGCCGATAGAAGCCTATGTGACCCGCGATAGGGGGGAGCTATCTCGTACGGATTATCGTGGTATGGTAGAAAACCCTTACCGTATTTCTATTATCAACAAATCACAGCAGCCACAAACCTACCAGTTACAGGTTGTGGGTATTGAAGGTGCCGCGTTAGCAGTGCATGGAAATTTAGAATTTGCCGGAGCGGAACAAAAAGAAATCCCGGTGACTGTGAGCGTTGATGAAACTCTACTGAAGCAAAAGGTGACGCCGTTTAAGTTCGAAATTAAGGCGTTAGGTGATGCACAAGTCGTGGTAGAAAAAGAGTCACGATTTTATAAATAATTAAATAACAGCCCGACTCAAAAGCGAGTCGGGCTAGCAATGTCTCTACAGTTGGGCGACAAAATCTAACGCCGATGTTACCGCAGCCACCTGCGCATCGATGCAATTTTGATCATCCACTTTTGGACTGTCTGGGTAGACTTCCGTCGTGGTTACATAAGGGGCGTTGGTTAAGCCCATGCATAAACCCAATTTCTTACCCGCGTATTCAATTACACCACGCTGTTGTAGTTCAACCCCAATTAGCTGATTGTTGTTATCAGCAGGTGCGATGTGAGTCACTGTTTCTACGTGGTCAATAATAGCTTCTTGGAATAATGGCTGTGGGCGCTCAGTGTCTGCCACCAAATAGAAGCCATCAGGAATATTCCAGTTATGATTTGTCACGCCATCGCGCGCAGCAAGGGCTGGGCGGAACTGCGAATTATCAGTATCTGTCGTCTCATGCAAATCGATATGAACCAACACATCTGAACTGAAAGGCGCAATAAAATCCAACAGCAACTGCGACTCAGCAGCATCAGAGCCTTCATAGAAAGAGCGATTAGGATCGATAGCCTTAGGGTTCCAACGGTTGATTGTTTCGTAGCCCCAAGGACTTACACAGGGCACGACTAAAATGTTGAAAGTGTCGCAATGTGCGTCAGTCACGTTTTCTGCAAAGGCCAATGCACCGTGCACTCCACTGGTCTCATAGCCATGCACACCACCCGTTACTAAAGCAATAGGGCGACCTTTTTGCCAATTTTTATGTTTTAGCGCGAATAAGCCATATGTGTGCTCATATTCCAATTGACCGTATTGAATAATGTCATAGTCATTACCAAGTTGCTCAATCTTGCTAAGTACTTGCGTTTCATAGCTACGCTGTTTGACTTGTGCTTGGAACCAAGCTTGTTTGTGTTCTTCAGACCAAGGTTGGCCAGCAATACCAATTGGATAAGTTTCTTTACTCATTACCCTTCCTACTCAACGAGTGTTTAGGCGCAGCTTAGAGTCTTTGTTGTGATTGTCAACAGTTACGCATGAACCAGTAAAGCTGTCAGGCCTATACTTAAATGGAGCTTTAGTATGGTTAGAGATAACTGTTGACGTAGGAAAGTGCATCATCAAGATCAGAGAAAATGATGTCGCTGGTTTTATTTTCTTTACCCAGCTCTTTGCGGATTTGGTCAAGTTGATTGATAGCTATGGCGGAGTCAACAACGAATGCTATTGCTTTACATCCGTGAGCATACATGTGCTTAGCAATGCTAACCATACGCTGCTGTGCTTCCGGGGTTGCAGCGGGCACATTAATAGAATTACCCACATAGGCCCATTGGCTAAGCTGATGCTCGTTCACCAAAGCCTCGAGTTGTTTGGCGAATGTGGCAATCATTCGATCATTAATCGCGCCATTGAATTCACCGATAATGACAGACCCTTGAAGCGTCAATTGGTATGAGCCATTGGCACACGAATAGTTATACATACATGCTCCTATGTCATTGATGGCGAGATTTTAATCATTATGTCCCTATTGTAAAGCATAATAATGGCGAAAGAAGGAAATTTAGCCCCTCAATACTCTTGTATGTGCTTAAGGGAAGATATTTGCTAGATTTAATTTAAATGCGATAATTTCAGAAAGAACTGAAACAAGAAAGGTTGCTATGGAACTCACTGAAAAGATGGAAGCATTTGTAATGCACTGTGGAGAAATGGGGAGTCGTTGGGGATTCAACCGAACTATTGGACAAATGTACGCTTTATTACTGATCAGTGAAGAACCGCTAAGTGCCAATGAGCTGTCGCAAACTCTGCACATTTCTCGTGGTAATGTCAGCATGGGAATAAAAGAGCTAAACTCTTGGCAGTTGATTGCAACTAAACATAAGCCCGGCGACCGAAAGGAATATTATCAACCAGCGGGCAGTATTTGGCAGATGGCCAACCGCGTATTTGAACAGCGCCGGAAGCGAGAAATTGACCCAACATTAAGTCTTCTTCGTGATAGTCTGCTTGACGAACCTAGCAACCAAGGTGAAGCCTACGCGCAAACGCGGATGTTAGAAATTCACGATTTACTCGAAATGATCACCGAGTGGGCTTCAGAGCTGCAAAGGCTTAGTCCAGAAAAATTATCGACCTTGATGCGTTTGGGGGCTGGGGTGACAAAAATGCTCGACCTACGTGATAAGTTGACCCTCAAAAGTGGTAAAGACAACGCCTAGCACTTTCAAATGTAATGATAAAATAAGTGGTTTGACCAGAAACTTGAATAACGAGTTTGCTGTGTACCTTTTATGCCAAATTACTCAATGGTCTAAGTGGATTAGGCTATATAACGAAACAATAGAGACAATGTAATCACTTTGGGTTAATAATTAGTTAATGGTTTCCAGCCAAAACAGATAACCAACTTTAGCTTCGCGAGTTGGTTTTCTTCTTTCACCCTCATAAATCCCTGTAGTCCTGCTGCCTTTACTCGCACAAAACTAGACAAATAGTACCTGTGGCGCTAACGTGGGTTCGCTTATAACAACAAGATGAAAAATATTATGCTAAAACGAACTCTCGCGATTGCAGTGTGCGTTGCACTTACTGGTTGCAACGACAAACCAGCTGACACATCGACCCAAGCTCAAGCAACAGAGCAACCAACTGCAGTAGCTGATAACGCAGCGGCAACCAAAGGTTTTACTTACCCAACGACTCGCAAAGGTGATGTAGTTGATACCTATTTTGAGCAACAGATTGCTGACCCATATCGCTGGCTAGAAGACGATATGAGTGAAGAAACTGCAAGCTGGGTAGAATCACAAAACAAGGTAACATTCGATTACCTTCAGCAAATCCCATATCGCGACGAACTAAAGAAAAGCCTTAAAAACCTGATGGATTATGAAAAGGTGAGCGCGCCTTTCCAAGAAGGTGAGTACACATATTTCTACAAGAACGACGGATTGCAGAACCAATATGTCCTTTATCGTCAAAAAGGTGATGCAGAAGCTGAAGTCTTCCTCGATCCAAACACCTTCAGTGAAGACGGCACAACCTCGCTAGCGGGTGTAAGCTTTAGCGAAGATGGCTCATTAGCTGCGTATCAAATTTCTGAAGGCGGCAGTGACTGGCGCAAAGTCATCGTATTAGACACCAACACCATGAAGCCAGTGGGTGAGACGCTGGTGGATGTAAAATTCAGTGGTATTGCGTGGTTAGGTAATGAAGGTTTTTATTACTCAAGCTACGACAAACCAAAAGGCAGTGAATTATCAGCTAAAACTGACCAACACAAACTGTATTATCATAAGCTAGGCACTGCACAAAAAGACGATCAACTTGTCTTCGGTGGTACTGATGAGCAAAAACACCGTTATGTCGGTGGCGCAGTAACTTCAGACCAGCGCTTCTTAATTATTTCAGCGGCAGTTTCCACTTCTGGTAATAAGTTGTTCATTAAAGACTTAACGAAAGACAACAGCCCACTTGTAACTGTGATTGATGATATTACTTATGACAGTGATATTCTCGACAATGACGGCGATACCTTATACATAGTTACTAACAAAGATGCGCCTAATAAGCGTGTTGTGACTGTAAACGCAAGTCAACCAACGCCTGAAAACTGGAAAGACTTAATTCCAGAAACAGAAAATGTGCTGAATATTTCAAAAGGCGGCAACTACTTTTTTGCCAGCTATATGGTTGATGCGATTTCACAAGTGAAGCAATTTGATAAATCAGGCAAACTTGTGCGTGAAATTGAACTACCAGGTGTGGGCACAGCGTCTGGTTTCGGTGGAAAGAAAGAGCAATCAACGCTTTATTACAGTTTCACTAATTACAAAACACCGGGCACTATTTTCAGCTTTGAAGTTGAATCAGGTGAATCAAAAATCTACAACGAGTCTGGCGCTAAATTTGACCCGTCTTTGTATGATTCAAAACAAGTTTTTTATACCTCTAAAGATGGCACTAAAGTGCCGATGATCTTGACGTATAAGAAAGGCATCAAAATGGATGGAACTAACCCAACCATTCTGTATGGATACGGTGGCTTCAATGTCAGTCTAACCCCTCGTTACTCTGCAACCACTGCAGCTTGGTTAGAGCAAGGTGGTGTGTACGCGGTACCGAACCTTCGTGGTGGCGGTGAATACGGTAAGGAATGGCATAAAGCGGGTACTCAAATGCAAAAGCAAAATGTGTTTGATGACTTCATCGCAGCGGCTGAATACCTGATCGAAAACAAATACACCTCGAGTGATTACCTTGCGGTGCGTGGCGGCTCAAACGGTGGTCTATTGGTCGGTGCCGTAATGACTCAGCGCCCAGATTTGTTCAAAGTTGCATTGCCAGCGGTTGGTGTATTAGACATGTTGCGCTACCACACCTTCACTGCGGGAGCTGGATGGGCATATGATTATGGTACAGCGCAAGACAGCAAAGAAATGTTCGAATACCTCAAAGGCTATTCACCAGTGCACAATGTTAAAAGTGGCGTAAGTTATCCTGCAACGCTTGTAACTACCGGTGACCACGATGACCGTGTAGTACCAGCACACTCTTATAAGTTTGCTGCTGAATTACAGGCAAAAGATGCAGGTGAAAATCCAGTCATGATCCGTATTGAGACCAATGCAGGACATGGTGCGGGTACACCGACCTCAAAAATCATTGAGCAATATGCTGATATCTATGGCTTTACCCTATACAACATGGGTATTAAAAAGCTATAAATAATAAGCTATTACGCATTTATTGAGCCGGCTATTAGCCGGCTTTTTTATTCTTATTCTACGTTCTCGGGGTTAGGTTTGCGTTTTCAATCTCAGCGGTTGCTATTGATGCCATTGTCGCAAGATCATTGGCCTGTGTTTTTGGCGCTTCACAGCGACGACAGTGTCATGCAGTATGTTGCAGATATGCAGAGCGAGGCGCATGTTAAAGTTCGTTTTGAGCAACGCTTGGGTGAGCACTCACACCACACTCATAAATTTTGCTGGGCAATCACTTGCAAACAAACAGCCGCGGTGTTTGGTGTGATTGGATATGACTTAGTAAATGATTCACAAGCTGAGTTGGGCTACATGCTGTTACCGCATCACCAAGGGCGTGGCTATGCGAGCGAAGCGCTTGAAAGGGTGATTGCCTTTGCCGTGAAAGCACAGGGAGTTAGGTGTTTTAGTGCAACGGTCACACAGGGCAATGAAGCCTCAAGAAAGGTACTTATCAATTGCGGATTCAGTCAACTGCAGACCCGAAACACAGGATATATGATTAATGGCAAGGAAGTGAATGACTGGTGCTTTGAGCTGTGCGTAAATGCACAACTATAAGTGCTGTTGTGCCATATTTATTTTGTTTTCTAGCGCATATTATTAATTCAATATTTTTCAAATGGGCATTTCTATGCTGAAAAACTCAGAACAGGGCTATGGTTTGGTCGCTATAACTCTGCATTGGTTGATGGCCGTAACCGTAATAGACTTATTTGCATTAGGCCTATACATGGTAGAGCTGAGCTATTACGACGCTTGGTACAAGGGCTCTCTGGATTTGCATAAGAGTGTGGGGGTGAGCTTGGCCATCGTTTTGATTTTGCGCTTGGCGTGGCGCATAAGCCAGCCTAAACCTCAATCATTAGCGCAAAATTCTTTACAAAAAAGAGCTGCCAGTGCGGTGCATCTATTACTTTACGTGCTATTGGTCGCATTAGTCATGAGCGGATATTTAATCTCCACTGCGGATGGCCGAGCGATAGACGTGTTTGGATTTTTTGAAGTCCCCGCTCTGGGATCGTTTGTAGAAAACCAAGAAGATCTCGCAGGTGATATTCATTTTTACCTTGCGTGGACACTCATTATCGCAGTCGCGGTTCATGCGCTTGCGGCATTAAAACACCATTTCATCAATCGGGATCGGACGTTAGTTCGAATGCTAAAAGTAACCAAAGGAAATTCATAATGAAAAAACTATTTACTCAACTTGCAGTTGCTGGCGCGTTAATTACGTCTAGCCATGCGGTAAATGCGGCTGACTACGTGATTGATACTCAGGGCGCGCACGCGTTTGTTAATTTCAAGATTAAGCATTTAGGCTACAGCTGGTTATATGGCCGCTTCAATACTTTTAAGGGTGAATTTAGTTACGATGCCGCGAATGCTGATGCGTCGAAAATTAGCGTTGTTATCGATACTGCGAGCATCGACTCTAACCACGCAGAGCGAGATAAGCATTTGCGTGGCGACGACTTCCTAAATGTTAAAGAGCATCCTAAAGCGACGTTCACCAGCAGCAGCATTAAATTCAGTGATGCTGACACTGCGACAGTCACAGGTGACTTCACCTTAAATGGCGTGAGTAAAACAATTAGCTTCGATATTGAAAAAATAGGCGAGGGTGATGATCCATGGGGTGGTTACCGTGTGGGCTTCGTAGGACAAACAAGCATTGCCTTAAAAGATTACGGCATTGACTATGATTTAGGCCCAGCTTCAACGCATGTTGACTTAGAACTTTCTATTGAAGGCATTCGCCAATAATAGCTTCTCGCTGTGTGACTAAGCTCGCACAGCGAAACTCCCTTCTTATTGCTTCTTGTACATAGTTCCACATCATTATCATCGTAATGAATAGCGCCCAAATGGCATCTAAATTTGCAGCTGTTAATGACAGGCTGATATAACAATATTGGCGTTATTAAAACAGGAAGTCACTGATGGCGATGAAAAATACTCACATGGTTGGATTTATCGAAGGCGATGGCATCGGACCTGAGGTCATGCCTTTAGTGCGGGAGCTTATAAATCACGTAGTAAATGTGTGTTATCGCGGTGAGCAAACCATTTCGTGGCAACCTTTATTATTAGGTGAGCAAGCAGCGATGTCTGGAGACGGCGAGTGGTTTCCGCAGAGCACCGTTTCCGCATTACGTGAACTTAAAGTGGCTTTAAAAGGCCCAATGAGTAGTGCCATAGGTGGTGGCTTTCGCTCATTAAATATTGCATTACGCGAAGAGTTAGATCTGTTTTGTAATATGCGGGTGATCAAATCGTTAGCTGGGCTGCCAACACCGCTGAAAAATGCCGCCGATATTGATTTAGTAGTATTTCGTGAATGCAGCGAAGACAGTTTCGCCAGTATTGAGTTGGGAGCCAACACCCCGGACGCGCAGCGCCTAATAGAAGTACTGGAGCAAGAGCTAGGCTATTATCGACTGCGCTTTGTTGACGATTGCGCGCTGGCCATCAAAAATTGCTCTAAAGCCGCAACCGAGCGTTTAGTGCAAAGGGCCGTGGATTATGCCTTGGCACATAACCGCAAAAAGCTCACTGTAGTGCATAAAAGTAATGCATGGCAGCTCACGGAAGGGCAATTTCAACTTTGGGCGAGTGATTTCATCACTAACCACTATGAACTAAAAAGTAGTGATGATGGCGCCCAATTTATTGTTAATCCACAAGGTGGTGATATCGTGGTTGAGCAGATGATGTTGGACCAAGTGATGCAACGCCTAGCCCAACAACCACAACAATTTGATGTATTGGTTTGTAACAATCTAGCTGGCGATTTAATTTCTGACCTTGCGACATCCTTGATTGGTGGTGTGGGTATTGTGCCTAGCGTTAACTGTAACAATGAAATGGCGTTGTTTGAGCCTAGCCATGGTCCATTTAGACGCATTGCAGGCAGCGGTTTGGCAAATCCCAGTGCAACCGTGTGGGCTGGCATACTTATGCTGGAGCATTTGGGAATGCATGAGGCGGCGGCTTCGCTTTGGAGTGGATTAAGAGATGTCATTAACGCGCATGACGCGCTTTTTCAACTGGACACCCGCGATAGCTTGAATCAAGGTGTGTCAACAACACATATTATCGCCGCTATTGAAGCGGCGATACCCATGCCAGCTTAAGCAAGGCGCGTAGTTAAGCCGCGATGGCACCTTGCAGTAGTTCTCGGGCTCTAATGCGCGAGGGCTCTTGGCTTCCTAGGTTAGGCGCTAATCCCAGTTCATCAAGCAAGGTAAACAACATGGCTACTGGGACAGGGCAATTATTTTCATCGAGAATATCAGCTTGGGTTGCAGTGACCGTGGCCGCATTTGGGTAGTGCTCGCGCAGTGCATCAAGAGTAATTGCGTTATCGCCACACGCGCGGCAGTAACCACCAAACTCATCGTTTAATTGCGCAAGCGCTTCGTAAAAGTCGTTAAGGCTGAGCGTTGAACCGCAAGCTTGAAGCTGGGTTTGAATAAAGATATCTAGTTCAGCGTTGATATGAATGCAATCATAGTGTTTGTATTGTCGTGATAGCATGAGTGCCTCCAGTGGCGTTTTGTTTTCTTATATATACCTTAAGATTAATCATGCTATTTATGAAATGGATGAAATCGATATCTAGTATTTACACTGTAAATATTCTATTTATATTGTTGCAGCTGCTGTCTTAACCAAACGTGTGCTGGGCTATGGTGTACCAGGGGGCTCCAAAGCATAGAAACACCAATAGGCACGATAGGAAAGGGGACAGGGCACAAAGCGAGTTCCACGCGAGTATTGGCAACAAGGTGCTCAGCAAGGCGTCGTGGCAGCGTAGCCAGTAGATCCGTCCCAGCACATAAGTCCGCAATAAGACTGTGGTGGCGTGCATAAACAGCAATATTTCGCTTGTGACCGAGTTGGATCAGCGCTTGATCAACCCAACCCAACTTTTGTGGCTCTCGGTTCTTTATTACCGGTTCTGGGCCAAAACCACTGCGATTAAGCCAAATATGCGAGTGCGCAAGGTAGGTTTCAACATCCAAGTGGGTGTGTATAGGGTGGCCAGCGCGTGCTAGGCAACAATAATTGTCTCGCCACAATGTTGATTGATGAAAAGACGAAGGCATACGTGTGAAACGGTCTATAGCAATGTCGACTTGTCCTTGCTCCAACTCACTTAAGGTCACGTCGCTTGGGTGAATGAGATCTATCTTGATACTTGGGAACTGACTTGCTATATCGCGCAGGAACGCTACTAATAATGGTGCAACAAGAAACTCATTGGCCATAATACGAAAGGTGTGCTGTGTGCTGCGTGGGTCGAAGCTATTCTCTTGAATGGTAATAGCTTGCACTACGCTGAGGAAATGCTCTAGTTGCGGTTTTAATGCCAGGGCTTTTTCCGTGCACATCATGGTACTGCCACTTCGTACTAAGAGTGGATCGCAAAACAAATCTCTGAGACGTTTTAATGCGTTACTCATTGCACTTTGCGTGAGTGCCAGCCTGTTGGCCGCCTGCGATACACTGCGCTCCTCGATTAGTACGTGCAGATACACCAAAAGATTCAAGTCAATTTGACGTAAGTTCATAACGGTTCATTACCAATTGCCCATACAGTTAATGTATCTCAGCTCAATTCATAAATCTAACTCATTGCTAAATAACGATAATAGGCACAGTTAATAATGATTAATTTTCAATTTTAATTGTCCACTTTGCCACGTATGCTGTTCTAAAAAAGGAGTTATTGATATGGGATTCGCGAATAAACTAGTCGTTGCAGGGATGCTACTGTGTGTTCAACCGGCTTGGTCTCATCCGCTAGAGGGGAGTTGGCAGTTTGTCTCTGGTGAATATTTTACGCCGCAAGGTGATTTTAAAGCTCAAGCACCACAAATTAGTTCCACCAAAGTGATCAGCGCGGGTCACTTTAATTACGTAACCAGAAAAAATGGGGCGTTTCATTATGCCGCTGGTGGTCGATATGAAATCACTGACACACAATTTATTGAATACATAGACTATGGCAATATTCCCTCTTTGCTCGATAAACGTTTAGCGTTTGATTTTGAATTAATAGGTGATGTGTGGCATCACAGATTATTTGAGCAAGGGAAGCTAGTGGAATATGAAATATGGCGTCGTTCTGATGCAATCTCACAAAAAAAGGCGCCTAAATAGCGCCTTTCTCATTAAGCTGATTGGACTTCGTCGAAGTCATCATCCATGGACTTTTTTACTCGGGTACCGTCCTCTTGAGCTCGTAAACGTTCCAATTCCGCGGTTGTTTCTGCCAAGCTTGTTTCCAGCTCGCTAAGGCGATTTTGCGCCAGCGTTGCACTTTTAGACAGGCGTTCAAGCGTTGCACTGGAATTTTGCTTCAAGAAGGTAATTTGCTCTCTCAAGCGTTTATTTTCGTCGATTTGCTCTTGCAAACGTTCGCTATCGCCATTATCTACATTGGCTGGCTGTGCAGTTGCCTGTGGAGCAGGTGAAGTCAATTGCTCTTGTAGCTCTTTAATCTTTTGTTGTAGCTGTTCATTACTCGAAGTTAAACGTTCAATGGTCGACGCCGAGTTGTTTTTCAAGAAGCGCACTTGCTCCATTAGCTTATCGCTAGCCTGTTGTGCCTTGGCTTGTTCTGCTTTGGCTGCCTCTAACTCTTCCGTTTGTAGCCTAGTTTGTTCACGAAGTTGGCGTAAGTCTTCACGTTGAGTTTCTTGGTGACGGGCAGCGACAGTACTTTGCTCTTTGAGCATCATGTTTTCGTTTTTCAGCCTATCAACCAAGGGTTGCTGCTCTTGCAATTGTTGCTGTACGCGTTCGATCTTAACTTCAAGCTCAGCTTTTGCTTGTTGCATTTCGGTGTGCTGTTGCGTCAATACTTCGTGTTTCTGCGTGATCGCGTCGCGCTCTTGCACTATGGTCGCAATTTCAAGATCGAAGTTATCGATGCGATGTTGCAGGGCAGCAACTTGCTCATCACTACCCGATTGTAATAACTCAACTTGTTTTTGTGCTTTTTCAAGGGCTTTCTGATTGCTCGCCAACTCTGCCGCTTGAGCATCAATATGCTTTTGTTTAGCAACGATATCTTCACTAAGCTGCAAATTTTGTGCACTTAACTTTTGCTGCTCTTGTTGCAACGTTGCTGCGTGCTTATCTGCCTCAGCTTGAGCATTATCAAGTTGAGCTTGTGTTTGTGATAACTGTTCCTGTTGCAGTGCAATTTGCTTGGTTTGCTCAGCAATTTGTTCTTTGTTAGCGGTAACTTCGCTAGTTAAGCCCTGATTTTGCTCACTAAGTTGTGAGTTTTCCTGCTGCAAACTGGCAACTTGTTCATCAACATTAGATTGTGCTCGCTGCAGTTGCTCTTGTGCAGTCGTTAATGCTGCTTGTTGCTGTTCGAGCTTCTGTGTTTGTTGGTCAATAATCTTTTGACGAGCAATCACGTTATCCGTGAGCTCTTTATTTTGCTCGCTTAGCTTAGTATTTTGCTGAGTTAGTGCCGAAACTTGCTCGTCTAACTGAGCTTGAGCACCATTGAGTTGCTCTTTGGCAACTGCTAAGTCAGCTTGCTGTTGCTCTAGTTGTTGCGTTTGTTCATCAATTTGCTTTTGACGCACTGACACTTGCTTGCGCAAGTCTTGATTTTGCTCATCGAGTTCGGTGTTAGCCTGTTGCAAAGAAGCAACCTGCTCATCAACATTGGATTGCGCTCGTTCAAGACGCTCTTTAGCGCTTTGCAGTTGATGCAGCTGTTGCTCAATTGTTGCTGATTGCTCGTCGATTACTGCTTGTTTAGCGACAATATCTTCACTGAGTTGTGCGTTTTGCTGACCAAGCTGTTGTGTTTCTTGCTGCAGTTGCTCTGCTTGCTGCTGCGCGTCTGCTTGGGCTGAGCTTAGTTGCTCCTGAGCTTGAGCAAGTAACTGCTGTTGGTTAGCTACTTGTTCCGTAAGCTCTTCAATTTGTAGTTGCGAAGCCTCTATACGTGCGTTCGCTTCTTGGTTTTGTTGTGATAGCAATTCACATTGTTGCTGTAACTCTGCGGCTCTGCTATCACCTGATGCCAACGCTTCCTGTGCTTGCTGCTGTGCAGAGACAAGCTGTTGTTGTAACGCTTCGAGCTCTTGCGTTTGCGCGTTGAGCTGTTGCTCAGAACCTTCAATTCGTTCGATAAGAGACTGATTTTGCGTTGTGAGTTGCTCACACTGAGCGTTCAGTTGTGCGACTTGCTCAGCGCTTTGAGTCTGCTGCTGCTCTACGAGTTCATGTGCTTGAGCCAGCTTTTGCTGATGTTCTTGTAATTGCTGCGCTTGCGCTTCTAATTGCTCGTTCGCAGTTGATACTTGTTCTTTAAGCGACTGATTTTGCTCGTCGTATTGTTCACACTGCTGCTGTAACTGCGCTGTTTTTTCACCACTGTCAGCGAGTACGCTTTGCACCTCGGCTTGCGCTTGAGCTAATTGCTGTTGTTGCTGTTCTAATTGCTCAGCTTGAGCTTGAAGCTTTTCATTCGAGCTGGCCACTTGCTCATTGAGCGATTGGTTTTGCTTATCGAATTCATCACATTGTTGCTCAAGTAGGGCGGCTTTTTCGTTACTTTGAGCAATTGCCTGCTGTGCTTCAGCTTGCGTTTTCTCAAGCAGCTGTTGTTGTGTTTCTAGTTGTTGTGCTTGATTGTCAATTTGCTCATTCGCACTTGACACTTGTTCGGTGAGCGATTGATTTTGCTCGGTTAACTCATTGCATTGTTGCTGTAATTGGGCAGCTTGTGCGTCGCTGTCTGACAGTGCATTGCTAAGTTGTTGCTTTGATTCAGTGAGCGCTTTTTCTTGCTCAAGCAGTTGTTGCGTCTGCTCTTCTAGCTTCTGCTGAGACGCGCTGATCTTTTCATTTAGAGATTGGTTTTGAGCAACGAGCTCGTTGCACTGTTGTTGCAATGCTGCACTTTGCTCGCTGCCATCGCTCAGCGCTTTTTCTAACTGCTCTTTTAATGAGTTGAGTTGATGTTGTTGCTGTTCTAACTGCTCAGTTTGCCCCACCAGTTTAAGCTGTGACTCGCTCATTTGTTGGTTCAAAGTGAGGTTTTGTGTACTGAGCTGCTCACATTGCTGTTGTAATGAGGCAGTTTTAATTTCGCTTTCTGCTAGTGCAGTAACCAACTGGTCTTTTGCGCTAACAAGCTCTTGCTGACGTTGTTCCAGTTCTTGGGCTTGCGTTGCTAGTTGCTGTTGTGACTCGCTAATTTGCTTAGTTAGCGCTTCGTTTTGCGCAGCTAATTCATCACACTGTTGTTGCAAGGCGGTGATTTGACTATCGCTTTGCGCAAGTGCCGTTTCGAGTTGTTGCTTTGTTTGTTCAAGCTCTTGGCGTTGCTGCTCAAGTGTTCTTTCTTGATTTTCAAGCAGTTGTTGCGACTGAGTTACCTGGTTTGCCAACTCATGCTTTTGCTCTGCGAGCTCTGAACATTGTTGTTGGAGCTGCGTCGCTTTGTCGTCACTGTCTGCCAGAGCCGTCTCTAACTGTTGCTGCGCAGTTTCAAGCTGCTGCTGGCGCTGATCTAACTCTTGTTCTTGTGCTGCAAGTTGTTGCTCAGTTTTATTGACTTGTTCGCTTAACGTTTTGTTTTGTTGTTCAAGCTGCTCACATTTTTGCGATAGATCGGCCGTTTTACTTTCGCTTTCTGCTTTGGCATTCGCAACTAGTTCTTGTGCACTAGATAAGTGCGCTTGCTGCTCTTGCAACTGCTCAGCTTGCGTGTCTATCTGAGTTTGTCGTGCTTCAACTCGCTCTAACAATTCTTGATTTTGGGCCACGATCGCATCGTATTTCTCTTGAAGATCTTCAAGGTTTTTAACGGCGACATGTTCGGCTTGAATTACTTTCTGTAGATGGGCTTGAACAGGCTCTAACTGTGCTCTGGCGTACGCTTCACTTTGCGCTTTAAACGCTTCCATGAACTGATCAGAGAACTGCATATCTGGATTGGGTTGAAAACCAGCACCTGGAGTAGGTGGTGGCATAAACGCGCCTTGAGTTGGGCTTGGCGCAGCTTGTGGTGTAGGAGCGGGTTGAGAAGCTTCTTGGGGGCGAACAGATCTATCTTCACTTCGCCATAATCGATAATGTTCAAGGACTTGCGAACGATCGCCATCATAACGCTGTAGAATTTTTTCTAGCGTAATTGGTACACCCGCTCTGTGAAGTTCATCACAGATCGCCTTAATCTCACTATACTGAGCCATCAACCTATCCTCCCAACAGATATTTAGGATAGCATTAAAACTGCCAGTGAACAGCTTTCTAATAAAAAAATTCGAGCTGTTTAAAAGGTAGCAGCTAATAAGTACTATTTTAGTTGTAGTTTTGTCCCTAAAGGTGCTGTTTCTATCATACTACGTTAAATCGGGCTCACACAATGCTAACAATTGATTTAAATGAAAATAAACAACTAGTTATTGTTCAAACGCAAAATATTAAAGTGAAATCAGAACAAATACTGATAAAAGTGTACGCCAGTGGCGTAAATCGTGCTGATTTATTGCAACGAAAAGGACAATATCCTGCACCTATTGGTGACAGCGATATTCTTGGTCTAGAGGTTGCTGGGGTGGTGCAAGAAGTGGGTGATGGGGTTAGCTCTGATTGGCTAGGCAAAAGGGTGATGGCGTTATGTGCCGGAGGCGGCTATGGCGAATTGGTAAGCGTTGATGTTGGTCATTGTATCGAAATGCCACAAACGTATTCCTTTGCCCAGGGAGCTGGTTTTTGTGAGGTGTTTTTTACTGCTTTTGATGCACTGCAACAATATCCGAATTTTGGGTCTGATCACACTTTGCTCGTTCATGCTGGCGCCAGTGGTGTCGGAACGGCAGCCATAACCCTAGCTAAAGCGTTGGGTGCGAAGGTTGTCGCCACGGTGGGTTCTGAGGTTAAGCAAAAGGCATGTGAGCAGTTGGGTGCTGATTTGGTTGTTAATTACCGCAGCGATGACTGGGTTACCAGCATGCGAGAAGCGGGTCTTGAAGCGGATGTGATTATTGACCCAATCGCTGGTGAGTATTTGCACCGGGATTTGAATGTTATTGCCCGAGATGGGCGTATTGTGGTGTTGGCTATGCTGGGCGGGCGATTCTGCGAGCGATTTGATACCGCCAAACTATTACAAAAACGGGCACATCTCATTGGCTCGACGCTCAGAAATCGAAGTTCACAATATAAATCGGAGCTCGTGAAGCAACTATTATCTCAATTCGGTGAGCAACTGGCCGCGGGCCAGCTTTTACCCGTGATTGACTCGGTGTTTCCTTGGCAGCAAGCAGAACAGGCGCATCAACGCCTAGAAAACAATGAAAATATTGGAAAGGTTATATTGGTGCATGAATAAGTGCACTGGTGAAATCTCGCAGCCAGCACGTTAGCAGATGATTGCGGCTAGATAAGTCATTGAACAATAGAGGCAATGGGGGTGATTGTCGCTTTTTATCAATAAGCACATTTTGCTAGCGAGTAAAAAAAGGCCAGCAATTGCTGGCCTCATTTAGATATTATTACATGACTCGCATGCCTGGTTTTGCACCATCATGTGGTTCAAGGATATAAATTTCATCCTTGCCAGGGCCAGCTGCCAATACCATGCCTTCAGATAAGCCAAAGCGCATCTTACGAGGCTTAAGGTTAGCGACCATAACAGTTAGTTTACCTATTAGCTGCTCTGGGCTGTAAGCCGATTTGATACCCGCAAACACTTGGCGTTGAGAGCCACCTAAATCTAGCGTCAGCTTTAATAGCTTGTCTGCTTTTTCAACGTGCTCAGCATTGATGATTTTCGCAACGCGTAAATCAATTTTGGCGAAATCGTCAAATTCAATTTCATCAGCAATTGGATCTTTTTCCAATTCACCGTTTGACTCTACAGCCACCGCTTGGCTTTGCGGTGCAAGGCTTTCTTTGGACTCTTCCAACATGGCATTCACTTTATCCATTTCAACTCGCTGCATTAGGGCTTTGAATTTGTTAATTGGGTGACCAAGTAGTGGTGTTGCTACCGAATCCCACGTTAGCTCGTCGTTTAAAAACTCGCTTACGTTTGCAGCCATGCCCGGAAGAATAGGGCGTAGGTATGTCATTAACACTTTGAAAAGGTTAAGACCAACGCTGCATACTTCATGTGCTTGCTCAAGGGTACTTTCATCTTTAGCAAGGACCCAAGGCGCTTTGGCATCAATATACTGGTTTGCTTTATCAGCGAGCGCCATGATTTCACGAACTGCACGTGAATACTCACGGTTTTCGTAATGAGCTGCGATGCTGTCGCGTGCAGCTGCGAATTCAGCTAGAAGCGCAGGCTCTGCATTTACTGTGCTGAGCTTGCCGTCGAACTTCTTAGTGATAAAGCCGGCACAACGACTGGCAATGTTCACTACTTTACCGACTAAGTCCGAGTTAACTCGTTGCGCAAAGTCTTCAAGATTTAAATCTAAATCAGTGATGCCGCTGTTTAGCTTCGCAGCAAAGTAGTAGCGAAGGTATTCAGGGTTTAAGTGCTCAAGGTAAGTGCGCGCTTTGATGAATGTACCTTTAGATTTTGACATTTTCGCGCCGTTTACCGTCACGAAGCCATGGGCAAATACATTCGTTGGTTTTCTAAATCCTGCACCTTCGAGCATCGCTGGCCAAAATAGGCTGTGGAAATAAATGATGTCTTTACCAATGAAATGATATAGCTCAGCGTCAGAGTCTTGTGACCAGAACGCATCGAAATTGATGCCAGATTTGTCACATAAGTTTTTGAAGCTCGCCATGTAGCCGATTGGTGCGTCTAGCCATACATAGAAGTATTTGCCTGGTGCACCTGGGATTTCAAAACCAAAATAAGGTGCATCGCGGCTGATATCCCACTGCTGTAGACCATCCGCAAACCACTCGTCTAGCTTATTTGCCATCTCTTCTTGGATTGAGCCTGAACGTAGCCACTCTTTGAGCATGCCTTCAAATGCAGGCAGATCGAAGAAATAGTGCTCCGAATCACGTAATACAGGAGTTGCTCCCGACATGGCCGAGCGTGGAGACTTCAACTCAGTAGGTGAGTACGTCGCACCGCAAACATCACAGCTGTCGCCATTTTGATCTTCAGCACCACAGCTTGGACAAGTACCCGTCACAAAACGATCCGGTAGGAAGATTTCTTTCTCTGGGTCGAACAACTGTGAAATCGTGCGCTTTTTAATGTAGCCACCGTCATTAAGGCGGTTGTAGATTAATTCGCTGAGCGCTTTATTCTCATCAGAGTGCGTACTGTGGTAGTTGTCGAACTCAATGTTAAAGTCGGCAAAGTCGCGTTGGCGCTCAACACTGACATTCGCGACCATTTGTTCTGGTGTAATGCCTTGTTTTTGGGCGTTAAGCATGATTGGCGTGCCATGTGCATCATCAGCGCACACATAGTAGGCTTCATGTCCTTGCGATTTTTGAAAGCGTGCCCAAATATCCGTTTGAATATATTCAAGTAAGTGACCTAGATGTGTAGGGCCATTTGCATAAGGCAATGCGCTTGTAATGAGAATTTTTCTCTTAGCCATAAAGTGCTCATTCCATCTCAGATAGGGTTTCCCAAATAACTAAACCTAGCACGTACATTAACTGCGAAGTTTACTTACCTTGGGTGAATAGACTGGTGTTAATGCCCCAAATGTTACATAATTTGGCGGCACATTTCATTACGCTTCTTTAATTATTTACGCAGTTATTATGTTTGGATTTGGCTCAGGAAAAAAACCGTCTTTGTTTTCAAAACAAACTTCTGAAAAATGGCAAGTCCAGTTTCAGCAGTTGCTGCTTCAATATCGCAGTGTAGCGCTGCCCGTTGGAGTACCAAAAACGGCAGTTCAAGCGAGCAGTTCTGAATCTCAGTGTCAGTTACAAATGCCTTTTGCCTGTGCACAAGAAGCGCCAAGTATCAGCGAATTTTTAACCCAAAAATTGGACCGTGAAGTCAGTGTAGCAATTGACGTAGCGCTTACGGAAACACCTCGCTTCGCTCAGGTAAAGCACATTATACTAGTGGCCTCAGGTAAAGGCGGAGTGGGTAAGTCGACGTGTGCGGTGAACCTTGCTAATGCGCTGCACTATGAAGGGGCTAAAGTCGGTATTTTAGATGCCGATATCTATGGTCCGTCTATCCCTTTATTGCTGGGGCTGCAAGGGCAAAAGCCCAAAGCCTTAGACAACAACACCTTGTTGCCTATGCAAGCGAACCACCTTAGCGCGCAATCTATCGGTTTTCTAGTTGACCCTGATGACGCTACTGTGTGGCGTGGTCCGATGGCCTCGCAAGCTTTGATGCAGTTGTTGAATGAAACGCAATGGGGTGAGTTGGATTACCTTATTGTCGATATGCCTCCGGGGACGGGTGATATACAACTGACCATGTCGCAAAAAGTGCCTGCATCTGGTGCCGTTATTGTTACAACACCACAAGATTTAGCGCTTGCAGACGCCCAAAAGGGTGTTGCGATGTTTAATAAGGTGAACGTGCCTATTATTGGTTTAATAGAAAACATGAGCCAATTTGAATGTCCTCATTGTCATCAATCCAGTCCTATTTTCGGACAAGACGGAGCAATGAAGCTATCACAGCGCTATGGCGTGCCTATTTTGGCTGAATTACCGCTTTCTATGGAAATTAGGACAAGTTCTGAACAAGGCGGTGATCTTCATAACGAACATCCTCATATCGCAGAGCATTTTGCCCAGGCTGCACGGTTGTGCGCCAGTCAAATTTATTATCAACACAGCGCTACTCAAGGCGTTGAAATCATTTTTACGGACGATTAGTCATGCGTTTATCAGATACACATATAAAAGAATACTTACGCTCACAGCGCATTGTTATTACCCCAGAACCAAGTGAGCAAATGATTTCAGGTGTCAGCGTTGACTTGCGATTAGGTGATAAGTTTCGCGTATTCCAAGATCATTGTGCGCCATACGTTGACCTTAGCGGCCCTAAAGAGCAACTCAATGCCGCGATGGAATCGATCATGAGCGATGAAATCGTAATCGCTGACGGCGAAGCCTTTTTCCTGCACCCAGGTGAACTGGCTCTCGCAATGACCTATGAGTCGGTAACACTTCCTGCTGATATTGTTGGCTGGTTAGATGGTCGCTCGTCATTGGCGCGATTAGGTCTTATGGTGCACGTAACTGCGCATCGTATTGATCCGGGTTGGTCGGGTAATATCGTGTTGGAATTTTATAACTCAGGCAAATTGCCATTGGCCTTGCGTCCGAATATGAAAATAGGGGCATTGAGTTTTGAAACTTTGTCGAGTCCAGCAGAAAAGCCTTATAACGCCCGTGTAGATGCGAAGTACAAAGGTCAAAACAGTGCATTAGCAAGTCGAATTGGCGACGAAGGCGAGCAATAAAAGACCCTCTATAAGGTACGTTATTGGACAAATTATCTAGCACCCCCATACTTTAGGAAACTCTAAAGGAGGTGCTGGATGCAGTTTCTAGGGCGAAGGTCGGTTCATTTTCAAGCTATTTTGTTGATGATAGTGGCGGCTGCCTGTGTGTTGAGCACCCATACCTTCGCTAATGAATCTACAGCCATTACAGCTCAGTTTATTTCGAGCGAACAGCGAATGAGCGTTGCTGATGCTGTAGAAAACGATTTTTCGTCTGCGCAGCATCTCAACCAACATGAGGTCATACTGCTGCGTCCAGATTTGGATTACTGGTTCAAGGTTGAGCTAAATCCGAGTCAATGTCAGGGGCAAGTGTGCTACCTGTTGTCGCATAACCCATCTTTACTGCACATCAACTATTACGCCTTCATCGAGGGACAGCTGGTCGCTGACTCAGCGAGCGGCAGTATGTCGCCTGATCCTGATCGCTATTTGGGCGCGTCAATGCCTATTACTGGCGATGAACTCCATACTGTGTTTATTAATATACGCAGTGAACGCATGGCCTATTTTAGCTTCGATTACCTCAATGATTTAGTCTTTCAATCAAAACAACAAGAACAATGGTTGTTGTGGTTTGCGTTTGTGGGCTTAATGTCTGGCTTTTTAATCTATTGCGCAGCAATGTGTATCGCTTATAAAGAGTCGGTGTATGGTTTCTTTGCACTATATATAGCCAGCTCAACGATACTTTTGCTTGTGCAAACAGGTATCACCAAATTGATCCTGCCCTATATGTTGCACTCTTTCTTACTGCAATATATTGGCTTATTGGGGAGCTTATCAGGCGTTTCCATCCTGTTGTTTTTGGCGAAAGTGTTGCGTATTGAGCGCGATCATCGAGTCTATCATCACATCGTTAATGGTTTAATGATTGCCTGTTGCTTACTTGCAGCTTGTTCGCTATTTCTGCCCATTGCTATGCAAATGGTTGCTATGCGGGTATTGGTCGGCTTGATATTAATAGTCGCGATTACTTTAAGTATTAAGAGTAAGCATGATGAGCGTCGTGATTGGTTATTGTTCTTAAGTTGGTTTCCATACGTCGGCGCATATTGTGCGATGATTTGGCTATTTGTCGCACCGTATCCCAACGGTATCTATATACATGCGATGTTTGCCATAGCGACAATGGCAAATTGTATTCTTATTGGCATAGATTTTACTATTCGCGAGCGCCGGTCGCTGAACAAGCACAGGCAACAGGTATATTGGGATAAAGGTACGGGGCTGCCAAATAAACAGCTCTTTTATAAAGTGCTGCACTTGATTCAATCCCCGAATTTGACGTTGATAATGTTTAAACCAAAAGGCTTAGTGGAAGCGCGGGCTAATTTTGGTATCGATCATTCAGATAACTACATTAAAAGACTTATCGAGCAAACTGAGAAACAGCTTGTGGGCTTACCCCTTGTTGCGCTCAGCGAGGAGCACTTCATATGCCGCTTCAGTGATGATATTTTTGCACTGGCGCTAGATGGTGATTTAGAAATCAGCACTATTGAGCAAACCGTATGCGTAGTGAATGCGGTCTTTAATGAGGGTGTCGCCATCGACAATACGCATTTTATCGATCAAGTAGATTTTGGCGTTGCTAATATCCCTATCCATACTAATTCCAAGCAACAGTTGGTGCGTTTTGCCATGCAAGCGCTTTATCGTGACAAAAATAGTAATCAGCGCTGGCACATGTATTCGCCGGAAGATTGTATTCGCTCGCAAAAACGTTTAAGCCTAGCCTCGGATTTACGCGTTGCTATTGACCGTGAGCAGTTCCAAATACATCTGCAACCACAAATCGATCTTATTACCGAAGAGGTTTACGGCGCTGAAGTACTTATCCGTTGGTTTCATCCTGAGAAAGGCATGATCAGTCCCGTAGAATTTATTCCGATTGCTGAATCTGCTGGCTTGATCTCGGAAATTACTGAGTGGGTGATCACCGAGGCGATTAAAACCCAAGCTCAAATTCTCGAACAGCGACAAAAGCACGTGATTTCCATTAATATCTCAGGCCGTGACCTGTCAAACCGCGCTTTGCCTTCACATATCTTAAGTGTGTTGCAAGAGTTTGGTGTACCGCCGAGTAGCATCATGTTGGAGCTAACCGAATCATCGACGATAGGTGGTAAAAAGAGTGCGATCAGTATGTTAAACGAATTTCGGCAAGTCGGGGTGCAGATCGCCATTGATGACTTTGGTACGGGTTACTCATCTTTAGCCTATCTTAGTTATTTAGGCTTCAATGAGCTCAAGATTGATAAACAATTTGTCAGTAATATTGCTAATTCACCAAAAGATCAGTCTATCTGTCAGTCAACCTGTGGACTGGCCGAGAGCTTACAAGCAACGGTTGTGGCCGAGGGTATCGAAGATATAATCGAAGCTCAATATATGGCGGGCTATGGTTGCCAATTAGGGCAAGGTTACTATTTTGCCAAGCCTATGCCGGTGGAAGATTATTACGATTGGGTCAATTTGGACCACGACTTTGGCTTATTGAGCGTCCTAAAGTCGAAAAATATTGGTTAAAACACTTGGCCATTTCCTGTGCTTCAAGGGCGTTGGGGTATGCGCCTAACTTCGCCAATTCACTTTGTTTGGTGCCACTGACCAAGTATTGATTTTTGATTGTTTGACCTTGAACATAATGCTCAAACGCACGCGCACTTAATTCCTCAGGCATGGCAAAGTAAAACTGCTTTGCACCCGCGTCTAACTTTGAACAGCGCCTCACAAATTCTGAAGGTTGGGCCAGCGAGGAGTCTAAAAACAATTTAGCAAAGAGTGTCAGCAAAGGTTGGTTGACTGGGTGTTCGTTAACATCATTGCGCGTTAACCACAATTTGCTGGCGAAGTCTTTGGGGCGAACGTTATCTGTGAATAGGAATGGGCAAATGTAGTGATCAAATGCATGCCACCATTCGTGGGCGAGGGCGCCGCTGCCAGCGTGCTTAGCAAGTGCTAAAGTGCGCGTAGCACCGTGATAGTGTGCTTGCACACCCAACTGACCTCCTTGACCGAACGCAAGAGTAAGGGTTTGCCGTAAACCAATCACCTCAGGTGGGATTGCTAAAATTTGCGTTAAGTCTGCAAGTGCATCATAGATCAGATTCGCAGCGCGCTGACGTTCTTCAGTATTAACCCATTTACCCACACTAATTGCTTTGAGGCCAAAGGTGGCACGTACCTCTGAGAAATCAACGTCGACACCGAAACGATAGTCAGGGCCATTACGGTATTTGCTGGCCATCAACCCCGTCATAGTTCGTAACGACTTTTAACGTGCTCAGGCATGTGTTGAGTTTGTACTTCCACGAAGCCATCGAGCAGCTTAAACAGAGGGGCAGTGTCTAATTGTTCTAACTGTTGCAAACAATACGCGGTGGCCTCAAGTGTCGATAGGCTGTTTTCACGATTCGCTTTGCGAATGCGATAACGACTGCGTGGCACATTTGCAAAGCTGATGCCCTTTATCGCATGTAGCCAAAGGTTTTGCTGCCATACTCTGTGCACCTTACTCCACGTCCCATCCAAGACAATGATATGCTTAATAACAGACTTATCGGCAATGTTCATAGTTTCTAGCGGGGTAGCGCTTTGGCTCGGATACAGTACGGCACAGTGCAAAGGGTCTAATGCTGTGACTTGGGAAAAATCACCTGGAACTTCTCCTACACAAATGTGTGCTTGCTGCAGCGCCAGTTGCAATAGAGGCGTGGTACTTTTGGCCTGAGAAGCTTCATGGGGATGCTGTAGAATCCAAACATTAATCTCGTTATTCACACTCTGAACGAAGCGACACACACAGCTGCTGATTGGATACTGGCACTGTGAACAAAGTGGACGAGTCATGAATTGAGCCTAGATTATTGCATGGTGTAGTACATTGTAATGGTTTTAGTTATTTGCTCCAAGGTATCCATTTGCTATTCTCAATAAATACAAGTGAATAAATGAACGTAGGAAGTGCTCTGCATGGAAATTAAAATTGATGGTTCGGCATTGGCAGCGATGCAAGGATTATTGGGGGATCAGTTTGAAGATACATTGGAGTTCTGCTTCAGTGAGTTTTCACGTTTGCATGGTGCATTCGAACAAAGCCTCAATAGTGATCACAGTGAAGCGATTAGAAGTATTCACAGCCTGAAATCAAACGCCGCACAGTTCGGTGCCACCACACTTGCTGACACCGCGCGTGAGATTGAGCTGGGCCTGAGCAAAGGCGAGCATCAGCATTTAAAGCCATACATTGAAGCACTGCCAGCGACAATCGAAATGAGCATCGAACACATGAAACAATGGCAACAGCAAAGTTGAAATAAATTCATTGATAACTGTTCGTAGCGTATAGCAATTTTGCCCTTGGACCGATAATCTAACGGAACAATTATCACAAGGGTTAAAGCATGTCAGAAATACTCAAAAGCCAGAAGTTGCACGGCGTTTGTTACGATATTCGTGGGCCAGTTCTTCGCGCGGCCAAAGCAATGGAAGACGAGGGCCAAAAGGTTCTCAAACTGAATATCGGTAACCCTGCCGCCTTTGGCTTTGATATGCCAGAAGACATGCACAAAGACATCATCCGCAACCTTAGTTCCGCACAAGGTTATTGTGATTCAAAAGGTCTGTATTCAGCACGAGTAGCTGTATATCAACATTACCAGCAACGCGGTCTGCACAATTTAAGCATCGACAACATCTTTATCGGTAACGGTGTGAGTGAGCTTATCCAAATGGTGACACAAGCGCTGGTAAATAATGATGATGAAATTCTGATCCCTTCCCCTGACTACCCGTTGTGGAGTGCCTGTGTCACGCTCGCTGGTGGCAAAGCGGTTCATTATCGTTGCGATGAAGAACAAGATTGGTTTCCTGATATCGACGATATTCGCAGTAAAATTACGTCTCGAACCAAAGCCCTGGTGCTTATTAACCCAAATAACCCGACCGGAGCGGTATACAGTACGGCGCTGCTGCATGAGCTTATTACGCTTGCGCGTGAGCACAACTTATTGCTGCTAAGTGACGAAATCTACGAAAAAATTCTTTATGACGACACCCCGCATTGCTCGATAGCCTCGTTGTGCGATGATGTGCCAGTGATCACTTTTAATGGTTTGGCAAAAACCTATCGTGCTGCGGGCTTGCGCATTGGCTGGATGGTTTTAAGCGGTCCTACCAATCGTATGAGTGATTTAATACAAGGATTGGATATGCTTGCTTCTATGCGTTTGTGTGCCAATGTGCCATCGCAATATGCAGTGCAACAAGCCCTTGGCGGTGTGCAGTCCATCGATGCGTTGATTCAACCGGGCGGACGTCTATACGAGCAGCGTAATATTGCTTGGCAAGGGCTCAATGATATCGAAGGTGTGAGTTGTGTGAAGCCAAAAGGTGCCTTGTATGGTTTCGCCAAAGTGGACACCAAACGGTTTAACATCACTAATGATGAAACGATGGTGCTGGATTTACTCAAACAAGAGAAGATTTTATTAGTGCATGGCCGCGGTTTTAACTGGCCCGAACCAGATCATTTCCGAATTGTGTTTTTGCCGCACAAAGACGAACTAGCGCCAGCTATGCAGCGCATAGGGCGATTCTTTGACCGTTATAAGCAGAGTTAACGCCATCAAAAATGTGCGAGGTGCATCATGCTGAAGTGGCTATGTGCGGCTTTAGCTATGGTCGCCTTTGCACTCAATTCTTTATTAAATCGTGAAGCCCTAGCGGGTCTGCATTTGGACTCGTGGAGTTTTGCGTTTATTCGCACTTTTAGTGGCGCAGTTATGCTGTTGATTTTGGATAAAATCATTCCCGTTAAGCGCTCCTATAACGCGGTGCAAGCGAGCATAAGCTGGTGGGGAGCAATTGCGCTAAGTACTTATATGCTTGGTTTTTCATTGGCATATGTGCAACTTGATGCGGGAATTGGTGCACTGCTGTTATTCAGTGCGGTGCAATTTACCATGATTGCTTATGCTGTGTTTGTTGCCAAAGAACGCTTTTCATTGTGGCAGTGGTTGATGCTTGCAGCGGCTTTGGGAGCCTTTGTTGCACTTGTTCGCCCAAGCAACGGTGCGATTGCGATAAGTGGTGCTGCGATGATGGTCATCGCTGGTGTAGCATGGGGTGTTTACAGCATTTTAGGTAAAGGGGCTGAACCTCGCACAGCAACGAGGATACACTTTACTCGCTCAGCTTTGATAATGATGCCGATAGCTGCGGTGGCCTTATTATTTTTTGACGACAGAGTGTGGACAGAAAAAGGCTTCATGCTCGCGGTTACCTCTGGCGCCATCACCTCAGCGCTAGGATACAGCCTGTGGTATTTCGTTGTCGCGCGGATAAAAACAAGCCAAGCATCCATTATGCAGCTCAGTGTGCCCCCGATAGCACTGGTACTTGGGGCACTATTGTTGCAGGAGCGTTTAAGCCAAGATACGATTTTTCTGTGTGCAATATTACTCGGTGCCATCTTGGCCTTTACTTTGTTGCGTTATCGCCAATAGACCAGAGGCTTGCTAGCCTAAAGGCGGGCAAATATTAGTAACATACTTGGCATACAAACGTTCGAGATCAGCCAAAATGCTTTCTTGCCCACCGATTTGTGTGCTCTTAATCGCATCAGCAATCGCGTCCACACTTTGCCATCTGAGCATGTGCGAGGCGCTCTCTAAGTGACTCAAATGCCAAGGTTCGGCGGCAACGCCACCTTGATAACGATGATAAGGTCTAAAAAAACCAAACTCAGACATATTGTCATCGAGCCAACGCGTTAATGCTGCAAATGGCCCGTTTATTGCGTATTCATCAGCATTGAGTTGTAGCTCGTATCCCTTGGCTACAGCACTGGGATCCCATACGTCCATGTCGGTACCAAAGTGGTGTCGGCTGGCGCCGGGTAGGGCTGAGAATAACATGATTGCTTCAATGCGTTCGCTCTCGTCCAGTAACGCAATATCAATCTGATTTTGTTCAATATCATAAACAGGGCGAAGACCTGAGAATTTATTGTTCCAAATCATCGCTTGGCGTTCAAAAGAGCGAAATGATGAGGCGATGGTGAGGTCAATGCCATCAGCTTGTGCGCGCTGTTGCATACGCAAGAAATCATCAATCGCGCTATTGTGCAGCATGTAATTGTTAACGTGTGCGAGGTGGGCGTCGCTGCGCCCCGTGGCACAATAAGCTAAATTCATGTTAGTAATTGCTTCAATATCCCTTCGTAGATTAAGGCAAGCTTATCTAAGTCTTCACAACTTACGCACTCGTCTACTTGGTGGATAGTTGCATTGCGTGGACCAAGCTCAATAACCTTGGCGCCTGTCGGTGCGATAAATCGACCATCCGATGTGCCGCCACTGGTTTGTAACTCTGCTTCGTAACCCATTTCATTACGAATGGCACTTTGCACTGCATCAATCAATTCACCCGGTTCAGTGATAAACGGCTGGCCATTGTGAATCCATTTTAAATCATAGCTGACTTGATGCGCGTCAAGCATGGCGATAACCCGTGCTTTGATTTGTTCAGCAGTTAATTGTGTGCTGTAGCGAAAGTTAAATTGCACTTCAAGCTCGCCAGGAATTACATTACCGGCGCCTGTGCCTGCATTAATATTCGAGATTTGCATGCTGGTCGCAGGGAAAAAGGCATTGCCGTCGTCCCATTGCTCTTGGCAAAGAGCCTGTAAAAAAGCACTGGCTTGATGTACGGGGTTATTAGCAAGATGCGGGTATGCAACATGGCCTTGCTTGCCTTTGACCGTTAAATACGCTGTTAGCGAGCCTCTGCGGCCGTTTTTTACAACGTCTGCTAACTTGTCCGTTGATGACGGTTCGCCAACGATACACATATCGATTTTTTCATTGCGCGCTTCGAGCGTATCAATAACACGAGTCGTGCCATTGATAAACGGCCCTTCCTCATCTGAGGTGATAAGAAACGAAATAGAGCCTTTGTGATCAGGATGCTTGGCGACAAACCGCTCGGTAGCGACCACCATAGCGGCAAGAGAGCCCTTCATATCCGCTGCACCACGACCATGTAAATACCCATCATGTTCCGTTGCGGCAAACGGGGGGAAATGCCATTTTGCTTCATCTCCTGTTGGCACCACATCGGTGTGCCCAGCAAAGCAAATATTTGGCTGCGAATCGCCGCGTCGCGACCACGTATTGAGCGTATCAACGAAAAACATGGGCTCGTTTTTGAATCCCACTTTGGCCAATCGCTCAGAAATAACGTGTTGGCAGCCAGCATCATCGGGTGTTACTGACGGGCGGCGTATTAGCTCTTTGGCTAGGGTGATCACATCACTCATCATCAGGCCTATGCGCTTAGCGCGTCGTATTCAGCGGCTTTGTAGCCAATTAGCGAGTGATTGTCGCTTAGTAGAATAGGGCGCTTAATAATCGCAGGGGATTCAAGCATTATCGCAAGCGCGGATTCTTTATTGATATTTTGTTTTTGCTCATCGCTCAACTGGCGAAAGGTGGTGCCGCGTTTGTTCAACATGGCTTCCCAACCAAAGATGTTTTCAAGTTTTGTAAGTAATTCAGCGTCTAAACCTTGTTTGCGGTAATCATGAAAATTGAATTCAAGGTTGTTGTTTTCAAGATGTTTTTTAGCTTTTTTAATGGTATCGCAGTTGCTGATACCGAAAAGAGTAATAGTCATAATAATTAGAATACTTAACTGACGAATAAAAGTGGGTCATTGGCTTCAACTTGCTTGTGGCAAAAGTAGATGCGTTTTGACGCCGATGTGTTGGTGACAATGATAGCGGCGGTCGGCGTTGATTTAAACTGCCTTAGGTCGAAATAGGCAATTTCTTCACCTTGTTTAACGCGTGTGGCATTAATGTAATTCAGTTTTGCCTTGTTGGTGATGGTATCTTCCTCGAGGTACAAGTGCACCATAATGTGTAAACCGTTACTGGCTTTAAAGCGCCATTGCTTGGCGCCTTGGCAAACATCTATCAGTTGGCCATCGCAAGGTGCCACAAGGCGGTGGCCACGCATTTGTACACACACACCTGAGCCTAGTAGTCCCAGCGACATCAACGCCATAGGCGCTGCACTTAAAGGGGAAACACTGCCACTGACAGGGGAATAAATGATTTGGCTTTTTGGAATGTCACTAGCAACACAAAATTCAGCGGGTAAGTTCATGAGCGAACTGTGTATCCTTCTTTCTTTAATGAAGTCATGGCGTTTTTTGCTTCTTTACGCTTGACCAAGATGTAATCGGTATCAAAGGTTGAAATAGCGAATATCGGGATATTTGCCGCTGCAAGTACACCAGAAATATTAGACAAGATACCCGTTAACGAAAAGCCCAACGGACCGAGTACCTCAAAGGCAACCCACCCAGGCTCTTGCTCTAAGCTATCAAGTTTGATGTCGCTGTTGCAAACGATGGATAGTTCTTCTGCGGTTTTTCCAACAAAATACACTTCGCTTCTGAAGATTGCCGATGGGATCTCTGACAAACTATCGAAGCTATGAATGGTGAAATCGTGTGGGAGTAACTGAAGCGTTTGTTTAGCCATACAAATCCCCTTTGTTCTACTTCTGTTATACCTAAATTATATGCACTTATCCACTGTAAGTTGCTCACATTTGCTGTGGATAAGTTTGGGGGTAGCATGGTTAGTTGTCTATAACTTAATGAATTAAATAGAATTTCCATGGTTGGGTGTTTATTGATCAACTTGATGCTGATTATTGCGCCACGAGAAATAAAAAAGGCACGAATTGTGCTCGTGCCTTTTCAAATCGAGGGCTTAGTTGGGCTACTTAGTATCCGCTTGGATCGCCGTCAACGCGATGGTATAAACAATGTCATCCACCAAGGCTCCGCGGCTTAAGTCGTTCACAGGCTTTCTCATACCTTGCAGCATAGGGCCGATACTGACGAGTTCAGCACTTCGTTGAACTGCTTTGTAGGTAGTATTGCCGGTATTGAGGTCCGGGAATATGAATACCGTTGCTTGACCAGCAACAGGGCTGTTTGGCGCCTTTTTACGTGCTACGTTTTCCATGATGGCAGCGTCATACTGTAGAGGGCCATCAATGATTAGGTCAGGGCGCTTTTGTTGTGCTAACTCTGTCGCCTGCCTTACTTTCTCAACGTCTTCACCTGCACCAGAGCTACCGGTGCTATAGCTAATCATAGCAACCCGGGGTTCAATGCCAAATGCCGCTGCAGAGTCTGCTGATTGAATCGCGATATCTGCTAATTGCTCGGCCGTTGGATCTGGGTTGATGGCACAATCGCCATACACCAGCACTTGATCGGGAAGTAGCATAAAGAATACTGACGACACCAACGATGAGCCAGGCGCTGTTTTAATTAATTGCAATGGTGGACGTATGGTATTTGCTGTGGTGTTTACAGCACCTGATACTAAGCCATCGACTTCGTTAACCGCCAGCATCATGGTACCAAGCACCACATTGTCGAGTAGCATTTCTTCTGCAATAACCTCGGTCAAGCCCTTGCTCTTACGCAACTCAACCATAGGCGCAACGTATTGATGCCTGATTTTTTCAGGGTCAACTAAACGCATGTGCTCGTTGAGTTCGACCCCTTGCTGCTCAGCAATACGAGTGATCTCAGCTGGGTCACCTAATAACACGGTGTTGGCAATGCCACGCTCGCCACAAATTGCTGCTGCTTTAATAGTGCGTGGCTCTTCACCTTCGGGCAAGACAATCGTTTTGTGCGCTTTGCGCGCTTTGTCTGTTAGCAAATAACGAAATGCCGGTGGCGAGAGTTTACGGGTTTTCTGCGACTGTTCAGCGAGCGAGTCTAGCCAATCAGAGTCAATAAACGTAGCTTGGTGAGATTTCACTTTGTCTACGCGTTGTTCGTCATCACAGGGCACTTCTAAATTAAAATTGTGCAGCAACAAGGATGTGCGCCAAGTATCGTGCTCGGTCGCCAAAATAGGCAGACCTGTTTGCTCCATCGCTTGATAGCATAACTCCATGATACGTGGCTCTGGCTCAATTCCGCCGGTCAGCAAAATGGCCCCGATTTTCGTACCGTTCATTGCTGACAAGCAGCCTGCAACCAATACATCAGAGCGATCCCCAGGGGTCACTAGTAACACCCCGGGAGAAATGTGATTCAATAAGTTCGATACGGTACGTGCACAAAAAGTAACGCGGCGTAGTCGGCGGTGCAGTAAATCACCTTGGTGGATAACGCGAGCGCCAAGGTATTTGGCCAAGTCGATGCCTCGCGGTGCCACTAGCTCAAAATCCCAAGGAATGGTTCCGAGCAACTGAAAAGGGTGCTTACGAAACAGTGGCATTGAAGCGAGTCTGTTGATTTCGTTTTCAAGCATATCTGGGTTGTATTGTTCAACTAAATCCGCTCGGGCACGACCTTGCTCATCCAACGGCGCATTCACTTTGTTAAAAATACAGCCAAGCACACGTGGGTGAGCAACTCCACCATAGTTACCTGCGGCAATTTCCAACTTGTCTTCTAGTTCTTCTACTGTGTCGTTACTCGGTGTGACAACGAAAATGATGTCTGCGCCAAGCGTTTGCGCAATTTCTCGGTTCACGCGGCCAGCGTAAGGCTGGTTTCTGGTGGGGACCATGCCTTCGATAATGGCGATTTCTTCGTCCTTAATACCGCTTTCGAAGCGCTCAACAATTTCTTCTAATAGTGTGTTACCTCGGCCCGTACCGATCATATTTTCAGCGTAGGATAATGAAAATGGCTCTGGAGGATTAATGCTTGAACCGATTTTCACAATTGCCGTAGATTTCTCTGGGCCACACTCACCTCGACGAGGCTGAGCGATGGGTTTGAAAAAATTGACCTTTAACGCTTTTTGTTCAAGTGCGCGTACTAAGCCCACTGACACCGACGTTAAACCTACGCCCGTAGACACAGGGATTAACATAATGCGACGAGACATGCTTATACCTCCTGCGCCAAACGCGCCGCGTCTTGGCAAATCATCCATTCCTCATTGGTTGGGATGACCAGTGCTGTAATTGGGCTTGAATCCGTTGTAATGATGCCGGCGTTACCAAAACGCGCATCTGTATTTTTTTGCGCATCAACTTGCCAACCTAAGAAGCTCAAGTGTGCTAGCACTTTGGCGCGAATAATATCTGAGTTTTCGCCAATGCCTCCGGTAAAAACTAGGGCATCCAGGCCACTTAGCGGCACAAGGTAAGCGGCAATTTGTTTTGCCAAGCGATAACAGAAGATATCCAGTGCCAACGTCGCTTGTTCATGACCATCAAGGTAAGCTTCTTCAATCGTACGACAGTCATTGGATAACTCACTGATCCCCAGTAGGCCGCTTTGTTTATTTAGCATAGTACTGACATCCTCTGCGCTGTAACCAAGTTGAGCTGTGAGGAAATCGAACAAGCCAGGGTCTATATCGCCGCTACGGGTTCCCATCACCACACCTTCAAGTGGTGTAAGGCCCATGCTGGTGTCTACACTGACACCATTTTTAATCGCACACACAGAACAACCGTTGCCCAGGTGAGCGGTGATAATACGATGTTCGTCGGTTGGTAAAGCTAAGGCCTTGGCCGCTTCAGCCGATACAAAGTTATGGCTAGTGCCATGGAAGCCGTAACGGCGAACGCCGTGCTCTTTATATAATGAATAAGGAAGCGCATACAGGTAAGCATGCTTAGGCATAGTTTGGTGAAATGCAGTGTCAAACACCGCAACTTGCGGCAGAGCAGGGAATGCAGCCTGCGCCGCCTCAATCCCTGTTAAGTTTGCCGGGTTGTGGAGTGGTGCGAGCTGCGCGGTTTGTTCGATGGCCGCCAACACCTCATTGGTGATGACTTGAGAACCAGTGAAATGCTCGCCGCCATGCACTACACGGTGGCCAACCGCAATGATATTCTCTGCCAAGGCACGCTCGTTTATGAGGGCTACAAGTGTATCAATTGCGACTTTGTGATCGGCATTGTAAGGTAATGCGTTTTGATGTTTTGAGCCGTCGATTTTATACTTAATGGTGGCATCATCGTTAAGTAGGCGCTCCGCTAAACCAGTGAGCAGTTCTTCGCCGTTTTCGGCATTCATTACTGCAAATTTTAGACTGGAGCTGCCGCAATTTAATACAAGGACGTGTTGTACAGACATTTGGTGGACCTGTGGTTGAATATCAATGTTTGAGACCCCATTTATTCCAAGTCTAGCGCATTATTTCGTGTCCATACTTGGCAATGAACGATGTGCAAAAATAGACTAAGGTATAATTGAAGGGGCCTGTATATTTTACCTTAAATTTCGACAGAAAGTTAGTTGTAAGGGGCGTAAATGCAAAAAAGTCTTATTTCACAAATGCAGCAAGGATACAGCTATGCAAAACTGTGGCCCGCACGACGCGAGCTAGCGCCTCTGTTCGTTGAAAACAGAGTGACCAGTGCAACGCTTTTTGCTGTAAAGGTGATGCCGGCTGTTGCCATTACCAGCTTAGTCATTCAGTTACAGTACCTAGGCACCGATTATGCAGCACCTGCTTTGGCATTCGCTTTGCTAATTCTGTCGCTACCTGCACAAGGACTTTTGTGGTTGGGTAAGCGAGCGTCCTCGCCACTGCCACCGTCTATGGCATCTTGGTATAAAGAGCTATATAGCAAAATGGTAGCGAAGGGTTATGAAGGAGCGCCAGCAAAAGCCAAGCCTAGATACCTAGAGTTGGCTCATTTACTCAAAGATATGTTTGAAAAAATGGACAAGGCGTTTCGTCAAGAGCTCTTTTGAAACACGCTGAGGTAAAACTCAGCTTGTACAGTGAAAGAGTGCCTTTGCGCTAATTCGGTCAGTTGTTCTAGGCTGAACTTCCACGCGAAAGGCGTCATGAGGCTCAGGTCTTTCGCCGTATCCCCAGACAGCACTAACTCTTGCGTCAATAAGTCTTGCGAGACTCGAACAAACCCTTGTGGTGTTTCGATTTCTTGGTGCGCTCTAACTTCGTTGTAGATGATTTCTTTCAATTCTTTTAGATGCATTGGTCCCGGTGACACCACTACCAGATAGCCGCCATCGACCAGCAACCTACTACTTTCTTGCGCAAACACTGGCGCAAATACGCTTGTTACCACTGAACAGCAGTGCTCAGATAAGGGTATTTGCTTACTAGATGCCACTGCAAATTCGCACTCTGAGTAACGTTTTGCCGCATAGCGGATCGCCGGTTTGGCGATATCAATACCAAAAACTTGGCCAGTCTGGCTGAGTTGCTTGGCTAGTTCGCTGGTGTAGTAACCCTCACCGCAGCCCATATCAACAATATGAGTACCATCTAGATGCAGTGAAGACACCTTGCGTGCTAATGCATCTCGTAAAAAGGAATAATGTTCATTGTTTAAAAAACGACGACGAGCTTGCACCATGTCTTGGTTGTCACCAGGTTGCTTCGATTTCTTAAACTGCACTGGCAATAAATTGATATAACCTTCTTTGGCATAATCAAATTGGTGACCCTGATGGCACAGCAGACTGGAGCCTTGGGATTGCAGTGGACTTTGACATAATGGGCAGCAATAAGCACTCATTGGGCGAGGTATTCCTTATCGTAAAATGTGCGTACCCAATGGGGACGATAAATAATTAAGATGGTCATAGCCATACCGCTGAGCATCGCTTCTGGAAACCAAATAAGGGCACACAATATGATGTAATTATCTAACAGGGTAGTCCAATCATAACTGCCTATTGCCCAAAAATAGGTTGCAGTGACAACTATTTTTAAGCAGTTCGCTAAGGCCGCGCACAGGAAACTGCAAATAAATACATAAACAAACAGGTGCCTTGGCAAGGTGTGGTACACAAAGCTAAACACCGCATAGCTAAAATAGATGGGGATGAATGCTGTCGTTATTACGTATACAGCACTGTGTTCCCAGCTAATAACCGAAAAGCTGGCTAGCAGAATTGTAGCGAGCAAAGCAGCAAGTGACGCGAGGCGCCAACCTAGAATCAGCGTTATGGCGGTCACCCCGAGAATATGAATGTCTAACCCAGCAAAGATGCCTGCTTTAATTCGCCACAGTAATGCCAACACGAGTGCGCAAGCGAAAAGCCCAGTTTGGCGCGCGGGGCGGTGCAATAATCCTTGTAACGTTGTTTTATTGATAGTCAGTATCAAGATAACGACGAGGATGATATAACTGGGCAACATGACTTAACCCTCGAAGGTACTCCAAACGGGGGCGTGATCGGACGGCTTATCAATGCCTCTTAATTCATAGTCTATACCGCTGTCTTGGAGCGTTTTCGCTAGTGACTCAGTGGCGAGGATAACATCAATTCTCAGGCCTCTATTATCGTCAAAACCTTTGGAACGGTAATCAAACCACGAAAATTGGTCATCTACGTCTGGATAGGCTTGCCTAAAGGTGTCAACAAAACCCCAGTTAAGCAAAGTTGCTAACCATTCGCGCTCTTCAGGTTGAAAAGAGCACTTGCCCGTTTTTAACCAGCGTTTCATGTTGGGTTCGCCGATACCGATATCAGCATCAATAGGCGAGATATTGATATCACCCATCACGACCAGTTTGGACTCAGGGCTGTATTCGTTTGTAAGCTCGTTCATCAAATCTGCATAAAACTGGCGTTTATATGGAAACTTAATTTCATGGTTGATGTTATCGCCTTGCGGGAAATAGCCGTTAAGCACAGTGACATCTTCGCCTTTAGCGTTTTCAACAGTGACGGCTATCATGCGTTTTTGATGCTCGTCATTATCAGTTGAAAACCCCTTTTTAACCATTTTGGCTGGCTGTTTGGTAAGCATGGCTACACCGTAATGCGCCTTTTGACCATGAAAATAGACGTGATAGCCCATAGCTTCAACATCTGCAACAGGGAACATCTCGTCATGCACTTTGATTTCTTGCAAGCCAATTACGTCCGGCTGATGTTTGTCTATAAGCGCTTGGAGTTGGTGTAATCGAGCACGAATACCGTTGATGTTAAAAGAGATAATTTTCATTGTTCGAGTCCCTTTGCAGACTTTCTTAAGCTGATTGAGCGCAGTATATCAACCTAAGGATAAAGTAAAAGGGAGCGGGTTCCATTTGATAGAAATATCTCATATTGCAAGGGGGAGCGGTGACGAGATGCAATTTCAGTCCCGTGCGATAAAGACCCTAAAAAAGGTAAAGTGTTAAATTAACTGTAAATGGTAATAGCGACTGGTTTTTGAATTGTTAACCTTAAAATATATTTTGTATAGAATAAAAAATGCATTTGACAGGGGTTTTTGTGGCTATAAAATGCAGATCGTTTTTTAACCACCCGTTCAAATTGTGGAGTAGTCCTATGTTCAAATTTGCGACTGTATTATTACCAGTTGTGTTTGCTTCAACTGCAATCGCTAGCACAGGCAATCAGTATTTTGCCAAAAATGATTCAGTTGAATCTCAATTATGTGCAACGGCAGCGAACAGCGGTTTGATGGCTGCTAAAGTTGAAGGCCAGAAACACGGTATTAAAATCAGCCGAATTTCTTCTAGTCTTTACTGCAATGGTCAAGATATTCGTGATATTGCAAAAAAAGTGGAAGTTGTAAAAGTGGTTGAACAAGGGCCAACAGTAAACCTTTATGCGAAAAACACAGCGCACGATACGAAACTGTGTATTGCCGCTGCTGAAAAAGGTTTAGCCCGTCTGGCGTTTCACGGTAAGCGCGTGTCTGATCTTAAGTGTAACGGTCAGCCAGTAGAAAAGTTTGTTGAGCAATACGGTCAATCTGCGAAGTAAATTCGTAATGTACTTATTTTCATTAACGTGTTCCCACTCGCAGTGTTGTGAGTAACACGTAGAATAAAAAAGCCTTCTTAAAGAAGGCTTTTTTATTTGTTTTATAATTCAACTCCGAATGAAAAAATCATTTTGTAGTCGTCTTGTTTTGGTACTGTGCCATCAGAATTTGCAATGGGCGCTTCTAAATAATCCCAAACTAGGGAGATATCAAAGTCGATATCCTTGGTTATATCGATTGATGCGCCAGCAAGAGCGTGCTGAGCATTGCCACCGGCTTCTTCTGGAGAGAAGGTAAAGCGATAGTCAAACATAAGGTCGATGTCTGAAGTTAGTTCGTAATCTAAGTTTGAGGCGATATAGAAAGATGCTGATGAGTTCGTGTCTTTTTCACCAACAGCTACAGTATCAAACTCTGTGCGTTGAAAGGCAGGACCCGCACCGATGTCCCATTCTAATTTATCGGTATCCACAACGTAGTAACCAAGACCCGCACCCAACGAGTATTTGTTAGCGATATTTTGAAATGGGTCGCGATAGTATTCAAAGAACACAGGACGGAAATATAGCTTGGTCGTATAGAACCAGTCGAACGTACCGTTAGCTCGAATGTTATTCTCAGTCACTTCCTCATCGTTTGAAGTGCGTGCGGCAAGTGCATTGATTAATAGTCGATTAGTTGCTGTGCGACGTTTAATGTCAACAGTTGCTGAATACTCTGTTTGCTCTGTGTTACCGCGGCTCAGGTTTGCCCCAAGGCCCACTTTGGCGTACCACGCTCCGCCTTTATCTTTTGCGCTAGGTGCGACAGAAACAATGTCACTTGGGTTAAAACTGGTCTTACTGTCAGCAATTGAAACAGTCTCAGGGCCAATAAGTAAATTGCCTTCTCTAACAGTGCCATCATTAAAACGAATGCTTAAAATCTTTTTTGAAATAAGCATTTGTACATCATCTCTATCTATAAACAAGGTATCGAGGATGTCACTTTCAAACTCGACATTTTTGTCATACATGGCTTTGAATTCACCTTTTAGCCACTCGCCTGAGGTGAGCCTTAACCAATCAAACTCATCGTTTGCTTTGATCAGTACTTCACGCTCTTGCTCATACAAAGCGGACGATGTTTGACTCATAGCTAAAGAGCTAAAGAACAGAGTTAAAAACAGGGTAATGTAAACAGCAGGCATACAGAGTTCCTTTGCACAAGTTGTTGGGTTTATTCGTCGTAAAACAGCAAACTAAATAAAATATAGCCGATGATTTAAACGTACATCTGTCCTTTTTGAGGTCTCGCTTTCATCATTTAAGGCTAAGTACCTGTTATTACGTCGATAGCGACCACTATTTTACACGTTAGCTGAAAAATTTGTACAGTGATTAGGGCCAATATCAGTACGCATTGCTGCTAAATAAGCGTTGATGAGTTCTATAGGCGTATTCGTCCGTCATACCGCTTAGGTAATCACACAATACCCGATAGGTACTTTGCCCCATCTTTTCAGCCTCGCGATAGGCAACGGCTGTAGTTTCAGGGAGTAGCCTAAGTGGGTCACTAGCAAACGCCTCAAACAACTCAATAATCAGTTTTTGACCATTGAACTCGATTTGTTGCATGTGTGGAGCACGAATAAGGCGGTGATAGATAAAGCGTTTAAGAACATCGAGCAGTTCTTGATATGGTTCAGGTAACACAACCTGATAGCGCAATATGTCGCAGTCGAACTGTGGATCTGTCGCTGTTAATTGGCTTTGAGTGATGAACAGATTAACTAATTCGCCGATAATATCTTTGCGGTCCGCCTCACTTTTGAAAAATAACCGATTAGCCATATCAGCGTGTTGCAGCCAAGGGCATTGCAACTGCTTGAGCATAGGTTCTGCATGTGATTGCCAATCATGAATGGTTATTTGCTCTGTGGCGATGGCATCTTCGAGGTCGTGGACCGCGTAGGCGATATCATCAGCAAGCTCCATAATGGAAGCATCTACCGATTTAAACAAAGTCTTCGAACGGAAACTATCGTAACTTTGATAGCTTTGAAATAATTGTCGGTCTTGGTGTCCAAGTGGACTGAGGATCCAATCTACAAGCTCTAGGTCATCATGATACAAACCTTTCGCAGGTCGCCATTCGTTGGCGCGAATATATCTTTGCTGCGCAGGAACAGAAGGTTTTGTATGCCACAATTCATCGAGCATCGCAGGATATTTAATAAAGCCAAGTAAAGTTCGGCGAGTGAGGTTCATACCGAAACCGTGGGTGTAGGGCTCCAACTTGGCGACGATACGTAGCGTTTGTGCATTGCCCTCAAAACCACCGTGTTCACGCATCATGTAATTGAGTGCGATTTCCCCACCGTGTCCAAACGGTGGATGACCGATATCGTGTGCTAGGCACAGCGTCTCGAGCAAAGATTCGTCGGGTAAACACGTGACATCGGGGTGTTGCCTCAAGAGGTGACGCAACAAACCACTGCCGATTTGCGAGACTTCGAGAGAATGGGTTAAGCGAGTGCGGTGAAAATCATTGAGGCCAATACCCATAATTTGAGTCTTGGCTTGTAAGCGCCGAAACGCAGCAGCATGGATGATCCTAGAGCGGTCGATTTGCCAAGACGAGCGGTTATCATTGGGTCGAAATTTGTCTTCCCCAGTGCGTCGTTGTTGCCAAATATCACTCATAAACTGCCCACCTTCCACTTTGTGCTTTTAACAGTGTAAACAATAAATAAATCATTGTCTTGTCGACAAGGATTGATTTAGGAACAAGACATTTCTCAAAGTGGCTTGTTCGCGATATAATACCGCGTTTAGTTGACTGCCAAGTGCTCTGGTGGAGGCATTATGATGAAAAAATTAGGACTGTTGTTTGTTGTCGTCCTAAGTGTAACCGCTTTGCTTTACCCTTTTATTTGGGGCCAAGTAGATGTGGCTCAAACATCTGAAAAAGTGAAGGTGGTACCGCTTAAAAAGAAGGTTGTAGAGAAGCCGTTACATAACGTGGATCTTCCTCAATTTGCAAAAATTAAAGACGTAAAAGAAAAGAAAAGTCGATTCTTTGACTTTATTCGTGGACCTGTGGAACGCGCTAATGCGCGCGTTCGAGAGCAAAGAGCGAGCTTGGAAATTGCGCTAATGATGGTGCAAAATCAACAGCCGTTGACACAAACGCAACAAGATAAAGTTGTCGATATCTTTGCGGATTATGGGCTGGAAGATGAAGAAATCAGTGAGTTGTCATTGATTCATGCTTTGCGTCGAGTTGATGTCATTCCCAAAGAGTTGGTAATGATGCAGGCCGCAAACGAATCTGCCTGGGGCACATCACGATTCGCGCGTATTGGTTTGAACTTTTTTGGTCAATGGTGCTTCAGCGAAGGCTGTGGTCTTGTGCCAAATAGACGAAATGACGGCGCAAAACACGAGGTTGCTGTGTACCAATCGGTGCAAGAAGCCGTCGATTCGTATTTCTACAATATAAACACTCATAACGCCTATCGTGAGTTGCGAGATATCCGCGCGTCGTTGCGCGAAGCGCAGCAGCCGTTAAGTGCAAAAGAACTGGCGTATGGCTTGATGTCTTATTCAGAGCGCGGGGAAGCGTATATTGAAGAATTACATGCAATGATGGATCACAATGAGGCTTATTTTGAAGAGTAAATTTTTAGCGCTGTTGGCATTGAGTGCCTCTTTCGGTGCCTTTGCCGAGCCAGTAGTAATGTCTTATGACGGTTTTTATGATCGCATGGAAGTGATCAACGAGGGTGATTATCAATACGCTCGTGTCGGCTTTTATTTAAAAACCTTCGAAAGCGCTAAGGAATGCGAACTGGCTGATGGAAAAATCATGACTGAAAAGCAAACCTATCCGCTGACATACAATGAACGTGGGCAGTTGTTTCTACCGTTTGATAAAGAATTAGACACCCACAAAGCGGTTGTGGTGGCTACGCCTAAATATGCCAGTGGTTGTCAGCTAAGTATGCAGATTGAAGCGAAAATGCCACAGCAGCCAATCACAGCTGCTCAGCTATATAAAGTGCATCAAGAATTTGAAGAGTTGCTGCCTGATCTTTCAGGTTTCTTTGTTGGCAAGTTGATGTCATTTTTATTGCCAGATCAACACGGTATTCAACTGCATTTTAACACTGCAGTACCGACAGATGTTCCTTCTGACTGGCAGTGTGTTGAGATGCGCTGCAAAGTTAAAATTGATGATACGTGGCAAGCAAATGAGCGTAAGTTAGTCGACGGCAACAAACTCGCCCGTATCACACCTTGGATAGCTAAATAAGGCTTCAAAAGGTTTAAGAAAAGGCGCCGATTGGCGCCTTTTTTAGTTCAATTCTATTGCTTGGATATTAACTACCTTGTTTGCGTCATCCTCGTCAATTGCAGGCGCGCTGAATTCAGGTTTATCCATGGCAATATCGCCGCCGTCAATTACTTCACCGGTTTGTAGGTCTGCAAAGTTAAACAATTGCGTGTCAGCAAGGTGTGAAGGCACCACGTTTTGCATCGCGGTAAAAATACTCTCGATGCGGCCAGGATGCTGCTTATGCCATTGTTGTAACATCGCTTTCACACTTTGGCGTTGCAGGTTTTCTTGTGAACCGCACAAGTTACATGGAATAATTGGGAATTCCTTTTGCATGGCGTACGCTTCAATATCCGCTTCTTTACAGTAAGCAAGTGGGCGAATAACCATGTGTTGACCGTCATCGCTCATCAACTTAGCTGGCATACCTTTTAATTTACCGCCATGGAACATGTTTAGAAACATGGTTTCAATCATGTCATCACGGTGATGACCTAATGCAATCTTTGTCGCACCCATTTCTTTTGCAGTGCGATACAAAATCCCGCGGCGAAGGCGTGAACACAGCGAACACGTTGTTTTGCCCTCAGGGATTTTATCTTTAACGATAGAGTAGGTATCTTCTTCGACGATTTTGTACTCGATACCCAATGAGTCCAAGTACTCAGGCAGAATATGCTCGGGGAACCCCGGCTGTTTTTGATCCAAGTTAACAGCAAATAGCTCAAAACTTACAGGTGCTGAACGTTGCAGGTTCTGCAATATGTCGAGCATGGTATAGCTGTCTTTGCCGCCTGATAAGCACACCATAATGCGATCGCCTTCTTCGATCATATTAAAATCGGCAATAGCTTGGCCTGTGTTACGGCGCAAACGCTTTTGCAGTTTATTGAAGTTGTATTGCGCTTTGGCTTGAACTGAATGCGACACCTGGGCACCTATGTTACGGCTAAATTAAAGGCGCGTATTATAGGCGTACATGCTAATAGCATCAAGAAAAAGGCAGCACAGGCTGCCTTTCGTTAGGGGAAATATTGAGATCTAGCTTAATTATCGAGAGGGCTCTTATAACCGTCGGGCTTCAGCGCCAGTACATCACAATCTAGTCGGTCAATAACATGCTCTGCGGTGTTACCCATCAATGCTGCACTCAGACCTGTGCGTCCTACTGTGCCTATGACCACCAACTCACTGTCGAGTTTTTTCGCAATTCGCGGCAACACATCTTCAGGAAGACCTTCCTCTACGTGGAGGTGGTCTTGATTAATACCAAATTGCTCACCCAGTTGATGTGTGGAGGTAATGTGATGATCTCGCACCGTTTCATTGTATTGCGTTGGATTAAACTCAGGTATCTCAATAGCAATATTAACAGGTGTAGCAGGGTAGGCATTGACTAAATGTAAGTCGCCGTGGGCCATTTTGGCGATAAACTTAGCATCTTTAATAATACGTTGGCTCAGAGCTTGATGTTGCTCATCGTCACTTGAGGCATTAACAGCCGCTATGATTGCACCGCCTTCTAACCATTTATGATCTTTGACCAATAACAATGGAGTCGGGCATTTGCGGATAAGGTGCCAGTCTGTGGGAGTAAAAATGACCGACTTCAAGGTATCATGCTGGTGTGTACCCTTGATTACGATATCGTACTTGTCGTTGAGCACTTCACGAATGATGGCTTCAAATGGGCGATTATGCCACACCACTTTGGTATCAAATTCAATGTTATCCGCACCCTTCGCCAGTGAGGCAAGCCATTTTTCTTTGTCTGACAGCACGGCTTTACGCATTGCTTCTCGCTCATCAGCACTGAGCATGGTCGTCATTTCATAAGAAAAGTCGTAAATGGATAGGAAAGCGGTGATTTTCGCCCCCGTCGCACTGGCAATTTCAATTGCCCGTGAAAGGCTTTGCTGCTCTTGTGCAGATGGGTCGATAACCGCGAGTATTCGTTTGATTTTATCCATGATGCGCCTCCATGTTACCTGTAGTGAGAGTATAGATTACACTTTTGAGTGTAACCTATATCTTTGATACTTAAAGGCGCATTTAATTAAAGTTTGAGTGAGATCAAGAGGTTGGCAAAGACATTGCAGCAGCTTGTGCGAGTTCTTCGTGGTTGTTAATAGTAATGAATTTACCATCTACGCTAATAAAGCCTGCTTTTTGGAAGCGGCTCAATAAACGACTAATGGTTTCAACGGTCAAACCTAGGTAATTACCAATCTCGCCCCGAGTCATGGTGAGACGGAATTCACGCGCAGAAAAACCGCGTTCGCTAAAGCGACGAGAGAGGGAGAACAAAAACGAAGCAAGGCGTTGCTCAGCTGTTTTTTTGTTCAATAACAGTAACATCTCTTGATCGTAATTGATTTCATTGCTCATCAAGCGCATGATTTGTTGACGCAGCTTAGGTAAACGCCCGGCAAGCTCATCAAGTGTTTCAAATGGAATTTCACACACCATTGAGGTTTCCATCGCCTGTGCGAAACTTTGGTGCTGTAGATTGTGAATGCCATCAAAGCCCACTAAATCACCCGCTAAATGAAAGCCCGTGATCTGCTCTTCGCCTTGTTCGGATAATGTAAATGACTTAAACGAACCGCTGCGCACAGCGAAAATCGATTTAAGTTTATTGCCCGACTCGAATAGGTAGTCGCCTTTGTGCAGAGGCTTTTTGCGCTCGATGATTTCATCAAGGCGGTCCATTTCATCGCCGTTTAAGCTATAAGGCAGGCATAACTGAGAGATAGAGCAGTTGGTGCAGCTGATAGTGCAATTTGATTTGCCTGCAAATTTACCAGAAAGTTTTGTTTTTACGTCCATCGTACATTCCAAGGTAAGCAATGAATGGGGTTAAATCTACGTGTTTAGGGACACAGTTGCAATAACTAAACTATACAGGCCATACCAAAGTAATAGATTGCCAAGCACCAGCCTGACCCATGGATAGTTCATTGTTCGTTTAACCGCGTTAACGCCCAGTCCCAGAGCGAGTAAAGCGGGCATTGTTCCCAATGCGAATAGTGCCATAAATAGCGCGCCTTGTGCAGCACTCTGACTTAGTATTGACCAAGTTAGGGCACTGTAAACGAGGCCACATGGTAACCAACCCCATAACGCACCATATAGAACTGCTTTGGGGTAAGAATTAACAGGCATTAAGTGCTTATTTAGTTTTACTAGGTGACGCCAGATTGCCCAATTTCCGAGCTTTTCTACTTTGGCTAAGGTGTTAAACACGCGCATGACATATAGCCCAACGAGAATCATAAACACCGCACTGACAATACTGAGACTCTGGCTGATGATAGTGCTTTGTTTAGCAAACACAGCACTGAGACCACCAACAAGCGCGCCAGCGATGACATAACTCGTCAGTCGTCCGATATTGTAGGAAAGGGCACCACCAATGGGAGATAATTCCTTACTGGCGAGCTGAAAACTACCGGCTATACCACCACACATAGCCACACAGTGACCGCTACCAGCGAGCCCCATCAACAAGGCTGCAACAAAATTAATCTCGTTCATTGCTCTTATCGTGTTCCTCTTTGTCATCTTCAAAGAGAATGCTGTGACCTTGCTTTTCTAAGTCAGAAAATTGCTCACTACGGACCGCCCAAAAAAAGATACCTATGGCGATGAGTACAAACAAAATAGCAATTGGGATCAGAACAAAGATGATACTCATATGCGCAACAACCTTAGTGAATTCGTGATAACGATAATCGAGCTGGCAGACATACCAATTACTGCCATCCAAGGTGCAACCCAACCCATTGCTGCCAATGGTAAAATTGCACCGTTATAGCATAAGGATAACGCTAAGTTCTGGCGAATGATACGACGAGTTTGTTTGGCAACATTGATCAATTGCGATACTGAACGTAAATCGCTGTTAAGCAAGACCACATCGGCAGTGTTTTTGGAGATATCTGCGCCACTATCCATTGCAATCGACAGGTGCGCGGCGTTAAATACTGGGCTGTCGTTGACGCCATCTCCAACCATTGCACACACTTCACCTTGGTCATGCCACTGTTGCATCAAGCGGAGTTTGTCTTGGGGAAGTAGCGCTGTGTGATATGCGTCAAGTGAAAGCTCTCCAGCGAGTTTTTCACCAGCCTGAGACGGATCGCCCGTTAACATGATGCGTTTTAGACCTTGAGAGCGCAACGATGTTTGTAGTTCTTGGGCATGGTCACGAACTTGGTCTTGCAGATAGAACGCACACACGGGTTTTTCATCGATAAATAAAACGGCTTGCGCATTAAGGTTTAAATCGTTGGCAAACCAAGTAGCCTTGCCAATGTGCACAGTATGATTTTGCCACGTACCAGTAACGCCAAACCCTGTGATTACCTCGACATTCTCAGGCAATGGATGAATTTGGGTGATATCCATGAATGCTTTGGCGATTGGATGCTCTGAATACCGCTCTAAGCTTGCAGCAAGGCTGGTCATTTGCTCGATATCAAAGTCATCATTGAGCAGCTCTTTGTGACTGATAGCGAAGCGACCGAGCGTCAAGGTTCCAGTTTTATCAAAACCAACGGTGGTGAGTTTGGTCGCTGTCTCGAGGACGTGCGCTTCTTTGATTAGGACACCCCGTTTAGTGAGATTTGCAACAGCGCAAGTTAGCGCCGTAGGGATCGCCAAACTCAGCGCGCAAGGACAGGTAGCCACAAGCACAGCAATGGTGATCCAAAATGCATGTTCAGGGTCGATTTGATACCAAGATAGGGCGGTAATAGATGCAAAAACTAATAAGCAGGCAACGAACCACTGTGCGACTTTGTCGGTGATTTGTGCGATGCGAGGGCGTTTACTCAGTGCGTTGTGCTGCAGACGGATAATTTGGTTTACCAGCGTGTTCTGGCCGACTTTGTTAACGCGAATGGTAAGCACGCCGTCGTGATTGACTGTGCCGGCATGAACTTGTGAGCCAACTACCTTGCCAACCGGGTGATGTTCACCCGTCATCATCGACTCATCAACGCTTGAGCGACCCTCAATCACCTCTCCATCTGCCGCGATTGTTTCTCCGGCTTTGATGCGCACCACATCATCTAGTTTTAATAGCTTGGCGCTGACTAGTTGCTCTTCCCCGGAGCTTACAACTCTTGCGGTTAAAGGCAGAAGTTGTTGTAAGTTAGCTGTGAATTCACTGGCTTTAAGACGAGCTCTGAACTCCAAGTATTTACCGAGTAACAGCAAAAAGGTAAACATACAAATAGATTCAAAATACACTTCGCCGGTGCCTGTTAAAGTGGCATAGCAACTGGCGAAGTAGGCGCCAAATATCGCTAGAGAAACAGGCACATCCATATTTAGCTGTTTAGCTTTTAAACCGGTGATGGCGTTACTTAAAAATGGTAATGCTGAATAGAATATAACGGGGGTTGCAAGGGTGAGACTGATCCATCTGAAATACTCTTCAAATCCCTCTTCCATCCCCGAGAACATGCCAAAATACATGGCAAAGGCAAACATCATGACCTGCATGGTCATCAAACCCGCCACACCTAAGCGACGGATGAAACTCTTTGCTTTAACTTGCTTTTGCGCAGCTTCGTTATCAGCTTGAAAGGGGTAGCTCTTGTAGCCAATTTCAGCCAAGCTTTGAATTAAAGCACTGAGTTTTACTCGTGCGTCATCCCAAACAATCATGGCGCGGTGAGTGGAAGTATTCACGTCAACTCGTTTGACGCCACTATGAGCTAGTAACTGTTTCTCTATAAGCCAAGCACAGGCTGCGCAGCTTATACCTTCTACGCTCAGCAGCACTTCTTTATCATCACCATGGTGAGAGATAAATTCTTGTTGAATGGTTTCGTTATCATAGCTCTTAATTAGTGCAAGTTGCTCTGGAACGAGTTGTTGCACTTTGCCAGCCGATTCAGTGCGATACTTGTAATAGTCGCTCATACCTTGAGCAATGATAGTCTCAGCGACGGCTTGGCAGCCAATACAGCAAACGGGTTGCGCGTTGTTATTAAATTCTACAACTTCATTGAAGCCAGTGGGGACTGGCTCCAAACAATGAAAGCACTGCTTATTGCTCATTTATTTGTACTCAGGGCTCACTTTTACAAGGCTAGAAAGCGGAAGCTGAATATTTTCTTTTAACTTCCATGCGTCATCAAAAGGAGTAATGAATACAGTGTACGCACCAACAGGCACGGGCTCATCAAGAAGGGTAGTAAATTGACCTCGTGCATTTTTGGTCAAGCGAAAAGCGATGTCTTTATCACTAATTGTACGGTGATATAAGCCAATGTTTAATGCAGCAACAGCTGATGCATCACCTTTTGTGAAAGTGAAGCTGATACGCTCGTCGGTAATTTCTAAATCGCCATGTAGATAAAGCGCCTTGGCTTTGTTGAACTTGGTCAGTTCAAGGTTGATAGCTTTACCTTTTTTGTAATAGTCGTCGACGACCATGTCTGGGCCATTGCCAACAGCTAAAGTGATTAAACCGACACAGGCAATGATTGTTGCCAAAGGGAAGAAAATAAGAAACCAGGGCCAAAACTGCTTATACCAGGGAGTTGCGTTCATAATACCAATTAAATTGCCGTAGTGTGGGCGACATTTTACGGCATTGAGGAACAAAAACCTAAAAAAAAGCCTCCAAATAGGAGGCTTTTTTGATTTCGATTAAAATCGAGCGATTACTTGTCTTGAGACAGGCTATAAACGTACGCAGTTAGGATGTGAACTTTGTCTTCACCTAAGATGTCTTTCCATGCAGGCATTACACCAGCACGGCCATTACGTAACGTTTCTTCAACCGCACGCGCTGAACCACTGCCATATAACCAGATGTTATCGGTCAGGTTAGGCGCACCGAATGGTAGGTTATGAGCCAGTGAACCTTTACCATCCATACCGTGACATGCTGCACACATCGCGAATTTAGCTTTACCTGCTTCAGCATCACGCTGGTTAACTGTACGACCTGACAGGCTTAGGACATAAGCTGTCATTTCTTCGATACCTTGGTCACCCAACGCAGCTTCCCAGCTTGGCATCGCTGCGATACGACCGTGAAGTAATGTTTCCTTGATTTTGTCTGGTGTACCACCGTACAACCAGTCTTTATCAGTTAGGTTAGGGAAGCCATCACCACCACGTGCATCTGAGCCGTGACATTGTGCACAGTTTTGAAGGAACAAACGTTGACCAATTTCAAGCGCTTGTTCGTCAGATGCTAGGTCTAGCACGTCACGTTTAGCGAATGATTCGAAGATTGGACCAAACTTTTCTTCTGCAGCGCGGTATTCACCATCCAACTGGATGCGGTAACCGTTAGCATGCATCTCTTCTACTGCTTTTTTAGACTCTTCCAAAGATGTTACACCTTGGTTAGAGCTTTTCCATTTCAAGAACCCTTCAAAGTTACCTAAACCAGGATACATGGCAAGGTAATATACAGCCCAAACAAATGTTGCTAGGAACATGTATGTCCACCACTTAGGTAGCGGGTTATTTACTTCTTCAATGCCATCAAATTCGTGGCCACAGCTCTCGCCTTCTTTAACACCAACGTAGTTCTTTAAGTTCCACATTAGTAGGCCGAAGATCAGAACTAGACAGGCCAAAGTTAAGACGATGACCCAAATACTCCAAAAGCTAGTCATTTCTCAGACTCCTTTTCCTCATTAGTGATCGTGTTTTGGTGTTTGTTTTCGTCTTCAAACACAGCATTTGCGGCGTCGTCGAAGCGCTTTTTGCTACGCTTGCTGAATGCCCACAACACAATCACGATAAAAAGTACCATTATTACCAGAGTCAAAATGCCTCTGAATGTGCCGTAATCCATAATAATTACTTCAAGTGTGTACCAAGTTGCTGCAAATACGCGATAAGCGCTTCCATTTCAGTCTTACCTTTAACCGACTCTTGGGCACCTTGGATTTGTTCGTCCGTATAAGGTACGCCGAAGTCGCGGAAGACTTCCATTTTCTTAGCAGTTAACTCGCCATCAAGTACGTTTTCATCCAACCAAGGAAAAGCTGGCATGTTTGACTCTGGAACCACAGCTCGTGGGTCCATTAAGTGGGCGTAATGCCAATCGTCAGAATAACGTTCGCCAACACGTGCTAGGTCAGGACCAGTACGCTTAGAACCCCACTGGAATGGGTGATCCCATACACTTTCACCTGCTACAGAGTAGTGACCGTAACGTTCAACTTCGTCACGGAAAGGACGAATCATTTGTGAGTGACAGTTGTAACAACCTTCACGCACGTAGATATCGCGACCTTCAAGCTCTAGTGCTGTAAGAGGGCGTAGGCCATCTACAGGCTCAGTCGTGTCTTTTTGGAACATCAACGGAGTGATTTCCACAAGTGCACCGAAGCTAATAGCGAACACTGTTAGAATGGCCATTAGGCCAACGTTCTTTTCTACAATTTCGTGTTTATTAGTAGAGTTATTATTGCTCATCATCCTACTCCTTACGCTACTTGTGCTTGTGCATCGTCAGCAATTGAGCCTTTTTTAGCTGCAATAGTGCGATAGGTGTTGTAAGCCATTACAAGCATACCCGCTACGATGAATACACCGCCTAGGAAACGCATGATGTAGAAAGGATGTGAAGCTTCTAGTGACTGTACGAAGCTGTACATTAACGTACCGTCTTCGTTTACTGCACGCCACATTAGACCTTGCATAACACCAGAGATCCACATAGCAACGATGTACAGTACAACACCCACAGTGTGTAGCCAGAAGTGTGTGTTAACTAGTTTAACGCTGTACATACGGCTGTGACCGAATAGAGCAGGGATTAAGTGGTATGTTGCACCGATAGAAATCATCGCAACCCAACCTAGCGCACCTGAGTGTACGTGACCAACAGTCCAGTCAGTGTAATGTGAAAGCGCGTTTACTGACTTGATAGCCATCATCGGGCCTTCGAACGTAGACATACCGTAGAACGATAATGATACAACTAGGAAACGAAGTACTGGGTCAGTACGTAGTTTGTGCCATGCGCCTGATAGCGTCATGATACCGTTGATCATACCACCCCAAGAAGGTACGAATAGGATCACTGACATAACCATACCCAGAGACTGAGTCCAATCAGGTAGAGCTGTGTAGTGTAGGTGGTGAGGACCAGCCCAAATATAAAGAGAAACAAGCGCCCAGAAGTGAACCACTGACAAACGGTATGAATAAACCGGACGACCTGCTTGCTTCGGTACGAAGTAGTACATCATACCAAGGAAACCAGCTGTAAGTAGGAAACCTACTGCGTTGTGGCCGTACCACCACTGAACCATCGCATCAACTGCACCCGCGTAGATAGAGTAAGACTTGGTCATCGACACAGGCACTGCCATGCTGTTCACAATGTGTAGTACAGCAACGGTAATGATGAAACCCGCGTAGAACCAGTTTGCTACGTAGATGTGTGACACTTTACGCTTAATTAATGTGCCAAAAAATACTACAGCGTAAGAAACCCACACGACGGCGATTAAGATATCGATTGGCCACTCAAGCTCTGCGTATTCTTTAGAGGTAGTGATACCCATAGGCAGAGTAATGGCGGCTAATACGATAACAAGTTGCCAGCCCCAGAAGGTAAATGCTGCAAGTTTATCGGAGAAAAGGCGCGTTTGGCAGGTGCGCTGTACAACGTAGTAAGACGTTGCAAATAAGGCACTAGTACCGAATGCGAAGATAACTGCGTTCGTGTGTAACGGACGTAGTCGAGAGTAAGTCAGCCATGGGGTATCGAAGTTCAATGCTGGCCAGGCTAGCTGGGCAGCAATCAAAACACCAACACTCATGCCAACGATGCCCCAAATCACTGTCATAATAGCGAATTGGCGAACAACTTTATAGTTGTACTCAGTTTGTGATGCTACTGTTTGGCTCATTGTCAGGTTTCCGCTGCATTATTATGCGATTAGAAATGAAATACCTATTCATACGAATAGGGCCTACTGATGGTGCAAAAGCCGGCTACCTAAAACTCTCATATGACTAAGCGTTTCAGAAAGCAAACTCCATACACTCTTATTATTTGCGGTCGAAATGATAAAATTTTTGACCTTAAAAAGATAGCGCAAATGGCTAAAATAATGACTTCAATCAAATTATCAGCCGAAGTTGGAGATTTTTTAACTAATGCCTAGCCAGCTATCCAGCCATCCGTTAAGATCGGCCTTCACTAAACGCTCAATAATCAATCATGTTTCAGTTCAAACATACTCGCTTAGCTGTTAAATCCATACCTTATTTAACCGTGGCGTTTTTACTATCTGCTTGTGACGACGCAGCCATGAGTATAGACGATAATATGGCCAATGCGTGTTGCACGTATCATACCCAAAGCGATGAAAATGCAGTGTTTGCGTTGAGTGAGCAAACAGTTCACCCAGAGACTCCCTTCGTTGTTTCACTGAGTATCCCCCAAGACGCCAAGGTGGTTAGCGCTAAAATGAGCGGCGTAACAATGTATATGGGCACAATTCCTGTTATGTTTGAACAGCGTACTGCGACTAAATGGGTCGCCCAAATCATGCTCGGTAGTTGTTCAGAGCCGACCATGGTTTGGCATCTAGACGTTGCAGTCGTTAACCGAGACATCACCTCCCACTATGTGTATCCGGTCTCTGTAACTCATCCTTAATATCCGTAATCAATCGCTTCTCACTTCATTAAGCATCGGTTAGAGCTGATGAGTGCCGCGGCTCCCTTCTTTAGATTGGCTTTAATACATTCGCTATCGCCACCTGGCGGAGGCGCATGTGCATTACTCAAAGCGAATATAAATTCATCAATCTGATTATTAATTAATCTCAACTTGGTCTTTCTTGGGTTTGTTGGGGATCTCTAAAAATCCATAACCTATTAATTTATCCTGTGTATTTTTAAATGCATCACTAACCACCTGTGTATAAGTTGTAAATTTTCGATTAAGTAAATTCGCTAACGCATGATTACGTTTGATTACAAATATCGACACTATGGTTTCATGTATCAATTTGTGTGACATTTTTTGTCCCCATAGTCCCTATTTGTAAGTGTTGTAGGGTGAAACATTTATTACATCTATTTACATAAAATGGCTTTATACCCAATGGAATAATGCGCTGCTTGAATAGTGTTCTGTCATTCAGTTTTCATTCAGTTAATTCCGCCTAAGTTGCTGGTCGTTATGCAGAAGCTTCATATAAAAATGAACTGCATACCTACCTAAATAGGGTAAAAATTCAACAAGTAGGGTTTATTATGAAAAAGACACAACTAGGGTTAGCTGTATTAGCAGCGTTGCCTATGTTCTCAAGTGTTCAAGCAATCGCAGCAGATTCTTCAGCTGAAGCGATTGAAAAAATTCAAGTAACTGGTTCACGCATCAAGCGTGCAGACATGGAAACTGCAAGCCCAGTAACTTTGATCGGTGCAGACGACATCAAAGCGATGGGCGCAACAAGTATCGACAGCGTACTACAAAAAATGACTGCTACTGGCGGTGCGATGACCAACCCTGGTATCAACAACGGTTCTGGCGGTAACGCGCGTATCGACCTACGTGGTCTTGGTGCTCAGCGTACGCTAGTTCTTGTTAACGGCCGTCGTATGATCAACTCAGGTACTGGTGCAGCAGCAACAGTTGACCTTAACACTATCCCTGTTTCTATGATCAAGCAGGTTGAAGTACTTAAAGACGGCGCATCAGCTGTATACGGTACTGACGCGGTTGCGGGTGTTGTTAACATCATCCTTAAAGACGACTTCGAAGGTCTAGACATGAACCTTAACACGGCTATGTCTGGCGAAGGTGATGCAGAAGAAAGTTCATTCGACATCACTCTTGGTAGCTCTTTTGACCGTGGTAACGTAGTTATCGGTCTTCAGTACACTGACCGTGGCGACGCGTCTCAAGCAGACCGTGATTTCTCTAAATGTCCTCTAGCTGAAGGCGCAAATGGCCTTTACTGTGCAGGTTCTGCATACTCTGCAGGCGGCCACATCTGGAATGCAAACACCGGTACAGTTTTAGTTGACGGTGAAGAGGCGACTAAAGGTCTTGCTGTTGATGGCGGTATCTCAGGTCTAGGTGGCGAATACCACCGTTTCACTAACGCTGACCGTTACAACTACGCAGAAACTAGTTACCTATTCACTCCTATGGAGCGTATCAACCTAACTGGTCTTGCGAACTTCGAAATCAACAACTCAACTAACCTATTCTCTGAATTCACGTACACTAAGCGTTGGTCAGAGCAGCAGATGGCTCCACAGCCAGTATGGTTTGATTTCACATACACTGACGGCATGGACTCTTCACTACTGAGCCAAACATACGACCGTGGTGTTGACGTAGATGGCGACGGTTACGTTGACCTAGATGCTGATGGCAACTTCGTTCAAACTGAAACTGTAAACTACGCTTACGGTGATTCAATCTCATACGGTCGTCGTATGACTGACACTGGTACTCGTAACTTCTCACAAACTGTTGATACAGTACGTGCAGTTATCGGTGTTGAAGGTTTCGTAGGCGACTACGCTTGGGACGTTTCTGCAAACTTCGGTCGTAACGACTCTGTAGACCGTCTTGAAAACCTACACAACATGGGTTCAATCCAAGATGCAATCACTGCTGGTACTTTTGATCCAGTAGCTCAGTCTTCTTGGCAGTACGACAACATGCAAGAATTCCTATACACTGAGCAAAACTCAGGTGGTAGCCAATTATTCATTCTTGCAGCTTCACTTTCTGGTGAAATGTTCGAAATGCCAGCTGGTTACGCAGGTTTCGCAGTAGGTGTTGAGCGTCGTCAAGAAAAAGCATGGTACATTCCTGATTCACTAACAGCTCAAGGTCTTGCTAACGACCCTAAAGTTGAGCCTACTTCAGGTGGCTTTGACGTAAACGAAGCGTATGTAGAATTCGCAATTCCTCTACTAGCTGACGCGCCATTTGCACAAAACGTAGACCTAAGCGCTGCAATCCGTGCATTTGACTACAGCACGTTCGGTTCAGACGAGACTTGGAAAGTAGGTCTTACTTGGAAAGCAAACGACGAACTAATGTTCCGTAGCGTAGTTTCAACTGCGTTCCGTGCACCAACTGTTGACGAGCTTTACTCAGGTAACTCACCATCTTTCGAGCAAGTTACTTTCCCTGGTGCACAAGACCAAGCAGAAGTAACTGTTGGTGGTAACCAACTTCTTACTCCAGAAGAAGCTGACACGTTCACAGCTGGTATCGTATACGAGCCAGAGTGGTTCGAAGGCTTCAGCATGACTGTTGACTACTACGACATCGAAATCGAGAATGCGATTGCTTCTGTAAACGAGCAGTACATTGTTGACCAGTGTCTTGCTACTTCAGCAAACTCAGGTTCAGTTCTATGTCAATCAGCTAACATCAGCATGGACACAACTGGTCGTATCAAGTTCAACAACCAGCTTCAGAACATCGGTGCTGAGCAAACTTCAGGCGTAGATATTAACCTAGCTTACACATTCGAAGCAGCTGGCCTTAACTGGAGAACTGGTCTTGATACTACTTACCTAGATGAGTACGTAGTAACTGTACTAGACGATACAACTGACTACGCAGGCCTTATCACTGCTGGTATCGGTGGTTACGCTGATATCAAGTCTAACTTCACGCTAAACGTTGCAGGCGAGAAGTGGGATGCACAGTACCAAGCGCGTTACATCGCGGGTATGGATAGCTACAACTGTGTTGGTAGCTCAAGCTGCCTAGCTCCTACAACGCCAAGCGTTGTTTACCATGACCTAAGTGGCTCTTACATCATCAATGACGCAGTGTCACTAACTGGTGGTGTGAACAACTTGTTTGACAAGCAGCCTCCTTACTACTCAGGTAACAATGACTCAAACACTGACCCGTACACATACGATGTACTAGGTCGTCGCTTCTTCGCAGGCGTGAACGTTAAGTTCTAATTTATGCTTTAGCAAAAGTGTTAAAAAGCCCATCAGTTTACTGATGGGCTTTTTTTTTATCGCTACGAATGAGTTATACTTTTATTATCAACAAAATAAAGGACATCATTTTTGCACGAAATTGCCACGCTCAGAATCGACGAAGGCTTAAGATTGGCATTGAGTCAGTCTCTCTTACCCAAATCTCACACGCGTACAGAATTGTACTTTTGCATACCCAACGAAATGGGAATAAACCCAAATACTCTATCTGAAGAGCACTTTTACTTTAATCATATTAAAAGTCGTTTGGCGTACAACGCCAGTGGAATTCATTTACCGCTAGTGCGCAGCCGTTATGTAAGTAAAGTACGCGGTGATGAACAGGAATACCGACAAAACCTCAATTTATACTGTTACCAAGTACGTTTAGCAATGGATGCGGATGTTGCCGAAGCGATGCAAATAAAAGAGGATGATGCATTTTATGTTCGCGCATCTGCATTAATGCAAGAAGCGCAGCGGTTATTGAAGCGATTACGACGTTATAAACCTAAGCAAGAAAAGCTTGAATCATTTTTTCAAAACGCAGACAACTTTCTAAGCTGGCACACGGAGCAGGCGGTGTTACGTTTGCTGGACAAAGCCCCGAAATCATCCAGTTTTTCATTAGAGCGTAATCAGTTACTTGAATTTTGTGAGAATGAAAACGAGTACCGCAAAGAAAAACGCTATAACTCAGCGTCAACGCTAGACGACCCGAATCGTTTGGCAAATAAAATGCATTTGTTACAGAGGCTTATAGAGTATGGTGTCGTGCTTAAGAAAGACACCAAAAACCTCAACAGTGTGTTGAAGCGCTTTGTTAAAGGTTTGGTTACTGCGATTATCATGGCATTTGTGATGCTTCTTGTCTTAAACGCCCGCACTAATTTTACGCAAGTCACCGTCGGCCTCGTGGCTTTGCTCGGTACTATTTATGGCTTACGAGAAATATTCAAAGAAGATATAACCCGTTTTATTTGGCGGCGAATAATACGTGGACGGGCAAAATGGCAACACGTGTATTCAAATGCCACTAACCGCACACGCGTTGCCAAAGAAAAAATATGGTTGGAATATATTCACCCCAAGCGTATTCCAAAAGATATTGCCGCTATATTTTCACAACGACGCCAGCAAAATCGACAAGCTGCTCAGTGGCTGCACTTAAAGTTTGACAATGATGTGCTGGTCAACGCTTTCTTACCCGGTTACGACGCTTTGAATCTAACGAATAGCATCAGTATGGCACCGATGGTTCGTTATCTGCGTAAGGGTGAGGGCAGGGTGTATGAGTACACAGGCAAGAAAATACGTAAACACAGTGTCGAGCGTCGGTATCAAATCAACGTGGTGTTGGTGAGTTATACCAGTGTCGGGAATAAAAGTGCGCAGCGCTATAAGATTACACTTAATCGTTCACAAATTGTGGCCTTGGAACCAATTGGTGAAGTGCAGCAGTTATAGCAAAATGACTGAGGGGAACTATTCACTGAGCGGTGGATAGATACGAAAGGGTAAGCACTAAGCTTACCCTTTTGCGTGGTTATAAACCTTTTTCAGAATAAAGTGTCACTTTATCTGAAACCAGCGTTACCTGAATATTTTTGCTGTCAGAGCCCCATACACAGTTAGTATGAAGAGTTTTTTCTTCACATGCTGAAGGACTACCTAATAACGCTTCTACTTCAGCACGGTCCATGCCTACTTCAAGTTGCTCATAGTTTTCTAAGGTAACTTTTGAGCAAGCAGTTAACGTAAGTGCTGCAGCAATACCAACAAAAAGTGACTTTTTCATATTTTATAATTCCGTTAGTGATTAAAACGTCTAATTTGCACCAGCATACCGATTTGCGGGTGATCGAAATAATGGATTTCACCTGATATTACACGGCGAAATTGAGAAAACTCTGAGCTGACCCCTGTGTCTGTGTCTCCAGAATGCCGAGTGATTAGGTTCGATGTAATGTACAAATAGTGATTTAAATGCACCTTTAAAAAACCATCTAGTTCCCACACAGGATTATACGTAGTTTGATTGTTTTCAAAAAAGGTATTTTGAGTATTAAATTCGTGTGCAACTATATCTTTACTGGTTTGTTCAGTTAAATTTGACTGTAGTGTGTCGTCCATCTGTGCGCTTAGCGCGACTGAATTACCGCCAAAAAGTCGGTAGCTTGGTGCATTTCGTTTCGACTCACCAGGGAAGCGCCAACCAGTATGAAGAATAACTGTCCTACCATTACGCGCAAGATCAGCACGTTTATCTGTAAATTGTAACTGACTCGGGCTGAGTAAATAGGGGGTATCAGTGTGTTCTTGCTCTGGCACGTTAACTTCTATTGGTAAGCGCGATTCCTTTGCTAAATCAGACACAGAGAAGTCACAGGTGTTTGAGTGAGGAATCGTATTGTCTGTAAAAATACCTAAAGACTCTCGTTGTGGCGCCGTGATTTCTCCACTTAAACAACGTTCTGTGTAAGTTGATAGGTAAGCGGGCGTGAGTAAATCTTTAGTAAAAGCATATTTGCTTAAGTCCGCCTCTTCATTACGTAATGTTTCTGTTGAGCCATCAGCAGGTTGATTGAACACGATCACTTCAATCTCAAACCATCGTCCATCGGCGTAACTGTTGCAACTCAATACTGCTGCCAACATTACTAGTATTGTTCTTATCATTAACTTCCTACCTTGGTTTCGAATTCTTTGATCATTGCGGTTACGAGTTTTAAGCGCTCTTTACCATTGGCTTCACTTATCATGAAGCGTAACCGATTAGCGCCTTCCATTCTATAGTGTTGTGGGTCTGCTTGGATTAACCCGATGATAAACATTGGGCTGACTTTAGTAGACTCACTGAATTCAAAGTAACCACCCTTGGGGTTGGCTTCGATTTTCGCAATACCGATAGCGCCCGCACGAATTTTCAATTGTTGTAGTGCAAAAAGGTGTTTAGTCGCGTCGGGTAAAAGCCCAAACCGGTCTATCAATTCAACTTGCAACTCATCTAAGGTTTCAAAATCATTGGCACTGGCGATACGCTTGTATAAACCCAATCGTAAATTAACGTCATTAATGTAGTCGTTGGGCAGCAGAGCGGGTATTTTTAGATCAACTTCTGTGTGTGATTTAAGAAGTTTATCCAGCGTGGGTTCTTGGCCATTTTTGAGCGCTTCAACGGCTTGTTCAAGCATGTCCATGTACATGCTAAAACCTATGGTTTGGATTTGTCCGCTTTGTTCATCGCCTAGTAGCTCACCTGCACCTCGAATTTCTAGGTCGTGTGTTGCAAGGGTAAAGCCTGCGCCTAAGTCTTCTAAAGATTCGATAGCTTCTAGGCGCTTTTGCGCGTCCTTCGACATCGCCTTTGGTCCGGGTGTCAACAAATACGCATAGGCTTGGTGGTGGCTTCGGCCAACTCGACCGCGTAACTGGTGAAGCTGTGCAAGTCCGAGTTTATCCGCTCTGTCCATGATAATGGTATTGGCACTGGGTATATCGATACCCGTTTCAATAATGGTAGTACACACCAATACATTGAAGCGCTGATGATAAAAATCACTCATCAAGCTTTCAAGCTCACGCTCGCGCATTTGCCCGTGCGCTACTGCAACTGTTGCTTCAGGGACGATAGTTCGAATATCTTCGGCGGTACGCTCAATGGTCTCAACATTGTTGTGTAAGAAGTAAACTTGTCCACCACGCTTAATTTCACGCAGCACAGCTTCACGTATCATGTCATCATCGCGTTGGCGAACGAAGGTTTTCACTGCGAGGCGCTTCGCTGGCGGCGTGGCGATGATGGACAAATCACGCATCCCGCTCATGGCCATATTTAACGTTCGTGGAATAGGCGTGGCGGTTAAGGTAAGGATATCTACATCAGCACGCAGCGATTTAATTTTCTCTTTTTGGCGTACGCCAAAGCGGTGCTCTTCATCAACAATAAGCAGTCCCAGGTCAGCAAATTCAATATTCTCTTGTAGTAGCTTGTGAGTACCGATGACGATATCCACTTGGCCTTCTTTAATTTGTGCCAGCGTGTGATTTTGCTCTTTGGTGGATTTGAATCGCGAGAGCACATCGACGGTCACAGGAAAATCTGCAAAGCGGTCTCGGAAATTCTCAAAATGCTGTTGAGCGAGCAGGGTAGTTGGTACTAAGACGGCAACCTGCTTGCCATCCGCCACGGCCACATAGGCTGCGCGCATAGCGACTTCGGTTTTACCAAAGCCAACGTCACCACACACTAAGCGGTCCATGGCGTTTTTGCTTTGCATGTCATAAAGCACAGCATTAATCGCGTTTTGTTGGTCTTCTGTTTCTTCAAATACGAAATGGTCGCTAAACTGGCGGTAACCGGCATCATCAAGTGCAAATTTATAGCCAGGTTTCGCTTGGCGTTTGGCGTAGATATCGAGTAGTTCGGCGGCTACATCCCTAACTTTTTCAGCGGCGCGTTTTTTCGCCTTTTCCCATGCGTCAGAGCCCAGTTTGTGTAGTGGCGCGCTTGCTTCTTCCCCACCTGAGTATCGGCTAAGCATGTGCAGTGCTGCTACAGGGACATAAAGTTTCGCGTCGTTAGCATACATAATGGTAACGAACTCAGTGGCTACACCAGCAGCATCAAGGGTTTCTAAGCCGATATAACGACCTACGCCATGATCTAAGTGAACAATGGGTTGGCCTTCTTTGAGCTCAGCTAAATTGCGGATCAGTGCATCGCCGCTGGCTTGGTGCTTGTGCTTCCTACGTCGTCGTTGGGACACACGAATACCGAGTAACTCTTGTTCGGTGATTAAGCTCACGCGGCCTTTAGCGGTTAACACCACGCTTTGCTCAAATGGCGCAACGATTAAAGCAACGTCGGCTGAGCCGCACAGCGCCTTCTCGAGATTATCAAACTGAGTAATCTTTAGGCCACTTGGTTTGAGCAAGGTTAATAGTGCTTCACGGCGGCCATCAGATTCAACGCTCAGGACAATGCGTGCCTTTTGTTGTTTTTGCTCCAATGCGTAAGCTAAAAATGCGTCGAACGGAGGTTGCTTTGCATGGTCAATACGCACTTCAGGCAGTAATTCACAGGCTAAGTTATAGTGGCCGGCCTTAGTAGGCAGCGTCGCTTGAGACAACTCGATACGAGGGTAGTGTTTGAAGTGACTGTTTAGTTCTTCGATTGGTAAGTACAATCGATTCGGTTCCAACAGTGGTCGCAATGGATCAACACGGCGGTTTTCATAACGTGCATGTACATCATCTAAAAATCGTTGGGCGCTGTGTTGTAAGTCACCAATATTCATGAACACTGCATCAGATGGCAGATAATCAAACAAGGTGTCGAGGGTGTCGAAAAACAGCGGTAGATAATACTCAATACCTGGTGGTAAAGAGCCTTTACTTACCTGCATGTAGATTGAGTCTTGCTCGCTGGATGCACCAAAGGCTTCGCGATATTGGATACGGAATCGTTCAATGTCCGCGTCTGTGGTACCAAACTCATGGGCCGGTAACAGGTTAATTTGTTCTATTTTATCAGTGGAGCGTTGGCTATCGACATCAAAATGACTCATGGTATCGATTTCATCATCAAACAAGTCGAATCTGACCGGCGCATTTTGCCCCATCGCAAATAAATCAACGACAGAGCCACGAACAGCATACTCACCGTGCGCCATTACTTGTTGGGTGTGAATGTAGCCCGCGTCATCAAGTTGCTTTCGAAGTTTATCGATGTTGAGCGTGTCGCCAACATTATAGACAATGGCATTGCCGTAGATAAATTGCTTAGGCGCTGCACGCAGCATGAGCGTAGCCACTGGAACAATGAGTACGCCGTGCTGTGATTCTTTTAGACGACTAAGCGTACTTAAACGGGTGGAGACAATATCTTGGTGCGGGGAGAAGTGATCGTAAGGGAGTGTTTCCCAGTCGGGAAACACCATCACGTCTTTACGCGGCAGTAGCGCATGAAGTTCATGTTCAAGCTTGAGTGCGCTTGGGGTATCAGGTGTCACCAATACAACAAGTTGTTGGTGTTGGTTGATTGCTTCACCTACCGCGAGTGTCATCGCACTCCCGCTAAGTTGGCCCCATTTAATTTTATCTTGTTGCGTCTTTACCCAAGGCAATTCAAGGAACTGCGCTAACTGCATGGAAATCTCCGTATTAATCGCGATAAAGTTTAGTTAAGTCGCCGTAGTGGTCGATACGACGGTCGCGCAAGTATGGCCAGATGCGGCGAACATTCTCACCCCGTGCTAAATCAAGCGTCGCGCTTAGCACTTCCACTTCGTCATTGCTTGCCTTTGCAAGGAATTCACCTTGTGGCCCGGCAATAAATGAGTGGCCCCAAAACTGAATACCTGCACTGTGACCAGTTGGATCGCTTTCAAAGCCAGTGCGGTTGGCACTGATCACGTACACACCATTAGCTACGGCATGAGCACGTTGTGAAATCACCCACGCATCTTGCTGACGGGCTTGTTCATCCGCATCGTCATTCGGATCCCAGCCGATAGCAGTTGGGTAGATAAGGATTTCCGCACCTTTAGTTGCCATCAGGCGAGCTGCTTCAGGAAACCACTGATCCCAACATACCAACACGCCTAAGGTGCCGACTGAGGTTTTGATTGGTTCAAAGCCAAGGTCGCCAGGTGTGAAATAAAATTTCTCGTAAAAACCAGGGTCGTCTGGGATATGCATTTTGCGGTATTTACCCGCAATGCTACCGTCACATTCAAGTACAACTGCTGTGTTGTGATACAAACCCGCAGCGCGGCGCTCAAACAAAGACGCCACTATCACAATACTTAACTCTTTGGCGAGGGCGCCCAGCGTGTCTGTGCTCGGGCCTGGGATTGTTTCTGCCAAATCAAATTGGTTTACATCTTCACTTTGGCAAAAGTACAAACCGGTATGTAGTTCTTGCAACACAACCAGTTTTGCACCGTTTGCTACTGCTTCGCGAATACCTTTAATGGAATTTGTAAGGTTGTAGTCGCGATCGTCTGTATTTTTCTGTTGAACAAGTGCAACAGGAAGCGATTTGTTTTGAGCAGACATTATCAATTCTCCAAAAAGCCTTGCGGCAATTGCATCGTAATGCAATGTAAACTACCAAATTGTTCGATTAGTGCGCGGCAATCAACACCAATAATTTCGCGCCCAGGATACGCTTTCGCGACTTGGCTCAGAGCTACTTGATCGTGCTCGTCGTTATACGTAGGCACCAACACAGCATCATTAATAATCAAATAGTTGGCATAGGTTGCTGGGAGGCGATCGCCTTCGTCGTTATACGCAGCTTTTGGCCAAGGCAGGGCAATAAGTTCATATGCTTCACCTTGTGTACCGCGCAGTGTCACCAGCTCATCAGCCATTTTGCCAAGCTCTTGGTAATGCTCGTCTTCAGGGTCATCACAGCGAACGTACACAAGGGTGTTGTTTGGTGCAAAACGCACCAGTGTATCAATGTGTGAATCGGTATCATCGCCAGCAAGGTAACCGTGGTTCAACCATAAGATTTTCTGGGCGCCCAGTAGTGATGCTAGAGTCGAGTCTATTTCGTCAGCGCTCAGCTCGTTGTTACGGTTTTTGTTATGAACGCAGGCGCGGGTGCTTAATAATACGCCATGTTCATTGATTTCAATCGCGCCGCCTTCTAGGATGAAATCACTTTTAGCTGTCAGGGCATTCTTGTTCAATGCTTGGGCAAACAAATGGCCATTGATGGCATTGTCTTTGTCTGCTTGGTATTTGCCGCCCCACGCCGTGAATTGGCAATCAAGGGCTTTTAGTTGCTCACCGTTACTTAATGTCAGTGGGCCATGGTCTCGTGCCCATGTATCGTTACACGGTGCATCTACAAAAATGATGTTGTCTAAGTTTGCTTCGTGCTGAGTTAAGCGCTCTTTAATTGCTTGTTTAAGTGATTCGTTGTCAGCAACGATCACAAGCTTTTGGCGTTTACTAATGAGTTGGCTTAACTCCACATAAACGTTTTCAACAGCACTTAAATTAGGCGCCCAATCGGTGTCTTTGTGAGGCCAAGTTAGCATCACGGCATCTTGTTGATGCCACTCTGGAAGTAATCTAAAAGTCATCGTAGATAATCACTGAAAAACAAGCCGCTAGTTTAGCATTAATGAATTGAATGTCAGCTAAATATGCCCGCTTTAATGCATCCACAGTACTATTTACTGAGGAAAAAAGGTTACGATGTGGTGTTGTCGCCTTGTTGCTTTTCATGGCGCTTTTTAAGTTGGCGTGTTTGCGCATGCAAACTCGAACGTACTAACAACTCTTGGTCTTGGTCGCGAAGTACTGAAAACAAGAGTTTATGGCTGAACTTGTCATCCTTAGGGGTCACTTCAATCACTTCTGCGTAGCAATAAATAGCTGCGGCTTCTTGTTGTAAGAACAGTTTACAGCGCGCAAATTCACCTTTGTCCAACGCTTGCTCGCGCACAAGCGTAAAACCTGAACCACCATAACTTTGTGTTTTTTCAGTAGGTTGTTCAGTGTTTTCTTGCATGAGGATATGACTCAAAATGAGGTCAATTTTGCGCGATTGCAGCGATAAATAGTGGGCTAGTTCACTGGCTGTTTCGCCTAAGAGACGCAATGGTCGTAACGCACTTTGCTCAAGCGTGTTGACTTCATTTGCTAGTTTATAAAGAGCCGGGATATCTTGTTCAAGCTCCTCAGCACTAGCAGGAACTGCGTCTTTCGAGACTGGTTCTACAATGACACTGACACTTTCTTGAATCTGAAAAAATTCACCGAATAACTCTTCTTTATTCCTAGCCATACATATCTCTTAAACTGCTGATTTTTCAATATTAGCTGCCATCTTCTGATATTAAAAGGGTTTTGCTATTTTTAGCAGACATAAAAAAGGCGACAAAGGCGCCTTTTAAATCACTGTGGATATGAGAAGGAGTTAAACAATCCCTTCTTTGCAATCAACGTTCTCTTTTTTGTGATGTTCAGCTATTTCATCGGCAAGCTCTTTGCGAGAGCGTGACTCGCCTAATCGACGTTGTGTCAGCCAATAGAAGAACAGCGGCACAAAGAACACAGCCAAGAAGGTTGCTGCCATCATTCCGCCCATGACACCCGTACCTACGCTGTGACGCGCACCGGCACCGGCTCCTGAACTTAGCACCAAAGGCACCACGCCAAGAATGAATGCTAAGGATGTCATAATGATCGGACGAAAACGCAGACGTGCTGCTTCGAGTGCTGCAGTTGCTGCACTCCAACCTTGTTGGTGCTTCAGCAGTGCATATTCAACAATCAGGATGGCATTTTTACCCGCAAGACCCAGTAGGGTGACCAGACCAATTTGGAAGTAAACGTCATTGGTAAGACCTGCAATCCAAATTGAAATAAGCGCGCCAAAGGTACCAAACGGTAAAGCGAGCATGACAGATAATGGCAATGACCAACGCTCATACAGTGCAGCTAGAATCAAAAATACCATGACTACCGCAAGGCCAAGTGCCATGCCCGTTGTGCCCGAGCTACGCTTTTCTTGGAACGCAGTGCCAGTCCAATCGTAGGTCATGTCTGCTGGCAGTACTTGCTTGGCGATGCGTTCGATTTCTGCAATCGCTTGACCAGAACTATAGCCTGGCGCTGCTTCACCCAACAATTTCACCGCTGGCAAGTTGTTGTAACGTGACAAGCTGTCAGGGCCACGCGTAAATTTTACCGTGGTAAATGCTGACATAGGCACCATTTCACCGCTGCTGCTTTTCACATAGATACGGCCGATATCTTGAGGTTGCATTCGATACTGTGCCTCAGCAGACATCAACACCTGCCATGCGCGACCAAATTTGTTGAAATCATTCACATAGTAGGTACCTAAAGTGCCCGCCAAGGTATTGAATGCGTCGTTGATGTTCACACCCATAGCTCGCGCTTGTTCCCGGTCAATATCAACCTTAAGCTGCGGCGCATCTGGTCGCCATAGCGTTTGTACGCTACCCACAATCGGGCTCTTTTGCGCTTCGGCCATGACCAATTGCATACCTTGTTGCAGTTTTTCAGGGCCACCAGCGCCTTTGTTCTGGATGTAGAATTCAAAACCACCTGTGCTGCCTAAACCAAAGATAGCGGGTGGGTTGAATGCCAGAACCAAAGCTTCATTAATGTGCGCCGTTTTACCAAATAATTCGCCTACAAGGGCTTTGGTATCGACTTCACGCTCATCCCAATGCTTCTGGGTTACAAACAAGGTTGCAGCGTTGTTTTTGAAGCCACCACCGATGAAATCAAAACCGGTGAAGGCAGCAACTGCCTCGTTCGCAGGGTTCGATTTAACTGCAGCAACGACTTCATCAACGACCTCTGCTGTGCGCTCAAGAGATGCACCGTCCGGTAAGAAAATGGCAGTGATGTAGAAGCCCTGGTCTTCATCTGGCACTAAAGAGCTGGGGGTCTTCTGCCAAATACCTACAGTAGCGCTGACCATGGCAATCATCAAAATAAGTCCTAGTGCGCCACGGCGAACCATAAAGCCAACTGCACCTACGTACTTGTAAGTGATAGTTTCGAAGAACTTATTGAACCACACGAAGAAGCGGGCGGTTTGTTTGTGTTCATGCTTTAGAATCATCACACATAGTGCTGGTGTCATGGTTAAGGCAACCACACCCGACAAGCTCACAGCAATCGAAATGGTAATAGCAAATTGACGGAATAGTTCACCCGTTAGGCCACCTAAGAACGCAATTGGTACGAATACTGAACACAATACAAGAACAATCGCGACCACAGGGCCAGATACTTCTTCCATCGCTTTTATCGCAGCTTCACGGGCACTTACGTGCTCTTCATGCATGATACGTTCAACGTTTTCTAACACCACGATGGCGTCATCAACAACAATACCAATGGACAGCACCATACCGAACAAAGTGAGAGTATTAATTGAATAACCAAGCATGTACATGCCGGCGAATGTGCCCAGTAGTGATACTGGAACTGCAAGCGTAGGAATAAGCGTTGCACGCCAGTTTTGCAAGAATAAGTACACAACCAAGAACACTAATACCATGGCTTCACCTAGAGTAATCAGTACTTCACGAATCGATACTTCAACAAAGCGTGTTGTGTCGTAAGAGACAACGTGCTCTAAACCTGCAGGGAACTGGGGTTTAAATTCGTCCATAACCGCACCGACTTCTTCAGCCACTTCCAGTGCGTTAGCACCTGGCTGTAAGAAAATCCCCATAAGTACAGCTTCTTTGCCGTTGAAGCTACCTTCAAAGTTGTAGTTCTGTGAACCAAGTTCCACGCGAGCTACATCTTTGAGGCGCAATGAACTGCCGTCTGCGTTGGCGCGGATAATGATATTTTGAAACTCTTCAGGCTCAGACATGCGCCCACGGGCCGTGACGCTGTAAACCAATGACTGTGGTGACTCCAGCGTCGGAGTAGCGCCGATGTTACCAGCGGCATATTGCGAGTTTTGCTCACGAATCGCGCTGGTGATTTCATTAACGGTAACACCCAACTGGCTCATCAAATCTGGGCGCAGCCAAATACGCATGGCGTAATCTTTAGCACCAAAGATTTGTACGTTCGTGGTACCCGGAATACGCTTGATGCGGTCTAAGATGTTCAACGTTACATAGTTTGACGTCCACAGTGCTGAGCGGGTGTCATCAGGAGAATAGAAGGCGTGTACTTGCAAGAAGCTCGAAGAACCTTTTTGTACTACTACGCCTTGGCGTCTTGTTTCTTCAGGTAAACGCGCTTCTACCTGCTTAACGCGGTTGTTTACATCCACAGCAGCTTGGTCGGCATCCGTACCAATTTCGAACGTGACTTCGATGGTGGTGGAACCGGCGCTGCTTGATGTTGATGACATGTACATCATGCCTTCAACACCAGTGATAGCGTTTTCCAAAGGCGCTGCAACGGTTTGTTCAAGTACCTGTGCGGATGCACCTGGGTAGCTTGCTGTTACCTGCACCACAGGCGGCGCAATCTCAGGGTATTGTGCAATTGGCAGGGCACGCATTGCTGCCAGACCTGCAAGTACAATAACAATTGAGATCACGAACGCGAATATTGGTCTATCTATAAAATAGCGAGAAAACATAATGCGCTTATCCCTTCGCGTTGTTCACAGTAACAGGCATTCCTGGGAAGAAAATACGGGCCATGCCTTCAACGATTACTTGGTCGCCTTCTTGCAAACCACTGCGAATGATCCATAAATTTTCAACAGTGTCGCCGTCTTGTTTGCGGTACCATTCACCCACTTCCACGGGCGCTGGACGAGCAATCGTCATGCCTTGCTCATTTTGACCAACCACGTATACGAACTTACCTGTACCATTGTCCAACACTGCGCGTTGTGGAACGGCAAACGTACCTTTGCGTACTGCACCGATCAGCTCTACTTGCACAAATTGACCCGGGCGAAGGCTAAAATCAGGGTTTGGCACAATCGCCTGGAATTCAGAAGTGCCTGTGTTGGCATTGATACGCACGTCAGTAAAGTTCACCTCACCGATGTGTTCGTAGGCTGAACCATCTTGCAAGCGCAGCTGTGTTTGCCATTTACCATCTGCTGGCAGCGTTAACAGACCACGCTTTTGCTCTTGGCGCATAGTCAGCTGTTCGCGTTCTGACAAACCAAAACGCACACGTACTGGGTCAAACGCAGTCATTTGTGTAAGCAACACTTCTGGGCCTGACACATAAGTACCTTCTGATACCTGCTCACGACCCATGATACCGCTTACTGGAGCTTTTACCTGTGCATAGTCCAGGTTCAGCTTGGCTTCACGCAATTGTGATTCACTGGCGCTCAAATCAGCTTTGGCGATATCGACGCTCGAAAGTGCGTTGTCATAATCACGCTGTGATACAGATTTATCTTCACGAAGTTTGGCAAGACGTTTGCTGTCTCGCTGCGCCTGCTCTAAACGTGCTTGTGCCGCTTTTACTGCTGCTTGAGCTTGCTCATAAGCCAGTTGGTAAGGGGCTAAATCAATCGTGAATAAAGATTCACCTGCTGCAACTTTTTGACCTTCTGAGAAGTTACGCGATTCTATAACGCCGCTTACTCGGGCACGGATCTCAACCTCTTTTGAGCCCGACACAGTGGCAGGTAATGAAATAACGAACGGAGCGTCAACAGGTGTTGCTTCGAGGATTTCTACTTGTGCAGGGGGCATTGATTGTCCCTGCTGGGGGGCTTGCTCGGAACACGCACTTAGGGTAAGTGCACCCAGTAAGGTGACTAGGGTAGTGCGAGAAGACAAGTTGAATAAGTTACGGCGCATAATATAAGCGTTTCCCTGAGCTAATTAAGTCGTATTGTAGCCATAACGGCTGGCCCTGCTGATGTCATAGGGGGTAGCCGTGCTTGTTCTAGGGCGTAATGTTTTTTGCGTTAAGTGAAGTGATTACCACAAAAATCAACACGCTCTAGTATAGATTACAAGACTCAGTGTGGTTAGGAAGGTGGGTAACTGTGTAATCAATGTAACCCAACTGTCACTGAGTAAACGATAGTGTATACTTATTTTTAAAATAGGTATACTTTTTCGTTTACCTCGTGTCATTTTTTTTGACTTTCGTTATACTTCATCGTGTTAGCAAAGAGGCAAGAAATGAGCAGTTCTAAACAACAAGCAATTATGGTCGCGGCGATCGCCTTGTTTGCCCAACGCGGGTTAGCAGGCACAACGATGGAAGCCGTTGCCACTAAAGCGAAAGTGTCAAAGCGCACTTTGTACAAATATTACAGTGCTAAAGAGCAACTTTTTGATGGCGTTGTTGATTTGTTGTTGGAGCGTATTCGACCGCTGCATGACAACCCTTATTGTCCAACGACACCAATCAAAGAACAGTTACAAAAACTTGCTGATACCTCTTTAAAACTGACTCAGGATAAAGACTATTTAACTTTGTCACGCATCATTATTATTGAATCACTGCGCTCTAAAAAGCGTGCAGGTTTGCTCGAAGAGCGCTTTAAAAACTGCGAGCAAGGGATCAATAATTGGTTTGATGAAGCGCATGCAGCAGGGGCGCTGCATGATGTGCCTGCTGATATTGCCGCGGCGGTATTCTTTGGCAGTTTGAAAAAACTGGCATTTTGGGAGCAGCTCATCAAATGGCAACAACCAGCGGACAAAGAAAAGCTGGATCAACTTGTTGAATTGACGAGCCGCATGTTTACTCAGGCGCCATTAAAGTAATCAGGTGTGCCGTGGGCTTCAATGGCGTTACTTAAACGCTCCAAAGCAACGGCATAAACCGCATCACGAAAATCCAAACCTTTTTCTTGAACTAAAGTGTTTGCGCGTTTGAAGGCATTGCTCATGACTTCTTTGAGCTCTTCACGCACTTTTGTTTCGCTCCAGCGATAACCTGTTCGATTTTGCACCCACTCGAAATAACTCACAGTAACACCCCCTGCGTTGGCGAGAATATCCGGGATCACGATGACGCCTTTATCCTTCAAAACTGCATCCGCGTCGCTGGTTATGGGGCCGTTGGCGATTTCGACGATGTAACGTGCTTGGATATCTGATGCATTATCGCAGGTGATTACGCTATCCAATGCAGCAGGGATAAGAATGTCTACGTCTTTTGTGAGTAACTCAGAGTTTGACAAGGTGTCGTGGTCCACTGTTTCACATACAGAGCCATCACAATACACCGCCTTTAGTTCTCTATGGTCTTGTTTTTGTTGATATACACTTTTTACATCTAGCCCTTGTTGGCGATAAATACCGCCTTGCGAGTCACTAATAGCAACAACTTTGTAGCCATCATTCGCTAGTAAGCGTGCGACATGATAACCGCCATTACCAAAGCCTTGAACGGCAACTGTGGTTTCTTCTGGAGTAAGGCAATCCCGTTGTTCAAGCGCTTTAATACACAAATAGGCGCCGCGACCTGTCGCATCATCACGACCTAAACTGCCTCCAAGAGCGATGGGTTTACCGGTGATCACCGCCGGATTTTTCACTCGAGTAATCTTTTCATACTCGTCCATCATCCAACCCATAATACGCGCGTTGGTGTACACATCTGGTGCTGGAATGTCGCGCTCTGGACCAATAAAATCAGCCATTGCGCGCACGTATGATCTACTCAGGCGCTCAAGTTCCATTGGGGATAGCGCTTTAGGGTCGACACTGACGCCGCCTTTAGCACCACCAAATGGAATATCCACAACCGCACATTTTAATGTCATCCACAATGCCAAAGCTTGCACTTCCTGCGCACCCACATCGGGATGAAAGCGAATACCGCCTTTAGTTGGGCCAAGAATATTATTGTGTTGGCATCGATATCCGGGGAAATAACGGGTGTGGCCATCATCCATGCGCACTTCCACATGGACTTTGAGCATGGCATTGGCATGACTGAGGGCATCAATCACCAACTTGGAGCATCCCGTTTGCTCACCAATACGGCTTAGTCGGTTAACTGCGTCGTCAAATACTGTGCTACTCATCTGTCCTCCATTTCCTCAAACAGTGTCATGTTTAAGGTGAGATATTATGCTAGGGCGTGTTGACCTTTGCTGTGTGTTTTTGAACAAAATTCATACCTCAAAGGTCAACACGCCCAAGGGTGAGATATTTGTTACGTAAGGAATTGAAATTTAGTTTTTTGTACACATATAGAATAGGGTATATTGAACTTGGTTGTGTGTTTGTGCAGCTGTTATAGTTTTTTACTGGGGAATGGATCAGTGCGATTTTGGCTTATAGCTATGGTAGCGGTACTCACTGTACTTTGTGGCAGTGCAAGTGCTTATGCGCCCAAAACCAGCGCAAGCCACATGCAAATTTGCCATGTTCAATCCCCCGCTGATCAACTAGGTTGTGTTAGTTCAGACATAAACGTGCAGGGCGCGCAAAAGCATCACGCCCCGACGCCAAAGCCAGTGCAATTGCCAGAACGGGCAATGCGAACACATCCAAGCTATTTTATGCACCCTGAACAGCAACCTATGTATTTGCTTGCGTATACGTTGGCGCAAGACGCTCCTTTGTGTGAGCTTAGTCCTAAAGGTGAGCAAATTCGTGCTCAGGTCCCGTGGTTTATGGTTAATTCACAGCCTAACTCTGGGCTAATTGATAACTGTCAGCCAGCCAATCTTACCTACCGAAGTCGCCTGACTTACGAGCTTTTCCTGCTTAATCACACCGCTTAACTCTTCATTTCAGCGGTAAATCGCAAATTGTCAGTTTGTTGCCAGCACTTTGATGTGTTTGGCGTAGTTTGCGCGCTCGTGTCTGCGAGCGCTAAGTAGGAATTATGGAAAACAAAAAAATAGCGGCGCCTTTGATTACGTCGTCAACGCGACCAGATAAACAGAGTAAAAACCGTGGCTCATCGGTCTTAAAAATAGGTAGTGTGATAGTACTTATCATCGCACTGGCCATCAGCGCCTTAGGTAATCTTTACCCCAATACCAATGTGATTACATTGACGAAATTTAACGAGCACATTGCGGTTGCCGAGCTGCAACACACGCTGACTGCCAGTGGGTATAGCGTGCAAAGCATCTCGCAATCTGGCGGTGCGGATATGGTGGTGCAGCTCAACAGTCCCTCATTGAGTGCGCCCGCTGCTAGCTTGTTGCGGCAAACATATCCGCTAGGGGAAGTAAAAGTCACAAAGCAAGCGACCACACCGCTTTGGATGCAGCGTCTGGCTATTGCGCCTATCGATTTAGGACTGGATCTCGGTGGTGGAGTGCTTTTTGTATTGCAAGTCGACACCCAAAAGGCATTAGAAAACAGAGTGGGTAGTGTTTTTGAGCAAGTGAATAGCTTGCGCATCGAAAAGCGCTTGCGCGGCGTTAGCGTTCATAAAGAACAACATGGCGTGATCATTCGTGCTCAAGGGGCATACAAAGATAACGCTGCAGCGTTAAGTGATGAATTAAAAACGCTTTTTCCAGATATCTCTGCAAACCAAGAAACCAACAGTGCACTGTATCAGCAGCGGCTTTTTTACACTAACCAGCAGCAACAGCAATTTGCAAAAGCCGATATGGAGCAAGCCTTGTCAACACTTAGGCAGCGTATTGAAGAGTTAGGGATCACAGAAGCAATCGTGCAGCGTCAGGGGGAATTTGGTATTCGCATCGAATTACCAGGGGTCCAAGACCCAAGCGAAGCGAAACGAATCATAGGTGCTACGGCGAGTTTATCCTTTCATGGTTTGAGCGATATAGGTGGTAAAAGAGTAGTCAGCGAAGACGGTGGTGCGATTAATATCGACATCAAGGTTATCTTCACAGGAAACGATATCACTGGTGCACAGGCAGGGCGCGATGAAATGGGACAACCTATGGTGCAATTGCAGTTGTCGTCATTTGGCGGTGAGAAAATCAATCGCTTTTCGCGCACCCATATTGGCGAACCCATGGCGACCTTATACAGTGAATACGTGACTGATGCCCGTGGCGATGTACAGATGCAAGAGCGAGTCATATCAGTCGCTACAATCAATGAAGCATTAGGCACCCGTTTCAGTATTACTGGATTAGGAAGCTGGCAACGCGCACAAGATTTAGCGTTAATTTTACGAGCAGGCTCCTTAGAAGCGCCAATTAAAATTATCAAAGAGCAAACGATTACTCCGACACTAGGTGCACAAAACATCACCAATGGCTTTCAGGCTTTGTTATTGGGCCTATCAATAACGTTAGGCTTTATGTTGTTGTGGTATCGACGTTTAGGAGTTGTGGCTAACTTAGCACTGGCAATTAATCTGGTGTGTTTGCTTGGTTTGATGTCTTTGTTACCCGGTGTGGTACTAACCTTGCCAGGGATCGCAGGGTTAGTATTAACTATAGGCATGGCAGTGGATACCAATGTGATTATCTTTGAGCGCGTAAAGGACGAAATACGCTTGGGGAGAACACGCCTTCAGGCCTTACAACGGGGTTACAAACAAGCGATGAGCAGCATTATTGATGCGAACCTCACCACCTTTATTTGTGCGCTTGTACTCATTGGTATTGGCTATGGGCCGGTTAAGGGCTTCGCAATTACTTTAGCGCTGGGGATCATGACCAGCGTGTTTAGCGGTGTGATTGTGTCGTCCTATCTTTCTTCTTGGCTTTTCAAGGCTACTAAGGAGGTGGGCCATGCCTAATTCAATGAATGTCGTTCGTCGTATCGGTCTTATGTTGAGTGTGTTGCTTATACTAGTGAGCACCAGTGTCATTGTGATTGATGGCGTTAAGCTCGGGCAAGATTTTACGGGCGGCTATGTTAGTGAATTTTCTGTGATGCAGCCTATTTCGCACAACGAGCTCAAGGAGCGACTCAATGACTATATTCATAGCCCTTACAGCTTGCATGAACGCGCGCATAATCAATGGCAAGTATACCAAACGCCTGAAAATGGTCAGGCAGATGTTGATTGGTTTGAGCAATGGTTAGCGCAAACAAATGCGGTTAAACTCGATAGTAGTTTCTTGGGCGCAGCGGCAGGTGAGGAACTCATTGAGCAGGGCAGTATGGCTCTGTTGTTTGCAACGTTAGCCGTTATGTTTTATCTCGCGGTGCGTTTTGAGTGGCGATTAAGCCTTGCTGCGACACTGGCATTGGTTCACGACGTACTGTTAACGCTTGCGGTATTGAGCTTCTTCGATATTGAATTTACCCTCACCGTACTCGCTGCCATCTTGGCAATAATAGGGTATTCATTGAATGACTCTATTGTTATCGGCGATAAGATCAGGGAGTTAATTCAAGCTCAACCCAAGCGTAAAGTTGCGCAGTTGATCAATGAGGCACTAGCAGCATCCATGAGCCGTACGCTCATTACTTCTTTGACGACCTTAGGCACCATTGTCAGTATCTGGTGGCTTGCAGGCGCACCGCTGCGCGGTTTTGCGATTACCTTGTTTACTGGGGTGTTGGTGGGCACGTGGTCGTCCATTTTTATCAGCGCAACCTTGCCGCAATTTTTGGGTCTCAGTAGCCAAAACTACACTCGGGATGACTCTGAAGAGGTTAAGCGTCAGTTAGCCGAGCCATAAACTTGATAAAGAAAAGGGAGCCTGCTGGCTCTCTTGTTATTGCTATTGGTCATCTGACTTTACTTTTGCACCCAGCATACGAGCGAGGGTGCCATCTTTATCGAAAAACTGATGTTTCAATGCACCGATAACATGCAGCAATATGGCTGCAATTAACACCCAAGCTGCAGGCCCATGAATGTCGTGGCCTAAATTCCCCACCCATTCGATTTTGTCGGCTTTTGCGAAAATCTCGAAACCGAATACTGACAAGCCATGACCACCGCCCACGCTCATCATGATCCCTGAAATCGGCATCAGCAAGGTACCGATCAGTAGCAACATATGCGTACCTTTGGCGAGCATGTCTTGCCATGGCGTTAACTTAGCAACATGAGAAATTTCGCCCTCGAATAATCGCCAAAACAAACGCATGAGTGCAATAACCAAAACCGTAAAACCAAATGACTTATGCAGCGCTAACATTTCAAACTTTTCTGGGCCGCGTGGCATTTCTTCGACATACAAACCAAATGCCAAAACGCCAATAAATAACAGCCCTGTAAGCCAGTGCAGAATAATGGTTGGTTTCGAAAGTGACTTATCCATTGGCTAACTCCATATTTCTATATTAGGAACCAGTATGCGCAATCCCGACGGTAATTTCGAGATATAAAACAGTAAAGAAATGCAAATTTCTATGTGGAAATATGTGTCAGGCATGCTCTATGGGTGATTGGAATCATCTCCATTTGAGCACGCACAACGGACTTATTTGCTCAGTTGTTTTTTGCCAGAGAGGTCTCTCAAGCACAGTAAAATGATGACCGCGAAGAGATTAAAGAGAAGGGCTAGCACAAGCCACAATGCAGGGCGGCGGCCTTTGCCTTGTGCCAACAATGCACAAAAGCAGGCAAGAAAGATGATTGTCAAAGTCGTCAGTTCTTTGCTCTCTATTATTAAATTAATGGTTTTATTGCCATTATTCATGGCGTTTCCGCACACCTTTGTCGGTGGAAGCGATGTCATATTATCGTAACTATCCGCATCATTGTGCGCCTGTGCATCATGGCTAAATGGCAACAATAGCAGCGCTAATAAGAGTAAAAGTCTCTTCATTACTTCCCTCCTTTATTTGCGACCCACGAATGCACGCTCAAAACAACGAACATAAACCCAAAAACAAACAGTGGGCGATAATAGTCATAGGTGTGTGTACTTAAAAAGAGTACTTGGTAACAGGCGATGCCAACGCTTGTTAATAGAGCGAGCTTGAGATTACTGCGAGTAGAGTTAGTAGGGGGCATTTGTTTGTTCCTTCAAAGCAAATGTATTCTATTGGGTACAAAAGAAAGAGTAATAAAATGTCGGGTAATTAGCAATAAAAAAGCCGTGAAGAAGATTCACGGCTTTATAGACAATGAGATTAAACCAACTCCTCGTTCTCGACGCGGATCCAGTCTTTTTCATCCACCCAGTTTTGTTTGCCATCACCAAGTGTTCGAATCGGTACTATGTAATCACAGCTAATTTGTGGCTTCACCGAGGCAAATATCGGCACAAAACCAAAGCTCAGTGCGGTTTCGATAATCGCTTGCTGGTTTTGTGGGTCGATATCAGCCGCTTCATCGATGTATAGCGGCACACGGTACTGGCTCTTTTCTTTGTCTGATAACAGATGGCGAATAAACAACATGCCACACAGTAGTTTAATGGTGATACGCGTACCATTTGAGCCAGCGGAATCGATTTTATCGAAGTACTCAGTCTCGCCCGCGCGATTAATGACTTCAAAGCGAATATCAAACAGGTCGCTTAGCGTTAAGCCCGCTTTTTCTGAGGCCAATTTAATTAGCTGGTCCTTGGCGTCATTCACTTCGCTTTCACGTACGTCTTGCTCAGCAAGCAAATCAAGTGAGTCACCTTGTTCGTACAAATCAGACGTAGCCAAGATGGTATCTATGCTTTGCACCAACATATGGCGTGGCACAACATCAATCTTAAAGCCTTGTAAGTTAGAGATTTTATGCTCGCCAATGCCGTTGTTAAAGAGGCGCATTTCAGATGTGAGGCGGTTTAAATCTTGGCGTAAGCCCTTAATCGTCGCGGCAACATCGGTCAATGCCACACGGGCTTGACGGTTGACCGCCTCACGCTCGTTATCAATGTTGTGATATGCGCTGATCAGCTTTTGGTATTTGCTGAGTTCATCGTTTTCATTATCAAACTTGGTAATACCCGCATTGTAGATATGCAAATAGGTATTGCGGACGTTGATATCGAAGTTACGCAACTCTTGGCAGTCTTTATTGAAGCTGTGAATGGTGTCGGCAAGGGCATCCAAATCGAAATTGATATCGATAAGATACGGTGTCACCTTGCCCGAAATGAAATCTAGCGTGTGGTCCAAACGCTCGCTCTTAACCTGCGCTAGACGGGCTTTTTGGCGCTCTAATGCATCTTTTTTAGAGTTGATGATTGCACGTCTGTCAGCAATGCCTGCGGCATTTTGTTGCACTTCATTCAGGTGCGCGTCCACTTCTTCTTGTTCGCCTACAAGCGATTCTTGCAGGGCTTGCTGAGCATCAACACTGCGTTGCATCACCTGATATTGCTCAAAGCGTTTCAACGCCGCTTCTTGGCTCATCAATTGATCGTACAAGGCATCACGTTCAGCTTGTTTGCCAGCAACATCCGCAGCCACATCGCGCTGCGCTTTTAAGTCCTCTAATGAACGTTCGAGCGACTGCAATTGCTCGCTCAGTTGTGCTTTATCTGCGCCGCTTTGCATTTGCACCACAGGCAGTTTCTTTAACGAAATGGTTGCACCTGGCAACACGAGTTCTGCACCGCGAACCGCTTGGCTTAGCAAAGAGAGGAAATCACCAAAAGCGTCTTCATCGTCGATAGTAATTTCACCACCGCTGGTGGTCGCAAATGACAGCAAATCAGGATTGAGAATACGGGAAATCTCTTCCACTTCCTTGAGCGACAAGTCTTCACGCATGCGAGTGAAGAGGTTGTACTCTAGGTTCTTCAATTGCAGTTTTAGGCTCTTAATCTGCTTTTGCGTTTCTTTGATACGAAAATCAAGGGTATGCAGGCTTTGCCCTTCGGCACTTTTGAGTGAGTGCGTCAGCGTTTCATATTCATGTTTAAGCGCTTTGAGTTCACTTTGCAAGGTCGCTGCGTCAGCAAGTTCAAACTCATGGTGAAGAGCATCGAAATCGGTAAACCAGGCATTGAGCTCAGTTAGTTTACGCTCAATGTCGCGTGATTGTTGCACATACAAACGTTGCTTTTGTTCAAACTCTTCTTTCTCAGCGCTTATCTCTTCAAGTTGCTCGTGGAGCGTCGCATTTTGGTCATCGTAATAAGCGTCAAAATCGGCGAGGGCCAAGTCGATTTTCGGTGCAAATGCGCCTAGTTTCCCTTTTAGTGCACTTTGGTGTTCCAACATGCTCTCAAGTGCGGCGATAGGCTCTTGCATGGTTTCGAGGGCATTGAGTTCACGACGTGCTCGATTAACCTTATCAAACGCACGTTGCCACACTTCATAGAAATCAACGTTGGCATTAGACATATGGCGCTCAAACACGCGTAACATAAAGCGTTTTACATCTGATGCACCGAGCTTATGCAGGTTCAACATGCGTCGGAAAATTTCTTTATAAGTAGGTGCATCGCTCACATTGTTGAGCGGGATCATGCGCAAATTAATATCGCCATCAAATGGCGTTGCACCGCCAATGAGTAGGGCATTGAGTTCTTGCGCTTTGAGCTCAATCGGGTTGAAGCCTTTGTCTTTTAAGTGGTTAAACAAGCGCGTAAATTTAACGATGCGCTTGTTGTCGGTGAAATCTTCTAGATTTAAAGCACCGTTGTAACAAAAGAACTGATGGCCGTAACCAGCAATTTTGCCAAGCCCGGCAACCCCAATTACCACCTTACCATGAGGTAAATCGGCCTCAAGCAGGATGTATGACTGGTCAGAATTGAAATAAAACTTGCGCGTTTCTTCTAAATCATGGCCATCCCATTCAGTAAGACGTAGGTCATTGATAAGCGGAAATTGCAGGGCATTAATCACCGAGCTTTTGCCGGTGTTATTCGGCGCACAAATCGAGCTGCTTTTATCAAGCGGGATCACGCATTTTGCATAACCTGCAGTATTTAACAGCGCGAGCTTACTCAGTCCATGTAACTGTTGCATTTATACTTCCTCCGCGCTTTCAAAAGCGTCATCGTTAACTTCCAGTAGTGCGTCTAAATAGCGATGAATGGGTGCAAGAAGGCGAAATGCGCTGTCTTTATCCTTCGCTTTGGCCATACCCAAACGCACCATACGCATCAGCACATCTTTGCGTAAGTCCGAGCCTGAGAAAATCTCCAATTGATCAAACAACGCCTTGTTATTGAGCACGAGTTCTTGGCAAATTTCTAAATCAACGTCTTTGTCGAACAGCGCGCGCATTGGGTCTTGGCCTTTATTCGCGTAATGTTCGATAAGGGTGTAGATAAACAGGGCGATAGCGCGGGAGATTTTCCCCATATTGGCTGTCCCTTCGTCGGTAGCGAAATAGAAAAAGCCACGAGCGTCATGCACTAGGGCGTTACCCAAGGCACTAAATAAGGCGTCATATTGCTCTTGAAGTTGGTCCAGCTCCTGCCATGCAAGGTTATCTTGCTCACTGATGTGATAGCCGCTAACTAGTTTTTTATTGATGTATTGCAGCTGCGTGAGCTGAGTTAAATCGATTGTGCTCATAGCGCGTTGTTACTCTTATTTTGTTTACTGTCACTGGCATCAACGAAGGGGTATAAGGAGAATCGTTTACCAGCTAAGGTTTTATACACTGGTGCGTCGCTTTGTGACAACGTCATTGTTGGGTCATTGATAAGTTTTTGATAAAGATACAATAACTCATCTGATTCAAGGTCAGGGTAGTGGTCATTGAGCACGTCAATCACTTGCTGCTTCGCGGCTTTCCCCTTGGTTTTACTTGATTTAAATAGTGCGCGAACATCCTTAAAGCTTGGAATATGTGGCGCGTGATAAGGCTCAGCGGCGTCGGCATCGGGCATTTCAAATTCATGTTCTTCAAATTCACTCAAGCCCGCCATATAAGACACAAGCTGAGCATTGCTGCCAAGTTGGTGGTGCTGTGGCTCAGAGACAAAGAAAGGTTGATGCGCGCTCATCACGTTATCCAAGCCGCGTTTGCGAATTAAGCTGAGTACCTTTGCCGCTTGGCGAGTGATGAGAGTGTTTTGTCTTAGCTCTTCTCGCAACGGCATGAGCATGTCGGCGCTTTGGCGCAAGCTTTCGCGGCCAATATGGTGCATATCTAAAATACGAGTACGAAGCTGCTCAAGCATACGAATGGTGGTGCTACTTCGGCCCGTTTGTTTAAGCTCAATCAGGTGCTCAGTGAGCCTTGCCTCAATGCTATCAAAGCAGACTTGGAACGCGCCGTTGATGGCCAGCATTTCCAGCATTGGCTCAATATACTCATCGAATGCCTCAATAACAGCTTTATAACGTTTAGCCAGTGACATGCTGGAGTTATTCGATTTGGCTTGTTCTACTAGGTTGTAGATGGCGTTTTCGTTGTGTTGATAAAGTTTAACGATTTTTCGCACCCGTTCATCCATAATGCGGCTGTAACGGCTGATATCGCCATAGTCGTTATCCTCAACGGCGTCTTCTAGCTTGTTGCTCAAGCGCTCTAGGTCATCAACAAGCACATTTATTTCACCAGCAACCCCTAAACTTTCATCTTGAAGTAGGTAAGCGGCAAAGTCGCTAATTGCGCGATTGATTTCTAACTGTGACGATTTCGCAAGGGGAACCAGAATATCTTGGTTCATAAGGCGATTCGTTTCTTTGTATATTTGTGCGCCAGAATAATGAGGAAAATGCTGTTTAATTACGCTTTGCACTTCCTTGATGCTGAAATCCCCCATTTTAAAGCGTTTTATCAGTGTTTCTAACACTGGCCACAGCTCGTTGAGGGTATTAAGCACGCGTTTCGCTATTATCATTATGTTAGTTCTTTGTGCTTGGCAATAGGGCACGATTATAACGAAAGGGACAAGGTGGTAAAATAGCTTTTCAGTTGTTGCCTGAGCTTTACACTGCAAATGTAAAAAAAATGTCATTTACCACGAATGGGGAATAGCCGCGACGACCATGTGGTGATAGAATTCGCGCCGCTTGCAGGCTGTAACGGTCTGTTAATAACTCATGGTGCCACTAAGTTTGTTATTTGTACACCTGTGTGTGTTCGGGTGCGGTCAATAAACTTAGCTGTACATTTTTAGTTCGCTCGTCGCAAGGAATTTAACCCAAAATGGTCAGTGCGCTCATATTGACGCTCATTGCCGTGGCATTCGTGCTTATTGTTGTGGAAGACGTCATCCATGTAAATAAAGCCAAAACCACGCTGTTTTTCGGTACTCTGTGCTGGATTATCCTCTTTATCTCGCCGCTCCACGGTCATTCTGTTGACCACATCAAGCATGAATTGAATGAAAACATATTAGAAATAGCGACATTGTGGCTATTTTTAATGGCTGCAATGACTTTTGTTGCCTACCTCAACTCAAAAGGCTTTATCCAAAACTTGGTGCAGCGCGTACTACCTAGTGCGATAAGTGAACGTAAGCTCATGTTCCTCATCGCTGGCTTTGCTTTCTTGTTCTCTTCAATTTCCGACAATATCACGGCGACCTTAGTGTCTTTAGCGGTTGTGATGTCATTAAAGTTGGACGGCAGAAAGCTGGTTAAATATGCCACATTGATCATATTTGCGGTTAACTCGGGTGGGGTGTCGTTGATCACCGGTGATGTAACAACCTTGATGATCTTCCTTGCGGATAAAGTAACCATTGGCAACTTGTTGTTATTAGTCGCACCCGCCGCGTTTAGTGTACTGATTCTTGCGACTTTACTGTCGATGAAGATGAATGGCACAGTGACGTTCTCGTTGGGTGAGAAAAAGCGCATCGAGAAAACGGATATCACCATTGCTGCCATTTTTCTATCGACCATTGTGGGCACGTTAACGTTAAGTGTGATGTATCAAATTCCACCTTTGCTTACCTTTTTGTTTGGTTTGTCGTTGATGTTCCTTACAGCGCAGTTTTTAATGCGCAAAAAAGACGTGAACAAGAAGATCATCGACTTCATCCGTGAGATTGAGTACGACACCTTGTTATTCTTCGTTGGCGTACTCTTGCTTGTTGGCGCCCTAAAGGAAGTGGGTGTACTTGCGCAATTTACCCACTTGTATGAAGTGTTGGCGCCGAACCAAGCAAACTATTTGATGGGCTTGCTTTCTGCCGCTGTAGATAACGTGCCATTGACTGCGGCGTTGCTAAAAGCCGACATTCAAATGGATACACAAAACTGGCTGGCATTTACCTACGCAACGGGTGTTGGCGGTTCCATGTTAGTGATTGGTTCTGCTGCGGGTATTATCGCAATGAGCAAAGTACGCGACCTAACATTTGGCAGCTACTTACGTAATACCTTTTACTTGCTGATTGCTTATTCAGTCGGTTATGTAGGTTCTTACGCGATGGGCTCATTTGTGTAACTAAACACTATTCATTATCAATTTAAAAAGCCACTGAAGCCGTTCGGTTTCAGTGGCTTTTTACGTTTAAATGCAAAATAGTCGCTAACTGGCATTGCGTCATAGTTCACCTTTGCGCAATATTAAAGACACTAAGTTTCTAATAAGTATAAAGATATGCGTATAGCAGTATTTGGTGCAGGCTCAACAGGATGCTACTTGGCGGCATTACTCAGTGTCGCCAAACTATCAACGTCGATTGTGTGCAGAGAGCGAATAAAAAACGCTATTGAAGACAACGAAGGTATTCACATTACCGACTACCAAGGGTTTGATAAAAGAGTTATGCCCAACGCCTTACTGACTGATACGACAGGTCAACAGTTTGATGTGGTGTTTGTTACCGTTAAGTGTCACCAATTGCCTGAGGTAGCTCAGCAGTTATTAAATATCACGCATGCTCAATCAGAACTGATTTTTATGCAAAATGGGTTAGGCAGTTTCGATGCTATTGAGACGCAAATGGCGCAGCGTAGGTGTTTGTTTGGAATAACCCCCTTTAACGTGTTGCAAAATGGCGCGCATTTTCATAAGGGAACGCAAGGGGAGTTTTGCTTTGAGCAAAGTGATAACACGCAATTCATTGCTCAGAAACTTCAAGACAGTGGTTTTGGCTGTCATATATACGACGACATGAAACCTGTTGTGTTCGGCAAGCTGCTTTTAAATCTCAATAATGCGCTTAACGCCATAGCCGATATGCCGATTAAAGCTGAGCTTGAGAATCACGCGATTCGCCGCACCCTTGCAGGCGCGATGCGCGAATGGATTGCAGTAGCAAAGGCGATGGATTGTGAATTAGCGCAGTTTACCAAGGTGAAGCCTGCAAAAGTGCGGGTGATTTTAAGCTTACCTAATTGGCTATTTAAACGGGTGGCATCAGCGATGCTAGACATAGACCCCAAAGCGCGCTCATCGATGTGGGAAGATATCCAAGCGGGCAGAAAAACAGAAGTTGAGTTCCTCAATGGTGCGGTGGTTAAACTTGGCGCTCAGCATAATGTGCCCACTCCAATCAACCAAGCTATTGTTCAGAGCATCCATAAGCTAGAGCGCGGCGAAACTGTAGATATAACGCGACTCGCTGTTATGAAATCGTAACAAATAAGTTCATGACAAGTGCATTTGCACAATTGACATCCAGCCATCCAAACGTTACATTGCATGCTCGTTCTGGCGCATGATCGCTAGAGTGCTGTGCCAATGCTCTCAACTGTATTGGTATCAACAGAAGAGGTGCGATAGCTAGGTAGTAAACGCGAGGCAGACGAAGGCCGATGACCGTTTATGAGGGAGACTATCGCCGAGGGAGTCCATTGCTCGTCACAATGGCTCTCGGTTCTTGAGGCTGAATCCTCGGAACTGTCACCTGTTTTTTGGGTGGAGGGCTTCTGGCAATGGACACACTTCTTTTATCCTCTTGCCAAGTTCTCCTGATTGTATTTGAAAAATAAGCTATTTTTCATCTCGGAGAGAAAATGAATCAGGAATTTTCCGTCGCTAAGTTTGGCGGCACTTCAGTTGCAGATCATCAAGCAATGATGCGTTGCGCAGACATTGTGGCAGCTGACAACCAGGTACGTATTGTTGTAGTGAGCGCCAGTGCCGGCGTCACTAACCACCTAGTGGCGCTTTGCCAAAGCAATATTGATGATGAAACCCGTGAGCAACACATTGATGGTGTTGTTGCCATTCAATTGAATATCCTTGAATACCTCAGCCTAGATGCTGATTTGGCGCACGGCTTTGAAAATACCCTCAATGCTTTTCGTAGCGCAGCGATGAAGCCAATTCAAACTAATGCACAACGTGACGAATTGCTGAGTTTTGGTGAGCGTTTATCTTCTTACTTATTTACGCAAGTGCTCCGTGATAAAGGCGTTTCGTCGACGCGCTTTGATGTGCGTTCAGTACTTAAAACCGACAGCCAATTTTCCAAAGCATCACCGGATGTAGCGCAAACACGTACCCGCGCTCAAGCCGAGCTGGTGCCACTACTTAATGATTATGTGGTTGTGACGCAGGGCTTTATTGGTAGTGACGAATACGGTGATACCACAACGCTTGGTCGTGGTGGATCAGATTACAGTGCAGCATTAATTGCTGAGGCAACAGGCGCAAATAGCATTTATATTTGGACGGATGTGGTTGGTATTTACAGCACCGATCCGCGTGTGTGTGAAAAGGCCCGTCCGATTGCTCATCTCACGTTCGATGAAGCGGCCGAAATGGCGACCTTCGGCGCCAAAGTCTTGCACCCTGCGACTATTCTTCCTGCGGCGCGCAGCAGTATTGGCGTATTTGTGGGTTCAAGTAAAGACCCCGAAGGCGGTGGTACCTGGATTGAAAAAGTACCGAGCGCAGAAATTATCGCTGGGGTACGAGCCGTCACCCAACGTAAAAACCAAATTTTATTAACACTCAAAAGCCCTGAAATGCTGTTAGCCAGTGGTTTCTTAGCACGTGTATTCACCATTTTGAGCGAATATAAGATTTCCGTTGATTTGGTCACTACGTCTGAAATCAGTGTTGCTGTAACGTTGGACAACGCGCCCAATGCAAGCCGCCCAGAGCTTGACCAAGAGGCGCTCGATAGACTCGGCGAGTTCTGCCATGTAACGGTTGAAAATAACTTGGCATTAGTAGGGCTAATTGGCTCAGAAATTCAACTGCGCCAAAGCGAATTGAATCTGATGAAAGTGCTTTCTGGTTTTGATATCCGCCTCATTTGTCATGGTGCGTCAAAACACAACTTGTGCTTCTTGGTGGACCAATCGCAATCTGACGACGTGGTTAAAGCGATTCACCAACAGTTGTTGGAGCAAGGTCAATAAGTTGAACCTGCTCAGTGGCAGTGATTAACGACACATCGAATTGCTGCCGTTGTTCGCATAACACCTGCGCTTGTAGGTTGTTTAACAAGGGCAAAATTGGTTGGCTAAGTAGGGTGCTAATACTTTGCTTAGCCGCTTTAGCATAGGCTTCTTTAAGCGTCCATACGCGAAAGAAAGTGTCTACTTCATCACCAATCGCACTCGTTTCTTGCTGTGGGTAAAAGTGCGCTGCGAGCTTTTGAAACGGGCGTTTCTCGTCAATTTTTTCTATGTCTAAGCCCAACACAGTTTGCGCGTTCAAAGTTGCCGCAACGCCCACATGCTGCTGTGAGTGGCTAATGACTACGTTGATATCCAGTAGCCGTTCATTAGCATAGACCTGAAGCTGTTTCAGTTGTTCGTTAAAGCGTGTTTCAAACTGATTGTGGGGCAGCGACGCGTATTCCGGTTTTAGTATTTTAACCAATTCTTTGATACACCAACGACTTACCAAATATTCTTGCTTCGCTTTAGGTTGTTTTCGACGCGCTAGCACGGCTAATTCGTTCTCATGCAAATGGCTGTTATGCATGTCTTTCGCCTGCGTCAGGGTCAATAAAGTGGTGCCGGTCTTGAGTGACTGGCTCTTAATACTTTGACCGATTGGTAAAGGTTGAAATTGATAGTCTGGATGTAGCATAAAGTGTTGGTTCGATATCCGTCGCAGCGACTACTTTGTTCACACTAAGTGTGGTTTAATAGACGCAAAACAATAACAGAAATTCCTACGAATGACGAATAAGCGTGACGGCTTCCAAAGCCGTATTGGATTTGTGCTGGCTGCTGCCGGCGCAGCGGTAGGCCTCGGAAATATATGGGGTTTTCCTACCCAAGCGGCTAACCACGGTGGTGGTGCCTTTTTACTCGTATACTTTATCGTAATTTTTGCTCTAGCACTGCCAGCGCTCTTTACCGAGCTTTATATAGGCTACAGTGCGCAGGCAAATCCGGTTGTTGCCCTTAAGCGCGCGTGGCAAGACAAAGCCCCTAAACTAGGTGCAGGTGCAGGTTATTTGGGCTTGGCAGGCGCGATTGTAATGCTCAGCTTTTACTCCATAGTTGCAGGATGGATGCTATCCCACGCCTTAGCGCCCGTCGCTCAATTAGCGGGAATGCAGAGCCTCGCTGATTTCCTTAGTAACGACTCAACCACTCGCAACCTTATTTTTACGCCGTTGATGCTGTTGCTTACCGCCAGTATTATCCTCAAAGGCGTGAAGTCGGGGATTGAAACCTGGTCTCGTCGTTTGATGCCTTTACTACTTGTACTTTTAATCGGTCTAATTTTCTACATTGGCTCGCTTGACGGTGCGAGCGAAGGTTTCGCTAATTACTTGAAACCCGACTTCACCAAGGTATGGGATGCCGATTTAATCATCGCCGCCATGGGCCAAGCGTTCTTCTCATTGTCGCTTGGTGTGGGCTGTATGATGATTTATGGCTCTTACCTACAACCAGGCGCGAACTTAGGTAAATTAACTTTGAGCGTAGCTGCGCTAGATACCTCAGTGGCGTTCTTGGCAGGCTTGTTAATCGTGCCTGCGATATTTGTGGCAAACCACAACGGCGTGCAGGTATTTGCCGATGGCAAGTTGATAGGCGAGGGGCAATTGATTTTCGCTGTATTGCCACAATTATTTGAAGCTATGGGTTCTATCGGTTTGTTTGTGGCGTTGGCCTTCTTCGTGTTGATGTCGATTGCATCAGTGACTTCAACGATTTCATCCACTGAAATCCCCGTGGCCTTTTTAGTCGAAAACCACGGCCTGAGCCGTAAGTTGTCAACGTGGTTGGTAACGCTGGTTGTGTTTATTGCTTCAGCGACCATTATCGCCAATTTTGATTGGTTATTTGGTTTGGTGATTCAAGTGTTCACTCAGTACCAACTGCCGCTGATGGGGTTATTCTATTTCCTCACCTTGGGTTGGGTGTGGAATCGAGGTAACAAACTCGCGCAATCAGAGCATAAAGGAATCAAGCTATTACTTTGGTACATCCGCATTGTGTGCCCGATACTGATGAGCGCTGTGTTTATTAATGTGGCTATCAAATAGTGGTGATGAAATAGCGGCAATCAAATAACTGCATAAACAGAAAGGGCTTTTTTTACAGCCCTTTTTGATGCGTAGCAGGGCATTGAGTCACTATCTTCAGGCATTGTCTAAATGGGTTTTAATTATTTCTCGATCAACTGGGCTGATGGTGTTGCAAAATCTCGAACCCACTACATGAGTGTATATCTCAGTTGTTTTTAAATCTGTGTGCCCTAGCAACTCTTGGACTGTTCTAATATCGCAGCCATGCAGCAATAATTCAGTCGCAGACGAATGCCTAAAAGTGTGTGCTTTAACACGTTTTGGGATATCCGCCGATATAACTGCTTTTCTCAAATTCTTTCTAAAGGCAGATTCGTGAATATGATGACGACATATATAGCCATCGTATGGGTGAACGCATCGCGTTGTCGAAGGAAATAGGTATTGCCAAGAAAAGTCCTTAATCGCATTACCATATTTGCGCATTAAAGATGGAGGCAATGAGGTAAGTCCGAAACCTTGGCTCAAGTCAAAAGAATGGAGGGCTTTTACTTTTTCTATCTGTCTTTTTATTGGCTCATTGAGTGATTTCGGCAAAATTGAGTACCTATCTTTTCGGCCTTTCCCTCTAAAAACAAACACAGTATTGTTGGAAAGATTTACATCTTTAACTCTTAAACTGAGTGCTTCATTTATTCTTAGCCCACTACCATATAATATGGATGCGATTAGCCAATGGATCCCACTCATATTAGCAAGCACTCGAACAGCTTCTTGATGTGAAAGCACCGTCGGCATACTTTGTTCCTTTTTCGTAAAGGAATAATTGAGCCCTTTAACCTCTTGCTTGATCACATAGCGATATAGAAATATAAGTGCACACAAAGCTTGGTTTTGTGTAGCGGGACTGACTTGTCGATTCATTGCCAAATGGTTTAAAAAACGTTCTATCTCTCGGTTTCCCATGTTATTGGGATGTCTTTTATCGTTAAATAAAATAAACGACCTAATCCAACTGAGATACACCTTTTCAGTTTTTAGGCTATAGCGACGAGTCCTGAGCTCCGCTCGGACTGTTTCTATAAATGGTGAATGGCCCATTATGCATTCCTTGATGGGTGCTGTATATATATACAGTTACAAGTGGTCGTCTGCTATTTTGCAAGCAAATGGCACGTTATGTGATGAGTTATTTTGGCACGATTATGTAGCTCTCATTTGTAATTAATTGATTATATAAATAAAATTTTACGAAACTGAATAGTTTAACGAGCCTTGTATGGCTCGAATAAGTAATGGCTCGAATAAGTAATGGCTCGAATAAGTAATGGCTCGAATAAGTAATGGCTCGTTTTTATCGAACGTTTATTAGCTTGCTCAACAACAAACCACTTGATAACTTATTGCTATTATTAAATAAAAAACTTATTTGTTAAGAGTTTTGGGCCTGTGGATAGATTCCTTTATCCGAAATTCGCACTAATAAGCTGTTAGCTATAGGTACCTAAATGATCGAAGCCCGAGATTTCACTTCAGCTGATGAAATGTTCGATTTTTTTTCACCATGGGGTGAAAGCTCCAATTTAGAGGGTTTCATTTTTAGGGGGCACAGTCAGGACTCTTATGAGTTGGTGCCAACTGCATTGAGGCTAAATAATGTAGATTGGTTTTGGAAAACTTGTGGCTTAGGAAGGCCTATTGAACCCCAGCATAATTGGCAAACTTGGCAGGTTAAAGGTGAGTATTCTGTTCTAAGGGCTTTTTATCGTTTAGCCGATCAAAGGGGGTTAGAAGTTCCTGTTTCTGAGCGAGTGAGGCTTAATCTTGCGCAAGAATTTGATTTCCACGGCCTAAACAACCCACATGAAAGTGACACTTGGATTCCTAAGGATCTATTGGAGACTGCTGCTTTAGCACAGCATTATGGCATTCCAACACGGCTTCTGGATTGGACGTATGACATATTTGTCGCACTATTTTTTGCAATGACTGGAGCCATTGAAAAAGATGGAAAGCTCGAAATATGGGCATTAAATAAAGAGCATTTATCTTTCCTAAAACCAACAGTTAACCGAGTTAATGTTGATTTTATTACCCCTCATTATGCTAACAACCCAAATTTGAACGCTCAAAAAGGTCTTTTTACTCATTGGCCAGTTCAATTACCATCTATGGTCAATGAAATGCACCTTTTACAAAGTGGGCAGGTTGTCCATGTTGATCGAAGACCGTTAGATGCTCTAGTCGCTGAAAACTACAGTGGTGAAGAGAATATTTTTATATTCAAGCGTTTTACATTGCCATGCTCAGAGGCAAAAAAAGGGTGTAACATTCTAGCTAAGCTTGGGTACGACGCTGCAAGAATATTCCCTGGATACAGTGGTGTGGCTAAGCATTTGTTGAATCAACATAACTATAGCTAACAATCCATTGTAACGGACTCGGAAAAGGCAACTCGCCGTTAAATAGCGGCGTTATGTTTTAGGAAGTCCCAGTTTAAATTTATGAAAGGAATTAGGTTATAAATATGAATGTGTTAAAAGTAATTGGAGTTGCGCTCTCCATTATATTTTCCTTTGTTTTTTTAGAAACTTCAGGTGTGGATATTACAAAAGCTAACATTCTAAAATTTGAAAACTTTTCAATTTCAGTTTTTAGTTTACTCGCAATTTGCATCTACTTTTTTGAAAAGCTCATAATTAAATCTATTGAGCTTGTGTCTATATTCTTTTCTAGTGATACTAGCCATAGTAAGTAAAAACATAACAAGCCATTTCAGTGCGGGACTTTTAACAGTTAGCTTTCCTCACTGCGTTCGTTATTTTAGCCAACTGTAAAAAAGCCCCTGAATGGGGCGTTATATTTTACAAGGAGTATGTATGAAATTTTTGAGCGTTTTATCAATTGCTATTCTAGTGCTGGGTGGCTGTAAGTCGGCCCCTCAGCAATACCTTACAAAAACTCCCATAACAATAGAGCAATCTGAGTTGCAAAACTATTGGATTCAAGAAGCTAAAGAGTTCAGTTTTAAAGTTAGTAGATTGCAGCCACCGAAAAGCAGTGGCGTCGTAAAAGTTAAGTATTTAGTAGATTCTAATGGTCAGATATTTAATCCAATAGTTGTTGAGTCTTCCCCCAATGGAGCATGGGATAAATTTGCTCTACAAGCCTTAAGCAATATTCACTATGTACCTGCTAAAGCTAATTCGTCAAATGTACCAGTGTACGTTACAACAGAATTTACTTTTGGGCACAAGTAAAATATAACAAGGTGCTAAAACGGAAAAATTACAGTTGGCTGCGCTCGCACCTCGCACATTTTAACCAACTGCACTTTTCCGCTTAGCACAGCGTTATGTTTTCAGGTGAGCATGTTTAGCATTTATCAAAGAGCTATATTTTGGCGATTCGTGATGGTAATCGTTTTAGTCGGTGGGTTTGTTGCAGGTAATGTGATAATTCAGGCTAGTAACGGTAGAATTATATTTAGTATTTTGTGGTTTGGTATTGGTTCAATTTTAGCCATGATAATTTATGCATTTTCAAGTTATCAAAAATGTAATCATTGTGGTCACAAAATCGCAATTGGTATTAACAATTTAGGACTCACAGAAACACCAAATGCTTGTCCAAAGTGCAACAAGAAAACATAACAAAAACATCATGGTGGGAATTTTACTCGCTGAACAAGCGCTCCTAAAATCCCCATATGTTAAGCGTTAAATGGCCACAAGGAAGAAAAGTGCTAAAGCTCGAGATCAATAAGATATTTGCGCTAATTATTGGGGCCGTGGCTTTTTACTCCGGCTATATAATTCTGCCAGGGTTGCCAGAAGCCTATGCTGGCTGGCAGTCGTTTTTCGATCAGCGTAATTCAGTCTATCCAATATTAATTATTGGTCTGTATTCTGCCGTTCCTTTTGGTTTTCTCTCGGTTGCCGCATTGGTTTATCTCAATAAACGTAGTTATTTTATCTTTCCAGTGCTACTGGTGGGTTGGTTTGTCTTTATCAGTTACACGGTTTATTTAGTATTAATTTTGGTGCTTTTCTGGTGGTTAAAACAATCATTAAGTCACCATTTAACAAGGCGCTCAAGCAAAGACGCAGCATAGCTGCGCCGCTTAGCTTGGCGTGAAGTTTTCATGAGAGTCTGAATACTAGTTTCTATTTTCATTTTGCTCTGTGGTTGTGGAGAAGGGCGTAAAACACCTGAAGGCTATATTGAAGAATGTTATGGCGGAGATTTCTCAAAAAATATGATAGGGAGAACTCCAAGCTATTCAGTTGTTCTTGATCTAGAAACATCAGAGTGGGAAGAATTAAGGATTACCTTAAAAACTTTGCTACTGAAAAAGAGCTCCGCTTTTTTGAGGATATCAGGCGAGACGATTCGCTAAATATGTTTAATGTTTCTTTATGTTCAAAAGATGAGTTATGGATAAATGCAGACAAAAGAATTTGGGCAGTTGGAGATTCACCTGAACATATTCCAGTGCCGTTAATGATAAGGGTTCAGGTTTATAAAAATGACGAAAAATGGACTTCAATATCAGAAAGTTTAAATAGTATTCTTATTAATAAATGGCCAAATGATATAAACACAGAGCATGGGTATACATCTAGTTATAAAAATTCGTTGTATTAAAAACCTAGCAAACAATTTATTTGGGACTGCTAAAGCTTGGCGCAGTTCCGCTTCGCTGTACACTTTTAGAAAGCAATTCTCAGCCACTTTTGTGGGGTATTATGTGAAAAATAGGGATTATCATGAGTGGAAATAAAAAATTATCAATACTTGTATTTTCTGTTGTTACGATATTGGCAATAGGTGCTATTGCGAAGAATCTAAATGAGAAAAATCATTATAAAATGGCGCTAGAAAAGTGTGGTTCTGAAAATAATGTGAAGCACTTTGATTCAAAAGGCTTTGAATGCGTCAAAAGTGAAACTGCAACTGAAAAACAATAGGTAGTTTTAGTTGTGCTATTCAAAAACCAAGTTTCATCTAACAAATTGCTAAACTAGGGCAAAATTAAATAAGCTCGTCGTTTCACTCGACCCTCGCTTTTTCAATTTTGCATCGTAGCTAAGCGTTAGCAAAGAAGCCTTCATTTCTAAAGGAAAACAGATGCAAAATACTAACTTCACCATCAAAACGATGACCAAAAAGGACATGCACATCATGATTGATTGGGCGGCAGAGGAAGGGTGGAATCCAGGCCTGCATGATGCTGATTGTTATTTTGCTGCTGATCCACAGGGGTTTCTTGTTGGTTATCTTGGTGATGAGCCTATTGCCACCATCTCTGCGGTCAAAAATCAGAATGCGTTTGGGTTTATTGGCTTCTACATTGTTAAACCAGAACACCGTGGCAAAGGTTACGGAATCGAAATCTGGAACGCTGGGCTCAAACGTTTGCAAGGCTTAAATATAGGGCTTGATGGGGTTGTCGCGCAGCAGGAAAACTACAAAAAGTCTGGGTTCAATCTCGCTTATCGTAATATCCGCTATGAAGGTGTTGGCGGCGGCACTCCACCACAAAACTCAAACATTGTTAAACTCGCGACGTTACCTTTTGAGGCTATAGAAGCCTATGAGCAAGCGTTTTTTCCAGTAAATAGGTCTGCTTTCACCAAAGCGTGGGTTAATCAAGCTGATAGCCAAGCTCTGGGAATTATGCACAATGGTAATTTGGCGGGTTACGGCGTTATACGTAAATGCCGTAATGGCCATAAAATAGGCCCGCTGTTTGCCGACACGCCAGATTTTGCTGAGTCTTTATTTCTTGCCTTAAAAGCGCAAACGAGTGAATTTGAGCCTATTTTTCTTGATACACCTGAAATTAATCAAGCAGCGGTTGCATTGGCTGAAAAGCATAATATGCAGGTGTCATTTGAAACCGCCAGAATGTATACCCAAGCCGCTCCTGACTTAGGGTTAAATCGTGTGTATGGTGTGGCGTCTTTTGAAATTGGATAAGCTAGGTTTGTCGTAAACAGGCAATTACTTTAAAAGGATTATCTAGCTAAGCAACTAGGCGTTAAGGGCTAAGAGGCGTTTATGAAAGTAGAAATGATATGGATACTATCTGCTGTTTACTTGCTGCTAAACTTTTTGGTGACGATAATTGTCTTCAAACGAGATGACTTAGAGACATTTCAAAAAGTAGCGCAGGCTATCATTATTTGGTTAATCCCATTTGCTGCGGCGATAGGAATTTGGTTGTTTTATTGGTCGTCAGATAAGAATAACGTTCGCGTTCATTCGTTTGCCAAAAACACGGCTGGCGACAGTGCGGTTTCAAGCAATATTACTGGCTCTGGTGCGGCTGAGTAACAGCCAAATCTCCGCCATATTGGTATCTAATTATGTTTTCTAACAGGCCAATATCAACGCGCAGCTAAGCTAAACTCCACACAGTTCTAGGAAGCGCAGATGCTCAACCTTTTATAATTGCGGTTAGACATTTGATCACTTAACTTCATTCTCAAGCGGTTCGCATTTGCCAAATTGTTCGAGATTGAAATAGGTAGTTTGCACAATTTCCGCGAGCGCTTCTTGGGTGAAAAACCCTTGATGGCCTGTGATTAACACATTTTTGAACGTAAGTAAGCGTGCGAATACGTCATCTTGGAGAATTTCTTCCGATCTATCTTTGAAGAAGAGTTCCGATTCTTGCTCATACACGTCTAGCCCTAAGTATCCTAATTGACCTGTTTTCAGCGCGTTGATACACGCTTTGCTATCGAGCAGGGCACCGCGACCTGTGTTGATCAACATTACGCCTGGTTTCATTGCCGCTAACGTGGTCTCGTCGATGATGTGATAGGTTTGTTCATTCAAAGGGCAGTGAAGACTAATAATATCAGCACGTTGCAGTAGCTCTGGTTGGCTTACCAACTCAAAATTCCCTGATGGTGACGCTGGATCGCTTACTAACACTCGGGCGCCAAAACCATTGAGTATACTAACCAACGCCAAGCCGATTTTGCCACAGCCAATTAACCCGACGGTTTTTCCGTGCAAGTTAAAGCCAAGTAACCCATTTAAGTCGAAGTTATCTTCTCGTACGCGATTATACGCTTTGTGAGTTTTACGCGAGAGTGTGAGCATCAATGCGACACAATGTTCGGCAACTGCCTCTGGGCTATAAGCAGGGACGCGTGCAACGCGAATACCGTGCGTTTTGGCAGCATTGAGGTCTACATTATTAAAGCCTGCACAGCGCAGCAGAATGAGTTTAACGCCATGGCGCGCTATTAGGGCAATTGTTTGTGCATTTAAGTCATCGTTAACGAATACGCATACCGCATCAAAACCGTCGCTCAGCGATGCAGTTTGCGCGTTAAGGCTTACCTCAAAAAAACGAACGTCTGTGCCTGCAGGGCAATGTTGCTCAAATGCGTGTTGTTCATACCTTTGCGAGCTGAATAGGGCTAATTTCATTAAGTTGACTCTCTATAACAGAACGCAGCGTATCAGGCTTAGTTCTTGGGGCATAACGATTTACCAACTGTCCCTGAGAGTTTATGAGAAATTTAGTGAAATTCCATTTTATTGCTCGATTTTGAGCAATTCCCCGCGTGTGTCCTTTTAGATAATTGAACAGCGGGTGAGCGTCAGGGCCATTGACCATTACTTTACTAAACATCGGAAAAGTAACATTAAATGTACTTTGGCAAAAGTGTTTAATGGTGTTGTTGTCGGCTAATTCATTACGCCCAAATTGATTACAAGGGAATCCTAACACCACAAACCCTTGGGATTTGTAATCTAGGTATAGGCGCTCAAGGGCACTGTATTGATAGGTGAAATTGCACGAACTTGCCGTGTTAACTATCAGTACTACTCGTCCTTGTAGTTGTTTAAATGAATAGGATTGGCCGTCTATTAGTGTGGCATTAAAATGATAAATACTATCCATGGCGTACTCCGAGGCGTTAAACAAGGCGTTTTTAGTCCTTGGCTTTGTTATACTTTGTGCGTTTTATCGAGGTTAGCAGGGAAATAGGTCAGAAATATGTCAAAAAAATGTACCTTTATCGGTTTAGGCGTCATGGGCTACCCAATGGCGGGTCATCTGCAACAAGCAGGTCATGAAGTATGCGTGTATAACCGCACACAAGAAAAAGCGCAAAAGTGGGCTGAGCAATACGGTGGCCAATGGGCGCCTACCCCAGCACAAGCAGCAAAAGATGCTGATTTTGTATTCGTGTGTGTAGGTAATGACGACGATGTGCGCAGCGTCATTTACGGTGATGATGGCGTGTTAGCGGGTATGCGCGAAGGCACTTACCTTGTTGATCACACCACGACATCAGCGGATTTAGCTCGCGAATTGGGTGTTGCAGCTAAAGCTAAGAACATCGCATTCATCGATGCGCCAGTATCTGGTGGCCAAGCAGGTGCTGAAAATGGTGTATTAACTGTGATGTGTGGCGGCAATGCTGACGCCTTTGCTGCGGTTCAACCTGTGATGGCGGCATTTAGCCGTTTCAGTGAGCTACTTGGTGATATTGGCAGTGGCCAGCTGTGTAAAATGGTTAACCAAATCTGTATTGCAGGGGTGGTGCAAGGTCTGGCGGAAGGTCTTCACTTTGCGAAAAAAGCAGGGCTTGATGGCGAAAAGGTGATTGAAACAATCTCAAAAGGCGCGGCAGGTTCTTGGCAAATGGAAAACCGCTATAAAACTATGTGGCAAGGCGAATACGAGTTTGGTTTTGCTGTAGATTGGATGCGTAAAGACTTAGGCATTGCTCTGCAAGAAGGTCGTAACAATGGCGCTACTTTGGCACTAACGGCCCTGGTCGACCAATATTACGCCGATGTGCAAGCGATTGGCGGCAATCGTTACGATACCTCAAGCTTGTTGGCGCGTTTAGAAAAGCTAAACCCAAGCAAATAAGCGAAGGCGTGTTGACCTTTAAGGCATGAATTTTTCTTAAATCAAAGGCGTTCAATGCTAGGAATAGGTTATGTTGCATAGCTAGCTGTGCCAATAGCCTAAAACACCGCAGTGCGCGCCTTTGGTTGAACCCTTGGGGCATGCCATTGGCATGTGTTTTCTGCGTTATCGCCTGACTAACATAGAGTCACTATGCGACGCAGGTTCAGCCTTGGCAAAATACCCTAATGACTGCTGCAACAACACACAGCAAGGTTCAATGCGCCTTAGTTACGCCCAGAGTTATAAACTTTGGGCGTAATGATAAAGCGCTTTAAGCACAGCCATATTGCGCTCATTTCCTTCATTTTCATGAACCAAGTTTTCTAGGTTTAACATAAAGTCTTCGGCACCGATTGACGGGCTGTCTTCGCCATGCATCAACTTGTTTTGGCAGTATTTACGCCATGATTCCAGTTCATTTGGGCTTAAGGTCTCGGGCCAGTTACGCGCACGATAACGAAATAGCATGGCATTGTATTTAGGGTCTTCAAAATCTAACTCTAAATTAGCCAGTTCAATTGGTTGTGTGCTGCGAATAATATCAAACTTGGCTTTGTCGCTGTTGCTCGTAAAGCCACTATAAAGTTGGTAATCAGGATTCGTCGTGCCGCCAAAATCACGTTCGTCGTTGAACACTTCAGCGACTTTGTCTCTGAGTTCAGGGTGCGCTTGTAAAAACTTTAAATGTTCTAAACATTGCTCGCGGTCTATACCCAAACGCTCTGCGTTTTCAGGTAGCAGTGTTTTTGCTGGCGCTAAAATAGGGCACTTGTTCACATGAATCAGTTTCAAACCTATGGGAGCTTGGCCCTCAGGCAGTTCATCATGGCGGGTGTAGAGATATTCTCTCAATTGCTCAACCGATAAATCCAGCAATGGCTGTGGATCTTGAGTAAGGTTAAAACACACCACGGCATTTTTGTTCGTGGGATGAAAGCTCATTGGCGCGACCCAGGTAGTGCAACCTTGGCTTGCAGGAATGCGAGAGGATGTGTGCACGAGCGGCGTCATATTGAACACGTCAACAAGTTGCAATAACGCCTTTTTATTGCGCAAACCAAAGAAGAAATGATAAAGCTTAGGTTGCTGATCTTTGATGATTTTTGCTAAAGCAATAGTGGCTTTCACGTCACTCAGTGCATCGTGCGCATCGGCATGTTCAATACCATTAGCCTTGGTTAAATCTTCAAGACGAAAACTCACACTGCCATCTTCTTTTCGTGGCCAGTTGATACCTTCTGGGCGCAGTGCATAGCATGCACGCACCAGATCGATTATGTCCCAACGGCTGTTGCCGTTTTGCCATTCACGGGCGTAGGGGTCAAAAAAGTTACGATAAAAAGTGTAGCGACTAACTTCATCGTCAAATCGAATGCTGTTGTAGCCGGCCACGCACGTGTTTGGCTGGCTAAATTCTTCGTGGATTTTGCTGATAAAGTCAGCTTCACATAAACCATGACGCAGTGCATGCTGTGGTGTAATACCGGTGACTAAGCATGCTTGAGGATGCGGTAAATAATCTGGCGCAGGACGGCAATACTCAATCAGCGGCTCACCAATAATGTTCAAATCCAAGTCGGTGCGAATGCCAGCGAATTGGCTTGGACGATCTTTTTGTGGGTTTGCACCCCAAGTTTCGTAATCGTGCCAGTAGATTGTGGGCTGGTTGTTATCATTCATATTATTTTGCCTCTATTACTTTGCACTGGTCCATTCGCAACCAGATTAACCGTGTCACGGGTAATCATTATTCTTATTAAGCCGATGCTATATCGCCCTTAGATGATGATTGGAAACAATCGTTTTCTAAGTGCCTAATAACTTTGGGCATGATAAACGTTTTAGGAGGTGAAATCGAGGGATCACAATGGTGACACACTAAAAGCTCGGGTTTTAAACACGAACAGAAGGAAGTGATTTGTTATTCATCGTGAAGTACTAGTGTGGAGGCTATACGGAATTTACATGTGCTAATTGTATATTCTTAAGCGTTACTCGTTACTTGGAATAAACGCCTTCTTAATACTGAGTAATTCACCGGACTCTTTGAGTAATGTTAGCTGCTCATTGAGCAGGGCAGCGCGTTTAGCATTTTCAGCATTGTCGCAAAACTGAAATTGCAAAGGGGCTTTGCCCAATTGCAATTCGATGAAACGGAGGTTATCCCTAAGTTGATTATCGTTGTTGAATAGTGTTGTTGCGACATTACGGTCCATTACCGCCAACCTACGGCTATCAGGTGATGGTCTTAGTAGAGAGCGCAACATTTCCCTTTCGTTGTAACGGTCAGAGCGAATAATTGTGCCGCTATCGAAATAGCCTTGAAGCGCTGGATAGCTGTAGCCAATGTGAGCAATTAGTTCATGGCCAACTAAATCCTCAATGTCTTCGATATGATGATAATCTTCGTTATTCGCGATGAGTACGTCTTCAATCTCAATAATCGGGTGTGACCACAAATACTCATCGGGCGCGTCGCTATAAAGAGCCGATTCCATTCGCGCGTCCACACTGCATTCTTGTAGGGCCTTTAGTGAACGTTTTTCGGGTAGAAATTGAAATTCCATTGTGATCCCAGCGTTTTGTGACGCGCGTTTGATTGATTCAACCAATATTCCTGTAACTTTGGATTCATTGACTATGACATAGGGTGGGTATCCCGCGTCGGGAAGAGCCACTACTAGAGGTTTTTCAGACGCAATGGCGTTAAAACTCATTGCCAATGCGAATGCGCAAACCAAGTTTCGAGTGGATAAAGCGGCTTGTTTTAGACAGTTCAAAATCAATAACTGTTCCGTAATCAATTACAGGGGGGAATACCTATTTCCATCCACCTCCACGTCCTTAAACTTACAAGTCTGAGTTAATATTAGCCGAACAATTTGCTATATGGAGTGATTTCCTTAAATAGAAACAAAGCGTTATAGCAAAGATATATTTCAGTAGTGTGAATAATTAATTCTGTGCGGCTTTTTACTTTGTAATAAAAATGTCTGGTCGGCGTGGTATAAAGCCGTTTAGCCATCTATTATTGAACACTTATCAAAACGTACTTTAAGGAATAACAGTGCGATTCATACTCATATTTCTAGTATCATTTTCGGCAAATGCTGAACTCGAAGTGATTGAAAAAACGAGCAACTATCCAGTCATTGCTGACAGCATAACCGACCTAAAAGCGGCGCTAGATACAGCGTCACCCGCGAAAATAGACGACGATGTGGTACATGCCAGCACCACTTACGACATTGATTTTCAGTTCAGATTTAACAGCCGCTCACGTGTGTGTGAAGTAAACAAAGTCACGACTACATTAGGTTTACAATACACATTGCCAAAACTCGACAGCCAAAATGACGAAGTAAAAAAGGTGTGGTCTAATTGGTTTCCGAGACTGGCACAATACCAACATCAAAAGGGCGAGTTAGTAAAAGCTGCGGCGCGGTCATTGGATGATCAACTGACGAACTTACCTGAGGTAGGAAAGTGCCAAAAGTTGAAGAATCAAGCTGAAGAATTAGCTGCGAAGACTAAAAATGAATTAGCCACTCAGTTGAGATTATTAGATCAAAAAACTGACTTTGGTCGCACCGAGCATGCTTGGTTGAAAGACCACCTTCAGTAAATTAATGTTATTCACTGTAAAAATGTGTGTATTACGTTGTTTTTTTATTCAATTAACAACTTGTTTTCACCTGTACCGATAGGAATCGTAATTACATCTCGTATAGAATGGAAGCCATGTAAAGATAAAGCCTGTATGCATATTACGCTTTTATGAGTTTGACTAATCACACAACACGTAATGACTTTATCATCGAAGATGTGCGTTTTATGCCGTCTCAATCATTGCTAGAAAAAGACGGTAAACAGGTCAAACTTACAGCAAAAGCGACTGAGTTATTGTTATTGTTCTTAAGCAGTAAAGACAATTTAGTCGATTTTAATCATGCTATCTCTAGTATCTGGAATGATAATGAAGAAGTGGGCAAGAAAGGCTTTACCAATGCAGTCTGGATGCTGCGAAAAGGGTTTAAAGAAGTTGGGCTAGAGCGTGATATTTTCGAGTCGATCCCCAAAGTTGGCTACCGCTTTATTGCCAAGTACACAGAGCAGCCCAACGCCAAAAGACTCGCTGGTTTTGAACTACGCTTTGTAGTCGCAGGTGTTTTGTTAATAGGCGTACTGTGCTTATTTTACTTCCTCTTTTTAAATAACCAAACCAATCAGTGGCAAAACACAGCTGTCCACGGACTAACTCGAAGTACTAACTACGAAGGGGTAGAGGAGTTTCCCAGTATTTCGAACAGTGGCCAGTATCTGGCATTCTCATGGATTCAAGAAGGTGAGTTCAGTCAGATTTATATCAAGGATTTACTCAATGCAGACACGCCACTGCGTTTAATTTCAGCGGGCAAAGGAAAAGAAGTCTCACCAGCTTGGTCTCCCAATGATAATTACATAGCTTATGCGCGCATTAACGAGCAAGGAGCGTGTGACGTTATTCGTAATGATATTCTTCTCGATCAAGAGGCTACATTGGTTGAAGATTGCTATTACTTACCCTATCGGCGGGTGATAGAGTGGTCTGATATATCACCGAATAGGCTTATTTATTCAAAACAGCTTCAAGACCGCGTTGCGTTATTTGAATACAATATTGATAGTGAAAAGCAGCACCAAATAACATTTCCTGAAGTGGGCCAAATCGACTTTTCACCGAGAGTGCTGGGCGAAAAGGTTTATTTCGTGAGAGACACTCATTCTCCACTTGGAAGTATCATCAAAGTCACTAATGGCGACCAAACGTCGAGTCGCATCGGTCGTGATATATCGGGAGTGTTAAGTTTAGACGTAGACAAAACCTCACACACTTTGGTCGCAACTCACAATGAAGGGTCTCAGTTCAAAGTAACGGCGCTGGATATGCATGGGGCCACCCGCACACAACTAAGCGCAGGCAAACTATCTTCTAATCTTGATTACTCTGTGATACATAACAGTGTGTTTGCTGTAGAACACATTTCAAAAGAATACGTAGCTATGCTCGATCTCAGTTCCGGCAGAGAGCTTGATACTGTGTCATCCAGCTCAAGAGATATTTATGGTGAATACGATGCTGTAACTCAAGCCTTTGTTTTCTTGTCAAACCGTGATGAGCGTTGGGGTGTTTGGAAAAAAGGTGCTCGCCAGAGTGTTAACATCACCGAAAAATATGGAGAGGCTTCAATACCGCGTATCCATCATGGTACAGGTAAAATATTGGTCAAGATTAGCGAATCCAAGGATGCTGGGCTGTATGTCTTTGCTAACGATACCCATCATGTGATATCCGACATTGAACCCGAAGTGTATGGGTGGTCTTCTGACAGCAACACTATTTACTACAGTGCAACCCATAGCGAGGGTTTAGGTATTCTTAGTTATCATATTCCCAGTGGAAAGTTGGTACCGATGACCAATACCGGAGAAGCTTATGCCCAGGATTTAGATGAACACACTGTTGTTATGTCTCGATTCAACGAAAATGGCCTGTGGCTGTTTGATAAGAGAAATGGTGAAATGTCGTTATTGACTCGAGAACTGGATAAGTCTGATTTTGGTGCATTTTACGCATCTGCTGGTGATATCTATTTTTTGAAGAGGACTAAAACTGAAGATCAAATAGTAAAAATATCAGACTATCTTAGTACCGTGGTTCAGCGCTTCCCTGCAAACTCTATTCGTAAGTTTTATGGCATAGCAAAAGGAGAGGGGAACACTGCAATTGTCACCTTTAAACTTGCTAATCAAGCAGATATATATCAATACCGAGTCCAATAACGCGCGATTTAGGGCGATGTGATACGTTACTGTTTGAATGTATTGGACCGGCATCTCTATTCATATAATCCGTTGTCTCTCTTGCACTCTTTTGGGTGGTTGCTTACTCCCCGAGTAAGCTAGAAGTTCCTCGTCACTTTTAGGCTATCCGAGCAACAAGCATTCCCGCAATCATCTTCCAGATGTCTGCTTGTTGGTACTCGCTCGTTTACTTATGTACTTCATTTCCACTTAATACAATAAAAGTCGCTTAACACTACAGAGCCAAAGGTGACCATGCTTTAAGTAAAACACCTTATTCATACAAATAGACGCTCAAATGTTTTGTAATTGAAGTGTAATTAATTTCATTGTTTGAGGTGTAGCTCTTAATTTTCTATCTCTTAAGTATCTGAAAATTATGAATTAGATTTATATTAGATAACTTTAAATATCGCACAATGTGATCCTTTGTAATTAGAGAAAGATTAGATTTTATATGGATTGCTTTAGATTTGGACAGTCCGTAATAAATGTCCTGTTTGTAATAAAGTCGTTAACTTTTTTGCAGGCCTCAAACCCTACAAACTATAAACAGGAGGCATGATGATTTTTAAGAAGAAGGCAATTGCACTTTTTGTAAGTTCATTATGTATACATGGCGCTTTTGCAGCCACACCGAATTCGAATGATATCAAGCATGTTGAATCGATTAATAACAACCAACAAGAACAACACCAACAGCAATATACAATTACTTTAACTGACCAAAACCAAGGCGGTTCACCAACACACCGTGTAATTGAGCAGCAAAACGAACTAATCAATTATATAAGAGTGTTGGACCCTACATCACGTTTACAAGCACGAGCTAAAATTTTAGGCAATTTTATTAGTGTCACTGCATCAGTAGATTTAGTTGAAAAATTACAGGGGCATGAGTCAGTTGCGTCTATAAGCGCCACAGACGTCGAATATACGCCCCTTGTGCAAAAACAACGACTTCATGCACATGTTAGTAATGATGTTGAAACAGAAAATGTTACTCAACTCACACCTTACAATAATGATGAGAATGCCGGTGAAGGAGCAAGTGTCGCAATCATTTCAACAGGGGTTGATTACACTCTAAAATTGTTTGGTGGGAGTGGCGAGCTTGGTGATGACGGCGATGACAACACTCCTCCGCCAAGTGGGAGTTACCTAGAAGCATTAGAAAATGGCGCTATAGAATATGACGGCTTTCCTACCGATGTAATTCAAGGAGGTTGGGACTTTGCAGGAGAAAATTTCGGTAATGATGCGAACCCCATTGATCAATATTACCAATATGAAAGCTGGAATGGTTGGGTTTACCCGACTGGTTTAGGCACAAAGCTTGCCAGTATAGTGCATCAACTTGCTCCAGGTGCCGCTATTCATGCGTATAAAGTTTACAACGTTGATGAGAACCGCGGTCGTGGGCCGAGTTTAACGCAAATTGTGGAGGCAATAGAGCATGCGCTGGATCCTAACCAAGACGGCGATACAAGCGATCATCTTGACGTTGCGCTTATAGATGGCGCAGGGGCAGCTGGCTTCTATGCTCCAGATGGAACAGCGTCATTTACTCTTAATCAGCATTTGTTAGACAAAGCTGCGGCGTTAGGCCTTACAATTGTTACTGATGCTGGTGGCCTTGCTCAGTGGTCTATGTATGAAGAAGCAGAGCAAAAACATAGGTACTGGCTGTCATCCAACGCATCCGTAACTAGCTCGATTGCGGTAGGGTCAATTCAAAATGAGGATGACGTGTATCGTGTTTCTGACTTTTCACCAAAAGGACCAGTAAGGGGGTCGCAAGCCCTTAAGCCCGAAATAGTAAGTATGGGTGAAGACCAACCCGTTGCATTAATCACTCAGCCTCTGCATAGTAATCCTGAAGCAACAACCGATACTAAGTTTATCTTAGACACTGGTAGCCAGCTGGCAGCGGCACGAATTGCGGCCGCAGCGGCAGTCATTAAAAGCAAGTTCCCATCTGCTGGACCGGCAGAAATTAAGGCAATGCTAGCAAATACGGCGCACAATTCTGGAATTTTAGAATCTGAAAGTGAGCTTGAAGCAGAGTTGTACTCTGTTGGGCACGGCATCGAAGATGTTTCGTCGGCGACGAATACCGCAATTTTCGCGTGGGATGCGCACACTTATCAACCATACCTTCAATTTGGTACACATGAAGTATTGGAAACTAAGCACTTAGTGAAAAATATCACTGTACGAAACGTTACTGATGAAGTGCAAACTTACACTGTGTCCTATGACGCCTTTGGAGAGGTTAGTAGACTTGATGGCGTAACTATATCGCATCCGCAAACGATCAGTGTCCCTGCAAACCAAAGCATTACTTTCGCAGTGGCTGTTGATATTAATGCGGAAATGCTTAACCCATGGCCGTTGAGAAGTGCTGGGGACTTCACTGATGAGAACCTAAAGCGTACCGAACTTAATGGTTACATCACGCTAGCTAAAGAAGGTTACCCAGATGTAAAGCTTGGCTGGATGCTACGTGCGAGAGCAGCATCTAATCTTCTCAAGAAGCCGAATACCGTCGAATACCCTATATATTTAGGCTTCGACCCAGATACGTATCAAACTCAATGGGAGCATTTAGATTTCGCAAGAGAGCAATTTCCAGACGGTGAATATGGCAGTGCTGGTTATACGGCATATATGACTTCAATTGTTAATGAATCTCGCACGGAATCTACGTTTAATGCGTACCCTGTAGTCATTCATAAAAACCACATATCCGAAGACAAAAAAGCGCTCAATGGGCATTTTATTCAAACAGTCGGTGCATCTGTTACTGATGAACCATTATGTGAAGTGTCGGGTAAAAAGTTTTCATTGGCTGTACGTCTTGATAAACCGGCTAACACGACTCTTGCTAATTATATGGACAAAGTGCAAGAAAGGTTGTTCTTCTACGACATATTCCACGAATCAGTAGTAGAGGAAAACGGTTGGGATGATGCATTCAATGGAGCGTTTATTTACGACGAAGCAAAGCTGTTTAATCAGCCCTATGTATCTATTAATGAGCATGGCCAACCACAAACTTACCTTATTGATTACAATAAGGAATACAATTGGAATGAGCCGCGAGGCCGAATTGTAAAATCAAGTTTACCAACCTTGTTCACAAGCGATGGTCGAAACATTGTGTCGCAATTTTGTTTAGAAGATACATTTCACCATGAGATAGACAGTGTCGAGGATTTTGACCAAAACCTAGGCATTCATATTGAGACAGATCGTGATAGCGGCAGAGGCCCAGGTGAGCCGATGGCGCAAATTAATCCTGTCAAAGGCGGGTATGTAAAGTCTGAAACTGTGTGCAATGACTGGGGCTGGTGTTCTGAGCAAGTAACAGACACCCGCACATTAGTTTCGTTTTCAGACGCGAGCATTGAGCCAAATGAAGCATCATGGTTGTCTAGCTACACAGCACAGCCCGGAGAAGAGATAAATATTGTCGCTATTAAAAAACCAGAGATGGGTTTTGGCGGATTATCGACAGATTCGTTGGCAAATGACTCCTTACCTAAATTCTTAGTATTGAGCGAGAATGATGACTATGGACAGCTAGGCTATGCTGGCTATCAAGACGATGATGGCAGCATTATTGCCGATGTGCGCCAAGGTCAAGTGTTCAGTGTCGCAGAAAATGTAGAGTCGGGCACGGTAATTGGGCAATTAGAATTCGATACGTATGGATTCTTTACCTATCCAAATGGCACGAGAGAAACCTTGCAGGTTGACCTAGTAAGTGTTGCTCCTAATTCGCCATTTCACATTAACGATAACTATGAATTGGTTGTCGCTAACCCTGAAGCATTTGACTATGAAAACAATACTCATCTCGTAGTTAAAGCGGTGACTCGCCAGAGTAACAACATAGGCAAGACAGCTGAAGTACTGGTAAATATTATTAACCAAAACGATATTGCACCATCAGTTAACTCTGAGGTTGCGGCAAACCTGCAGTCGATAGATGTTCAGGTGAACAGTGAAGGTGAGGCCTTAATTGAAATTTCGTTTGATGGCCTGTTTTGGGATAGTGAAGGTGACATGTTGACTTACTCTATTGAGTCGAGTTTACAAGGGCTAAGCCTTTCTGGGACTGACCTCTCTGGCGCAATCAACCAAGCCGGTACACACGCTATCACCATTACTGCATCTGATGGTGTTAGCCAAGCGAGTCATACGATCTCAGTCATTGTCGCTGAAATGCCAAAAGAGAAAAGCAGCGGTGGCTTTGGTCTCTTTATCCTACTAGTTAGTAGTTTCCTTCTTTTTAATCGTCGCAAATAGAGGAGTATTAGGGGGCCTAGTCTACTAGGCTCCCTGATTTTATTGCTTATGAAATTAAAAAAACCACTCATACCTTTTGTTTACGTATGTGCGGCTACCCATCTAGGAACGCATGCGCTTGTAAATTCAGACGTGCAACTTAACGCTCAAAATTCAAAAGAGCAGTACCTGATTGATAGCAAGTCTTACAAGCAACGTAACGATAACCTGTACTTTGTAGTGATGAAAGAACCCTCTCTAGTTAGCTATTTGTCAGAGAGTTCATCGCCTTCTATTTTGTCCGGTGAATACAAAAATAATTCAGAATTAAATGTCCATTCACCAAGTGCTCTTGCTTATAAAAATGAATTGGCAAAAAAGCAACGTAGTTTAATCAACACCATGAATAACGCACTGGCAACAAGTGTTCAGCCGACGCATAACTACCAAACAGCAGTTAATGCCATTGCAGTGCACTTAGATAATGAGCAAGTGTCGTTCCTAAAGCGCTCAGAGCAGGTCTTGAGTGTCGAAAAAGTAGGTTTGCATCATATTAAAACAGCAACAGGGCCTGAGTTCGTGGGCGCAAGAAGTGTTTGGCAAGGAGATAATGAGCATCAAGGCACTATGGGAGAAGGAGTCACTGTAGGTATTATCGACTCAGGTATTAATGCATTACACCCATCGTTTGCTGATGTTGGTGGAGACGGTTATGACCACACTAACCCATTAGGAGAAGGAAACTATTTAGGGGATTGTCAGCAATATCCTAAATTTTGTAACGACAAACTGATTGGCATTATCAGCTATCCACAAATCATTGATAGCTACCCTGAAATCGTTAACACAGAGCTAGAGGATATCCAGGATAAAGTTCACGTTGGCTATGACTTCAATGGACACGGAACGCATGTTGCTTCAACTGCCGCTGGTAATGTTGTCAAAAACGTTAACAGGCGTCTAGTAGTTGAAGACACAAGTGGAACAATTTCAAAGCCCAGTGCATATAACTTCGAAAGTATTAGCGGTGTAGCACCACACGCTAATATCGTGTCTTATCAGGTATGTAACGAAAATGGTAGCTGCTTCCCTGAGCTTGCTATAAAGGCGATTGAACATGCTATTGAAAATAACATTGATGTTTTAAATTACTCTGTAGGGGGCGGCGCAAGAAACCCTTGGGGGACGGCTGACGCACTTGCATTTTTGAATGCACGCGAGGCAGGTATTCATGTTGCCGTTGCTGCTGGCAATGCGGGGCCAAGCCCAGAAACCGTTGGCTCACCAGGTAATGCCCCATGGGTGACAACCGTTGCAGCCTATACTCATGACGCCGATTTTACCGATAAAAGTTTAAGCGGGTTTTCTGGTGGGGAATCAGTTCTGTCCAAGATGACTGGAAAAAGCGCCACTGTTGGCTATTCTGCTTCTGTTGTTATCCCCGAAGATACGCAGTGTCTGGCGCCATTTGAAGCAGGTACATTTGACGGAGAAATTGTCGTATGTGAACGCGGAGAAATAGCACGTGTGAGCAAAGGCATCAACGTTGAGGCAGGTGGTGCTGGTGGTTTAATTCTGATTAATGTGGACAATGGTGCGGACAACCTTGTTGCGGATGCACACGTACTGCCCGCTATTCATTTGTCCGCTGAAGATGGTGCAGAGTTAACTCAGTGGTTGTCATCAGGAAACGAGCACTATGCTACTATTGGCGCAGCGTCATTAACTCGCAACCCAGAGCTCGGGGATATAGCAGGGGTATTTTCTTCTCGCGGGCCAAATATTCCATATGCTGGTGTACTTACTCCTGATATCGCAGCACCGGGTGTTGATATTCATGCCGCTTATGCTCAGGACAAACCTTTTTCAGAGAACGCAGAGCAAATTGCCTACGCACCATTGTCGGGTACATCGATGGCAAGCCCGCATGTTGCAGGGGCGCTGGCGTTAATTAAAGCGACTCACCCAACTTGGACGCCATCACAGGCGCAGTCAGCGATAATGTCGAGTGCACATGCGCTGACTTACAAAGATGATGACTTTGATGGTACTAAAGAACGTTCAACTCTTTTTGACCACGGAGCAGGTAGCTTACGTGTAAACCAAGCTATTAATGCCGGCTTATTACTCCACATAGATAAGCAAGATTACTTAAATTCAGACCCAGAATTAGGTGGTACACCCAAAGATTTGAATGGTTCGTCTATTGTCTTGGAACACTGTATATCGCAGTGCACGTGGACACGAGAAGTTGAGGCGACAAAAGATGGTACTTGGAGTGCACGCTACGACTACATCACTCCTGGCTTTGATTTATCTGTGACTCCCTCCAGTTTTTCACTGCAAAAGGGCCAAAAGCAAACGCTAACTTTTACTACTGCCGCAAATGCAGACCTAGCGAGTGAGTGGACACACGGTTATGTTGTGTTCAGCGCGAACAATGTTGAAATCAGTGATACGCACTTTCAAGTAGCAACACGATTTAAAGCCGGTGAAATTGCTTCTGAGGTTTCCGCGACGCTGAATAATGTCGATAATACGCTTGTTATTGAAGATGTATTTACATCAGGCTCGTCAGATTTGCAGGTAAGAGGGCACGGCCTTGTCAAAGCACGACAAGCGACCGGCAGTGCGAGTGGCGCAGATTCGAACTCTGAAAGGAATAGTCCAGCTACAAATTTGCATACTGTCTTTTCACACCCGATCACAGTAAAGCCTTATACAAAGCGCTTGATAGTTAATGTGGCGAATACAACCGCACCAGATATTGACCTGTACGTCGGTATAGATGAGAACAATGATGGTGTTCCAGACGCTACGGAAATGTTCTACTCATTGTTGTGTGTAAGTGGCAACGCTGACTCCAACGAGCAATGTGAACTAGAAAATCCACCAACTGGCAATTATTGGCTCGTGGCTCACAACTACCAGGGTACAACGCCGGGTTTGGAGGATGAGGTTGTTTTGGAATACGCACAGGTTACTTATTCACCCGAGCCGACCTTATCTATTGCCGCCCCGAGTGATGTAAAGACGAATGAGTATTTTGATATCGAGGTTGAAGTGGCTGGCTACCTTAAGGAAGACAGCTTAGAAGCGCTTAAAGAGGGAGAGTCTTATTATGGAATAATTGAAGTAGGTACTCGCCCTGACTTAGATATTAATGTAGGCACAACGCTGCTTAAAGTGAAAGGTAAGGCACCTCAGGAGGTGAATACCGCGCCTATTGTCGTAAACCCAATTACTGATGTTCAATATCAGCTGCAATCAAACTCGGTAGTGCTGGTTGAGATAGATGTTGCAGATGTTTTTGACGATGAGCAACAGGATGAACTGACCCTGAGTGTTTCAGGCGCTAAGCAATTAAGCATTCAAGAACAAAAACTCACTGGTTCGTTCGACGCAGCAGGCACCTACAGCATTGTATTGACTGCATCAGATGGGCAATTAAGTACGTCAACACAGTTTGAGTTAGAGATACTGGCAGCGCCGATTGTTGCTCCTCCCGCCCAAGAGGTGCCTCAATCAGGTAGCGGTGGCAGCGTGTCTATTTGGTTAATGATGCTTATCGCATTTTTAACTAGGGTAAGACAAGCGAAGCATTATCACTCTCGGTATGAGGTTGGCTCTCAGATATAAGTTGATTTGGTTTCCCAACTTATGCAAAGCGTCTCATTATTGAGGCGCTTTTTTAATAAAAAGTCCAGTCATTGCCCGTTGCAATAACAACACAACAAGCAAAAATAGCGCCTCAATCGTCCAACTGACCAGCAGTGCAAAGACTACTGAACTGACGAGAGCTTCGGTATCAAGTTGTATCTGTGGCGTATAGTTGTTCCATACTTGTTTAGAGATGCTGAGAATAGGTGATTTGAGTAAATGAACGTAAGGGTGCGTGTCAAAATCATCTAAGGCCGCTTCAAGTTCGTTTTCACGCTCAAGCAGCAAGGCTAGGTTTTCACCGCCTTTGGCATAAACAGGATCATCGCTTTTTTGATAATGCGCGAGCAGCTTCTCCACCGAGCCGTCAAAGAACTTCTTTGCATCTCGCTCAAACGGCGCCATATTTAATTGCGCTTCAGAATAGGCGCTTCGTAATGCATGGCCATAGTCATTTTTAAAACCAGGTACTTGCAGGCCAACCAGTGCTGCGATAAAAAACACACAGAGTCTCAGGTAGTTACGACACCACCTAACAAAGTCGAACATCATAAATAAACTTACGGAACAGTGAGAGATGTTTCCAGTGTGTCATCGATAGCGATAAATTGCGAGGGCTCTAACCCAACGTGATCGATGTGTTGGCGATAGCGTCCACGAAGAATATCAACCCGTTGCACGAACGCTTCCGTTTGTCTAAAAGGCGGCACTCCACCGTAATGCACAACGTTACTCGGTCCAGCATTATATGCCGCCGCAGCGAGTTTACTGTTGCCTTTAAAGCGTTTTAAAAGTTCGGCAAAATACGCAGCGCCCGCGGCGATATTCGCGCCGGGATCAAACGGATCGTCTACGTTAAACTCTTTGAGTAACAACGGCATCAGCTGCATCAGCCCTTTGGCACCCTTTTCTGATTCCGCTTTGGGGTTGAAACCCGACTCGGCGTGAACAATGGCTTTTAGCAAGGCTAAATCAATACCGTGTTCAAGTGCCGCTGAACGCAGGTGCTCATGATACTTGTCAGTATGAAGAGGCGTGCGATGCCAATCTGCCAACTCAACGTCACATTCATCGCATTTGATTTTGATAATTTGAAAGCCACTGACTTTAGGTTTTACGTCAGTGAATACGGCAACACCATCTTCATTTAGGTAATGATAGACGGTGGTTTGCGCGCAGAGAGGAAAGGAGGAGCCAAACATCAAGATAATAGCCATAGTGGCTTGATTTTTAAGCAACAAGGACATTGTCTTTACCATGGCATCCTCTCGGTTTTTGACCCAAGTTAAAGACTAGCACAAACTCATAAATTAGGATGAGAAAACAATGTACATAAATGTAAAGTGTCTTCTCATCAACGAGTTAAGGTGAATTATTTTTTATATTTGAAAATCATATATCGACCCTAGCGCCATAATTTGCGTTAATTCATCCAAAGCTTGGTAACTTTCGCTGATCAACTGAGGATCGCGAAGGTCTTCTAATGTCAGTCTGTCTCTGTAGTGCTTGTTCACCCAAGAGCACAGTGTGAGATAAAGAGTATCATCTAACAAACACTGCGGGTTAACGCCCGTTAGTTCAGCTTGATTCAACACCACACGTAAACGAAGACAAGCGGGACCCCCGCCATTTTGCATGCTTTGTTTAAGGTCCACATAGTGCACTTTTTCGAGCACGTTGCGCTCTACCAGTTGCTGTAAGTAGCGATTAACACTGTCAATACGTTCACATTCACCAGGTGCAATGAGCGCAAAACCACCATTATTAAGGGTGATGAGTTGGCTATTAAACAAATAACTGCCTATGGCGTCATCAATACTTACTTGCTCATTTTCTACTTGAGTAATGATGAGTTGCTCACCTTGAGTCACTTCGCCATAGGCTCTTTTGATGCCATCTAGCGTTTGGCTTTGATTAACAAACGCTTGTTCATGACAAAACAGCATGCGCTCATTACCGACGGCGATAACATCGTTATGAAATACACCCTGGTCAATAACATCAGGGTTTTGTTGTACAAACAGTGATTGCTGAGCGCCAATCTGATGCAATCTCGCAACTGCCTCAGACGCTTCTTTAGTATGCCTAGCGGGAAACTTAGTAGGGGCAGGAGCTTGCGAATTAAACGCTTCTCGCCCATAAACGAATAAATGCAGACCTTTGCCACCGTGTTGAGCGCATAAACGAGTATGATTTGCAGCCCCTTCATCCGCGAAATAGTCATGCATCGGCAAGGCTGGATGGTGACTAAAATAACCTTCATCGGCAAAGGTCGCTTTGAGTATTTTTGAAGTGAGCGGTGCTTCAATGGCACGATGTAATTTATTACTGAGGTTCGCAGCGGTGAAATGAACCTTACCATCATTGGCGTCGGTTGACGGACAAACAGTCGCGGCGTTAGCTGTCCACATTGCAGAGGAAGAAAAGCTGCTGCTTACTAAGGTAGGGTTGTAAGCAAATGCTTTTTCCACCACTTGGCTATCTGTGCCTGTAAACCCGAGTTTGCGTAATAGGTGTAAAGCAGGGCGGGCATGCGGGGCTATAACGCCTTGGGATAACCCTAGGTCGCTCAGCATCTTCATTTTGGCCAAGCCCTGTAGCGCCGCTGCTTTTGGGTTAGAAGGTTGGCTCGCAAAACGTGCGGAGGCCACGTTACCAAAAGATAGGCCTGCGTAATTATGCGTAGGGCCGACTAAACCATCAAAATTTACTTCTTGATACGACATATGTTTCTCTGTGTGGTCCGACTAAAAGAAATACTAAACATGTATTGTTTAGGTGGCTTGGTGCGCAAGAGCCAGTTCAATACGTTGTAATTCATCAAGCAAGCTCTTTCGCTTTTGTGCCAGTGAACGTTTTTCACTGGCATGTTGGCGAATGGTTTTATAAATGTAGCGCTTTGATAAGTGCGTGCGCTCGGCAGCTTCTGTCACCGTTATTTTATGCGATAACAGCAGTGGTAATAGGGGCTCGAGCTTACTCATGGTAGTCACCTCGATTTGGAAACTCATGGATTTGCCACGTGTCTATGTCCAAGTGCCACAGCAAATAGAGGGTATCTAGAATATTTTTCATGATCGTGTTCCTTTGACCTATTGCGGGTGCACTAAGTTAAAAGAAAGTTTCATGCCACTAATTAAAAGAATCTTAAAAACAATCACTTATGTTTTTCATGAGGTTTATGTACGCAATGCAAGCACTATTTTGGTGAGGAATATTTGTGCTCTGCACAGATTTGGACTTTAGTTTGAATTGCTTTATAACACTCAGGTGTACCTATATAAGGTCTATTGAGGTAAGTGATCCGTCCACTTGCAAGTCCCATTAAAAGGGTCAAAGTTGGCACTTATCCTGCTGAGTAGATGAAGTGGATATCCAAAGCTAATGAAAACATGGAGAAATGACCCATTTTGCACCATATTGGAGCAATCAATGCACTGTCATATAGCATCCATATTTCACTGCTAGGCTAATCACAATACTTTGCAAGCACACCGATTTGCTGAGCAGTATCCATAGCACATTGATGTGGCGGTCAAATACACAACCATTGTTTGGAGCCCAACTATGCTAAAGAAGCGCTTTTTTAAAACCAAAGAAGAAGCTGAAGTCACATTTGAATATGCACACCCTGATGCGCAGGAAGTGTCGTTAGTTGCAGAATTTAACGAATGGCAACCTGTTGAAATGCGCTATTCAAAGAAGGATCAAACCTTCAGAACCAAATTACGCCTGCCAAAAGACAGCGAGTTTCACTTTCGCTACTTAATTAATGACGAACAATGGGATAACGACCATAAAGCTGATGCTTATGTTGCTAACGGTTTCGGTAGCGACAATAGCGTAGTATCAACGTTTGCGAGTTAGTGAGAAATAATGGATGTATTTTCACAAGCCTGCTTTCTTATGGGAGTAGGCTATGAATACACGAGCTACGATGGTCAGTTGATGCATTTTGACGATCAGGTTCGTCGTAAGGCGTTAGCAGCAATGGCCATTGATGCCGATGATATTCCGGCTCTTAATACCTTGAATTTTGAACTCGACGCTCAGCCGTGGACACGATTGGTCGATGACATTGTTTTGGTCCAACAACGAGCACCTGTACTGACAATTAAAGTCAAAGAGTCTGATTTTAACGATGCTTCGGCAAACATCTCGTTGATGCTCAACGATCAGAGTAAGCGTTGGCAGTGGCCTTTATCGCAAGGCGCAGTAAGCGGTGATTATATCATTGGCGAGCAGCGTTATTTGCGTATTGAATTTGCAATCGATTTCAAAGAATTATCTGTTGGGTTTTATGATGCCACAGTGAAGTTTGCAGCACAGACTTGCCACACCCAATTATGGTGGGTGCCTGAGCATGCCTATGATGTGCCGTTTCAAAACAAAAAACACCTAGGTATTTCCTGCGGCTTATACACCATTGCCAGCGAACAAGGTGTCGGTATAGGTGATTTTCAAGACCTCGCACAAACTTTGCAATGCGCAGCGAAGAGCGGTGTCGACTACGTATTGCTTAACCCATTGCATTTGTTGGATACCACAGATGTAACGGCGGTTAGCCCTTACAGTCCGGTGAGTCGATTACTGTTGCACCCTTTGTATATTTCAGTGTTGCTTAGCGACGATTGTGACGATGAATTAAAAGAACGTCATAGCTCAGCTCATAAGCAATACCGCGATGCAGATTATGGTCATTGGCTAAATTATGAGGCTGTATATGCGCTGAAGTGGCCGTTGTTAAAACAGCTTTATCGAAATTTCTGCGATTGTGCCAGTGCACATCGTCGGGAACAGTTTGATCACTTCAAGTTCCAATATGCAGCGGCGCTTGCGTCTTTACCAACAGGCAGCGGTGACTTCGAACAGTATCTGCAGTGGCAGGCGTGGCAGCAGCGTAAACATTGTCAAGAAACAGCGCTTCGTAATGGCATGAAAATTGGCTTAATAAACGATCTTGCTGTGGGTGTTACGCGCAGTTCTGGTGAGTTTGAGAATTTCGCTCATCAGTTCACTGATGGCGCAGAAATAGGCGCGCCACCCGATCCATTTGCTCGTCATGGCCAGAATTGGGGGATGCCAGCGCTCCATCCTAAGCGCATGGCACACAAGCATTTTGCCTACTTTAGAAGCTTACTCGCTGCCAACATGCAGGATGTAGGAGCGTTGCGCATTGACCATGTGATGGCGCTGCGTCGCGTGTGGTGGTGCTTGAGCGAGCAACAAGGTTGTTATGTCTATTACCCATTCGAGCATTTGCTTGCTGCGGTGAAGATTCTGAGCCACCAATATGAATGCGCCATCATTGGTGAAGATTTAGGGGTCGTCCCTCACGAGGTACGCGATGCCCTAGCAGAGGCTAATATCGCCTCAAATACGGTGTATTACTTCTGCCAACAACATGATGCATTTATTGAACCCGATCAGCTAAAACAACTGACTTTGTTGATGATTAGTAATCATGATTTACCTCCGTTTGCCAGTTGGTGGCTAGGTGGAGACGTTGACCAAGGTTTGACTCTGAATTTGTTGTCTGAGGCCCAAGCTAGGCAACTAAAAGATGAACGTGTGGTTGTGCAGCAACGATTAATTACATTGTTGAATAACCATGGTTATGCGGTGAGTCTAAACACAGACAGCGCAGAGATTTATACCGCCCTTTGTAGCGTCTTAGCTAAGTCTCCGTGTGTGCTTTTTACACTGCAATTAGATGATTTGGATGCTCAGCAAATAGCGCTGAATGTCCCTGGAACAGACAAAGAATACCCGAACTGGCGTCGCCAATTATCGCAGCATGCAAAGCTGATACTCAGTGGACACAGCGAATTATTAAAAGAATTAAGTAGGCATAGAAATGGTTGACTCTTCAACAGTACACAGTAAACAACCGCCCTTCGACGATGCAGTCGCGGCACTGGAACGCGCAGAAGTAGGTGAACCTAGAAGCTTGCTGGGGCATCAATGCATAGGTGGGAATTGGTACATCATCGCGTTTAAACCAGGTGCGGACAAATTAGAGGTCGTTTTTAGCGAAAAAACCTGCACAGCTCTGCGCTACAAGAACACGGCACTCTTTTACTTGCCTGTGGAAAAAGATTTTAAGCAATATGAGTTAGTGGCAAGTTACCCTCATAGTCAAGTCCGCTCTCGCGATGCGTTTAGCATGCCTCTTGGTCTTAGTGCGGATGATTTATTCTTCTTTCGCCAAGGCGAGGACCAGCACGCCCAGAGACATTTTGGTGCACACCCGATGTCTATCGATGGTATCGCAGGGGTCCGTTTCAGTGTGTGGGCGCCAAATGCAAAGGCGGTAAGTGTATTTGGTGACTTTAATCACTGGGACAAAAGGCAACACCCTTTGACACGCCTTGACGACAGTGGTGTATGGGCGATTTTTGTGCCTAATGTCGAGGTTGGCAGTCGCTATAAGTATCACTTAGTGAGTGCGATTGGCGAGGTATTGGAAAAGGCTGATCCATACGGGTTTGCTGCTGAAAGACCACCGGCAACAGCATCTATCGTTGTAAAGCAACAACACCCAGTCGAGCTTAGCCCAGTAGCTTACGAACAACGCGAAAAGCGTAATGCTATCGATGCGGCAATTAGTATTTATGAAGTGCACTTAGGTTCTTGGCGGCGCAAGGAAGGTAATGAATATTTAAGTTATCGAGACCTGGCCGCTGAGCTAATCCCTTATGTGAAAGACTTAGGCTTTACCCATATTCAGGTGATGCCTGTATGCGAATTCCCATTTGACGGCTCATGGGGTTATCAATGCGTGGGTTTGTTTGCACCAACCGCTCGTTTTGGCTCGCCAGACGACTTTGCGTATTTTTGTGAGCAGTGCCGAGCCGCAGGCCTCGGACTTTTAATTGATTGGGTACCTGGGCACTTCCCGAGTGATCCCCATGGATTGGCGCGCTTTGATGGCACGCACCTGTATGAGCATGCTGACAAACGCCAGGGTTTTCACCCAGATTGGAACACCTATATTTATAATTATGACCGTCAAGAAGTGCGCTCCTTCTTGGTGTCTAATGCAAACTATTGGTTAGAGCAATACGCAGTCGATGGTTTACGCGTAGACGCGGTAGCATCCATGCTTTATCTCGATTACAGCCGTCAAAGTGGCCAGTGGCTACCCAATAAATACGGCGGCCGTGAAAACTTGGGGGCGATAGCTTGTTTGCAGCAAGTAAACAGCGTGTGTTACGCCCGCAATCAGGGAGTTATGATGGTTGCGGAAGAGTCCACAGCTTGGCCCGGTGTGACCCAAAGTGTTGATGGTGGCGGCTTAGGCTTTGGTTACAAATGGAACATGGGCTGGATGAATGATTCGTTGAAATACATGCAACTGGATCCAATTTATAAGAAGTACCATCACCATGAAATGACATTCTCTTTAGTCTATGCGTTCAGTGAGAATTACGTGCTGCCGCTTAGCCATGATGAAGTGGTGCACGGTAAGGGCTCACTGGTCAATAAAATGCCCGGTGACATGTGGCAAAAATGCGCAAATTTACGTGCGTACTTTGGTTTTATGTGGGCCCACCCTGGTAAGAAATTGCTGTTTATGGGTGGTGAATTTGCGCAGGTTGCTGAATGGAATCATGACCAATCATTAGATTGGCATTTACTCGACTTTGATAATCATAAAGGTGTGCAACAGTGGGTGAAGGCCCTTAATACCACCTACCGAAATCACCGTGCCTTATTCGAAAACGACGGTAACGACCAAGGTTTTAATTGGCTGGACGGTAACAATTCCGAGCACAGCATTTATAGTTTTACTCGTATTTCCAAAGATAAAAATCAAAACGTAATTCAGATAGTTAACTTCACACCAACGGTGCACCACGAGTACCGTTTGGGCGTGCCGCATGCAGGCGTTTATAAGGTACTTCTTAATAGTGATCATGCTCAATTCGGTGGCAGTGATGTGCATGTCGTTGCCGATGAGTCGCGGGAGATTGAAGCACAAAAACAGCCTTGGCATGGGCAAGCGCACTCTATTGTGTTGACTATTCCACCTTTGGCGTCTGTGTATTTGCTGTGGGAGCAAGACGGTGAGTAGTTGGACTGCCAGAGCAGGGCATACAAATAAAATGGGCGCGACAGTTAATGAGGCAGGCGTAAACTTTTGCATGTTTGCTCATCATGCCCAGCACGTTTACTTGTGCTTGTATGATCACAGCGGCCACTCTGAGGTAGCGCGTATCGCCTTGTTCAAAGGGGAAGCTGGTCTTTGGCATGTGCAAATCGATGGTATTAGAAAGGGACAGCTATACGGTTACCGTGTAGCAGGAGAGTTTGCACCAGCACTGGGACACTTACACAATGTAAATAAGTTCTTGGTTGACCCATACAGCTATGCGCTACATGGCGAGTATGAAACCAGTGGACGTCATCAAGTTATGGATGAAATGGGGAAAATGTGCCCCTTAGATAACGCTCACTTAATGCCTAAGTCAGTGGTTGTTGAACACACAATTTACCACGGACACAGACCAAATATATCTTGGGCCGACACTGTATTGTACGAGTGCCATGTGAAGGGATGGTCTGCCCGCCATGGTGAAATTGAGCACGACCAGCGGGGTACTTATTCCGCACTGGGCAATGAGGCATTTATCAGTCATGTTAAAGCGCTCGGGGTGACTGCAGTGGAGCTTATGCCAGTACATGAATTCATAAGCGAGCCTTTCCTAGCACCGCTACAACTAAGCAATTACTGGGGTTATAACACCTTAAGCTTTTTTGCTCCGCACCGGGCTTATAGCTCTAGTGAGCAGGCAACAGGTGCAATTAATGAGTTTAAAGCTATGGTCAGCAGTCTGCATGAGCATGGCGTTGAGGTGATCATCGATGTGGTCTACAACCACACCTGTGAGGGCGCACTGCATGGCCCTAGCTGTCACTTTCGTGGCATAGACAACGCCAGCTATTACCGCTTGGATAAACAAGGTCACTACATCAACGACACGGGATGTGGCAATACAGTTGCTATTGAAAAGCCCCATGTACTGCGCTTGGTTCTAGATAGTTTGCGCTATTGGTATGAAGTGATGGGCGTTGACGGATTCCGTTTTGATTTGGGGGCGATTCTAGGGCGCGACAAACATGGTTTTAACGCCCGCCATGCATTTTTTCAATGTATCGCTCAGGACCCTGTTTTGAGTAAGGCTAAACTTATCGCTGAACCCTGGGATATTGGCCCTGGTGGTTATCAATTGGGTGGTTTTAGCGCCCCTTGGCGTGAGTGGAATGACCAATATCGTGATGTGGTACGTCGATTTTGGCGTGGTGATAACGACATGCTCGGTGTGTTAGCAAAACGCTTGCATGGTTCAGCCGACATATTCAAATCCCGTGCGCCTAGTAGCACTATAAATTTTGTGGTTAGTCACGACGGGTACACCTTGGCTGATTTGGTCAGCTATGAGCAAAAGCGTAATGAAGCCAATGGTGAACATAACCGCGATGGGCACAATGCTAATTTCAGTTTTAATTTTGGGGTAGAGGGCGTTACTTCTGACCCTGAAGTTAAGTCACTAAGATTAAAAGCACAGAAGAATCTATTACTCAGTTTATTGCTGTCCAAAGGTGTGCCAATGCTTAGTGCAGGCTGCGAGATGGCCCATTCTCAAGGGGGAAATAACAACGCCTATTGTCAAGATAACGCCATCAGTTGGTTATCTTGGAATGATGTCAGCACATATCATCCATTATCGCTATTTATTAGCGACTTACAGCGCATCAGAAACGCATTTTCTATATTTAAATATGATCAATATGTGCACGACGACGATCCTCGCTTTGACCTCGGTTGGTATCGCCCAAATGGCGACCCCATGCAAAGTGGCGATTGGCATGATGCCAAATTACATACGCTGATTCATACCATAGTTGATAAGCATGCAAATAAGTATGTGTGTTTGGTATTGCACCGCGCTCAGCACGAGCAGGTCATATCGCTACCCAAATTAGAACAGCCGCCCTTTAACCAATGGCATTTGCTGTTAAGCAGTGATGACACCGTCAACACACATGCAGATAACGCTCAAACCCACTTTGAAACGAGCGAAGAAATCACACTGACCCCATGCAGTAGTTGGGTGTTTAGTAATGTTCAATGGCACCAAGTAACAGGATAGAGACGATGACTACACGTACTGTATGCCATCCAGTAGATTGGCAAGACGCGCCATTATTGGACACACAAACGCTAGCCGATGACTTAGCAAGACATTTTCACTACACCTTAGGCCGCGATAAGGTCGGTGAATCTCAGCATTATCTTTACCAAGCATTGGCACTGACCATCCGCGATCGCCTAGTGGCACGCATGCGACAAACGCGAGAAGAGAACGCCAACAAGCGCTCGGTGGCGTATTTATCGCTGGAGTTTCTTATTGGCCGCAGCTTAAACAACGCTATCTTGAATTTAGAGATGGAAAAGGAAGTTAAAGCAGCCCTCGCTAATTATTGTGCTGAACTTGAACGTGTTGGTGAGGCTGAGCACGATGCAGGGTTGGGTAATGGTGGTTTGGGTCGTTTGGCTGCCTGTTTCCTGGATAGTTGTGCGGCGATGGCGTTGCCCGTAACGGGTTACGGTATTCGTTACGAATACGGCATGTTCAACCAGCGAATCGAAAATGGCTATCAAATTGAGCAACCAGATCACTGGCTCCACGAAGGGCACCCATGGGAATTGCCGGCACCAGATAAAACTGTCCGAGTTAAATTCTTTGGTCATGTTGATGTGCACAAGGACCCATCAGGGCGCTTGCACCGCGTTTGGGTTGATACTCATGATGTTTTCGCCGTGCCTTACGATGTGCCTGTACCGGGATGCGGCAATGATGTGGTTAACACCTTACGCTTGTGGAAAAGTGAAGCGACCGACGAATTCGATTTAAGCGAATTTAACGCAGGTGGTTACGCTGAAGCGGTTGCGAAAAAGAACTTGGCCGAGCAAATCTCCATGGTCTTGTATCCAAACGATTCCTCGGAGAACGGTAAAGAACTACGTTTACGCCAGCAATATTTCCTATGCAGCGCGTCGTTACAAGACCGCATCAATCGTTGGATCACCATCAATGGCGAGGATTTCACAGAGTTTGCTGACTACCACGTGTTTCAATTAAACGACACCCACCCGAGTATCGCCGTTGCCGAGTTAATGCGTTTGTTGGTCGATGAACACGAGTTGTCGTGGGACACCGCGTGGGAGATAACCACTAAAACTATGGCGTACACCAACCACACTTTGTTGCCTGAGGCATTAGAGCGCTGGTCAGTGGCATTATTTCAACGTTTGCTGCCACGGCTGATGGAAATTATTTATGAAATTAATGCCCGTTTCCTAGTCGAGGTTGCGAAAAAATGGCCTGGTTGCAGTGACAAACAACGTGCCTTGTCGCTAATAGAAGAGGGTGATTATCCGCAAGTGCGCATGGCGTACCTCGCAATAGTGGGAAGTTATTCTGTAAATGGCGTGGCTGCGTTACATAGTCAGCTTTTACGCGAGCAGTTGTTCAAAGATTTTTATGACCTTTGGCCTGAAAAGTTCAATAACAAAACTAATGGTGTAACACCAAGACGTTGGTTAGCCCACTGTAACCCGAAATTAGCCGCATTGATCAACAGTAAGATTGGTGATCATTGGGTGAAAGACTTCTCGGAAATTAGCCAGTTGCGTCGCTATTACGATGATCAAGCATTACTTAAAGATTGGGCTCAAGTGAAATACGAGAACAAACAAAAGTTATGTGAGTTGGTTGAGAAACAGTGTGGCGTGAAATTTGACCCTCAGATGATGTTTGACGTGCAAGTGAAACGGATTCATGAATACAAGCGCCAACTGTTGAATATCCTCCATGTTATCCACCTTTATCGTCGTATTTGCGATGGCGATACCGAGGGTATGGTACCGCGCTGTGTGCTAATCGGTGGTAAAGCGGCGCCAGGCTATGACATGGCAAAGCAGATTATCAAACTTATTTGTAACGTAGCGCACACCATCAATGACGATCCCAAAGCGCAACCGTGGCTACGAGTGGCATTTTTACCGAACTATAACGTCACGGCGATGGAAACAATTTGCCCTGCGGCTGATTTATCAGAACAAATATCCACGGCCGGTAAAGAAGCCTCAGGTACTGGCAACATGAAGTTCATGATGAACGGCGCGTTGACTATAGGTACGTTGGATGGTGCAAACGTGGAAATGCTTGAAGCGCTTGGCGGCGAACACTTCTTTGTATTTGGTGCCCAAGTGGATGAAGTTGATGCTATTCGCGCCAATTATGACGCTATGAACATCATCAATAACGACAGTAATTTGAGTGCGGTTATCGCACTGCTTGAAAGCGGTCACTTCAATCTTTGTGAACCAGGTATTTTCAACCCAATCGTGAACGTTTTGAAATCAAATTCAGATCCTTGGCTGACGTGTTACGACTTTGCTTCTTACTGCAAGGCACAAGAACAAGTCGCAATAGCTTATCAGGATAAAAACCAATGGACGCAAATGAGCGTGTTAAATACCGCTGCGTCCGGACCTTTTTCGAGTGATCGCACAATTGCTCAATACAGCCAAGAAATTTGGCAGCTACAACACACTATGAACAGCCAAGGAGAATAATATGCCAAGTTATGCAAACCGTTACATCAGTACATTGACACGTGACACCTATGCGTTGATTTTGGCTGGTGGTCGTGGTTCGAGATTGCATGAATTAACTGATTGGCGGGCCAAGCCTGCTGTCTACTTCGGCGGCAAGCACCGTATTATCGATTTCCCACTATCGAACTGTATCAACTCTGGAATTAGACGCGTGGGCGTGGCAACTCAGTATAAGTCGCACTCACTTATACGCCACGTGAACCGAGCTTGGGGTCACTTCAAGAAGGAACTCGGTGAGTCAGTGGAGATTTTGCCAGCATCACAGCGTTATGGGGATGACTGGTATTGTGGGACTGCTGATGCGGTATTTCAGAACATGGATATTATTCGTCATGAATTACCGCGTTACGTCATGATTCTATCAGGCGACCATGTGTATCGCATGGACTATGGTGCCTTGCTAGCGAAACATGTGGAGACAGGTGCTGATATGACGGTGTGTTGTATTGAAGTCGACACTGATGTGGCTGCGGGTGCTTTCGGAGTGATGACTGTTGATGAAGATAACAGAGTGCGTCGCTTTGATGAGAAGCCTGAACAGCCCAATGAAATCCCGGGGAAAGAGGGGCGTTGTTTGGCGTCGATGGGTAATTATGTATTCAATACCGAGTTCCTATTTGAGCAGCTCAAACGTGACGCGCAAACAGAAGGGTCAGGGCGTGACTTCGGTCATGACATTATCCCAGCGATTATCGACAAGCATAAGGTGTTTGCTTTTCCATTTACTGAGCCCAGTCATAATGGAGTAGAAAACTCGGCTGATACCCAACCGTATTGGCGCGATGTAGGTACCCTAGACTCATTCTGGGAAGCGAATATGGAGTTGGTTTCACCCCAACCTAAACTCGACTTATATGACCCAACATGGCCAATCTGGACTTATCAAGAGCAATTACCGCCAGCAAAATTCATTTTTGATGACGAAGATAGACGCGGCATGGCGGTGGATTCAACGGTATCCGGTGGCTGTATTATTTCCGGATCAACGGTCAGAAAATCCTTATTGTTCTCTAACGTTTATGTACATTCATTCTGTGAGATTGAAGAGTCGGTTATCTTGCCAGGAGCCAAAATCAATCGAAACTGTATCATCAAGCGCGCCATTATCGACCGCAGCTGTCAGATCCCTGAAGGTCTGCACATAGGGGTTAACCATGACCAAGACCGAGCGAATGGATTTAGAGTTTCGAAAAATGGCATCGTTTTGGTTACGCGTGATATGCTCACTGCGTTAGCAGAGAAAAGATAACCTATTGATGATATGGCGTAAAAAAAAATGAGTGCAGTATTATTTGTCAGTGCTGAAAGCAGCAGCATTAAAGGCGCAAAAGTAGGTGGAGTGGCAGATGTTGTCGGCGATGTGTCGCTGGCACTTGCTGCTCTGGGTAAAGAGGTGTACGTAGTGTTGCCTCATTACCAATGCCTAGAACTCGAAGAACAAACCTTGTGCGCGCAGGTCAGTGTTAATTTTGCATCGTGTGCACTGCAATTAGACGTGTACCGCGTACTGCAAAAATCAGGTGTGACACATTACGTGATTAGTCACCCCTGGCTGAACAGTGAACAAGTTTATTTTGATGATACCGATGGCCGCCCATTCGCTGGGGATGCCAGTAAGTTTGCGCTGTTTTCGCTTGCCGTGGCAGAAGCAATTACATCGGGCGTATTTGGCAAATTGTCAGTGCTGCATCTGCACGATTGGCACGCGGCATCATTAGCAGTGCTTAGAGCTTACGCGCCGCAGTATCAGCAGCTACAAGAAATATCGACAGTTTACACCGTACATAATCTCGCCTTACAGGGAACTCGTCCGTTTAGTGGCGACGACTCATCACTGCAACACTGGTTTCCTTGGCTTGGTTACGACGGTCAGCGCATTTGCGATAGGCATTATGCGCATTGTTACAACCCTATGCGTGCAGCGCTGCAATTGTGCGACAAAGTACATGTGGTTTCACCGACCTATGTAGAAGAGGTCATGCGCCCTAGTGATCACGAACGTGGCTTTATTGGCGGGGAAGGCTTGGAATTAGACCTGCAACAAGCTCACCAGCAAGGTCGGTTAGTTGGTATCCTAAACGGTTGCGACTACGATAAAGCCTTGCCTGAGTACACCATGGAGTCGCTGTGGCAGCTTAGTGACCGTGCTTTAATTCAATGGATCAGCGCCAAAAGCCAGCTACAGAGTAATCACTATGTCGCTCATCTGCGTGCACAACAATGGCAAACACAGGGCTTAACGCCTTGGTTATGCTCTGTTGGCCGAATAACCAACCAAAAAGTGGCGTTGTTGGGGGAGCATTATCAGGGCAAGCTGGTGATAGACCACGTATTGGAATTACTTGATAAATATGACAAAACCTTTGTGATGTTGGGCTCTGGTGATGCTCATTACGAGCAACTGTTTAATCGCGCCATGGGTAAGCATGATAACTTTCTATTTTACAATGGTTTTGCACTTGAGTTGGGTGACGCTATTTACCAACAGGGTGAATTATTCTTTATGCCGAGCTCATTCGAGCCTTGTGGGATCAGTCAAATGCTTGCTATGCGCAGTGGAACAGCCTGCTTAGTTCACGGTGTGGGTGGTTTGAAAGATACGGTGCTTGACGGTGATAACGGTTTTGTATTTGGCGGCTCTTCTATTGCTACGCAAATCAAGGAGATGCTTACTAAAATGGACAAAGCCTTGGCGATGTACGATAACGAGCCTAGTGAATGGCAACAGCTGAGTAAAGCGGCAAAAGGCAGTCGTTATACATGGCAAGCGGCGGCAAAGTCCTACATCGCACAGCTGTATTCTTAAATAAAAAGCACATTAAAAGAGGTCGACATTGTCATCGTCGGCCTCTGGCTCTTGATTATTGAGTAAGCCTTCATTGAGCAAATCATCAAAGAAGTGCATTTGGTCACGGCCATTATTTTTTGCGTAATACAAGGCTTTATCCGCATTTTCTAAAACACTGATAGGGAAGTCATACGGGCTTATTTTGGCCATTCCGACGCTCACCGTTAGTTGTTCAACAAATGGGAAGGTGATGGAGCGGATATGATCCATAAACGTAGTCATTTTTTCTTTGATATCTTCTTGAAGGCATGGCTCAAAAATCAGCACAAACTCTTCGCCGCCAAAGCGGAAAATAAGATCCGAGGCACGAAAGAAACTGCGCATTTGCTGCGCTAAAATCAATAACACTTCATCGCCACAGACATGACCATAGCTGTCATTCACAAGTTTAAAATGATCGATATCAACCATAGCTAACCACGAGCAGCTTTCGGGATGACGTTTGCGGGCGTTTTTATCTTTGGCGATAACTTTCTTACTCATCACCTGTTTTTCTAGCAACTGTTTGAATCTACTTTCAAATGTTTGTCTATTGAGTAATCCTGTTAGCTTATCTCGCTCATTTTCGTTAAGGATCGTAAGGTAGTTTTCGTAGATTCGGCAAAACGCATTGAGTAGGACTTGCTGGCTGGAGTTAAGTGGTTTAGTCACCAGTTTTATGGCGACAATGGGTTTGTCGAAAATGGATATTGGTAACCAACGTTGCTCAATACCATCGCTGCTTTGCACAGTTATTATACAGGCTGACTGTAAGCAGGAGATGAGTTCCGGCTCAGGTTCTTCTATAAAGCAATTATCTTCCCAGTGATAACGTTTTTCGTCACTAAAATGCAGCACTAAACTGCGTTCGATGATGCGCTGTCCGGAGTCTTGCATATCTTTATACACAGCAATTTCTTTGCATTGTATAAATTCATGCAATGTCGTGACGAGTGAATATTCTAAGGAGTTTACATCGCGCGTTTTCGTTAGCTTTATAACGGAATTAAGTAGTTCTTCTTGCATGTACCTCAGCCTTTTCGCGTCTCACTCATAATCAAATAAAGCAGTAACTATATTAGTTACAATCAATTATAGTAAAGTTAAGCGTATGTGCCGCTTGAATATTAGTAAAATTTTGGCGGCGAGAGTTTGTGCAATTTTTTAGTTCGCGGGCTTTGCAGGGGCTTTGTTTAGACACAAAAAAACCTGCACAAGGCAGGTTCTCATCAACGCTTTAATTGGACTTAGCCATTTTCTGACGCGTATTGCTTACATGCTTCTGTGTCAACACACTCACCGTAAAGATACAAAGAGTGGTTAGTCAGTTTGATACCGTTAGTATCAGCAATCTCAACCTGACGGCGTTCAATTAAGTCATCTTCAAATTCGATAACGCGACCGCACTTCAAACACACTAGGTGATCGTGGTGCGTTGAACCTGAGAGTTCAAATACCGATTTACCGCCTTCAAAGTGGTGGCGTGTAACGATACCGGCATCATCAAATTGGTTAAGTACACGATAAACCGTTGCTAGACCGATCTCTTCGCTATTATCAAGCAGGATTTTGTAGACGTCTTCAGCGCTGATATGTTGGTTATCAGGTGACTGTAGAATCTCTAGTATTTTGATCCGTGGAAGTGTGACCTTCAGGCCTGCTTTTTTAAGCTCTAGATTATGTTCAGTCATTCAACTTGTTCTCAATTATATTTTTTTTGCACTTCGACGATTACTGCCGAGCGCTCGACGCATTTAAAAATTAAGAATAACGTGCTTAAGTGTCAAGTGTAAAGGCAAGTTACACTTGACTGCTTAACTATTAGTCTTCTAGCTCAGAGAGGCACATTTCTTCATGGATTTGTGCACACCATTGCTTAACGCGTTGCTCCGTCAGTTCAGGCTGTCTGTCTTCGTCGATACCTAGACCAACGAAATGGTCGTCATCAGCGAGACCTTTAGATGCTTCAAAGTTGTAACCGTCCGTTGACCAATGGCCGACAACGATTGCACCACGCTCGGTGATGATGTCATTAACCATACCCATAGCATCGAGGAAGTACTCAGCGTAATCTTCTTGGTCACCACAACCGAAAATCGCACACAGTTTGCCATCGAAGTCGATTTCTTCTAGCTCAGGGAAAAAGTCATCCCAGTCGCATTGTGCTTCACCGTAGTACCAAGTAGGGATACCAAAGAGTAGCAGGTCAAATTCTGCAATTTCTTCTTTACTGCTTTTTGCAATGTCGTGCACAGCAACCAATTTTTTGCCGAGCTCTTTTTGGATCATTTTCGCAACGTGTTCAGTGTTACCCGTGTCGCTACCAAAAAATATACCTACACTTGCCATGAATAAATAACCTTTTAAGTATCAATAGCCAATCGTTCTTGCAAAATGGTTTCAATCAGCGCACTACGGCTAATATTTTGCGCATCCGCCATATCATTCAACGCTTGATACAACTCTGATGAAACTTTAAATTCTACGCGTTTAAGCCCTCGCGCTTTGTCACGCTTAAGCTGGTTACGCTTGTTAACCTTTAACTGTAACTCCCTAGGGAGTGGGTTTGTTTTCGGACGCCCCGGGCGTCGCTCATACTCGAATAAATCGAGCGTCGTTCTATCTAGCTCTGACTTGGCCATGGTTATCCCACACCTGCTCCTTGCCAAAACACCTGAATCAGGCCTTTTGCTATAAAACCGGAGCAACCTAAAAACAACACAAGCCAAACTACATAACGGCCGAACTTAGGCACATCGCCTTTTTTCAGTACGTCTTGAATTGCCATGCCGATGAAAAAAAAGATTCCAGCAAGGCCAAAATATAACCCTAGGGTATCGAGTCCAGTGATAAATTGGTCGACCATTTACTGCTACCTATTTGTAAAACGGCGCGTAGTGTAGCACATTAAATCCGAATAATTTAGGCAATAATGTGCTTTTACACCCCAACATTATAGCGGCCTAGCCACCACAAAATATTGATATGGATTAACGTGTTAAAAAATCACCAATGGATTTATTAACGGCTGCCGGTTTTTGTGCGTGAAGCCAATGACCTGCGCCTTGTATCACCTTCGCTTTAGCATTAGGAAACATAGTCGCGATCACTTCACGGTGTTCGCTAAGTATGTAGTCAGAGTCAGCACCTTTGATGAAAAGTGTATCACATAAACAAGAATCATTTACAGTTGGCTGAGCGAGAATATTCTCATATTGTTGGCTAAGGGCGGGTAAGTTAAATAGCCAATACAAAGTACCGTCGTCTGCTTTGGCTAAACTTTTGGCCAAAAATTGGCGCACGCCGGGTTCTTCAATGAATTGACTCATGATTTCATCGGCTTGATTGCGAGATGTGATGTGTGCAGCCGCAACTTCTTCGAGCGCACGAATTATAGCATCGTGTCGAGCATGGTAATTCACCGGTGCGATATCCATAACCACAAGCTTATCGACTCTATTTTGGTGAAGTAGGGCAACTTGCATGGCAATCTTCCCGCCCATTGAGTGGCCAACTAAATGCGCTTTTTCTATTCCAAGCTCATCCATCAAGGCGACAATATCTTGAGCCATTACGTCGTAATTCATAGTGTCACTGTGAAACGATTTACCATGGTTACGCACATCGACGTTGATCACATGAAACATTTCACTAAGTGGTCTGGCAACCACTTTTAAGTTATCAAGTGAACCAAATAGTCCATGAATCACAATGACTGTTTTAGCTTGAGTGGGTTCAAGACCGCTGATTTGATAATTCAATAACATAGATAGCGCCGACATAATCTTATAAAGGTGGCAATTGTGCCCGAGATACGCTGTTTTTGGCAACTAGCGTTAAACACTCAAAAATTTCATCTTTTTACTCGTACCCTTATGTTGTACGCCCTAGCTTATTCAGGTAACTTGGGTATAATTCTGCATTGCATGAAAGACATGGCAGTAACGACAGGAATATCATGAAAAAAATAGAAATAGACGACGAGCTATATCAATACATCGCCAGTAATACGCAAAGCATTGGCGAAAGTGCTTCCACCATCTTACGTCGTTTATTGAATCTGCAAAGTGTAGACGCCTCTGTGTCTGCTCCAGCAAAGGTTGACGAGCCTCAACCTTCGCAAGAAGCGTCAGAATCAGAAGAAGTTGTTGAAGAACAACCTAAGCCCGCACCGCAATCTCAGGGATCTGTGTTCGATATTCTTAATAAAGAAGAATTGGCGATGCAAAAAGGGGTCGTAGGTCGCTTCTTATTCATTCTTGCTGCATTTCACCGTAGTCATAAAAATACTTTTGATAGAGTGTTAAACATTAAAGGCCGTGACCGCCGCTACTTTGCGACCAGCAAAGAAGAGCTTCAGGCTAGCGGTAGCAGTTTGAATCCTAAGAACATTGATGACAGTCCTTATTGGGTAATGACGAACTCAAATACGACGCGCAAGAAAATGATGTTGCACGAAGTAGCACTGGAGCTAGGTTACTCAAAAGAACAAGCAGAGATTATTCGCGACTATTTATAAGGAGCCATGCATGGCCGTTCACCCAAACGCAGGAAAACCAGCAGCACAGTCTCAACTCGTAAATATTCCTAAGTTGATGAGTGCGTATTATCTCCATGAACCTGATGTTGAACAAAATCCAGAGCACCGTGTTGCATTCGGTACATCTGGTCATCGTGGGTGTTCCTTAAATACGCAGTTTAATGAATCACATATCTTGGCAATTACTCAGGCTATCTGTGATTACCGTAAACAAAACAATATCTTTGGCCCGCTATTCTTAGGTAAAGATACCCACGCATTGTCTGAGGCCGCATTTAACTCTGCAGTTGAAGTGCTTGTTGCCAATGAAGTGCAGGTGATCACCCAACAAGACGGTGACTATTCACCGACACCGGTGATAAGCCACGCTGTGGTCTCTCATAATCGCGAAAATCCAAACGAATTGGCCGATGGTATCGTTATTACACCATCACACAACCCACCAGAAGATGGTGGTTTCAAGTACAATCCACCAAATGGCGGTCCAGCTGACACCGACGTAACTAAATGGATTGAAGACCGCGCGAATAAACTATTAGCTGAAGATTTAGTTGAAGTTGAACTGTTCCCATACGTTCAGGCCATTCGCTCGGGTTTTATCAAATATGCCGATCTGAAAACTCCTTATGTTATTGATTTAGTTAATGTTGTTGATATGTATGCGATTGCAAAATCTGGCATTAGCCTAGGCATAGACCCACTGGGAGGCTCAGGCATTAATTTTTGGCCAGTTATTGCCAAAGAGTATGGTTTAAATTTGACGGTTGTGAACGATGAGGTGGACCCTCGCTTTGCCTTTATGCCTTTAGATAAAGACGGCAAAATCCGCATGGACTGCTCTTCACCGTATGCTATGACCAATCTAATTGGTCTTAAAGACCGATTTGATATTGGTATTGGTAATGACCCAGACTTCGACCGTCACGGTATTGTGACAAAAGATGGATTGATGAATCCAAACCATTTTCTAGCAGTTGCTATTGACTACCTAACTACGCATCGTGATTGGGGCAAAGACGTAAAAGTGGGTAAAACGCTCGTCTCAAGTGCCATTATTGATAAAGTGGTAGCCAGTCATGACAAAGAACTAATCGAAGTGCCAGTAGGTATGAAGTGGTTTGTTGATGGCCTTGCCGATAACACAATATGTTTCGGTGGTGAAGAAAGCGCAGGTGCTACGTTCTTGCGAATGGACGGGACTACTTGGTGTACCGACAAAGACGGTTTCATCATGGGACTGTTAGCGGCTGAAATTTTGGCCGTCACAGGTAAATCGCCATCTGAGTACTATCAAGAGTTAGTTGCGAAATTTGGCTCACCGCTGTACAAGCGCATCGATGCGCCAGCGAATGCCCAACAAAAGAACAAACTTAAAGCGCTTAGTGCGGATGATATCACTGCTACAGAGCTCGCAGGCGATAAGATTATTGCCAAGCTAACCCATGCACCGGGTAACGGCGCTGCCATTGGTGGCCTTAAAGTTGTTACTGAAAACGGCTGGTTTGCAGCGCGACCTTCAGGCACGGAAGATATTTACAAGATTTACTTTGAGTCGTTTAAAGGTGAAGCACACCTCGAACAACTAGAAAAAGCAGCAGTCGAGCTGGTGAATAGCGCTATCGCTTAATTGCAAACAATATTTAAAAGCCAGTCTACGGACTGGTTTTTTTCTATCTTTAATTTATTCCTCATTCGTTTATAACGCTCTCACTAAGGAATTTTATGTATTTACAACGATTAAAAGACACTGGTGATTTCCTATCTATCACTCGTGAAAATGAGTTCAGTCTGCCTGCAGAGCAGTTTACGCTTGAGAATGGCACAAATGTAAAGGTCCTTGACACAGGAGTCATCGAATTTACGCCAGCGCAATTTGGCAACAAAGATTTCGTATTTTCTAGCGCTGTACATGGCAACGAAACAGCCCCTATCGAAATCTGTGACGAGTTGATTAAAGGTATTATCCTTGGCGAGTTGACCTTGCGTCAGCGTGTGATGTTTATCTTTGGCAACCCTAAATCAATTAATATCGGTGAGCGTTTTGTCGACGAGAACTTAAACCGTTTATTCTGCGGAAAACACAGTGTAGGCGACGTAACTAATCCTGAGCGAGACAGAGCTAAAAAGCTGGAACAATATGTTGAGCAGTTTTTTACTTGTCCAGGGGAAGGACGCTACCGCGCACATTATGACTTACATACAGCGATCCGCGATTCTAAGAATGAGAAATTTGCGGTTTATCCATTTTTGCATGGCAAACCACATAAACGCGAGCAACTGCAATTCTTGTTAAGTTGTGGCGTGCAAACTGTGCTGCTAATGGCGGAGCCTGCCTCCACTTTCAGTTATTTCTCATCATTTACCTTTGGTGCAGACGCATTCACAGTCGAACTAGGAAAAGTTCGCCCGTTTGGCGAAAATGATATGGCGCGTTTTGCCCAAGCGAAGCAAACATTAACCGCGTTGATCACTCAAGATGAAGTTGTTTATCCAGAGCTTAATGAATCAGATGTAGAATTGTTTTCTGTATACCGCACTATCAACCGTACTAACGAGAACTTTTCTTTTACCTTTGCTGACAACGTTCCTAACTTTACCGGATTCGCAAAGGGTGAGTTGCTAGGGCAAGATGGCGGCCAAGAAATACGTGCTGAGGTAGAAGGCGAAGCAATCATTTTCCCTAATGCGAATGTGGCACTTGGTCAACGTGCGCTGCTTACTGTAATCCCTACAAAACTAACAGATGACTTCGTCTGATCCGACCACTTTGCCTCGTAATTATATTTATTTTCAATAGGTTATGAGGCGTACACGCAACTTGCCACCCTGTGGTTATGAATGATGCAATAATTCAGCTATGATTAGTTGAATAAGCCTTTACGTTGACGTAAAGTGGCGGCAGCATAATTTAAGCTAGGCGTGAACTGTAGAAATATTATTCTACATATGAGCTACAATTGGATTGTTTATTACTTATCCAAGAGTGTTCAAAAAGTAACAATAACAATTCCACGCCCAGCGACATGACAACAAGAGAAGGGAAGGTTATGACTAACCCCAATAATGTTTCGTTGAACATCAGTCACGAACTCGCGTTTATTGATTCGCACGCGCTCAGCATCCCAACTTACCGAGTTCTTAATGAACAAGGCGAGTTGGCACAAGGCGCAACATTACCAGAAATTGATAAAACAACCGCGCTTAGAATTTACGACACTATGCGTTTTATTCGCGCTTTAGATGAGCGCATGCAAGCGGCACAGCGTCAAGGCCGTGTTAGCTTCTACATGCAGTGTCTCGGTGAAGAAGCGGCGGTGACTGCAAGCGCTGCAGCACTGGATGACGCTGATATGATCATGGCACAGTACCGTGAGCAGGCAGCGCTTCGTTATCGTGGTTTTACGCTTGAACAGTTTATGAACCAGATGTTCTCAAACGAACTGGATTTGGGTAAAGGTCGCCAAATGCCAATCCACTATGGTTCACGCGAACTCAACTACATGACGATTTCCTCACCGCTTGGGACACAAATCCCTCAAGCCAGTGGTTATGCGTACGGTCAGAAGATCAAACACATTGATAAAGCAACCGGCGAGCTTGCAAGCACAATCGATAACATCACTATTTGTTACTTCGGTGAAGGCGCTGCGTCAGAAGGTGATTTCCACGCAGGTATGAACATGGCTGCTGTGCATAAATCACCTGTTATTTTCTTTGCACGTAACAACGGTTATGCAATTTCAACGCCTGCAGAAGAACAATTTGCTGGTGATGGTATTGCTTCACGCGGTGTTGGTTACGGCATTAAAACTATTCGTGTTGATGGTGGCGACGCGCTAGCGGTTTACGCTGCAACAAAAGCAGCTCGTGAACACGCAACCACAACAGGCGAACCGGTTCTTATCGAGTCAATTGCATATCGTCTAGGTGCGCATTCTACGTCTGATGACCCAAGCGGTTATCGTTCTAAAGAAGAAGAAGCAAGCTTCCGTGAAAACTGCCCAGTTCAACGCTTCCGCACCTGGTTGCTTGCACAAGGCTGGTTAGACGAAAAAGAAGACGAGCAAACAAAAGATAAAATCCGCGAGCAAATTCTTGATGCGCTTAAAGTAGCTGAAAAAGTGGCTAAGCCAGCTCTTGAAGAGTTAGTAAGTGACGTGTACGACACGCCAATTCCTAGCCTACAAGCGCAGTACGAGCAGCTTAAAGAACACATTAAGAAATACCCAGATGCGTATCCAATAACAGCAGGGAGAATCAAATAATGAAAACAATGAATATGCTCCACGCTATTAACTCTGCGCTGGATATCACCATGGCCGAAAATGACCATGCGTGTATCTTTGGTGAAGATGTGGGTTACTTTGGCGGTGTATTCCGCGCAACGTCTGGTCTGCAAGAAAAATACGGTAAGCACCGAGTGTTTAATACACCGCTAACTGAACAAGGCATTGCTGGCTTCGCCAACGGCCTTGCCGCGTTTGGTGCACCAGCGATTGCAGAAATTCAATTTGCTGACTATATCTTCCCGGCATTTGACCAAATCGTGAATGAATCTGCCAAGTTCCGTTACCGCAGTGGTAATGAGTTCAACGTCGGTAACCTGACCATTCGTACACCATACGGTGGTGGTATTGCCGGTGGTTTATACCACTCGCAATCACCAGAAGCGTACTTTGCCCACACCCCTGGTCTGAAGATCGTTGTACCACGCGACCCATATCAAGCAAAAGGCTTGTTGCGCGCGGCGATTAAAGACGATAACCCAGTGATATTCTTTGAACCTAAGCGTCTATATCGTGCATCAGTAGGCGAAGTACCAGAAGAAGATTACACAATTGAACTGGGCAAAGCTGAAGTTGTACAAGAAGGTAAGGATGTTACTGTACTTGCCTGGGGCGCACAGATGGAAATCATCAGCGCTGCGGCTGAAAAAGCAAAAGAGCAGGGTATCAGTGTTGAATTGATCGACTTGCGTAGCATTTTGCCGTGGGACGTTGAAACGGTAGCCCAATCAGTGAAGAAAACAGGCCGCTTGGTGGTGAGCCATGAAGCGCCTATTACTAACGGTTTTGGTGCTGAGATTGTGGCAACGATCCAACAAGAGTGTTTCTTGCATCTTGAGTCGCCTATTGCACGTGTATGTGGCCTAGATACGCCTTACCCGCTTGCACTAGAAAAAGAATACATCCCTGATGCCTTGAAAGTGTTTGAGGCAATCAAGAACGCAGTTGAGTTTTAAGGGGCACGAACATGGCTAAAGATTTTATTTTACCCGATATCGGTGAAGGCATCGTTGAGTGCGAAGTAGTTGAATGGCTTGTTGCTGTTGGCGATGAGGTCAAAGAAGACCAACCAATTTGTGACGTTATGACGGACAAGGCATTGGTTCAGATCCCAGCGGTACACAATGGTGTGATCACCGAGCTCTACTACGCTAAAGGTGACATTGCCAAAGTTCACGCACCATTATTCGCGATGGATGTTGACGGTGAAGCACCGGCTTCAGAAGCTCCATCGAAAGAAGTTGCACAAACAAGTTCAGCACAGCCAGCGGCGTCAACATCCGCTCTAGAAGACTTTATCTTACCAGATATTGGTGAAGGCATCGTTGAGTGTGAAATCGTTGAATGGCTTGTAACTGAAGGCGATGACATCAAAGAAGACCAGCCTGTCTGTGACGTAATGACTGACAAGGCGTTGGTGCAAATTCCTGCGAAGTACGATGGTAAAGTGATGAAACTTTACTATCAAAAAGGTGATATCGCTAAAGTACACAGCCCACTGTTTCAAATGGAAATTGCAGGCTCTGGTGTAGGCGCGACCGCAGGTGCGACTGCAAGTGCTTCTTCTGACAACGCAACTGAATCACAATCAACGGCACCAGCAACGACGGCAAATGCCAACAAGCCATCGAGCGAGCCTGTAGCGCAAGGTAAAGCGCTCGCTTCGCCAGCGGTGCGTCGTCGTGCTCGTGAACTCGATATTGATATCAGCACTGTCCCGGGCAGTGGTAAAAACGGCCGTGTATTTAAAGAAGACATTGAGAAGTTTGTGTCTAGTAAAGATTCGGCTCAAAGTGCTGCGCCTGCAAACACATCTGTTGCACAGCCTGCACCAGTAAGCGGTGGAACGCGTGTTGAGCCTATCAAGGGCATGAAAGCGGCCATGGCAAAACAAATGGTGGCATCGGTCTCAACTATTCCGCATTTCACATACAGCGATGAAATCGATTTAACTGACCTTATTGCACTGCGTGGCTCGATGAAAGAGCAATACAAACAGCAGGGCGTTAAATTGACGATGATGCCGTTTTTCATCAAGGCATTGTCACTAGCAATCAAAGAATTCCCAGTGCTTAATTCACAGGTGAATGAAGATTGTACGGAGCTGACGTATTTTGACGACCACAACATTGGCATGGCAGTAGACTCAAAACTTGGCCTACTTGTACCAAACGTGAAGCAGGTGCAAAACAAGTCAATTGTTGAAGTGGCAAACGAAGTATCGCGCCTGACTGATAGCGCGCGTGAAGGTCGCGTTTCACCCGCAGATTTAAAATCGGGCACTATCTCAATTTCCAACATTGGCGCAATCGGTGGTACTACAGCAACGCCTATTATCAACAAGCCTGAAGTGGCTATCGTTGCCTTAGGTAAAGTACAACAATTACCGCGCTTTAACGCCAAGGGCGAAGTTGAAGCTCGTGCAATAATGCAGGTAAGTTGGTCTGGCGACCATCGTGTAATTGACGGTGGCACCATTGCACGCTTCAACAACTTGTGGAAAGACTATTTAGAACAGCCTACAAAAATGTTGATGGCGATGAGCTAATCAGGTCACACCAGTTGTTTCTAACATGAAAAAACCAGCTTCGGCTGGTTTTTTTTATTCAGTTATTGAATTATCATCACTTAAGCCTTTGTACATAAGGCAGAAACGGCAAACTCTCATTCGCCAATTGGAATTAACAATAATCAAATAGGACTTACTATGGAATACTTTACAGATGCGCTAAAGCGATACGCTGATTTTACAGGCCGTACTCGCCGCAAAGGCTACTGGATGTTCATTCTTTTTTATCTAATCTTTGCTATCGTTGCGACTGTTATCGATATGGTACTGGGCACAATGTTCGTTGGCACCGTCTACTCGCTAGCACTACTTATCCCTAGTTTAGCGATTGGCGCACGTCGTCTTCACGATACTGGACGCTCAGGTTGGTGGCAGCTTTTGTACTTCTTGCCACTTATTGGTTTCATCGTGCTTATCATCTTCTTCGTACAAGATAGCCAAGACGGTGATAACGACCACGGTCCGAACCCTAAAGAGTTGGGTGGCGAAGCAGCTGCATAAGAGCGGTTTATGCATTGAAGAAGGCTCGACTACTCGGGCCTTTTTTGTGCCTGATAGATCAGGTTAAAGATATTAAATATCCTAACTACTTCATTAATTTACCTTATTTTATCTTCCCCCTAACCAACGGGACATATTTTATTTTGAACATGAAGTAAAATTGAAGCGAAAGGTGAGCGCGGGCGTCTTTGAATTATTTGCAATAAGAGTAGGGTATAAGAGTAGGGTAAATGCAGTGTGGCGCAACTAAGAGTTAGGCCACACTATAGTTTAGAACCAAGTACTAAATAATATTATTTAGATCTTTGGAACTCAGCGTTAGGGTACCACTGTGGCCACTGCGCTTGTTCAGAAATGTCGAAGCCAACTTTGTAGAACAGTTGTAAATCTTGAACAGCACCTGATAAGTCCCACTCATCACGGTAGCGGTCACACGGCTGGTGATAACAACCACGCAACACAAGACTCATACGTTTACGGTATGTTTCAGTTTCTTCATCACGAGCTTCACTGCCGCCACCTGCGTACATTGCAGGCACACCCATGTTCGCAAACGCGAAGTGGTCTGAGCGGTAGTAACCACCTGAACTTGGTTTAGGGTCACCCGACACTACACGGTCCTGCAATTTCGCTGCTTCTGCAAGCATGTTATCAAGCTCAGACTTACCCATACCCACAACACTGATATCTTTAACTTTGCCTAGTAGGTTCAAGCTATCCATGTTGATATTGGCAACGGTTTTTTCCTGCGCAATAACAGGGTTCGCTGCGTAGTATTTTGCACCTAGTAAACCTTGTTCCTCAGCAGTTACCGCCAAGAAGGTCATTGAGCGATCTGGATTGCGTGGCAGTTTTGTAAATGCCTCTGCAACTTCAATCAAACCTGCAGTACCGGTCGCGTTATCATGCGCGCCGTTATAGATTTGGTCGCCTTTACGAGTTTTATCAGTGCCTAGGTGATCCCAGTGTGCAGAATAGATAATGTGCTCATCTGGTTTAACACTACCCGGAAGGGTGGCGATAAAGTTGTTCGACACTGACTTTTTGATTTCACTGTTTACTTCAACACTTGCAGTTAAATCACCCATACCTACGTGGTACGCACCTTGCGCTGCACGTGCTTTGGCAGTGTCAAAGTCTAAGCCTGCTTTTGCAAATAGCTCTTTCGCTACGTCTACAGTCACCCAACCTTCAACGGCCACACGGTCCATATTGTTATTTTCTTTTTGGAAGCCAAATTGTGGGCCACTCCATGAGTTTTCAACAACAGACCAAGGGTAAGAAGCCGGTGCTGTTTCGTGGACGATGATTGCCCCCGCAGCACCTTGACGACTTGCTTCCTCGTATTTGTAAGTCCAACGACCGTAGTAGGTCATTGCGTCGCCTGTAAATAAATCTGGGTTTTTGGTTGCAAAACCTGGGTCGTTAACGAGCATCACCACGGTTTTGCCCTTTACGTCCAACCCTTCATAGTCATTCCAATTGTACTCAGGTGCATTTACACCATAGCCTACGAATACAAGCTCAGAATCTTTGATAGCTTCTTTGGTGCTAATACGGCTGGTGCCCATTACCATGTCTTTTTTGTATTGGTATTGTTTACCGCCGATTTCCAGTGTCATATTCGGGTCAGCTTCAATCGATACCAAAGGAACTTCTTGTAAGAAGCTATCACCATTGCCTGGCTCGAAGCCTAGGGCTTTGAATTGCTCGGTTAAATAAGCTAGCGTTAACTCTTCACCTTTTGATGAAGGGGCACGGCCACCGAATTCATCAGAAGCAAGCGTTTTTATATGCTCGGCAAGTTCTTCTGCGTTGATGCTGTTCCAGCCTGCCATTACGTCGTCATTTGTTATTTGTGTGCTTGCACAGCCGGCCAAAATGCCTGCGCTGAGAAGCGTAAGAGGGATATAGCGCTTCATAGTTTTTCATTTCATTGCTTGAAAGAGTGAACCAGTATAAGGATAGCGATGAAATTTCACCAGTTTTTGCGCTAAACTACGCAAAATTTACGGCTAATACAGACAAGAATGAAACGTTTTACCCCCTTTGAAAACTGGCAGTCTGATTGTTTGCGAACGGGCGCATTTGCAGATTTAAATGCGTTGTTTTCAATTGCTGATTACAGTAATTGGCCGACGCTTAAGGATCTCAATAACCACGAGATCACTAATGTGAATGGTCATACCATTGAATTTATTGATAATGACGAATTCGAAGCAGACGGCCGCTATTACGAAACCTTTATTTACGAGACAGGAAAAGTGCCCACGCGCTTCGAGAATTGGCACGACTTATTTGGTGCCTATATTTGGCAACTGTTTCCGAAAACCAAAGCATTGTTAAACCAACTGCACATCGAAGAAATGGCCAAACAACCATGCAGCCAGCGCAGCAAAAAGCGCAATGCCTTAACGCTTTTTGATGAATGCGCAGTGATTTTAGCTGTGACCGATGATAGTTGGGTAGAGCCGTTTCGGTCACATCAGTGGCAAGAAGTATTCATCGCACGCCGTGAACAATGGCAAAAATCAATCCGAGCCTACACATTCGGTCATGCCAACTATGAGATGTTGACCCAGCCTTTTATAGGGCTAACGGGTAAGGCGCTGTTTCTAAAAGTACCTTCAGATATATTTTGTAAAGATTTACGTGCCCAATACGACTACCTAGATGAACGTCTGTATGAGATGATATGTAAACAGGATGTGTTGGCAGACAATACGGCGTTATCGCCGTTACCGCTTTTGGGTGTTCCTGGTTGGCATGATGACAACAGCAACCCCGAATTTTATGCAAACACGGACTACTTTAGGCCAAAACGAAGGAAGAATAATAATGATAAGAGTGAACGGGCTTAAGAAGAAGTTCAAGCTCACCAAAGATCATAAAAAAGGGGTGTCGGAAGCTAATCAAGATCCGCGCGAAGATAAGGATTACTTTCATTCCGTGCGCGATGTGGGTTTTCATTGTGAGCAAGGCGAGGTGCTTGGTTTACTAGGGCCCAATGGCGCGGGTAAAACCACGACCTTACGTATGTTATCAACGGCATTAAAACCGGATGAAGGCAGCATCGAAGTCGGTGGTGTGGACTTGGTGAAAAAGCCGCTAGCAGGTCGTAAAGCCATCGGCTTTTTGTCTGGTTCCACAGGTTTGTATGGACGCCTCACAGCTAAAGAAAACGTTGAGTATTTTGCCAAGCTGCACGGCATGAAGGGTGAGGAGCTTAAACAACGTTGTGACGAGCTGTTCACCATGCTTGATATGCATAGTTTTCTAGATAAGCGTGCCGATAACCTGTCTACCGGCATGAAACAGAAAACTAATATTGCTCGTGCAGTAGTTCACAAACCTAAGGTGGTTATTCTCGACGAACCCACGACAGGTCTCGATATTATGACCACGCAAACGGTGATCAACTTTATCAAAAGCCTAAAAGAGCAAGGAACACCCGTGGTGTTTTCAACGCACCATCTTGATGAAGTAGCACTATTGTGCGACCGAGTGTGTGTGATTGACCAAGGTATTAGTTGTTTTGATGGCACTTTAGATGCATTTAAAGAGCAGGGCCAAAGCCAAGAGTTGAATCAGGCGTTTTTGAATATTCTTGAAGGACAGCGTCATGTTTGAAGTATTTTTGAAGGAAATTAAAGAACTATTACGCGACAAGAAAACCCTGATGTTTGTCGTGGCACTGCCATTACTGATTTTTCCAGTAATTTTTGCACTTGTTGGATTCTTGGCATCAAAAGCAGCGATTGAAGCAGAGCAAAAAGTGCATACCTATGCCATCGTCAATGCCCAATATGCTGAACCATTTTCAAAAGAAGTGTTTTTTCACAAAAGCTTTAAATCACTTGAAAAAGAACATACTTACACCAGTGTGGAGGATTTAAAAGCAGCTGTTGAAGCGGGCGATATCGATGTTGGTATTTATATTCCACGTGACGCGAAAGATGCGCTGGATAGTGGTGAACAAAGCAAGTGGCAAATCATTTTCAATGATGCGCAAACGATTAATTTCTTGTTTACCAACCTCAAAGAAGTCGCTGATAAATACGCACAGCAACTGCAAAGCGCCAAACTCATTGAGTTGGGGGTCAGTGCAGATGCGCAAAAGGCATTATTACAACCCATCGCACTTGAGAAGGTAAACACCGCTGACCAACGAGAGAATTTAGGTGAAAAGATAGGTGCGTACATTCCTTACCTCCTATTGCCACTGGTATTAACGGGGGCAATGTACCCAGCAATCGACTTGGGTGCAGGTGAGAAAGAACGTGGCACCTTGGAGACGCTTTTACTTACACCGCTGTCGCGTACACAGGTTGTACTCGGTAAATTCCTGACGGTCTTTTGTAGCGGCATTACCAGTGCAATGGTCACGGTGCTCAGCTTTGGGCTATGGATCACCCTAGCGGGGCAGTTTATTGAACTAGATATGCTCAAAGAAGCGTTTGGATCAGTGATGGTTACTGACCTGTTATTGATTTTGTTATTGCTTATTCCTGTAGCCGCTATATTTGGCTCGTTAGCACTGACCATTTCTATTTATGCCCGTAGCTTCAAAGAAGCGCAAAACTACATGTCGCCGCTGTCGTTCCTAGTGTTTATTCCGATTATCGTGGCTATCATGCCGAATATGGAACTAAACGCGAAAACGGCTTTGATCCCTATTACCAACATCTGTTTGGCTATCAAGGAAATTATTAAAGGCACTGTGGATTTAGGCTTAGTAGGTTTAATCTTTGCGGCTACCGTGGTACTTGCTGGCGCGTTATTGGCATTTTGTACTTATTGGTTTAACCGTGAAGAGGTGTTATTCCGTTAGGCAGTCACACGCAGAATGTAAAAAGGGGAGCATCGATGTATATCGGTGCTCCCCTAAATTTTTGTGCCGTTTAATTTAGCCTAACAGGCTATACAGTAATGCAGATACCGCCAGTGCACCCACCAAAAGAATGAAATAAGTACTCGATTTGCCACGATACTGCTTCAGACTCTCTACCTTATAAACGGCAATCATTGGCATAATAAACAGAATCATCGCAATGATAGGGCCTGATATCGCTTCCATCATCCCCAAGATACTCGGGTTGTAAACCGCACATACCCAGATAGCGATAAACATCAACGCCACACCTAATTTATCCGCTTTTTTATGCGTCAGGTTTGAGTGTTTTACCACTAAGCCATTAAAACTTTCACGAGCACCGAGGAAATGACCAAAGAAGGATGACGTAATGGCAACAAATGCCACTAATGGCCCGACATAGGCAAGTATTGGATTGTTATAAGTGTTAGCAAGATAAGAAAGCACCGAAATGTTTGCGTCCTTAGCCGCCTGTAATTGCTCAGCACTGAGGGCGAACACGCAAGAGAATACAAACAGCAACACGAATGTGATTAACATAATGGCTGTGTATTTCAAAATTGCATCTGCCTTAGGACGCGCTTGCTCACCATAGTGTCGACGCTGAGCATTGGCAAAACTTGAAATTGCTGCGGCATGACTAAACGAAAACACGATCACTGGCACCGCAAGCCAAAGGTTGATGGCAAAGTCCGTTGATGCGACGAGTTCTGTGCTGGGCATTTGCCAATTCGGCATAAGGTATAAAGATAATGCGAATAGAATTGCCACCAGTGGATACACTAATATTGCAAATGCGCGCAGCATGAGCTTTTCGCCACCGAGCATCACGGCAACCATGGCCGCTACCAATACTCCTGAAAGCATAATGCGTGGTGGTTGTGCAAAACCAAGTTGGTTAACGGTGAAGTCGTTAACCGTATTGGTCAGACCTACACCGTAAATAAGTAAAATTGGAAAGATAGAAAGAAAATAAAGTAACGAGATAAGGCGACCTGCACCCTGGCCGAAATGTTCTTGTACCACATCGGTAAAGTCGCTATCGCTTCGCCTGGATGACAATACAAACCTTGCTAATCCGCGGTGAGCTAGATAGGTCATTGGGAAGGCGGCCAATGCCATAATGACTAAAGGCCAAAATCCACCAAGGCCCACATTGATTGGTAAGAACAAAATACCTGCACCTACAGCGGTACCGAATAAACTTAAAACCCATTGGGTGTCATGGCGATTCCATGAACTTGTCGCTGCCGATGAAGTGGCGGCCAGCGTATCGTGAGAGGTGTTCATATACTGCTACCTGAAAACTGCATAAATTTCGGCATAATAATACCTAATTTGCGAAGCTAATTCATATTTATGCGTGAATAGGTGTATTTTTATGTAATCGTCGGAGGAGTTGCAGGTTAATAAATGTGCGTTGCAATAAAAAAGGCCCCTAAAATGAGGGGCCTAATGCATTAGTGTAAATTTTATTGATTACACTTTTTGTTCAGCCGGTTGTTCACTCAACATGGCTTCTGAGTCTGTATTGTCATCACCACGTCCAGCGCGCTCCCAATATTTAGCTCTGAAGTTGAACAGCACTAACACAATGCCCACACCGATGCTAAATAGCGCTATTTGCATATATAGCCCTGGGATTTCTTGTACGTTTTCTGGGTCAAAACTACCCGCAAGCAAACCAGAGATGATGTTGCCAATAGAGTAGGTCAATACGAATACGCCCATCATTTGGCCAACATAGCGAGCTGGTGATAATCGGCTAACAGCACTTAGAGCCACTGGGCTTAAGCATAATTCACCAACAGTGTGCAGGAAGTAGGTTGTAATCAACCAATACGGAGCTACACGTAAGCCCTCTGCTGCATACTGTGCGGCGAAGAACATGACTAAGAAACCCGTTGCCATAATAATTAAGCCGACGGCGCATTTAACGCTATAAGAAGGTGTGATCATACGCTTAGCAAGATTAATCCACAGTGCAGCGAAGAATGGCGAGAGAATGATAATGAATAGAGCATTGGCAGATTGGAACCAAGCTGTTGGGATTTCAAAAGTGCCAATCAGGCGGTCTGTGTAATCTCGCGCAAATAAATTCAGTGAAGAGCCCGCTTGTTCAAAGCCAGACCAGAAACACGCAGAGGCGACACACACGAGAAATAGCGCCCACATGCGTTGCTTCTCTGCATCGTTTAACTCACCGAAGAAGTAGATATAACCAAAGTAAACAAAAAACGTGACTGTAAACACTACTGCCACTGAACCAGCCAGCGCGACTGGGTTGATCACTAACCAGCCTTGATAGGTCGCAACGACGGTCAGAGCTGTGCCAGCGATAAATGCAGCAATAAGTGTCCAGGTTAGCGATTGGCCTTTTTTCGAAAGCGGGTTCGCTGGCTTGTCATTGATACCTGCAATGTTAGGTTGCGTTAGGCGATATTGAATAAGGCCTAAGCCCATACCGACAGCAGCTGCACCAAATGCCCAGTGCCAACCCACATTTTCCATGAAGTAGCCACAAACACCGTACCCAATCACCGAACCTAGGTTGATGCCCATGTAGTAGATAGCGTAGCCACTGTCTCGACGCTCGTCTTCAGATGAATACAGCTGACCGACCATAGCACTGATATTGGGTTTTAATAGACCTGTGCCTGTGGCAACAAAGATCAAACCGATAAAGAAAGAACTTGGATGCGGAATAGCTAATATAATGTGCCCGCACATAATGATAATACCGCCGTACCAGACGGTTTTTTGGCCACCAAACAAGCGGTCAGATAGCCAACCACCCGGTAGACCTAAGAAATATACAGCACCCGTGTACAAGCCATAAATAGCAGCGGCTGATGCAACCGTAAAGGCGAGTCCTTGTTCTTGCAGGGACGCAGTCATGAATAAAACTAGCATGGCACGCATACCGTAGTAACTCATGCGCTCCCACATTTCCGTGAAAAAGAGGGTTTGTAACCCTTTGGGGTGACCGAAAAAGGCCGTATCTAGATTAGACTTTTCGGCATTTTGCTCATCAGACATAGATTCACTTCCATTATTGTCGTTATAGTGAGCAGATATTAGTACGTGAATTGCGCGGCAGATGCAACCTTCTGTAAGCGGGTTGCATCATTGCAGGGATGATTTTACGCCGCTTTATCATTGAGATGACGCAGGTTATTGGTTGCCAGCACCTGTTGGGTGTCAGACCAATGTAACAGCTCCATTCTGCCATCTTTGTTTTCGACTAAGGCGGTACAATTTTCAATCCAATCGCCATCATTGCAGTACACAACGCCTTCACAAATACGCAATTGTGGTTGATGAATATGACCGCATACTATACCGTCATAACCACCTTTCTTTGCTTCGTGAATGGCGGCATTTTCGAATGCTTGAATCGCCTCTTGAGCTTTGTACACTCTCGCTTTGATCCATGATGCCAAAGACCAGTATCGGCCACCATAGAGCCGTCGAGCGCGGTTGTGCCAACGATTTAAAAACAGCAAAAAATCATAGGCTGTATCGCCAATAATGCTTATTAACTTGCTGTATCGTGTCGCTGAGTCGAAATCATCACCATGAAGAATCAAAAACCGTTTGTTTTGAGTTGTGATGTGTTCAAACTGACGGTGCACTTCTACGCCCATTAAGGTATCTTGGTCGTATCGGCGTAAGGTTTCGTCATGATTACCGGGGACATAGATAACTCGGGTGCCTTGCTCCACTTTTTCCTTGAGGGCTTCGAGTACCTGATAATGGCTCGGGTGCCAATAGAAGCGGCGCTTCATTGACCATAAATCGACGATATCGCCGACTAAATAAAGTGTTTCGCACTTTATGCTGTTTAAGAAGTCTAATAAGTACGCGGCTTTACAGTCTTTATATCCTAAGTGAACGTCTGATATAAAAACTGCGCGGTAAAAGGTGGTGTTGCTGTTTTGCATGTTCAGTGATCCCCAGAGTAATAATGAAAAGGCTAGGGAGATGTAATGACAGTAAGAAGTCTAAAAAAAGAACAATCAATGACAGTTAAATACTCTGTTACTGTGCTGTCGGCTTTATTACTCTTTGGGTGTCAGACCCACATGGATGATGGTCATAACCATGATGCTCATAACATTGTTGGAGTCGATTTGCTAAACCAAACCAACAGCACGTTAACTGAGGTTAAGTTGCAGGTTGTTGGCCATGGAGGCCAAGTCAGTTGTAATCACATTGAAGTGGCATCTCAATGTGGCACTGGTTTTCCGGTGAAAAATTACAATAGTGAAGCGTTGCAACTCAGCTACCGTCAAAGTAATGAGCCCATAAGCCATTTGTTTACACTTAAGGTGCCGCAAGAGGGCGGTCATAGATACAGAGTGTCCATCCTTATTAAAGAGGGGAAACCAGACGTATCGGTGATCAAAGCAATGTCCCCATAAAGGGGCGGTTCAGTTTGCATTGGTTAAAACAGTGATGGTGAGACCAAGCAAACAGAAGTTGAATGAGTAATACCAATTCTGTTGAGAGTATGACCACAGACAGCGCTGGATGAATCATCGGGTATCAAAGTGTGAATTTGCACAGGTAGTTATTCTACAAAGTAAAATTTCAACACTGTGAAAGTGATATTTATCCTGCTAGAAAGATTAGCTGATTGAATGAATTGGTATAAGATGCAGGAGGCGCTTATGCGTATAATCGCAATAGTATTGTGTGTATTTGGTTTATTAGCATGCCAAGATCAAAGTGAAGAAATGGTCATTCAACAGGACGTTGATATGCAGAATCCAGCTTTAGCATTTTGTGTTCAGCATGGTGGAAAAGTCGTAAGTGAAGGCAGTGCTTTAACGGAGACGTACTTTTGTGAGCTGGAAAATGGCTCGAGAGTTGACGTGTGGGAGTTCTACCGCGACTACCAATAATGGTTCCAAATTCCAAATAAAAAGCCAGTCAACTAGGACTGGCTTTTTTTATCTGTTGCTTGGGCGTGTTACGCGTTTTGTAACTGCTCAACGATTGCAGCAACTGCTGAATCGATATCCAACATCAGTTTTTCACCTGTACGGCGGTTTTTAAGCTCAACTTCGTTGTTATCCAAGTTGCGCTCACCGATAACTAGGGTGTATGGCACACCTAATAGTTCCATGTCATTGAACATCACGCCAGGGCGTTCTTTTCGATCATCAAACAACACGTCTACACCGGCTTTTTGTAGTTCACTGTAAATGCGCTCTGCGATATCTGGAATACGGTGTGACTTGTGCATATTCATAGGCACAATGGCTACTTCAAACGGCGCAATATTTTTTGGCCAGATGATGCCGTACTTGTCATTATTTTGCTCGATTGCAGCAGCAACGACACGTGAGACACCAATACCGTAGCAACCCATAGTCATGATTTGGTTCTTACCATCTTCACCCAGTACACCAGCGTTCATAGCTTGCGAGTATTTTGTCCCGAGTTGGAAAATATGACCCACTTCGATACCACGCTTAATGCTAAGAGTTCCTTTACCGCATGGGCTAGGATCACCTTCTACAACATTACGGATATCTTCAACTTGGTAACCCGTTACATCACGGTCCCAGTTAATGCCGCTGTAATGAACATCATCTGTGTTTGCACCAGCGACAAAGTCAGCAAGTACGGCAGCACTGCGATCAACAATAACAGGCACGTTAAGACCTACTGGGCCTAATGAACCTGGGCGTGCACCCACAACTGCAAGGATGTCTTCTTCTTTTGCCATTTCAAGGGGGGAGAAGACACCGGCAAGCTTTTCTGCTTTTAATTCGTTTAGTTCGTGGTCGCCACGAAGCACGAGGGCTACTAGGCCACGCTCACCTTGCTCGTTCTCTTCACCGTATACAAACAGCGTTTTCACACCACGGTGCGGCTTAACGCCGTAGTGTTCTTTAAGCTCAGCAATTGTTTTTGCCTTAGGCGTATCAAACTTTTGCAATTCTTTAGAGGGTGCAGGGCGTGCTTCATTTGGCGCTACTGCTTCTGCTTTTTCAATGTTCGCTGCGTAGTCACTGCCATCGCTGAACGCGATAGCGTCTTCACCTGATTCTGCTAAGACATGGAATTCATGTGAGAAGCTGCCACCGATTGAACCTGTATCAGCAAGCACTGGACGATAATCTAGGCCTAGACGGTCAAAGATATTGCAGTAAGCTTGGTGCAACTTTTCATAGGTTTGCGCCAAACATTCTTCAGTCAGGTGGAACGAGTAGGCATCTTTCATCGTGAATTCACGAGAACGCATGATACCGAAGCGTGGACGGATTTCGTCGCGTACCTTAGTTTGGATTTGATATAAAGTAATCGGTAATTGCTTGTAGCTGCTAACTTCGCGGCGGATGCAATCTGTGATTACTTCTTCATGAGTTGGGCCCAAAGCAAAAGGACGTTTGTGTCTATCTTCAATACGCAGTAGTTCGGGGCCGTATTGCTCCCATCGACCAGACTCTTGCCATAACTCAGCAGGCTGGATGATGGGCATCAACATTTCAATCGCACCGGCTTTGTTCATTTCTTCGCGAACAATGTTTTCTACTTTTTTTAGTACTTTTACACCGCTTGGAAGCCAAGTGTATAGGCCTGAGGCCAATTTGCGGATCATGCCGGCACGTAGCATAAGCTGGTGGCTTACTACCTCGGCATCTGAAGGTGTTTCTTTCAGGGTCGCAAGTAAATACTGACTGGTACGCATGAAGGTTCCGTTTTGTTATTAGTAAAATAAAATATTGGCGCTAGTTTAGCAGTGCAGCGAGCGTCGGCAAAGCGCTAAAGCGCAGTAATTTGCTCAACATGGTTGTGCTCACCGTCTACATGCCAGCGGATGTTAAAGTCATACAAGGTCATGCCATAAGACTGAACGCCGTCTTTGTTCTTTTTATAAGCCGGTCGAGGGTCTTGTTGCAGTACTTGGGTGATGAATGTGTGCAATTCCAATTCAGGATCTGTCTTAGCGATGAAAGCTAATGCTTCATCGGAAAAGCTGACAGTCATATGCGTCTGTGGGCGGGTATCCGCGAAACCAGCAGATGCGTGTGTCAGAGCATCGGAGTAGGGAAGATAGGGTTTGATGTCGACAACAGGTGTACCATCAAGCAAGTCCACGCCGCCTAAATGCAATACCACTTTTTGACCTTTACATTCTACACCGAGCAATTGAACAGCACTCATGCCAATCGCATTGGGCCTGAATGTTGCGCGTGTAGCGAACACGCCTTTACGCGCGTTGCCGCCGAGGCGTGGTGGACGAACAAGTGCTGAGTAACCTTTATCTGCGGTTTCATGGAAGCGAAACAACACCCAAATATGGCTAAATTCTTCGATACCGCGAATGAATTCTTCATTGTTAAATGGCGCTTCAAGGACGAGCTGAGCCTTCGCTGTGTCAACCAAGCGAGGTTGACGAGGGATCGCAAACTTCTGTTTATAAGGAGAGCGAATATGGCCAATAGGCGTAATTTCTATGGGTGTGTTCACGGCGCTTAAAAATCATTGCTTTGTATCTGCGCGGCAGTGTATCGGCGGCCGCGCGCAATTACAAGCGCCGGGTATCTTCGCAAACTAACCCTTATCCGCTGTTTGTTGCAGGAGATTTTCGGTTTCAATGGCGATTTCTTTCATACGGATTGCATACTTTTCAAGGCGCTTTTGATCATCTGTTTTTGCAACGAACTCAGGTACATCGATTGGGTAACCAGCTTGATCCATAGCCACAAAGCTAATGACGCAATGGTTGGTTTCCACCATATGTTGCGTTTTAGGGTCCCCACAACGAACTTGAATAAATATTTGCATACTGGTTCTGCCAGTGTGGGCAATAGAGGCTTGCACTTCGACTAGCTGGCCAACCAGTACCGGGCGGCGAAACTTAACGCCCGCCACTGAGACAGTGACGCAATAGTGACCACTCCAACCAGCAGCACAGGCATAGCCAGCTTGGTCAATCCATTTCATCACGACACCACCGTGGACTTTACCGCCAAAATTGACGTCTGTGGGTTCTGCTAAAAATCGAAAAGTCACAGATTGTTGAGGCATGTGTGTTCCTATTATTTTTATGTCTTTAGTTTGAGTATAGTAAATGTATGAATTTAAGCACAAAAAAAGGGGCTGACGCCCCAGTTGCAATTTAGGAAATGAGGTTTAGCTCATTACATGTTTGGATAATTTGGCCCGCCTGCACCTTCTGGAGTGACCCAGGTGATGTTTTGGCTGGGATCTTTGATATCACAAGTTTTGCAGTGCACACAGTTTTGCGCATTGATTACAAACTTTGCTTCATCGCCTGAGTTATCCACTTCGTACACACCAGCGGGGCAGTAGCGCTGAGCCGGCTCATCAAAGCGAGTAAGGTTTACCTTAATAGGAATACTTGCGTCTTTGAGTTGTAAGTGGCACGGTTGCGACTCTTCGTGGTTGGTATTAGATAAAAATACCGATGACAGCTTGTCGAAGCTCAGCTCACCATCCGGCTTCGGATACTCAATTTTTGCTGCTTGATCAGCCGGTAGTAGCGTTGCGTAATCCGGTGTGTTGTCTTCAAACTTAAAAGGTAATTTACCGCCGAATAGATTCTGGTCGATGGTGTTATAAGCGCCACCAAAGAATTTACCTAGTTTATGCATTGCAGGGCCAAAGTTACGTGAGCTGTAGAGTTCATCGTACACCCAAGAGGCCTTGAAACGCTCAGCATAGTCCGCTAGCTCTGTGTGTTCTTTGCCATCTTTAATCGCTGCGAAAATACTTTCAGCCGCAATCATGCCTGACTTCATCGCAGTATGATTACCTTTGATTTTGGCGAAGTTCAAAGTGCCGGCATCACAACCTACCAGTAAACCACCAGCAAAATGCATTTTCGGTAATGAATGTAAACCACCTTTTGCGATAGCACGAGCACCGTAGGCTAAGCGTTTGCCGCCTTTGAGTACATTAGCGAATACAGGGTGATGTTTCATACGTTGGAATTCATCAAATGGGCTAAGGTGTGGGTTTGAGTAGTTCAAGTCCACAATCAGGCCTACGACTACCTGATTATCCTCACAGTGATACATGAATGCACCGCCTGTAGTATCACCACTTAGTGGCCAGCCAGTACCATGAACTACTTTACCTTGTTCATGGTTTGCAGCGTCAACTTGCCAAATTTCTTTAAAGCCGATGCCGTAATGCTGCACTGAACAATCTTTATCCAAGGCGAATTGGTTGATCAGTTGCTTGCCTAAGTGACCGCGACAACCTTCCGCGAAAATTGTGTATTTCGCACGCAGCTCCATACCCGGCATAAAGCCCGGCTTTTCGTTACCGTCTTTATCTAGACCCATGTCACCTGTGATAATACCTTTGACAACATCGTCTTCAATGATCACTGATTGCGCAGCAAATCCAGGGAAAATTTCAATGCCTAACTGTTCTGCTTGCTCAGCAAGGAATCGGCATACATTACCCATGGAGACAATATAGTTGCCATCGTTGTGGAACGTTTTTGGTGCCATAAAGTGAGGGATGGTTTTCGCGTTTTGTTCGTCGCTAAACCAAAGGATCTCATCTTTCGATACGGCGGTTGTTACCGGCGCATTGAGCTCTTTCCAATTAGGCAATAGTTCATCAAGTGCCTTGGTTTCAAACACAGCCCCTGAGAGGATATGCGCGCCGACTTCAGAGCCTTTTTCTACTACGCATATCATTAATTCTTGTTGTTGTTCTTGTGCAAGCTGCGCAAGTTTAATGGCGCTGGCAAGACCGCTAGGTCCTGCGCCTACGATCACCACGTCAAATTCCATGGTCTCACGTTCTACCATAATAATCCCCTGCTATTGATGACGGTATAGTGTTACGAAATGCAAATTAATCGTTACACAAAAGATAGTGTGACAAGGTTATTTTAGGTTGACGTTTACGTCAACAGGAAGTAGGCTGATTTCATCAAAATAAATAGGTTTACGTTAACGTCAGGTTTGTGTGTCGTAATAGATAACATGCAGCTTTTAGCAGTTTAGACACCTTATCCTACGTCTCATTTAGGAGCATATATGAAAGTATTAGTGCCCATTAAACGCGTTATAGATTACAACGTTAAGGTACGCGTTAAGGCTGACAACAGCGATGTGGATCTCGCAAATGTTAAAATGGCGATGAACCCATTTTGTGAAATCGCCATTGAAGAAGCGATTCGTTTAAAAGAAGCGGGCAAAGCGACTGAAGTGGTAGCGGTAACCATTGGTGACAAAGCGTCACAAGAACAACTAAGAACCGCCTTAGCGCTTGGTGCAGACAGTGCAATTCATATTGAAAGCGAAGAAAAATTGGATTCATTGCACGTGGCGAAATTGCTTAACAAACTGATTGATGAGCAACAACCTGATCTCGTTATTCTTGGTAAGCAGAGCATTGACTCTGACAACAACCAAACAGGCCAAATGTTAGCGGCACTGCGTGGTTGGCCGCAAGGAACGTTTGCTTCAAAAGTTGAATTAAATGACGGCAAGGTAAATGTAACACGCGAAGTAGACGGTGGTCTGCAAACTGTGGCATTGAATCTACCAGCTATCGTTACCACGGATTTACGTCTTAACGAACCACGTTATGCGTCGCTCCCAAATATCATGAAGGCTAAGCGTAAGCCTCTGGATGTGAAGGTTGCAGCAGATATGGGCGTCGATCTTGCTCCGCGTGTCCAAGTCGTGACTGTGGAAGAGCCGACTCAGCGCCAAGCTGGTGAGATCGTAGCTGACGTAGCAACGCTAGTACATAAATTGAAAACTGAAGCGAAGGTGGTGTCATGAAATCATTAGTTATTGCAGAACATGAGTACGGCCAATTAAAGCCTGAAACAGCAAAAACAATTCATGCCGCTAGCAAAGTAGGCGGCGATATTGACGTGTTGATCATGGGTGAAAACCTCGCTGATGCGGCTAATGCCCTAAGCAATATTGCTGGCGTAAGCCGCGTATTAGTGGCTGATAACGCAATTTATGCGCATCAACTAGCAGAAAACTGTGCTGATCTTGTTGTTGCATTAAGCGAAGGCTATAGCCACGTGTTTGCAAGCGCAACCACCACAGGTAAAAACATGATGCCACGAGTTGCTGCATTGTTAGACAAAGCGCAAATCTCTGACATCATCGATGTTGTTGATGCTCAGACGTTCAAGCGCCCAATCTACGCAGGTAACGCCATCGCAACTGTGAAGTCATTGGAGTCACAGCACATTATTACCGTTCGCTCGAGTGCCTTTGATGTGGCTGACCAGGGGAACAGTGCGCCAATTGAGACCGTTGACCATGTGGTTGAATCTACAAACAGTGCGTTTGTTGCCAATGAACAAACCGAATCTGAGCGCCCTGAGTTGACGGCAGCGGATGTGATTATATCTGGTGGTCGTGGCATGCAAAATGGTGAAAACTTCAAACTACTTGAAGGTATCGCTGACAAACTAGGTGCTGCCATTGGTGCATCACGTGCAGCCGTTGATGCGGGCTTCGTACCAAACGATATGCAAGTGGGCCAAACAGGTAAAATCGTTGCTCCTAACTTATATATTGCTGTCGGTATCAGTGGTGCTATCCAACACTTGGCAGGTATGAAAGATTCTAAAGTCATCGTTGCTATTAATAAAGACCCTGATGCACCTATCTTCCAAGTCGCTGATTACGGCTTGGTAGCTGATTTATTTGAAGTGTTGCCTGAGCTCGAAGCTGCTCTGTAAAACCTCGGTAACTCAAACAAACATTAAGCTTGCGTTAATTCATTTTGACGCAAGCTTTTTTTATTGAATGACGGCAAGGATAGGTTATGAAAAAAGTGATTTTGTTGGCGGGGCTTTTGAGCTCTTCTGTAGTAAACGCTGGGCAAAGTTTTCGTTTGTTAGATGGTGATTTGGTTCATACAGGTATGACAAAAATTGAAGTCCTTGATAAGTTGGGACAACCGTTGATGAAGGATGTAGAAACTGTCGGTGTTGACCAAGGAGAAGGGCTCAAGGGCAAGAAGGTTGAGTCGTGGTCATACCGTTTAGATGGTTCAATTGGCGGTGAATATCTCGTAACGGTAACTTTCAAAGGCGATAAAGCTACGAGCATCAACTCGATTCAAAGAAATAGATAGCTATAAAAAAACCGCTCATGGAGCGGTTTTTTTATGTTTGGTCAAACGCTTAGTAAGTAGCGCTACCTTTGGTACGAGGGAACGCGATTACATCACGTACGTTGCCCATACCTGTTACGTATGCAACTAGACGCTCAAAACCAAGGCCGAAACCTGAGTGAGGTACTGTGCCGTAGCGACGTAGATCGCGGTACCAGCTGTAGTCTTCTTTGTTAAGACCCATTTCTTCAAGACGAGCATCAAGCACATCTAAACGTTCTTCACGCTGAGAACCACCGATGATTTCACCAATGCCAGGCGCTACAACGTCCATAGCTGCAACTGTTTTACCGTCTTCGTTTTGGCGCATGTAGAACGCTTTGATATCACGTGGGTAGTTTTTGATAACAACAGGTGACTTGAAGTGCTCTTCCGCTAAGTAACGCTCGTGTTCTGATTGTAAATCCACGCCCCATTCAACAGGGAATTCAAATTTCTTACCACACCCTTTAAGAATCTCGATTGCGTCTGTGTAATCAACTTGTGCAAAGTCTTTGCTCACGAATTCTTCTAGACGAGATATAGCCGTTTTTTCAATACGTTGAGCGAAGAATTCCATATCATCACGGCGCTCTTCAAGTACTGCAGCGAACACATATTTCAACATGTCTTCTGCTAGTTTAGCGATGTCTTCTAAATCAGCGAACGCTACTTCAGGCTCAACCATCCAGAATTCAGCTAAGTGGCGTGACGTGTTCGAGTTCTCTGCACGGAAGGTTGGACCAAATGTGTAGATTTTCGACATCGCGCTTGCGTAAGTCTCACCGTTTAGCTGACCCGATACAGTTAAGAATGCCTCTTTACCGAAGAAGTCTTCGCTGTAGTCGATGTCACCTTTGTCTGTTAGTGGCAAGTTTTGCATATCAAGCGTAGATACACGGAACATTTCACCGGCACCTTCACAGTCACTTGCAGTGATGATTGGCGTGCTAATCCACATGTAGCCACGTTCGTGGAAGAAACGGTGAATCGCTTGTGATAAACAGTTACGAACACGCGTTACCGCGCCAATGACATTTGTGCGTGGGCGCAGGTGAGCGTGTTCACGAAGAAACTCAATGCTGTGACGCTTTGCAGCCATAGGGTAAGTATCTGGATTTTCTACCCAACCGATTACTTCAACAGACTCTGCTTGGATTTCAAACGCTTGGCCTTGACCTTGAGATGCGACCAATTTACCCGTCACAGACAGTGAACAACCAGCGGTTAAACGTGTTACTTCATCATAATTATTCAGAGTATTTGGCACGACTGCTTGGATAGGATCAAAACTCGAACCGTCATGGACGGCTAAAAACGAAATACCTGCTTTTGAGTCGCGACGTGTACGCAGCCAGCCCTTAATGGTCACTTGGCTGTCCACTGCAACGGCGCCTTTTAATAGCTCGGCGATTGCTGTATGGCTCATTTTCACTCCAATGATTACTTGTGCCAAAGGTGCTTCTTTATTTCAGCGCACCTTAATTATGATGTAAGTTAAGAGGCCTATCTTAACCGCGATTCGGCGAGAAAAAAACTGTCAATTGGCCTGTTTATGAGTTAATTACCTAAAAGTGTTTAATATTTCACCTAAACTTAAAGGGTACAAGGATTTATGGGAGTATCGGACAATGTTACGTGGTGATAGGAGAGGTCCGTTTCAATTAGTGGGTTGGTGTGCAGGTCTCGGTTGGACGATGTTTATCGTGGTGCTGATACTCATTCATTATGGCCGCCCCGAAGTTGATTACGGTATTTTACGTTATTTTGATGTGCAAACACGTGATCATTGGCTGTTGGAACCAAAAAATTGTGCATTAATTTTACTTGGGCTGTGCAGTCTATGCTGTGTTTGTGGCATTATAAGAGCCAGAAAGATAAATAAAATGATGCATCTAGCGTCACTATCCTTAGTCGCATTGGCGTTTTTATGCGTCAGCTTCACGCTAGCTATAGTGAGTGGTTAATGAAACAAGTTGTTATTCTAAGAGGGTTACCGGGTAGTGGGAAAACCCACTATGCACAAAATCTAGCCGATGATTTGGTTGCTGGTGATGCCAGCCAATACTTCATTTGCAGTACGGACGATTTTTTCTTATCAGAAAATGGTGAGTATCAGTTCGATAAACATAAATTACCGCAATACCATAACCTCAACCTTGCTCGTTATATCAAGGCGTTATCAGAGGGGATCCCACTGGTGATCGTTGATAATACTAATATCAAAAAATGGGAATTTGTTGCTTACGTTGAAGCCGCACACGCTTTGGATTACCAAGTAAAAGAGGTGATTGTTGGTGAGGTGAAAGACAAAGCCATGCAACACCTTTATGCGCAGCGAAATACCCACAATGTAGCACTGCGCGCCATTGCGAAAATGGCCTATCAATTTGAATGGTAGTTGCATCATGAGTATCCCAAGTGTTGGGATACTCGATGCTAAGCAAGCATTAAAGCCGAGAGAGTGAAGCTAATAATGTTTACCATCAATTGCTGTGTATATCGCACTACATAACTGTTCAATGTCGTTCTGGCTACTGATAAATGGTGGCATTAGGTAGACAAGTTTCCCAAATGGCCTGATCCACACACCCTGTTTAACGAAGTGTTTCTGAATCTTAGCTACATCAACATTAGTGTTTAACTCAACGACGCCGATCGCACCGAGTGTTCTGACGTCAACCACTTCATCTAGACATAGACACTTTGTAAGCCCCTGTAACCATTGGTTAATATTGGACACTTGTTGCTGCCAGTCATTTTCCAGTAGCAGATTCAAACTCGCATTGGCAACTGCACAAGCTAGCGGGTTACCCATAAATGTAGGCCCGTGCATCAAAACGCCGGCTTCGCCTTCACAAATGCCTCTTGCGACTTTGTCTGTTGTTAAAGTAGCTGCGAGCGTCATATAACCACCTGTTAGCGCCTTGCCAACGCACATGATGTCTGGACTAATATCCGCATGCTCAACGGCGAATAGCTTTCCAGTGCGCCCAAAGCCGGTGGCGATTTCATCGCAAATTAATAGCACATCATAGTGGTCGCATAATTTGCGCACTGCTTTGAGGTATTCAGGGTGATAGAAGTTCATGCCACCGGCATTTTGCACGATTGGCTCGATAATAAACGCGGCTGCATCTTGATGATGCTCAGCAAAGTATGTGTTTAATTCATTCGCCTCTTGCTCATCAAACGACTCTCCAAAGCGGCTTTTTGGTTGTGACACAAAGAGCTGCTGTGGTAAAAAGCCCTGATACATGCTGTGCATCGAATTTACAGGATCGCACACACTCATCGCTGCAAAAGTATCGCCGTGGTAACCCTTTTTCGGCGTCATGATTTTGTGCTTGCGCTGATTTCCTTGGCTAAACCAATATTGAATAGCCATTTTTATCGCGACTTCAACACTCACCGAGCCCCCATCAGCAAGGAACACTTTTTCTAACGGTTCAGGTGTCAGTTCAACCAATTTTTTGCATAGATCAACGGCAGGTTTGTGCGTAATGCCGCCGAACATGACATGACTCATCTGTTGAGTTTGAGACACCAACGCATCATTGAGTTTTGGGTGGTTATAACCGTGTAATGCACTCCACCAAGATGCCATCCCGTCAATCAAAGATTCACCACCTTGAAGATGAATACGAGTGCCGCTTGCATGGGTCACGGGGTAATTTGGCAATGGCTTGGTCATCGAGGTGTAGGGATGCCAGATGTGCGCGCGATCAAATTCCACATCAATGTGATTATCTGTACAATTATTACTCATATGTAAACTTTAAACTTTGGTTTTGCGTTGACAATACTAAGGCAACTCGTAGACTGATACAAAATTTGTTTTAGTGCCCATAATAAAGAGAACTCTATGGAACAGGCCCAAATCCGTCACAACTGGACCCACGAGCAAGTCAAAGCTCTTTTCGAAATGCCATTTAACGATCTGTTGTTTAAAGCGGCGAGCATTCATAGGCAGAACTTCAATCCGAACGAAGTACAAATCTCAACTTTGTTATCGATCAAAACCGGTGCCTGCCCTGAAGACTGTAAATATTGCCCACAGTCAGGCCACTACAAAACAGATCTAGAGCGTGAACGCTTAATGGAAGTTGAAAAGGTAGTCGAGCAGGCGCGTTTGGCTAAACAAAAAGGTGCGACTCGTTTTTGTATGGGCGCAGCATGGTCAGATCCTAAAGACCGCGACATGCCATACATTGAAAAAATGGTTCGCGAAGTAAAGGAGCTTGGTTTAGAAACCTGTATGACGCTGGGAATGCTTGATAACGATAAAGCACATCAACTGCGCGATGCGGGCCTTGACTATTACAACCATAACTTAGACACATCGCCTGAGTATTATCAGCAAATCATTACTACCCGCACTTATCAAGACCGACTAGACACGCTAGACAATGTCCGTGATGCCGGCATGAAAGTGTGTTCAGGCGGTATCGTTGGTATGGGTGAGCAAGCTAAAGACCGTTACGGTTTACTTATCCAACTGGCTAACTTGCCAAAACAACCTGAAAGTGTGCCAATTAACATGCTAGTAAAGGTGAAGGGTACACCGCTTGAGAATGTGGACGATTTAGACCACTTTGAATTCATCCGCACAATTGCTGTTGCACGTATCATGATGCCGAAGAGTTACGTACGATTATCTGCGGGCCGCACGGCGATGAACGAGCAAATGCAAAGTATGTGTTTCTTCGCTGGTGCAAACTCAATTTTCTACGGTGATAAGCTGCTGACAACTGAAAACCCAGAAGCCGACGCTGATATGAACCTGATCCGCAAATTGGGAATGAACCCAGAAAAGGCGCAGGATTACTCAGATGAAGCTTATGAGGCATCGTTAAGTTCAGCGATTGCCGATAAGGCAGAATCAGAGCTATTTTACGAAGCGAAATAAATGGCCTTTGACTTTATAGATGACGTTTTAAGCCAACGCAATGCGCAACATTTGTTGCGCCAACGGGTCGTGGTCGAAAACGTCACTGGGCGCGCTATCACTGTTGCTGGCAAAGCATATTTGAACTTTGCCTCAAATGACTATCTTGCGCTCGGCGATAAGCCCTTAGCTGGACATAATGAGCGCTCTGGCTCGCATAGTTCGCCGTTGGTTACAGGTTATCACGCCAGTCATCGCGAGTTGGAAAAGCGATTTTGTGAATTGCTAGGTTACGAGGCGGCAATGTTGTTTGCCAGTGGCTTTAGCGCCAATGTGAGCGTGCTCAAAGCCTTGTTCAATGATGCCCCTGAGGGGTTTATCGTACAAGATAAGCTCAACCACGCCAGCTTGATTGACGGCGGATTGCAATCAAACGCACAAATGCAGCGTTTCAATCATAATAATATTGCTCATGTACAAGCACGATTATCTAAGTCCAAATCATGCAATAAACTGGTTGTTAGCGAAGGTGTCTTTTCAATGGATGGAGATTGTGCACCGATGCAAGAGTTGCGAGCGACCTGTGACCAACACCACGCGTGGTTTATGCTCGATGATGCTCATGGGTTTGGCGTATTAAATGAAGGGCTCGGAAGTGCTCGCGATGTGAAACCTGATATTTTAGTGCTCACATTCGGCAAAGCCATGGCGTGTAACGGCGCTATTGTGTTAGCCAAAAATAACGTGATTGATTTACTGCTACAAGCAAATCGCGATTACATTTATTCAACGGCTGTTTCACCATTGCAATGTGATGTGGTGTCACAACGACTAACCCAATTGCTTAATGCCCACCAAGAGCGTGAACATTTGGCGCAATTGATTTGCTATTTGCGTAAACAATGTGAACACGTTGGCTTGGCATTAATGGCATCCGAAACGCCCATTCAACCCTTAGTCGTTGGCGATAGTGAGAGCGCGTTGGAGATGCAACAGGCATTGCGTAAAAAAGGTATCTGGCTTAGTGCAATACGCCCACCAACGGTGGCTCAAAATACTGCACGATTGCGCATAACACTCAGTGCAGCACACACATTTGAAGATGTTGATACTTTGGTCAGTGCATTGGAGCAGTGTCGATGAGCGCAGCACTTAAATTAAGAACGCAAAACCAATTCTCCAAAGCGGCAAGCCAATATCAAGCCAATGCCCGCGTCCAAGCGTCAAGCAGCTCGATGTTGCTTGAGCGTATAGGTCAAAGAGACTTAGGTGTTTGTTTGGACTTAGGTGCAGGGCCTGGAGTCAATAGTTTTGCACTCCAAGCTAAAAGCCAGCGTTACATAGCGCTGGATTTATCAGCACAAATGCTTGCGCAAATCACACAGCGTAGTGAAAGGGTGTGCGCAGATATGGACGCATTGCCGTTCAAAGATAATGTACTAGACACCGTATTTAGTAACTTTGCGATGCAGTGGTCACAGGATATGAACAGTGCACTGGCACAGTTACATCGTGTATTGAAGCCTGGCGGAAGAGCATTTTTGGCAGTGGTTGCTGAGCACTCATTGCATGAAGTAAAACAAGCGTTTGCAAGCGTAGGGCGCACTGCGATTAATAACTTTAACTCACTGGAACAACTACAGCAGATGGCAACGAGCAGCGGTTTTACACTCGCTTGGGTAGAGCAAAAAGTATTGTTCGATTACTTTAACAGTGCCTCAGAGGCATTGAGAAGCTTATCAGCCATTGGTGCGACTAGCTCTGAGAAAAAGCAAAAGCCTATCACTAAATTAGAATATGCGGGCGTGCTTAAAGCGCTGCAACAGCAGGGCGTCGAGGTAAAACTTAGCTACAACGTCGCCTTTTTGGAATTAGTAAAATGAAACAGTTTTTTATTACGGCAACAGACACAGATGCAGGCAAAACCCATGTAACAAGCTTACTATTAAAGCTCGTTGTTCAGCATAAACGCAAAGCGCTTGGGTTTAAGCCTATTGCCGCAGGTGCAGAAGAGGCGTTTGGTCGTTTGGTTAATACTGACGCACTAACGTTAATTGAAAGTGGCAACACCAATGTGCTTTACGAGCAAGTTAACCCGTTCATCTATGCGCCGCCTATTGCTCCGCACATTGCTGCAAAGCAAGTAGGGGAAGAAGTGACAATCGCAAAACTTCACGATGCGTACGCAGATATTAAAGCAGTGGGCGCTGATGTGCTGTTGACTGAAGGTGCCGGTGGTTGGTTATTGCCAATTAATGATGCTGAGCTCATGAGCGAGTGGGTGAGCGCCGCACAAATTCCGGTAATTTTGGTTGTGGGTATGAAATTAGGATGTTTAAACCATGCATTACTCACCATGGAAGTGTTGGCGCATCAAGGCGTTCATGTTGCAGGTTGGATTGCCAACCAAGTGGACCCAGATATGCACTGCTACGAAGAAAACTTAGCGACGCTCAAAGCGCGATTGCCAGCGCCAATGTTAGCCGAAAGCCCTTATGCTGAAGGCACACCTAAGTTACGTATTCATGGTGCTTTATTGGACACATTAGGCTTGCGCTGAGCATAAATCGTTCATTGATACACACAGTTACATTTACACGTCGCACAAAACTTGAAGTAAAGGGTTTTCGCCTATATATATTCAACTACCATCTGTTGTGAATTTCTCACCATGTTGATTGTCCAATCAAATAACATGTAATACGCAGATGTTCACTTCAAGTTTTGAGTGATGCTATCCATTATGAGTCACCTTGCTGACTCCTAATGAATAATCTTACTCGATTGGAGAAATGTAGTATGAAGCGTGTAGTGCTGTTTTTATTGACCAACTTGGCAGTGATGCTGGTACTTGGTCTGGTATTGTCTATCTTGTTTGCCGTGTTCGGTATTTCATCACGAAGCATTGGCGGTATCCTCGTCATCGCAGCCGTGTTTGGCTTCGGTGGTTCATTTATTTCCCTATTCATGTCTAAGTGGATTGCAAAAAAATCTACAGGTGCCTACGTTATTGAACAAGCGCGCACTGACACTGAACAATGGTTGGTTGCAACTGTTGCTGAACAAGCACAGCAGCGCGGCATTAAAATGCCAGAAGTGGCAATTTACGATAGCCCAGAAATTAACGCCTTTGCGACGGGGCCATCAAAGAACAATTCATTAGTTGCAGTAAGTAGTGGCCTGTTACACAACATGACCAAAGATGAAGCGCAAGCTGTTCTTGCTCATGAGGTTTCGCACGTTGCTAATGGTGACATGGTGACTTTGACGCTCATTCAAGGTGTCGTAAATACCTTTGTTATCTTCCTAGCCAAGATCCTAGCCGGTATCGTGGATAATTTCTTAAATGGTGACGAGGAAGAAGGTGGCAGCTGGACTTATTTTATCTTTGATATGATTTTCCAAATCCTGTTCGGCATTTTAGCGTCAGTGATTGTTGCTTACTTCAGCCGTAAACGTGAATATGCAGCCGATAAAGGTGCAGCAGAGCTCGTTGGTGCCAATAAAATGCGCGCAGCGCTGGAGCGCTTAAAGCATAACCATGAATCTCAATTGCAAGGTTCAATGATGGCATTTGGAATTGCTTCAGGTCGCTCAATTGGCGAGTTATTCGCTTCACACCCACCTTTAGATTCGCGTATCAACGCACTTAAATAATAAAAAGGGGCCAATTGGCCCCTTTTTCAACTAGTTATTTTCTCTCGCCTGTTGGTTTGGCAATAGCTGCTCGACAATCTCTTTTGCGGAAATAGTGTACCTCACACCGCCGAACATCACGGATGTATATTCATCGATTCCAGTTATCCCGGTTAACGTCCAGCCTTCACCCCTTTGTGGGCAATAGACGGTCGTCGTAGGCGGCACCATGATGTGTTGCTCTTGCATATTATTACCCTGTTAAGACTTGTATAACTTGCTAGTTTAAGGCAATAATTCCGCAAACTAAATACCCACTTCATATGTTCATGAATGTCGAGCCCAAGTCGGACTTACAGCTCCGTTTAATAAATCATAAAGATGCGCAAGCAATATTTGATTTATTGTCTTTAGCCCAAGTAGCACAGTTCAATGATTATTTTATGCCGCGCGAAAAAGCCGACGCTCGCGAGTTGATCCAGGGCGATATGGAGATGCAGTTTGAACAAACAGGTTGTCGTCTCGGGATTATTCTCCACACTAAGCTCATCGGCACTGTCGGTTTGTATAACATACACGAAGGTGGTGCTGAACTTGGCTTCGAGCTCCATCCGGATTTTTGGGGGCTGGGGTATATGCAATGCGCTGTAAAAATATTAATGAGTACCTATCACCAATATGTAGATACTGACTTGGTAAGCTTAAACGCTCGTGTGCATGAGCAGAACAGGCGTTGCGGCAGAACCTTACGATCATTAGGTTTTATACAAACAAGTAATACTCAATGGACTAAATCTCTGTAACGTACAACATCCTGATATTTGTGAAAATAAATATATTGGGTACAATGCAACCTAAGTATATAAAAGGGATTTTGTTATGAAACGTCCGATGTTTTTGTTGTCCGTGTTACTTATAATCAGTAACAGTGCGCTTGGTCAGCCTGCACCTAAGCTACCTATAGAAAGTTATGCAAATTTACCGCGTTTTAGTATGGCTGACTTGTCACCGTCCAGTGAGCGGATTCTTTTTCGCATGGTCGAAGATGACAAGGATTATCTGATCATAAAAAACTTGGCTGATAACAAGGTTATTGGTGGAGTTAATCTCGGCGATATTAACCCAAGTAGTGCTTTTTTCATCGACGAAGACAGGGTTGTCCTACAGGTTTATCAACATAAACGCTTACATGGCTATCGTGGACGTCACAATGTAAGTACCGCATTTATTTACCACGTAAAGACCAATAACGTCGTTCAACTTTTGGTTCCAGGTAAAGGCATTTTCCTAGGGCAAACAGGTCTAGGTAAGATTGTTGGCATCTCCGCTGATAAGCAATTTGCTTTTATGCCCGCTTATACGGGCGAAAAGCATGTAGATACGCCCCCTTACTCACTTATGCGCGTCCCGTTAGATACCCAAAAATCACCGCGCCCTCGACTGTGGAAAAGGGGTAACAACCATGTTACCGATTACTTCGTTGATGAACAGGGCGAATTGCTTGCGGTTGAGAGTTACGACAATAAAGCGGACTTGCATGTAGTTAGTTCCTATATCAGCGGTGAGAAGGTTGATATTTTTAAAGAAACCACAGGTCTATTGACGAAAAATTTTGTTGGTTTAACGCCAGATAAAGACGCATTAGTGATGCTCAGAAGTGATGAGCACAATGGAGATAGCTACTATAAAATGTCACTGACAGATGGTTCGGTCTCTGATCCTTTGTTTGTTAAAGAAAACAAAGAGATAGATAGAGTTCTTATGGACTCAGAGCGCGTCGTGTATGGCGTTGAATATGCGGGATTTAAACCAAGCTATGCCTTTTTTGATAAGCGTATAGAGAGCTTATTCGACGCGCTGCAAGAGAAAATGCCAAATAACAGCTTTGACATTCTTGACCACTCAGCAGATTGGGAGAAGATTCTGTTACGCGTAGAGGGAGAGTCAGCACCAGCAGATTATTACCTGTATACCAAAGAGGGATTTCAGTTCTTAGCCAGTGCTAGGCCAAACATAGATCCAGCCTACGTCAATCCAGTCGTTGAAACCTCTTTTGCAGCTGCAGACGGTTTGACGATTCCAACGCTTATTACCCACCCAGTAGGGCATGAGTTAACAACTAAAAAGCTACCGACGATTGTTATGCCACATGGGGGGCCGCAATCACATGACAAAAATGGTTTTGATTGGCTGGCCCAGTTTTTTGCCAACCGCGGTTACCTAGTCATTCAGCCTCAATTTCGCGGCTCTTCAGGCTTTGGCAATGAATTTATCGCTAAAGGCTACGGCCAATGGGGGCGAAAAATGCAAAGTGACCTAGATGATGCTTTGCACGCTTTTATTGCTAAACAATATGTAGATGAAAACCGCGTTTGTATGTTTGGTTGGAGTTATGGAGGCTATGCGGCACTCACGGCCTCTGTTACTGCCCCCCAATTGTATAAATGTATTATTGCTATCAATGGTGTGAGCGACTTAGAAGATATGCTTCGCTCCGAACGAATGGACCATGGTAGCGACCATTGGGTGGTGAATTACTGGAATTTGGCGATGCGCAACGGCGATGCCAACGATGATATACTCAAACAGTTTTCACCAATTAATTTCGTCGATAAGGTGCAAGCGCCCGTTTTGATCATTGCCGGTGACATTGACAAAGTTGTGCCTGTAAGCCAATCAAGGGACATGGTCGATGAACTCAAAGCAGCGAAAAAAGATGTGACTTATTTGGAGTTGGAAGGTGAGGGGCACTCTATCTTGAACAGTAATAAAAGCCGCCTAACAACACTCACGGCAATTGAAACATTTCTCGCTAAACATCTCTAGTGATAAGGTGGCGGGGTTTTCCCGCCATCACAACAAGGCCAGTTTTGAGCTTAAGCGACTCACGAGCTGAGAAGTTTTTACCCCATCACTGTTAAGCCCTTCTAACAGAGTCATGAAATAACAATCAATCATCGCTGCTGCGCGCACTTCATCATAACGTTCACAGCCACTGAACAACGACGTCTTTAACTCTTCCATTTGCGCACTAAAGAAATCTGCTTGCCAAATAAGCCCTTGAAGTAACGTTTTACTAAATTCAACATGTTGCAAATAGAAATCGTAGAGGTGTTGCGCATAGTGGCGCATTTTCAGTTTAGGTTGTGCGAATTCGTCAGTTCTTTTTGCTTGTGCGATAACATCTGTCAGTTGCTCTAGCATCAGCTCTCTTAGTAACTGCTCTTTATTTTCAAAGTGAGAAAACAAAGTGCCATTGCCAATATTGGCGTGGGTCGCTATGTCACGAGTTGAGGTGGCAGCATAACCTTTTGCTAAAAACAAGGTCCAGGCACTTTCCAGAATTCGTCCTCGAGTCGCGAGCTTTTTTGGTGATTGTGGTGTACTCAAGGATACTCCATAAATAGCTTGTTGAGCGCGCTCATATTTTTATCGAGCGCGCTCATTATTTCTTTTGAAAAAATAAAATTATAAAAATCAATAACTAACGTGGCTGTGATTTTACCTGTTATCACGGCTGTTGTTTATTATTGTTAGCTATAGTTATATCTTAAGGTGTTTACCTAGGGCAACCTTGATGTACCACTTGGTACGTATTTTCTACCCTTTGAGTGTTTAAAGCCAAGATGGACGTGCAACACGCCAATGTACTAATACGATGAAATGTCAGTACAATTGCCGCTAAATGGTCATGGATATTTTCGTCATGACTATGTGCTTCTTGACATGCTTTTTCATCCACTTTTTTGTATAATGCGCGGCAAATTTGTTGCCATATACAAATGTGGCGATGGTTTTTGCGTACACCCTGAGGCGATATTGCTTCGCGCAAAGACATTTAATTACGTATCGTTTATACCCGAGGAGTAGCAATGAAAGTAGGTATCATCATGGGGTCTAAGTCTGACTGGCCCACAATGCAACACGCAGCGGACATGTTAGACAAATTTGGTGTTGAATATGAAACCAAGGTTGTTTCTGCACACCGAACTCCTCAATTGCTTGCTGATTATGCTTCTTCTGCAGCCGAGCGCGGCATTAAAGTCATTATCGCCGGAGCGGGTGGTGCAGCGCACCTACCAGGTATGGCGGCTGCCTTCACATCTTTGCCTGTGCTCGGTGTGCCTGTTAAGTCTAAAGCACTTAATGGTGTTGATTCTTTATTATCAATCTGCCAGATGCCAAAGGGTGTTGCGGTAGGTACGCTTGCAATTGGTGACCCAGGTGCAGCCAACGCAGGTTTACTTGCGGCGCAAATTTTGGGTTGTCAGCAACCTGAACTATTGGCAAAAATTGACGCATTCCGAAAAGAACAAACTGAGACTGTTCTAGCCAATCCGAATCCAGCTGAATAAGGGCTGCAGTGAAATGAAAATGTTAGTGTTAGGTGCAGGTCAATTAGCGCGCATGATGGCGTTGGCAGGTACTCCGCTTGATATTCATATTTGTGCTTATGATGTTGGCACAAAACAAGTTGTTCATCCTGTGACAGGTGAAGTGTATGCGCTGAGTCTAGAGCAGGCTATTGCGCAGAGCGATAAAATCACGGCAGAATTCGAGCACATTCCTGCGGATGTTTTGGCATTGTGTGAACAAAGCGGCAAATTCTTCCCTGGTAAACAAGCCATTGAATGTGGCGGCGACCGTGCTAAAGAGAAGGCATTACTGGAAAAAGCAGGCGTGCCAAGCGCACCTTACGTGCTGGTTACCGAGCGAAGTCACTTTGACAGTGCAATCGAAAAACTTGGCTTACCTCTGGTGATTAAAACCTGTCAGGCCGGTTACGATGGTAAAGGTCAGTGGCGTCTAAAAGATGTTGCTGATGCCGATGGTATATGGGCCGAAATGGCCGAGTTTTTAGCCAAAGATGAAGCGCACAGTATTATCTGCGAAAAAATGATTCCATTTGACCGCGAAGTGTCTGTGATTGGCGCACGTGACCATCAAGGTAACGTTGCTATCTACCCAGTGACAGAAAATGAGCACACCAATGGCGTGTTAACTTTGTCGATTGCTGGTGTTGTTGCTCAGAGCATTCAACAACAAGCCATTGATGCTTACACAAAACTTGCCAATGAGCTTGAGTATGTAGGTGTGCTAGCGATTGAATTCTTTGACGTTGATGGTCAGTTGTTAGTCAATGAGATAGCGCCACGTGTGCATAACTCAGGTCACTGGACTCAGCAGGGTGCGTACTGTTGTCAATTCGAAAATCATGTGCGTGCGGTAGCGGGTTTGCCATTAGGCAACACTGAGTTGTTGCAGCCCAGTGCCATGATCAACGTGTTGGGTCAAGCTGCGATTCCAAATGCAGTTTTGCAAACTGCCCAGGTGCGTAGTCATTGGTACGGTAAAGGTGTTAAGCCGGGTCGTAAAATGGGCCACATAAATGTCAGTGCGCCAACTATGCATACATTAGGCGAACGTTTGTCTGAACTAACCGAGGTGTTAGCTGAAGAAGACTATCCAGGCGTCGATGCCTGTGCCAAGCGTCTGATTTTGAATTAACGCCCAATATAATGAAAGCCGAGCATTGCTCGGCTTTTTTAATGCCCATCCGTTTTCAATAAATAATATAAATTCATAATCTTACCTGTTATCTTATTGAGTTCAGGAATCATGTGCTTAATATGGAAAAAGTATGAATCGAGTTTCTCTTTTGGCAGCTGCGTCGTCTTTTACTTTAATTCTGGCTGCCAGTGGGTGCACCAATGTTGACATTGACGAGCAGGTCAGTGCGCAATCGTATCCAACTATCCGTGTGGCGACATTTAATGTCAGTATGGATGGCTCTAATTACGATCAAAACTTCACATCCTTGGAGTCGTCGCCATTGCCACTGTTATTAGCTCAAGGTGAACACCCACAAATTCATAATATAGCCACGATTATTCAGCAGGTTAGGCCCGATGTAATACTTTTAAATGAATTTGATTACACCGAAAACTGGCGTGAAAATGTCGCTCTTTTTCAACGCAATTACCTCGGTGTAGCGCACGGCGACTTGCAACCCATTGAGTACACTTACAGCTACAGCGCTCCGGTAAACACGGGTGTACCGAGTGAATTTGATTTTGACGGTGATGGCAAAAAGACGGCAAAGGCGGGTGACGCCTATGGCTTCGGGTTTTATCCTGGTCAATATGGCATGGTATTGCTAAGTCGATACAAAATTGACGAAGCGTCAGTGCGCAGCTTTATGCATCTCAAATGGCATACCCAGCAAGGGAGCAAAATGCCCATGCTTGATGGTCAGCCCTTCTATGATCAACAAACCTGGCAGGCTGCGAGACTGAGCTCTAAGTCTTTTTGGGATATCCCTATTGATGTAAATGGCAACAAAGTGCACGTATTGGCTTCACATCCGACACCGCCTGTTTTCGATGGCCCTGAAGATAGAAATGGGCTGCGAAATTTTGCAGAAATAAAATTGCTCGCAGACTATATCTCAGCGCAGTCGCCTGCCTATGTCATCGATGATAAAGGTCAGCAAGGGGGGATTGAGCAAAATTCTCGCTTTATAATTGTTGGTGATTTAAATGCAGCCCCACAAGGCGAAAAAGCGCGCCCTGAGGCGATTAATCAGGTGTTACATCACGAAGCAGTAAACGCCAGTCTTATCCCTGCAAGCAAAGGCGCTGCGCACAGTGAAGATACCTCTTATGCAAAGTACTACACGGCAAGTTGGCGCGCTCGTGCTGATTATGTTCTTCCCTCCAAAGCTGGGTTATTGCCTGTGGCGGGTGGAGTGTATTGGCCCCACGATAATGAAGCGGGTTATCAGTTGGTTAGTGATAGAAAGTTATCTTCCGACCATAGATTAGTGTGGATGGATTTAAAAATATTGAAAATCGACTGAACTAAACTGGTTAAAAAATGGTCTACAAGATAATGAAACAGGCTCGTAGCTTGTTTTATTGCTAGCGCAGAGTTTTGGTCAGCATCCTTGCTGACCTTTTTTTATTCCCACCTACCTCGCTTTGTGCGAGTTTTGTCTAAAAAGATTGTCAATTCTCTGGGGATTTTGCTTAAATCCAAGCACCTTGGATTTAAAATTCTAATACTATGTTCCATAAATCTTTACTGGCAGCGACTATCGCGTCGAGTTTTTTATTGTCTGGTTGTAAAAGTACAACACAAGAGTCTGTATCTGCACCTGTAGCGAACACACCGTCGCAACCTGAACAAGTCGTGCAAACACCGGTTAAACCGGGCAGCACTGCTATTACACTTGAACAAGCGATGGCAGATCCGGATTGGATAGGTAATCAACCTGAAAACGCATTTTGGGCTGGCGATTCCAGTGCAGTTATTTTCAATCAAAAGCAACAAGGTACAGTACTGCGAGATAGCTTTGTTCAACAGCTCAAAGCTGATAGTGCATCGCAAGTGGAACTCAAAGACTTACATACACTCGGTGACGCCGATGCCGTATTTAGCCGAGATAAGCGCCTGCAAGCGTATGAGTTCGAGGGAGATATCTTCCTTAAAAACCTTACCAATAACACCTTAATTCAGATTACCAAGACTTCTGCATTTGAGTCATCGCCGCAGTTTTTAAATGACAATTCATTGGTTTACCGCGTCGGCAACGTGTTTATGCACGTTGACTTACAAACCTCGTTGCACAGTGAGTTAGTTAATCTTAAGTTGGAAGATAAACCAGTAAAGATTGAAGACCCGAAGTCGTATATCGCTAAAGAGCAACACAAGCTCATCGATTACGTCGCATTGCAACACAAGAATAAACAAGACAAAGTAAATCGCCAGCAGGCGCTCAACGATGCGAATTCGGCAATGGTTGATGCTAATGTTTACCTAGGTGATAACAAGCGTCTAGTTGACGCGCAGCTTTCTCCAGATGGGACGAAACTGATTGTCGCATTGACTGACACACGCAGTTGGCGCAGTGACAGCGACATCATGCCTAATTACATTACTGATGACGCTACTATCGCTTCTGTGCCGGCACGCCGCCGTGTTGCAGACGCAAAACCTCAAGAAACAGAATTGGTTTACATCGACCTAGAAAGTAAACAAAAGAGTACACTGACATATAACACCTTGCCGGGCTGGGACGAAGACGTGCTTGCTGCAGTTAAAGCAGAAAACTATGCCCGTGAAGGTAAGACCTACAAGTCACAGAAGAAGCGCCGCGAAATCAACTTAATGATGGATTGGGGTTGGGATCAAAGTGCCATCGTTTGGAACAACACAGGTAGCCAAGTTGCCGTAATGCTTGAGGCATGGGATAACAAAGATCGCTGGATTGCGACTGTTGATTTCGCCGCTAAAAAATTGGTTAACCAACATCGCCTACATGATGATGCTTGGGTAAATTACACATTCAATGATTTCGGTTGGTTAAACAATAAAGATACTCTCTATTACCTTTCTGAAGAGTCTGGCTACAGCCATATCTACACTAAGCCACTCAATGGTAAAGCGACGCAGCGTACCAAAGGGCAGTTTGAAGTTTCAAATCTGACTTTGTCTGCGGACGACAACTACCTTTATTACAAAGCCAACCAAAAGCATCCGGGAGTCTACGAGGTATATCGATTAAACCTTGAGAATTCGCAAGTTGAAGCTTTAACTGATCTCAATGGCATGACCGATTATGTACTTAGTCCAGATGAGAGCAAGGTGTTGCTAACGCACTCTACCGTGATGACGCCACCTGAGCTTTTTGTTATCGATGCTACGCCAAACAGTGAAGTAACACAGCTCACTCATACTGTGTCAGACCAATTCGTTGCAACTAAGTTAGTCGCGCCGAAAATCGTTGCTGTGCCTTCAAGTCATGGTGAACAATCTGTTTATGCCAAAGTGTATTACCCGACGGACTACCAAGAAGGTGAAACAGGCAAAAACCGCAAAGCTGTGATATTCAACCACGGTGCCGGTTACTTACAAAACTCACACTTTGGCTGGTCAGGCTATTTCCGTGAGTTTATGTTCCATTCGTTGCTCGCTAGCGAAGGCTATGTAGTAATGGATATGGACTACCGCGCATCGAAAGGTTACGGCCGTGATTGGCGTACCGCAATTTACCGTCAGATGGGCACGCCTGAGACTCAGGATTTAGTTGATGGTGTGAAATGGATGGCCGAAAACGCGAACGTTGATGTTAAGCGCGTTGGCACTTATGGTGGTTCATACGGTGGCTTCATGACCTTTATGGCATTGTTCACTGAGCCAGAGCTTTTCCAAGCAGGTGCTGCACTTCGTCCGGTAAGTGATTGGGCTCATTATAATGCGCCTTACACGTCAAACATCTTAAATCACCCAGATGTAGACCCAATTGCGTATGAGCGCAGTTCACCAATTTATTTCGCGGAAGGTTTGAACAAGCGACTATTAATCAACGCCCCTATGGTAGATGACAATGTATTCTTCCAAGACGTAGTGCGATTAGTTCAACGCTTTATTGAGCTTGAGAAAGAAAACTTTGAAACAGCGATATTCCCAGTGGAACCACACGGTTTCGTACAACCATCAAGTTGGCTGGATGAATACCGCCGTATTTACAAGTTGTTTGAAGAAACGCTGTAATTCATCGAGTATAAAAAACCCAAGCTTAATGCTTGGGTTTTTTATTTAATAAGAACTCAATTGCGGCAATGGCGAAGCCACTTAACATCCCAAACAAATGTGCCTCTATCGCTACACGCGATTCAATCAATTGTTCCAAGTCAGCGCTAGCACCAATAAACTGCTCATACCCAACTTTGCCAAGTACCCCAATCAAAAGCAGATAACCCGTTTTCTCTTTGTCCTGAATGTCCTTGATAGCACCATAAGCTAGTAGGCCATGTAAGGTGCCACTAAGTCCGACATATATATCGATGTTATCGCTGAAGATGAAAATGAGTCCAGTGCAGGCAAACGACATGGTAACTAGGTAGAGCCAATACTTGGTTACATTAAAAAAGTGGTGATGCAATAACCATAGAGCGCCTACACCGGCCATATTCATTAATAAGTGGGCATAATTACTGTGAACGAAATTACTAGTAAGAATGCGATACCATTGCCCGTCGATAATTGCACTTCTATCAAAACGTAAATCAATGTTAAAGTGCAAGAGCATGATTAGAGTGCATAAAATAATGAGTAATAACGGGGCTAACAGGGTTTTTCTTTTTGTTATTATTGCCAACATGGTGAACCGAATACAGAAACTTTGCTTTGCATATTGTGCCCGTTTAACTTTAAGATGCCAAACAAACAAAGACAAATAAGCAGTGAGTAATGACATTCTCTAAACCATTTTTATCTCTAGCTATCACTCTTCTGCTAAGCACCGGCTGCTCAGCAACAACCTCAACAACTACTCAAACACAAGTTCTCCCAGATAGAGAGCCTGAAGCAACTACCGCTATCGTTGCTAAGAAGCAAATCGTCGGTGAGCGTTATATGGTTGCAGCCGCGAATCCTTATGCTGTGAGAGCAGGGGAAGCAATTCTTGCCAAAGGTGGCAGTGCAATCGATGCTGCAATCGCTGTACAACTTGTGTTAACGCTTGTAGAGCCGCAATCATCAGGTGTAGGTGGCGGTGCCTTTATTCTTCATTACGATAAACAACACAAGAATCTGACTACCTTCGACGGGCGGGAAACCGCACCGGCGTTAGCTACTCCTGAATTGTTCCTAGATGGCAATGGTAAAGCAGTGCGTTGGATTGATGCCGTGGTTGGTGGTCGTTCTGTGGGCGTACCTGGGGTGATGAAAGCGATGGCAGACGCACATCAGCGCTACGGGACCTTAGCGTGGAGTGAGCTATTTAGCGATGCCATTAAACTTGCGGACGAAGGGTTTAAAGTATCACCACGTCTTCATAATTTAATATCGCGTCGGATTAATCCTGGCGTGGAATTAATGCCAGCCGCTAAGCAATATTTTTTCCCTGGCGGCGAAGCGCTAGCTATCGGCACTATCAAAAAGAATCCTGAGCTAGCCAACTTGTATCGCAAAGTCGCTAAAGAGGGCGTGGACGCTTTTTATAGCGGTGAAAACGCCAAAGCGATTGCCAAAGCTGTGCAAAGCAGCCCTATAGCACCTGGTTTGTTGAACGAGGCTGATATCAATGGATATCAAGCAAAAGAGCGAGCACCAATATGTGTTGGCTACCACGCATACCGTGTGTGTTCGATGGCACCACCAAGCAGCGGTGGAATGGCTGTATTGCAAATTCTCAAGCTGCTTGAAGACAAGGACATGGGGAAGTATGAGGCCAACGACCCTCAGGCACTGCACTATTTTACGCAGGCTTCTCGACTGGCATTTGCCGACCGCGAAGTATTTATGGCCGATCCAGATTTCCAACCTGTGCCGACTCAGGCCTTGCTAGAAAGCCAGTATTTAGACCGCCGAAAAAAACTAATCGGCGATACTGATAGCAAGCAACACCATGGCAACCCGGTAACGGGGGTTGCGTATGCTAAAGACGACGCCTTTGAGCTTCCGAATACGAGTCACATATCGATTGTTGATGCACACGGCAATGCGGTGTCGATGACCACTTCAATTGAAATGGCCTTTGGTTCAACGGTAATGGCCAACGGCTACTTACTGAATAACCAACTTACTGACTTTGCCCTCACACCGAAGCGGGACGGTAAATACGTGCTTAACCGAGTGGAGGGAGGTAAACGTCCTCGTAGTTCAATGTCACCAGTGATGGTTTTCAATGAAGATGGTTCATTACGTCTGGTTATTGGTTCACCGGGCGGCAGTCGTATCATTAACTATGTCGCACAAAGTATTATTGGCGTATTGGATTGGGGCATGACAGCGCAAGATGCCATTAATATGCCGCGGATCACCAACCGTAATGATAAAACAACGTTAGAACAAGGGACGCCACTTGCTGAGCTTAAAGCCCAATTCGAGCGTCGTGGCCACACGGTACACATCGGCGATTTAAATTCCGGTATCCATGCGGTAGAAATCATTGACGGTAAACTATACGGTGCCGCTGACCCTCGTCGTGAAGGTATCGCGCTAGGTCAATAGCAGTGCGCTAAATGTTAATGTGTTTTCAGGGGCTTGTTGTTTATTTGCAAACAAGCCCTAAATCCTACAAAGATTGGTCCTACTTGCCGATTTCGGTTTGCATTTTAATACTAAGCAGCAATAATATCAGGCAATTGTATTCTGCGCTTAGTAGGCATCATGACTGATAAATCATCTGCAAAAGAAAACCACACATCTGATCCAAATTATCTTTATATTCCTTACTCTGGTCCGACCTTACTAGAAACTCCGCTATTAAATAAAGGCAGTGCGTTCACACAAAGAGAACGTGAAAACTTTAATTTAGCAGGTTTACTTCCTCCTCGTTTTGAAACAATTGAGGAACAGGTTGAGCGCTGTTACCAGCAGTATTCAAGCTTCAGAGATAATCTGAACAAGCACATTTACCTTCGTGCAATTCAAGATAATAACGAGACACTTTATTATCGTCTTGTTCGTGATCACATCGACGAAATGATGCCAATCATTTATACCCCGACGGTGGGAGATGCGTGTGAGCAATTCTCAGATATTTATCGTAGCTCTCGTGGTCTATTTATCTCTTATGCCGACAGACACAACATCGATGATATTCTGCGCAATGCCACAAAAGGCAAAGTAAAAGTTATCGTAGTGACTGATGGTGAACGTATTCTCGGCCTTGGCGACCAAGGTATTGGCGGAATGGGCATTCCAATCGGTAAATTATCGCTCTATACCGCTTGTGGTGGCATCAGCCCAGCATATACATTGCCTGTGATGCTAGATGTCGGTACCAACAATGAAAAATTGCTGAACGACCCAATGTACATGGGGGCGCGTCATCCACGTATTGGCCAAGAAGAATACGATGAGTTCCTAGATCTATTTATCAAAGCAGTTAAACGCCGTTGGCCAAATGTGATGTTGCAATTTGAAGACTTCGCCCAGCCTAACGCTATGCCACTATTGAAGCGTTACCGCGACGAAATCTGTAGCTTCAACGATGATATTCAAGGAACTGCAGCGGTTACCGTAGGTACTTTACTGGCCGCATGTCGCGTCAAAGGCACAAAATTGAGCGAGCAAAAAGTGGTGTTTGTGGGCGCAGGTTCAGCGGGTTGTGGTATCGCTGAGCAGGTGATCAGCCAAATGGTTGCCGAAGGTATCAGTGATGCACAAGCTCGTAGTCAGATTTTCATGGTTGACCGTTTCGGCTTACTGAGTGAAGGTATGGAAGGTTTACGTGACTTCCAGCAAGCGTTAGTACAATCAACAGACGCACTTTCTCAATGGACTTACAGCGGTGATTACCCATCATTACTAGATGTGATGCACTGTGCAGAGCCGGGTATTTTAATCGGCGTTTCTGGTCAACCAGGATTGTTCACGGAGCAAGTTGTTCGCACAATGTCTGAAAACTGTGAACAGCCAATCATCTTCCCGCTGTCTAACCCATCGAAGCAGGTTGAAGCGCATCCTCAGGATGTGATCAACTGGTCAAATGGTAAAGCTATTATCGCTACAGGTAGCCCATTCGGAAAAGTATGCTTTGATGACCAAGAATTTGTTATTCCTCAATGCAACAACAGTTATATCTTCCCAGGCATTGGCCTAGGTGTTATTGCAATTAAAGCGAAACGCATTACTGATGAAATGCTCATGGCTGCAAGTGAAACTCTTGCTTCAAGTTCGCCACTGGCAAATGAAGGCAAGGGCAGCTTGCTTCCTCCTTTAACCCAAATTGAAGCGCTATCTAAGCGTATCGCCTTTGCGGTTGCTAAAGTAGCGATTGAGCAAGGGGAAGCGCTGGAAGTGAGCGACGAAGACATCATTAAAGCGATCGATAAAAACTACTGGTTACCTGAATATCGTAATTACAAACGTGTCAGTATCTAACCTGTAGTCGATTATATAAACGCCGCACCTAGTTGCGGCGTTTTGCGTTAAAGGAAAGGTAAAGCAAGACCAAATACAGTGCCTTTTGCATTGGCTTTATTGATAATGATAGTAAGTAGATATGCAACGTGTTGTAAATGCACCATGTTGTCAGGGAGTACAGTGAATTTTGAATTGGCAGCAACTAGTTGATAACCGACAGCGGTTCTTTTGGGTTCTGCAAATAGCTGGATGGATTGGCTACGCACTGGTTAACTACATAGGGTCCAAGGTATTCGAAATGCGTAATATTTACGTATTCGTGATCTTGTTGAACGCCTACGCAGGCTGTTTGATGACCGTGCCTTTGCGGTATTTATACCGTAGGGTTTGGAATGCCAGCCCTTGGGTGTTAGTCCTTGTCGTGTTTGGTGTTTCCTACTTAACCGGCACACTGTGGTCTGTGGTTAAAAAGTTTAACTTCTGGGAGATTTACCGCCATGGTTATCGTCCAGATGAGTGGTTCTATTACTTTGAGCAAGGGCTTGATTCCGTTTATATCATTCTGTGTTGGAGTGGTTTGTATTTCGGTATTAAGTATTACCAATTGCTGCAAGGTGAGCGCCAAAAAGCATTGAAAGCGAACACGATGGCGCATGAAGCAAAGCTAAAGATGTTGCGCTATCAATTAAATCCGCACTTTTTGTTCAATACACTTAATGCCATTTCTACGCTGATCTTGGTGGAAGAGAACAAAGATGCGAACAAAATGCTGTCAAGATTGAGTGATTTCTTACGCTACACACTCAATACGGATCCAATAAGAAAAGTGCCATTAGAACAAGAATTACACGCACTTAGCTTGTATTTGGACATCGAAAGAGTGCGTTTTGATGACAGATTAACAGTCGATATGCAGATCAGTGACGAAGCGCGCCAAGCTTTGGTACCAAGTTTGATTTTGCAGCCATTGATTGAGAACTCATTAAAGTACGCAATCGCTCAGATGACGCAGGGTGGAGAGATTAAAATAAACGCCCAAGTGTTCGCCAAAGAACTGTTATTGGAAGTCAGTGACAACGGCCCTGGAGCCGAACTTAAAAATGGGCAATTAGCACATGCGTCAGGTGTTGGCTTAGCCAATACCAAAGATAGGCTAAAGACCCTTTACGAGAACAATTATTCATTTGTATTATCAGGGAATACGCCGACTGGTTTAACGGTCAATATTCGTATCCCTTTTGAGAAGGCTGTAACAGAATGAATACTATAAAAACCATTATCGTTGATGACGAGTCATTAGCGCGCAAAGGCTTGGCGGTGCGACTAGAGCAACTTGATGAAATTGAGTTGGTTAGTCAATTCGCTCAAGGTAGTGACGCGGTGGCTTTATGTCAGGAGCAACAAATTGATTTGGTGTTTTTAGATATTCAGATGCCGGGTATGAATGGCTTTGAGGTTGCAGATGCATTAACGCATTTACCTGCGTCTCATCAGCCACTCGTGGTTTTTGTTACCGCCTTTGATCGCTATGCCGTGCAGGCGTTTGAAGTACATGCATTAGACTATGTACTCAAACCTGTGGACGACGACAGACTAAAACAGGCGGTGGAAAAAGTGCAATCACATTTAAAAACACAACAAGATAATGCTCACAAGAAGAAGTTGGCCAGTTTTGTTGCTGGTATCACAGGCAACAATTGTGAGGAAATCCTTAAAAAGCTTGCTTCAGGTGATAGTTTAGAAACAAAGAAATACCCTGAGTCGCTTGCCGTTAAAGAACAAGGTGAGATTATTCGTGTGCCAACCAACACGATTCAGTGGGTTGACGCTGCTGGGGACTACATGTGTTTACATTGCAGTGACGGCCAGACGCACATTCTTCGCAAAACGATGAAAGAATTAGAGCGCGAATTAGACCCGAGCCTTTTTGTGCGAGTTCATCGCAGTGCCATTGTCAATTCAAAGCAAATTAGCAAACTGGTAACGCAAGTAAGTGGCGAGTATTTGTTAGTGCTAGGTAACGGTCAGGAATTAAAAGTTAGCCGCAGTTACCGTGACAAGGTGAAAGCCGCATTGGCAAATTAAGAAGCAGTATTTAGAAATGTATCATGTTTAAGAACGAGGCCAAGTGCCTCGTTTTTTTATTTCCCATTTAAACTTAACCTATGTCGGGTAACTGTCGGGGTAAATTCGCCGACGACAATGCTAAGATGTATCTATTCTCCTAAATCATTGAAATGCAGGCAGTAGGCACAGTATGGATTTAAAAAACTTACGGTTGAGTCGACGACTATCGCAAGAACAACTTGCTCAGATGTCTGGGTTAAATGTCCGCACCATCCAGCGCATCGAAAGCGGGGCGAATGCGAGTATCGAGTCTCAAAAGTGTCTAGCTGCAGCACTGAACATTGACATCGATACTTTAAATAAGGAGAAATTTATGCTCGATAAACACTGCGATAATTATCAAGCGTTACCGATATTTATCAAACTATGGTTTGCCTTTAACTTTTTGCAATTGCGCTCGGTTAGAAAAACAGCAGTTAGGATTGAGTGTGTTAGTCATCTATTTGGATATGGATTTTGTTTGCTTGGATTTTTTAACGAAGCGGCACTCGCAGGAGGGATTATTATGTTGACCACAGGCTACTTGTTCACTCTGTTGAAATACCAAGGTGATAAATACCAACTTTGGTATGGAGAACATTAATATATCCGTTACAGTTTCATGAGAGATCGAAAGCTAGGCTTTCGACCTCTGATGGCTTACAAGCGATATTCTTTGAGCTTGGCAACGAAATCGATGTTACGTGCGTGGGTATCAGATGTATCGGCTAACTTGGTTGTTTTTACTTGCCCGTTCTCTACACCTATCATGATTCCAGTATGGCCTAACTTCACGTGTTTTACCGCTTCAATCCCTAACTGGGTCGCGAGGATCCTGTCGCCTGCAACAGGGGCACCTCCACGCTGGACGTAGCCTAATATAGCGCTTCTACTATCAACGCCAGTATGGGTTTTAAGTTGTTCAGCGAGTTCTTGTGCACTAATACTCAGTGAGTGCTCTGCCATCACTAATACGTAACTGTGTGCGGCGTCGTTTGCTAGCGACAGCGCGACATCTTCCTTTAGCTTATCAAGAAACAGCTGTTCATCATCAATGAGTTCTTTGCATATGATTTGCTCAGCACCGCTGGCTAGTCCTGCTTCCATTGCGATAATACCGCAGTCTCGTCCCATCACTTCGACTACAAAGGTGCGCTCAAATGCTTGTGCTGTATCGCGAATTTTATCGATGCAGCCAAGCGCTGTGTCGATAGCGGTGTAAAAGCCGATGGTAGCGTCGGTGCCGTTAATATCATTATCGATAGTACCTGGAATGCCGATGATTTGTCCGGACCAATGCTTTGCTAGGGCTTCAGCGCCTTTAAAACTGCCATCTCCACCAATGACAATAAGTGAGTCTACATGACATTTACGTAGACTATTCGCTGCTTGCAATAAGCCTGATTCGGTATGCATAGCAGGGCAGCGGGCTGATTTTATAATAGTGCCACCACGATGAATGATGTCATTTACATGGCGGGTTGTGAGTTCGGTGTAGTGTTCGTCAATCAAGCCGTTATAGCCACAGTAGTAGCCAATTACTTGAAAATTACACTTCAGTGCTTTGAGTGTGATTGCGCGAATGGCGGGATTCATTCCGGGGGCGTCGCCCCCGGAAGTGATAATTGCGATACGTTTTTGTTTAGACATAAGTCTTTGCGTGTGTTGCTAAAACCTATGTTAACTATTTATTGAACCGTGACAATTTTCAAGGTATTTGTTGCACCTACGGTTTCCATCATATCGCCATGAGTCAAAATAACAGTGTCACCGCTGTGTAGTTCACCCAGCTCAACCAGGCGCGCTAGGGCCTCAGTGGCAATAAAGTCTTTTTGATACTTGGTTGAATCAAAATAAACCGGATATACGCCGCGATATAAGGCTGTTTGACCCAAAGTTTGGCTGTGACGAGACAATGAATAGATAGGTAAGCCTGATGAAATACGCGACATCAATTTTGAGGTGTTACCTGATTCAGTCAATGCAACAATTGCTTTTACAGTGCCTAGATGGTTGGCAGCATACATTGCAGAAAGTGCGATGGTTTCCGCGTTGTCAGCAAACATACTGTCTAAACGGTGCTTGGAAACGTGCGTTTCCTTTTGCGATTCTGCACCTACGCACACGCGAGCCATGGTTTGTACAGTTTGTTCTGGGTAATCACCTGCAGCCGTTTCTGCAGAAAGCATCACTGCATCTGTGCCATCAAGTACGGCGTTGGCTACGTCCATAACCTCAGCGCGTGTTGGCATTGGGTTATCGATCATCGATTCCATCATTTGCGTTGCTGTAATCACCACACGATTGAGTGAACGAGCACGACTGATGATGATTTTTTGTTTGCCTACTAGGGCAGCATCACCGATTTCTACACCCAAGTCGCCTCGAGCAACCATCACAGCGTCAGAAGCTAAGATGATATCGTCGATTGCTTCTACTGTTTCAACCGCTTCAGCACGTTCGATTTTAGCTAAGAGTTGTGCTTTTGAACCGGCTTTCTCAGCTAATGAACGAACGTAGCGCATGTCTTCGCCAGAGCGAGGGAAGGAGACGGCGATGTAGTCAACACCGATGTTTGTTGCAGTAATCAAATCTTCTTTGTCTTTGTCGGTAAATGCTGGCGCGGTTAGGCCCCCACCGAGACGGTTAATACCTTTGTTGTTAGACAAAACACCGCCAACTTTAACAGTACAGTGCACTTGTTTACCTTCAACGCTCTCGACAGTTAGTTGGATAAGACCATCGTTTAATAGTAATAAGTCACCAGGTTTAACGTCGTTAGGAAGCTCTTTATAATCAATACCTACGGCGTTTTCATTACCTTCACCTAAGCCAAGTTCGGCGTCGAGAGTGAATTTTGCGCCTACAGCAAGGTTTACTTTGCCATCTTTAAAGGTCGAGACACGAATTTTTGGACCCTGGAGGTCAGCAAGAATAGCCACATGTACGTTTAAGCGCTTGGCAATTTCACGTACATCGTCAGCACGTTTTTGATGGTCAGCAGCGGTACCATGCGAGAAGTTCAAACGCACGACGTTTGCACCAGCGCGGATAATTTTTTCTAAGTTATTGTCTCTGTCCGTAGCCGGTCCAAGGGTGGCGACTATCTTTGTACGTCTAAGCATCAAATTCTCCCGTAGGCGTAATTGCTCTATTAGCATGGTAGCAAACTCTAATCGTTATGAGACCTTGAGTTTGCATATCCTTATTATTCGTTAACACTATGTCAGCATTATGACACCGGTGTCAGTCGCAGTCAATTATGTCGCAAAACTAAAGTGGGCATCTTTATGCAAAGATTCTGAGTTAATTTGATATAATTCCAAAGCGGGGATTGAATGGCACATAGTTTCGCCTATAATGCCCGCCGTAATCAGGTTATACCCATTGTATTAAGTCGTAACTAGAAGCTCGTGCATTGATACTCTTGCTTTGGCGTAGATAATATCCCAAAGAATTAGAGATAACATTAACTTAGCACGCTGCGGTTGAGTATTTATTACGGCATACATTGATACAATCGGTATCATTTACCAGCCATACGTTTTTACCGAGGAGGAAACTTAATGCAAGTAGCATTAGTAGGTCTGGGAGTGATGGGCAAAAATCTTGCTTTGAACTTAATCGAGAAAGGGCTCACGCTTGTCGCATATGATAAAAATCCAGACGCTGGTGAAGAATTACTAAGCTGCGCCAAAACACAAGGAACGGCTGAGCGCTTGCATATAGTCTCTGATCTTCACGACATGGTGCGTCGCCTAAAGGCACCACGCTCTATCTTATTACTCGTTCCGGCGGGTGAACTCGTTGATCGCGTATGCCAAGATTTGATTGATGCGGGTGTAAGTAAAGATGACATTATCGTCGATTGTGGTAACAGCAATTACAAAGACGGTATTGCGCGTAAGCTTAAATTCCAGAACAAGTTCGAATTTGCCACTATGGGTATTTCGGGCGGTGCAGAAGGTGCTCGCCATGGTCCAGCTATGATGGCCAGTGGTTCAGAAGGTGGTTGGGAGCGCATTGAGTCATCAATGGAAAAAGTGGCTGCCAGCTATAACGGCGAATCGTGTTTCGCACGCGTTGGTCAATCAGCTAGCGGCCATTTCGTAAAAATGGTGCACAATGGTATTGAATATGCGCTGATGCAATTGATCGCAGAAATCTACCATCTTCTTCGTTTGGGTGCGGGTAAATCACCACAAGAAATTGCGGCTATTTTTGATCAATGGTCAGAAGGTGAGTTAAATAGCTACCTACTTGCTATATCAAGCCATATTCTCAAGCTTGAGTCTCATGAAGGCACGCCACTTGTAGATCTAATCGACAATAAAGTAGGTGCCAAGGGCACAGGCCTTTGGACTGCTCAAAACGCGTTAGAGTTAGGCATTGCAGTTCCGTCATTGGTTGCTGCGGTACAAGCTCGTCACCTGACTAATACAGGTGATACACATGCTGCGAAAGAAATGACTTATGCACCTAAAGCGACCGAAAAGGTTGAGTTAGATTTGGATGAATTGAAACATGCATTCCATCTTGCAAGTTTGCTTTGCTACCGCCAAGGTTTAGCGTTAATCAAAGGGGCTTCTCGAGCACATCAATGGAAGGTTGACCTTGCGAAGACGCTACAAACATGGCGTGCAGGTTGTATCATCCGAGCTGATTACTTGGATCAAATCGCACAAGGTGTTGAATTTATCGACACGCTTGATACCCAAGTCACAGCTCTTCGTCGTGTGACAGGTGCAGCAGTGACAACGGGTTTGGCATTCCCAGTGTTAAGTGCGACACAAAACTACTTGGCAACGCTTAGCACGCCAAGCAACGGTCACCTAGTGCAAGCGCAACGTGACTATTTTGGCGAGCACGGTATTAAGACTCACAGCGGCGAAGTATGTCACTTAACTGATTTGGCAGACATTGACGCGAAAGTACGTTAACTGTTCGCTTTTGCACAGACATAAAAAATGCCGCTTATTAGCGGCATTTTTGTATTAACTAACCTGTTAACGAACATCTATTAACGGCTTAACTCACCACGCAAGTTATCCTGCATCAGGTGACGTATGCTTTGCGTCGATACCTTTTTACTCAATAGATAATGCAATTTTGTCAGGCAGGCCTCTAATGTCATGTCGAAGCCACTGATGACACCCACATTGAGTAGAGCATTACCTGTGGCGTAACCACCCATATTTACTTGTCCTTGCAAACACTGAGTCAGGTTAATGATAATAATGCCACGCTCATTGGCGTCTTCTAATAAGCTCAAAAATTCATGATTTTGCGGCGCATTACCCACACCAAAGCTAAGTAGTATAAGCGCCTTAATATCATCATTGATAATTGAGCTAACTACATCAGCACTGATACCAGGGTAAAGGTGTAATACCGCAATCGCTTGCGGCGTAATGCGTGACACCTGTAAGTCGTTGTCTATGTAAGGACTTAGTTGCCCCTCCAATAAACGAATGTTGATCCCTGCTTTTGCCAGAGGTGGCAGGTTGGGTGAATCAAAGGCGTTGAAGCCATCTGCATGAATTTTTGTTGCACGATTACCGCGGAACAACTGGTTGTTGAAGAACAAGCTGACTTCTGCAATCGGGTAATTTGCAGCTAGGTACATGGCATTAAGCAAATTCACCTGACCATCGGAGCGCAACTGAGACAGCGGGATTTGCGACCCTGTTACGATAACCGGCTTGGTCAGATTCTCGAACATAAAAGACAACGCCGACGCTGTATAAGCCATGGTGTCAGTGCCATGCAATACAACAAAGCCATCGTAATCGTGATACTTATTTTTGATGTCATCCGCAATCATTTGCCAGTGGGCAGGGGACATGTCAGAAGAGTCAATCAATGGGCAATACTCCTCTATGTCGAATAGAGGCATTTCGTCACGGTTAAATTCGGCGCTGTTTTTAACTGTTTCAGTTAAGAAACCAGCGGCAGGAATGTAACCTTGGCTCGATTTTTTCATGCCGATCGTACCGCCTGTGTAGGCGATGTAAATGCGTTTACGTTTCATAAAAAAGCCCGATAGAGAGTATCGGGCTAAGTATACAACGAGTGACGCTACGACTTCACGTAACATCAAACTTTATTTACGAAAATTAATCCGTTACAGCACACACTAAACAACGTGCATAGATACCTTCTGGGTCATTAAAGGTTTTCAATGTCGCTACTTGTGACTGTACTTGCTGTACTAAGTTATCGAACTGCATTGCGGCTCCCACAGATGCGCTATGAGGTGCCTTGGCGCTGATCAATGACTTGATTGTGGCACTGCCAAAGAGATTTTGGATGAATATATCTTGAGCTGAAAGTGATTGCTCAATGAGTTTCACATCATAATGTTTGAGGCTTGCCAGCGCTGCTGCGGCTTCGATAGCTTCTTGCTTGTCACCTAGCTTATCTACTAGGCCCAACTCTTTTGCTTGAGTTGCTATCCAAACACGCCCTTGAGCAATTTCGTCCACTTCTTCAACAGACAACCCACGTGATTGCGATACCACTTCTAAGAATCGCTTGTAGGCGTTCTCAACACTCATTTGAATTGCTTGCGCCATCTTGTCATTGAGACCAAGTAAAATAGATGAACCTTTGAGTTCTGTAGTCGCAACACCATCTGAGTGAATACCAAGCTGTGCTGCACTGTTTTCGAACGTCATGATGGTACCGAACACACCGATAGAGCCTGTAATGGTACTTGGTGCCGCCCAAATCTCATTTGCTGCACTGGCAATCCAATAACCGCCTGATGCAGCCACTGAGCCCATCGACGCGATGACTGGTTTACCCGCTTCTTTGAGCGCAATTACTTCACGACGAATTAGCTCAGAGGCAAACATGCTGCCACCGCCTGAGTCAATGCGTAACACCACGGCTTTAACCATGTCATCATTGCGGGCTTCACGAAGTAGGGCTGCGGTGCTGTCACCACCAATTTCGCCTGCTTTACGGTGGCCATCAACGATTGTGCCTTTCGCAACGATAACCGCTACTTTTTCAGTCATTGGGTTATCAAATGACACAGGTAATTTGAATGAAGCAAGGTAGTCGTTGAAGCCGATTTGACGGAACGACTTACCTTCTTCATCTAGCCCGACGAGGTCAATCAGTTGCTCGCGAAGTTGTTGGTTGTTCTTGAGGGCATCAACCCAACCGTACTTCAAAGCATACTCAGCACTGTTACCATCAACAGTTTCTAGCTTCGCTAAATAGCTATCTAGGGTTTCATCAAAGTTAGTTTTCTCGAAACCACGTAAAGCTGCAACTTCATCTTTATACTGCGTCCAAAGATGTGATAACCATTCTTTGTTCGCTTCTTTAGCAGCTTGGGACATGTCGTTACGGATCAAAGGCTCTACAGCCGATTTAAAGGTACCAACACGGAAAACATGTTGGGTGATTTTTAACTTATCCAACGCATCCTTGAAGTACACTGGGTAAACACCAAAACCTTCAATAGAAACGCCGCCGTAAGGGTGAAGATTAATTTCATCTGCATGTGCAGCCAGGTAATATTGGCTTTGTGTGTAGTAGTAGCCTGACGCAATGACTGGCTTACCTTGTGCTTTGAATTCATCAATTGCTTGAGCAATGGCGTCTAGTTTGTTGATATGTGCGCCGCCTAGGTTTTGCACGTTTAATAGCATGGCTTCAATGCGGGCATCTTTGGCAGCGTTATTGATCACTGCAACAACGTCATCGACCAAAATTTCTGCGGGCTCATCAGAACCGCCCATGGATTCTGCTAGTGCGGCATCGAGTGGGTCGACATAGCGTTTCTGTTCAACCAGATAGCCGTTTAGGTTAAGTGTTAACACTGAGCCGTCTGGTACTAGAATTTCGTTGTCGTCACTGCTAATCGAAGCGATGATAGCAATGATGATTGCGATGAAGATGATATTGACCACTAGGCGACGGGAAAAATTAATACCATCCCAGGTGGCTTTTACTGCTTTTTTAATCAAAATCAGACCCTTACTTTTAGATTCTGCTCTACACACTGGTTAGACATCCATATTAGCCCAAAGACTTCAAAAATTTAAACAGAAAAAAGTAACTAAGTATTTACAGGTTGCCAATTCGGTAAACAACCGGGCCGCGAATATACTTGCTGGTGACTCGAAAAATAGTTACTCTCAGACAGGTATGACCAGATTAACCATAAGGGGAACGCCATGTTAGAACAACCATTAAAACTGGCGCATGGAGAAATTAGGAACCGACTAGTTATGGGTTCTATGCACACCGGTCTTGAGGAAGGGTGGCACAATAGAAAACGTCTCGCGGCATTCTACGAAGAGCGAGCAAAAGGCGGTGTAGGCCTTATTATTACAGGCGGCTATAGCCCGAATGTCCGTGGTAAACTGTCGCCTTTCGCTTCATCATTTAATTCTATATTCGATGTCGTTAAGCATAAAAAGTACACTGACGCGGTGCACCAACATGGTGGCAAAATCTGTATTCAATTATTGCATGCTGGTCGCTACGGTTATCACCCTTTTAGCTGTGCACCAAGCGCAATAAAGTCACCAATTACGCCTTACGCGCCAAAAGAAATGTCATTGGCGATGATTAAAAGTACAGTCAAAGATTTTGCCAAGAGTGCGCAACTGGCGCATAAAGCAGGGTACGACGGTGTAGAGATCATGGGCTCTGAGGGTTATTTGATTAACGAGTTTATGGCGCCTCACACCAATAAACGTACAGACCAATACGGCGGTAGTAATGAAAACCGTATGCGTTTTGCCAAAGAAATCGTTTCCGCTGTGCGTGCAAAAGTACCTGATGAGTTTGTTATTGTGTTTCGTTTATCCGTAATGGACTTGGTGCCCAATGGCTCAACGAAAGAAGAAGTTGTCGAACAAGCTAAAGCTTTGGCCGATGCTGGTGTTGATATCTTCAATACGGGTATTGGTTGGCATGAAGCGCGCGTTCCAACAATTGCTTCTATGGTCCCTCCGGGTGCATTTAGAGAAGCATCACAGCGATTAAAGTCAGCAACGTCAAAACCGGTTATTGCGGTGAACCGTATCAATACTCCGCAAATTGCTAACGATATCCTCGCATCAGGCGATGCGGATATGGTGTCGATGGCACGACCTCTGCTTGCTGATCCTGATATTTTCAATAAGTACGCGAGCAACAAATCTGAAGAAATCAATATTTGCATCGGTTGTAATCAGGGCTGTCTTGACCATGTGTTTAAAGGGCAGCGTGCAACATGCTTAGTCAACCCATTGGCGGCCTATGAGCTTGATTTGGCGATAGCGCCGGCCGACAAAGAGAAGAACGTACTTGTTGTTGGCGGTGGCCCAGCCGGTTTAGCTGCAGCGATTTATCTGCGTAAGCGTGGCCACACGGTAACCTTAATCGAGCGCTCGGATACGTTAGGCGGTCAATTCAATCTAGCGATGCGCGTGCCAGGTAAAGAAGACTTTAAACTTGCACTGAAATACTTCAGCGATGAAGTAGTTCGTCAAGGCGTAGATTTGAAAATGAACACGGAATTTAGCCACAGCATGTTAAAAGACTATGACGATGTGGTTTTCGCATGCGGTGTATCTCCGCGCATTGCAAACTTCGAGTGTGCGGATGGTAAGCGTGTTTATCGTTACGATGAAGTGATCCGTGGTGATGTTGAAATCGGCTCTAAAGTCGCCATTCTTGGTGCCGGTGGCATTGGTTTTGATATGGTTGCCTTTTTAACAGAGCAAACTGACCAGAATATCGAAAGCTTCAAAGAGCAGTGGGGTATTGAGCAAGAAGCGAAGCCCCATCGCACAGACAAAAAACTGTACATGCTCAAACGAAGCGAAGGGCGTTTTGGTAGTACCCTCGGTAAAACGACCGGTTGGATCCACCGCCAAGTTGCCAAGATGCAAGGTGTAGAGCAAATTGCAGGTTGCCAATATACGCGTTTTGACAAGCAGGGCCTGCATATCACGGTTAACGGCGAATCACGTATTCTCGATGTCGACACTGTGATTGGTTGCATTGGTCAAACGTCCAACGATTCTGAGCTTAAACAAGCGCAAGAAACGCATATGAGCACTGAAGTGCATGTGATAGGTGGTGCCAAACTTGCTTCTGAAATTGATGCAAAGCGCGCTATTAAAGAAGCATTGATGGTGGCACGAGAAATCTAGGTCAGCGTTAACGAGCAATGACAGTTTTTGGTCATTGCTCAGCCTTACAATTGTTTTTGCTTTGATGAAATATAAGGTGGGCTCGTAAGGTCTATGTGCTATACAAATAGTAAATAGATGAATTACGAGCCTTTTATGTTGCAACGCCCTGCAAGCTTATACGACAACACACTCAGTACTTTTACGTTTCTTGATGGTATTCCGCCGCTACTTATGCGGCTTATCCTCGCGCCAGTGATGATTATGGCTGGATACAGCAAGCTCAATTTAGGTAACGAAGCACTGCCATGGCTCGAAAGACTACTTGCTGACCCCAATGTTGTTGCGTGGTTTGGTAATAGTGACTGGGGGCTGGGTTTACCGTTCGCTGATGTACTGGCTTTTGCTGCCGGTTGGACTGAATTTTTAGGGGGATGGCTGTTACTTGTTGGGTTGTTTACTCGCCTTGTAGCGATCCCCTTGATGATCACTATGGTGGTGGCAATCACTATGGTGCATTGGGATTACGGATGGTTTGCTATTACTCCCACAGATACTCAAACTAGCCCCGCTCGGGTATTGAATTGGGTGGGGATAGAGCAAGCGCAAGAAAGCCTCGATAATTCAGCTGCAGCAAGTGTTCGTCTTGATGCCATCAAAGCAATTGTTGCCGAAAATGGCCGTCCCAGCTATCTATACGACAGGGGGAACATTGTTATCCTCAATAACGGTATTGAATTCGCGAGTATCTATTTTGTGATGCTGCTGTCACTGTTTTTTGTAGGTGGTGGGCGCTTCGTAAGTATCGATTATTACTTATCACCGCGAAGGCGAGCAGTTTAAAGCAACGAGTGTTTATCAGTAAGTTACTGTGATAGTCTTTGGCTATCATAGTAACGAAGTGAATTTTCTAGAATGCTCGCAACTGAATTATTGCTAAATCGCCAATCTGACAGTCACCTTTCTTTTCCTGGGCCAAACGCAAAACAACTAGAGTTAATCCAAAATGCTGCGTTACGGGTTCCAGATCATGCCAATTTAGCGCCATGGCAGTTTATCGTCCTCGAGGATGAAAACCGTACACGCCTTGGTGAAATATTTGAGCAAGCGGCAATCCATGAAGATATGGGGGAGCGTGCTGTATCTCGCGCAGCATCATTACCTGACAGAGCCCCGATGGTGATTGTTTGCATAATGAAATACAAACCGCACGATAAAGTGCCACGCGTTGAACAAATCGCTAGTGCTTCTTGTGCTACATTTGCGATGCAACAAGCAGCTTATGCGCAGGGGTTAAGTGGCATATGGCGTACTGGTAGTTATGCAACATCTCCGTATGTTAAAAAGGAACTCGGGTTAGGTGATGATGATGAAATCATCGGCTTCTTGTATTTGGGCACACCAACAGTCGACTGCCCCAAGAAACGTCGTCACGCCATCTCAGAGTATTTTTCCAATTCTATCTAACAGCAAATTAATAAAAGCCCCATAGTATTGGGGCTTTTTTGTCATCCTAGATTAATCTCGGCTCTGTTATCGTATCTTTTTCGTCACTAATTTCGAATTGGTGGTTTTGTAACTGAACAAATTTTGTTAGGGTAAGTTTTGTACAAAATTGTAACTAACAAAATAATAAGAAGATAAGAATCAATGGGTAACTTATTCTTAAGAGAAAAAGAGCGTTGGGGCTTATGGACAGTTTGGGGCATATTGGGAGCCTTGCTCACCACCTACGTTGCAATGGCAACGAAAGCACCTTTATTTATTACACTTAGCGCCATGACGGTTGTCGTGCTTGTTTCCAGCTGGATGTTATATTCGAAGCGATATGATTTTCTCCGCGCGTTGAAAGTTACGGCATATGTGCTCGGTGTCGCAGTTTTGCCTGCACTTACCTTGGTAATTATACCTGCGAGTAAACAGCATCGTGGTGAACTACTTATTCAAAGTGTTGTGTTTGCCATTGTGGCATTAATTGGCTGTGTGATCTGTGCGTTCATCGCTAAACGACCAAAACAATATTATTGAAATAATTAGTGTTTGTGGTCTTTACATTGATATTAAAAACCACTAGTATGCGCGCCATTCGGAGAGATGGCTGAGTGGTTGAAAGCACCGGTCTTGAAAACCGGCATACGTTAATAGCGTATCTAGGGTTCAAATCCCTATCTCTCCGCCAACTCATTCCTAAAAACCGCCTTCGAGGCGGTTTTTTTCGTTATAGTGATATAACATTTTTAAAATCAGTGGAGTTAAATTGATGGCAGCACCGATGCGTATTTTCTTCTGGTTCGCACTGGCATTTTTCTATGCGATGAGTCTTGATGTTGTTAATTCCATGGTCAATGATGCCCAACTAGACATCCTCTCAACACTGGCATGTTTTGCTGTGTTTAATGCCCTAGTGGCACACCTTATTGCCAAATATGAAACGCAACTTGCAGCCTTGTGTGCGCTATTAACGGGGTGTTTTGGGGTTGTAGTGTTCGGGGTGTTGGTGTGGCCCTGGTTTGTGCAAATGCCGATGTGGTTGTGGGCGTACCTTATCGTTTCATTAGTGGTATTTACTTGGCTGGCGCCAATCCTCGCGAAGAAAATGGCCAAAATATCTGCAAAAGAATCAAATTAATTACTGAAACTGGTCATCAACCTGACGTTCACTGGTGAGTATGTTACCCTGTGTGCGAATTTTGTATTTTAAATAAAAGATGGACGACTTTATGTCTGATAAATTTACGACTAACGCTGATAAAGCGAGCTACGGTATTGGTTTACAAATGGGTGAGCAACTTAAAGCTAATCCATTCGAAGGTTTGAACCTGAATTCTGTATTTGAAGGTATGAAAGATGCTTACACGGGTGAGAGCTTTCAAGTAGAAATCCCTGAGATTCAAGCTGCTTTCGAAGAAATTAACGCTGAAATTCAAAAGCGTCGTGAAGAAGAAGCAAAAGTTCTTGCAGCAGAAGGCGAAGCTTTCCTTGCTGAAAACGCAAAGCGTGCTGAAGTAACTGTGACTGAATCTGGTCTTCAATTCGAAGTAATCGAGCAAGGCGAAGGCGAAAAGCCAACAGCTGATTCAACAGTACGTACGCATTACCACGGTACTCTTATCAACGGTACGACGTTCGACAGCTCTTATGAGCGTGGTCAACCTGCTGAATTCCCAGTAGGCGGAGTAATTAGAGGTTGGACTGAGGCGCTTCAAATGATGCCAGCTGGTTCAAAATGGCGTTTATACATCCCTCACGACCTAGCGTACGGTGAGCGTGGTGCAGGTGCTGCAATTGCTCCTTACTCAACACTTATCTTTGATATCGAGCTTCTAGATATCCTATAAGTGATAGCCTTCACCTAATCGTTAGGTTGAAGGCTTCTTGCGAATCGCTCCGCTAATCTCGGTGGGGCGATTTTAATCCTCTACTTATCCACTTCGTTAATTTACCAATCCATCAACAAGCTTATCTCATTTTACAGCGAGCCTCATTTGTCATTGCTACATTTTGGGTACTATCCTGATAGTAATAACTATAACCCAATTAGCAGAGGCTGCTTTTGCACCAGCATCTTTTTAAAGCCATTATCGAAAACAACAGTGATGCTGTCGTTATTGCTGACATAGACGATGGAATCGTGTTTTGGAATTGTGCTGCACAGCGTATGTTTGGTTACAGTTTTGATGAAGTTAAAGGTCAAGACCCCCATGATTTACTGACTGTTCCGAGCAATAGAGATTTTGCTAAGCATTCCAAGGAAGTCTACAGGTCGACTCGCAAGTCGAATATTCTTGGAGACTTTATTAGGCTTAAAGCGCTTACCAAAGATAATAAAGAGCTTGATATAGATTTGCAGATCAATGCCATTGAGCTTGAAGGGAAAACATATATTTACACCTTTATTCGTGATGTGTCAGATTTGGTGATGTTAGAGCGCCAAACAGAGCACTTGCTCAATACCGACACATTGACACAGATTAAAAATCGCTATCGTTTTACCAATGATATGGACTGGCTGGTGGAGCGCAGTCGGCAGTACAAAACGCCACTGAGCATTGGCATCATTGATATTGATCACTTTAAATCGATAAACGACAGCTATGGCCATGCCGCTGGGGACTATGCATTAAAGACATTTGCTAAAATTGTGTCAGATCAGCTGTGTAATCGTGCCGTATTTGCAAGGCTAGGTGGGGAAGAGTTCGCCATCGCTTTCGCTGATACGTATTGCTATGAGGCGGTGCAAGCGGTTGAGGATATTAGACATCACGTAGAGCAACAAATCTTGGAGTTTGATGGCCAACAATTTTCTTTGACCTTTAGCTGTGGCCTAGCAAGTTTGAAAGGGGAAGAATGTAATTTGGGATCGCTTCTTAAGGATGCTGATAAAGCATTGTATGAAGCAAAAGTGCAAGGAAGAAATCGAACGATATTATTTCGCCATTGATTAACGGCGCGCACTCCAGGCTTTTCTAACACTGCGTCGCCATAACACGTCGACCAAAACGAAACCTAAGAGTGCGGCGACGGCGCCACAGACAACTGAGCCGAGTAAGAACGCGGGACCAATAGTCGTTAAGCTGTCACTTAACCATTGCCAGCTTGGTTCAAAATAGAATTCTTGTTGTGGGTGCCCGAGTATCCATGTACCAACCAAGTATGAAAAGTAGAAAATTGGGGGCATCGTTAGTGGGTTTGTTATCCACACTAGTGCAATAGAAAGAGGTAAATTTACGCGAAATGGAATCGCAACGGCTGCAGATAATAGCATCTGAAAAGGAACAGGGATGAACGCAAAAAACAAACCGACCGAAAATGCGCCACGCGCAGAGCGCCTATTGAGGTGCCACAAATTGGCATCATGTAACAGTCGCCCAAATATACGCAGCGATTTTATCTGCTTTATCTTATTGTGATCGGGTAAGAACCGTTGAATGGTTTTCTTCGCCATTGGATGGGGCCCTGTACATCTAGTGCGGTGTGCAGTGGGTTTTCATTCGGCTGTATTTTGTCACTTTTCACCCCATCACTGCTAGCACTTTTTACAATATTAATGATATTGGTCATTATTCGTATCAAGAATGGTTATTTTATCGGCTGCTTGCGTTTTTGCGCACTCGGAATCGTATACACAATAGTCTATTTTTATATTTTTTTTCATTGGAATGGACCTAAAATAGAGAACTACGAGCATGACGTTGCCGCTGTGGTACATAAAATACGCGGCACTGAGCGACAGGCTTTTGTTACCGCTAAATTGCAACGAATATCTGGGTACAACGTTCCTTTTCATCAGACGTTTCTCGTCTCATTCTCGGTGCCACAAGAGAGCGTGCTGAAAGTGGGTGATGAGATTATATTTCACGCCCGGATCCGCAATAAGGTCTGGCGGGTCAATTATGGGGTTCGTGATTCGCGCCTTTATGGGTTTACCCAACGACTCATTTTTGTAGCCTCTTCACCAAAATCCATGCACGTGCTTGAAGGAACTAAAGCGTCTGTGCGGGTTCGATATCATCAGTGGTTGGATGAGCAACTGGGTAACTTTGCATTATCCGGTGTTTACCTGGCTTTGCTAAGTGGGGATCGCAGTGATATAGCGCCTACGCAATTAACACTGTTTAGAAACACGGGGACAATTCACCTGCTGGCAATATCAGGATTACATATCGCTTTAGTATTTGGCTTGTGCTTCTATGTGCTAAAGATAATGAGTTATCTGTTGGCACGCATATTTATGCGTCGCGTCAATCAACATCAACACTTAAACAAAATGATAACCGCTGTGGCGTTGGCGCTGTGTGGCCTTTTTGTGTTCCTGTGTGATTTCCCGGTAAGCGCACAAAGAGCATGGCTAATGTTGAGCGTCTTTACTTTATTGTACTTGAGTCACGCTCAATACAGTTTGCTAAAGAGCTTATTAGTAGCCTTTACCTCGGTTGTGCTTTTTAATCCATTTTCCTTGCTCGATATCGGCATGTGGTTATCGTTTTGTGCGGTTGCAGCAATATTTGCAACCTTGTCACTGACAAAAGGACGAGCAGTGCTCACACGCTATCTTCTAGTGCAACTGAGCCTATTTTTGATATTGGCGCCCATTACGTTATGGGCTTTTGGCGGAATGTCACTGGTGTCGCCCTTTGCCAATGTGATTTTAGTACCTACGGTGAGCTTTATCGTGTTGCCACTGTTATTGATGAATGTGCTATTTGGGTTCCCTGAGCTGCTTCTTATCTTGCTCGGTTATGTAGATGTTGTACTCAATGGTCTTTTTGAATTAGTTGCTCCCTTTGAGCACAAAATATGGATGGAGCAGGGACAATTTCCGCTTTGGGGTGTGATTGGCAGCTATGTAGTCGTTTTTGTCAGTGTTTATCTACGCTCTGTCTATCCTTGCGTTTATGCCGCTGTCATTACTGTTTCCTACTGTAGTTATAACGCTGTCACCCAGCCTATATGGCGTGCTGATATATTGGATGTTGGCCACGGATTGAGCGTGGTGATCAGTTCAAACGGCAAAGCGATTGTTTATGATCTAGGGGCGAGTTATTTCGGGCAATACTCCATTGTAAAAAACACCCTGTTACCCCATATCAAGTCAAGAGAATTAGAGGTCTCGCATACAATTATTTCGCACAATGACTCTGATCATAAAGGCGGATTAGGGCATTGGTTAGAAGCAGGCTATGGCGATACCTTGGTATTGTTTCACCCAAATGACATCACTCAATGTAAAAAGCAGTCGCTACAATGGCAGGGTTTACACATCAGGGTACTTTGGCCGCAAGATTCACAACGCAGCGACAACGCAAGCTCGTGCGTTGTCTACATCAGTGATGGTAGCCAATCGCTGTTACTGACTGGTGATATAACTACTCGTGAGGAAATGCGCATTGTCGAGCAAGGTGTATTAGAGCGAGTAGATGTTGTCGTAAGCCCGCACCATGGGAGTCAAACGTCTTCAAGCAAAGAGTTTATTGAGGCCATACATCCGCGTCACGTTATACATTCAAGTAGTCACCGTTACGGGTGGCGGATGCCACATGCCGATGTGTTTGCCCGTTATGAAGGCGTTGGCGCGACGCAATGGTTAACAAAACACCAAGGTGGTGTGAAAGTTGAGTTCTATACTGACAGAGTGACGGTTCAAAGCGCAAAACAACTGAAAAAATATTGGTTTATAGCCGATTAAGTTTTGTTTTTTGTCTTGCGAAGATACAATATCCGATAACGCGTTCATTTGAGAAGACTATGCAAGAAAGCGCTACAAATACGTATAAACGCCTACTGGGCTATGTAAAAGATTTTAAATCCGCTGCAATCGTCGCCGTCATTGGCATGTTAGGCTATTCAGCGATGGACGCCACATTCGTTTGGTTAATGCAGCCATTTATCGATGATGGACTGACTGACCGAAATAGTACGGTGCTAACATGGGCACCTTATGTTGTGATTGCCCTGGTCATCGGCCGTGGCACCTTCAACTTTCTATCCAGTTATTGTTTAGCTTATGTTGGCTCGCAAGTCGTACGCTCATTACGTCAGGACTTGTTTACCCATATGCTGAACCTGCCTGTTAGCTTCCATGACAATCATTCCAACGGCGAACTCATTTCAAAAATCACCTTTGACACCGAGCAAGTTCAACAAGCCATTACCAAAGCCTTGCTAGTACTAGTGAGAGAGGGGGCTTACGTGGTGTTCTTGCTGGTGGTGATGTTCAGTGCCAGTTGGAAACTGTCGCTCATATTTTTGGTTATTACACCTATCGTGGCCGTGATAGTGAGTGTGGTCTCAAAGCGTTTTCGTAAGATATCCAAAAATATCCAAAACGCCATGGGCGACGTCACGAGATGTTCAGAACAAATGCTATCTGGGCACAAGGTTATTCACGGTTTTAACGGGCAGCAGCAAGAAACGGAACGATTCGCTCGCGTAAACAACATTAACCGTCTTCAACGCGTAAAAATGGATGCTACCAAGGCGCTGAGTGTTTCTGTAATTCAGATCCTCGCGGCTTCTTCGATGGCGGTCATTTTGGTGTTGATATCTATGCCAGGGATGATTGACTCTATCACCTCTGGTACGTTCGTAACGCTCATTTCGTCGATGATGTTGATGCTGCGACCGCTTAAGCAGTTATCGAATGTAAACAGCGAACTTCAACGCGGAATTGCTGCCGCACAAAGTATATTTGCGGTGTTAGACACGGAAATTGAAAAAGACACAGGTACGGTTGTCATCGAAAAGGCTAAAGGGATTATTGAAGTCAATAACCTTAACTTCACCTACCCAAGTGTAACGGATCCTGTTTTAAAAGGGCTAAACCTGAAAATTGCTGCCGGTGAAAAAATTGCCTTGGTAGGACGTTCAGGCTCGGGTAAATCAACACTGTCGAATTTGTTACCTAGGTACTACGATATTGCTGATCGTGAGGCGATTACGCTTGATGGTGAACCCTTAGACACTTACACACTAAAAAGTCTACGCCAGCAGTTCGCGATCGTGTCGCAGCAAGTTGTGCTGTTTAACGACACCATTGCCAACAACATCATGTATGGCTTAGAGACCCCATTGAGTGAATCAGACTTAATCGAAGTGGCTAAAAAAGCACACGTGTGGGAATTTGTTAAAGATTTGCCAGAGGGATTGCAAACCACCATCGGTGAAGACGGCGTGATGCTCTCGGGCGGCCAAAGACAGCGCATCGCTATCGCTCGTGCGATTGTTAAAGATGCGCCGATTTTAATTTTGGACGAAGCAACATCGGCACTTGATACCGAGTCAGAAAAACTGATCCAAAATGCACTTGAGTCTTTAATGCGCGATAAAACCGCTATTATCATCGCCCATAGATTATCAACCATTGAGCAAGCAGACTGTATTTACGTAATGGATAAAGGGCAAATAATTGAGCAAGGTACCCATGCGCAATTATTAGAAAAAGATGGCACCTATGCCGCACTTGCAAAGATGCAACAAGGTGAGGCGGTATGAGCAATACCCAAGGGGGATTTGCTAAACGCCTTGAAGCATCATGGTTTGAACCGTTTGGCCTGTTATCCGCGGTTATGTTGCCATTGAGTGGAATATTTTGGCTGCTCAGTGCCTTTAATCGTTTGCTTTTTCGTGTAGGGATTAAAAAGGCCTACCACAGCCCAGTGCCAGTCATTGTGATTGGCAACATCAGTGTAGGCGGCAATGGCAAAACGCCTATGGTCATTTACTTGGCTGATTTACTCAAAACTGAGGGCAAACGCGTCGGTATTATCTCTCGTGGATATGGCAGCCAGCCGCCATCTACGCCATTTTCTGTCAACACCGACACGCCAACCAATGTCGGCGGGGATGAACCCGTACTATTAGCGAAGCGTACTGGTTGTCCTGTAGTCATTGGTGGTGACCGAAAAGCCAGTATTGAATATTTGATGTCCGAACATCAAATTGACATCATTCTTAGCGACGATGGTTTACAGCACTACGCGCTTGGCCGAGACATCGAACTGTGTATTGTTGATGCAAAAAGGGGCCATGGCAATGGTTTGCTCATCCCAGCAGGGCCCCTACGAGAGGGCACATGGCGTTTAAATTCGGTTGATTTAATCGTTTACAATGGTGAGCAGGCCAATGAGTGTGCTTATCAACTTGAAGCGACAGGTCTTTTTCAAGTGGCTAACGAGCAAATATTAGCGCCCCCGTTCAAAGCCGGTGTAGCGCTGAGCGCGATTGGCAATCCACAACGCTTTTACGACAGCTTATTGGCTCACCAAGTGTTGGTAACGAAAACCTATCACTTCCGTGACCATCATAAGTTTGTACCTGAAGATATACCCTCAGCAGAAGTGGTCTATATGACGGAAAAAGATGCAGTAAAATGCAGCGCGTTTGCGCATGAGCAATGTTATTATTTACGAGTTGATGCCAAGCCTAACGAACAGCTTGAACAACAACTAACAAAATTATTGAAAGATAAAGGGGTGCTATAAATGGCATTTGATACCAAGCTGCTTGAAATCATTGCGTGTCCTGTATGCAAGGGCAAGTTGCAATTTGATAAAGAGAATCAAGAACTAATTAGTACAGCAGCGAAACTTGCTTACCCAATCCGCGATGACATTCCTGTATTGCTAGAAAACGAAGCACGGGAGTTGAGTAGCGACGAGGTAGAGAAGTGGAATTCGTAGTCATTATTCCAGCGCGTTACGCATCAACGCGTTTACCTGCTAAACCGTTAGCCGATATTAACGGCAAGCCGATGATCCAGCATGTGTATGAACGCGCTATGGAATCCGGCGCGAAAGCCGTTTATATCGCAACGGATCACCCTGATGTTTACGATGTCTGTGTGGGTTTTGGCGCAGAGGTTGTTATGACTCGTGAAGACCATCAATCGGGTACTGAACGTCTGGCTGAAGTAGTTGAAAAGTTGCAGCTCAGTAATGACACATTGGTGGTTAATGTACAAGGGGATGAGCCTTTGTTGGCACCACAAAACGTTAGCCAAGTAGCCAAGTTACTTGATGGCAACGACGCCCCTATGGCAACGCTTTCAACGCCTATCATTGACGTTGAAGAAGCATTAAACCCCAATGCGGTGAAAGTGGTAAGCAATACAGATAACAACGCATTGTATTTTTCACGCGCAACTATTCCTTATCATCGTGACGCTTTATTGGCGAAGCAATGTGATCTTGATATTAGCCATATGCAGCGTCACATTGGCATTTACGCGTATCGGGCTGGGTTTATTAGCCAATATATTACCTTGATGCCATCGCCGATTGAAAAGCTAGAGTCACTCGAACAACTACGCGTTTTGTATCACGGCTACACCATTAAAATTGCACAGGCAAAGGAAGTCCCAGCAGCCGGTGTGGATACGCCAGAAGATTTACAGCGTGTGATAGCGACATTGCAATGAGTTTGTTGCAAGTCATCGCACAACAAGATGATTTCGTTGTAGTTAACAAGCCAGCTGGTCTGAACTTCCACAGTGAAGACGGCGAAGCTGGGCTTGTTGCTCTTGCTGCAGAGCAACTTGGTCAGGACTTTTATCCCGTGCATCGACTCGACAAAGTCACTTCTGGGTTGGTGGTGTTGCCAACACGCTCAGATGTCGCAGCACAGTTCACAGAAATGTTTACATCTCGGGCGATAAACAAGTTTTACTTAGCGCTGAGCGACGCCAAGCCTAAGAAGAAGCAAGGCTGGGTCAAAGGCGATATGGATAAAGCCCGTCGGGGAGCTTATAAGCTGCTGAAAAGCAATGACAACCCCGCGGTTACGCGATTTTACTCATATTCGCTTGCCCCGAAAGTGCGTGGCTTTGTACTCAAACCCTACAGTGGCAAGACACATCAATTACGGGTGGCGATGAAGTCATTATCTGCCCCTATATTAGGTGACAGCTTATACAGCGGTAGCGCGGCGGATCGTACCTATTTGCATGCTTATGCATTAGAATTTCAGTATAAACAACAGCGATTTCAATTTTGTGCAGGCAATTTCCAAGGTGAAATGAGCCCATTCTTTGAGCAGCTTACGCATGAAATTGGTAATCAGCCATGGCAGTTAGATTGGTAGTTATATGACTCAGGATTACGAACTCAGATTTGGTGGCATTGGCCGCTTGTATGGTCAACAGCAAAGTGACTGGCTGAGCGAAGCACATTTTTGTGTGATTGGTATAGGTGGTGTGGGCAGTTGGGTCGCAGAAGCGTTGGCTCGAACTGGGGTCGGCACGATTACATTGATAGATCTTGATGATATCTGTGTCACTAATACCAATCGCCAAATACATGCAAACAAACAAACCATAGGTGTTGCTAAGGTCGACGCCATGAAAGCGCGTTGCGAATTGATCAATCCAGAGATAACAGTGAACGTGATAGATGACTTTATCACCATGGATAATTACCGTGAACATATTCAAGGATTTGATTACGTCATTGATGCCATCGATGCGGTAAAAGAAAAAGCAGCAGTGATCGCGCATTGTAAGCGCAATAAAATTCCTGTGATCACCACAGGTGGAGCGGGCGGTCAAACAGATCCCAGTGAAATTAAATTCGGGGATGTTGCTAAAACTACCCATGACCCGTTATTGGCAAAGGTCCGTTATATTCTTCGCAACCAATATAATTTCAGTAAGAATCCCAAACGTAAGTTCGATATTGATTGCGTATACTCGACAGAACAGCTTGTGTACCCAGATGGCCACGGCCAGGTGTGTAAAGCGAAACAGAGTGCAGATTCAAGCATGAATATGGACTGTGCCACGGGTTTTGGTTCTGCAACTATGGTCACGGGAACATTCGGCTTCTTCGCTGCCGCTAAAGCGGTACGTAAATACTTAGACAGAAAAGCGCGAGCTCTGCAAACGAGTTAAGCGTATTGCTGCGCAAATTGATTAATGCTTTGTACGATGGCCTTTATGCCATTACCACGAGAAGGGCTCAGGTGTTTTAACAACCCTAGCTCTTCAAACTCTTTGTGGGCGTCAATGGCGACCACTTCCGCAGGTGTTTTTCCCAGGTACATGCTTAAGATGATGTAAAGCAGGCCTTTAACTATGCGGGTGTCAGAATCTGCCACGATCACCAATCTGTCTTCGCTTTGATCAAAGTCTATATACATCCAAACGTTACTCTCACAACCGGAGACTTTGGCATCATCAACTTTCAATGCAGATGTCATTACAGGTAATTTTTTTCCTAGCAGCATGAGTTCACGATAACGTTGTTGCCATGCTCCAAGAGCTATAAACTCCTGCTTTAGTGATTCATAGTTACTTGAACTCACGCGATCATCTCCAAAGTGTTAGTGAGAGCGTTGATAAAGGTATCGATATCATTCTTATCATTATAAAAAGCTAGGCTTACTCGCACAGTACCATTTACATTTAGAGCAGCCATTAAAGGTTGAGCGCAGTGGTGGCCATGACGAACGGCAATTCCTTCCATATCAAGCAAAGTCGCAAGGTCGAAAGGGTGCTCACCGTCAATAACGAAGCTTACAGTGCCAATATTATGATTCATATCACCCAGTAGTCGCACTTGCTCAAAATCGGCAAGCTGGGCCTTTAAGTAGTCAAATAAATCCTGTTCATAGGCCCGTAATTCGTTCTTATCGAGTGTGTTGAGGTAATCGATTGCGGATGCAAAGCCCAAAATGCCGGCAATATTGGGTGTGCCAGTTTCAAATTTACTCGGCGGTGGATTGAAAGTAGTTTCTTCTATGGTGACTTTAGTGACCATTTCCCCGCCACATTGGAACACATCCAACATTTCGAGCATATCATAACGTCCGTAAAGACCGCCGACGCCTGTTGGGCCAAGGCATTTATGCGCAGAAAATACGAAAAAGTCACAATCAAGCTGCTTCACATCTGGACGCAAATGCAATAACGATTGTGCGCCGTCAACTAAAGTAAACGATCCGAGCTGTTTTGCTTTTGTAATAAATTGTCGCACAGGTTGAATATTACCCAATGCGTTTGAGGCATGGCTGATAGCTAAGACTTTTGGTCGTAACTTTTCAATTAACTCCAACGATTCTTTGACCTTAAGTACGCCATGTTCATCAATGGGTAAGGCTTTAATTACTGCGCCCGTGCGCTTAGCAAGTTGTTGCCAAGGTACAATATTAGCGTGGTGCTCCAATCGTGAAATAAGGATGATGTCGCCCGCATGGATATGTGGGGTAAGCCCATAGGCCACAAGGTTAATCGACTCTGTAGCACCTTTAGTCCACACAAGTTCGTTAATATCGCAGTTAATAAAACGACTTACCTTCGCTCGTGCGTCCTCGTAAGCGCTTGTAGCGGATTGACTTAAACGGTGCGCGCCTCTGTGAACGTTGGCGTTTTCTTCACTGTAAAAACGGTTAAGTGTATCGATTACGCTTTGTGGTTTTTGACTTGTCGCCGCTGAGTCCAAATACACCAGTTGGTTTTGTGCATGATGGGCAAGGGCAGGAAAGTCTTTGCGAATGGCATCGATATCAAACATAACAATAGGCAACTACAGAAGGGCTCAGTGTGGCGAACATTGTAGAGATTTGCTTTGAAATGGCAATAAAAAAGGCCGCCAATTGAGCGACCTTTTAAATGCTTTTAAGCGATATTAACGCTTGTCAGCTGGTACGTAATCACGCTTAGTTGCGCCTTTGTATAACTGACGCGGGCGGCTGATTTTGTGACCAGGTTGAGATAACATTTCATCCCAGTGCGAGATCCAACCAACAGTACGTGCCATTGCGAAGATCACAGTGAACATGCTTGTTGGGATGCCGATTGCTTTAAGAATGATACCTGAGTAGAAATCTACATTCGGGTAAAGTTTCTTCTCAACAAAGTAGGGGTCTTCTAGCGCGATTTGCTCTAGGCGCATTGCTACATCTAGAAGCGGATCTTCAATGTTTAGCTCTTTAAGAACTTCATGACATGTTTCACGCATCACTGTAGCGCGTGGGTCGAAGTTTTTGTAAACACGGTGTCCGAAGCCCATTAGACGGAATGGGTCGTTTTTGTCTTTCGCCTTTGCGATGTATTCGTCGATGCGATCTACAGAACCGATTTGCTTGAGCATGTTCAAACACGCTTCATTAGCACCACCGTGGGCAGGACCCCAAAGTGACGCGATACCCGCTGCGATACATGCGTAAGGGTTAGCGCCTGAAGAACCGGCGATACGCACAGTTGATGTAGATGCATTTTGCTCGTGGTCAGCGTGAAGCATGAAGATACGGTCCATTGCTTTAGCAAGCGTAGGGCTAACTTTGTACTCTTCTGACGGTACAGAGAACATCATATGTAGGAAGTTTTCTGCGTAGCTAAGGTCGTTACGTGGATAAACGAAAGGTTGACCAATCGTGTACTTGTAAGCCATTGCTGCGATTGTAGGCAGCTTAGCAACTAAGCGGATAGCACTGCGCTTACGTTGCGCAGGGTCTGAAATATCAAGGTCTTGGTGGTAGAAAGAAGACATCGCACCAACTACACCACACAACATTGCCATCGGGTGAGCGTCAACGCGGAAACCTTGGAAGAACGCGGCTACCTTCTCGTGCACCATAGTGCTTAGCGTGATTGACTGAGTAAATTTCTCAAGTTCAGCGTCAGTAGGTAGTTCACCGTTTAGTAGTAAGTAGCAAAGCTCTACGTAGTTTGAGCCTTCAGCCAATTGGTCAATTGGGTAACCACGGTGTAAAAGTACACCTTTAGCACCGTCGATGTAGGTGATAGATGAGTCACAAGAGCCAGTTGACATAAAACCTGGGTCGTAAGTGAAGTAACCGTGTGAACCCAAGGTACGAACGTCGATAACGTCCTGACCCGCAGTGCCTTCATAAATTGGAAGCTCAATTGGGTCGTGTCCATCGATATGAACTGTGGCTTTCTTATCTGCCATCTATTTATCTCCTAATAAGAACAACAGCTGATGCTGTTATCATGATACTAATGTTAAGCAAATTCCGATCATTCTAACGTACAAGAGGGGTAGAAAGTCAATTTTAATGCATGTTCGTATAATAAATATTCCTCATAGATTAAATATTATACCAATGGCTAATTCGCAAACCTCTCACACTAAACAAGAATTGTAATATCCTCTGCAGACTTATATACTGTCTGAGGTTCAATACCGTAACGTCTTTGAGTAAATCGTTAATGACAGCTTGATGAAAATTCGCTTTAAAGTCGAATACATAAAGTGAATGTTTTGCATGTATGCGGTTTATTTATGTGAGCGCATTTATGTAGCGATACATAAATGGTTATAAAAACAATGTAGATGGCTCTATTTTTCAATGTGAGCAAGATGGGCAAGTAACTGTGAAAAAGCAAAGACCTGTAAATCTCGATCTAACGACCATCTCTATGCCAGCAACGGCCAAAGCTTCTATTCTTCACCGCGTCACCGGTGTAGCAATGTTCTTTGCCTTGACCTTTGTGATTTGGGCATGGGCTGAGTCTTTATCTTCTCCGGAAGGATTTGAATTTGTCAAAAGCCTGTTAACCGGGTTTGTTGCCAAATTTATCGCCTGGGGTACCCTCACCGTTCTTTCGTATCACTTCATCGCAGGTGTACGCCACTTAATCCAAGATATGGGTCCGTGGAAAGAATTAGACTCAGCTAACGCAACTGCGAAAGCTGGTTTTGTGTTGTGGGCAATTGTTGCTGTTCTAGCGGGAGTTTGGCTATGGTCTTAAATCAAGCATCTCTTAAGCGCAATGGCGTTCAGGATTTCGTATCTCTTCGTGCAACTGCGTTAGTAATCAGCGCATACGCACTGTTTATTATTGGTTATTTGCTATGCACTCCAGCATTAACCTACGACGCATGGTCAGGCCTATTCGGCAACCTAGCAATGAAAGTGTTCACGCTTGTGGCGCTTGCTTGCATCATGGTTCACGCACGTATCGGCCTTTGGCAGGTACTGACTGACTATGTAAAGAACGCAAAGTTACGTGCGTTCCTTGGTTTCGTATTAAACCTAATGGCACTTACTTACGTAGTAATTGGCCTATTCGTACTATGGGGTGTTTAAGTGAAATATTCAGTTCGCGAATTTGATGCGGTTGTAATCGGTGCGGGCGGCGCAGGTATGCGTGCAGCGCTTGCAATCACTGAATCGGGCAAATCTTGTGCTCTAATCTCTAAAGTTTTCCCAACTCGTTCTCACACAGTGTCAGCGCAAGGTGGTATTACCGTAGCGCTTGGTAACTCGCACGAAGATAACTGGGAATGGCACATGTACGATACTGTTAAAGGTTCTGATTATATCGGTGACCAAGACGCTATCGAATACATGTGTAAAACAGGTCCTGAAGCTATCACCGAACTTGAAAACATGGGTCTTCCATTTTCTCGTTTTGAGAACGGTCGCGTATATCAGCGTCCATTCGGTGGTCAGTCTAAAAACTTTGGCGGTGAACAAGCTGCTCGTACAGCTGCAGCTGCTGACCGTACAGGTCACGCGCTTCTTCACTGCTTATATCAGCAGAACGTTAAAAACCAAACAAACGTATATTCTGAATGGTATGCATTAGACCTAGTTAAAAACGACGATGGTGCTGTTGTTGGTTGTACTGCAATCGACATCGAAACTGGCGAAGTTGTTTACTTCAAATCAAAAGCGGTTGTCCTTGCTACTGGTGGTGCAGGTCGTATCTTCGCATCGACTACCAATGCACACATCAACACAGGTGACGGTGTTGGTATGGCAACACGTGCTGGCGTTTCTATGCAAGACATGGAAATGTGGCAGTTCCACCCAACCGGTATCGCAGGTGCAGGTGTACTTGTAACTGAAGGTTGTCGTGGTGAAGGTGGTTACCTTCTTAACAAAGACGGCGAACGCTTCATGGAGCGTTACGCTCCAAACGCAAAAGACTTAGCATCTCGTGACGTTGTTGCTCGTTCAATGATGACAGAGATCCGTGAAGGTCGTGGTTGTGAAGGTCCTTGGGGTCCACACATCAAACTTAAGCTTGATCACCTTGGTGAAGAAACGCTTAACCTACGTCTACCTGGCGTTTGCGACCTTGCGAAAACATTCGCACACGTTGACCCAGCTAAAGAGCCAATTCCAGTAATCCCAACCTGTCACTATATGATGGGTGGTGTGCCGACTAACGTTAACGGTCAGGTTCTAAACGTAGATGATCAAGGTAACGAAAAACTTGTTGAAGGTTTATTCGCTGTAGGTGAAATTGCATGTGTATCTGTACACGGTGCAAACCGTCTAGGCGGTAACTCACTTCTTGACCTTGTTGTATTTGGTCGCGCGGCGGGTAACTTCCTAGGTACTTACCTCAACGGTTACCAAGCTCAGCGTGAAGCGTCTAGCGACAATATTGATGGCGCACTTGCGCGTTTCAACCGTTGGGAAACGTCAACGCCAGGTCAAGGTGAAGACCCAGTACAAATTAAGAAAGACCTACAACAGTGCATGCAGCTCAACTTCTCGGTATTCCGTGAAGGCGATGCAATGGCTACAGGTCTTAAAGAGCTTAAAGAAATTAAAGAGCGTCTGCAGTTTGCACGTCTTGATGACAAATCAAGCGACTTCAATACGCAACGTATCGAGTGTCTTGAGCTAGATAACTTAATGGAAACAGCTTATTCAACCGCTGTTGCTGCTAACTTCCGTACAGAAAGCCGTGGTGCACACTCTCGCTTTGACTTCCCAGAGCGTGATGATGATAACTGGCTATGTCACAGTATCTACAATCCTGAGACTGAGCAGATGTCAAAACGTGACGTAAACTACGCGCCTAAATTGCGTGAAGCATTCCCACCTAAAGCTCGTACTTACTAGGAGAGATGACGATGGCAACTTTAGAATTTTCTGTTTATCGTTACAATCCAGATGTGGATAACGCGCCACGCATGCAAGACTACACACTAGAAGTGGAAGAAGGTCGTGACATGATGGTGCTTGACGCTTTGCTTCTGCTTAAAGAGCAAGATCCAACGCTCGCTTTCCGTCGTTCTTGTCGTGAAGGTGTATGTGGTTCTGACGGCGTTAACATGAACGGTAAAAATGGTCTTGCGTGTATTACTCCGCTTTCAGCATTGCAAAGCAACGGTAAAGGCAAGATTGTAATCCGTCCATTACCAGGTCTACCGGTTGTACGTGACCTCGTAATTGATATGACTCAGTTCTATACTCAATACGAAAAAGTTAAACCGTACCTAATTAATGACACGCCAGCTGCGGGTGAGCGTCTTCAGTCAATCGAAGAACGTGACAAGCTTGACGGCCTATACGAGTGTATCTTGTGTGCGTGTTGTTCGACTTCTTGTCCGAGTTTCTGGTGGAACCCAGACAAGTTTATTGGTCCAGCGGGCTTGCTACACGCTTATCGCTTCTTAGCTGATAGCCGTGATACAGCGACTGAAGAACGCTTGGCTGATTTGGATGACGCTTTCAGCGTGTTCCGTTGTCACAATATCATGAATTGTGTCAACGTATGTCCGAAAGGCTTGAACCCGACAAAAGCGATTGGACAAATCAAATCAATGCTTCTTAATCGTTCGGTTTAAGGGCATAATAAACGCTAAGAATGGCTAGACGTCTGTCTGGCCATTCTTTGATCACTTACTCAGAAATGAGTAAGCCTAAAATGTAAATCTGCGCTAGATAAAAGGGCTTATAAATGCACGATGGTGTGATGAAGGCATGGCTAGAGTCTTCTCATCTATACGGCGGCAACGTTGCGTATGTTGAGGAGCTTTATGAAGCATATCTTGATGATGTGACTTCAGTGCCAGAGCAATGGCGTGAAGTGTTCGAGCAACTTCCAAAAGTGGAAGGCGTGGATGTTGAAACTAAGCATTCACAGGTTAGAGCCGAATTCGCCGAGCTGGCAAAAAACAAACATCGGGAAGTAGTAATCGCAGAAGGGGGTCAAGGTGATCCTAAGCAAATCAAAGTTCTGCAACTTATCAATGCTTTCCGCTTCCGTGGTCACCAAAACGCGAACCTGGATCCATTGGGTCTTTGGCAGCGTGAGCGCGTACGCGACTTGGATTTAGAGTTCCACGGCCTTTCGAAAGAAGATTTTGACACAGAGTTTTATGTAGGTTCATTCGCCGCTGGCGGTGACATGATGAAACTGGGTGACTTATACCACGCACTGAAAACCACTTATTGTGGTTCGATTGGTGCGGAATACATGCACATCACATCGACTGAAGAAAAACGTTGGTTACAACAGCGTCTTGAATCAGTAACAGCACGCCCTAAGTTTGATAACACCACTAAAACCCGTATTTTAAAAGGCTTAATCGCAGCTGATGGCCTTGAGAAATACTTGGGTGCTAAATTCCCTGGTGCTAAGCGATTCTCACTTGAAGGTGGCGATGCACTTGTACCTATGCTTAAAGAGCTAATTCACCGCGCAGGTGAAAGTGGTCAACAAGAAGCTGTCATTGGTATGGCGCACCGCGGTCGTCTAAATGTGTTGGTAAACGTACTTGGTAAGAATCCATCAGCGCTGTTTGATGAGTTCGCAGGTAAGCACAACGATACGCTAGGCTCTGGTGACGTTAAATATCACATGGGTTATTCATCTGATTTCGCAACGGCAGGCGGAAGTGTTCACATGGCACTTGCTTTTAACCCGTCACACCTTGAAATCGTTAACCCTGTAGTTATGGGTTCTGTTCGTGCTCGTCTAGACCGCCTAGCGTGCGAAAGCGGCTCAAAAGCGCTTCCAATCACTATTCACGGTGACTCTGCAATTGCCGGCCAAGGCTGTGTACAAGAGACATTCAATATGTCTCAAACTAACGCATTTAAAGTTGGCGGTAGTATCCGTATCGTTGTTAACAACCAAGTTGGTTTCACAACGTCGAACCCGGATGACACACGTTCTACTGACTACTGTACTGATATCGCTAAGATGGTTCAGGCGCCGATTTTCCACGTGAACTCGGATGACCCAGAAGCTGTGGCATTTGTTACGCAAATCGCGCTAGATTTCCGTAACCAGTTCAAACGTGACGTAGTTATCGACCTTGTTTGTTACCGTCGTCACGGCCACAACGAAGCTGATGAGCCAAATGCAACTCAGCCGTTGATGTATCAGAAAATTAAAAAACACGCAGTACCTCGCGAGATTTATGCGCAGCAACTAATCAGCGAAGGTCTATACAGTGAAGAAGATATCAAACAGTTGGTAGATTCTTATCGCGCTGGCTTAGACGATGGAAACTGTGTGGTTGAAGAGATTCAAAAAGACACTAAGCACTCTTCAGAATGGTCGAAGTTTGTTGGTCATGACTGGGACACGCAATATGATGCGAGTATTCCAGTAGAGAAGCTTAAAGAGCTTGGCGAAAAAGTAGCGTCTTACCCAGAAAACCATAAAGCACAGTCTCGTGTTAAAAAGATTTACGACGATCGTAAATTGATGGCCTCTGGTGAGAAAATGCTTGATTGGGGTATGGCGGAAACACTTGCCTACGCAACGCTTGTTGAAGAGGGCACTGACATTCGTTTGACGGGTCAGGACTCAGGCCGTGGTACATTCTTCCACCGTCATGCTGTTGTTCATAATCAAACTGACGCGTCTACCTATCTACCACTTCAGAACATTAAAGCTGACCAAGGTAAATTCGAAGTGTACGATTCAGTATTGTCTGAAGAAGCCGTACTTGCCTTTGAATATGGTTACGCAACAGCTGAGCCTACAACGCTGGTAATGTGGGAAGCTCAGTTTGGTGACTTCGCCAACGGTGCACAGGTAGTTTTTGACCAATTCTTAAGTTCAGGTGAGCAGAAGTGGGGCCGTCTTTGTGGTCTAACATGTCTTCTACCACACGGCTATGAAGGTCAAGGCCCAGAGCACAGTTCTGCGCGTCTAGAGCGTTTCTTACAACTGTGTGCTGACCATAATATGCAAGTGTGTGTTCCTTCAACACCTGCACAGGTTTATGCAATGCTGCGTCGTCAGGCGGTACGTCCACTTCGTCGTCCACTGATTGTAATGACTCCTAAGTCGCTATTACGCCACCCACTTGCTGTTTCTTCACTAGAAGAGCTGTCTGAGGGCACGTTCCACAACATGATTGACGAGATTGATGATATCGATCCGAAGAAAGTTGAGCGTGTTGTGTTCTGTAGCGGTAAGGTTTACTACGAACTTCTGCAGGAGCGTCGTAAGCTTGAGCTGGACAACGTTGCAATTGTGCGTGTTGAGCAGCTTTACCCATTCCCACACCAGGAAATGGAAAAGATTATTGAGCGCTACAGCCATGTTAAAGATTTCGTTTGGTGTCAAGAAGAGCCACAGAACCAAGGTGCTTGGTACTGCTCGCAACACCACTTCTGGAATTCAATTCCACAAGGCGCAAATCTAACGTACGCTGGCCGTAAGGCATCTGCATCACCGGCATGTGGTTACATGTCTGTACACACTAAAGAACAACAAGCGTTAGTCGCTGACGCGCTTACCATTAAGAAATAAGGGATAAGAGATGACCACAGAAATTAAGGTTCCTGTTCTTCCTGAGTCAGTTGCTGACGCATCAGTTGCAACATGGCACGTGAGTGTTGGCGACAAAGTAAGTCGTGACCAAAACCTAGTTGACATCGAAACTGACAAGGTTGTTTTAGAAGTTGTTGCACCAGCAGACGGTGTAATCACTGAAATCAAAGAAGAAGAAGGTGCAACAGTATTAGCCGAGCAAGTTATTGCTATCATCGGTGAAGCTGCTGCGGCGGATACTGATGCTGCACCAGCATCATCTGAAGAAACAAAAGCTGCGCCTGCTGCTGGCGCTCAAGAAGGTAAAGACGTGGATATCAAAGTTCCTGTACTTCCAGAATCTGTTGCAGACGCAACAATCGCTACTTGGCACGTACAACCTGGGGAAGCGGTGAGCCGTGACCAAAACTTGGTTGACATCGAAACTGATAAAGTTGTTCTAGAAGTTGTAGCTCCTGAAGATGGCGTAATGGGTGAGCACATCCACGCTGAAGGTGACACTGTATTAGCTGAGCAAGTAATCGGCACAATGAAAGCGGGTGCAACTGCAAGTTCTCCTGCTGCAGCATCTGTTCCAGCGGACCAAGATGCTGGTGATGACAGCGCAGCTGACGTACTTACTCCTTCAGTTCGTCGTCTTATCGCTGAAAAAGGCCTTGATGCTTCTAAAATTAAAGGTTCAGGCAAAAACGGTCGTGTAACTAAAGAAGACGTTGATGCTTTCCTTAAGAGTGCGCCGGCTAAGCAAGAAAGCACAGCTGCTGCAACTCCAGCTCCAGTTGGTAATCGTACGCAGAAACGTGTTCCAATGACGCGTCTTCGTAAGACCATTGCTAACCGTCTGCTTGAAGCTAAAAACTCAACTGCTATGTTGACTACGTTCAACGAAGTTAACATGAAGCCAATCATGGATCTTCGTAAGCAGTATCAAGAAGTATTTGAGAAGCGTCACGGTACGCGTCTTGGTTTCATGTCTTTCTACGTGAAAGCGGTTGTTGAAGCACTTAAGCGCTTCCCAGAAGTAAATGCGTCAATCGACGGTGATGATATTGTTTATCACAACTATTTCGACATCAGCATCGCTGTATCTACACCGCGTGGTCTAGTAACACCAGTGCTTCGTGATTGTGACAAGCTATCACTTGCTGAAATCGAAAAAGGCATCAAAGATTTAGCAATTAAAGGGCGCGACGGTAAGCTAACTGTTGAAGATATGACAGGTGGTAACTTCACTATCACTAACGGTGGTGTATTTGGTTCACTACTTTCAACGCCAATCATCAACTTACCACAGTCTTCAATCTTGGGTATGCACAAAATCCAAGACCGTCCGATGGCTGTAAATGGTAAAGTAGAAATTCTGCCAATGATGTACCTAGCGCTTTCTTACGACCACCGTCAAATCGATGGTAAAGAGTCAGTTGGCTTCTTGGTAACTATCAAAGAAATGCTAGAAGATCCTACACGTCTTCTACTTGACGTTTAATTGTCAAACTTTGCATAAAAAATAAGCTGTAACCCTGTGTTGCAGCTTTTTTTTTGCCACCTTTAGTCTTACTAGGGTTTTCAAGCAATGGCTTGGGATCTATACTAGGTGCGCAATTTGGGATGGTTGAATAAATGCATATTTATTCAGCTCTTTTAGTACAAAAAATTGGATAAAGCATCATGAATTTGCATGAGTATCAGGCAAAACAACTTTTTGCCGAATATGGTTTACCAGTTTCTGAAGGTTATGCATGTGACACACCTCAAGAAGCTGCTGAAGCTGCTGATAAAATCGGCGGTGACAAATGGGTTGTTAAATGTCAGGTTCACGCGGGTGGCCGTGGTAAAGCAGGTGGTGTAAAACTTGCTGACAGCAAACAAGAAATCAAAGAGTTTGCACAAAACTGGTTAGGTAAGAACCTAGTAACTTACCAAACAGACGAGAATGGTCAGCCAGTAGCTAAAATTCTTGTTGAAAGCTGCACAGACATTGCTAACGAACTATATCTTGGTGCTGTTGTTGACCGCGCTTCTCGTAAAGTTGTTTTCATGGCGTCAACTGAAGGCGGTGTTGAAATTGAACAAGTTGCAGAAGAAACGCCAGAACTAATTCACAAAGCTGAGATTGATCCACTAGTAGGTCCTCAAGCTTACCAAGCTCGTGAACTAGGCTTCAAATTGGGTCTTAACCCAACACAAATGAAGCAATTCGTTAAGATCTTCATGGGTCTTGCGAACATGTTCAACGATCACGATTTCGCACTTCTAGAAATCAACCCTCTAGTTATCACAGACGAAGGTAACCTTCACTGTCTAGACGGTAAAATCGGTGTTGATGGTAACGCGTTATACCGTCAGCCAAAAATCCGCGCGATGCACGATCCTTCACAGGAAGATGAGCGTGAAGCTCACGCTGCACAGTGGGAACTTAACTACGTTGCACTAGACGGTAACGTTGGTTGTATGGTTAACGGTGCAGGCCTAGCGATGGGTACTATGGACATCGTAAACCTACATGGCGGTAAGCCAGCTAACTTCCTTGACGTTGGTGGCGGCGCGACTAAAGAGCGTGTAGCTGAAGCATTCAAGATCATCCTATCTGACGACAACGTTAAAGCTGTTCTAGTTAACATCTTCGGCGGTATCGTACGTTGTGACATGATTGCAGAAGGTATCATCGGTGCAGTTAAAGAAGTGGGCGTAAACGTTCCTGTAGTTGTACGTCTTGAAGGTACTAACGCTGAACTAGGTCGTGAAGTTCTTGCGAACTCTGGTCTAGACATCATCGCTGCAGAATCTCTAACAGACGCTGCACAGAAAGTTGTTGCTGCTGCGGAGGGCAAATAATGTCTGTACTAATTAATAAAGACACGAAAGTAATCTGCCAAGGTTTCACTGGTGGTCAGGGTACATTCCACTCTGAGCAAGCTATTGAGTACGGAACGCAGATGGTAGGTGGTGTATCACCTGGTAAAGGCGGTCAAACTCACCTTGGTCTTCCTGTGTTTAACACAGTACGTGACGCAGTAGAAGCAACGGGTGCAACTGCATCTGTTATCTACGTACCAGCACCTTTCTGTAAAGATGCAATCCTAGAAGCTATCGATGCTGGCATCGAGCTAATCGTTTGTATCACTGAAGGTATCCCAACACTAGACATGGTTGACGTAAAAGTTAAGCTTGATGAAACTGGTGTTCGCATGATCGGTCCTAACTGCCCAGGTGTTATCACTCCGGGTGAAACTAAGATTGGTATCATGCCTGGTCATATCCACAAGCCTGGTAAAGTAGGTATCGTATCTCGCTCTGGTACACTTACTTACGAAGCAGTTAAGCAAACTACTGACGCTGGCTTCGGTCAATCAACTTGTGTTGGTATCGGTGGTGACCCAATTCCTGGTACTAACTTTATCGACGTACTAGAGATGTTCGAGAAAGATCCGCAAACTGAAGCTATCGTCATGATCGGTGAGATCGGCGGTACAGCTGAAGAAGAAGCGGCTGCGTACATCAAAGACAACGTCACTAAGCCAGTTGTTTCTTACATTGCAGGTGTTACAGCTCCTCCAGGTAAGCGCATGGGCCACGCTGGTGCAATCATCGCTGGCGGTAAAGGTACTGCTGACGAGAAGTTTGCAGCACTAGAAGCAGCTGGCGTACAAACTGTACGTTCACTTGCTGATATCGGTAAAGCACTTAAAGAGAAAACTGGTTGGTAATCTCTGCGCTTTATTGAAAAAGACCCGCTTTTATAGCGGGTTTTTTTATGTCTCATTGTTGCGCTAATGTATTGTGTTGATAGAAATAATTTCACTGTGAGGGGGGATTAACCTTTAACGGCACTTAGTACAGGTTCGTACAATTGTACCTATTAATATCGCTTTGATACGTAAAGAGTTGGACTACACTTAACGTGGATCTTATTCGCGATAGAGAATCATGAAACGACTATCTCGCACTGTATTTGCCATGATGTTATTCACAGTGTCCCATATGGCGTCGAGCCAATATGGTGATATTCATGTGGTCAGTGAAATGTGGCCGAACTTTACACATGAGAATGGTACGGGGCTGTACTGGGACATAGTCAACAGTGCTTATAATGAAGAAAATATCCTATTAGAAGCAACCACTTATGCTCGCGCGTTTAACCAGTTTGAAGGCGACTATGCCGATATTATGTTGGGTATTTATAGTTCCGACATTGAAGATAACAAATACCTAATTCGTTCCGAAAATTACATTGATGTCGATTATGTTGCTGTATGTATTCGCAACGGCCATAAATTCCCAAGCGTAGAAGAGCTAAAAGCTGGTGTGTCGGCCTGGGTTGTAGATTATGGTTACAACGAGATATTTGATATACGTATGTTTTATGAGGTAGAAGATAGAACGAAGGGGCTAAAAATGCTCGCTAAGGGCAGGGTTGATTTCTTTATTGATGCTCTGAGCGAAATTACCAGTGAACTTGATAAAGACTTGGAGCTTAATGCAAAAATCAGTTGCCAAGTTTTTCATGAAGAACCTATTTATCTTGCTTTTCATAATAATGCCAGAGGTGTTTCATTAAAGCAGAAGTGGGATCTGCGGTTTAGCCAGTTAATTGCTAATGGTGAGCTAGAGAAACTGTTTGCGAAATACAATGTGGCTTATCCATTTTTGCACACTGCCGATGCAGTTAAATAGTGCGTTGGTACATGCTAAAAATCTATAAATCTCGCCAAAAGGGCGTAAATAAATCCATTTTCAGTTATTAAATGCTATTTATTCGGGCTACAAAGGGATATTTACTTGGTTTGTTGACACTTAACTGACACACTTAGCGCGTATCTTAATTTAGGCAAATACAATGAAACTTCTAGTTCGCAATTTAGAGCGTACAACTTCTGAACACGATATCCGTGCTCTTTTTTCAACTCATGGCACAGTCACTGAGTGTAATTTAGTACTGGACCAACTTACTGGTCTGTCAAAAGGCTTCGCATTTGTTGAAATGCCCGATGAAAACGAAGCAAAGTCAGCCGTTGAAAAGCTAAATATGGCGGTAGTAGACAAGAGTAAAATCCGCGTAAAAATCGCTCAAAACTAGTGTTTTAAGCCATGCAATTTGCGTTATATCTGGGGCAAAACATATTTTCCCCGCAACAAAAAGCCCCTAATTAAAGGGGCTTTTTAGTGTACAAATCAAATCTAATATTTAATCAAGGTAAGTAACTTCACCCAAGTTTAGGCTTTCGATCTGATCTTTGATTTTCGCTACGTCGCCAACGATAACCCAAGTCAATTGATTTGGCTTAATGACGTTTTTGGCTTCTTTAGCAATGGTTGCTGTATCAGGTGTGCGTACCAAGCTCGCGTAGTTTTCGAGGTATGTTACGTCACGGCCATTGTCATATGCATCTGCAAGTGCGTTCAATAGCGACCATTTCTTTTCATAACGACCCGGAAGCTTCGCTGTTTTGTTTGATACAACTTTCGCGAGTTCTTCTTCAGTCGCAGGTTTGTCACTGATATAACCGTTAAGCTCTTTCAAGATCTCTTGAATGGACTCTTTGGTTTTATCTGTTTGCACCGGTGCATAGACGAAGAACGGGCTTTGCGCGTCAGTATTCATCAAAATGGTGCGCGCACCATAGGACCAACCTTTATCTTCACGAAGGTTCATGTTCATACGTGATGTGAAGCTACCGCCAATGATGGTATTCATCATATCTAAGGTTACTTCGTCTTGTGCGCTTAGGTCTTTCGCGTTAGGTGCTAACAAACCCGAGATGATCAATGACTGCGGTGACTCAGGCTTATCTAATACGAATACGCGAGCGGTTTGTGCTGGTGCTACATTTGGAATTTCAAGCGTCGGCGTTGCTGATGCTGGTTTTTCCCAAGAAGCCAGTGCAGATTCAAGCGAAGACTTAAGTTGCGCTTGGTCGATATCACCCACAACCACTAATCGGCCAAGGTCTGGGCGGATCCACTTGTTAGTGAAAGCCAGTAGGTCATCACGGCTGATTTTAGCCACAGATTCCTCAGTACCTGAACCTGTCAGAGGCTTACCATACGGGTGATTTTCACCATATAGCAATGGTGGTAATACACGTAGGGCGTTATTTGCAGGTTGCGCTTTTTCCTGTTTAATACCTTGAAGAATCAGCTTACGCACACGCTCAATATCGCTGTCAGCGAAAGTAGGGCGCTGCAAGATATCAGCAAAGATCTCTAGGCTAGGCTGCCAGTTCACAGTCATTGCCGACATTGAAATAGATGTACTATCAAGGCTCGCGCTTGTTGAAATAGATGCACCAAGCTTTTCTAGCTCGCCAGCTAATTGAAGTGCATCATATTGACCCGCACCTTCATCCATCATACCCGCTGCAAAATTAGCTACGCCTGGTAAGTCGTTTGCATCCGTTGCTGTGCCTGCGCTGATGTCGAGGCGCACGTTTACAACAGGTGTATCTGTACGTTGTGCCAATACAACTTCTAGACCGTTACTAAGGGTAAAACTTGATACGCTTGGTAGTTCAAGAGCTGGTACGTCGCCGGCATTAGGCACACCTGTTGAGCGGTCAACACCTTCTTCTTTCGCTGTTAGTTTGTCGAATGGGTGAACCGTAAGTACAAAGTCACCGTCGCTCAACCAACGCTGTGCGGCTTGTTTTACATCGTTTGGTGTAGCGCTTGCCATGATGTCGAAAGCTTCTTTATAGAAAGCCGGGTCATCGTGGTAAACCGCACCTGATGCGAGTACGTCAGATTTACCACCAAAACCACCGACACCTTCAACACGTTTAACCCAACCGGCTGCATTAGCAAAACGGATACGGTTAAGTTCATCAGTAGTTGGACCTTCAGCGATAATGCGCGCTACTTCTTCATCAACGATTGCTTCGATTTTATCGATGTTTGCTTTATCTAACGCATCCGCACCAATCATGATTTGGCCCGCTAGTTTACGCTGATAGTTGAATGCGAATACGCTTGATGCAAGTTGCTCGTCGTATACTAGGCGCTGATAAAGACGTGAGTTTTTACCACCCGCTAACACATCACTAAGCAATGATAGATATTCACCGTCAACACTGCCTTTTTCAGCAGTGTTCCACACTTTAACGATACGTGAAGCAGGAACTCGATCTTGAATTGTTAAACGAGTTTGTTCATCACGCTTTGCGATCCATTTTTCGAGTTTACCAACAGGCTTACCTGGTTTGATGTCACCGAAATACTTGCCTACTTTTTGTTTGGCAGTTTCAACATCAATATCACCCGCTAATACGAGTACCGCGTTATTCGGGCCATAGTAATCTTTAAACCACTGGTGCACGTCTTCAAGTGACGCTGCATTTAGGTCTTCCATTGAGCCAATAACTGACCACGAATATGGGTGACCTTGCGGGAAGGTGTACTTCCAAATGTTGTCCCACATAGTGCCGTAAGGCTGTGATTCACCTTGGCGCTTTTCGTTCTGTACAACACCGCGTTGTTCGTCAAGTTTCTCTTGAGTGATGGCGCCAAGCAAGTGACCCATACGCTCCGATTCCATCCACAGTGCCATATCTAGCGCTGGGGTAGGGACGTTTTGGAAGTAGTTGGTTCTATCTGAGTTAGTGGTACCGTTTTGCTCTGTTGCACCAGCACGCTCGAATGGACCGAAATATTCGTCATCGTAGTTTTCTGTGCCGTTGAACATCAGGTGTTCAAATAAGTGAGCGAAGCCAGTTTTACCGACTTTTTCGTTCTTTGCACCTACATCGTACCACACATTTACCGCAACGATAGGCGCCTTACGGTCTGTATGAACGATAACAGTTAGGCCGTTATCTAGGGTGAAAGAATCATATTTAATGTCTACAAACGGAAGGTTTGCTGCTTGGCTACTACCTTGTACTGTTGAAGCTGTGGTATTGCTGTCTGTCGTTGTGGCACATCCACTAAGTGACAACATTACCGCCATGCTAATCGCGCTGAGCGTCATTTTTTTCATTATATTTCCTTGATTTGACTTGTTGGTCTCCCATTAATTCATGGTTAATTTAACATTGCCTAGGCGTTAATTGAATTGAAAGGAGATAACTAACCGCAACGACAATGTAACGAAATGTTTATAGAGATTTTTAGAAGGATTGATGATTAATTCGCAAAGAAAAAGGCATAAAAAAAACCCCTCAAACGAGGGGTTTTGGGTAACACAGTGCCAACTAGCACTGGGAATGAGGACGGTACATGTGGGCACCTACAGAGGTTTACCCTTAGTCAAAGCTCATTTCTGGTACATCGCCTTCGACGATGAGTTTACCCGCTGTTTTGCTGATTATTTCATCAACACTAACACCCGGAGCGCGCTCTAGCAAATGAAAAGCGCCGTCTTTGACTTCTAACACAGCTAAATCAGTTACGATTTTTTTGACGCAATTTACACCAGTAAGGGGTAACTCGCATTGTTCAAGTAACTTTGAATCGCCATGTTTACTAGCATGAGTCATGGTTACGATGATGTTTTTGGCTCCTGCCACAAGGTCCATCGCGCCACCCATGCCTTTGATTAACTTTTTCGGGATCATCCACGACGCGATATTGCCGTGCTGATCAACTTCAAATGCACCTAAGACGGTCAAGTCTACATGACCTCCACGTATCATGGCAAAGCTATCGGCACTATTAAATATAGCGGCACCTTGTGCAGCTGTAACGGTTTCTTTACCCGCATTAATCATATCGGCATCAAGCTCATCTTCTGTAGGGTATGGACCCATTCCCAATAAGCCGTTTTCAGATTGCAACATAACTTCAATACCCTGTGGTACATAGTTAGCAACCAATGTTGGAATACCAATACCAAGATTAACGTAGTAGCCGTCTTGCAACTCTTTTGCTACGCGCTGAGCGATTTGTTCGCGATTTAATGACATGATCACTCTCCTTAAGCTTGGCGCGTTGTTACGCGTTCAATACGTTTTTCAAAGTTGCCTTTGATCACACGGTTAACATAAATTCCTGGAGTATGAATTTGACTAGGCTCTAATTCACCCGGTTCTACAATTTCTTCAACTTCAGCAACAGTGATTTTGCCGGCAGTTGCTGCCATCGGATTGAAGTTCATTGCGGTGTGTCGGAACACTAAATTGCCGTAGCGATCAGCTTTCCACGCCTTAACGATAGCGAACTCTCCGGTAATCGACTCTTCGAGTATATATGGACGCCCGTCGAATTCTTTCACTTCTTTACCTTCAGCAACAGGGGTGCCGTATCCTGTGGCGGTGTAAAACGCTGGAATGCCAGCACCACCAGCACGCATTTTTTCAGCCAAGGTACCTTGAGGAGTTAATTCAACTTCCAATTCGCCATCGAGCATTTGTTTTTCAAACAGCGCGTTTTCACCCACATATGACGCGATGATTTTTTTGATCTGCTTGTCTTGTAACAAGATACCTAAACCAAAATCATCGACGCCACAGTTGTTTGATACAACCGTTAAATCTGTGGTGCCCATGCGTTTAATTTCTGCAATTAAACCCTCTGGGATACCACATAAACCAAAGCCACCAGCGATGATGGTATCACCATCTTTTAATCCAGCCATGGCTTCGGCGTAACTATTCACTACTTTATTAAATCCGGACATGTCTAAGCACTCCTCGGGTTCTTATTCTTCACTGGCCAATATGGCATTGGCAACTTTGCTCTGAGGCTTTTTACCCAGCGCGTTACAAACTCTCTCGCCAGCGCGGGCCAGTGTTTTTAAATCAATTCCAGTGTCAATGCCAAGCTTTTGCAAAAGATAGACAACATCTTCAGTGGCAACATTTCCTGACGCTCCCTTTGCATAGGGGCATCCGCCAAGTCCTGCGACTGCACTATCCACAGTGCTTATACCCATTTTTAATGCTGCGTAGATATTACTAATCGCTTGGCCATAGGTATCATGGAAATGAACAGCAAGCTGGTTTGCATCTATGTGCTCAAGCAACAAACTCAGCAATGCTTCGACTTCATTAGCAGTGCCCACACCTATGGTGTCGCCAAGGCTCACTTCATAGCAGCCAAGAGCCAATAATTGTTTACACACATCAAGCACTTGCTCTGGCGACACTGGACCTTGATACGGGCAACCCAGTACGCAACTGACATAGCCACGTACTTTGATGCCGTGTTGGTTTGCAAGCTCAACAACAGGACGAAAACGCTCAATGCTCTGTTCGATAGAGCAATTGATATTCTTTTGCGTAAAAGCTTCACTCGCTGCTGTAAAAATTGCAAATTCACCAACCTTGGCATTCAAGGCCAGCTCAGCACCTTTTAGGTTGGGCGTTAGTGCGCTGAATAACACCTCATCGGAACGTTTGACTGCTGCAAACACGTCGCTCGAGTCTGACATTTGTGGCACCCATTTAGGTGACACAAAAGCGCCGCCTTCGATATGTTTAAGCCCTGCATCAATTAGGTCGTTTATGAGTGTCACCTTATCTTCAGTGGTGACACTCTTTTCGTTTTGTAAGCCGTCCCGTGCTCCCACTTCGACGATACGCACACTATTTGGGAAAGTCGTAGGCACAGCCATTAACTTTGCTCCTCGACGACAGCCAGTAAGGCTCCATGGCTTACAAGCTCACCTTCACCATAGCAATAGCTGCTCAACACGCCGTCAAATGGTGCGTTTAATGTGTATTCCATCTTCATTGCTTCCATAACGACAATGGCATCACCTTGTTTGACTAAGCTGCCGACTTTAAGAAGGTGTTTCACAACCGTGCCATTCATTGGCGCGGCGAGGGCATCACTGCCTGCTTGCTCAGCACCAATATAGTGCTTAGAGGTCAATGTGAATGCATACTGGAGGCCATCTAATAACACCGTAAGGGTTTCATCATCAATGGTCGCATCAGCACGCAAACGCTCGCCATTGACCACTGCAATGTAGCGATTGTTATCTAGTTGCTCACCGGCCAATGAGTAAGAGTCGCCGTCTATGTCGAGCTTCAAGCCATTTGTATTGGCGTGTAGAACAACAGTGTGATCAGCGAGTGGTACTTTGATTTCATTGACCGAATTAAGCTTAAAGCCTGAAAGTTGTGTCCACGGCGAGTGTTGCTTTTTATCTTTAGCCTGTAGGTGGCAATAATACACCCAGGCGGCCATCGCCATACTGCGATAGTCAGGCGCTGGCTCTTTAGTTAGCTCGTCGCAATTATTGTCGATAAAGTGGGTGTCCATGGTCGCATCTTGTAAAGGCTGCGCCTGACAAAGAGCGATAAGGAATCCAATGTTCGCTTTTACACCACCGACATAGGTTTCATGCAATGAACGCTCTAGCAGTGAAAGTGCCGCAGTACGGTCTTCGCCTTTAACGATTAGCTTGGCCACCATAGGGTCATAGAATGAGCTTATTTCGTCGCCACTGGTGACACCTGTATCGATACGCACATTGTCGCTTGCTGTTGGGAAGCTCAAATGAGTGAGTGTACCGCTACTTGGCATGAATTGCTCACTTGGGTCTTCTGCGTACAAACGGGCTTCAAAACTGTGCCCGCTGATGACAACTTGCTCTTGAGTAAGCGGCAGTTGAGCACCCGAAGCAACGGCGATTTGCCATTTAACTAGGTCAACACCCGTTACCATTTCAGTCACGGGATGCTCTACTTGCAATCGTGTGTTCATCTCCATAAAGAAGAATTCTTCACCGCATAGGAGAAATTCAACTGTACCCGCGCCGACATAATCGATGGCTTTGGCACAGCGAACTGCCGCTTCACCCATGGCTTTGCGCATTGTATCGCTGAGACCTGGGGCAGGGGCTTCTTCAATAACTTTTTGGTGACGACGTTGTAATGAACAGTCGCGATCGCCAAGATAAACACAATTACCGTGCTTATCAGCAAAAACTTGTACTTCCACATGACGCGGATTATCGACGTAGCGTTCAATGAGCACTAGGTCATTACCAAAGCTACTAATTGCTTCACGTTTTGCGCCTTCGAGCGCGCTCATAAAGTCTTTAGGTTCACGCACTACGCGCATGCCCTTACCGCCGCCGCCATAGGCTGCTTTGATAAGTACAGGGTAGCCGATTTTATCTGCTTCATCTGACAGGAAAGTGGGGTCTTGCTTCTCACCATAGTAACCAGGCACGAGTGGCACATTGGCATCGGCCATTATCTCTTTAGCGCGGGTCTTTGAACCCATAGCCTCGATACTTTTAGCGTAAGGACCAATAAAAGTAATGCCTTTGTCTTCGCATAAAGCTGCAAATGCTTCGTTTTCAGATAAGAAACCGTATCCTGGGTGGATACAGTCTGCGCCTGACTTTTCTGCCACGGCAAACAGCTTGTCCATATCCAAATATGAGGATTTACTCGGCGCCGGGCCAATATGGTAAGCGCTGTCAGCCATTTTTACGTGTTGGGCGTTAGCGTCTGCGTCTGAGTAAACAGCAATGGTATGCATGCCCAGTGCCTTGGCACTGCGGATAACACGACAAGCAATCTCACCGCGGTTAGCTATCAAAATTCGTCTAAGCATGGTTTATCCTTGTTGTTGCCAAGCAGGCGCTTCTTTGTTGAAAAATGCGTTCAAGCCAGTTTGGCCTTCATCGCTCACACGAATGGCCGCGATGCGCTCTGCGGTCAAATGACGTAGCTGGGCATCAATATCTTTGCCTGCGACATCATTTATTAAGCTTTTCGCCGCTTTAACAGCCATTGGGCCATTGTCAGTGATAATGTCGAGGAATTTGTCGCATTCGGCTTGTAGGTCTTCACAGACTTCATGGACTAGGCCCATATCTGCGGCCTTGTTTGCGTCGAACACCTCTGCAGTAAGAAAGTAACGACGGGCGTTGCGCTCACCGATGGCTTTGATCACATAGGGACTGATCACTGCTGGAATTAAACCCAATTTAACTTCCGACAAACAAAACTTGGCTGTTGGATTAGCTAGGGCAATATCGCATGCCGCTATAAGACCCAATGCGCCACCAAACGCGGCACCTTGCACTAAGCAAATAGTTGGGTGCGGGCAGGTGTGAAGCACATGCATGAGTTTGGCAAGTTCCAGTGAATCGGCAACATTGTCATCGAAGCTGTTGTCTTTCATGGATTTCATCCAGTTTAAGTCAGCGCCCGCTGAGAAATGTTTGCCCTCACTGTTAAGCACTAGCGCGCGTATATCTAGAGTACTTGCATGTTCAATTAAACGGATCATTTCACTGATCAACGCGTCATCGAAGGCGTTGTGTTTTTCAACACGTTGCAAGGTAAGTGTCGCTATACGACTTTTGCTGATATTAAGAGTAACTGACATCACGCACCTCTACATTCTGAACACACCGAACTCGGTGTCTTTTTGAGGTGCATTGGCAGCAGCTTCAAGCGCTAGGCCAAGTACTGAACGAGTATCCGCTGGATCGATGATGCCATCGTCCCATAAGCGCGCACTGGCATAATAAGGGTGACCTTGACGCTCATATTGCTCAACAATCGGTTTCTTAAATGCCGCTAATTGTTCATCATTCATCGACTCACCGGTGCGGGCAAGACCATCTTGTTTAACCTGTGCCAATACGCCAGCAGCCTGTTCGCCGCCCATTACCGAGATACGCGCGTTTGGCCACATCCACATCATAGTTGGGTCATAGGCACGGCCACACATACCATAGTTACCTGCACCATAAGAGCCACCAATCAAAATGGTAAACTTAGGGACTTCGGCACACGACACGGCAGTCACCATTTTTGCCCCGTGTTTTGCAATCCCTTCGGCTTCGTATTTTTGACCTACCATAAAGCCAGTAATATTTTGCAAAAAGACTAAAGGTATATTGCGTTTCGCACACAGTTGAATGAAATGCGCGCCTTTTTGTGCTGATTCGCTGAATAACACACCGTTGTTAGCAACAATGCCCACAGGGTGTCCATAGATATGGGCAAATCCTGTAACTAAAGTTTCGCCAAAGTAACGTTTAAACTCATCAAATGACGAATCATCAACGATACGGGCTATCACTTCGCGCACATCGAAGCTCTTCTTAAGGTCACTACCGACGATGCCATAGAGTTCATGGATATCGTAACGTGGCGGTTTGACAGGCTCTAATACCGGCGCAACTGGGCGAACATGATTAATACGGGCAATACATTGACGGGCAATGGATAGTGCATGTTCGTCGTTATCGGCATAGTGGTCGGCGACACCAGACACTTTACAGTGTACGTCAGCACCACCTAAATCTTCAGCACTCACTTCTTCACCCGTTGCTGCTTTTACAAGCGGAGGACCGGCTAAGAAAATAGTGCCTTGCTCTTTTACGATGATGCTCTCATCTGCCATCGCGGGGACATAAGCACCACCTGCAGTACACAAGCCCATTACCACTGCAATTTGTGGAATGCCTTTCGCAGACATGCGTGCTTGGTTAAAGAAAATACGACCAAAATGCAGCTTGTCTGGAAATACTTCATCTTGCTCTGGTAAGTTAGCGCCGCCTGAGTCTACCAGGTAAATACAAGGTAGGTGACAGCGCTCTGCGATTTCTTGAGCGCGTAGATGCTTTTTAACAGTTAATGGGAAGTAAGTACCGCCTTTAACGGTGGCATCATTACCCACAATCATGCATTCAACGCCCTGAACTCGGCCGATTCCTGCTACAACACCGGCACACGGGATATCCTGCTCATACACACCAAACGCTGCGAACTGACCAATTTCTAGAAAAGGTGACCCTTCGTCTAGTAGGTGCTCGATACGGTCACGTACGAATAATTTTCCACGACTCTGATGGCGCTCAACATATTTTGGGCCACCGCCGCCACGCAAGGTGGCAGCTTTGTCGTGTAAATCTTTTACTAGGGCGCGCATTGACTCATCGTTGGTGAGAAATTGCGGATCCTTTGGGTTAATTGCTGAAGTTAATATGGTCATAATGCACCTTATCGGCTTTCAGTGAATAGCTCACGGCCAATTAACATACGGCGAATCTCAGAGGTACCTGCACCAATTTCGTATAACTTGGCATCACGAAGAAGACGACCTGTTGAGTACTCATTGATGTAACCGTTACCGCCTAGGATTTGAATTGCATCAAGCGCCATCTTAGTGGCGAGTTCGGCCGCATAAAGAATTACGCCAGCAGCGTCTTTACGAGTGGTTTCGCCGCGGTCACATGCACGTGCAACTGTATATACGTACGAACGCGCAGCGTTCATCTGCGTATACATGTCTGCCACTTTACCTTGGATAAGCTGGAATTGACCGATTGGCGTATCAAACTGCTTGCGCTCGTGAATGTAAGGCACAACCACGTCCATACACGCTTGCATAATCCCCAGAGGGCCACCGGCAAGTACTACGCGCTCATAATCTAAGCCGCTCATAAGTACTTTTACACCTTCATTGAGGTTACCTAAGATGTTTTCTTCAGGTACCGCACAGTTTTCAAATACCAACTCACAGGTGTTAGAGCCGCGCATTCCAAGTTTGTCTAGCTTTTGCGCTTGCGTGAATCCCGGTGTGTCGCGTTCAACGATGAAAGCGGTAATGCCTTTAGGACCTGCGTTAGCATCTGTTTTTGCATAGATAACGTAGGTGTGTGCATCTGGACCATTGGTGATCCACATTTTATTACCGTTAAGAATATAGTGATCGCCTTTCTTTTCAGCTTTTAGGCGCATAGATACAACGTCAGAACCTGCACCTGGCTCGCTCATCGCAAGGGCACCAATGTGTTCACCACTGACTAGTTTTGGTAGATACTTTTGTTTTTGTTCTTCGTTACCATTTCGGAAAATTTGGTTAACACACAGATTAGAGTGCGCACCGTAGCTCAAGCCAATTGACGCACTTGCGCGGCTGATTTCTTCCATTGCAATCACGTGCTCAAGATAACCAAGACCAGCACCACCGTATTGCTCGTCTACTGTCATACCCAGTAAACCCATTTCACCTAGTTGCGGCCACAATTCGTTTGGAAATTGGTTTTCTACGTCTGTTTTCTCAGCTAGCGGCGCGATTTCAGCACTGGCGAAGCTGTTGACGTGAGAGCGGATCATATCGGCGGTTTCACCTAAGCCGAAGTTGAGTTCTTTATAAAGCGAGATAGTACTCATAATGATTAATCCTGTTGTAAATGTGAGAGTGTTTCGCGGCAGCGTTTTTCGGCCGTAACTAATTCCATTAATACCACTTTGATGTCGTCCATCTGTTGTATTAAGTGTTCTTTCTTTTCTTCGATAAGGTCTAACATGGTGGCCAACTGCTTAGCGCTGGACTTATCAGCGTCGTATAGCTCGAATAAACGACCGGTTTCAGCAAGTGAAAATCCTAAACGCTTACCACGTAAAATAAGTTTCAAACGTACTTTATCGCGCTTGGAATATATGCGTGTTTGGCCATTACGACGTGGGGTGATCAACCCTTGGTCTTCGTAAAAACGAATGCTTCGGGTGGTAATATCAAACTCTTTCGCCAAGTCGCTGATGGAGAAAGTCTGTTCCTGTTGGCTTTGCTCGGTCATCATTATTTAGTCTTATCTACTACAAAATATTAACACCAATATAAGTGAAGTTTACGTAAAGGTAAAGCTGGAATTCGAATCTCTTATATAACTAATTATCTATAGAATTTATAGGCTAATAGCGCGTAAATAGTGGGGTTCGTCACGAATGATAGGAACTGTTAGTTGGGTAAACAGGTTGGTCAGATATGTTTACAGTGACTAATTTGCCATCATTTCGGTTCATCTAATTGACGTTGGCGTAAACGTAAATTTTATGTATGCTCAAGTGAAACTGATTATGGAGAAAGAAATATGAGCTCACAGCTAAACGACAACGATATTGTTATTGTTAGTGCCAAACGTACCGCTATGGGCGGTTTCATGGGGGCTTTAAGTGGTGCGAGTGCCACAGAATTAGGTGCAACAGCCATTAAAGGCGCACTAGAAAGCATCAACATCAACCCGTCTGAAATAGATGAAGTGATCATGGGCTGTGTATTGCCAGCAGGTTTAGGTCAAGCACCTGCACGCCAAGCAATGCTAAAAGCAGGTATGGATAAGCACACAGGTGCTACAACCATAAATAAGGTATGTGGTTCAGGTTTAAAAGCTGTGATGCTAGCGCATGACCTCATCAAAGCGGGAAGCGTAAATAGTGTAGTTGCCGGTGGTATGGAAAGCATGACTAACTCACCTTATGTACTACCTAAAGCTCGCGGCGGTATGCGTATGGGTCACGGCGAAGTGAAAGACCACATGATGATGGACGGTCTTGAAGATGCGTATGATAACTTGGCTATGGGTTGTTTTGCGCAAGCTACCGCAGACCAATATGAAATTACTCGTGAGCAAATGGATGAATTTGCGGTTTCGTCATTAGAAAAGGCCAACAAGGCAATTTCTTCAGGTGCGTTCGCCAACGAAGTGGTGGCACATACTATTAGCACACGTAAAGGTGATGTGGTTGTTGATACTGATGAGCAGCCAGGCAATGCCCGTCCAGACAAAATTCCTTCACTGCGCCCAGCGTTCAAAAAAGACGGTACTATCACAGCGGCAAACTCTTCATCTATTTCAGATGGTGCTGCAGCTTTAGTCGTAATGAGCTACGCAGAAGCACAAAAACAAGGTATGACGCCAATCGCCAAGATCAGCGGTCATAGCACGCATTCACGCCTTCCAGCTGAATTCACTATTGCGCCAGTTGGTGCGATGGAGAAGTTATTAAGCAAGTTGGATTGGGATAAAAACGATGTTGATTTATGGGAAATCAACGAAGCATTCGCCATGGTTACCATGTTAGCTATTAATGAAATGGGCTTAAATAAAGACAAGGTAAACGTCAATGGTGGTGCATGTGCACTAGGCCACCCAATTGGTGCTAGTGGTGCACGTATTTTAACGACACTTATTCATGCGCTTCGTAATCAAGGCAAACAGCGCGGTATCGCATCACTGTGTATCGGTGGTGGTGAAGCCGTAGCGCTTGCAGTCGAAGCACTTTAATTATCCTAAGCGCCCGCATAACAATAATGACTGGGCGCTTTTCTTATCTGGGGGACATGCAATATGCATAAGGTACCATTATATATCGATGGCGAGATGCGCCAATCAGAATCATCACAGTGGTTAGACGTAGTTAATCCGGCTAACCAAGAAGTATTGGCTCAAGTGCCAATGGCGACACAAAGCGAAGTAGCTCAAGCGATAGCGTCTGCCAAAGAAGCGTTCCAAACGTGGAAAGAAGTGCCAGTAAGTGAGCGTGCTCGAATTATGATGCGTTACGCACAGTTGCTAAAAGACCATCATGACGAGTTAGCTACGATTATCTGTCATGAGCTAGGTAAAACGTTTGAAGATGCGAAAGGCGATGTATGGCGTGGTATCGAAGTTGTTGAACAGGCAGCGAATGCTCCATCTAATATGATGGGTGAAACGGTATCAAATGTGGCTCGTAACATAGATACATACTCACTAATTCAACCGTTAGGTGTGTGTGCCGGTGTAACACCATTTAACTTCCCTGCAATGATCCCATTGTGGATGTTCCCGTTGGCGATTGTGTGCGGCAACACCTTCGTACTTAAGCCATCAGAGCAAGACCCTCTAACGCCAATGCGTTTGGTCGAACTATTTGAAGAAGCAGGTGCACCTAAAGGCGTACTTCAAGTTGTACACGGTACTAAAGGCCAAGTAGACCAAATTCTTGAAAGCGAAGACGTACGCGCAATTTCATTCGTCGGTTCATGTGGCGTGGGTCAATACATTTATGACAAGGGCACAGCGAATTTAAAACGTGTGCAATGTTGCGTAGGTGCAAAGAACCACTTGGTGGTGATGCCAGACGCCAACAAGCAAAACGTAATCAACAACCTAGTAGGTTCTTCTGTGGGTGCTGCAGGTCAACGTTGTATGGGTATCTCGGTAGCGGTATTCGTGGGCAGCGCGCAGCAGTGGGTGGGCGAGCTTAAAGAAGCCCTGAGTGTTGTCAAACCAGGCCCGTGGGATAAAGCTGATTCTGCTTACGGCCCACAAACGACAGTGGCAGCCAAAGAGCGCATTCTTTCTCTTATCGCACAAGGCAAGGCAGAAGGTGCAGAGTGTTTACTAGATGGCTCTGATTGCACTGTTGAAGGTTATGAAAATGGTAACTGGGTTGGCCCAACGCTATTCACTAATGTCACCAAAGACATGGCGATTTACCGCGAAGAAATCTTCGGTCCAGTACTTTGCTGTGTGTTCGTTGATACGCTAGACGAAGCAATCGCACTTATTAATGACAACCCGTACGGTAACGGGACGTCAATCTTTACTGCAAGTGGTGCCGCGGCGCGTAAGTTCCAACACCACATCGAAGTTGGCCAAGTCGGTATTAACGTACCAATCCCTGTGCCATTGCCGTTTTTCTCGTTCACAGGTTGGAAAGGCTCTTTCTACGGTGATCAACACACTTACGGTAAGCAAGGTGTGCGTTTCTATACAGAGACCAAAACAATTACAGCACGTTGGTTTGAAGACGACGTAGTAAGTGGTCCGAACATGAGTATTCACCTTAAGTAATTTAATTCTTGCAGTGGGTGGCGTATGGCACCCACTGATAACTGCAGTACAAGAGAGAAAGTTATGGATTTTAATTTATCAGAAGACCAACTTGCCTTTGCCGATATGGCAGAGCGCTTTGCGGCTCAAGAGATGGCACCATTTGCTGCAAAATGGGACCAAGAGCACATTTTCCCTAAAGAAACGATTCAAAAAGCGGGTGAACTCGGCTTTTGTGCCCTGTATACACCAGAAGAAGCGGGCGGTTTAGGCCTGTCTCGTTTAGATTCAAGCATCATTTTCGAACAACTAGCTAAAGGTTGTACAGCGACGACGGCTATGTTGACGATTCACAACATGGCGACGTGGATGGTGGCGAGCTTCGGTACGCAAACCGCCAAAGATATCTACTGTCCGGAGCTGGTTACTGGTGAAAAGCTTGCGTCATATTGCTTAACAGAGCCAGGCAGTGGTTCAGATGCTGCGTCACTTAAAACCAAAGCGGTTCGTGACGGTGATGACTACCTGATCACAGGTTCTAAAATGTTTATCTCAGGTGCGGGCAGCACCGATGTACTTGTGGTTATGGCACGCACCGGTCAAGACGGTCCAAAGGGCATTAGTGCATTTGTAGTACCTGCTGACGCGCAAGGGATCATTTACGGTAAAGCGGAAGAGAAAATGGGTTGGAATGCACAACCTACACGCCTTGTGACTTTTGAAAACGTACGTATTCCAGCGGACCATCTACTCGGTAATGAAGGCGAAGGCTTTAAGTTTGCGATGCAAGGACTCGATGGCGGTCGTATAAATATTGCCACTTGTTCAATTGGTACTGCGCAACAAGCTCTTAATACGGCTAAAGCTTACCTAAAAGAGCGTGAGCAATTCGGCAAACCACTTGCCGCATTCCAAGCACTACAATTTAAACTAGCCGACATGAATACGGAACTTGTTGCAGCGCGTCAAATGGTACGTTTGGCTGCCTTTAAACTAGACTCAGGCGACAGCGAAAAGACTGCTTACTGCGCAATGGCAAAACGCTTTGCCACTGACGTGGGTGTAAAAGTCTGTGATGACGCACTGCAAATCCATGGTGGTTACGGCTACATCAAGGAATACCCACTTGAGCGTCATCTGCGTGATGTTCGTGTACACCAAATTCTTGAAGGTACGAACGAAATTATGCGCTTGATCGTAGCGCGTCGTATCTTGGCAGACGAAGTTAACGAAATTCTTTAGGAGGGACCATGAGCGCACAAATAAAAGTACAAAAGCAAGGTCACACCGCTGTATTAACGATGAGTAACCCACCTGCAAACACGTGGACTGAGCAAACACTGTTAAGTTTGACTAACATCGTTTGTGAATTAAATGCTGATAAAAACATCTTTGCACTGGTTATTACTGGTGAAGGCGAGAAGTTCTTCTCCGCGGGGGCTGACTTAAATATTTTTGCCGGTGGTGATAAAGGCGTTGCAGCGCAAATGTCACAAGTATTCGGTGCGGCATTCGAAGCATTGTCAAACTTCCGCGGTGTATCTATCGCTGCCATTAATGGCTTTGCCATGGGCGGTGGTCTTGAAGTGGCACTAGCGTGTGATATCCGTATCGCTGAAGAGCAAGCTCAAATGGCGTTACCAGAAGCCAAAGTTGGCCTATTGCCGTGTGCTGGTGGCACACAGAACCTGTCTTGGTTGGTCGGTGAAGGCTGGGCGAAACGCATGATCTTGTGTGGTGAACGTCTAAAAGCAGACAAAGCGCGTGAAATTGGTTTAGTTGAAGAAGTTGTTGAGACAGGTACCGCACTAGATAAGGCATTAGCGCTAGCTGAGCAAGTGGGCGAGCAAAGCCCTGTTGCTGTGAGCTTCTGTAAAGAGCTAATTCAAAAAGGTCGTCATGGCGATATCACTAGCGCGTTGCCACTTGAGCGTGAGCTGTTCGTTAAGTTATTTGATACCGCAGACCAAAAAGAAGGTGTGAATGCGTTTTTAGAAAAACGCAAAGCAAATTGGGTGAATGGCTAATGGAATCAATAATCCCTCTAAACAGTAATGATGCAGAGGTGGTGTTTGAGTTAGCCCAGTGTACTAACGGCGCCAAAATCGGATTGGCGACCTTGAATGTGCCAAAAGCACTCAACGCACTTAACCTCAACATGATTCGGTTGTTAGATAAACAACTCAAACATTGGGCCGAAGATGAAGAGTTGGCATTAGTCATTATCAAAGGCTCTGGTGACAAGGCATTTTGTGCTGGTGGTGATGTGGTATCGCTGCACAAAGCAATGGCCACGGGTGAGCCAAAAGACTATGGCAAAACCTTCTTCAGTGAAGAGTACCGACTAGATTACGCTATTCATTGCTATGACAAGCCTATTATCGTTTGGGGTGATGGCTTTATCATGGGCGGCGGCATGGGGCTTATGGCCGGTGCAAGTCACCGCGTGGTTACCGAGAACTCGAAGTTAGCTATGCCGGAAATCACCATCGGTCTGTATCCCGATGTAGGTGGTAGCTACTTCTTGCAGAAATCCCCCGATAATGTTGGTTTATTCCTAGGCCTTACAGGCGCAATCATGAACGCCGACGATGCTCGCTATGCGGCACTGGCCGATCATAGCATCGACAGTGACCGCTTTGACTCTTTACTTAAGACATTAGGTACGCAGAGCTGGGGCAAAGTAGCGGCTCTGAATCATGACAAACTCACGCAAATATTGAAAAAATTCGATAACGACTCTCGTGCTATGGAAAAAGGCGGGCTGCGTAAACATCAAGCAGTCATCGCAAAGCTTGGCGATTACCAAACCCTAGCTGAAAAAGTCAATTATCTCAGTGGAATAGAGACCGAAGATAAGTGGCTTGGGCGTGCGATTAAAACGCTTAAAAACGGCTGCCCATTGAGTGCTCACCTCGTGTTTGAACAGTTAAAACGTGCGCAAGGGCTATCTCTTAAAGCCTGTTTCAAGATGGAATTGGGTATGTCTGTGCATTGCTGCGAAGTAGGTGAATTCCAAGAGGGTGTGCGTGCGTTGTTAATCGACAAAGACATGACACCAAAGTGGCAATATCCAACATTGGACAGCGTACCGCAGGAAGTCATCGAGCAATTTTTTGCGCCTCAGTGGGAAGAAAACCCACTCGAAACCTTAGTTTAGGAGTCAATTATGGCGAAGATTGGATTTATTGGATTAGGTAACATGGGCGCACCGATGGCGCGTAACCTGATCAAAGCAGGGCACGAAGTTCAGGTATTTGATTTAAACCAACACGTGGTAAGTCAATTAGCTGAAGAAGGTGCGACTGCGTGTAAAAATGCAGTTGATGTAACGGTTGATGCGCAATTTGTGATTAGTATGTTGCCGGCGGCCAAACACGTACAACAGCTGTATTTAGGTGAAAACGGCCTGATTGAGTGCTTAAGTCAGGATACCCTTGTTATTGATTGCTCAACCATAGATGCAGCAAGCGCAAAACACGTTGGTGAAACGCTCGAGAGCAAAGGTATCTCATTTGTTGATGCCCCAGTATCTGGGGGTGTAGCAGGTGCAGCAGCCGGCACATTAACATTCATTGTTGGCGGCGATGATGCCCATTTTGAAGCGGTTAAACCGATTCTTGAGAATATGGGTAAGAACATCTTTCATGCCGGGGCGATGGGCGCGGGCCAAGTAGCTAAAATCTGCAACAACATGCTTTTGAGCATTCTCATGGCCGGCACCAGTGAAGCAATTCAAATGGGTATTAACCATGGTTTAGACCCTAAAGTGCTATCGGATATTATGCTAAGTAGCTCTGGTCGAAACTGGACGTTGGAATTGTATAACCCGTGTCCGGGAGTGATTGATTCAGTGCCTTCAAGTAACAACTACGAGCCAGGCTTTATGGTTGATTTAATGGCTAAGGATTTAGGACTAGCCATGGAAGCAGCACAGCACTCTGGTTCAGCGACACCCCTTGGTGCGCTAAGTAAGAACCTTTACACCTTGTTGCAAAACCAAGGTGCAGGCAAACAAGATTTCAGTTCTATTTTCACTTTATTTGAGAAGAAGTAACTATGGATTTAATGAACAAAACCATTGTGGTTACGGGCGGCGCGCAAGGCTTGGGTCTTGCAATGGCGACGATGGCAGCGCAACATGGTGCGCAACTTGCGTTAATCGATATGGACAGCGCATTGCTCGATGAAGCGGTGGCGCAATTGAAAGCTGAAAACATCAACAAAGATGCAAAGGTTCGTGGCTATGTTGCTAACGTCAGTGTGGAACAAGAAGTTGAATCAACTTTCGCAGCTATTGCTGAAGAATTCGGTTCAATTCATGGCTTAATTAACAACGCTGGTATTTTGCGTGATGGCCTTTTCATCAAGGCTAAAGAAGGCAAAGTGATTGATAAAATGTCATTGTCACAATTCCAATCTGTTATTGATGTAAACCTAACAGGCGTTTTCCTTTGTGGTCGCGAAGCGGCTGTGCACATGGTTGAAGGCGGCGAGGGTGGTGTGATCATCAACATGAGTAGTGTTGCGCGTGCCGGTAACATGGGCCAAACAAACTATTCTGCGGCGAAATCAGGTGTTGTCGCTATGACAACGAGCTGGGCGAAAGAGCTTGGCCGATTCGGTATTCGCGTGGGTGCAATTGCACCGGGTGTGATCCGCACCAAAATGACTGACGCCATGAAGCCTGAAGCAAAAGAACGCCTTGTGCAAATGAAGCCTGTGGGTCGTTTGGGTGAAGCTGAAGAAATTGCACATACTGCCAAGTACATTTTTGAAAACGACTTCTTCACGGGTCGTGTAGTCGAAATTGATGGTGGCATTCGTTTGTAGCGAAACATTAGCGTCAAACTAACAGCCCAGTTACATTTTAGTGTCACTGTTCTTTTTTGTACAATAAATGCAATTTTATTGCACTTAAGTCAATTAAACTAGCATTACTCTTACATTACAATCTCTTGGAATTTTAAAATTAATCAAGGGATTGTAATGTCTAAACGTTGTATTTACGGCTTGCTCACAGCGACGCTTTTATTCGGTTGTGGATCAGAAAATGTAGACGATTATAAAGATGGAACAACTTCAACAAAGCCTAGAAATATCATCAATAAGCAGTATCTAATAACTGATGAAGGTCAGTTAGCCTCGTGGCTTTTTAATAAAAAATTAGCATCCCATACCACTATTAAAACAATAAAAGAGCCCGACAGCTTCGAAATTGGTGAAGATGGGAGTTTCATATTTAAGACAAATGGATTCAATGATTCTGACGTAGACTTAGTTATTGAGGCGGAAACACCAGAAGCAATTGATGTTTACAATGTAGACTTCGTTTTGTCTCCTGCGACCATTATCAATGGTTATACATCCGTGGTTCGTAATATAAACGGTAATAACGAAATAGTGAGCGGTTTGTCGGTGTTACCTAATGAGACTATTCGTTTTCATTTATCCACAGACGCTTCTTTAACGGACAAAATATACATTACAGATGTCAATAACGAAATAGTGTCAATCGCGCCAGCCGACTATAAAAAGCAAAAAGCGATGGGGGATGAGCCTTGGGTGGATGGGTTTAACTATGATGTAAGCGCAACTACCACATTAGAGGAGCTTTCTTCGGGTATATACTATGTGAATGGTCAAGAAGAAGTTTTCTTCACCGTTAAGAACCCTAGCAAAAAGGCCAAAATTACTTTGGTTGTGCCAACAAATACTCAAAATGCTTATTCTTGTCATGGTGGCAGGGGACTTTACCCTTGTTATGATCCGCTTACAGGTACAAAAAATGACAAAGCAGTAAGTGTTTCTTTCTTAAGGCCGCAAAGAATAGACACTGAAGTGTTCAGCTGGGCATGGGACGTGATTCATTTAATTCGTCCATTTTTAAACTGGATCGATTCAGAGAGTATGTTTGCCGAAGATGTTCAGTACATTACAGACGCTGACTTAGACAATTATGAAGAGTTTTCTAACAGTGAACTATTATTGATTCCAGGACACAATGAGTATTGGTCAGTCAAAGGGCAGGACAATTTTAATAAGTATGTTGACAGTGGTAAAGACGCGATAATTGCCGGCGGTAACATCATGTGGTGGAACGTTCGATACGAAGACCTAGGTCGGCAGTTAACATCGTATAAGGCTGCACCAGAAGTTGATAAAGACGCTGTGTTTGGCGAAGAAACCACTTATTTTCATAGACTCAAAGACGAAGACGGAGTAAGCAGGGCAGCCTTCCATTCTATAGGTGGATTATTCATTTATGGTGGTTATGAAGGCAATAAATGGGATAAAACTTCTGGTTCAAACCCGTTTAGAATTATTAGACCGAATGCGTCAATATTTGCAGGAACCTCTGTTGAAATGTGCGACGATCTTGATATGTCTGACAATCATGAAATGGACGGCCCCTACATCGATGGTTTTGATGCTAACGGCTTCCCGCATGTTAGATACGACTCGTATAAACATTTATACAATTTCGAAGTTCTCGCTTACACATGGGGCTTTCGTGTTGGTCATACCATTGGCACTGTACATGCACTCCAGCGTAAAATAGATTCAGGTACCGTACTACAGTTTGGCAGTAACGGTGCAGGAGCGTTCGGTTTCACAAATAACACTGGTAAGCTCTACAGAAAAGTCATGACCAACGCGGTTGATATAATGCTCAATGGTAAATATCGTTTTGAATCAGAGGACTTATATCAGGCGGAGCACACGTATGTTATGAAGTTCCCATTTGTGGGTGAAAAAATCCCGAATATTGAAGCATGCCCTAGATAAGGATGAACAGGACTATGTACAAATACTCTTTAATTGGAATGATGTTTCTCTTTCCTACAATAGCTTACTCTTATAATTGTCTTGATAGTGAAAACTATGTAAAGCCAGATGCATTGTTAGAGACAGTACATCTACACAATACTACTGTAAAGCTTAGTAAATCACCATCAAATGAGTTGTTTATAAAGCTTACTAAAGATACTGCTGCAAGCATACGTAGTGTGATAATGAGAGCCGAGCGTGCGAATAATCAATGTGCAACTGCAATCTCTTTTAGTAAACAATTAACAAGTTTGTTTGCTGTTGATGCTCAAACTGCAGAGGTGTCAAAATTTACAATATTAGAAGCTTTCCCAGAGTGTAACTTCTACATTAACTACACGTTTGATTTATTGGAAACTCATAGGCTCGCAAAGTCTTTTGACGTTGAGATGGTGCCAGCCATATTAGCTCTTACAAGCAAACGATATCGGGAATAGTTTAGAAAGATATGAAAAGGCGATCACTCCAATAACAAGTGGTCGCCCTTTTTTATTAGTCTTTACGGATATGTGATGACGAACTCAATTGCAAGCCGTGTTTATTAATATCTGTAGTTACAGAGCTGCTGATATTTTGCTCCGCCAGTGATTTAAATTCAGGCGGTAATTCTTCACCCGATGCTTCAGACGCTTGAACCAACAATTTCATGAAAGGTTCAAGTTGCACAGACACGCCGACTAAACCATTTGCGACAAGGGCTTCGGTTTTTAATGCTTGAGCTGTTTTAGCGGCACTATCACCGCTGTATACCGTGATGTGATTACCATTTACAGCTAATTTAGCATCGATAGGTAATTCCATGCCTTGTGCTAATTCAGAGATAGAAACAGCCGTGCCGTCATCTGGGATTTCAATTTGCGCCAACTCTGGAGCGAAACTCTTAGCTGTGTTAATCAGCGTCATTGGATCGTCTGCACTGAGCGTTACAATGCCGTTGAACTCTTTTAAGTCAGGCATATCGGGGTTGCTCAAATCTAGGTCCATATCGTTGATGCTAACACTGAACCCTTTAATCCCCGAGAACATACCAGTTGCCATAGCAATGGCCATTGGGTTTGCCTGTTTCGCTTGCTGTTGTGCCATTATCAACGGTTCACACTGGAACTCGGCTTTAGTAAAAGACTGCCAAATTGTATTGGTGAACGCTGCCACTTTGCTTACATCGATACCATAACCAACGCTCAGCATTGCCGATTCCGATTTTGTTACATGCGATGGAATAAAGCCACGAATTGAAGCCATGGCACCGAGTAAATCAGCATCGGTGCTTTCCAATACTAAATCAGCATCGAAGTTCGCGTACTTCTCTGTTACTTCTAGGTCTGATGTGCCCCATACAACGGCTGGGAATTTAGCTGCAATTTGCGGTAAATCAGCTTTACAGCCTGGTGTGCGGATCATCGCTAAGGCGTCTGGATTACCACTGGTAGAGAGAATTGTATCGATCATTTGTGATAAACGAGATGGCTTATCATTGACCAAGGCTGATACAAGCGCAGTGTTATCTATAAAGTTTACTGAGCTGCCGTCCCATTCGTATTTGTTGGTGTAATCTTGTAAACGCGTAGTCGCAGAAAGCGCTGTAGCTGGCTTTTTAGTGCCAAGAGCAATCGCTAGGTCGTCTTGATTGTTCAATAATGCCGTATCAAACGTGAGCGTTAACCAATTGCCTTGCTTAGCGACTATCAAATCAATGGAGTTTGTTTCATCAACCGGCATTTTTACGCGAGTGTAGGCAACATTATTCAAACTCTCTTCGCTGTAGCTGACGCCCGATTCATCTGCGGAGGCTTTGACGGTGTCTATAAATGTTTGCGCATTAGCAAGCTCCAATTTTACTACGGGCATTAATCCAATCGCATAACTTAAGTAACGTAGCTCACTGCCCAAGCCCCACACTTCTGCGCCTTGTTGTTTTAAAGTTGCCTGTTCATATTTTGCCAAAAGTGACAACATAAATGCTGCGCTTGGATTAGCATTTCCTTGCCCTTCAAATGCTTTTTTAATCTCTTCGTATTGCGAGCCTAACTCCTCAGCAGAGGTGAGTTGCGGTAACAACGCACTGTATTTTTCATAAGGGAAAGGGGTCAATTGCGAGGCAAAAAACAGCGTATCAGCAGGTACGTAGTCAAGCTCTGCCATATTGATTTGTGCAGTATTGTTATTGGCCTGTTGGTAATACACGCCAGCGGCGATAGCACCAATTGCTACTGCACCAAGTAGGATTTTCTTCATGAGAACTCCATTTCGTTGATTTATTAAATTTATGTAAAAAAATCATACGTTATCACTGCTCACTGAACAAGCAATCTGTGAGTCTATTTTGTTTCCTCTTATTTCAGGATTCACAAAAAAAGCGTAAACTGCGCAGAGAGTTAGGTATATTCGAGGTTTATGTGGCACGTCGGCCAATCACCAATTTTTACATCAATGAAGAGCAATCCATCTATTTGCTCTCACATCGTGATGCCAAAAAGCACAAGCAATGGTTAAATATCTGTATAAAGCAACTGACCATGCTTGGCTATCGTGATGTTGAACTCATTGGTTCCGGTGCGTTTGGATTCGTGTTTGCGGGCGTCGATGAAGAGTACCAGCAATGGGTGTTTAAATTCTCACGGATCACTTTGGCTCAGTCTGTGCGTGACCGCTTAGAAGATGAAGCCTACATGCTATCGCGCTTTAATCACCCAATGATCCCCAAGTTTTTCGCTTTTGAACGCATAAAAAAGCAGGGGATCTTGATGATGGCGCGCTCTAAAGGCCATGATTTAGAATATTTTTCTCTGCGTCAGGGGAAAATCCAGCCCAAGCAAGTGTTAGCTCTTGCATTACAGCTTCACACGCTTTTGTTGGTGCTGCGTGAGCATCGCAACGGTATCACACCAACGCCAGTAGTTCACGGTGACATTAAGCCATCAAACTTAGTATGGGATCCGGTTAGTCGAGGACTTTCATTGGTGGACTGGGGTAGTTCTGTTTATGCTCAGTTGGATGCGCGGCGCAACCCCGTTGGCGCCAATGTCATGGATTTAATGTCTTCAGATATCACCAATACCAATGCTCGTATGGGGGATGTCTATTTTATCGGGGATGAGCAAATGTCTGGGGAGAAATCTTCCCCTAGATTCGATGAGCAAGGAGTCGCATCAACGCTCTATGCGTTAGCGTCTGCGCAATCGTGTCGCTTTGGCGCGCAAGTTATTCCAGCAAGTTCTTTAGGGTTACCTGTGGAATTTGCCCGTGTAATCGACGGCATGCTCTCTAAAGATAAAGACATAAGAGACAAAGCGGGCGATTACTTTATGCGAAATATGCCCGCAATGGCAAAAGCATTTATCCCAGATGTACATCGTGAGCCAACGAAATCATTAATACCGTTTTGGAGTTCACACGCCGACACCTTGCCAGACACTGTGGTATATAGCTCACGTAAACAGTTTTTACGACAAGCGGATAGCGAACATCGTTTGGTCGATGTCAATGATGCACAACTGGAGCGGTACTATCGTGAATTTCTCTTTGATACCGGTGACACCGAAAAAGCATTTTTGGCATCCATTAGCCGTTTAGCTAAATATCCAGTCGTCGGTGGACTGAGTTTCCATTGGAAACAGGACAATCTATTCGTGGAATCGAGTTTAATTCTCTACGATGAGTCTCTGCAACTGGCATTCCAAGACGCCGTTGATAATACCGTTAAATTAGCGCAAGGCATTGAACAAAAGGGCTTGTTTAAATGTTGCTTGTTTGATGCGAGGCAAACGATTCAAGTCGAACGCGACGCGACAGGGGCATTTGTATTTGAGCACTTGCCACAGCTTAGCTATGACATTATTGATATTCCCAGCACTGAGACACTGAGGCCGCATTCCTATTTTGAAGATGGTAAAGACCCTGACGAGCAACTCCAATTACCGAAAAAAATCATCCAATGTGTGTTTGAGTTAAACAAAATACATCACACAGGCTGTATTATTTTCGAGTCTCTATCTCAACGATTGAAAATCCACCATTACTACAGGCTATTGGATGCAACCCAAGAGTCTAGATTTCGAGAATTACTCAATGAAATAATGCAATACGCCATGAGCATAGATGGTGTTGGTGTTGCCGGTTTCATGAAGCTGCCTTACAAAAATACCCGCGAATTCGACTTATGTCCGAAACAGGGTGATCACTTCTTGTCAAAAAACCCAAAAAAACATAGTTGATGCAAAAATTAACATCAATTTGATGTGTAAAAAACTGATTGTGCCACTCGTATGACGGAGTCATTTAATGTGGCAAACCCAGCTGAATTTTTATTTCAAATAGATTGCAAATTAGGGGTTGAAAAGTTAGCTAATTGGGCGCAAATTGAAACTATAGGCAAGGGGAACTATTAGTGTTCTTTCGTTGTCTTCAATACTGAGTGCGAGGCTATTCGTTTTATATAGAGAACGTAACGGCGCAGCATAATCGGTATTTCAACAATACAGAAGAGTCCATGTAATTCGGTCGACAAAACAGAGGTACGACCAAAAATTTTTTTCGAACTAATTTAAATTAACTGTCAGCCAGTTACAGAATGTCAATATGGCTGTATGAATTTTAGACATTGAAAGTGACAGTTTTATTAACTATTCATTACGTGTAGATAATAAAAACTACACAGTACGAAAACTATAAATGGTGAGGACTTTACCTATGAAGAGACAAAAACGTGATCGTCTAGAACGCGCCCATTCTCAAGGTTATAAAGCTGGCTTGGCAGGCCGCTCAAAAGAAAACTGCCCCTACCAACAACTCGATCCACGTTCACAATGGCTAGGTGGCTGGCGAGAAGCCATCGAAGAAAGGTCAATGTTTAAAGTCTAAAGAAGTATTAACGCCGCTTAAAGCGGCGTTTTTAATGAGCTTTAGAAAGCGCTTGTATCTTGGAAAAGACCTACTTTCAAATCTTTTGCTTCATAGATAACACGGCCATCTACTTCAACAGTGCCATCAGCAAGGCCCATAAATAACTTACGTTTAATAACACGCTTCATTTCGATGCGATACGTAACTTTTTTAGCGGTAGGCAGGATTTGGCCTGTGAATTTAACTTCACCTACACCAAGTGCGCGACCAAGACCTGGGCCACCTGACCAACCTAGGAAAAAGCCAACAAGCTGCCACATAGCATCAAGACCAAGACAACCAGGCATTACCGGATCGCCTTTAAAGTGACAATCAAAAAACCAAAGTGAAGGGTCGATATCAAGTTCAGCAACAATATAACCTTTGCCGTGCTCACCACCGTCTTCAGTGATTGAAACAATGCGGTCCATCATTAACATATTATCGCTAGGTAAACGGCAGTTCTCATCACCGAAAAGTTTACCTTCACCACAAATTACGAGATCTTCTTTTGTATAGCTGTTCTTACGTTCCATAACACACTTTATCGTTTTCAAAAATTTGCAGCTACTTTAGCGTACACATGTACGCTAAACAACTCTGAGCAGTGATTTAATGTGCTATTTTTACGCCATTTTTGTGTAAAAAATGTGAAGGTGGTGTTCTTTCGTTGTAATGATAAGAATAATTGCTATTTCTGTAGGTAAAAGGGCAGAAAATTGCTGCCATACTCTGTATAATTTCGCTTAAATATTTGCAGCGTTAAAGGCTAGTACATGACTCTATTCGTTAATAATCTCACGGTTATCGATTTCTCTTATTTTTGTCCAAAACGCGGACCGATTGGTGAAAGTTGGATTGTTGATTTAACACTCGACGGTGAGTTGAATGACGAGTCTATGGTGTTGGACTTTGCACTGGTTAAGAAGCAGGTGAAACGCATTATCGATGCATCTGTCGACCATTCTTTGGCTATCCCAATACAGGCGGATTTGCAGTTCGAAGAAGCTGACGGCTATTGCCAAATTGACGCTACATTTGCTGATACGCACCATTTTGCGATGCGTGCACCGCTTGCAGCTGTTAGCAAAATTGATGCGCCAATTATTAACGAGCAATCAGTGGTTGCCCACTTAACGGCACTCATTCAGCCTGAACTCCCTGACAATGTTAAAGGTATCGGTATTAACTTACGTCCTGAACCGAGTAACAGCTTTTACTATCACTATTCTCATGGCCTAAAAAAGCACGACGGCAACTGCCAGCGTATCGTCCATGGTCACCGTAGCACCATAGGTATCGAATTAGATGGTATGCAGATGCCTCGCTTACAGAAACTGTGGTCTGAAAAGTGGCGTGACATCTATTTATTGAGCGAAGAAGACAAAGTTAGCGCATCCGAGCTACAGCACATACGTGCACATGATGGTGATATTTGTAGTAAATACACAGCTAACCAAGGCGAATTCGAACTCGCTTTAAGCGCGCAATGTGTCGACGTTTTACCCTGTGATACGACCGTAGAGTGTATTGCTGACTACATAGCTCAGGAGTTGAAACGCGAGCACCCTGACAGTGCAATTAAGGTAACCGCCTATGAAGGCGTAGGTAAGGGGTCAATTAGTTATGCATAAAAAGCTGAAATTAATAAGGATGTTACTGGCTGTATGTGGATTAAACGGCGCCAGTTTCGCGCAAGAATCCGATGTGCTGCCGTTTCCGCTGATCAAAGGCAAATTGACCCAAGGCGCAATGCTCGTAGGTCAGCTACCGGATGCTAAAAAAGTCGTGTTCGCCGAGCGTGACCTGATGCGCGATGACCAAGGACGTTTTGTTTTTGGTGTTGGCCGAGATGCTGAACAAACTCAGGTTTTAAAGTGGCAGGACAAAGCGGGTCAATGGCAGCAACTTACATTCGACGTGCAAGCACGTAATTACAAGATCGATAAAATCGAAGGCGTTGAGCAGAAATATGTATCTCCGGCACCAGAGGTCAGCGAACGTATTCGTAATGACGCTGTAATGGTAAAAAATGCCCGCAAAGTTGCATCATCAAGAACTGACTTTTTGGCGCCGCTATATCGTCCTGCACAAGGGCGTATATCTGGCGTGTATGGTAGCCAGCGTTATTTTAACGGTACGCCAAAACGCCCTCATTTTGGCTTGGACATAGCGAACAAAACAGGTACGCCTATTTTTGCACCGCTACCAGGAAAAGTGGTGTTTGCGCATCCTGATTTGTATTACTCCGGTGGAACCCTGATTCTCGATCATGGTCACGGAATTACCTCAACTTACATCCATATGCACAAAATCAATGTGGAGCAGGGCGAAGAGGTTGATACTGGTGAACAAATTGGCCAAATAGGCGCAACAGGCCGTGTCACTGGTCCACATTTAGACTGGCGTTTAAATTGGTTTGATACCCGTTTGGACCCACAAATTTTAATGATAGATACTCTAGCGAGCGAAGCTAAAACGAATGACTAAACCACTTGATAAAGATGCTGTAGTAGCACAACGAATCAAAGACTCTATTACTCACGTTACCAAAACCGTATTTCCTGGTCGAACTAACCATCACAATACCTTGTTCGGTGGTGATGCATTAGCTTGGATGGATGAAGTTGCCTTCATCGCAGCAACGCGTTTTTGTCGTAAACCGCTAGTGACTATTTCCTCTGACAGAGTTGACTTCAAAGAGGCTATTCCAGCAGGCACATTCGCTGAGCTAGTGTCTAAAGTTGTACACGTAGGTAATACGAGCTTGAAAGTAGATGTTGAGATCTTTCTAGAGACTATGCACAAAGATGACAAGCATTTAGCTATCTGTGGCAGCTTTACCTTTGTTGCGGTAGATGAAAACCATCGTCCAACACCTGTAGTGTGCGAAAAAATGCTAAACGGATTTAAAGGCGTTTAATTAAGAACAACGCTGATGGGGAGCTTTATGCTCCTCTATTTGGTCTATACTTTGAACACATCATACTTGGTATTGGGTATATCAATACTCAGCAACAGAGCTCAATATAAGTTAGCTGCTTAACAAAGCGATAGTTCCTAGCTAGACCGGCTGCTAATACATGACAGATGCGCTACACGTTTTTCATAGTACTAAGGCAGCAATCCAACCAAAAATTACTAAGGGAATATTAAAGTGTACAAAGGTTGGCACCACAGAATCCCAAATATGGTCGTGCTGACCATCGACATTTAACCCAGAAGTAGGCCCCAACGTTGAGTCCGAAGCAGGGGACCCTGCATCACCCAGTGCTCCGGCAGTACCAACAAGCGCGACAATAGCCATGGGCGAAAAACCAATTTCCATACATAGCGGTACAAATAGCGCAGCGATAATCGGCACTGTTGAGAATGAACTACCGATGCCCATGGTGATCATTAGGCCCACAAGTAAAATTAAAAATGCGGCCAGCGCTTTATTGTCACCAATTACACTCGCGGTACTTTCAACTAAGGTATTTATGTGGCCCGTTGCCTTCATGACTTCTGCAAAGCCTTGCGCGGAGATCATGATAAAGCCAATCATTGCCATCATGGCAACACCTTTGGAGAATACGTCCTGATTCTCTTGCCACTTAACAACGCCGAACACGGTAAAGACTACAACACCTACCAAGCCGCCTAGTATCATTGATTGGCTCATATATTGCGCAAGTAAAGAAAGCACGATAGCGAGCACACCAACCAGCATCACTCGATGTTGATTTTCAACATTAAGATCATGGGTGTTATTGATGTGCGTAGTGTCGTATTCACGTTTACCACGGTAACTAATGAATACAGCGACAAATAAACCGATGAGCATACCCAAAGCTGGAATAATCATAGCTTGTGGAACCAAACTCTTATCAATAATTAAAGCATTTTCTTCTAGGTTAAGATGCAAAATATTGAACAGGTATATGCCGCCAAAACCATAGGGAAGCACCATATAGGCGGTCGCTAAACCAAAGGTGAGAATACAGGCAATTGCACGCCTATCTAATCTTAGTTTGTTAAAAATACCCAGTAACGGTGGGATGAGTATGGGTATAAAGGCAATATGTACGGGGATCAGGTTCTGAGAACTTAAACCACAGAACAAAATGACTGTCATAATCGCATAGGACAGAAATGTATCGGACGTATCTTCGTGGTGCATCATCTTGAGTAGTTTTTGCGCCAGTAGATTTGTCAGGCCAGATTTTGATATGGCAACTGCGAATGCTCCCAACATTGCATAACTCAGCGCTATTTCAGCACCGCCCGATAAACCCGAATTAAATGCCTCGACTGTCGCTGTCAGCGAAAGTCCGGCAAGTAATCCACTTGCGATAGCGGCAACCACCATAGCAACAATGACATTGACACGAAAAAGAGTGAGTATGAGCATTAATAAAACGCCCACGACGACTGCATTCATTTACTAACCTAATAATTTGATTGATTTGTTGACGGCGCGTTTAAGTGCGGATTGCTGATGTTGTGATAAATCAGCTTGCTCGTATGTTTGTTTAATATACGTTTGCTCAATTTGCTCAATGTACGGCTTAATACTTGGGTTATGTAGGGCTAAGTAATGTAATTGATTCACAGGAGTGAGTTGTTCGCTACTTAGCAGCCCCGATTTATCCGCAGCAGCAAATAGTCTTTGTAATTGTTTGGCACTGAAACTTAAATTTACCTTATGTTGTCGAGAGTTAATCAGTAACAACACAGTGAGGATTATAGCGAGACTCAGCACCACAATCACCATACTGTATTGTGCTAACTTATTCCCCAGCAAATCCTTTAGCATATTGCTTTGCTTTTGTTGGTCAAAACCCAGCACCCATTTAGTCCAGCTATAGTCAAGCTCTTCAAGTTTGATCCGCAACCAACGCAAAGATTCAAAATTAGCAAATTGGATCAGTCCAAAATCAAGATTATCTAAAAACTCTTGTTGTAAGTTTTCGACCTGAGACAATGAGCCATTAAGGCGCTCGGGCGCGACAACAGCTGTGGCGTCAAAGCGTTGCCATTTTTTACCGTCATAATACTCGACCCATGCATGGGCATCATATTGATAAACAGCTAAGTAATTCTTATCGGTTACTTTCTCACCCCCCAAATAACCAGACACCAGCCTAGCTGGTATGCCTGCACTGCGCATAATAAACGCGCTGACGCTGGCGTAATGTCCGCAAAATCCTCTCTGTGTTTGGGTAAGGAAAATATCGAGCGTATCACCACCAGTTATCGGAGTAGGGGTAAGGGTGTAGGTGAAGCCATTAATAGAATAGTGTCGATACAGGGCATCGATAAATTCATCTGTAGTGTTTGTTTGTGCTTTTATTTGTCGAGCTAGTTTTCGCGATTCTGGGTTTCCGTCAACTGGGAGTTGTGTATAGAATCTGTAACCGTATTGACTCAAAGGCATTTCAGGCTGTTCTGTATATCTCAGTGGATATTGGAACGATGAAGCCGAGGGGTCTTTACGTCTGAGCAGACCATGGCGCAGGTTCAAAATACTCGACAAGTTACTGCCGCCATACCCAAGTGTATACAACCATGGGTTGGCACTTTTTTCTAAATAAATAGTCGCTTGATTTTCATAACTTTGAAAATCAATGGATGTATCTGCCGCGATAATTCCTTCGCTTTTAACCCATGCATTGCCATCGAACTCATCGTGCAACATCGCTCGCCAGTAATAAGGAGGAGCAGGTGGGGTGTTTGCAAATTCAGCGCGAAAAACAAGTTCACCTGACTTGGCAAGATTGGCAATATTAAAAGGATCGACACGCTCATTTAATCCCGTCTTTGAGGAGTTAGCGCCAGGTAATTTCCAAAAAGCAGGCATCTTGGGAACAAAAATCAACATCATCGCGGCAATCGGCATTGCAAGCGCTAGGGACTGAATTGCCTTTAAAAAGGAAATGCGAGCGGAGCGCACGCCACTGACAGACGCAAGCGCTGCAGTAAGGGCTATAAAGAATACCCCGACTAAAAATGTACTTATTAAATCTTGTTTATATAAAAATACTGTCGATATACAAAAAAACGATAGCACGATGACCGTTTTTAATTGTTTTTCAGTGCGTGCTTGCAGCAATTTCAAAATACTCGCTTGCAGTAACATAGCGACGAACAACAGCACGCTTTGCTTTAGGTTAATGGAAATAAATAGCACGACCAGTAAGGCGGCGGCGAGTATGTTGGTCAACAAAGCACCAGGGCGGCTTGATCTTTTACTCGCCAACAGTAGGTTCCATAGGCACATCAACAGTAAGACGCTGAGCAACATTGGCGGAAACTCTGCACCAATTAGCGCTAAAATGCCGATGTAAATCAAACTAAGTATCAGACTTGCGAAATTAACCATGTGCAACGCGTCCTTGCTTAAATGTTGCGAGCGCGCGTAGGATTTCTGTGTATTCGGTAGTAGGTCCGTCAGTTGCCAGATGTTTACCTGGAAGTTGGATAGCAATCGGTATGCTCTGTCTTTTTGCTTCCTCTATGGTAAAAGCCATCATACTCAAACGTTGTTCTGTACTGCCAACAAGCGACTCGAAGTCCAATACCTTTGCAGTCTGCGCTTGTGTCACAAATTCTTTTTCTAACAGTTCTTCTCGTTTAGCAAAGTGTTTCCACGATATTCTGCGGTAGTCTACTTGGTGCTTTTTTTCTCTTAATCCCGCGAATTCATCGTTACCCGGTTTATAAAGCGCAGTACTGTCAGACTCATCGCTCTGAGTCAAGTAAGTACTAAGCGGGTGGTTGTGTGCATAGGTAGCAGGGTAAACATAGTACATTTTTTTCGGCTCCAGATAGCTCCACACCTGAGCGAGGCTAAACGGAAACGAAGACATGATTTTCAGTCTTTTTGCTGCATACTTACCACGCGTGTGTTTGTCGCCGCTAATGATCACTTCTTGTGGCGCATTATCAACTGAATCAAGTAGATAACTGACGCCATCCCATTTTAAATTGACTGCGTAGGAGCGTCTTTGCTCATTGGACACTCTTACTCTATAACTCACCGGTTGATTGGCGAAAACGTCCGGAATATCTTGGAAATCAAGCACTAGGCCTTTCATATTGCTATATGCTTGAATCAACGACATCAGCACCAAAATTAGCATCAGATAAGCCGTTACCTGAATTAGGTTGTTCTGATAATTGGCACCCAAAATAAAATTTAATACGGCAACAAGGAGAAATAACATGCCCATTTTAGAGGGCAACACATACAGAGTATTGTGCGATAAAGTAATACGCGACGTTTTGTGTTTGTCGCGTAATAACAGCGATTCGATTTTATTACCAATGGGAGAAAATGCCTTGGACACGAAGGCAAACATGTTAAAGCGGCACCTTTACTCGGCGTAAAATATCGTCACAAACGCTTGATTGACTGTAAGAATCATGAGGATTCATTCGGTGTTCGCAAATACTAGGGAACACAGCTTGCACATCTTCGGGCATCACAAAATCACGCCCCTCAATAAATGCCCATGCTTTTGCTCCTTGGGCAATGGCAATACTCGCGCGTGGTGATAAAGGGTGAGCAATGTCTTTGTCGTGCCGAGTGAGCGTCACAAGCGCCAAAATATAATCGACCACGGTGTTTGCAATAGATACAGCATCGACCTGTGACTGCATGGTCATGAGTTCTTCGCTAGTTATTATTGGCTCTTTTACCGCATCACGCTGAGGACCAAGACCCTTTATGAGTAACTTCTCTGCGTCGGCAGGTGGAAACCCTAAACTGAGACGCATAAAAAAGCGATCGAGTTGGGATTCTGGCAGAGGAAATGTGCCAGATTGATGCTGTGGGTTTTGCGTTGCAACAACGAAAAATGGAGCAGGGAGCGTGTATCTTTCTGAATCAATACTGACTCGTCCTTCTTCCATGGCTTCGAGCAAGGCGCTTTGAGTTTTCGGACCAGCTCGGTTGATTTCGTCGGCTAGTACGACTTGGCTAAAAATAGGCCCTTTGTGAAAAGAAAACTTTTGCTCTTTGGTGTTAAAGATACTTGCACCAAGAATATCGGCAGGTAATAAATCACTGGTAAATTGAATGCGTTGATAACTCATTCCTAAAGCTTGAGCCAAGCCATGTGATAACGTGGTTTTACCCATGCCAGGAAGGTCTTCAAGGAGTAAATGACCCCGAGATAACATGGCACACAGCGCGAGTTTAATTTGTTGCTCTTTACCGAAGATAACATCGGCAAGGCCAAGCGTAAGTCGTGTTAATTTTTCTTGCATTAGCGCTAGTTTAATTCCAATCGTTTCATAACCATGTCCACCTTATTGGCATTAAAGGGCTTACTTATGTATTCCTTTGCACCAAATTCCCAGTTGTGTTCAACATTTTCAAATGAGTTGTGATCAGCACACAGGATAATCTGACAATGTGGATGGGCGGAGGTTAGATAACTGATAATGTCGCAACCGTCACAATCAGGTAAGGCAACATCTACGAATACAACTTTTGGATCAAGTTGAGATAGTAAAGGTTTGGCGTCAGCGATATCAGCACTTCCAGATATCTGGTCATAACCAAGCTCGGTGAGAATGGCGGCTAAAGAACTTCGCATGGACTGATCATCATCGATGATCAGAATCGGCTCTAGGGGACGAACAAATTCCATAATGCATCTTTTTTATTCGTGTTTAAGTTAATACTATGCGATACAGAGTGTTTGCTCAATAACGCTAATACGCTAATAACATTCAAAATATAAAACACCAAGGTGTATTTGGGCAAACATAAAGCAAAGGTATTTGCATAATTAAGAAGAAGTTTGTATTCAAACGCCCAAAATGTCCGATACCGTCTAGTATTGGACATATATAGGTTGTGCTGGCAGTGTTAATTATAACAACCTATAATTTATGTTATGTTAAATAAGTTAAAGATTTATATATCTAACCTTGTTGCCCTGACAATTTCACTGATTTAATGAGTGTTTCTTCCATCATTCACTATCTCATCGTGTAATTATTGAATTGGCTTTTGTGTTTGTGAATCGATTCTATCTAACGACTTACCTGTGTATGTACCGAGCAATAATTGAATGACAGCTTCACCATAGACATCGAACCACCACTTACCCATATCTTTGAGTTTTTTAATGTTGCTACTGGATATGTCATCCATCGCATCATCTGGTGGGTTCATTAAACCAGGTTGCTTTTTCATGTCTGCATTTACCCGTATATAGTTGCCCGGCTTCAATATAGTGAACGCTTGGTATGCCACAACCATTTCATCAGCTAACAAGTCGATGATGTCACCTTTGGTAACCCAGCCGATTTTTCCCCAACGCTGAGATTCGGGACCATTGATTTTACGAGTTCTATAACCAGTGCCGACAGATAGCACTTTGAAATTATCCCAAGATTCTTGGTGCCAAACACGTCGCGCTTCCGCTAAGGCACACATAGTTGGATTATTTGCTGTTACGCCGCCGTCGACTAACCAATGGTCTTGCCCATCTAGTTTTAATTCTAGCGTTGGGAAATACGTGGGTGCAGCGCTCGATACATCCGCCACTACTGAAGATTTAAGATTAAGATGCTTGGGGTTTGTTGATTTTAATACCACAGGTCTGCGTGTGGAAATATCGTAAGACACAGCTAAAACATGCTTTCCTGCTTTAACATCGTTGATAGTCGCTGACTTGAAGTTATCCTGGAGAACCTTCGTTTTGCCACTGGCCTCATATTTTGGCGCGTTGATACCATCCCAATCAAAAAAACCTCTGTTTTCTGTAAAGATTCTTTTTGCACTGCTTCTAGCGTATAGATTATTGATGTCATTCAAAGACATATCAGTTGTTGCCAGCGCCAATGCAATGATACTGCCTGTACTCGTGCCGGCATAAAAGTCGACGCACTGTCTTATCGATGTACCGTGTTTTTGTGTGAGCTCTTTTTCAATAAGCGTCAAAAATTGGGTAGTTGCCGCCCCACGGATGCCACCGCCATCGAGAGATAAGATGATCTTACTCATAACATGCCCTTGTTAACCTTGTGTGTTATTTGTGTTAACAGAATTTAAACATCGTATAAGTGCAACTGTAGTACTTTATAGGGACATTGCAAGACCGCGAAAAATGGAAGCATGTATTTTGCTAAAAAGTTGTGGGCACCTTTGATATCAGCGCCCTGCTTTGTTGTACCTTTTTGCTATTGGTCGTATTTAATGTCTGGCTTAATAGGCCCTTTATCATTAATGATTGCATCGACAGTTTCTTTCAATTGCGGCGCATATTCTTGCATGTAATCTTGCACCAGTTTTACGTATTCATCGTTGTCTTGAAATGGGGTATGTGGGTCGTAAGCATCCGCCGTTACCTGCATCATCTGGCGGTCATAGTCATTGAATAGTGCAATAATCTTTTCTGCCTTTTGTCTGTCTATGCCCAGTGCTTCGTACGCTGAGCGCCCCATCCGCAAAGAGCTGTCATAGGTTTCTCGAACAATGTCTCGACAACCGAGCGACCACAGGTCATACACATGATGCCTATCTACGCCACGGGCTATCACATGAACATGTGGGTAGGTTTGTACAACATATTGGGTGAGTTTTGATATCTGCTCTTTATCGTCCAACGCAATGATCAACAGTTTTGCTTTGTCGATACCTGCCGCGCTCAAAATTTCAGGGCGTGTTGCATCGCCAAAGAAATAGCGTACGCCTAACCTAGCCATGGCTTCTAACATTTGAAAATTATGATCAACGACGGTGGCTTTGAACCCTGCAATCTTCAAGATACGGTCAACCAAACCACCCACTCTGCCAGAACCGGCGATAATTATGTGGCTTTCCTCTAGGAATGTTTCCTCTTTGTTTGGCGTACTTTCTACACATCGTGTAGCGATAAATTTTTGATATATGATGAATAACAACGGTGATGCCAACATAGATAAGGTGACGATAAGCAGTAATTTGTCAGCGATATCTTGTGACATAATGCTGTTACTTACTGAAAACGAGAGCAACACAAAGCCAAACTCACCAGCTTGTGCAACTCCTAGCGCCAGCAACCACAGGGCGTTATTTTTTAAACCTATCATACGGCCAATAATCAGCAGCACAGCAATTTTTATAACGATGAGTAACCCTGTAGCTGCAAGGATTTCACCCGCATTCGCCACTAAAAGTTCAAAGTCGACACCCGCCCCCACAGTTATAAAAAATACGCCAAGCAATAAGCCTTTAAAAGGTTCGATATTGCTTTCAAGCTCATGACGATAAGGAGAGTTAGCTAGCACTACACCTGCAATGAAGGTGCCGAGCGCCGGAGATAAACCAACCAACATCATCAGTAACGCGATACCGATCACTAAAAACAACGCGGTAACGGTAAATAGCTCTCTCAGTCTTGCTTGCGCTACAAACCTAAAAATAGGCCCTGTTAAATAGGTGCCACCAAAAACAACTGCAAGTACTACGGCAAGTCTAACTAACGCACTTTGCCAGCTATTCATGTCTGCTAGTAAGTTAAAATTACCGTGTCCCGTTTCACTTGCCGCACTCACTACTAAATCAGGAGCTGCTAATAAAGGCAGGAATGCGAGTATAGGAATAACGGCAATATCTTGTGTTAACAATACGGAAAAGGACGCTTGCCCACCTTGGGTTTTAAGCAGCCCCCTTTCTCCTAAACTCTGAAGTACAATCGCTGTTGAGGACAACGTTAAGATAAGTCCGATACTAAGTGATAACTGCCAACTGAATCCCATCCACATACACACTGCGCCAATCACTAGCGAAGTAATGATGACTTGGCCGCCCCCAAGCCCAATCAATTGCGTGCGCATCGACCATAACTTTTTCGGTTCAAGCTCTAAGCCGACTAAAAACAACATCATGACCACACCGAACTCGGCAACATGTTGTATCGCAGTAATATCAACATGGAATACAGCTAAAAATGGCGCAATAACTATGCCAGCAATCAAGTAGCCCAATACCGAGCCCAGGCCTAAGCGAGTCGCAATGGGCACGGCAATCAATCCTGACAATAGAAAGATGCAAGCCACGATGAGTATTTCGGTCATCATAAAACCTTTTATGGGAACAACTAGTTAAAGCTAACAGACAATACAACGAAGTGATATATGTAAGCTGAGTTTTGTGAGCAATTATCAGTATTGATAGGTAAATTTAGCCGAAAATGCAAAGGGTAGCCACGGCTACCCTTTGTTACAAATCATAAAATATTTGTTAGTGGTTTCAGCACTAAAGAGCCTGATGCTCAAATTTAATAATGGATTCGCTATTACAAATAGATTCCAATCGTGGCATCTAACAATAAAGAAATTGCGGTGATGATCATCACACTGAATGTTAGCAGCATGCTCAGTACGCGGATTTTTAACTTCTCGTTTATCTGAGCGATATTGCTGGCGTGCAATAAGCGCCCTATCACAAAGACAATCCCCAGAATATGAACATAATGACTCGCCATTCCTTGGTATTCGTTAAGGAATAACAAAATCAACGCAAAAGGCACGTATTCGATAAAGTTACTGTGTGCACGGATAGCGCGGTTGAGCTCTTCATGATCGCCAGTTCCGAGTGACTGGCGTTTCTCGGTCCGAACTTTAACAACATAAAGGCTAAGTTGTACGTAGACCAAAGCTAAAATGGCGGCGTAGATTGACACAATCACAGTAAAGTTCCTGAAAAATATTTAGTTTGTGAAACGTTACAGGTAATTGATTTAAAAGAAAAGCGCCGATGGGAAACAAAAGTGCGTTTCGACATCGGCGCAGGAGAGGACGGTACTTAATTATCGAGCAAAAACACTGCATTCACGGTTGCTGAAACTTTAATTTCGCCAACATTATAAGCATCTTGTACGCTTCTAGCGGCGTCACTTGCCATCATTTTCATTTCTACACGTGGGTATGGCGTAGGTTGCTGGTGTTGGATTGCGTTGATGCTGTATACCTTGCCGACCTTGGCTTCAAAACCTTGAGCGTATACAGATGCATTCTCCTTTGCATCTTTGAATGCTAATTGACGTGCTTTGGCATATAGCTCGTCGTAGTTACTTAATCCAAATTGCGATTGGCCTACCTGGTTAGCACCGGTTTGCACCAAAGCTTGGAGCACGTTGGCGTACTTATCTACGCTTCTGAGAATGACATTCACCGAGCGACTGACTTCATAACCGTCAAATTCATTGCGTTGTGAATCTCTGTTGTAACGAGTTTTACTATGAATATTCAATTGGCTTGCGTGGATATCTTTGGCAGCTACTCCCTGCTCTTTAAGTAACGCTATCATCTTAGCGAGCTTGCCATCAGCAACTTGTTTAGCCTGCATTACATCCATGCTTTGCTCGTTAACACTCACATTAATGGTGACCTGATCTGGCGTTGCCCATACTTCACCTACACCGTTAACCTGCATGTGGGGTTCATCGGGTAATGCTTGCGCATGAACTTGAAATGTAACGGCAGATGCTATTAATACTGGAAGGAGCTTTTTCATATACGGGTCCATTCGAAATTAAACTACCAAAAGTGTAGTCATTTTGGGGTTAATTTCACCTGAACAAAAAAGGCCAACTCGAAGTTGGCCTTTTGCTCTGCAAATTCAGTGACTCGATTATCCTAATTCATCTGATGCAACGCGGTATTTCGGGTCTTCAATAACGTTGATTTCCACTAAATCGCGAGCTTTGTGCAGCAGCTCCTTACAGTCTGGGCTTACATGGCGTAAGTGCAATGTTTTACCCGCTTTATTGTATTTGTCTGCCAGTGTATCAATAGCTTCGATAGCACTGTGATCTGCGACACGGCTGTGCTTAAACTCAACGATAACGTCTTTAGGGTCATTCTTCACATCAAACAGTTCAATGAAGTTCTTTACAGAACCGAAGAACAATGGGCCGTGAAGCTCGTACACTTTAGAGCCTTCTTTATCGATGTAACTCTCAGTATAAATGTGCTTCGCATGTTGCCAAGCGAACACCAATGCTGAAACGATAATACCTACACACACTGCTATGGCAAGATCGGTGGCAACGGTCACTGCGCTCACTAGGAAAATCACAAACGCATCTGACTTTGGTACTTTGCGCATAATACGGAAGCTTGACCATTCAAACGTGCCAATAACCACCATGAACATAACACCAACGAGCGCTGCTAGAGGGATCATTTCAATGTAGCTGGCGGCAAAAAGAATGAACACAAGCAGCAACAACGCCGCAGTAATACCTGATAAACGACTACGACCGCCAGAATTAATGTTGATCATAGATTGACCAATCATCGCACAACCACCCATCGCGCCGAAGAAGCCACAAGTCACATTCGCAGCGCCCTGGCCAACACACTCTTTATTGCTGTGACCACGGGTGTCGGTAATCTCATCAATCAGTGTTAACGTTAATAGCGATTCAATTAAACCGATAGCCGCTAGAATAACTGCATAAGGTAAGATGATTTTCAGTGTTTCTAAGTTAAATGGCACTTGAGGAATATGGAACTCAGGGAAACCACCGGCAATTGTTGCCGCGCTGTCGCCCGTCATGTCTTTTACAAAATCAATTACTGTACGGGCTTCAAGGTCTAAACCGAGTACTAATCCAGTCACAACAACGATAGCTGCTAGGCTTGATGGTATAGCCGTAGTCAGCTTAGGTAAGAAATGAATAATCGCCATTGTTAATGCAACAAGACCGAGCATGGTATAAAGCAAATTACCCTGCATCCAATGCATTTGACCGTCGTCACCTAGGACTTTGAATTGGCCGAGCTGTGCGAGGAATATGACAATTGCAAGACCGTTTACGAAGCCAAGCATGACCGGGTGTGGCACCATGCGAATGAACTTTCCGAGCTTAAACACCCCCGCCAATATTTGCAGGATACCCATCAATAGCACTGTTGCGAACAGGTACTCTACCCCGTGTGTTATAACTAACGAGGTCATTACTACGGCTAATGCACCTGTTGCCCCAGAGATCATTCCTGGGCGTCCGCCAATTAATGAAGTGATTAAGCCAACAATAAATGCGGCGTATAAACCAACTAAAGGGTCAACCTGTGCTACGAAAGCAAAGGCTACGGCTTCAGGTACCAAAGCAAGTGCTACGGTTAAGCCTGACAATATATCGTTTTTAGCAGAGCTTGGGGCTTTGCTGAGTAAGTTAAACATTTATTCCTCGTTTGCGATGCGATTAGAAACAACCTGCGAAAGGGCTGCAAATTCTAGCAAAATGACGGTACATTAACAATTATGCATACAAAAACGCCCACAATTAGTGGGCGTTCAAACAGCGAGTGCTGAATTAGCTCTTACAATGGCAAAGAAGTGGAACGTTTAACGCAGGTCATAGTCACGTTAGAGTGAACTTCTTGAACATAAGGAAGACTTAGCAAGTTATCACGAACAAACAACTCGTAACCTTCAATACCCTTAGAGATAATACGTAGCATGAAGTCCATGGTGCCAGCCATTGAATAGCACTCTGTAACTTCATCGTAGCTCATGATCAATTCTTCAAATTGCGCTAATTGGTCACGACCATGGTTAGACAAGCGTACATGCGCGTAAACTAGCATATCAAAGCCAAGCTTTTTCTCGTCTAACAAGGCGACTTTGCCTTTAATATAACCTTCTTGCTCAAGGCGTGCGATTCTGCGCCAACAAGGAGACTGCGACAAACCAACTTGGTCTGCTATTTCGGCAGTCGATAGGCTTGCATCTTGCTGTAATAATGCCAATATCTGGCGATCAACTTGGTTCAATGACATTGTTTTTTCTTTTTTTATCGTTAATTAGGTGAAATTATACACAAGGGATCGGAAATCGTCTTGTTTTTTTAGCCAAATTTTCCGCTTATAAAAGGGTTGGAAAGCCTTTCATGACCCACCGAAGTGTCTTCCCCATGGCCGCTCAATATGCGGTAATCGTCAGCTAATGACAAGACTTCTCGCTCAATTGAAGCGATTAGCGTTGGTCCATCACCTTTGGGGAAATCGGTGCGCCCAATAGACCCTTTAAAAATAACATCACCGACTAAGGTGATCTTATTGTCGTGGTCAACCAAAATTACATGACCTGGAGTATGACCTGGACACAAACGCACTTCAAATGACAAATCCCCTACAGACAGCTGCTCGCCATGACTTAACCAACGAGTCGGTAAAAACGTTGGGCGCGGCGCAAAGCCAAACATCTGGGCTTGCTGAGGAAGTGCGTCAAACCAAAACTGTTCATCTGCATGTGGACCTACAATATCAATGTTGTAGGCGCTGGCTAGCTCATCAGCGGCGCCAACATGGTCGAGGTGGCCATGAGTCAGCCATACAGCTTGAGGTTGCAATTCTAGCTCGTTGAATTTTTCGACAATTTTCTGTGTATCACCGCCTGGGTCAACAACAACAGCTTGCTTAGTGTTGGTGCACTCAACGATGCGGCAATTCTGCATAAAAGGTGTCACTGGTATCGTATGAATTTTAATAGTCATATCAGAGTTTATTTATCTTTTGGGTTTACTTTTTATGTTCATCTTCATGCCTTTTGACTGCGGCGCGAACCTTCGTAAATTGCATATAACAAAGACCATAAGGCATAAAGATGAACCCATAATGCAGCGTTAGTTGTGTTTTTAAGCACGAGTAGAGTAACTACACCCTACATGCTCTGTCTTGTATACAAATACAAGAAACTCCCCTCCTAGTACTGCATTAAAATTGGGTAGCGTAAATATTGTTGGTCATAATATGGGCTGTTGGCGTAAAGCCATGCGCGCCGTGAATCTGCATCTTGTGCAAATGACTCGTCTTTCAATTTTTGCTCATATTGTTTCGCTAATTCAGGGTTTTGTTTTAGCAAGGTTTCAGCGTACGGTGCTAATGCATAATTTTCTACATACTCTGTACGTTGAAAAATGGTATGCATATAGCCCCATTGGAAGAGTGAATCCGGCGCCTCAGGATGCAACAAGTGCGTTGCTAACAAGCCCAAGCGTTGCTGTGTATCTACTTTCAGCCATGAAGAATCGAGAGTATATGCACCTGTTTTATACTCCATGGTTGGCGTAACACGAAAACGGCCTTCAAATGGCGATTTAGCAAATTCATGCTCAGCGATAATGCCCTGAGTCAGATTCAAAGAGGTTAGCGCATCAACAGTTTGCAACTCTACACCCTGCACTTTGAGCGTATCAATGATTTGGCTGTACTGCGCAGGAATATAAAACGCCTTGGGTATTGCCACCTGTGTTTTGATGTCTTTTTGCCAATAAATAGGCAGCTTTTCATAGTTTTGTGGCTTGCCTAAATAACGAACTTCTTTCGTTTTTGTCGCGTCACTAAAATAGTGTTCATACGCGATACCTTTAAACTCCACAAAGTCAGGCTCTTTTGCATAGCCAAGCTCAACGACTAATTCTTTAGGTTGGCTTTGAACAGATGATTTAACAGCTGCTGCTAATTTATCTGCATTGCTTGCCATCGCATCAATGGCGCCGTCTAACAATACATAGGTGCCTAACACGCGCTGTTTATATGGCTTTAACGAGTGATTCTCAACAAGAATCGTCGGTAAATGGCGAAGTTCACCCCACCCATTGGAGTAACGCGGTCCGGCAACCCACCCTGCGAGGCCGTGCTTGAATTCCATTTTGTCCATCACGAAAACAAGTGGGCCGGGAATGTGACCTTGTTCTTGCAGTTTTTCGTCAATAATGGGTTTTACGTAGGTGTCTAGTGCTTTGGTTACCTTGGGTGTCACACTCACAAACGCTGGGTTATAGCCGTAAGTAACATCATACTGATAGTCGGCGCCATCTGTGACATGTATGTCTATGTACAAATCCGGTCGATATTGATTGACCACATCGGCAACAGCGCGAATTCCTGGCGTATCTAATTTAGTGTAATCACGATTTAAGTTAAGGTTTTGGCCATTGGTACGAAAGCCCATAACCCTTGGGCCGCGTTGGTTGATACGGTTGAATTCACCGCGGCGTTCGTGACCATCTACATTTAAAATGGGTATAAAAAGTAAGTTCACGCGATTGAGAATGTCATCACGCTTGCCATTGGCGATATCACGTAACAACATAAAACCGGCATCTTTGCCATCAATTTCGCCACTGTGAATCCCTGCTTGAATGAGAAGAGTGGGCTTTTTACTTAAGCTGATTGCCTCAGCTGACGCTACACCATCTTGGCTCGCAATCAGCATATCGATATCACGCCCAGCATTACTCTTGGCTATGGTTTTTATAGAAAATTGAGTTGGATTGGCTTTTTGCAATGCGTGCAAGTACGCCACGGTTTGCTCGTAGTTAGGCGAATCAATACCGCCAGACTTTTCAAAATCAGTGACAAGTGGGCCCTGTGTTTGCATTAAATTTTCACTTTGACCCTGCCATTCAATGAGTGGCGGCAAGTGCGCGTCGTTGGCCAAGGCTGCCGTGAGTAATAGACTTGTAAGCATAGTTATATCTTATTATTGCTCTTGTTGGCTTCGAGTATAACAAGCTTAACTAAACACTGGCGAGTACTGCGATGAAATGTTAGTTTGCCTACAGTCTTGCTCATAGGTGTTACATAAAACTATGAAAACAATATTGATTACTGGTTGCTCAAGCGGTATTGGTTATTACTGTGCACAGCAATTACAAAAACGCGGTTACGAGGTGATTGCTAGTTGCCGTCGTATTGAAGATGTAAAAAAGCTCAATGCACAGGGGATCACCTGTGTGCAATTAGATTACACCGATACTAATTCAATTGAACAAGGGTTAGAGGATGCTCTCGCCTATAGTGGCGGCAAACTGGATGCATTATTTAACAATGGTGCTTATGGTCAACCCGGTGCTGTTGAAGATCTGCCCGTAGAAGCCTTACGCAAGCAGTTCGAGACCAATGTTTTTGGCTGGCACCACTTAACTCAGTTGGTGTGTAAGAAAATGCGTAAACAAGGTCATGGACGTATTATTCAAAATTCATCAGTTTTAGGGCTGGTGACCTTGCCTTATCGGGGGGCTTATAACGCCAGTAAATTTGCCCTTGAAGGTCTTACTGACACACTCAGATTAGAACTTCAAGGCAGTGGCGTGCATGTGTCTCTAATCGAACCCGGTCCAATTACATCAAAGTTCAGGGATAATGCCCTGCATGCTTTTTTGACATCGGGTATTGATATTGACCACAGTGCTCACCGCGAGAATTATCTTGCTCAGCAAAGGCGATTAGAATCAGCAACGGTCCCTCAGCCGTTTACTCTTGGTCCAGAAGCTGTTTACAAGCGCCTTGTACATGCGTTGGAGTCTCAGCACCCGCAAGCACGTTACTACGTCACAAAGCCAACCTATATTTTCGGGTTTTTGAAAAGAATTCTGCCAACCAGCTGGATGGATTGGGTGCTAGTAAAATCACGCTAAGTAAAATTTAGGTAATAAAAAAGGAGCCAAAGGGCTCCTTTCTTCTGCTGACACAGGGGTAGATTAAGCTGAAAGACCTTCTTTCGCTTTAGCTACTAGTGCTGCAAATGCAGTTTGGTCATAAACAGCGATGTCTGCAAGGATCTTACGGTCGATCTCTACAGAAGTCTTCTTAAGACCGTTGATGAAACGGCTGTAAGACAAACCATTTTGACGAGCTGCAGCGTTGATACGTGCGATCCATAGTTGACGGAAAGTACGTTTCTTCGCACGACGGTCACGGTAAGCGTATTGACCCGCTTTAGTAACCGCTTGGAAAGCTACGCGGTAAACACGTGAACGTGCACCGTAATAACCTTTAGCTTGCTTTAAAACTTTCTTGTGACGTGCGCGCGCGATAGTACCGCGTTTTACTCTTGCCATTATTCTATACCCCTATTAAGCGAATGGTAACATACGAGAAACTAAGCCGTGGTCATTCTTATGAACCATTAGCTTAGGACGTAGGTGAAGCTTACGCTTAGAGGTTTTCTTAGTCAGAATGTGACGAAGGTGCGCCTGTTTACGCTTGAAACCGCCTGAAGCAGTTTTCTTGAAGCGCTTAGCAGCGCCACGGTGTGTTTTTAGCTTATAAGCCATTGCAATAACTCCAATATGTATTGCTTAAATTTAGCAAGCAGGCGTCCAACTTTCGTTGATACTTTGTTGGCCTTACTTACTCCCAAAACCGGTGAAGGGACTATAAAAGTCCCCTACTTTCAACCGGATAGATACAGGTGCTAAGCAAATTACCGAGGTAATTTAAATAGCTTGTAAACCTGCACTAAATCTTAAGGCGCGCAGTATACTATTTTTTAGCCACTGGCGCTAGCATCATGATCATTTGGCGACCTTCTACTTTCCTAGGGAAAGACTCTACAGTTGCCAAATCTTCTAAATCATCTTTAACGCGATTTAAAAGTTCGATACCAATTTCTTGGTGGGCCATTTCACGGCCACGGAAACGGATAGTTACTTTCGCCTTATCACCCGCTTCTAAGAACTTACGAAGATTGCGCAGCTTAACTTGGTAGTCACCAATGTCAGTACCCGGACGGAACTTGATTTCCTTAATCTGGATTTGCTTTTGCTTCTTTTTCTGTTCTTTCTGCGCCTTGCTCTTTTCGAAAATGAACTTACCGTAGTCCATTACCTTACAAACAGGTGGCTCAGCATTAGGGCTGATCTCAACGAGATCGACACCAGCTTCTTCCGCCAATGACAACGCTTCACTCAAAGACACAATGCCTGCTTGCTCACCGTCAAAGCCAATTAGTCGAACTTCTTTTGCCGTGATGTCTTCGTTAATACGATTTTTTTGAGTCGTTTGTTGACCCTTTTTTCCGCCTCTAATGGTACGTTCCTCCAAGAATATTAAAAATAAAAAAGGGTGTTACCGTCAGTATTTGGCACACCCTTTTTACATTACAGATTAAATTCTATTTTTAATTTCATCTGCAATTTTTGTAATAAAGTCGTCGACTTTAAACTTGCCCAGGTCTTCACCTGTACGTGTCCTTACTGCGACTTCTTGTTGTTCAACTTCTTTGTCGCCAACAACTAACAAGTAAGGAATACGTTTTAAAGTATGTTCGCGAATTTTAAAGCCAATTTTCTCATTTCTCAAGTCGGCTGCTGCACGAATGCCCAGATTATTTAATTTTTGTACAACTTCTTGCACATAATCAGACTGTTTATCAGTGATATTCATGATAACAACCTGTTTTGGTGCCAACCAAGTTGGGAATAATCCTGCGTATTCTTCAGTAAGAATCCCGATAAAACGTTCGATTGAACCTAAAATTGCTCGGTGAATCATCACCGGCGTACGGCGGTCGTTATCCTCAGCAACATAACTTGCTCCAAGACGACCTGGTAACATGAAATCTAGCTGTACCGTACCACACTGCCACGCGCGTTCAAGACAGTCATAAAGTGTGAATTCAATCTTAGGTCCGTAAAACGCACCTTCGCCTGGTAAGTATTCAAACTCGATGTTCTTATCTTGAAGAGCTTGAGCAAGTGCTTTTTCTGCTTTGTCCCAAAGTTCATCTTCACCGATGCGCTTTTCTGGACGAGTAGAAAGCTTAACTACGATCTTTTCAAAACCGAACGTTGAGTATGTATCATACACCATATTGATGCATGACGTTACTTCTTCAAGAATTTGTTCTTCAGTACAGAAAATATGAGCGTCATCTTGTGTAAAGCCACGTACGCGCATCAAACCATGCAAAGCACCTGATGGCTCGTTACGGTGACAACAACCGAACTCAGCCATGCGAAGTGGTAAGTCACGGTATGATTTCAAACCTTGGTTAAAGATTTGTACGTGACCGGGGCAGTTCATCGGTTTGATAGCGTATTCACGCTTTTCAGACTCAGTAGTGAACATGGCGTCACCGTATTTGTCCCAGTGACCTGATTTTTCCCACAAGCTACGGTCCATCATTAATGGGCCTTTCACTTCTTCGTATTTGTACTCGCGTAGTTTCTCACGAACGAAGTCTTCTAGCTCACGGTAGATGCTCCAGCCGTCGTTGTGCCAGAATACCATGCCTGGCGCTTCTTCTTGCCAGTGCCAAAGGTCTAACGCTTTACCGATTTTACGGTGGTCACGTTTTTCAGCTTCTTCTAAGCGCTGCAAGTAGCCTTTAAGCTGTTTTTTATCCGCCCATGCTGTGCCGTAAATACGCTGTAACATCTTGTTTTCAGAGTTACCGCGCCAATATGCACCTGCTACTTTCATAAGTTTGAAATGTTGGCAAAAAGACATGTTTGGTACGTGAGGACCACGACACATGTCTACATACTCTTCGTGATGATAAAGTCCTGGACGGTCATCTTTTGCAATGTTTTCGTCAAGAATTTCCATTTTGTAAGTTTCACCGCGCGCTTCAAATGTATCGCGAGCTTCTTGCCAACTAACAACTTTTTTAACAACATCGTATTTCGTTTTTGCGAGTTCTAGCATGCGTTTTTCAAGCGCTTCAAGATCTTCTTGTGTTAACGAGTGCTCCATATCAACGTCGTAATAGAAGCCGTTGTCAATTGTAGGACCGATAGCCATTTTCGCGTCAGGGTAAAGCTGTTTGATAGCATGACCGATAAGGTGTGCACACGAATGGCGAATAATCTCTAAACCATCTTCGTCTTTAGCAGTGATAATTTCTAAACGCGCATCTTCGGTGATTAAATCACATGCATCAACACGTGAGCCGTTAACACGACCAGCGATGGTTGCTTTCGCAAGGCCCGGGCCGATGTCATTGGCCACATCCATAGTAGAAACAGGGTTTTCAAAAATACGCTGACTGCCGTCAGGAAGAGTAATTACAGGCATGTTTAATCCTTTTACAGTGGTGACACCTACGCCGCGCCACGTGTATTTAATTGTATTTAATAGAAATATTTTAAATCAACGCTTATACCAACAAGCATTACATTGATACTACAGTACAGTCACAACTGCACAAGCGCACTATTTTCGCGTGCAAAGCAGACAAATTCAAGGCTAACCTAGTAATTTTTATAATCATCTCTGATATACTAGAGGGCATTGATTACAAAGGCGTTAAAACATGAATACCTGTGGCGTAGAAATTAAAGGCAGTGAAGTACTACTTTGCTTATTATCAAAAGAAAATGATGTCTTCGATATCCGCGATGTTAGACAAACTCGTTTTGTTTTAAACGATGCAGATGACACTGAGCAAGTGCAGAAATTCTATCGCGATTTTAAAAAGTTAATGGAAGATTACAGTGTTGACTCAATTGCCATCAAAGGACGCCCACACAAGGGCAAATTTGCAGGCGGTGCTGTAGGTTTCAAAATGGAAGCCGCATTACAACTTATTTCAGACCTAGATGTGCGCGTACTTAACGCAACAAGCATCAAAGAACAATTAAAACGCAACCCTCTTCCAGTCGAATTCGAAGAAACTGGCTTGAAGAAGTTCCAAGAGCAAGCGTTTATTACTGCTTACGTTTACATTATGCAGCGTACCTACGCAAAAGAATAATTTATCTTCATTTATTGGTTGGCCGCTCCAATTCGTTTGCGGCTAACCACAGTCACGTCTGTAGATTTGTTTTATGATAGAAGTACTTATTTTAGCGATAGCGCTAAGTATGGATGCATTCGCAGTATCAATTGGTCTAGGTTCCAAACACACCCACGCTACTAAGTCGCTGGCCATAAAATCGGGTATTTATTTTGGCTTGTTCCAAGGGCTTATGCCGTTAATTGGTTACTTAGGTGGCAAAGGCGTACTCGGTTGGGTGGAAGACTATGCACACTGGATTGCCTTCGGTTTACTGTTGTTGATCGGTGCGAAAATGATTTATGAAGCACTCAGCGAAGGAATAGAAGAAGACATTGCACAAATTACGCATAAAGTGATGTTAATTCTAGCCATAGCCACGAGTATCGACGCCATGGCAGCGGGTTTCACCCTAACCTTGCTAGATGTTCATCCGTTGATTGCTTGTGCCATGATTGGTGTCACCACTTTGATATTCAGCGTTATAGGTGTGCTAGTAGGCAATCGCAGCGGCACCTGGCTTGAAAGTAAAGCGGAATTGTTAGGTGGAGTGGTATTAGTCTTAATAGGCTTTAAAATTCTACTATTCTAAATTTAAAAGTGTGTCCAATTGGACCCATTTTCATTTGTGTCATTCATCATTAATGCGGCAAATAAGACACGCTTTGTTGCAAAAAAACCATCACCTCGGCGCTATGCAGTGCTAGCGTTAATAGTTAAACTGATTGATTAAATTCTGTATCAATTAGTTGTCTATGTTTGCATTTTTCGAAAAATTAACTCGCCCTTTTCCCGAACGAGAAACCAAAGCCCCACCCGTCGGCCTGTGGGCATTTTGCCGTTACTACACACAAGGTATGGAGAAGCCTTTACTGGTCATGTCCATCAGTGCTGCACTATTGGCCATTATCGAAGTATCCATGTTTAATTTCATGGGGCAACTGGTTGATTGGTTGAGCAATACAACGCCAGAGCAATTATTTGCCAATGAGTCAGACACGCTCTGGTTCATGGGCTTTGTAACCTTAATTGCCCTACCAATTTTAGTGTTTGTGCACTCTGCTATTTTACACCAGAGTTTGCTTGGCAATTACCCAATGTCTATTCGCTGGTTAGCTCACCGTTATTTACTTAGACAGAGCCTTAGCTTTTATCAGGACGATTTTGCCGGCCGCATTGCCACCAAGGTGATGCAAACGTCTCTGGCAGTTAGAGAAACGGTTATCAAATTACTTGATGTGGCGGTTTATATCATTGTGTACTTCAGCGCTATGCTCATTTTTATTGGACAAGCTGATTGGCGTCTGATGATCCCTATGTTGGTATGGCTGGCTGGGTATGTGTGTATCCAACGCTATTTTATTCCGCGTTTAAAACAGGTCGCGGAACAACAAGCAGAAGCACGCTCGCAGATGACAGGTCGTATCGTAGACAGTTATACCAATATCTCGACTATCAAACTCTTTTCCCATTCGGCAAAAGAAGAGCAATATGCGCAAGAGTCAATGCAGTTGTTCCTCGACCCTGTTTATCGCCAGATGCGCTTAGCTACGGGCCTGCAAGTAAGTGTGCAAGTATTAAACTACGCTCTTGTTGCGGCTACTGCCGCGTTATCAATCTATTTATGGTCTTTCAGTTTAATTAGCGTAGGCGCCATCGCTATTGCTGTGAGTTTGGCTTTACGTCTGAACGGCATGGCGCAATGGATTATGTGGGAAGTGAGCGCTTTGTTTGAAAATATAGGCACGGTCGCCGATGGCATGGAAACATTGACAAAACCCATTGTCATTAAAGATAAACCCGATGCCAATGAATTAGTTATAGACCAAGGTGCGATTAACTTTAGCGACATCTCGTTCAATTATGGCAAGGCACAACACCAAGACCAACCTGGGGTTTTAGAGTCTTTGAATCTTGCAATTAAAGCGGGTGAAAAAGTGGGTGTTGTTGGGCGCTCAGGTGCAGGGAAATCGACACTCGTTAACTTGCTATTACGCTTTTACGACGTCGAAAAAGGTCGCATTTCCATAGATAATCAAGCTATTGATACGGTGACGCAAGAAAGCTTGCGTCAACACATAGCCATGGTGTCACAAGATACCGCCTTACTGCATCGCAGTGTGCGTGAAAATATTGGATATGGCTTAGCCGACGCAACTGATGAACAAATTATAGAGGCTGCTAAACAAGCCAAAGCATGGGATTTTATTTGTGATCTTGAAGACTCAAAAGGTAACAAGGGCTTAGATGCACAAGTGGGTGAACGTGGAGTAAAGCTCTCTGGTGGTCAACGTCAACGTATCGCTATCTCACGTGTGTTACTCAAAGATGCGCCAATTTTAGTGTTGGATGAAGCTACATCTGCGTTGGACTCAGAAGTTGAGGCCGCCATTCAAGCAAGTTTAGACACCCTCATGCAAGGCAAAACAGTTATTGCCATAGCTCATCGCCTGTCAACTATTGCACAAATGGACCGTTTAGTGGTGATGGATAAAGGCCATATCGTTGAGCAAGGTACGCACCAAGAATTAATTGCGCTAGGTGGTATCTATGCACAGTTATGGGCCCACCAAACTGGCGGCTTTATCGGCACAGAGTAATCAATTGTTGCGTATCGCACAATAAAGATTCGACAACGCAGTCAAGGACGACTAGCTTTATTAGCTCAAGTTGCAATACCGCAACCTGATATAAGGAAGCTTATTATGGCTAAGAACTTATTAATGGGCGCGTTGTTTTGTGTTTTTAGTTTGATGTCTATTCAAGTTGTACACGCAGATGATCACGAACCACCCTTTATTGGCGGAAATTACTGGGAAGTGACAGGGATTAAAATTGCGGATGGAGCCGGCTTAAAGTATTCGAAGTGGTTAGCTAGCGAATGGCGCAAAAACGCTGACTTCGCTGTAGAGAAAGGTTGGTTGGTTAGTTACTCAATCATTAGCAATGTCCACGCTCGTCATGATGAGCCAGACCTCTACATCGTCAGAGTGTTTGAAAACATGGCGTCCGTTGCCGAAAATGAAAAGCGGCGCGCTGAGTATTTGGCATGGGCCAAAAAGAGCATGGAAAAAATGCAAGCTGAAAGCGGTAATCGCGCAGAATATCGTACGGTCATGAGCACTGCACTACTTCAAGAAATGAAATTTAGGAAATAGCTAAGCGCATGCAGAGCCATTTAGGCTCTGCTGCCCATATCGATGCTACTCTTTAGATAACGCCGTCAATACAGATAAAAACTTCTCTACCGACTCAATCGCTGCGGATTCTTGCATGGTGTGATACCCCGTTGAAGGGATTTGTATAGTAGTGCCGTCTACAAGTCCATTTGATGCGGCAATGATACGTCCCAGTTCAGTACTGCCGATTGATTTAGGCTCCTCACCTTGTGCAACTAGTTCAGCGTTGGTTTGCTCCATGTACTTATCTTTGAACAAATAGCTAATACTTTCATTGATACAAAGCTGTTCAACCATTTTGGTCGCTTCTTCGTTAAAGGACGCATTGGCGTCTTTATAACGGAGAACGAGCTGTTGACTGTTTGCTGCTGCAACATCAGGAAAAGGGCTGGTATCAACTACGAATAATCGGTTTGTGGAGCCACCAAAGCGGCGGAACCACTCCAGCAAGTAACGCCAGCTTTTACCCGCCTCCTCTTGGGCTGTGAAGAACGCTGTGCCTTGAAAACCATTGGCAAACATATGCACCAACGCAGCAGTGCATAGCACATTATCTAGTTGGCCTGTGAGTCGATTGTCATCGATTTTTAGCTTGTCTTTGAAAGCAACAGGTGTTCCTGCAACGAGCCCTTCTAGACCATCAATTTCGAAAATTAAGTTGTTTCTAAATTCACAGATATACGCATTCTTTATGACACCACCACCACGATACGCGCCCGACCATGGCTCATAGGCGTAGACAGGCTCGTTCTGGAAGCGTTCTGTGATTTTTGTCATCAATTCTTCAGACACGGAGTTATTCAGCAAGTCCGTGCGATTACCCGCAATAAACGCGGCATACTGAAATTCATTGGGTCCAGTACACACCAGACCATGCCTGTCTATATGAGCAGAAAACATGGTGCTAAACGGCTTGCTGCCTTGAGCTACAAGTAACCCTTCATACCAAGTAACGTGCGCACCTCGCTCTTCAAGCTCGCGTTGTAACACACGAAAAAAAGAGTGCTCAGCACCAACCACACTCGGTTGACGGATAATGGTTTTTAGTAAATCTATGAAATCGCTGTTTAACATATGTTTTATAGTGTTTGTTACGCACTTCCGGAGTTAGCTTACAGCGAAATTAGAACAGCTTTTGGAAACAGTCAATTTATTTGCATCCTTTGAATACAAATAAATTGAAGGCTTTTCAGATATAAAAAAGGCCGCGAATACTGCGGCCTTTTTTAGCTTAAAAATCAGTATATTATTTAGTGCTGATCACTTCTACTCCACCCATGTACGGGCGAAGTACGCTAGGTACAACAACAGAACCATCTGCTTGTTGATAGTTCTCAAGGATCGCAACTAGCGTGCGGCCAACAGCAAGGCCAGAACCATTCAACGTATGAAGAAGCTCAGGCTTTTTCTCACCTGCACGGCGGAAACGCGCTTGCATACGGCGAGCCTGGAAATCACCCATATTTGAACACGATGAAATCTCACGGTATGTGTTTTGTGCTGGTAACCAAACTTCTAAATCGTAAGTTTTAGCTGCACCGAAGCCCATATCACCAGTGCACAGTACAACTTTACGATATGGTAACTCTAACGCTTGAAGGATTTGCTCAGCATGACCCGTCAATTCTTCAAGTGCTTGCATTGAATCTTCCGGCTTAACGAGTTGCACTAACTCAACTTTATCAAACTGGTGTTGACGAATTAGACCACGGGTATCGCGACCATAACTACCTGCTTCACTACGGAAACATGGTGTGTGCGCAGTCATACGCACAGGAAGTTCTTTCTCTTCGAAGATTTCGTCACGCGCACAGTTTGTTAGTGGCACCTCAGCGGTTGGAATTAAGCTAAAGCCGGCATCATGTTCACCGAGTTTCTCAGTGTGGAATAAGTCTTCTGCGAATTTAGGGAGCTGACCCGTTCCAAACAAGCTGTCTTTGTTGACAAGATACGGCACATACATCTCGGTATAGCCATTTTTATCTGTATGGGTATCAAGCATAAATTGAACAAGTGCACGGTGCATACGCGCGATTTGACCGCGCATTACGGTAAAACGTGCACCTGAAAGTTTCACGCCTGCTTCGAAATCTAAGCCTTTGTCCAGGGCTTCACCTAGGTCTACGTGATCTTTAACTTCAAAATCATATGATTTAGGCTCGCCCCACTTGCTCACTTCAACGTTGTCGGCTTCATCGTTACCTACAGGCACTTCTTCAGCCGGCAAGTTTGGTAAGCCAGAAGCAATGTCGTTTAACTGGGCAAGTACTTCGTCTTGTTCTTTCTTTGCATTCTCAAGCTCATCACCTAGGTGCGCTACTGCATCAAGCAATGGTTGAATGTCTTCACCTTTAGCTTTTGCTTGGCCGATGGCTTTGGAACGGGTGTTACGCTCGTTTTGTAGTTCTTGAGTTTTTGTTTGTAGCGCTTTGCGCTTTTCTTCAAGCTCAGCAAGCGTCGCTACGTCTAATTCGAAGCCACGTGTCTTTAAACGTGCTGCTGTTTGATCTACGTCCTGACGGAGATACTTTGAGTCTAACATGTGAATTTTTAACCTTTTTGCGTTGTTAGCATGAGGCCTATTGCAGCCATAAAAATACACACCCCAACATTAAGTAGGATGTTTAACGCCACTTTCAGCCACTGGCCTTGCTGCATAAGCAGTAAGGTATCGAGCGAAAATGTTGAAAATGTTGTCAGCGCGCCTAAAAAACCGATTCCTAGAGTTAGGCGGTGTGGATTTGTGAGAATTTCACGATCCAAAAGGCCATATAAAACGCCCATTAACAATGAACCGAGAATATTAACTGTCAGCGTGCCAAAAGGGAATCCCTTTGGCAGTAGTTTTAAAGCTAATTCATTCACCCCAAAGCGAGCACACGCTCCTAAAGCGCCGCCAAGTGCAACCAGTAAATATGTACTAATCGGATTCATAGCGCCTCCGTGTGCTTTGGCTGTCTCTGTCCTGCAAATACTTGAGTTTTTCTGCGATGCGTTTTTCTAAACCCCTGTCACTTGGGTAATAGTACTGAGTATCCGCGATTTCTGGTGGGAAGAAGCATTCACCTGCAGCATAGGCGCCAGGCTCATCATGTGCATACCGATAATCATCACCAAATCCCTGTTCTTTCATTAAAGCTGTGGGCGCATTGCGTAAATGAAACGGCACATCAAGATCTGCTGTTTGCATAGCATGACGCTTCGCTTCGTTGAATGCTTTATATACCGCATTACTTTTTGGCGCACTAGCAAGGTAAATAGTGGCTTGTGCAATTGCCCTTTCACCTTCACTTGGCCCTACTCTGTGGTAGATGTCCCAAGCGTTTAAAGCGACATCCATTGCTTTAGGGTCTGCGTTACCAATATCTTCAGTGGCAATGGCAAGTAAGCGCCTTGCAACATACAAAGGGTCGCCACCGGCGGTAATGATACGACAATACCAATACAATGCGCCGTCTGGGCTCGACCCGCGTACGGATTTGTGGAAAGCAGAAATTAAATCGTAATAATGATCCCCGCCTTTGTCATAACGAGCAACCATCTGCGGAGCAACTTGTTGCATCACTTCTTGAGTAATGGTTCCTTTGTACTGCTCACCTTTGGCTAATTCAGAAGCGACTTCTAACAGATTAAGTGCACTTCGCGCGTCACCACCGGCGCCTTTGCATAACTGCTGCAAACTCGTTGCGTCGATACTGATATTGGCTTGGCGTAATACTTTATCTTGTTCAAGCGCTTGGTTAACTACGAGCTCTAAATCTTCGCCGCTAAGCTTCTTTAAGGTGTATACACGTGCTCTAGATAGCACGGCGTTATTTAGGGCAAATGAAGGATTTTCAGTTGTTGCACCGATAAATATGAAGGTACCGTTCTCAACATGGGGAAGCAGTGCATCTTGTTGCGATTTGTTAAAGCGATGCACCTCATCAACAAATAACAAGCTTCGTTTTCCAGCTTGCAAGCTTGATTGTGCAAGCTCTACCGCCTCTCGAATATCTTTTACACCAGCGCTAACAGCAGAGAGTTCAATGAAATGAGCTTCACAGTGATTTGCGATGATATGAGCAAGAGTCGTTTTTCCCACACCAGGTGGGCCCCATAAAATCAAACTGTGGCAATGGCCAGACTGGATAGCACGATACAAAGGTTGATCGTGGCCAAGGATATGCGATTGGCCAATGTAATCTTCTAAACGCGTGGGACGCATGCGCGCCGCAAGCGGGCGCACATCAGGAGCAAAATCGAAGGAGAAATTATTCGCCACTTACCTGTGTTCCTGGCGTTTGTCTTTGGTCGTCTACGAATACGTTTTCAGGAATGACGAACTCAAATTGCTCATCATTGATGTCTTCGTTTAATACAGGAGCTTGGAATGTAAAGCGTGAGCGTTGCCCTGATTGGTCAATCACTTCTACAGCTGCGACTTGATTGTCAGCATTGAGCAGTAAAGTCAGCTGTTCCACTTGGCCCTGCTCTTTGGTCAACGGAGTGACAGCGTAGCCACCATCTACTTTTGCAATCGCAAAGTTTTGCCATAGTGCTTCATCGCTCGTAGTGAGCAAAATGAAAGGAGTACTATCGATTAACTTTTCAGTATCAAGCAAGGTTACCTGCTCTGCGAAGGGGTCGAAATAAAAACTCTCCTCGCCGTTAGACACAAATAGCGTTTCATCTGGAGTGTGTTGCTGCCATCGAATCTTTCGCGGTTGCTCAAGCTGCAGTTGGCCTGCACTTTCACTTACGACTTCACCTTGTGGGTCGAATACTTGTTGATTAAACCTAGTATCTAACGACGTTAAATTGGATAAAACCTTCTTTAAATCATCAGCATCACTGGCCGTTGCTAACGCGCTGGTTAGTGCAGAAACTGAGAATAGGGCTGCTGTAAAAATCTTTTTCATCTAGACCTCCATTTGGTGTCTGTTAACTGGCGTTATTCTTCACCAATACTTCTCGGGCACCATTATGTCCCGGAGGGCTTACTAGCCCAGATTGTTCCATTTGCTCAACTAGGCGCGCAGCGCGGTTGTAACCTACACGCAATTTGCGCTGTACGCTTGATACCGATACGCGACCGCTTTCAATTACGAAAGCAACAGCTTCGTCATAAAGGGGGTCCGATTCGCCGTCTTCGCTCTCAGCTACTTCGCCGGGCAATAATACATCTTCCACTGCGTCACCATTGAGGATTTCATCCACATAGTTTGGCTTACCACGAGCTTTCCAATCACTTACTACTGCGTGTACTTCATGATCGTCTACAAATGCGCCATGGACGCGGATTGGTACGCTGGTACCTGGTGGTAGATACAACATATCACCCATACCCAGCAGATTCTCAGCACCTTGTTGGTCCAAGATGGTACGCGAGTCAATTTTAGACGACACTTGGAACGCCATACGCGTCGGGATATTTGCTTTAATTAATCCCGTAATGACATCTACAGACGGACGCTGAGTTGCTAACACTAGGTGAATACCAGCAGCACGTGCTTTTTGCGCGATGCGAGCGATTAACTCTTCTACTTTCTTACCAACAATCATCATCATGTCGGCGAATTCATCAATGACCACCACAATGCTCGGTAGCTTATCTAACTCTTGTGGGCCATCAGCCATGCCGTCGGTGTCTTTGAACAGTGGGTCCATTATCGGTTGACCCGCAGCTTTAGCATCCAATACCTTTTGGTTGTAACCCTTGAGGTTACGAACGCCTAAAGCAGACATCAGTTTATAACGGCGTTCCATCTCTCCAACACACCAACGCAATGCGTTAGCTGCTTCTTTCATATCAGTGACAACTTCACACAGAAGATGTGGAATGCCTTCGTACACCGATAGTTCAAGCATTTTAGGGTCAATCATGATCATGCGCACATCTTCCGGTGGCGACTTATACAACAAGCTTAAGATCATGACATTAACGCCCACTGACTTACCTGAGCCGGTTGTACCCGCCACTAGCAAATGTGGCATTTTTCCAAGATCAGCAACCACAGGCTGGCCAGCGATATCTTTACCTAGCACCATGGTTAATGGCGACTTGTTTTGTTCGAATTTAGGCGCGTTGATCACTTCGGACAAACGCACGACTTCACGATGCTTGTTTGGTAGCTCTAAGCCTACATAAGTCTTACCGGGAATAACCTCTACTACGCGCACACTCACCGCCGATAGAGAGCGCGCTAAATCTTTTGCAAGACCGGAAATTTTGGCAACCTTTACACCCGGAGCGAGATCCAATTCAAATCGAGTTACTACTGGCCCTGGGTAGACGCCAACAACAGCGGCTTGCACGCCGAAATCTTGTAACTTTGATTCCACTAAGCGTGAAACTGCTTCTAATTCTTCTTCAGATATAGGGTTCTGTTGCTTATCTGGTCTGTCTAGCAAATCGAGTGAAGGCAGCGGGTCCATAGGCGGTCGCTCTTCTAGTAATTGCTCAAACTTTTCTTTAGCAGACATCGGCCTTTGTGGTAAATGCGTTACATTAGATGTCTGCGACTGATCAGTATTTTGGTGAACATTGGCGTGCGCTGAGACTTGCTTCGCATCGGTTGATGGCGGCAATGGCTGTGATTTATCGAGTTCATTTAGCGCGCTGACTGTGTCAAAATTTTCATCATCGATGGCGCTGAAATTCATTTCATCTGCAAAAATATCGTCTAAATCATCAAATGCAGGATGTTGCTCCGCACGCTTTGCAACGTCGGGTACAGCATGTTCATCGTCTTTTTTTATTTCTGGCGCAAACATCGCTGCTGCTTTGTCTAGCAAGGCTTTGTGGTTATCTTGCTGCGCATCGATATCGTCTATATCACCGAGGGATATATCAGGTTCACGCGTATCTGCAAATGACGCAGAAGCTGATTTTGTGTCCGCTTTAGTCACTAGCTTTGTAGGTTCTTGCTCGACAGTTTCAGCGTTGGCCATTTCTTCTTGCCATTGGTCACGTTTATTATGGAACCATTGCCACACCCAACGACATGCAGACATCACCCATGCACCTAAGGTATCGACGAATTGCACCCAAGATATGCCTGTTAACAAGGTTAATCCGGCGAAAAAGAAACATAGTAACAGGATAGAAGTGCCAGTGAAGTTAAAGGCAGGCATCATCGCACTGGCTATCACATCCCCCACTACCCCGCCGGAAGAAAAATAAAAAATATCGTCAAAATTGATTGAGCTGATAGCGCAGGCACTGAGCACAAATAGCACTAAGCCAATGAGTCGTAACGCCAATGTAATGTAATCGAGTCGCAGTACTTGGTGAGGTCGCTTGAATGCAAAGTAGCCAAACATTTGAATCGCTGCAGGCACTAAAAATGCCAGCCAGCCAAAACTGAAAAGCAGTATGTCTGCCAACCACGCACCGGCTGTGCCAGTAATGTTACTGACTTCCATAAACTCGCCGGTTTGCGACCATGAAGGGTCGGCAGCGTCAAAGCTGATGAGCGCACATAAAATGAAAATGGCAAATGCAGTGCTTATTATTAAGCCTGTCTCAAGCAGTCTTTGTACACCATTTAGGCGCATATTCCATTATCCTTATATTTTTCTTGGTACTTCAGCGCAATACCTTTAACCATAACAATTCTTTGCCAATTTTGCACTGTGTTTATAATCAGTGATGTGCGTAGAAAAGCGTTGTTCTCTTACTCAGGTACTTGAGGTCGAATAATGAGTGCCTCTTCCCCTTTTACCTCTTCCATTACAACATAAGTTCTGCTTTCAGAAATATTAGGAAGCTTAAGTAATATATCGCCTAATACCTGACGATACTCAGACATGTCAGTTACACGCGTCTTTAATAGGAAATCAAAGTTCCCTGAAACAAGGTGGCATTCAACAATTTCGTCGTGTTTTTTAACCGCTTGATTAAATTCATCGAATACATCAGGCGATGTTTTGGTAATAGTCACTTCAACATACACAAGTAATGCTTGCCCAAGCTTGGCTGGATCGACAACGGCTTTGTAGCCTCTTATGTACCCTTCTCTTTCGAGCTTTTTCACTCGCTCTAGGCATGGCGTAGCACTGAGCCCAATACGTTTTGCCAGTTCAACGTTAGAAATACGGCCATCGCGCTGTAATTCGACTAAGATTTTACGGTCGATTCTATCGAGTTGTTGATGCATATAGAATATTAGATGATTGCACTGAATTTGAGATTAATAAAGTGTAATACACTAGCAGGATATCGTAAATCAGTGAGACACACTATTTCACCATGAGTACAATAGTGAAAAATTTTCTTGTTCAATTTAAGGTATAGTTACTTATGATTATCGGTGTACCAAAAGAGATTAAAAACCACGAATACCGCGTAGGTATGATTCCAGCTAGCGCTCGCGAACTGATCAACCACGGTCATGAAGTTATCGTTGAAACTAACGCGGGTCTTGGCATCGGTTTTACGGACGAAGACTATATTGAAGTTGGTGCTAAAATTTTACCAACTGCTGCTGAGGTTTTTGCTCAAGCAGAAATGATCATCAAAGTGAAAGAGCCTCAAGCTGTTGAGCGCGCAATGCTTCATGAAGATCAAATCCTATTCACATACTTACACCTAGCACCAGATCTTCCGCAAACTGAAGACCTAGTAAAAAGTGGTGCTATCTGTATCGCATACGAAACAGTAACTGACGCAAAAGGTGGTTTACCACTTCTTGCGCCAATGTCAGAAGTTGCAGGTCGCATGTCAATCCAAGCTGGTGCTCAAGCGCTTGAAAAATCAAAGCACGGTCGTGGCATGCTTCTTGGTGGTGTTCCGGGCGTTGAGCCAGCTAAAGTAGTTGTTATCGGTGGTGGTATGGTTGGCCGTAACGCTGCTCAAATGGCTGTAGGCTTAGGTGCTGACGTTGTTATTCTTGACCGCAACATCGATGTGCTACGTAGCCTTAACGCACAATTCGGCTCTCAAGCTAAAGTAATCTACTCTACCGCTGATGCCCTAGAGAAGCACGTACTTGAAGCTGACCTTGTTATCGGTGGCGTATTAATTCCAGGTGCAGCAGCGCCTAAGCTTGTTACTGCTGAGCACATCAAAGCGATGAAGCCAGGTGCAGCAATCGTAGACGTAGCAATCGACCAAGGTGGCTGTATCGCTACATCTAAGCCGACAACTCACGATGAGCCTACTTACATTGTTGATGAAGTTGTTCACTACTGTGTTGCTAACATGCCAGGTGCGGTTCCACGTACTTCAACGTTTGCACTAAACAACGCAACACTGCCTTACATCATCAAACTAGCGAACAAAGGCTACAAGCAAGCCCTTCTAGAAGACAAGCATTTCCTTGAAGGTCTGAACGTGATCAAAGGTAAAGTAACCTACAAAGAAGTAGCAGAAGCATTCAACATGGAATATGTTGACCCGCGTACTGCTGTTGAAACGCTTTAATTCTAGCGTTTGAGAATTGAAAAACCCGCCAAATCGGCGGGTTTTTTGTTGCCTACATCGTGGTAATTACCCAAACTAAATAAAACGTTTGATTATAAAATCGACTTTTACGCGTTTCGCTTTACCCAATATTTTCTGCACTGCTGCAGGATAATCACTGACTTGCTGTAACTCTGTGTAGTTTGTCAAACGCGTACAGTTAGCCAAGATGGTTTGCTTTTCTTTAGCTATAGGTTCTATAAGTTGGCCATTTTTATCATCGATAAAAATACCGTTTTCAACATCTAAACCCCACGCTCGCGGATTTAAATTATGACCACTGAGTAGATGGTAGCGATTGTCAGAACAAATCCCCTTAAGGTGGAATGAGTTTTTACCATGTTTCCACAGATATACATTCAGGTTACCTTTATCGACAAATCGTTGCTGATTCTTGAGGAATTTGGCAAGAATCGTTTCGTAAAGGTACGGCAGTGCCCCTACTTTTGAAAACTTCTCTTCAGGCGGAATATAAAAATCATTCGCTGTTTTATCGCCGACGACGATAGTCACTTGTTTGCCTTGGCGCAGTAAACGACGTAACGCCCTCAAAAGTGGTGTCGGAAAGTTAAAATACGGCGTGTAAAGCACAAGTTCTTTCTCTGTGATATCAAATAACTGTTTGATAAGACGATTGAGTTTGTTGTTACGCCGACCTAAACCAATAAATGGACGTACAGTAAGCGCGCCTTCTGATTTTTCGTTACTTACTTTATAGCTCGCTCGCTTAAGTGCTTTAACTAACTGTTTATGAGCACCCTTGATATCGACATATTTTGGAATGGGTCGCTTATCTAAACGCGGTACCGCATCACTGGCGATTAACGTTTGCTCTGTGAATTCAACAAAGGCATCGCACAACTCGGGTTGGCGAATAAGAAAATACCGGTCTAAGCGATAACGCTCTTCGTATTGCAAGTACACATTGTTTAGGCTAGCACCGCTGTAAAGTAAGGTGTCATCAATAACAAAACCTTTTAGGTGCAAGACCCCAAACAATTCCTTGGCTTTTACGGGGACGCCATAGACTTCAACGTTACTTTTGTGAAGCTGTAGACGTTGCAAATACAGTGAAGCATTTCCTTCGCTGTGTGCTTCACCAATTAACCCGCGTTGCGCTCGGTGATAATCAACAAGTACTTTTATATCGAGTTCAGGGTTTTTAAGCGAAGCTTGATGCAAGGCATCAAGAATTTCACGCCCTGCTTCATCGTCCTGTAAATAAAGTGCCGTGATATAGATACGATGAGTCGCATTAGCAATAAGCTCTAAAAGTGTTGAGCGGTAACTTTGAGCATCAAGAAGTATGTCGATATCTTGTTCTTGCAGACTATAGCCCGCCTGATATTGCCAAAAATACATAAGGCCCTTTTTTCTTATTTCGCAGCGAGAATATCTCAGCAAACGAGTTTGTAATTGCCTAGAACATAGCAAAAAAAATATCTAAGGTCATGAAATAACGTTTATCGTGTCGCTATTTGCTGTTTAAACAAACAGTACAGTTATTTTGACACCTAGCTAATTTGCGCAATTTCAAAATTAGGAAAAATATTTACTTATGTGTTGTTTTTCTTAGAATCACCCGCATAACCAAATTCTATGAAATAAATTGAGACGTATTATGAGCGCCAAACATTGTAAATTACTTATCCTTGGCTCTGGTCCTGCGGGTTACACAGCAGCAGTTTATGCAGCACGTGCAAACCTAAACCCAGTGTTAGTTACCGGCATTCAACAAGGTGGTCAGTTGACCACGACTACAGAAGTTGAAAACTGGCCAGGTGATGCACACGGCTTAACAGGCCCTGCTTTAATGGAACGTATGAAAGAGCACGCTGAGCGCTTTGAAACTGAAATCGTGTTTGACCATATCAACGAAGTTAATTTAAATGTTCGCCCATTTGAATTAAAAGGCGACAGCGGCATGTACACCGCAGATGCGTTGATCATCGCAACGGGTGCTTCAGCTAAATACTTGGGTCTTGAGTCAGAAACTGCATTCCAAGGTCGTGGTGTGTCAGCTTGTGCAACCTGTGATGGTTTCTTCTACCGTAATCAGAAAGTTGCTGTTGTAGGTGGCGGTAATACTGCTGTTGAAGAAGCGCTATACCTTTCAAATATTGCGTCTGAGGTTCATGTAATTCACCGCCGTGATAGTTTCCGTAGCGAAAAGATCCTTGCTGACCGCCTAATGGAAAAGGCACAAAACGGTAACGTAACTATCCATTGGAACCGTGAGTTAGACGAAGTTCAAGGTGACGAAATGGGCGTGACAGGCATTCGTATCAAAGACAGTCAGTCAGGTGCCACTGAAGAGCTAGATGTAGCTGGTGCGTTTATCGCAATTGGCCACAAGCCAAATACTGACATGTTCGTTGGTCAGTTGGAAATGAAAGATGGCTACCTTGTTGTTCAATCAGGCCTAAACGGTAATGCGACTCAAACTAGCATCGAAGGTGTGTTTGCCGCAGGTGACGTATCTGACCACATTTACCGTCAAGCAATTACATCAGCCGGTACAGGTTGTATGGCTGCACTAGATGCAGAGCGCTACTTAGATAGCCAAAAATAATTAGAAGGGGCGTAACGCCCCTTTTGTTTTTATGACTCAATATTTACATCACCTTGGCACCATTGCCGAAGGGTTTCCAGACCCTAACACTGCATTGACGCAACCAGACGGCTTATTGGCTATTGGTGGCTGTTTATCGGTGCAGAGACTCTCTCAAGCATATCAAAACGGTATATTCCCTTGGTACAGTGAAGGTGAACCTTTGATGTGGTGGTCCCCTAGCGAGCGCGCCATTATTGACCTTCAGCACTTCCATGCCAGTAAAAGCTTACGTAAATCAGCAAAGCGTCTGCGTCCTCGTATTACAATAAACACCTGTTTCGCAGATGTTATCGCCTCTTGTAAAGAGCAACGCATGTACACGGAAGGGACATGGATCACAGACGCCATGCAATATGCCTACATCAAGGCTCATCAAGAAGGCCTCGCGCATAGTGTCGAAGTATGGGTTGATGACCAACTCGCTGGTGGCCTCTATGGCATTATGCAGTCACGTGTATTTTGCGGCGAGTCAATGTTTCATCGTGTTACAGATTGTTCAAAGCTTGCCATGTGGGCACTTGTTGAATTTCTGAAACAGCACAACGCAGCATTTATCGATTGCCAATTAATGAACCCCTATCTCTGTCAGCTTGGTGCTACGGCGCTACCAAGGCATGAATTTTTAGCTAAACTAAAAAATAACAGTACTCAGGCGTACGACCTGTCGTTTTGGCAAAAAAGTGAGTTAGAAAATCCCTATGGCCCAACACTTACCAATTAAAATAGGCCTAAGTCAGCGTTTTCAGTGCAGTTACATAAGTGACCGAGAAGAGCAACTTCTGGTGATCCTTGACCCAGGATGTTATAGCCCACAAGGTTTCGAAGCATTATTAAAACAAGGCTTTAGGCGCAGTGGTGAGCAAATCTATCGACCACACTGCCCTAGTTGCAATGCGTGCTCTTCAGTAAGAGTGTTGGCGAAAGATTTTACACCTACGCGTTCGCAAAAGCGTAAACTTAACAAGGCAAAAAGTTACCGCGTTTGTATCAGTGAAAAAGAAAAGCCAGAGTACTTTGCGTTATATGAACGCTATATCAATGAGCGTCACAGCGACGGAACCATGTATCCACCCGAACGCTCTCAGTACGATAGCTTCTTATTTTGTAACTGGATGCATATTCATTTCATTGAGCTGTGGCAGCGCGATAAATTAATTGCGGTTGCTGTAACTGACGTGATGGATAACGCTCTATCAGCCATTTACACATTTTTTGATCCTGACTATGCCCATTTAAGTTTGGGCAGTGTCATGATTATGAAACAGATTGAGCATGCTCAGCAAACCAACAAAGAATATGTGTATCTTGGTTATCAAATCGACGAATGTAAGAAGATGCGTTACAAGTTGCAGTTCCAACCTGCTCAACAATTGAAAAATGACCATTGGATAGATGTAATTTGCCTGTAAAATCGACAAATTAAGTGCCTTGGCTTTACATATCCTTTGCTTTTCGGCACAATCCCATGCGTTTAACTATCACAGAGGTGTTACGCTAGATATGGCGAAAGAAGACGTAATTGAAATGCAAGGTACGGTTTTAGAAACCTTGCCAAATACAATGTTCCGTGTAGAGCTTGAGAATGGTCACGTGGTTGTGGCTCACATTTCCGGTAAAATGCGTAAAAACTACATTCGTATTTTAACTGGCGACAAAGTAACTGTGGAACTTACGCCTTACGATCTATCAAAAGGCCGTATCGTTTTCCGTGCACGTTAATTTGTTTGCACGCTAAGCCGATTTAGCAAAAAGCCCAGCAAGTGCTGGGCTTTTTGTTATCTGATATTCGCTCAGATATCGCTATTAAGCTGGGCTCATTTGAGTGACGAAGTCGAAGCTAAGCTTGTCAGTCTTCTTATCAACATCCACTCTGACATCACCGCCATCTGTGAGGCTTCCAAAGAGAATCTCATTGGCCAGAGGCTTCTTAACCTGCTCTTGAATTACACGCGCCATAGGGCGTGCACCCATAGCTTTATCATAGCCTTTCTCAGCAAGCCATTTACGTGCAGCATCGCTAAGTTCTAGGTTAACCGATTTCTTATCCAACTGTGCTTGTAATTCCACAAGGAATTTATCAACCACCTGCATAATAATTTCGGTATCGAGATGATTAAACCAAATAATGTTATCAAGTCGGTTTCTAAACTCTGGCGAGAACACTTTATTGATTTCACCAAGTGCGTCATGTGATGTGTCTTGGTCAACAAAGCCTATCGCATTTTTCACTGTTTCTTGCACGCCGGCATTGGTTGTCATCACTAACACCACGTTACGGAAATCAGCTTTACGGCCGTTATTGTCCGTTAGCGTGCCGTGATCCATCACTTGCAGTAGGATGTTGTAGATATCACTATGTGCTTTTTCAATTTCATCAAGCAGTACCACAGCATGCGGATGTTTAATCACAGCATCCGTCAATAAGCCGCCTTGCTCATAACCCACATATCCTGGTGGTGCACCAATTAAGCGGCTAATAGCATGGCGTTCCATGTATTCAGACATATCGAATCGCAAGAACTCAATGCCCATGCACTTAGCAAGCTGCTTAGTCACTTCGGTTTTACCAACACCCGTTGGTCCAGCAAATAGGAAGGAACCGACGGGTTTATCCTCGTTAGCCAAGCCAGAGCGAGATAAGCGTATAGCCGAGGACAACGCATCGATTGATTGATCTTGGCCAAACACGAGCATTTTAAGATTACGGTCTAGATTCTTCAGCACTTCTTTATCCGAAGAGGACACACTTTGCTGTGGAATACGCGCGATCTTTGCGATGATCTGTTCTATATCTGACACGCTGATTGTTTTCTTGCGCTTTGACACTGGCTGTAGACGCTGGTTTGCACCGGCTTCGTCTATTACATCAATGGCTTTATCGGGCAAATGGCGCTCATTGATATATTTAGCACTTAGCTCGGCCGCAGCCCGCAACGCTTTTTGCGTATAACGAATGCCGTGGTGTTCTTCATAACGCTCTTTCAAGCCATTGAGTATTTTAGTGGTGTCTTCAACACTCGGCTCATTGATATCGATTTTTTGGAATCGACGTACTAAGGCTCTGTCTTTTTCGAAAATATTTTTGAATTCGTTATAGGTTGTTGAACCCATGCAGCGCAATTGCCCGCTGGAGAGTAACGGCTTAATTAAGTTTGATGCATCCATAACACCACCTGATGCCGCACCGGCACCAATAATGGTATGAATTTCATCGATAAAGAGAATAGCCCCCGGCTCTTGTTGCAGTTGTTTTAACAAACTTTTCAAACGCTTTTCAAAATCGCCACGGTATTTAGTCCCGGCCAACAAAGCGCCCATATCCAATGAATAAACAACACCATCGGCGATAACTTCTGGCACTTCGTTGTTAACAATGCGATAGGCAAGACCTTCTGCAATCGCAGTTTTGCCGACACCAGCTTCACCAACAAGCAACGGGTTGTTCTTTTTACGACGGCAAAGCACCTGAATAGTGCGCTCTACCTCTTGATCGCGGCCGATAAGCGGGTCTACCTGGCCGTTTTTAGCTTGGATATTTAAATTCGTTGTGTACTTATCAAGGATGTTTTGCTCTTCAGAACCTTCCGAAGTGAGCTCTTCAGGAATGTCGTCGTGATCATCAATGTGCTCACTGTCTTCATCAGAACTTGAAATCCCGTGAGAAATGAAATTAACAACATCTAAACGGTTAACGTCATTTTTCTTGAGTAGGTATACCGCCTGACTTTCTTGCTCAGAAAAAATAGCAACGAGTACATTTACGCCTGTAACTTCGCTTTTACCAGAAGATTGAACGTGGAAAACTGCGCGTTGAAGTACGCGTTGAAAGCCTAACGTCGGCTGTGTTTCTCTTTCTTGCTCCAAATCAGAAATTACAGGAGTGGTTTCGTCAATAAACTCTGATAGCTCAGAGCGCAACACGTGTAAATCAACGCCACAGGCTATGAGTGCCTCGTTGGCTGAAGGGTTATCCAATAATGCCAGCAACAAATGTTCAACAGTCATGAACTCATGACGGCGGGTGCGGGCTTCTTTAAACGCTTCATTTAATGTAATTTCTAAATCTTTGTTTAGCATCGGCAACCCCCTAAAACTAAAATACTCGTTATTCCTGCTCACAACTGCAAAGCAGTGGATGCTCATGCTCTCTGGCAAAACGATTTACTTGCTCAGTTTTAGTGTGGGCAATATCCGCAGGATAGATACCGCACACCGCTCTACCTTCATGGTGAACTTTGAGCATCACATCTGTTGCCTTTTCACTGTCCATGTTGAAGAAAGTCATTAAAACTTCAATAACAAAATCCATAGGTGTGTAGTCATCGTTATTTAAAATAACCTTGTACTTACGTGGTGGCTGCAACTTTTCCCTCTGTTCGTCGCGGCTACGCTCTACAACACCCGAATCTTTCATTCCACTCATAACTAAATATAGTCTTCTTTTACGGATCTCAAGCAACCCTGAAATCAAAAATAAACAAACTGTTAAAAATTTGCACAAAACACTTGACTGAGTGATTAAATAAACTACAGTCAAACTAGGCTGTCTACCTAATGAGCAGTCTAACAAACTATCAGGTTTAGATTAACTAAATTAGTCAACTTATAGAAGGATGTAGAAGTATGGCTTGTGGAAAAGTCAAATGGTTCAACAACGCCAAAGGGTTCGGTTTTATCCAAGAAGTAGGAAGTGAAGATGACATTTTTGCACACTACTCCACCATAGTCATGGACGGATACAAAACACTCAAAGCTGGTCAAGATGTAACCTTCGAACTGCAACAAGGTCCTAAAGGACTACACGCCACAAACATTTTACCTACCGACGGCTCTGAAGTCGTTTGACGGAAAGTGAACTGCGTCCAGCAGTAGCAGCCTAGCTGTTTTTGTTACATCGAAGAGCGAGCACCCAGCTCGCTTTGATCTATCTAGACCTCAATAATTTTAATATTCCACGTAAAGTTCTGTCCTTTTTTGTAAACTAAACTTGAAATTTTTACACTCGCCCTAACCTAAGGTTGAATGGAGCTTTTCTCTTTTGCTTGGTAAACTGCATTGCAGTGACAGCAAATATCAGCTTGTTGGGACGAATTCGTTCTTACGAACTGAAATACACAACGATAAATTAGGACATAAAATGACCTCGAAAATCATTTACACTAAGACTGATGAGGCGCCAGCACTGGCTACTTATTCCTTGCTTCCTGTTATTGAAGCATACTCAAGCGTTGCCGGCATTGATGTTGAAACGCGCGATATCTCTCTCGCTGGCCGTATCATCGCAGTATTCCCAGAATTCCTAACTGAAGACCAGCGCATTGGCGATGCCCTTGCGGAACTTGGTGAGCTTGCTAAGACACCAGAAGCAAACATCATCAAACTGCCTAACATCAGTGCTTCAATCCCACAGTTAAAAGCTGCTATCAAAGAATTACAAGCACAAGGCTACGCGCTACCAAATTACCCAGACGAGCCAAAAGATGAAAAAGAAGAAGATATCAAAGCTCGTTACGACAAAATTAAAGGCAGTGCAGTAAACCCGGTTCTTCGTGAAGGTAACTCTGATCGTCGCGCGCCAGCTTCAGTTAAAGCATATGCACGTAAAAACCCACATTCAATGGGTGCATGGAGCAAAGATTCAAAGTCACGTGTTTCTTCTATGCAAGACGGCGACTTCTTCGGTTCTGAAAAATCAGTCACAGTTGAAGATGCAACGAGCGTACGTATCGAACATGTAGATACTGCTGGCACAACGACGATATTGAAGCCGGAAGTAAAACTTCTAGCTGGCGAAATTATCGATGGTTCACGCATGAGCGTGTCTAAGCTACAAGCATTCATCGCAGAGCAAATCGATGCAGCTAAAGCAGAAGGCATTCTGTTCTCATTACACATGAAAGCTACCATGATGAAGGTTTCAGACCCAATCATCTTCGGTCATGCTGTAAAAGTATTCTATAAAGACGTATTTGCTAAGCACGGTGAACTATTCGCCGAGTTAGGAGTTGACGTACGAAATGGTATCGGTGACGTTTATGCGCGTATCGAAGGCTTAGACGATGCTAAACGCAAAGAAATCGAAGCGGATATCTTAGCGGTTTATGAGAGTCGTCCACGAGTAGCTATGGTTGATTCAGACCGTGGCATCACCAACCTGCACGTTCCTAGTGACGTAATCATTGATGCATCAATGCCTGCTGCAATTCGTTCTTCGGGTCAAATGTGGAATGCAGATGGTCAATTACAAGACACGGCGTTTGTAATTCCAGATCGCAGCTACTCTGGTGTATATGATGCTACAGTTGAGTTCTGTAAAGAGCACGGTGCTTTTGACCCAAGTACTATGGGTAGCGTACCAAACGTAGGTCTGATGGCTCAAAAAGCGGAAGAATACGGTTCACACGATAAAACGTTTGAAATCAAGAGCGCTGGTAAAGTTCGTGTTGTCGATGCAAACGATAACGTGCTTATTGAGCATGACGTAGAAGCCGGTGACATTTGGCGTATGTGTCAAGTTAAAGACGCACCAATCCAAGACTGGGTAAAGCTTGCTGTTAACCGTGCTCGTGCAACCAATACACCTGCTGTATTTTGGCTAAACGAAGAACGTGCACACGACGCGCAGTTAATCAAAAAAGTAAATTCGTATTTACCACAGCACGATACTGACGGCCTAGAGATCTTAATCCTAGACCCTATCGCTGCGACTAAATACTCACTAGAGCGTATCAAAGAAGGTAAGGATACAATTTCAGTAACTGGTAACGTGCTACGTGACTACCTAACTGACTTATTCCCTATTCTTGAGCTTGGAACAAGTGCGAAAATGCTGTCTATTGTTCCTTTGATGAACGGTGGTGGCTTATTCGAAACGGGTGCTGGCGGTAGTGCACCTAAGCATGTTCAGCAGTTCCAAAAAGAAAATCACCTACGTTGGGATTCACTAGGTGAGTTCCTAGCACTTGCAGCATCATACGAGCACCTAAGTGCGCGTACTAATAATGCCAAAGCACAAGTACTTGCTGATACGCTTGACCAAGCAACCGCGAAGTTCCTTGATGAAAATAAATCTCCGTCACGTAAAGTGGGTGAAATTGATAACCGTGGTAGCCACTTCTATCTGACTCTTTTCTGGGCAGAAGCACTAGCGGCACAAGATGCGGATGCAGACCTTAAAGCACGTTTCACAGAGGTCGCCGGCCTACTTCGTGAAAACGAGCAAACAATCATTTCTGAGCTTAATGACGCGCAAGGTCCGAGCATGGATATCGGCGGTTATTACCAACCAAATGATGAGCTTGCATTCAAAGCGATGCGCCCTAGCAATACATTCAATGCGATTCTTGCTAAACTAGCTTAATCGTATCGATTTGCAAAAAAGGCATCCGATTGGGTGCCTTTTTTATTTTCTAAGAACATGAAAAACGACGTTTCAAAACCCAAATATGGTCAGAGCTACCGCTCCAATAAACCACGCCAAATTCAAAGAAAGTCCGCCAAACCACGCCTAGCCCCACGCGAGGTGAAAATAGTGCTATTCAATAAACCGTTTGACGTGTTGTGCCAATTTACCGATGACAATAATCGCCCAACACTGGCTGATTATATAGACATCAAAGACGTTTATGCGGCGGGCCGTTTGGATCGTGATTCTGAGGGCCTATTATTACTCACAAATTGCGGCCAACTTCAGCATAAACTGGCGAACCCTAAAAAAAACACCTTCAAAACCTATTGGGTCCAAGTCGAGGGTGCAGTGAGTGGTGAGGCTGTTGAGGCTCTTTGCAAAGGCGTGGAATTGAAAGACGGTCTTACCTTGCCCGCAAAAGTTAAAATCATCACAGAGCCCAGCGGTTTGTGGCCTCGAAATCCACCGATTCGTGAACGAAAGAATATCCCAACAACCTGGCTGGAAATAAGTATTCGCGAGGGCAAGAATCGCCAAGTGCGCAGAATGACCGCCCATGTTGGCTACCCTACATTGAGGTTAATACGCGCAAGCATCGGCCCCTATCGTCTCGATGATTTGGAAAACGGTAAATATAAGGTAATTTCAGCCAATGCATAAGCCTAATGTCACCGTTGCTATCGTACTTAAAAGTAATGATCGCTACTTATTGGTAGAAGAAATCGATAAATTCACAGGCAAACGAGTTTTTAACCAACCCGCTGGGCATCTTGAACAAGGTGAAACCATTACTGATGCATGTTTACGTGAGTTAAAAGAAGAGACCGGACTAAGTGCTGAGCTGTTAGGGTTAGTAGGAATATATTCACTGCATGCGCAAAATGGCGTTCATTATCTACGCTTTTGCTTTTACGCTGAGTTGGATACTCCCGTGCAAGGTGCAGCGCAAGACAGTGACATTATTGCCTGTCACTGGTTAACCCTAGAAGAAATTAGTACGCTAGCGCTTCGTTCTCATCTTATTAGTCAATGTATCCAAGACTCGCTAAATCGACCTTTGATAAGTCTTGATTATTTGCATCAATAGCGCACTTCAAGCCCTTGCCTAAGCGTGATATAATTCGCGCCCTCGAAGCAATGTGATGTGAAATTCAAATCCTATGAGCGACAACAGCCAAATAAAAGTTATCGTCGGTATGTCCGGCGGCGTTGATTCATCCGTATCCGCTTACCTGTTAAAAGAGCAAGGCTATCAAGTCGAAGGCTTGTTCATGAAAAACTGGGAAGAAGATGACAATGATGAATACTGCGCAGCGGCTGAAGATTTAAAAGACGCGCAAATGGTATGTGAAAAGTTAGGTATTGAATTGCATACCGTTAACTTCGCAGCTGAATACTGGGATAACGTGTTCGAATACTTCCTTGAAGAATATAAGGCTGGTAGAACTCCTAACCCGGACATCATGTGTAACAAAGAAATTAAATTCAAAGCATTCCTTGAATTTGCTGCAGAAGCATTGCGTGCAGATTACATTGCTACTGGTCACTATGTACGTCGTGAAGAGCGTGATGGCAAATTTGCTATGCTGCGCGGTGCAGACGATAACAAGGACCAAAGTTATTTCCTGTACACTTTGAGCCATGAACATATTGGTCAAACACTTTTCCCTGTGGGTGAGCTACCAAAACCACAAGTACGAGAAATTGCAGAGCAACAGGGTTTAGTCACCCATGATAAAAAAGACAGTACAGGTATCTGCTTTATCGGTGAGAGAAAGTTTAAAGACTTCTTACAGCGTTACCTCCCTGCCCAACCAGGAATCATTGAAGATACCGAAGGTAATGAAGTGGGTGAACACGAAGGTTTGATGTATCACACGTTAGGACAACGTAAAGGCCTTCACATTGGTGGTCTTAAAGAAGGGTCAGGTGAACCTTGGTACGTTGTTGATAAAGATATCGAACGTAATGTATTGGTCGTTGGCCAAGGAAAAGATAATCCACGCTTATATAGCAATGGCTTATATGCCAATCAGTTACACTGGGTCGACCGTGTTGGACCCAAAGGTACAGCTCGCGTTACCGTGAAGACGCGTTATCGTCAAGAGGATATCTCGTGTACTTTATTAGTAGGTGAAGACGGAGTTGCCCGTGTCTTGTTTGATGAGCCACAAAAAGCGGTTACGCCTGGCCAGTCTGCAGTGTTTTACGACGGCGAAGTGTGTTTAGGTGGCGGCATTATCGATTCGGTGATTAAATAATATGAATGCGAACCAGGTGATGGCACTGGCAGCAATGTGCCAAGTCGCCATTCAAGTACAGAAACTAGCTAAATATGGCCAGTCTCAACAGCATGAAATTGAACCACTACTTGAATCTTTACTCGCGACTGATGCGAAAAACGTCGATGAGATATATGGTTCTCGCGCAAATTTAAACAGTGGCTATCGTGCACTTATCAGTCAATTATCAGCTGGAACAGAAAAAAATGTAGAGCTGGTTAAATATGTCGGTGGCATGGTCCAATTAGAACGCATCTTGACTTCAAAACCGGACGCCCTATCAGCGCTTGGCCGTGATATAGATGCAACAAAAGCCAAGCTAGACCATTTAGAGCTGCTTGATGAATCAATCATCGCGGCATTCGCAGATACCTACGCACGCATTATTAGTCCCCTTGGGCAACGCATTCAGGTATTTGGCCAACCAGCATTATTAAAGCAAGCGAGTATTCAAAACCGCATTCGTGCACTACTTTTAGCAGGTATTCGTGCAGCGGTACTTTGGCGGCAAATGGGCGGTAAGCGTCGTCACTTTTTGTTCGCAAAGCGCAAAATATTGGCAATTGCCAAAGAACAAGTTTAAACCCCATCTCGGCTTAATAAGCGAGTAAATTAAAAGATAATCGTTCAACGTAACTTAGGAGTTAATATGGAGCTTTCAGCGTTAACCGCGATCTCTCCGGTAGACGGGCGCTACGGTAGCAAAACTACAGAACTACGTAGCATTTTTAGCGAATTCGGTTTGATCAAATACCGCGTACAAGTTGAAGTTCGTTGGTTACAAGCGCTTGCACAAGCTGCTGACATTGCTGAAGTTCCAGCTTTAAGTGACGAAGCTAATGCCCTACTAGACAGTATCGTTGATAATTTTAGCGAAGCAGATGCGCAGCGCGTAAAAGACATCGAGCGTACAACTAACCACGATGTAAAAGCTGTTGAATACCTACTAAAAGAAAAAGTAGCTGACAACGCTGAACTAAACGCCGTAAATGAATTTATTCACTTTGCATGTACTTCTGAAGACATCAATAACCTATCGCATGGTTTGATGCTAACAGAAGCTCGCGATAAAGTGTTGCTTCCTTACATGGATCAGCTTTTAGACGCCGTAAAAGAAAAAGCGATTGAATACAAGTCAGTTGCTATGATGACACGTACTCACGGGCAACCTGCTTCACCTTCAACTATGGGTAAAGAGTTTGCAAACGTGTACATGCGTCTTAAGCGTCAGCGTGATCAAGTAGCGCAAGTAAACATGCTCGGTAAAATCAATGGTGCTGTTGGTAACTACAACGCTCACCTTAGTGCTTACCCAAATTACGATTGGCATGTACACGCAGAAAAATTCGTAACTAGCCTAGGCCTTACGTTCAATCCTTTCACAACGCAGATCGAGCCGCATGATTACATTGCTGAGTTATTCGATGCAGTTGCTCGTTTCAACACTGTACTAATCGACTTTGACCGTGATGTTTGGGGTTATATTGCACTTAACCACTTCAAACAGAAAACGGTTGCTGGTGAAATTGGTTCTTCAACCATGCCACACAAAGTAAACCCTATCGACTTCGAAAACTCTGAAGGTAACCTTGGTTTAGCAAATGCTATCTTTGGCCACCTAGCGCAGAAATTGCCTATTTCACGTTGGCAGCGTGACCTAACTGACTCTACGGTTCTTCGTAACCTTGGTGTTGGTATGGGTTATGCGCTTATCGCTTACCAAGCAACACTAAAAGGTGTAAGCAAGCTAGAAGTAAACGAGCAACGTCTTCTTGACGAACTCGATCAAAACTGGGAACTACTAGCAGAGCCAATTCAAACGGTAATGCGTAAATTCGGTATCGAAAAGCCATATGAAAAACTCAAAGAGCTAACGCGTGGTAAGCGTGTTGACCAAGCAGCGATGGCTGAGTTTATCGACACACTTGAGCTTCCAGCTGAAGTAAAAGCACAGCTTAAAGAATTAAGTCCTGCTAATTACATCGGCCGTGCTGTTGAGTTTATCGATAACCTATAATCCATATCGGTAATTATTTATAAAAGCGAAAGGCTGGCTGTTTTAAGCAAGGTCTTTCGCTTTTTTATTTGGAGTAAACATGTATACGCTGCACATTAACGAGTTAAGCGAAACAGAATTTCTAAACCAATACTGGCAAAAAAAACCTCTACTCATCAAAGCTGGATTTAAAGATTTTGCCGACCCGCTTGATGCCGAGGAATTGGCAGGATTAGCGATGGAAGAAAGTATCGAATCTCGAATGGTAACAAACCATGACGGTTGGCAATGTGAAAATGGTCCTTTTGAAGACTTCAGTGTGTTAGCTAATGACCACGCTACCCTACTCGTTCAGGCTGTTGACCACTGGCATCCTGAAGCCGCGCAACTCGTTGAACCGTTTCGCTTCATCCCTAATTGGCGTATTGACGATTTAATGGTGAGTTATTCTACCCCAGGCGGCGGCGTGGGACCTCATCTAGATCAGTATGATGTGTTCATTATTCAAGGTAGTGGCAAACGCCACTGGCGTGTAGGTAATGTCGATAAAAATATAAAGCAATTCAGTGCTGACAAGGCTCTTTTACAAGTCGGTGAATTTGAAGCTGTAATCGATGTAGTGTTGGAGCCAGGTGACATTCTTTACATACCACCTAGTGCACCGCATGAAGGTTATGCAGTTGAGCCTGCTATCAACTACTCAGTTGGATTTAGAGCGCCAAACCAAACTGATTTACTCACAGCTTTTGCCGATCACTTAATCGACCTTGATTTAGGCCAAGCTCGTTACAGCGACGCTGACCTTAATATCCAACAAAGTCGAGGCGAACTTACTCTGCCAGATATTACCAAACTACGCCATTTAATGATTGATGCAATCAAAGACGACAATACATTTTTGCGTTTTATTGCTGAGCAATTGAGCGAGCCTAAGCATGACAAAGACTTGTTACCACTTGAACCAAAGCTAGAGCCAAACGAACTCGCCGACTTCCTTCGCGAGTACCCAGTTATTTACAAAGCAGGCGGATTACGTAGCATTTATATTGCACAAAAAGACAGTGTGTTACTTGCCGTAGAAGGGCACAGTTTTAATTTACCGAGCAAACACTTAAGCATTATTGCAGCCCTATGTGACCAACAATACCAGTACACAGAGCAACTTTTAGCACACTCAGACTGTTTACTTTTCAGACAAACCTTGTCTACACTTATCAATGAGGGATATTGGTACGCAGATTAGGAGGGTACATGCCCTATCGGATCCACCAAGTCGACTGGGGGTCTCAGGACAACCCAATCCGCCAGATTCGTGAAAGAGTGTTTGTTTTTGAGTTGAATATTCCAAAATCGGTTGAGTTTGATGGTCGCGATACAAGTGCTTTGCACTTCGTGGCCTACACCGAGCAAGGAGAAGCAGTAGCAACAGCACGGTTATGCGAAGATGGTCTATTGGGAAGAATTGCCGTGCTTCCAGATCACCGCAACCGCGGAATCTACAACGAAATGCTCAGTTATATACTTACCAATGCGGCCAACTTTGGACTGCGATCGATTTGTATTAATTGCATACTTGATGAAGTCGAACGCTTCAAGCAAAAAGGCTTTTCGCCGTGTGGATGTGTATTCATGGAAGCTGGCATTCCAAGGCAACGCTTAGAATGCCCAGTTGACCACTGTGATAGCAGTCCGTTTACGATGGTTCATTAGCCCACAGTTGGTCATTATTGTAGAGCTCATATAAACCGTGAGCTCTTCTTACCAACAACTCAGCAAATTCACGTTGTGTCTTATCAACGCGAGGACTGCTCATGATTTCTTCAGCCTTTAATTGCCATTGGAATGAGAAATAGCGCATTGCTTCTCTGGCATTTGATGCAGCGTTAATTTCAGCATGGTCCGTGGGTAAATTTCCACTCACAACCCAGTATGAGCGACCATTTTGTGCTTTAAATTTCCACACTGCACATAACGGCGCTAGAAAACGGCTGTCTTTATCTGCAACCGTCTGAGGAATTATGCCCTTTTGGGCTAAATGCTTTTGTGCAGACTCAAACGTTTCGCGTTGAAACGCACGGATTTGTTCTTCTTGGTTTTGTTGTTCAGACATAATACTACTTTTATTGTTATCTTTGCTGACACTTTACGAAGATACGCCAGTGCTTGCAAGAGGCTATCATTCGTTTCTATGCTTAATTACGGTAACAAGCTAATTTCCAAGTACTTTTGCAGGGTCTACTTTTGCGGCTTGCCATGCCGGGTAAATAGACGCCACCACTGTAATGGCTAAAGTAATTGAAGAGACCCAAATAACATCTTGCCACTGTATTTTCGATGGTAAGAAGTCAATAAAATAGACACCCGCCAGCTTATTTTCACCTATCAATGTACTCCACCAAACGAAAATGTCGGTAATGTTTATCGCCAAAAACAAGCCAAGCACACAACCAAAGGCGATGGCAAAAATAGCTGATACCACTCCCTGTAATAAGAAGGTTTGCATAATGATAAAGTCACCCGCGCCCATGGTTCTTAAAATAGCGATAGCACTTTGCTTTTCCTTCACTTCCATAAACAGCGACGAAATAATGTTGAAGCTCGCTACCGAAATAATTAAAAACACACTTAAATAAACAATAGTGCGAACCATTTGAATATCTTGGTATAAACTGCCCTGCGTTCTAACCCAGCTATTTACATAGACATAATCATCTAGCGTACGGCCAATTCGCATCGCTTCGGTTTCGGCACTAAACACATCATCCAAAGTAATGCGTAAACCGGTAACTTGGTCATCACGCAAATCAAACAACGACTGCATGTCATCCAAGCGCATGAATACTTGTTGCTTGTCTAATGGGCCATGACTGGTAATAAGTCCTACAACTTCTGCGCTGTAGCGCACTGGTGCTGCCAATCCCTTTTCCTTGTTATGCAAGTCAGTCATTAGTAAAGAAATTGTATCACCAACCGTGACGGACAGTTTTTTCGCAAGCTCTGCCCCCATTATCAACTGGCCAGATTGCAGCGTACTCAGATCGGCTTCAGAGATAAATTGGTTAACGATAGATACTTTGCTTTCAAGTGCCGGGTCTATCCCTCGTAATTGCGCCGCCTCTAACTGCCCTTTTGATTGTGCCATCGCGTTAACGCCGATAAATGGAGCAGCGGCAAGTACGTTGCGCTGTTGTTCAAGTCGCTGTTGCTTCACTTGCCATTCATTTATATAGCCGTCGGCACTGACGTATTCGACATGGGGCACGAGCGACAACAAGCGCTCAACCAGCTGTTGTTGGAAGCCGTTCACCACAGATAAAGCGACGATGAGGACTGCCACGCCTAATAAAATACCTAGGCTCGAGCTTTTCGCCATAAATCCCATTAAACCACTATTACGCTGGGACTTACGAAATCGCACAGAAAGCAAGTAACTAAGCTTCAATGCCTTCATCAAGCCATTTCTCCGTGTTCTGACGCCTGTAATACGCCTTCGTCGAGAACCACAGTACGCGTCAGTTTGCTGGCCAATTCCAAATCATGAGTGACCACTATGAAACTCGTGCCTAGATCATTTTGCAGCGCCATCAATAACCCATAAATGCGCTGTGCATTCGCTTTATCAAGGTTCCCCGTTGGTTCGTCAGCCAACACTAAATCCGGTTCTGCGACTACCGCTCGTGCTATCGCAACACGTTGCCTTTCGCCGCCAGATAACTTCGCGGGTTTATGAGAAGCTCTGTGTGACAGCCCTACTTTATCGAGCATCTCCTTTGCTTTTTGCTGTGCCGTTTTGGCATCAACCCCAGCAATAAGCAATGGCATGGCAACGTTTTCTAACGCTGTGAATTCCATTAAAAGATGATGAAATTGATAAATAAAGCCTAAGTGTTTGTTTCTAAAAGCTGCTTGTTGTTTTCTATCGAGTTTTGCCACGTCCTGAGAACAAATCAATACTTGTCCACTGGTGGGTTTGTCTAAGGTGCCTAATATGTGTAGCAAGGTACTTTTACCTGAGCCTGATGACCCTACCACAGCGATGCTCTCGCCTTTTTGCACATCAAGTTGCACGCCTTTTAATACTTCGACTTGCTCAGCAGCATCTTGGTAAACTTTGACTAAATCCTGACAATGTAAAATCAAATCACTCATATCTTAAAACCTCTGCAGGACGCACTTGTGCCGCTTTTTTTGCTGGATATAAAGTGGCGATAAAGCTCATTAAAATTGCCCCAAGAACAATCATGCTTAATGTTGAAAAGGAAATCACTACGGGTAACGATTGCTGACCGAATAAATTAAGGCCAACTGCTTGAAGGATCTCATTGAGGTTATAAACCACAATTAAGGCCAACACTGACCCTGTGATACTGCCAACCACACCGTTATACATTCCTTGTACCATAAACACTCGGGCGACTTGTTGATGACTTAAACCAAGGGTTTGCAATATTGCCACTTCACCTTGTTTTTCACGCACCATCATGGTGAGCGATGAAACAATATTAAATACTGCGATGATGAAAATGAGGCCAAGAAGTAAACTCATGATCCGTTTTTCCATGGCTACTGCGGAAAACAAACTGCCCTGACTTTCACGCCAGTCTGTTACACCCTCGCGTTGGGAAGGCTCTAAACGACTCAATACCTCATCGCTGACAAAAGCATCATTTAACATCACTTCTAAGGGCGCAGCACCCGCCTCTTTGATGCGCATAACACGTTGTAACGATTCACCCGAGGTAAACATGGTGTACATATCAAGCTCTGAACCACTGCGATATATCGCGCTAACAGTAAATAAACGCTGCGCGGGAATACGCCCCATAGGCGTGTAGGTGGATACCGAAGGCACAGTTACTCGCAGGGTGTCTCCAACGGAAACGCCTAATGAACGTGCGAGATAGCGACTAATTGCTATATGGTAGCGATTATCGAAAATACTCTGCTCACTGCCCACATCAATACTCTCGTTTACACTTTGTGGAAGCGATTCATAAGGCGCTTGCAATAAAATTCCTTGGATATCTTGAGCACTTTGAACAATTGTTTGCGCTTGATGGTAACGCTTTATGGAAGTCACTTCTTTTTGCGCTTGTAGTGAGGTGATCAGCGCCTGTTGCTGTTGTTTGTCGCGTTGATCCATTTCAAATTGAAGATGCGGGATCATCGACAACATTGAGTTTTTTAAATTGCTTTCAAATCCACTCATTACTGAGATCACAGTAAACAACGCGGTGATCCCTAAGGCGATACCTGCTATCGAAAAAAACGACACAAATGAAACAAAAGCACTGCCTTTTGATAAGCGAGAATAGCGAAGACCAATAAATAAACTGACGGGCTTATACATCAACGGCTTAACTTATTAATTACGATTGCAAGATGCTAACATAGGTGTTCGTCAATGGGTATGCATTGCCTTGATTGACAAAACAATTGGGAATAGTTTGCTGCTATTTCATTCTAAGGTGTCATTATTCCTTTACTGAGTTGGCTATCGAGGTTATCCGCTAGGAATTCGAGTAACGTTTTGGTGGCATTGGCTTGATACAACTTCGCCGGCGTGACCCCCCAAATAGGTTCTTTACGAATGGCGAACGGTAGCAACACTTCACTGAGTTTGTCTTGTTCTAATGCAGAACGCACATAATAGTCTGGTAGCTGCACCAGACCTAAGCCACGTAATGCCGCGTCAGCCAAGGCCCATCCACTGTTGCACCTTAGTCGAGTTTTGGCGATTTTAACATGACGAACACGCTGATTTTCGTAAAATCGCCAATAGTCCGAATGCCCTAGCAAACATTGATGATGACTCAGTTCACTCAACGCATAAGGTACGCCCTGCTCGGCTAAATATGCTTTGCTGGCACACACAATAACAGCACGAGAGGATAATCGCCGTGCAGTGAGATTTGAGTCTGCCATTTCGCCTATTCGTATTGCTAAATCAATATGCTCGCCAATAAGGTCTAGAGTTTGATTGGTCAACACCATAGACACGCTCACTTTAGGGTGCATGGCCATAAATTCATGGACTAAAGGCATAATAAAATGCTCACCAAACATAACTGGCGCTGTGATCCTTAATTGCCCGCTGGGTTGTGCCTGTTGTTCTTTTAGAGCCCATTCACCTTGCTCAAGAACACTTTGCGCTTTCTTCGCATGATGCAATAGCAATTCACCTTGTTGAGTTAAGACAACTTTGCGCGTGCTACGAATAAACAACTGTGTGTTGTAATACTCTTCAAGTGCATTGATTGTTCTGCTTATATGAGCCACTGACGTACCGACTTGCTTTGCTGCCGCAGTAAACGACTGCGCTTGGGCCGCCGCAATAAATTCAACCATGCCTTGCCAACGCATTATTACACCTATGTAAAAGTCATTTAATTTGGGAAAAACTCTATCATACTGTGTAATAATTTCACCTCAATCTAAAACAAGAGAATAAAAACATGGCAGAATTTATTAAATCAAAGGCCGCAATCGCATGGGGTCCTAAGCAACCACTTTCAATTGAAGAAGTGGACGTGATGATGCCAAAAGCTGGTGAAGTGCTGGTAAAAATTCACGCAACAGGCGTGTGCCATACTGACGCATTTACGTTATCTGGCGAAGATCCAGAAGGTATTTTCCCAGCAATTCTTGGCCATGAAGGTGGCGGTGTTGTTGAAGCTGTGGGTGAAGGTGTCACCAGTGTTGAAGTTGGCGACCACGTTATCCCACTTTACACACCTGAGTGTGGTGAATGTAAATTCTGTACATCCGGTAAAACGAATCTTTGCCAAAAAATTCGTGAAACTCAGGGCAAAGGGTTAATGCCTGACGGCACTACGCGTTTTTATAAAGACGGTCAGCCAATTTATCACTATATGGGCACATCGACTTTCTCTGAATACACAGTTTTACCTGAGATTTCATTGGCAAAAGTTAATAAAGAAGCGCCATTAGAAGAAGTCTGTCTATTAGGCTGTGGTGTCACAACGGGTATGGGCGCAGTGCTTAATACCGCAAAAGTTCAACCTGGTGATAGCGTGGCTATTTTTGGCCTAGGCGGCATTGGCCTTTCAGCAATCATCGGTGCAAAAATGGCAGGTGCTGGTCGTATCATTGGTATTGATATCAATGAAAGTAAGTTCGAGCTCGCTAAAAAGCTTGGTGCTACTGACCTAATCAATTCAAATGACTACGATAAACCGATTCAAGAAGTCATCGTCGAGATGACAGACGGTGGCGTAGACTATTCATTCGAGTGTATCGGTAATGTCAACGTGATGCGTAGCGCGCTCGAGTGTTGCCACAAAGGCTGGGGTGAATCTGTGATCATCGGTGTTGCTGGCGCAGGCCAAGAGATCTCAACTCGTCCATTCCAACTAGTGACTGGGCGTGTATGGCGTGGCACTGCATTTGGCGGCGTAAAAGGCCGTTCTGAGCTACCAGAAATCGTCGAGCGTTATTTAAATAATGAATTTGCGCTCAATGACTTTATTACTCACACCATGGGCCTAGAAGACATCAACGAAGCATTCGAACTGATGCACGCCGGTAAGAGTATTCGTAGCGTTATCCACTACAACAAGTAAGGACATGTTATGAGCTTAGAGTTACTCAGTAACAACAAGGTTCATGGTGGCTGGCATAAGCGTTATTCACACTCATCGAGTGTGAATAACTGTGTAATGACGTTCGCAATTTACCTCCCACCAGGCGTAGATGAGAATAGTAAAGCACCGGTTGTTTATTGGCTCTCAGGACTCACGTGCACCGATGAAAACTTCATGCAAAAAGCTGGGGCGTTCAAAGCAGCTGCTGAACTTGGGTTGATCATCGTCGCGCCAGACACTAGCCCTCGCGGGGAAGAAGTTGCTGATGATCCAACGGGTAGCTACGACTTTGGCCTCGGAGCGGGTTTCTATGTTAATGCCACACAAGCACCTTATGCGCAGCATTATCAGATGTATGATTATGTGAGCAAAGAGCTTCCAGCGTTAATCAATGAACACTTCCCGACTAATGGTAAACAATCCATCAGTGGCCACTCTATGGGCGGCCATGGCGCCTTGGTGTTAGGTCTGCGAAACCCAACAACTTACGCCAGTATCAGTGCTTTTGCACCTATTTCCAATCCCATAAATTGTCCGTGGGGACAAAAAGCGCTTTGTGGATATTTGGGAGAGGACAAAACTGCATGGGCTCAGTACGACAGTTGTGAGCTCCTCAAAACTGTTGAGCAACATGTTTGCCCTCCTATTTTGGTTAGCCAAGGGCTAGCCGATAATTTCTTAGAAGAGCAATTACTATTGCCAAACCTTAAACAAGCGCTCTCCACTGCCGGCATTACTGCGACAGTAGACGAGCACGCTGGGTATGATCATAGCTACTTCTTTATCAGTAGTTTCATTGACCAACACCTTGCCTTTGCCGCAAGCGCACTGAAGTAATCGCAGCCCCTATTCAATAGGGGCTTTTTCATCACCCTCACTTAGCAATTCTTTACTCAATGCTTTAATAAAGCCAACAACTTGCCATATAAAGATGAATGCAAAAGGCAGTGCACCGATAACCGCAATATTGCGATTGAGCTTTTCGTCTGCAATGACTACTAGACCTAAACTAATCAACGTCATAGTCAATGACCAAATCAACAAAGACCGTTTACGTGACAACGTTGAGCACAACTGACGAATTACCAGTAAAGCCGAATCAGCACTGGTTGCGACAAACACCACCAATAAGAAAAAGCTTAGCCAAGTGAGAATATGCCCCATTCCCCCAAGCTCGGCAAAAAAGATAAACACGCCTTTGGTGTAATCCTCATTTACCGCGCTAATCAAACTTGCGTGTGAAGAACCGTCTAATGCTAATGCCGAACCACCAAGCACACTGAACCACACTAAGCTCATCAGACTGGGAATAAACACCACGCCCAAAATATATTGCCAAAGCGGTCTTCCGCGAGAAATGCGAGCAAGAAAAATACCCACGAATGGACCCCACGCTAACCACCAAAAGTAGTAGTTATACGTCCACACGTTCGCCCACTTTGAGTCTTTAAGCTGAGAGTCCAACTGCCAAGCACCAGAAACGATCAACATTGCATAATCTTTAAGTGCAACCAGCACAGTTTTGACGATGGGTGCTATCGGCACTACAAGCACCACCAGCACTAGCATCACAAATGCGAGATAAATATTTATGATACTGAGCGTCTGAATACCGCGATGTAAGCCCAGTTGCGATGACATAAAATAGATAAAAGTAATGATAAGCAGCACAGCTACCGCTATCCATGACTCGGCGATGTCGAAACCCATGCTGGTGAGCGTCATTTGCGCGCCATTATGCAAAAGCATGCTGGCATTTGCGATTGTGCCAACCACCCCAAAGAAAATAGCCACAATAGCAATGAGATAAATGACACTTTGCACTGTAGGTTTTAACCGCTGCTGAAGATGCGTAGGGAGTGCATATAGTGCGGGCGCACTAATATCGTCAGTCGTTGATAGCGCTTTGGTAACGCCACCAAGCAATAAGCCAAATGCGCCGTATAGGGCCCACGCATGCACTCCCCAATTAAGCATAGTTAGCGCCAGCGATGCGCCAATGTTGTCAGGATACAAGCCTTGTTTGAGTGGCTTCTCGACACTGTGTATCACCGGCTCCGCGACGCCCCAAAAAACCAGACCAGAGCCCATCCCCGCAGCGAATAACATGGCAAGCCAGCCAAATGTAGAAAATTCAATTTTAGCTTGTTCGCCACCCATTTTCTTTTTTGCCAATGGGCTCAAACACAGGAGAACCAAGGCCAGTAATATGAAATTTACAAAGACAAAAAATCCTCCGCCAATCGTTGAGATTGCACCTTGAACGATAGGTTGAACCACTTTTTTGAGCGCGCTCGGCCATACCAATGCAAGGGATGCGATAGCAATACAGATAACGAGCGCGTGACGCTCCAACGAGAATTTCACAGATTAGTCTTATATTTGGGGAAAACGCGTAGTGTAACTAACAAGCGCGCAACTAAGCAAACGGTGATGTGGAGCTAAGGTGAAATTAGATTAGGCACAGAAGTGTCATGCTGAACACAAAAAGAACCGCTGAGACAGCGCTCAGCGGCTAACTATTTACTTAGACATATCCGCAAACGGATTATCAATTTTTAGTGCAATTGGTTTATCAAAACCTGGGATCTGCATTTGTTCGGTGTCGAATGCAATTGCATCCTCGTCAATCAAACCTTCACCAAAACGGTAAATCAAGTCAAATTGACCCTTCTGCGCATTGTCAAAATACACAGCTTGTTGCTGCTTAGTTGCCTCGTTTGCTTTGGCATGTTGATTCATCGCAGATTCGCCATGACGAGCTGCTAACATTTCCTTGGTAATGCTTGGACTCAGAACCGGCGCAGTAGCGTTATTGCCGCCAAACCCCTTAGAGTTAATGAAAGCAACGTCCTGAGGCTCACAAGCTTGGTGAGACAAGCTAATGTTTAAACGATCGCTATACACGTCATCGGCCACTTTATCGATAGTCGTTACACCCGGCATAATGTTGTCTGAAAACACGCCAATAGCAAACGCCAACTGGTCGCCACTTGCAGGTGCTATGGTATGGCCTACAAACGCTTTAGGCGCCACTACAGGCCAATTATTGATGTCGTATGCCGTAGCGATACGGTCGTAAATAGCCGATTCAGTTACACGGTTTTGCGGTGTACTAGAACCATGGGCAAGAATAAACGAGCGCTCTTTAATCGACTCCTCACCAACAATAGCCTGTGCTAAAGCCACAGCCTTCGCCATCGTGATGTAGTTACCCGGGCCAGGTGCAGTGATCGATTTTTTGAAACCGTCTGCATTTACATAAACGTCCGGTACACTACCTAAGATATCAGCACCAAGCTCAAGCGCTAAGGCATCGTCCATCAAAATAGTAACTTGCGCGCCTTCACCGATAGTAAAGCCACAGTTTTCACCGAACGGGCGAGAAGTACGGCGATAATCGACTTCATCACTGTTATCTAGCTTTTTCAGATTGTCATCATTGGCCAAGGCACTCATGTTACCGAAACCTTCGATTATTTCTGGCTCAATAGCACATTCGCTCGACGCTACAATGGCAACACGGGTACGCCCTGCTTTAATGTCTTGAACCGCTGCACGCATATTATACAAGAACGTTGCACACGCACCCGATGTGGTGAATGTCGTTCCAACATTGCCTGTTACATATGCATTAATGAAGTCGGTAGACATAGTATTCAAACCAAGCGCTAGTTGCTTGGTGCTAACACGTTCTCCTAACAAACGTGCTTTAAACAAACCGCCTAGGCCTTCGCTATTAACTTGACCTGCTACAGAGGCGCTGTAAGTACCAATTTGGTCGGGTGCAACTGAGTTCATGACCTTTTGCCAATCCAGGCCACTGGCGTGAATCGCATCGCTTGCGGCAAAGATAGTCGCTTGCAAGCCACGCGGCTGATAACGACTGTTATACAAAATGGCAGGATCAAATCCTGTAGGAAATTGCCCCGCGGCTTTAATTGGGTTGTCGCGATAGGTGTCATGCTTTATTTCAAACTCACCACAAATTGTGACTTTTACCTGACCTTTTTCCAACTCCGTTACTTCCCAGTTACTCGGAAGTGGTGTCGGTAGTTGGCGAGCCTTAGTGACAAAGCGAATTGGCTCGCCTGCATTGGCAGAGATTTTTTGCTGCCAGTGGGTCGCGTCAACATCGAAGAACGTCTTTTCAATACGACGGATCAGTGTGCCAGCTAGGATTTGCTCACCTAATTGGGCTTCCACGTTATCTGCGGTGATTACATCACCTGCTTCACTAACCAATTGTCCATCAACATAACTCACAAGATTCATTAAACTTGCTAAGCCTAAAAGTGTTTCTTGGCGTTGCTCGCTGGAAAGAGCGTCTAAAACGACTCGACGAAAACCCTGATTAAACGATGTACGTCCTGCGGCATTGATACCGCCCATTGCGACTATTACAGGTAATGCACTCATAAACCTTTGACTCATAGAATTGTTCGTTACGAAATTGGCACTAGTGTAAGTGGAACACACCCAGCACTTTATGCTTTAATGGCCACATACTTATTTATTTTGGCCAAATGTAAGTGGTCGGATGTATATGAAGAAATTTAATGTACTGATTGCGTTATACCCGAACATGCTAGCCACCAGCCTGACACTGCCATTTGAGATGCTCAATGCTGGCTATGCATTCGCCAAACGCCATGTTGAGCATGCACCCAAGTTAAACTTAAAGCTGCTCAGTCACAGCCAAGAACCAGTGTGCGCGCACAGTGGCTTACCATTTATAGCGAATGCCGGACTAACCGAGCTCGAGCAATGTGATTTACTCATACTTCCCAGTCTATGGCGCAATCCCCGCCTTGTGATTCGCCAACAAACGGCGTTGATAGAAAAACTGTCGCAACTTGACCCTAAACGTTGTGCTTTGATTGGTGTCGGCACGGGTAATTGTTTTTTGGCCGAGGCTAAATTGTTGGACGGCCACCCCGCCACAACCCATTGGCATTACGCTAATCAGTTCAAGCGTGACTACCCTTTAGTTGATCTAAAGCCAGAGTATTTCATCACTCAAGCCGAAGGCTTATACAGTGTCGCGAGTCTCAATGCTCTCGCAGATGTCATTGTATATATCCTGGAGAATGTTTATGGCAGAGAATGTGCCTTGCATGTACAACGCAACTTCTCTCACGAAGTAAGAAAGCCGTATGAGCAGCAGCGATACTTAGAAGGGATGAATGAACGCCATCCTGATGAACTGATTGCACAAATTCAGTTTTGGATGAAAAACAACTTGGGTGATGAGTCATCTATTGCCGACATCGCGCAGCAATTTGATGTCGCCCAACGTACATTAACCCGACGGTTCAAAGAAGCCACTGGGTTAAGCCCAAACCAATATCGCAGAAAGCTCAAAGTTCAAGGTGCGCAAGATCTCTTAGCCAATTCTAATTTGAGTATCAATGATGTGGCGTTTGAACTTGGCTTTAATCATCAAAGCCAACTCAATAAGCTGTTTGACCAACAACTTGGTCAAAGCCCGAGTGAATATCGAGCCTTGGTACGCAAGAAGTTATTTGGTAGTGATACATAAGGCTATGTTAAGTCATAGGCCTATCTACTAATCGCCTTTGCGGTCTTCGTGTGCTTTAAGTGCAGACAACTCTTTATCATTAAGCACGCGCACCTCTCTTTGTGGGAATGGGATTTCGATGTTGTGTTTACGCAGCGTTTCGAAAACGATTAATAAGAGATCGCCACCGACGCGATTTTTGCCATCATCAACGCCGTACATCCAAAACTCTACGAACATGTTAACGCCGGAATCACCGAATGAGTCAATTTCACAATCTGGGCGCTCTTCAAACGGGATGTCGTCGCCACTTATTACCTGTGGATGTTCGGCAACCGCAGCACGAATAATGTCACACATAGCTCGGATATCCGTTTTATATGCCACACTAAAATCAATACGATAACGTTGTTTTGGGTCTTTGTGGGTCCAGTTAGTCAGTAAGGAATTTATAAATTTTTCATTAGGGACAAGAATATCTTTGCCATCATAGGTTTCCAGCACGGTGTAGCGCATTCTAAATTCGCGTACAAAGCCTTTACTGCCATCCTCTAGCTCAACAAAATCACCTATCGTCAGTGAGTGGTCGAGCAGAATAATAATTCCTGAAATAAAGTTTGAGGCGATAGTTTGTAGACCTAAGCCTAAACCAACACCCAGAGCACCACCGAATACAGCAAGCGCTGTAAGGTTGATGCCCATGATGTTGAGTAACACCAAAAACCCGACACAAAACAGCGCCACTTCAAATACTTTGGTAAACACCTCTTTGGTAGTGACATCAAGGTTTTTATGATTGCGTATGAGGTTGCGACCAACCATTCTAAACGCTCTACCAAGCCAAAAAAGAATGATACCAAAAACAAGCACCCGACCTATGCCGTAGAAAGACACCTCGACGTTGCCTATGTTTATCGCCACCGTCTCTAACACCGAAATAATATGTGGCAAAATGCCGACTAAATGGAGAAACACTAATGGCAACATCACCCATCGCATGAATGCAATGAGGTTCTCACCCTCAACAACAGCCCCCACTACCGTATTAAGAAACGCTAACACGGCGATAATCAGTACAGTATTGATAAGCCAGGTTTCAATGTCATAACGCTCACCTAACAAGGTTGCTAAGGTTAAAAACGAAATCGCAAGCATGGGAAACACGACATCCAAGAAACGATTCACGACGGACTGCAATGAGTGCGTGCTGCTGTCTGCAGATTCTTTTATGGGGGATATCTTTTTTCTTAAGCGGCTGGCGATGAGGTAAGAGAACAAATAAATAGATGCAACAATGCTTAACTGCACCACAAACCCCATGCTAGTTAGGGCATCCTGCGCTATCACAAAATAGTCGTTCAACATCGCCGTTAACGAATCTTGTGAAATACTGTTGATGGTCTCATTGGTGCTAATTAGTGTCATGATCTCTGTGCTTAATTCGTTGCATGTACCTCCTAACTATAATGCAATTGTTGTGTTATTAAATGCGAATGCGATTAAGTGTTTGTTTTGGCGTTTTTTTCAGCGTTCTTTTCTGACTAAACGCATAGACAACATGTGATAGCTAGATTTTGACCAAAAGAAAAACAAAAAATTGGGCACTGCCTCGGTGTTCAGTGCCCATCACTTCGACAATATTGTCTAGCCTTTGTTATTTTCTTGACGACTTTCATTAAAGTCATCACGAGCCACGAACTCTAAGACTGTGGCATTGATACAATAACGAGGTTTGCCTCCTGGCCCTTCTTTATCAAACACATGGCCAAGATGGATCCCCGACGACGCAGAGCGTATCTCGACTCGCTGCATCCCATAGCTGTTATCTGCGTGACGGGTGACTTGATTTGCTACGGGTTTGGTGAAAGAAAGCCAGCCTGTGCCTGAGTTAAACCTGTCACGCGTATCAAATAAAGGTGCCCCAGAGAGTTTATCTACAAAAACACCATCAGGCGTATTTTTGAAAATTTCATATTCCTTACAAAATCGCCCATCAGTGCCCTTATTAAACGCCACTCTATATGCTTCTGAGTCTCCCAGTTTAAAGGCCCCGAGTGCTTGATAAAACAATGTCGGTTCCATATAGCCTTGATAACCCGCCACTTCTTTACCATTTTCTAAAAACAACACCGTCGGTGTAGCAAATGTTTGTGAGCTAATTTGCAGGCCATCTAGTTGCGAGGCGTAACGCAGATGCACGGGTATTGTACCGTGATAACCATTGAGTACCTCTTTTTTAAACTTCTCGCAGTACGGGCAATAGTCACGCGCATCCAATACCACTATATGCTTTCCAGTTTTTAGTGCTTCATTATCAACGGTATCGAGGTCACTGTTAGCAAAACGCACCCCAGTTGAGTGGTCAGGGCAATAACCATTGGGGTTCTTTTGTAGATAGTCTTGATGATAAGTTTCCGCTAGATAGAACTTCTCAAGCGGCTTAATTGCTGTAGCAATCGTTCCATACCCTGCGTTAGTGAGTAAAACTTGATACTGTTCTTTCACCCTCTGTGCTGTTTTGTATTGCTCATCACTGGTGGTTAAAATGATGGAACGATACTGGGTGCCCCTGTCATTTCCTTGCCTATTAACTTGAGTCGGATCATGCTGCTCGAAATAATATTGCAGCAATTGCTCTGCACTGATGGCATTTGCGTTGTAGGTTACTCTCACCACTTCGGCATAGTTGTTTTCATCAAAGCGACGTTTATTGGCAATAATGTTTTTGTAAGTAGGTTTAAAGCCACGGCCATCCGCATATCCCGCTTCGGCATTAAGTACACCGTCCATCGCTTCAAAACGCTTTTCAACACCCCAAAAACACCCTGCTCCCAACACGATTTGTTTAGTGGCATCAGACATTCTCTTTGTCTCATCTGCACCTTGGGCGTGGGAAAATGTGCCCAAAGTTAATAAAATCACGCTTAAAAACAGCTTGTTAAACATAATAACCTCTTTACACTAACCAAGAGAAAATCAACTAATCTAATAAAGGTACGAAAGCCCGCTCTTTTTAGATGACCGTACAAACAAACTATTTATTCGAATGAGCCTATGAAAAAGAAGCTTAGCCCAGAAGAAATTTACAACCGACTCGCCAATGTCGAAGATGCCCGAGCCTGTAAAGGTATCGATGAAAATGCCTGTACTTCCGTTCCTGGTAATTACGTTACTTTGCTCATTTCACAAATCCTCAGCCAATTCGCTGATGCCCTATTAAACCCTAAAGTAACATTGCCTTGGTTAATGCAATCCTTACAGGTGCCTAGCGCGTTCATCGCTTGGCTCGTGCCTATTCGCGAATCAGGCTCACTGCTGCCGCAATTAGCAATCGCCGATTATGTGCGCACACTGGCTGTTCGCAAATGGGTATGGGTTTGTGGCGCCATTATTCAATCTCTGTGTATTCTAGCTATGGTGGCTGTTGGGTTGTTTCTGCAAGGCGATGCGGCGGGCTACGCTATCATTACCTTGTTAGTCGTATTTTCACTTGCGCGAGGATTCAATTCAGTCGCGGCGAAGGATGTTCTGGGTAAAGTTATTCCTAAAAAACAACGCGGCAGTCTATCAGGGTATGCAGCCAGTGCAGCCGGCTTAGCAACCATCACTTTTGGTTTAGGCTTGTGGTATTTCCAACAACAAGGCGACAAGATTTCCGTCTTACTTGCGCTTGGCGCTGGTGCACTCGTATGGCTTTTAGCCGCAGCGTTTTATGCAAAAATCGACGAATACCCTGGTGCCACCGAGGGCGGACGCAATGGTCTAAAGCACGCCATAAAGAAATTAAACCTGTTAAAAGAAGACACACGCTTTGCTCATTTTGTAATTACACGCGCATTATTGCTGTGCTCTGCACTCAGTGCTCCGTTTTACATTATTGTTGCCTCTGAGCAGTCATTTAACTTCTCGTTGTTAGCCTTATTTATGGGCTTATCAGGTTTGGCATCCTTAGTTTCTGGGCCAATTTGGGGGCGACTAAGCGATTTATCCTCAAAGCGTGTGTTGGTGTTTGCTGCATCATTGGTGAGTATTAATGGTGTCATTGTGTATTTGGTTGCAACGTATGCTAACTCGCTACTTGCGTCACTGGCATTTATGCCCAGCATGTATTTGCTCCTGACTATTGCGCATCAAGGTGTACGCTTGGGTCGCAAAACTTACTTAGTTGACATGGCTGACGGGAATAAACGCACAGATTACGTTGCGGTTAGCAACACTGTAATTGGTGTTTGTTTGCTGCTATTTGGCAGCCTTGGCTTCTTAGGTAACTGGCTTACAAATGCTGAATTGATCCTAATATACAGTGTAATGGGTATAGCTGGGGCCATCAGTGCGATGTTATTACCTGAGGTATAAGTTATTTCATTAAACAAACCTTTTGTGGAATAATAAATTTACAACAACTAACTAGCCAGAGGAACAGGCATCAATGTCAGAAACAATTCCAAAGCCCGACTTCTATGCGCTCAATGACACCTGCCTAGTATTGGACTGCGGCACTTTAGGTGATCTAGAGCACGTTCAAAAACAACGTCTTGTGAATTTTGTTGCCAAAAAGATGTTGGCTGAAGATACAGTAATTGATGCCGTCAGTGCAGATGAAAGCGTCACATTCTATTGTAGCACCAGCACAGATCTTGTGACAATCGAACGTCAGTGTTTGCGTTTATGGGAGCAATTCGATTCCACCAGCCTAGTTGGTCAACATCATGTCATCCCTGTTATTTATGGGGGTGATGGCGCATTTGACTTACAGAAAGTAGCGAAACACTGTGGCCTTAGCGAAGCGCAACTCATCGAGGCTCACTGCAGTGTGCGTTATGACGTTGATTTTATAGGCTTTCAACCCGGATTTGCTTATATGAGTGGATTACCCAAGGCCATCCAATTACCGCGATTAGATTTGCCCAGAACACTGGTACCTAAAGGCAGCGTCGCGATTGCTGGAGACAAAACAGCTATTTATCCGGCTAACTCTCCGGGGGGCTGGCATATTATTGGTCATACAAAGGTGAGCTTGTTCGACGCCAGTAGAAATCCGGCATCGTTGTTTGCTCCGGGCGATACCGTCAGCTTTGTGGAGGAGAAGTAATGCTAGAAGTCATCAAACCTGGTCCGCAATTGAGTATTCAGGACCAAGGTCGTGTGGGTCTTCGTCACTTAGGGATTTCTCAAAGTGGCGCCCTCGATAGCGATGCGCTGAGCATAGCAAACTTACTTGTAGGGAATGAAGAAAATTCCTCGGCGCTGGAGATAACCTTGGGCATGGCAAAGCTACGGTTTCACTCGCCGACGTTATTTGCCCTCAGTGGCGCAGATTTAAGCGCCAATTTAGATGGGCAACGCATCGACGTTGGTTGGTGTTACTCAGTCAAAGCAGGACAAGTGCTCACCTTTGCTACATCAGCAAAAATGCTTCGTTGCTACCTTGCAATCGCCGGCGGATTTGATTGCGACTCAACCTTAGGCAGCGCCAGCATCGATATGATGGCGCAACTTGGCGCTAATAACGGGCAACTGCTGCAAGCCGGTGACACACTCGCTTATCAGCCAACATCGCGCAATCGCTCACTTTGGGGAGCGCACCTGCCACAACGACACGGCCCTATTCATTTTGTTGTCGACCCTCGTGAACATGGATTGGATGTAGGCGCGGTTAAGCGTTTCTCGCAGAACTCTTGGACGGTGTCCGCGCAAAGCAACCGCATGGGATTAAGACTCGGCATTGAAAACGTTGAGCAACGCCTCAGTCATACGCTAAGTATTCGCACCACTGCGGTATGCCCTGGTACCATTCAAATACCCCCCAGCGGTGAGCCAATTGTATTACTCAATGATTGTCAAACAACAGGCGGCTACCCTGTGCTTGGACAAGTAATTCATGCTGATATACCGCGCCTGGGTCAATTTCGCGGTGGTGACATTGTGGACTTCGAATCTGTATCGCTAGAGCAAGCGCTGCGTTTAAACCAACAACATCAAGCCCACCTCAACAGGTTGCGCATTGCCCGCAATCATAAACAAGATTAAACCGCAAAAGCCCTCACAAGTATTTGTTCCTTTTTGGTGCACGCGAACATCGTGATGCACCATCCTTTATGCCTGTGATCACCTAACTTTTGATTGCACTTTAACCTTATCGACTTTGAATGCACCACCATAGTGCGCAGCAATATTCGACGCTTCTCAATGGTGCATAAATTTTCCAAATTATCCGCTACTCGCCGTGTGACTTAGCTTATTTTTTCTGTTACAACAGAGGTGAAGTAATTAGGAATGAGGAAAACCTAGTATGTGTTCAATTTTCGGGGTGCTGGATATCAAATCCAGTGTCGAGCAATTGCGAGAACAAGCAATTGATATGTCAAAATTACTGCGTCATCGCGGTCCAGATTGGTCCGGTGTATACAGTAGTGATAATGCTATTTTGGTGCACGAGCGCCTGGCGATCGTTGGCGTTCAAAGCGGAGCTCAACCACTTTATAACCCACAAAAAACTCATGTATTGGCCGTAAATGGTGAGATATATAATCACAAACAACTCGCCGCTGACTTAGATATCGACTTTGAATTTCAAACCCAGAGTGACTGTGAAGTTATTCTTGCTCTGTATGAGCAAAAAGGCAGCCAATTCTTAGATGACCTCAATGGTATCTTTGCCTTTTGTTTGTATGATGAGCAAAAGAACAAGTATCTTATCGGCCGTGACCATATTGGTATTGTACCTCTTTATACCGGCCGCGATGAACATGGCAATTTTTACGTTGCTAGCGAACTTAAAGCACTGACGCCTATTTGTAATCACATTGAAGAGTTCCCCCCTGGGCATTATCTCGACAGTGAAGTAGGTGAATATGTAAGCTATTACCAAAGAGATTGGCAGCAGTTCGACGCGGTTCGTGACAATGAAGCCAGCCCAGAGGAAGTCAAAGCGGGTCTTGAAGCTGCAGTAAAGCGCCAATTAATGTGTGACGTACCTTATGGCGTGTTGCTGTCTGGCGGTCTGGATTCATCTGTTATTTCAGCAATCACTCAAAAATTTGCAGCAAAGCGCATAGAAGACAATGACGCCAGCGATGCTTGGTGGCCACGGTTACACTCATTCTCTATCGGTCTTGAAGGTTCTCCAGATTTAGCCGCAGCTGCCAAAGTAGCTGAGCAAATTGGTACCATTCACCACCCTATTCACTTCACTGTGCAACAGGGTATTGACGCTTTGAAAGAAGTGATTTATCACCTTGAGACGTATGACGTAACCACTGTGCGTGCATCCACACCCATGTACTTAATGGCCCGTCAAATCAAAGCCATGGGTATTAAAATGGTTCTCTCTGGTGAAGGGGCGGATGAGCTATTTGGTGGCTACCTCTATTTCCATAAGGCGCCAAATGCACAAGAGTTTCACGAAGAGTTAAACCGCAAAGTCTCCAAGCTGCATATGTTTGATTGCCTACGCGCGAATAAATCAATGGCTGCATGGGGCGTTGAAGCACGCGTACCGTTCTTGGACAAAGAGTTTGTAGATATTGCGATGCGCGTTAATCCAGAAGCGAAAATGTGTAAAGACGGCCGCATCGAGAAACACATTGTACGCCAAGCGTTTGAAGGATATTTACCAGATGATGTCTTGTGGCGCCAAAAAGAGCAATTCTCAGACGGTGTTGGCTACAACTGGATTGATTCACTCAAAGAATTTGTTGAACAGCAAGTGAGTGACAGAGACATGCAAAATGCGCATTACAAATTCCCGGTCAATACACCCGAGACTAAAGAAGCGTATTTCTATCGCAGTATCTTTGAACAGCACTTCCCAGGTGGCGCTGCAACACGTTGTGTACCCCATGGTAAATCGGTAGCGTGTTCAACTCCCGAAGCACTGCTTTGGGATGAGTCATTTCAAAATAATGCCGACCCATCAGGTCGCGCTGCAAACATTCACAACTCAGCTTACAAAGCCTGACCGTCCTTTCATTGTAAAGCACAGCATTGGCTGTGCTTTTTCTTTTGTAGCGTAGAATATAATTTACACGCTGAAACATTCTGTAAAGGTAAAAAGTTGCACAGTTTCTTAGTGTGCGCGACACTGCGTCCCGATATAACAATAATCAGGAAGAAACTATGCGTTTATCTATTATCGGCGCTGCGGTACTCGCGTCTACTCTCGCTCCTGCTTTTGCAGATGAAGGTATGTGGCAACCTCACCAACTACCAGAATTAGAATCCGTACTTAAAGAAAAGGGCCTTGAAATAGACCCTAAAAATATTTCAAAACTCACTGAGTTCCCCATGAACGCAGTGATCAGCCTAGGCGGCTGTACTGCTTCGTTCGTATCTCCAAAAGGCTTGGTAGTGACCAACCATCACTGCGCATATGGCTCGATTCAATATAATTCAACGCCAGAAAACAACATCTTAAAAGATGGTTTCCTTGCTAAAACATTCAAGGATGAGCTCCCTGCTTCCCCGGGCTCACGTGTGTATGTAACTGAAGAAGTTAAAAACGTGACGGACAAGGTCAATGCAAACCTGTCGGACGATATGAATGGTAACGAACGTTATCTTGCTGTCGAGAATGCTGAGAAGTCGCTGGTCGCTGAATGTGAGCAAGACCCAGGATACCGTTGTAACGTTTATACATTCCATGGCGGCCTTGAGTATTACCTAATCAAGTCGCTTGAAATCCAAGACGTGCGTCTTGTATACAACCCGGCATTGGGTGTAGGTAAGTATGGCGGTGACATTGACAACTGGATGTGGCCTCGCCACACAGGCGATTACTCATTCTATCGCGCCTACGTAAGTAAAGACGGTAAACCAGCACCTTACAGTGAAGACAACGTGCCATTTAGCTCAGATTCGTTCTTGAAAGTGAGCGCTAAAGGTGTTGAAGAAGGTGACTTTGTTATGGTGACAGGTTACCCAGGGCGCACTAACCGCTACCGCACAGCAAGTGAAGTGACACACCAATTCAACAGTGTATACCCAACGGCGAAAGCATATCGTGAACAATCTATCGATATCATCAAAGAGAATGCACCTGAAGGGTCAAAAGCACGCATCGCGTATGAAAGTACACTTGCTGGTTTGGCTAACTACGCTAAGAACTACGGTGGCATGATTAACTCATACCAAAAAACCGACATGCAAGCGCGTAAAGACAAACTAGCAGTCGATTTGAGCACGTGGATCAACGCAGACAAAAAGCGTAAAAAGCAATATGCAAGTGTGCTTAAAGAACTCGATTCTTTGATTGCCAAATCACAAGCAGACAGTGAGTTAGACCTAATTCTAGGCTACATGGGCCGCAGTGCTATGATGTCTACAGCAACACGTTTATATCGTCTAGCCAACGAGCAAAAGTTACCTGATGCGCAACGTGAGCCGGGTTACCAAGAGCGCGATATGACGCGCTTCAAAGCAGGTATGACGAGCCTGTCACGCCGTTATGACGACAAAGTTGATATGGCATTGATGGCGCACTTTGTTGATTTATATGCGCAGTTAGACAAAAAAGACCGTATTGCTTCTCTTGATAAAGCCCTAGGTTTAAACAAGAAATACACTAAGGAAGATATGTTAGCGCGTCTAGCGAAGATGTACGAAAACACTTCACTAAATAACGAAGAGCAACGCCTTGAGTGGATGGAAAAATCGGTTGAAGACTTCCAGCAAAGCAATGATCCATTTATTGCGTTAGCGGTTGCAACCTATGACGATTTCCAAGCTCGTGAAAAAGAGAAGAAAATGCTCAGTGGTGAACTGAGTGCAATTCGCCCTCAATATATGGCAGCAATAATCGCCTACAACAAAGAACAGGGCCTACCCGTTTACGCAGATGCCAACAGTACCTTACGTGTAACTTACGGTACAGTTAAAGGCTATACGCCGCGTGACGCAGTAACCTATACACCGTTCACGACGCTTGAAGGCATAGCTGAAAAATATACAGGAGTCGAGCCGTTTGATGCGCCAAAAGCGCAAATGGAAAAAATCGCTGAAAAAGTATATGGCTCATACAAAGTCAAGGATTTGGGCTCAGTACCAGTTAACTTCCTAAGTACTGTTGATACCACAGGCGGTAACTCAGGCTCTCCTACCCTAAATGGTAAGGCTGAGTTGGTTGGTCTGCTTTTCGATGGTGTTAGTGAAAGTATTATTGGTGATTGGGATTACGACCCAAGCCTAAATCGCTCAATCCACGTAGATACACGCTACATGCTGTGGATCATGGAAAATGTCGACAATGCCCAAAACCTAATCGAGGAAATGGACATTGTAAAATAGTTTCACTAGAAACCATTTAAATTTAAAAGAAGCGCTTATGAGCGCTTCTTTTTTTGCTTCGTATATACTCATTATGAACACAAAGTGAGCAATCGTTTGCAGGGGAATTTACATTTGTATATAAACCTCTAAACTATTGTACTCATAACGGGGTCTATTTTAGTTAGTCTACAAACATTTATTATGATGACTGGATTAACTCAACTAGGTCTTACCAACGAAGTATGGCTAACAACCTAGAGGTATACATGAGTGAATATCATGACAAGTACAGCATAGAAAACACTGACTACACCGTCGGTCAAGACAACATCCAGAAGTGGGGGTTTGACGTCCACAATCCAGTATTTGGCACCAGTGCAGCATTGATTATCCTGTTTCTCATTGCCATTTTGGTCACAGATGCAGCCACAGCAAAAGCCGCACTCGATGGTATAAAGTGGGACATCATTAATAATTTTGACTCCTTGTTCATGTGGTCTGCGAACATCTTCGTGATTTTCTGCCTTGCTCTTATCGTCAGTCCTTGGGGTAAAATCAAGTTGGGAGGTCAAGATGCCGTCCCTTCTCACTCTCGAATTTCCTGGCTTGCTATGCTGTTTGCTGCAGGTATGGGCATTGGCCTTATGTTTTGGGGCGTAGCCGAACCAGTTGCCTACTTCACCGGGTGGTATGAAACGCCACTTGGTGTCGACGCAAACACGCCTGAAGCAGCAAAAGCAGCAATGGGTGCGACTATGTTCCACTGGGGCCTACATCCATGGGCTATTTACGCTGTCGTTGCGTTATCACTCGCTTTTTTTGCCTACAACAAAGGGCTACCTCTTTCAATCCGCTCCATTTTCTACCCACTTTTAGGCGATAGAGCATGGGGTTGGCCTGGCCACATCATCGATATCCTTGCAGTGTTAGCAACGTTATTCGGCCTCGCTACATCGTTAGGATTGGGCGCTCAACAGGCTTCTGCGGGCTTTAATCATGTTTTTGGTACCGAAGGTGGCATTGGCCTGCAAATTGGTGTCATCGTTGGTGTGACGCTGCTGGCTATCATTTCTGTGATACGCGGTATAGATGGCGGCGTAAAAGTACTAAGTAATCTCAATATGGGCTTGGCGTTTATATTGCTTATTTTTGTTGCGCTGGTTGGTTTTGCCGCTGCTGTAGGCAATCTACCCAACACAGTGATGGGTTACATGGAAAATATCATTCCTCTGAGCAATCCGCACGGCCGAGAAGATGAAACCTGGATGCATGGCTGGACTGTGTTTTATTGGGCATGGTGGATTTCTTGGTCACCTTTTGTTGGCATGTTTATCGCGCGCGTGTCTAAAGGCCGCAGTATTCGTGAATTTTTAATTGCCGTATTGCTCATCCCTACACTTGTAACTGCACTGTGGATGTCTATTTATGGTGGCATTGCCATTGATCAAATCGTTAACGGCGTAGGTACACTAGGCGAAAAAGGCCTAACTGATGTGCCTTTGGCTATGTTCCAGATGTTTGATGCTTTGCCTATGACCAGCGTTCTCTCTTTTATCGCTATCGTGTTGGTATTGGTGTTTTTCATCACTTCATCGGATTCAGGCTCGTTGGTTATTGATTCAATCACCGCTGGCGGTAAGGTCGATGCCCCCGTTCCTCAGCGTATTTTTTGGGCTACTATTGAAGGTGCAATTGCTGCAGCGTTACTTTGGATCGGTGGTAAAGAAGCTATCGAGGCATTACAAGCCGGTGCTGTATCGACAGGCTTGCCGTTCACTATTGTGCTCTTGCTAATGTGTGTCAGTCTTGTTCTAGGATTGCGCACAGAGCCTCGGTCCTAACCTAACCCCATGATAAAAACGCCGCCTATACGCGGCGTTTTTTTACGCCTTAAATCCACAATTGATGAATAGGTGTATCGCTGCGATAGTGATAGCTAAGTTGGGCTTGAAGCAACTCTGCCGTTGCAAGAGCATCTGTCATTGCATTGTGGGCTGCATAATTGGGTAGATTGTAGCGTGTACGACAATCAGCTAACCGTAATGAGCCCAGCTTTTCTCCAAACAATTTGCCAATGAAACCACGGCGCATACTCAAAGCTCGGCGCTCCAACTCCATGGTGTCGACCACTGCAAATTGTACTCCTTCGCCAATGCGCTTTAACAACGCATTAGCTAAAAATGGGCGTTCAATTGCCTGATAGTGAACCACGACAACTTTACCTCTGAGCTTCATAAACAGCTGCTCGATGAGCGCGCTCAAATCTGGTGCATTCTCAATCTCAGAATGCGTTATGCCATGAATCACAATGGATTCTTCTGCCAAATTTTGTGCGGGTTTAAGTATCCAATATTTTGATTTGTTGCAAAAAATTCGCTGCCAATTGAACGGTACTAAACCAATGCTGACAATATCATCTTGATCGCTGTTTAAACCCGTGGTTTCAAAGTCCATGGCGACAAACTCGACATCGCTGATGGGCGTGTCCATCGCAACAATCCCCGCTTGATAAAATTCATTAATGAGCGGATGCGCTGCCCTGCACGCTAATTCTTCATAGCGAGATTGCCAATCGATGAGCGGTTGCTTTACAAACACTAATTGAGTCCATTGTTGGTTTGGTATCTGAACTTTAGAAAGCTCTGTGCTTTTTCTAAAATCGCGAATGCCTCTTTTAGATTACGCTGTTCAAAAGGCGACAATAAATTTGGGTCTAAACTATTGTCGGGCTGTTCCCCCTGCTCTATTTGCCATGCCTGATGGCGAATACGGGTCATTGCGATATATTCTAGGGCGTCACGTAAATCTTGTGCCTTACCTGGAGGCAGTAATTTAGCATCAATAATATCTTCTAAACGTTCAAAGGAGTTTTGCTTACGAGAGCCCACTGCCAAAGCGTGTACGCGAATAACGTCACTCAATGGAGCGGTACCTCGGCGTTTTAAATTCATTGCTCGTTTATGTGCCCCGTCATGCTCTAGCACAAAGCCTTTGAAAAAGCCCAGAGGAGGCGTACGGTTGCGCGCATTGGTCGCAAGATTTGCCAAGAAACGTTTATTCGCTCGCCCTTGGGTAGCAATAAAAGATTTAAGTTCGTCCGCCCATTTGATTTTGCCCCACACACCGTCTAAATCAAAAAATATAGAACTGTGAAGTAGCGCCTGTGGTTTTGGCTCTGCAATCCAAGATGCAAATGTTTCTCGCCACTGGCTGCGGGTTAATCGCCACTTTTTAAATGATGCCATGATCTCTCCGTCACAATACGCGTAACCGCATGCAGCTAGGCCATCACAGACAAAATCAGCAAGTTGTTGAAAATAGTCACCGTGTTGAGCTTCATCATAACTGTCGTCTAAGATCATAGCGTTGTCCTGATCAGTCACGATCAGTTGCTCGTCGCGTGCCATAGACCCCAAAGCAATAAAGCAATACGGAACAGGTGGCGGACCAAGTTTTTCTTGCGCTAATGCAAGTAGTCTCTGTTTGAACGTTCTGCCAATCACTGCCATAGCGGTGCCTATCATATGGGAGTTAGCATCTTCATTGACCATACGTACAAAAACATTGGGGAGTTGATTGGCGTAATGGGTGAGATCTTCCACACTTTGCTGAGCCAAAATACCGCGCACCAATAGTAAGCTGCTTTGGGACTCGTAGCGCAGAATGTCAGACAAGGTGATAACGCCAATAGGTTTACGTTTATGAACAATGGGTAGGTGATGCTGCCCTTCCCTTAACATGGCTAAAACAGCTTCAAACACATAGCTATTGGCATCGAGTAAGATTGGCTCCCTTGTCATCACATCGCCAGCGACAACATCTAATGACAGCCCCTGTGCAACGACCTTAGAACGGATATCGCGATCAGTGATAATGCCAACAACTTGACCATCGTCCTCTTCAGGGTCGTTACTGATTGGTTTATCTGGGTCGGTTACCAAAACACTGGAAGTGTGCTCTTCTGTCATTAAAGATGCGACTTCTTGTATCGAGGTATTAAGGGTCACGGTGACCACATCTCGGTGCAGTAACGATTTCACCTTTGCGGTTGTTAAGTCGTTGCTATCAGCATGCTCTGTGACTGCTTGGTGCAGTCTAACATTGCCTTCTGCTTCAAAATAATCGGCAAATACTTCATATTTATCACAGTACTCACTGAATACATCAGCATCGATGCAATAAACCAGGGTATCTTCAATCGCTGTGACAGGAAAACGAACTTTGCGGTTCATCATCAGACCCATTTGGCCGAAAATGCCTCCGCTGTCCATACGATTATAAAGCTCACCACTGCGTCGATAAGACTCTACCGCACCTGAGCGAATAACGTACAAGTCATTGATGTCTTCGCCATAATTTAAAATCTCTGTGCCAGCGCGATAATAGGCAACTTCGACCTGGGTAGCGAGATTGGAAAGTGCTTCTTCAGGTAACTCATCAAAGGGGGAATGCCCTTGTAAGAATTGCGCTATCTCCAACTGTTCAATTTGCATGAACCTGTCCCTAAACTAGAGCTAATAGCTTGAAGCTTAATATAAAAATCAGCAAAAAAACATGCCCGCTCATATGAGCGGACATCTTTATTACTTAGCTTGTGACAATTCCGACGCCAACTTTTTACTTTCATCAGCTCTTGGTGCAGTGAAACGTGCTAAGCCGAGATACACTACGGGGGTCAAGAATAAGGTGAACAACACGGCCAAAGCTAACCCACCAAACACTACCCAACCAATGGCGTTGCGCGCTTCGGCACCCGCTCCCGTTGATAGAATTAAAGGTAAAGCGCCTAACAGAGTTGATACCAAGGTCATAGCTATAGGTCGAAGGCGAACAAGTGCCGCTTGCTCAACCGCTGCTCTTACCGCATGACCTCGGTCACGGAGTTGATCGGCAAACTCCACCAGCAAAATCGCATTTTTGGCTATCAAACCTATCAACATCACCAAACCAATCTGCGAAAAGATATTGAGCGATGTACCAGTTAAATAGAGCGCAAGAATTGCACTGGTTATACCGAAAGGTACTGTGATCATCACCACGATGGCGCTATTGACGCTTTCGAACTGGGCCGCCAACACTAATAAAACAATGATGAACGCTAACACATAAGTGAGTAATACTTCATTGGCGGTTTCTTCAAAGGTCAGGGCTTCGCCCTTAAACGCCAAAGTAACGCTTGTTGGCAAGTTATCCTGCGCTAGCTCACGTAGTTGGTTTACTAAATCGGCCATGCTCATGTTCGGTGGAAGTTCCATATCCACTTCGATGGCTCTGCGCTGAGCGTGACGTTCCAACTCAGCCGCAACCCCTTCTTCACTGATGGTCGCCACAGAGCTAAGTGGCACCAACATACCATTTGCACCACCAACATATAGATTAGCTAGATCTGTTGGTGAGTTAATGACGCGATTTTGTGCCTGTAACATAATAGGAATGGACTGATCGCCGACGTTTAGATCAGCGATATCGTCACCATTGATGGCCGAACGCAACGTGATTGCTATATCACTGAGCGAAACACCCAGCTCTTTTGCACGCCTGCGGTCTATGTTGACTCGCAATTGTGGTTGTGACGGTTGGTAGGAAATACGCACGGGGGCGACTTCAGGAATTGCAGCTTCCACGACTTTAGCAAAATCCTGAGCAGCAGCAAAAATCGCTTTATAATCTTGGCCTAACAAAGCGAGCTCAACACCTCCGCCTTGTCCGCGCAGGTTTAAACTATTTGAGCCAAACGCGCGTGCCGGTGCGCCAGGAATGTCTCCAAGCGGCCCACGAATTTTATTAATGATTTCTTGCTGTGAAAAATGCCTTTCGTCCCAATGCTTGAGCGGCACCGTAATAAATACAATATTCGGGTCCCATTGCCCCACCACAGTGTAAATAGATTCTATTTCGCCGCTTTGTACATAGGGTAACAAGATATCTTCCATTTTCTGTGCTTGCCTATCCATGAAATTAAGGCCAACCCCATCTGGCCCACGGGCAAAGATACGAATTTTACCCCTGTCCTCGCTAGGCAATAACTCATTCTCTAGTTGCGTGTACAAAGCACCTGAGGCGAGCGCCACTAAGACACATGCTGCAAACACCATCCAAGCATGGTCAAGCACCTTAGCGATACACCATTTATACGCATTCGCTAACGTGTGCCCTAAACCCGAAAAAATATGACTGCCCCCAGATTTGAGCTTAAGTTTGGAGGTAAGTGCAGGCACCAGCGATAGCGCCACAAAACTAGATATAATCACCGCCCCTGCGAGTACCCCACCAAACTCTCGGAATAATCGCCCTGCGGTTGACGGTAAGAATGCTATGGGCACAAACACAGCCGCTAGCACCGCTGTCGTTGCAACCACAGCGAAAAACACTTCACGCGTGCCGATAACAGCAGCGGCACGTCTTCCCAAACCGAAGCTACGTTGGCGTTGGATGTTTTCACTGACCACGATGGCATCATCAACGATTAAACCGGTGGCCAACACCAAGGCCAAAAGTGTCAGAATATTAATGGAAAAGCCCAAGGCCCAAATCAAAGCTAAGGAACCAATAAGCGCTACGGGTATTGCAAATGCAGGCACTAAGGTTGCGCGCCATGAACCAATGAATACCCACAGGGTGATGACTACTAGCACAATGGTCAACGCTAACGAATTGAGCACCTCATCCACTGAACTACGAATAAACTGCGCGTCGTCTGATGTTAGGGTGAATTCCATTTCCGGGAAGCGTTCACGCATGCGCTCCATCAACATCAAAACCTCATCTGAAATTTCAATGGTATTTGACTGCGCTTGGCGAATGACTTCCATACCAATCACTGGCTTGCCATCGAGACGCACCATAGAACGAGGATCAGCTGGTCCAAAATAGACGGACGCAATGTCAGCAATGCGAGTATCACCTCTGACGATGATATCGCCGACTTGCTCAGCATTGATGGATGTTGCGTCGGCTCTGACAATCAATTGCTGATCATTAGATTTTAAACTACCCGCTGGCACGTCAAAAGGCGCCTGCCGCAACGCATCAGCAACGTCAGGTACAGTAAGGTTAAAACTGCTCAGTTTGAGCGGGTCAATGCGCACTCTTAACACACGCTCACGATCGCCATTGAGGCGTACATCAGCGACACCGGGTATGGTCAAAAACTGTGGCGCTAAATCAACTTCAACCCTCTCAGTGAGTGCTTCGAGTGATAACGTTTCGCTACTGACCGTCATTGATACCACCGCTTCAGCATCGTTGTCAGCCTTTATAATAGAGACCCGTTCAACTTCTTCAGGTAACTCGCGCTGCACCCGCGATACCGACTCTCGTGTCTCATTAGCGGCATCGTCGAGATTCACACCTGGTCGGAATTCGACAACAATACGGCTGCTGCCTTCTTCGCTTTGTGCCCGAATAGATTTAACGCCGCTGACTCGTGCTACCGCACCTTCGAGTTTGCTCGTCACCTCAGTATCGACAGTTTCGGGGGATCCTCCGGGGAAAGACGCTGATACGGTAATTCGTGGACGGTCAACATCCGGCAGTTCACGCACTTCAACGCCTGCAATAGCTGCAATACCGGCGATGATGATCAGTAAGTTGAGCACCACAATAAGTACAGGTCGACGAATAGCCATCGATGGCAAGTCTTGCATTTGTTGCGATGATTGTTCACTCATTGTTAGTACTCCTGAGCAATCTGGATTTGCTCAAAGGCGACTTCTTGATTAGGTCTTAGCCTTTGTATTCCCTCAACAATAAGTAATTCTCCTGGGGCTAAGTCGCCACTGACGAGTAATCGCCCAGATAAGCGCTGGGCGATGTTTACGTCAACGCGTGTTGCGACGTTGTCGACGCTCTTCCAAACGTAAGGGCCTGTCGCTCCCCACAACATCGCCGCCTCTGGCACGACAGCATATTGCGCGCCTTTCATTTGCAAATAAACACGAAAACTCATTCCCGGAAGGAAAGTATTATCCTGATTATCTATTTTTGCTTTTACACGTATGGTGCGATTTTGCGGGTCTATTCTTGAGTCGATCTGGGCGATGCTTGCTGTCACTTTGTTAGCGCCCTGCCAAGGCTCGACGCTCACTTGTGTACCACCGCGGAGCATAGCAAGTGCTGCCTCGGGGGCATTAAAATTAACGTATAGCGCCCGGGTGTCATCAATACTGGCTATTGGAGTTTGCTCTGTGATTCGGTCCCCGACCTCAACATCGGTAAGTCCCATTACACCACTAAAAGGGGCGCGAACTGTTCTGTCTTCAAGTTCCGCTTTGGCCTTGACCACCAATACTTTGGCTAGATCTCTGGCTGTCAGTGCATCGTCTAATTCACTTTTTGGAATAGCACCTTTGTCATAACTATTTTTTAAACGGGCTAAGGTTCGCTCGGCATCAGCTAAACGAATTTGCGCTTCATCGAGTGCGGCTTTTTGTTGGCGAGCGTCTAACTCAACCAACGAGTCACCTTCTTTGACCTCTTGCCCAGGAGTAAAGTGCACAGCGGTGACTCTATCCCCTACCGCAGGATAGAGCATCACAGAGCGCACAGCCTGCGCGCTGCCAACAGCCTGCACCTGTTGCTGGCTACTTTCCGTTGCAACTTGCTGCACAACCACATTCGTTGCCTTTGCTGACGCAATGGGAGAACTGACGAGGAATGTTAAAGATAAAAGTACGAATAAACGCAATGTACACCACCCTGTAGAGATAATTCGTAAAAAGTTTTGTAAATCAATTGTGACTATACGTAGTGTAACAGGCCTATGATCAGCTTAGATTTATACGCACGTTCAAATCACATGACCGTGCGATAGATTGCAGGGAGTGAATTAAAAGTAGTTCGTTTGTTGCAACAATAATCAATTTTGTGGTTTGTCGAGCACTCCCTTGGTGTGCAATTGGCGCTCTAGACGGGTGAGCTTAGAAAAGGTGATTAACGCAAAGGTCATGCCTAGCGTGCCGAATGTCATCCCCATGATTGCAATGGCTTCCATAAAACCTCCAAAAAGTAGTTGCTATGTATTGTCAGTGTCTAAAGGTAGTTTGCAATATACATCAGCGCCAAATATGACCCTTGTCTGCACCTATTCTTGCTTTGTCAGTGTTACGCCATCCACGGTCATTACCCATTTCCCATCGATTAATTGCGGTGTCTGGCTAACAACAAAACGAGTATCAAAAAAGCCAATACCAACGATGAAGTCATCACCTTCAAAGGCTTTTAACGGCGCATTGATTGTCGTTGTACCGCCATTTTTAATGCGCTCGTAATCCACTGTGCCGTCGCTAACAATCAAAAGACGCATCTCAGGGCTGGTCCAAAAGCCAACATAAGCTTGTTTATCTTCAGGTAAAGGTTTTGAGCAACCGCTTAACAACAGTATTAAGAATACGACTACGCTCGCTCTTATCATCGCGACTCTTCTTGTTTGTTGAGTACTTCTGCAAATACCAAATCTCGTATCTCCTTATAAGCACCGAATACTTTGTCATTTGATACATCATTACACATCAAGCTAAACGATAACTTAAGCTCTGGATAACGAGCAAAGTAGGTAGACGTACCCAACCAACCTCCAGAGTGAGCATATTCAGTAACACCTTGGTATTGCTTTACAAATTGACCATTAGCATAGCTGACGTCAGCCGCCGGTTTTAGAGTTGCATTAGCAGTATTCATCATTGCCACAAGGGCTACTGGGTCTTGGCCTAGTTGTGGTTCATTGAAGTGCTTATTCCACAGCAGCATGTCATCTAGGTTTGTATGTAAGCCGCCATCGCCAACCCAAAACAAGTTTGTCATGTCTGTAACATACTCGCCTTTGTCATTTTTTTTGTACCCAGAGGCACGATTTTTGACAATCTCGACCGGGTTATCGCTGAAGAATGTGTGTGACATGCCCAGCGGTTTGAACATAAATTCGTTGCTAAATTGACGTAGTGATTTCCCGGAAACTTCTTCTACCATCATAGCTAACAAAAAGTAGGCAAGGTTTGAGTATCTAAACTCCGTATTAGGCTCTAAAGCGAGTGGTACCGTTTTAACCACTTCATAAAACTCGTCAATCGTTAAATAATCTTCATTGCCGAGGCGAAACTGCCCACCTGCTGCAGACTTTAACTCTATCGCTTGGTCGCTTTCCTCACCCTCAAAGGATGGCGCGATAAGGTCGTAATCTCCCATGCCCGCAACATGATCTAGCATTTGGCGCACCGTTACCCTTGATGGGTATTTACGTAAATCCGGGATATAGGTATGAATATCTTTGTCTAGGTCAATATGACCTTGCTGGGCTAGTATCAACACCGCCATTGCCGTGAACTGCTTAGAAACAGACGCCATTCGATGTACTTGATTACCATCGAGTGGCACACCTAACTCTAAATTCGCTAATCCATATCCTGCTTTGTGAATAAATTCATTGTTATGTGTTATCCCTAAATTGCAGCCGGGTGCGGAAGGATTGATAGCACTATTCATTAATGAGTCAATCCGCTCGCTCACAGGTATAGTGCTGGCATTAACATGCAACGTCATGAACACGCTAACAACAATCAGTGTAGTTTTCATAATTTCCCTTTTCCTAACTAGCTGGTTTCTTTAACCTTTAGTTCAAGGGTATGCGGTAGGTATAAAAAAAGGAAGCAATTGTTGCTTCCTCTTTCTTGTAAGTTGGCTGAGAACTTATTTATTAGCAGCGCGTTGTTGCTCTTTAAGCTGCTGCTTGAGCTCTTTACGCTTATGCAGCATTTCTTGCGCCTCATGGCCGATATGGCCTTCACCGCGCTGTTTGGCTAGCTCAATTTGCTTTTGGCGTTCAGCAAAACGTGCGCGCTGCTCTTCAGTTACGCTTTCGTGACAGTGATGGCAAGAAACGCCCTGCATATACTCAGGCTTTTGCTTGTCGTCTTCAGTAATTGGCATACGACACGCGTGACATTGGTCGTATTGGCCTTTGTTTAGGTCGTGGTCAACGGCAACACGGTTATCAAATACAAAGCACTCACCTTCCCACATGGTTTCTTCTTTAGGCACTTCTTCTAAGTACTTCAAGATACCGCCTTCAAGGTGGTAAACCTCTTCAAAGCCCTGCTCCTTCATATAGGCAGTCGACTTTTCACAGCGAATACCGCCAGTACAGAACATGGCGACTTTTTTATGCTTTGTAGGATCGAGGTTTTGTTGAGCCCAGCTTGGGAATTCACGGAACGTTTTGGTTTTAGGGTCAACCGCGTTCTTGAATGTACCGATTTCAATCTCATAGTCGTTACGTGTATCGACCAATACAACTTCTGGATCGCTGATTAATGCATTCCAATCTTTTGGCTTCACATACGTACCAACGACTTCACGAGGATCGATTCCTTCAACGCCCATGGTCACAATTTCTTTTTTCAGTTTTACCTTAGTGCGGTAGAACGGGCATTCGTCATCAAATGACTCTTTTGTGACGATGTTATCAAGGTTAGGCTGTTTATCTAGCCATGCTAATACCGCATCGATACCTTCGCGCTTTCCAGCAACTGTACCGTTTATCCCCTCATTCGCGAGTAATAATGTTCCGCGAACATCATGTTCCAGCATTACATCTAAAAGAGGTTGACGAATTTGTTCAAAATTTGGCAGCGCGACAAACTTGTACAGCGCACACACGACGTATTGTTGTGACATTGAAGTACCTTTTAAGTGCTTTTAACTAAACCGAATCGCAAATCCGGCGCATTTGGGTCGCGTATTTTACTGAATATAGCGAAAAACGCAAAATTTGCTGCCAGCCTAACGTAGCAATACGTTATAATAGCGCTGTATTAACAGTAATTTTTATTGGAGAGTGAATTTGCAATTTAGTGATTTGGGTATCGATACGCGTTTGTGCGCACAGATGACACACCAAGGCATTACCACACCTACCGATATCCAAGCTCAAGCGATTCCTTTGGCATTGGCTGGACACGATTTATTCGCGCAATCAAAAACAGGTTCTGGTAAAACCCTTGCCTTTTTATTGCCTGCAGTTCAGCGAGTGATGAAACAAAAAGCGCTTTCGAAGCGCGATCCACGCGTATTAATCGTCACCCCTACACGTGAGCTTGCGACCCAAGTGCATTCACAGCTACGATTATTAATCGCTGGTACGCCACTAAGCGCGGTCAAGATTTTAGGGGGCGAAAACTATAACGACCAAGTTAAAGCTTTACGCAAAGACCCCCATTTTGTTGTCGGCACACCAGGTCGTATTGCCGACCATTTAGAAGACCGTTCATTACACTTGAGCGGACTAGAAATGCTCATTTTCGATGAAGCAGACCGCATTCTTGACTTAGGTTTTAGTGAGCAAGTTGAGCTAATCAACAAGAGCGCCGATCACCGATTACGCCAGAGCCTGCTGTTTTCAGCAACACTTGAGCACGCTCAAGTAGGGGCACTATCGCGTAACCTGCTTAAAAACCCTAAGGGTGTTAGCATCAGTGCGGCAACGGACGAGCACAGTGACATCGCGCAGCGCTTATATTTAGCCGATCATCTAGACCACAAAGAAGCCTTGCTAGACCATTTATTAGCAAACGAAGAAAAATTAGGTCAGTGCATTATCTTTACTGCAACGCGTGAAGACACACAGCGCCTTTGTGACAAAATAATCGCACAAGGCTTTAAAGCAGTCGCGCTTGAAGGAACCATGATACAAAGTAAGCGCCTAGAAATCATGGATAGCTTCAGTCGTGGTTTATACCAAGTTCTTATCACCACAGATGTCGCTTCTCGTGGACTCGATTTGCTGAACGTTACTCACGTCATTAACTTCGATTTACCGAAAAATGCAGAGGAATATATCCACCGCATCGGACGTACCGGTCGAGCAGGATTTAAAGGCTTCGCTATCTCCCTAGTAGGCCCAAAAGACTGGCAGAGTTATTTGGCAATTAACCAGTTTATGCGCCGCCCTCTTCCATTTAGTGAAATTGACGGTTTGGTAGGAAAATTTAAGGGCTTTACTCAGCCTAAACCCAAAAAGCCGGCAGTTGACAAAGCCAAGAAGGCTGAGCCAAAGCGCGCGCGCGATAGTCAAAAAACCAAACATAAGCGTCGTGGCGCTACAAACAAGAAGCCTATTGCTGCACCGTTTGACCCGAATGTCATGGGAACGTTAAAGCGTAAGCCAAAACCAATCTCGGATGAGGAAGAATAATGAGCACTTTAGGACAATGGCAAACATTGTTTGTAGATGAAGTAGCAGGCGAAGGAGTTTATCTACGCAGTACTGACCTGGGTGAGGTATTTTTACCTGCCGAACAAGCACCCGAAGAAATTGAAGTTGGCGACAGCTTAAGCGTATTTGTGTATTTGGATAACATGGGTCATCCCACTGCAACGCGCACAAAACCACGAGCTCAAGTCGGCGACTTTGCATTACTTCAAGTTAAACAAGTTAACAAAGTAGGCGCATTCTTAGACTGGGGTTTAGAAAAAGACTTATTGGTTCCGTTTAACGAACAGAAGCCTCGCATGCAGCCAGAACGCAGCTACCTTGTGAAGCTATACTTGGATAACGCATCAAAACGCATTTGTGCATCGAGCAACTTAAACAAATTTGTTGGGCGAGCCAAACCAGAATATAAATCTGGTGATGTTGTTGAAGTTATCGTTGCCGGTAAGACCGATCTTGGCTTTAAAGTGATAGTCGATGAGCTACATTGGGGTTTGATCTTCCATAATCGAGTTCATCGCAACCTGTTTGTCGGCCAGCGATTGAGTGCTTTTGTGCAAAATTGCCGTGAAGATGGCAAAGTTGATATCGTGCTAGAAGCTCCTGGCATGGCTAAAATCGATCCCTTGAAGCAACAAATCCTCGATGAATTGAATGCGCGAGGCGGTATTGTACCCTTGGGTGATAAATCGGCACCTGATGCTATTAAACGCATGTTTGCAACCTCTAAAGCAAACTATAAAAAGGCGATTGGGGGATTATTTAAAGAAGGCATCATTGATATTGAAGCCACACAAATAAAACTAAAAACGCGACCTTAAGGTCGCGTTTTTTAATTAGTAAGACTGATATTTCAAATCTTTATAAGGCAGCGTACAGCGTAAGTAGCGCTTGGTGTAGTCTAACAAGTCTTCTCGACTATCGATGGTTAACGGCGCAAGCCTAAAAATAACCTCTTCACACTCGGCGCGTTTGACATCATGGGCTTGCATACAATCACTAACCGTTCGCCCTGAACCCAACAACATTTCTTCATTTTGCGCACAAATCGCATAAATGCGTTTAACGTTGGCATCCTTTAAATCAAACAAGTCGACGCTGCCCTGCTCAACTACTTCATCTAGCAATAGAGCAAGCGCTTGGGAGTTATCTTGTGTAGTTGTGTACCTGTGATAGTAATAACCACCACCGACAATTAAAGCGATCAGTAAGATGTATTTCACATCAAGCTCCTAAGCTTGCATTAATTTCATTAAGTACGGCAACTGGATCTGCAGCTTGTGTAATAGGACGCCCGATCACAAGGTAATCACTACCGCTCTCAACTGCTTGTTTTGGTGTCATTATACGCTTTTGATCCCCAGCGTCACTGCCCACAGGGCGAATTCCAGGCGTAACCAATTTAAAATCAGCACCAAGGGCAGATTTTAATACTTCCGCTTCTTGCGCGGAACAAACTACCCCATCAAGACCCGCTTGTTTTGTTAGGTTTGCAAGATATAACACTTGTTCTTGAGGTGTTTTATCAATACCAAGCTGACGAAGTTGCTGCTCATCCATACTTGTTAATACAGTCACGGCAATTAAAAGAGGCGCTTTGTCACCGTAAGGTGCAAGGATGGCTTTCGCCTTTTCCATCATTTCTACACCACCACTGGCATGAACATTGACCATCCATACCCCCAGATCAGCAGACGCTTTAACAGCTTTCGCTACTGTATTTGGAATATCGTGAAATTTAAGGTCTAGGAAAACATCAAAGCCAAGGCCCACTAATTCTTTTACGAATTCAGGACCGAAGTAAGTAAACATCTCTTTACCTACTTTTAAACGACACGCGTCTGGCGACAGTTGCTTTACAAAATTCAAAGCAGTTGTTTTGTCGTCGTAATCTAATGCGATAAGTACTTTTTTTGAATCAACAGCGTTCATGTTATTCCTGTTTAAAAACCATCAAGCCCACGGCTTGGTTGCATAGACTCCCAATGGCGGCAAGAGGGACATAACCAATAATGGCTGTGGCTTTGAAAACCGCAATGCTGACATTGGTATTCGGCCTTGGTGTCTATGTAAGATTGAATAAGTTTATCTATAGGGTTTAATGCTTCATCTAATTGTTCATTTTGCCCAGCAAGTAATTGTAACAAAAAACGAAAGCCACGAATATTAGGTTGCTTCTTTAGGCTCTTAGTAATGAACTCGACGGCCTCTTTGCGCTTTCCGTCTTGCACCAAATACTGACTATAGTGGATTTTAATTCCTATGCCGCCACTTTCAACCAGCTCAGACAACACGTGCTCGAACTGATGCTCTAAATGCAGATGACGATAACTGACAGACAGTTGCTCTAATACCAAAGGTGAGCAGGACGTGAATTGTAAAATTAAATCCCGCCAGTAGTGGATGGCTTGCACATAATCTTCACGCTTAAACGCAAGGTGACCCAGCTCATATAGAGGCCGGATACTTGGCTCACCAACACCGAGTGCTTGCGGCATCAGTTCAGGCTTATTTTCTGACAGTGCAGCCTCACAATAAAAATTTGCGATAGCTATCTTTTGTTGGCGATTAATGAATAAGTGCGAATACCGATGATGCAGCGCGATGCCTTTTTGCCATTCTCTAGTTTGTGAATACAGGGCAATAAGTGGCTCAAGCGCTTGTTTACGCTTTTGCTTAATAAGAATAAGTAAATGCTCTTCTGCACTATCGAGTAGACCTGCAAGAATATAATCTTGTGCGAGTTCTAAACGGGAGTCGGTAAGCTGGTCTTCATTAAGGTTGGGATGTTCTAGGAGCAGTTCATGAATTTTGATGGCTCGGTCTAATTCACCGCGCCTGCGAAACAAAGTGGCTAAAGTCAGGTAATGTTCTACTGAGTCAGCAGAAACTTCTAATAATTGAATAAGGTGTTCGAGACCTTGATCATCTTCACGATCAAGTAAAAATTTTAGCCCTTTACTGTATTCAGCAGTAATTTTTCTACTGTGTATATGTGCTTGATTTTTAGCACTGTTTTTACCCATGATCCAGCCGTATCCGGCAGCAACAGGCAAGAGTAAAAACAACAGTTCAAGCATAGCTAGTATTCTTTAGCAGGTGTTAAAGCTTTGCTTTGAGCGTGCTCTTGAGCATTACGAGACAATTGCTCATTGCGCTTTTGTAAGCGGTAATTCTGCCATTTTAACTTTGAAAAAAGGCGAACACTCACAAAACAACCAAATAAAAGACCAATAACAAAACAAATGCTCATTAGCGCGGCAAGTGGAATGTTTGCACTCGCAATGAGGTAATTTACTTGGACTATCTGTGGATTTTGCGAACCCAATATGAAGGCTATAAAAACACACAGTACAAAAAGAATGATTTTTACGACCTTCACTCAGCGGTTACTCCATCCGTGATAAATTAAATTGCGGCGTTAACGCGGTCGCGCAGTTCCTTGCCAGGCTTAAAGTGAGGTACGTATTTTCCATCTAGCTCTACAGTCTCACCAGTTTTAGGGTTACGACCTGTACGCGGAGCTCTGAAATGGAGGGAGAAACTACCGAAGCCACGAATTTCGATGCGTTCTGCTTCTGACAATGAACCGGCCATTTGTTCTAGAATTTCTTTAACGGCATTCTCAACATCACGAGCTTGAATATGAGAGTGTTTTTCAGCAAGTTGTTCTATTAATTCTGACTTGGTCATAATGTTTCCTTTAGGGCTTACAAAGGAAGGGCTTGCGCCCTTCCTAAGACTAGACTAAATCTTAGTCTTTCTGTGCATTCTTGAATGCAGCAGCCATAGCATTTTCGAACTGAGGCTCATCTGCCTTAAGTTTTTCTAATGCTTCTTTTTCTTCAGCTTCGTAAATCGCTTTAACAGATAAGCTGATAGCGCGGTTCTTACGATCTACGCCTACAAACTTAGCTTCGATTTCCTGACCTTCAGAAACAGCCGCAGTTGCATCTTCAACGCGTTCCTGAGCGATATCAGCTACACGGATGTAACCTTCAACGCCTTCAGCAAGTTCTACAGTTGCGCCTTTAGCGTCAACAGCAGTTACTGTACCTTTAACAATAGCACCTTTTTTGTTTGCGTCTAGGTAGTTATTGAAAGGATCAGCTTCGATTTGCTTAACGCCTAGAGAGATACGCTCACGCTCTGGGTCAACTTGAAGTACGATTGCAGTGATTTCGTCGCCTTTCTTGTACTCACGTACAGCTTCTTCACCTGGAGTGTTCCAAGAGATGTCAGAAAGGTGTACAAGACCGTCGATGCCACCGTCAAGACCGATGAAGATACCGAAGTCAGTGATTGACTTGATCTTACCAGTAACTTGGTCGCCTTTGTTCTGAAGACGAGCAAATTCTTGCCATGGGTTAGCTTTACACTGCTTAAGACCTAGAGAAATACGACGACGCTCTTCGTCGATTTCAAGAACCATTACTTCAACGTTGTCACCTAGTGAAACAACTTTTGATGGGTGGATGTTTTTGTTAGTCCAATCCATCTCTGAAACGTGTACTAGACCTTCAACGCCTTCTTCGATTTCAACGAAACAGCCGTAGTCAGTTAGGTTAGTTACACGACCAGATAGCTTAGCGCCTTCTGGGTAACGGTTAGCAATTTCTTGCCATGGATCTTCGCCAAGTTGCTTAAGACCTAGAGATACACGAGTCTTATCTTTGTCGAACTTAAGAACTTTAACGTTGATTTCGTCGCCAACATTTACGATTTCTGAAGGGTGCTTAACACGCTTCCACGCCATGTCAGTGATGTGTAGTAGACCGTCTACACCACCTAGGTCAACGAACGCACCGTAGTCTGTAAGGTTCTTAACGATACCTTTAACTTCTTGACCTTCAACAAGGTTCTGAAGAAGTTCTTCACGCTCTTGTGAGTTTTCAGATTCGATAACTGCACGGCGAGAAACAACAACGTTGTTACGCTTTTGGTCAAGCTTGATTACTTTGAACTCAAGCTCTTTACCTTCAAGGTGAGTAGTGTCACGTACTGGACGAACATCAACAAGTGAACCAGGTAGGAAGGCACGGATAGAATCAACTTCAACAGTGAAACCACCTTTAACCTTACCATTGATAACACCAGTAACAGTTTCGTTTTCTTCACATGCTTTCTCAAGGCGGATCCACGCTTCGTGGCGCTTCGCTTTTTCACGAGAAAGGATAGTTTCACCGAAACCGTCTTCAATTGCATCTAGTGCAACATCTACTTCGTCACCAACAGCAACTTCTAGTTCACCAGCAGTATTTTTGAACTGCTCTGCAGGGATAGCACTTTCTGACTTAAGGCCAGCGTCTACAAGAACGATGTTGTTCTCGATCGAGATTACAGTACCTTTAACGATTGAGCCCTGTTGAGCTTCAAAACCCTGTAGGCTTTCTTCAAATAACTGCGCAAAATTTTCTGACATACTTAATACGTCTCTATAAGTTAAATTCACCACATCGCGTCAATGCTCTGCGGGGTTATTAAAAAAGCACGTGCGTCCTGCTCATGCGTAAAAATAGTTTATCTAATACTCACTTTACCTAGCTTACCAGCCAGTACAGCATCTTCGAGTATTGTCTGTACTTCGACAAACACTTGTTGAGCGTCAAGCTCAGTGGTGTCGAGCTCAATGGCATCCTCTGCAGGAACCAATGGCGCAACAGCGCGATTCATATCGCGCTCATCACGAGCTTGAATGTCTTCAAGTAGACCACTTAGTGTAACATCCAGGCCCTTAGCCTTCAACTCTTTAAAACGACGTTGCGCGCGTTCTTCTGCGCTAGCCGTTAAGAAAATCTTTACGTTTGCGTCTGGGAATATCACAGTGCCCATGTCGCGACCATCTGCAATTAACCCAGCTTCGGTGCGAAATGCACGCTGACGACGAAGCAATGCTTCACGTACACGCGGCAACGCCGCCACTTTAGACGCAGCCGCTCCCACTTCTTCGTTACGAATTCCGTGAGTCACTTCTTCGCCTTCAAGAATGATTTTGCTGGATTCGCTATCCGCATCAAATAAAAACTGCACATCGAGATTCGCAGCAAGAGGAACTAGCGCCTCTTCATTGTCCAGTGCTATTTGATGATGCAACGCTGCAAGCGCTAAAACTCGGTATATCGCTCCGCTGTCGAGCACATCCCAGCCCAGCTTTTGTGCTAATAAACGACACACAGTTCCTTTTCCTGATCCACTAGGACCATCAACGGTGATCACCGGCATTGATGCCTGCATTTAAACCTCCTGCATGCACAGCAAACTTGTCAAAACGGCGCTATTATACGCGAACTTTTTCGTAAATTCCCGTTTACACGCCACATTTTTATGATTGTTTTGTAACAGAGTAATAAACACGCTTGTATGACATAGAGATCACACAAGCGTTTTGATTAGCTTTGACTTATGCTAGCCAAAGTGTCGAAATAGGTAGGAAAAGTCTTTGCGGTACAACCAGGATCGTTGATTGTGACTGGCCATCCGCCCACCGCAACCATAGAAAAACACATCGCGATTCGGTGATCATTGTAGGTGTCAATCGCCACATCTTGGAGTTCTACCACCGGAGTAATCTCGATGTAGTCATGCCCTTCAACTACTTCAGCGCCAAGTTTTTTCAACTCAGTAGCCATTGCAAATAAACGGTCTGTTTCTTTGACTCGCCAGTTGTAGATGTTCCGGATTGCAGTTTTACCTTTGGCAAACAAGGCGACTGTCGCCAACGTCATTGCAGCGTCAGGAATCGCATTTGCGTCTATATCAACACCATTGAGTTCACCTTTACGTACTATAAGCTTGTCGCTATGCCACTCAATGTCAGCACCGACCTGTTCCATCACTTTTGCAAAGCCAATGTCACCTTGGACACTTTGTGAACCCACTCCATGAATCGTTATCTCGCCGCCGTTTATTGCTGCCGCAGCAACGAAATAAGAAGCGGAGGACGCATCACCTTCAACCATGATCTCGCCCGGAGAGACATAATGCTGACCGCCTTTGACAACAAAGCTTTCATAGTTGTTATTCGTGACGCTGATGCCAAATTTTGCCATCACACCAATAGTGATATCTATGTATGGCTTAGACACTAGCTCCCCTTTGATACTAATCGTGGTATCTCCACTGAACAAAGGTGCAGCCATCAACAATGCAGTTAAAAACTGGCTAGAAATACTCCCATCAATAACGACTTCGCCACCAGCTAAGGTTTTACCTTTAATAGCAAGTGGTGGGTAATCCTTGCTTTTCAAATAACTGACATCAGCACCTAAGGATTGCAGCGCATCGACTAAATGACCAATAGGTCGTTCTTCCATTCGCGGCTCGCCAGTGAGCTCAAACTCCCCTTGAGTCGCGGCTAAGACAGCGGTTAATGGTCTAAATGCTGTGCCCGCGTTACCAAGAAACAAAGGGGCATTTGGGGTGTGCAATTTACCACCTTGACCATGCACTATCGCCTGGGTTTTGTCATTGTTTAGTTCAACCGCTACGCCCATTTCCGCTAACGCGCCAAGCATATGGCGAATATCGTCGCTGTCTAGTAAATTGGTTACTTTGGTCGTACCGTTACACAAGGCCGCGAGCAATAAGATGCGATTCGATAGGCTCTTGGAACCGGGCAATACAACCTCGCCGTTGACTTGCTTTATAGGTTCTAAACGCAAGGAGTCCATCAACTATGCTCCTTAGCGAATTGGTCCATGAATGTCACAAGTGCTTCAATACCTGCGACTGGCATGGCGTTATAAATACTCGCGCGCATACCACCTACGTAGCGATGCCCTTCAAGTGCAAGTAATCCAGCTTGTTTTGATAGCTCGATGAAGCGGTCATTAAGGCTTTCATCGTTTAACCAAAACGGTACATTCATGAGTGAACGACACTCTTTTTCAACCTTGTTGGAGTAAAAATCAGAACTATCAATGTAATCGTAAAGAATAGCCGCTTTGTTTTGATTGTGGCGCTGCATTGCCGGCACACCACCTTGTTCTTCTAACCATTTGAAAACGACATCAGCAAGGTACCAAGCAAAAGTAGGTGGAGTATTGTACATACTCTCTTGCTTTGCTTCGGTGGCATAATCAAGAATACCCGGGCGCGGCAAACCTTCGCGTTCGAGTAAGGTTTTGCGCACAATCACAATAGACAACCCTGATGGGCCGATATTCTTTTGAGCACCAGCATAGATAACATCAAATTGATCAACATCGATCTCGCGCGATAAGATCATGGAAGACATATCGGCTACGATGGGTGCAGTTGGGTGGCTTGGTACATCGAACAACTCGACACCGTCAATGGTCTCGTTCGGGCAATAGTGAATATAACTGGCGTTTTCAGGCAGTGGCCATTGAGAAACAGGTTGTACGCCAAATCTACCGTCTTTATCGTCACGTACATTCAATTCAATCACATCAGTGTACTTTTGTGCTTCTTTGGCTGCGCCATCTGACCAGATGCCAGTATTGACATAAACAGCAGGAGCATCATCGAGATGCAAGTTTAAAGGCACTGCTGCAAATTGACCGCGGCCACCACCATGCATAAACAGCACGGCGAATTCATCACTAATATTCATTAAACGTCGTAGTCGGGCTTCGCACTCTTTGGCCATTGTTAAAAACGGCTCTGCACGGTGACTTACTTCCATGACAGATACACCTAGTCCCTGCCAATCTAAAAACTCTTGTTGCGCTTTTTTCATAACTGCCGGTGGTAACATTGCCGGCCCGGCACAAAAGTTATATACGCTCATTAATACTTCCTCATTCCACTTTGCGTAGGTAAACAATACGCGCGTATGCGCATTATTTGAATTGAATTAATTTTATATAAGGGATAAAAAAAGCGGCCAAAGCCGCTTTAAAAATGATTATTCTGCATCTTGCTCGGGGTCATCTGCAACAACCTCTGGCGCTTGCTCGCCAACTGCTGCTTCATCCGATTGCTCTACAGGAAATTCATCTTCGTCGATCTCTTCGATACGTTGTAAACCAACTACCTGTTCGCCGTCAACTGTACGAATCAAAATAACACCTTGGGTGTTACGACCAACCATAGACACTTCATTTACACGTGTACGTACCAGCGTGCCACGGTTTGAAATAATCATGATTTCGTCGTTATCATCGACTTGTACTGCACCGACAACGCGGCCGTTTCGTTCACTCACTTTGATTGATACCACACCTTGAGTCGCACGACCTTTAGTTGGGTATTCAGCAAGTTCAGTACGTTTACCGTAGCCGTTTTCTGTAACCGTCAGGACTGCGCCATCAGTGTGAGGCACAATCAGTGATACAACTGACACGTCGTCCGGCATCTTAATACCACGAACACCGGTAGCCGTGCGGCCCATGGAACGAACATGTTCTTCACTGAAACGCACAACCTTACCCGCGTCGGTAAACAGCATTACTTCGTTAGAACCGTCTGTGATATCTACACCAATCAGGCTGTCACCATCTTTTAGGTTAACTGCGATGATGCCACTGGCACGCTGACGAGAGTAATCAACAAGTGGTGTCTTCTTAACAATACCGTGTGCGGTTGCCATGAATACATACTTGTCTTCTTCGTAATCACGTACAGGCAAGATAGCGGTAATACGCTCATCTGCTTCAAGTGGCAATAAATTCACAATTGGCTTACCGCGCGCAGCTCGGCTCGCTAGTGGCAATTGATAAACTTTCAACCAGTACAAACGGCCTGCTGTTGAGAAGCACAAAATCGTATCGTGGGTATTGGCAACAAGTAGACGTTCGATAAAGTCTTCATCTTTCATCTTCGTTGCGGACTTACCTTTACCACCGCGACGCTGTGCTTCGTAGTCGCTAAGCGGTTGATATTTCACATAACCTTCGTGAGAAAGCGTTACTACAACGTCTTCTTCAGTGATCAAATCTTCTAGGCTGATATCGTGTGCAGCAGCACTGATTTCTGTACGACGCTCATCACCATAAGTTTCTTTGATAGTAACTAACTCATCGCGGATAACTTCCATCAAGCGCTCTGGCGAACCCAAGATATGTAGTAGTTCAGCGATTAGTTCAAGTAGTTCTTGATACTCGTCAAGGATCTTCTCGTGCTCTAAGCCTGTTAGTTTGTGCAGGCGAAGTTCAAGGATTGCTTGAGCTTGTTGCTCTGATAAATAGTACTGACCATCACGAATACCTAGGTCATCAGCAAGCCAATCTGGACGAGCAGCATTGTCCCCTGCCTTCTCCAACATTGCTTTTACATTACCCAATTCCCATGGGCGAGCAACCAAGCCAGCCTTCGCTTCTGCTGGTGTTGGCGATTTGCGGATCAGTTCAATGATAGGGTCAATATTGGCAAGCGCGATTGCTAAGCCTTCAAGCGTATGCGCACGCTCGCGTGCCTTGCGAAGATCAAACACAGTGCGGCGTGTAACTACTTCACGACGGTGTAAGATAAACGCTTCAAGCATTTCTTTAAGGTTGAAACACTTCGGCTGATTGCCGTCTAGGGCAACCATATTGATACCAAACACTGTTTGCATCTGCGTTTGTGCATACAAGTTGTTAAGTACAACTTCACCTACTTCGCCACGTTTGATCTCGATAACGATACGCATACCGTCTTTATCGGATTCGTCACGAAGTGCGCTAATGCCTTCAATCTTTTTGTCTTTAACAAGTTCAGCAATCTTTTCAATCAGACGTGCTTTGTTAACTTGATATGGAATTTCGTGAACTATGATGGTTTCACGACTGGTTTTTTCGTCGACTTCGATTTCAGCGCGCGCACGGATGTAGATTTTTCCACGGCCTGTTTTATACGCTTGCTCGATGCCTTTTTTACCGTTGATGATTGCGGCAGTTGGGAAGTCAGGGCCTGGAATGTAATCCATTAGCTCTTCAATCGTTGTCTCAGGCTCTTGAATAAGCGCCAAACAACCATTGATAACTTCATTCAAGTTGTGCGGAGGAATGTTTGTTGCCATACCTACTGCAATACCAGACGAACCGTTTACGAGTAAGTTAGGTACTTTTGTAGGTAATACATCAGGGATTTGCTCTGTGCCATCATAGTTAGGCACATAATCAACCGTTTCTTTTTCTAAATCGGCTAGTAGCTCTTGGGAGAGCTTAGACATGCGCACTTCGGTGTAACGCATCGCAGCAGCTGAGTCACCATCTACCGAACCAAAGTTACCTTGGCCATCCACCAACATATAACGTAGTGAAAACGGCTGCGCCATACGAACAATTGTATCGTAAACTGCGCTGTCACCATGGGGGTGGTACTTACCGATTACATCACCAACAACACGTGCTGATTTTTTATATGGTTTGTTCCAGTCATTGCGGAGTTCATTCATCGCGAACAATACACGACGGTGAACAGGCTTCAAGCCGTCACGTACATCGGGTAGCGCACGTCCTACGATTACACTCATCGCATAATCAAGGTAGGAGTTCTTTAACTCATCTTCAATATTAACCGGAAGGACTTCATTGGCGAGATCAGTCATTGATATCACTTTCCTTCTTATTAGCGCCTGCGGGTTAAATCACCAAGCTTCTTGCCTAGTTAGCCCTACAGACCCATTGTCGTTATTATCTCGAACCATGCTATCACATAATTTTTGTTTTTACAGGCGCTAAATTTTTGCGATTTCATAAAATCCCCCCGTATAATGGCCTGAGAAACACGAGGAAGTTTTATATGACCGAACATCAAAATGTAGACAGTGCTGAAATCGCTAAATTTGAAGCCATAGCAGAGCGCTGGTGGGACATGGACGGAGAGTTCAAACCCTTGCACGAAATTAACCCCTTGCGATTAGACTTCATCGCCCGCTACGCACACGGCTTAGCAGATAAAGAAACGCTCGATATAGGCTGCGGTGGGGGTATCTTAGCAGAGAGCATGGCGAAGTTAGGAGCACAGGTAACTGGCATCGATATGGGACGCGAGCCATTAAATGTTGCGAAACTCCATAGTTTAGAAACTGGAGTAAAAGTAGATTATCAACAAATCACTGCGGAGCAATACGCAGAGCAAAATCCAGAACGCTTTGATGTTGTTACTTGTATGGAAATGCTTGAGCACGTGCCCGATCCTCAATCGATCATTGCAAGTGCTGCGGCACTGGCAAAACCAGGCGCGAATGTGTACTTCTCAACATTAAACAAAACGACCAAAGCCTACCTTTATGCGATTCTAGGTGCTGAAAAGCTCCTTAAACTCGTGCCAGAAGGGACTCACGACCACAGTAAATTCATTCGCCCTTCAACGTTAATTCAATGGGCTGAGCAAGCGGGGCTCAAAGTACGAAATAGTGCTGGCCTAAGCTACAACCCAATCACCAAGCAATACACGCTCGGTCAAGATCTAAGCGTTAACTACATTCTGCATTTTGAAAAGCTTGCTTAGTCACTAAGCAAAAATCAATATTTGGTGTTTGCGCAAACACCTCTTACACTATATCTGGTGTTTAGTTAAAATTTAAACACCAGATATAGTGCTTGCGAGAATTTCAGTTGTGTGAATCATGTGCTAATTGATGATAAAAAAATCATTCAATCATCACAGTAAAAAATCATTAAATTTGTATTTTTTGACGTTGATTTTCAGCAATTGACAGCATTAAAAATGCTATAAGGTTAAGGACCACTAACAGACGCTAGTTATCCACAGATTGCTCATGTGATCAGCGCTTGCAAAAGGTTTCAGACCCCACTATCTTGTGAGTCACAAAGTTTAAAACACCATATCTAGTGTTTAAATGTTAAACAGTCATATTCATTTATGACTCGAGGTACGTTGCAGTGAGAGTTTATACGCCCCCTGCTCTTGTTACCTCAAACAGAGCTGAAAGTTACACTTTGACAGCTGTGCGCTATGACAACTAATTATAATTATGGGCTACGACAATGAATCAACAGTTATCTGTTAGCAAACGTGACGGACGAAAGGAAGCGTTGGATCTGGATAAGATCCACCGTGTTATTGCTTGGGCTGCTGAAGGTCTAAACAATGTCTCAGTATCACAGGTTGAATTGAAGTCTCACATCCAGTTTTATGACGGGATCCGCACGGAAGACATTCATGAAACGATTATCAAATCTGCCGCTGATTTGATCTCAAAAGATACTCCTGACTATCAGTACTTGGCTGCACGCCTTGCTATTTTCCACTTACGTAAAAAAGCATATGGTCAATTCGAGCCACCTAAACTGTTTGATCATGTTGTTAAGCTTGTTGAAGATAAGCGTTATGACCAACACCTACTCGCTGATTACACGCAGTCTGAATTTGAACAAATGGACACGTTCATTGATCACGCTCGCGATTTAAATTTCAGCTATGCAGCGGTGAAGCAACTAGAAGGTAAATATCTAGTTCAAAACCGTGTAACAGGTGATATCTATGAAAGCGCCCAGTTTCTTTATATGTTAGTTGCTGCTAGCCTGTTTTCTGACTATCCAAAAGAGACTCGCCTTGATTACATCAAGCGTTTTTATGATGCTGTGTCTCTGTTTAAGATTTCATTGCCTACACCGATTATGTCAGGTGTACGTACACCAACACGTCAGTTCAGCTCGTGTGTATTGATTGAATGTGCCGATAGCCTAGATTCAATTAACGCTACTTCTTCAGCGATTGTAAAATACGTATCGCAACGTGCTGGTATCGGTATTAACGCAGGTCGTATCCGTGCATTAGGCAGCCCGATTCGCAATGGTGAAGCGTACCACACTGGCTGTATCCCATTTTATAAGCACTTCCAAACAGCAGTAAAAAGCTGTTCACAAGGCGGTGTACGTGGCGGTGCTGCGACCCTATTCTACCCATTGTGGCACTTGGAAGTTGAGAACCTATTAGTTCTTAAAAACAACCGAGGCGTGGAAGATAACCGTGTTCGCCACCTAGATTACGGCGTACAGTTCAACAAACTCATGTACACACGTCTTATTAAAGATGGCTTTATTACCTTATTCAGTCCATCTGACGTCCCTGGTTTATACGATGCGTTTTTTGAAGACCAAGAGAAGTTTGAAGAACTGTACGTTAAGTACGAGCAGGATGAGTCAATTCGCAAGAAGCGCATAAAAGCTATCGAGTTGTTCTCTATGTTCTTACAGGAGCGTGCGAGTACTGGCCGTATCTATCTGCAAAACGTTGACCACTGTAATACTCACAGCCCGTTCGACGCCAAAGTTGCACCGATTCGCCAATCTAACCTTTGCCTAGAAATCGCACTACCGACTAAGCCTCTTAGCCATGTTAATGACGAAGAAGGTGAAATTGCCTTGTGTACACTGTCGGCATTTAACTTAGGTGCTATCGAGTCGCTAGATGAACTAGAAGAACTTGCGGAGCTCGCCGTACGCGCACTGGATAACCTGCTTGATTACCAAGAGTACCCAGTACCTGCTGCATTCAATGCAACTATGGGTCGTCGTACACTGGGTGTAGGCGTTATCAACTTTGCCTACTATCTTGCGAAAAATGGTAAGCGTTACTCTGATGGCAGTGCAAATGGGCTGACCCACAAGACGTTCGAAGCAATTCAGTATTACCTGATGAAAGCATCAAACGAATTGGCGAAAGAAAAAGGCGCTTGTCCTAAATTTGATGAAACCACTTATGCGAAAGGTATCATGCCTATTGATACCTACAAGAAAGATCTTGATAGCGTATGTGATGAGCCTCTTCACCTTGATTGGGATGCGTTAAGAGAAAGTATCGTTGCGCACGGTATGCGTAACTCGACGTTATCTGCGTTGATGCCTTCAGAAACCTCATCGCAAATTTCGAATGCGACTAACGGTATCGAGCCACCGCGTGGGCATATCAGTGTGAAAGCATCGAAAGACGGTATCTTGAAGCAAGTAGTTCCAGAATATGAAGCACTGAAAGATCAGTACGAATTACTTTGGGATATTCCATCAAATGATGGTTACCTACAGCTTGTTGGTATCATGCAGAAATTTGTTGACCAAACTATCTCTGCGAACACCAATTATGATCCAAATAAGTTCGAAGGCGGTAAAGTACCAATGAAGCTGTTGTTAAAAGACTTACTAACAGCATACAAACTTGGTGTGAAAACGCTGTACTATCACAACACCCGTGATGGTGCTTCCGATGTCCAAGACGAACTCACACCGCAAGCAGATGACGGCTGTGAAGGCGGCGCTTGTAAAATATAATAACAACAGTGAGCGGCTTTGAAGCCGCTTCGCTCTGTATTAAGTACTTTGAATCGAGATCCCACGACTATGTCATACACCACTTTTAGCCGTAATCGTAACGACCAATTAAAAGAACCGATGTTTTTCGGGCAAACGGTGAACGTATCGCGCTATGACCAACAAAAATACCCTATTTTTGAAAAGTTAATAGAAAAGCAATTGTCTTTCTTCTGGCGCCCAGAAGAAGTAGACGTAAGTAAAGACCGTGTTGATTTTCAGTCTTTGCCTGAGCACGAACGCCATATCTTTTTAAGCAATCTAAAATACCAAACGCTTCTTGATAGTGTTCAAGGTCGCTCACCCAACGTCGCTCTACTGCCAATTGTATCGCTACCAGAGTTAGAGACGTGGATTGAAACATGGGCGTTCAGTGAAACAATTCATAGCCGTTCATACACGCACATTATCCGTAACGTTACCCAATCACCTGAAGTGATTTTTGATGACATCGTAACCAACGATCGCATTAATGAACGTGCTGATGAAGTTACTCGTTACTATGACGATTTGATTCACCTTACATCACTTTATAACCTGTACGGTGAAGGCCAACACACAGTAAATGGCGAAGTTATTGATGTTTCTTTACATGAATTGAAGAAACGTTTGTACCTAGCCATTATGTCGGTGAACATCTTAGAAGCTATCCGATTCTACGTATCTTTCGCCTGCTCATTTGCGTTTGCTGAGCGTGAGTTAATGGAAGGCAATGCGAAAATTATCAAGCTTATCGCGCGTGACGAAGCATTGCACCTATCCGGTACTCAACACATTCTCAACATCATGCAAGAAGGTAAAGACGACCCTCAAATGGCGGAAATTGCCGCTGAGTGTCGAGAACAAGCTATTCAAATGTTTGTTGATGCTGCACAGCAAGAAAAAGAGTGGGCTGCGTATTTGTTCAAAGATGGTTCGATGATCGGTCTTAACAAAGATATCTTGTGCCAATATGTTGAATACATTACTAATGTACGTATGGCGGCCGTTGGCCTACCGACTCAGTTCGAAGCTCAGAGTAACCCAATCCCATGGATCAACTCTTGGCTTGTTTCTGACAACGTTCAGGTAGCACCGCAGGAAGCTGAAATCAGCTCATATCTTGTTGGCCAGATTGATTCCCAAGTTGATGCCAATGATTTTGGCGACTTTGACCTATAAATCTGTCATGGGTCCCTTATGGGACCCCTTTCCCTTCACTTAGTAATCTCCTGTGTCTAAACACCAAACTAAAATTATCTACAACGGCAAAGAACATTGCTTTGATCAGAGCAACGGTTCACTGCTGCGCAATTTAGAATTACAAGGGGAACATCCTGCCTATCAATGCCGTGAAGGCTTTTGCGGAGCCTGTCGCGCGACGCTTAAACAAGGCGAAGTCCGTTACACTCATGAACCTTTAGCCTTCGTCAGGGACGGTGAAATACTGCTTTGTTGTAGCATGCCTCAAGGCGATATTATTCTAGAAACCGATTAAGGCCAATGGATTGTAATAGGTGAACGAATAAACGTATCGTTCGCGGTAATCGCTATTTCGTCACTGTCTACACACACATCCCAATGCATAGAACGCGATAAAACTCGCTCAAGCTCAGCAACTGCTTCGCTTTGCACAACAATGACTTCTACACTGTTATGTAATGCCAACCAACGCGCTAATTCAGCATCCAAAGGTGTGGTTGTTATGACGTAAAGCACCCTACTTTGGTTACGAATTTTTGTAAGTTCATCGATATTGTCATTAAAAACTTCAATTACCAGTTCATAATCGTCATACAAGGTGGAGGCAAAGATATCGAGTTGAGGCTTGGTCTTTGACTCGCACAACACTAGATCATGCCTGTACGCGAATAGACAAAATCCCAATAACCTTAATATGAAATGTTGCAGGGATTCAGTCTCTCTGCGCGCAGTAGTGAAGTGTTCATGTAAATGGCAATGATGCACGTTGTCGATAATGGTAAAGTGCGCTTTAAAAACTCGTCCTTTATCGCTCATGGCTACTATCTTTTATTTTTAACTTCCACTGTTGAGTATAGTCAAAATTGCTCAGGTAAGTTTTTTAAATAAGTTATAATATAACATCATTGTTTTTTGCTTTTTTACAATGTTATAGTATCACCATTGTTAGTTAACGGAAGTATCTCAATGTCAAAACCAACTCTGCTCTCTCTTTCTGTAGCCGCACTTCTGGGCTCTCCTTCTGCGTTTGCTGGCACAATTACAGGTGTTGTTGCGGATGATAACAATCAGCCTTTAGCTGGTGTCGCTGTGCATTACCACGGTAAAAAGCAAAGTATTCGTACAGATAAAAATGGTCAATTTACCATTGAGGTAGACCAAAGTGGACAACTTCATTTCAGCAAAGAGAATTATGTTGATAAGCGTATTGAAGTTGGCTCAGGCGATGAACAATTACGTATAACGTTGAATGAATCTTCTATCGAAACGGTTGTTGTCTATGCGTCTGGTTTAGACAAAAATAACTTAGATATGGTATCGCCAGTATCAGTGTTGAGCGGTGATGATTTGCGTGATCGTGCACAACCTACGCTGGGAGAAACACTCAAAGGTCTGCCAGGCATTAACGCAAGTTATTTCGGCCCGGTGTCTTCGAGCCCTATCATCCGAGGTCTTGATGGTCCTCGAGTAAAAATCACTCAAAATGGTTTGGACAGTGCAGATGCATCTCGTGTTGGCCCTGACCACGCGGTGAGCACGGAATCAATTGCTGCAGAGCAAATCGAAGTGCTTCGTGGTCCAGCAACCCTACTCTATGGCTCAGGCGCGATTGGCGGTGTCGTAAATGTAGTTGATAGCCGCATTCCTACAGATGTAATCGTCGGTTACGAAGGTACGGGCGAATATTCCCACGACACTGTGTCCAATACCAACACCTATGCGGGTAAGTTTGCCGCTGGACATGACGGTTTTAACGTGCATGTTGATGGAACTGACCGTGTAGGCAAAGATTACCAGACACCTACCTACTATTTTCAAGAACATGAGGAAGATGAAGCTGAGGCACTCGATTCAGTTGAGAATACCTTCATCAACAGTGGCGCTGTCAATATTGGTAGTAGCTACGTAGCTGATCACTGGACTTTGGGTTTGTCATTTGGACGTATTGAGAGTGATTATGGCATTCCAGCGCATGGTCATGGCCATCATGACCATGGTGATGAGCACGAGCACGAGCACGAAGAAGACCACCTAGAGCACGAAGAAGATGCCCTAGCACATGAAGAAGAGTCTGTATTTGCTCGTATGGAGCAAGACAGATGGCAAGCATTAGCTAGCTATTCATTCCATGACAGTATCCTCGAAACCCTGACTATGCGGGCTGGCTATACAGATTATCAACACGCTGAGATTGAAGATGGGGAAATCGGCACCGTATTTTCAAACACGGCGCGAGAAGTTCGTGTTAATGCGAAACATCGTCTTGGTAATTGGCATGGTACGTTAGGCTATCATTTTAGCAGCAGTGACTATCGTGCAGATGGTGAAGAAGCTTTCACACCAGCAACGGATACAAAAGTTCATGCCCTTTATTTGCTAGAAGAGCGTGAGTTCGGAGCATTTACTCTTGAAATCGGCGGTCGTGTTGAAGACTACCAACTAAGCAGTGATATAGCTGAAATGCATCATGACCATGAAGAAGAGCATGATGATCACCTAGGTGAAGAGCTGCATGATGAAACTATTCATTATGAATATGACGATACCAATATCAGTGTCTCACTCGGTGGCATTTGGGATTACAATGAGGGCCACTCTGTGGCATTAAGTGTATCTCATTCTGAGCGTTCACCACTCACAGGTGAGCTATTGTCTAACGGCGTGCATATTGCTACCGGTACTTATGAGTTAGGTTTAGGTTATCACATTGAAGAAGGTGAAGCCCATTTCGAACCAGAAGACATCAAGCAAGAAACGGCGACTAATATCGACTTTAGCTGGCGCAAATATGTCGGTGACTTTGGCTTCAACTTGAGTCTATTTTACAATGACGTAGAAAACTTTTATTACCAAGAAAACACTGGTCTAGCTTTTGAGCATGAAATGGGTTTCATTGATCAAAGCGTTGCGGATGAAGACGCCATGGCCGTGTACCACTATCAAAGTGCTGACGCAGAGCTGTATGGCTTCGAGCTAGACATGCACTATGCTCTTTCAACTAACTGGGAAATAAAAGGTTTTGCTGACTCAGTGATAGCCAAATTAAAAAATGATGGGTACTTACCTCGTATACCAGCTGCAAAACTTGGTAGCCAACTAAGCTATACTCGCAACAATTGGGATCTTGCTTTAATTGCAACTCACTACCTTGAGCAAGACAACATTTCTGCGTACGAAACAACGACAGATAGCTACACACTTGTAGATTTTAAAGTTAATTACAACTTCACGTTGGGTTCGTTTGATGGCGTAGCATATGTTCAAGCACAAAACTTAGGTGATGAATTAGGCTTTGTGCATACATCATTTATCAAAGATCAAGCGCCATTACCTGGTAGAAACTTCCGTCTCGGTATCCGTGCTTACTTCTAAGTAAAAACAATACTCGGTAGTTCTTAGCGGGTTGTTATGAGCTACCACTTTTTATAGAGCACAAAAAAGCCCTGCAATAGCAGGGCTTTTATATATCCTAACGCATGATTAACGAATAAATCTTCGTCTTAGCGCAAGTAATGGTAAAGCCAACAATGCTAGCCATCCGAATGAGCCACTTTGACGCTCGTATGTACCTGCTGCAGCGGGTGGACACTCCTCAACTTCCCCACCGGCAATACGAGTTAACATAACAGGCATGGCAACACTTTCGAATAATGTCTTACCTGAATCGTCAACTTCAACTTCACCACGTGCATTCAACTTCTGAACTGTTTTAGTTGCTACACCATAGATGGTACCGTCATCATCAACCGCTGTTGCTTCTGAGAAGTTATAAGGGTAATCGCTCTCACCGTCGGTATCGTAACAAGGTAATAGGTCGTTGATATTCGCAACGGCATCATCACCAATGCTATAGAGGAAAGCTTCACGGCGACGGCTAGAAGAACTCACAACATCAACTTCACCTTCGCCAACGACGAGTCCATTCGCATTAACATCACGCGCCACAGAACTTGAGCTCGAGAAGTAGTCTGTTGGGAACGCAGTCGTCCCTGTATTTAAATCGTGATAGAAGAATTTAGTCGTCGTGCGACCTTCAATTATTTTAGTACCGTAACCAACGATTATACCTTCATCGGTAATTGCCAACGCTTTACCAGCACGCCAATCGTCTTCTTGATTCAATAGTTCAATCACTTCACCATCTTTAAACGCCACAGGCATGGTAAGAATTGAATTCTCATTGTTGTAACGACGAACATGAGAATAGCCTACCGATACACCATCTGCGTTTACGGCAAGAGCCACCGATACGAAGGCGTTATCTTCGTCTTCTTCTCGCACTAGACCAAGACCTAGTTCTTTGGTTTCCACAACATTGAGGTTAGCGTCGAGTGTCCATTGCACTGCACGGCGGTTATACAAGCTGCTCAGTAAATTAGAAGACGCAGCGTTTTCATAACGCCAAACGCACACTTCAACAGGCTCGTCTAGACCATCGCAGTTTTCATCGTAATTATCTTGGCCATCGGTAGTGACGCCAATTGAGCTACTACCAACCACGTAATAACCGCCATCTGGGCGCATCACGACATCTGTCGCTGTTCCTTCGCCACCATATGTATCGTCAATTACAGGTAATGTTGTCACCACTCCGGTGTTAGACACAACCACACCGCGAGAACGATATTCACGGATGAAGAAGGATTCTGCTTCCTCTTCGCCCTCTGGCGTAAATTCTACTTTGCTATAAGGTGCTGACGCTGAGCCAACACGCACACCATCTTCACTAATGGCGTTATACAACGCATTGACGCTGCGAGTAAGGCCGTCGAATTCGCTTGACACAACATCGGTCAAGGTCACTTCAATCGCTGGACTTGGGGTGAAGTCTACCGCGACGATATCTGCCAGCTTCTGCCACTTCCCATCACCGTTTCGGTCAGACAAAAATGCCAGCATAAAGGTCAACGCATCTGCATTGATATTGCCTGCGGCAATGTCGTCCAGTGTAAAGGTAATGTCTTTATTGATTTGCTCGAAATATCTAGTTTCCCAGTTTTCATACGCGTTTTTGATCGTATTTTCTGTAAAATCAATGTAGCTCACGTCGATTGGGAGGTTATAAATACCACGCGCTTGACCAATTACGTCACCGTTATTGTTTACGTCTGTGATGTAATGATGTTTCGCTGTATCGAGTGTACTTAGCTCTTCTAGCTGATATACCGCAGCATTCGCTCCGGCGCTCATGCCAGCAGCAATACTTAATGCAACTAAGGATTTTTTCATCTTCTTCCCTACTACTGATTTTGTAATTCTTCGAGTTCTTCCCAGCGGGTGAACGCAGCTTCAAGCTTCGACTCAAGCTCTGCCAATTGGTTCAACTTAGCAGACGTAAATTCATTATCTTGCTTAAAAAAGTCACTACTATTTACTTCTTGCTGCAAGGTGTCAATAGCTTCTTCTAACTCTTCAACTAAACCTGGGAGTTGTTCAAGTTCACGTTTGTCTTTGTAAGATAACTTGTTGGAGGATTTTGTTTTAGCCGGCTTAGTAACTTCAACCACAGGCTTGGGTGCTGCTTCTTTTACTTTTTGTGCCAACAATTGTTGGCGATAGTCTTCATAATCGCTGTAACCGCCGATCACTTCGGTAATTTTGCCATTGCCGTCAAAGCCCCAGACGCTTGAACAGGTGTTGTCAATAAACTCACGGTCATGGCTAACGATCAACACAGTACCTTGATACTGGTTTACGATCTCTTCAAGTAATTCGAGCGTTTCAATATCCAAGTCGTTTGTTGGTTCGTCTAGTACCAACACGTTAGAGGGTTTCAAGAATATCTTCGCCAATAACAGACGGTTTTTCTCACCACCTGAGAGTGCTTTCACCGGTGTACGAGCGCGCTTAGGCGGAAATAAGAAATCTTGTAAATATCCGAGTACATGACGACTGCGGCCACCAATTTGCACTTCTTGTTTACCATCAGCAACGTTGTCTTGAACGCTTGCCTCTTCGTCGAGCTTGGCACGATATTGATCGAAATAGGCAATTTCAAGGTTTACACCCTGCTTTAGCTTACCGCTATCTGGATTTAGTTGGCCGAATAACAATTTCAACAAAGTGGTTTTACCGACACCATTAGGGCCGACTAAACCGACACGGTCGCCGCGCATTAACAAAGTCGAGAAATCATCGACGATGACCTTATCGCCAAAAGCATGACTAAGGTGTTTAGCTTCAGCAACCAACTTCCCTGAACGCGCTGCAGTTTCAATGTTAAGATCAACTTTACCAACTTGTTCAATACGCTGCTTACGCTCTTGACGTAAAGACTTAAGCGCTCTGACGCGACCTTCGTTACGAGTACGGCGCGCTTTAATGCCTTGGCGGATCCAGGTTTCTTCTTCAGCCAGCTTTTTGTCAAACTCTGCGTTTTGTTGCTCTTCAACTTTCAAATCGTGGGCTTTACGTTCCAAATAAGTCGCGTAATCACCTGGGTACGAAACAAGCTGACCTCGGTCTAAATCTAGGATGCGAGTAGCCAGTGAACGGATGAATGCACGGTCGTGCGAAATAAAAACTATGGCGCCTTTGAATTCTTTAAGGAATTGTTCTAACCACTGTACCGATGCTACATCTAAGTGGTTAGTCGGCTCATCGAGTAGCAATAAATCAGGTTCACCAACGAGAGCCTTAGCAAGCGCGACTTTACGTAACCAACCACCGGATAAAGTGCTTAATAACGAATCTGCTTCTAGTTGCAGTTGCCCTAACACAAGTTTAATTTTTGACTCAAAACGCCAGCCATCGTGTGCTTCGATGTCTGCTGATAAATTCGCGAGTCGGTTCAGCGATTTTTCATCACTGGCATTTTCAGCCAATGAAAGATTTAACGCATGGAATTCTTTTAACAAGCGCGCAAGCGTGGGCAGACCGTCGGCAACATAGTCAAATACAGTTCCTTCGCTATTACGTGGCGGGTCCTGTTCAAGGCGGGCAATTTTCAATTCATTGACTTGGTTGATGTCACCATCGTCGAGAATAACATCACCACTGAGTACTTTTAGAAACGTTGATTTACCAGCACCGTTTCTGCCAACTACACACACACGTTCGCCGTGTTCAATAACGGCGTGAGCACCGTCTAGAAGAGGATGAGTACCAAATGCGAGTTGGCCATTTGTAATTCTAATTAGATCCATACTGCTTCAAAAATTTTGTAACTGATTGATAATCAAAAGGCCAGCCTAAATCAACTGACTGTGAAGATTGTGCTAGAGCCAACACTGGAATACGTATTTGATACGCCTCTAACCAAGCAGCATCATTAATTATGTCTCTTTGCTCTATGCTATCGACAAGTTCATGAGCCGACAACAATTCATAAGCCTGTTCACACAGATGACAACCATCTGTGTGATACAACACCACCTTAGCCACGGCGGATTATCCAAGCATTATGAATTTGTTTATTGCGGGCGAAATCTGGTGACAAAGTCTGCTCAGTAATGTTTTCGCATACTAAACCGCTTAGTTCCAACGCATCAATATCCATTTTGAATCCCCGTTTATTGTTCGAGAACAATAACGTGCCCTGCTTTGATAGTAGCTTCACAGCATGCTGAATTAAGGCTACGTGGTCACGCTGTACATCAAAACTCTCACGCATGCGCTTTGAGTTCGAAAATGTCGGCGGGTCTAAAAATATGACATCATATTCGCCGCGAGTACGCTTTAACCACTCAATACAATCACCTTGCTCAAAGCGATAACGCGGGCTTTTGAGTTTGTTCAGTGCGAAGTTACGTTGTGCCCATTGTAGATAGGTTTTTGACATGTCCACCGTGGTTACCGACTTTGCACCACCTAGCGCAGCTTGAACCGATGCAGTACCTGTGTAAGCAAACAAGTTAAGAACACGCTGACCTTGGCTCATCTCGCGAACACGCTTACGCGCCAAACGATGATCAAGGAAAATACCGGTATCAAGATAGTCGAATAAGTTCACTTCAAATTGGGCGCCATATTCATGAACAACTTGGGTTTTACCTTGAGAGCCTTGGCTTTGGTACTGGCTATCCCCTTTTTGCTTACGACGCTCTTTGAGGGCAACTTTAGCCGGCGGTATCTCTAAGGTTTCACAGGTCAACATCAATACATCTTGAAGGCGCTTTTGCGCCACTGCAGGGTCGATATTCTTAGGTGCCGCATATTCATAGATGACGGCACTGTCGCCGTAGACATCTACAGCTACGTTGTACTCAGGAATGTCCGCATCATAAATGCGGTAGGCACTAATTTCGTCGCTTTTAAGCCACTTTTTCAGCGCTTGGCCATTCTTCTTAAGGCGATTGGCAAACGCGGTAGATTGCTCAAAGTGTAATGGCGTCTTTGAGTCGCTCTGACCTTGGGTCTGCTGTTCGGTAATGTCGTATAGCGCGAGCACTGTATCCAACGGACCGTTTTTGAATTTGTATTGCTTCTTCTTAACAAGCTTGAACAACTTCAACATATCTGGTTCGCTGATCAATAACGCAGCGCGCCAATGCACAAAGTGTTGTTTAAGTTGATGACCAAGTTGGCGATACAAGGAGACAATTTCCGCCATTGAACCTAGACGTTCGCCATAAGGTAAGTTTGCCAGTAAAACACCTGGGCGTTTCGCCGGCGCTTTCATGTTAGCCAGATCGCCTGCACTGAACTCGATAAGCCCATCAACACCCGCACTGCGCGCATTTTCCTGTGCCTTTTCAATAACACGTGTGTTGATGTCATGGCCAATCAACCAAGGTTTGACGTCTTCATTAACCTCATCCTTGATTGCTTGTTTTAACTCTTTGAATTTGGCGACACGGAAACTTGGTAAACGTTCGAAGGCGAAGTTATCACGGGTAAGGCCCGGTGCGCGCTTCTGGGCAATTAGCGCAGCTTCAATCAACAGGGTACCCGAACCACACGTTGGGTCGAACAGCGGCTTTGACATGTCCTCTAACCAACCACTTCGCATCACTAATGCGGCTGCTAGATGCTCTTTGAGTGGTGCTTTACCTTGTGCAGCACGATAACCACGTTGTGACAATCGCGGTCCTGAATAATCGATGTATAGGGTTAATTTGTCTCGATTGAGCTTGGCAATAATGCGCACATCAGGAGTTTCTTTACTGACGTTCGGGCGACGCTCATACAAATCATTAAAGTAGTCACACACCGCATCTTTGATGACTAGGCCACCAAATTGTGAATTTTTCAAAAGACGATTGGTGCCGTTAAATTCAACAGCAAACGATTGATCCGGGCCGAAGAAATCTTGCCAAGGTTGGAAGCGCGCGAAACGATATAACGCTTCTTTATCTTCGATTTCACTACCTTGTTGCAACACCATCATAACGCGGGTTGCTAGACGAGAGCACAAGCATATTTTTTGCGCGGTTAAACTATCGGCCGAAAACTCCACCGCGCCAACGCGTTGTTTATTTACTTCAGCGCCTAAATCAGTGAGTTCTTGTTGTAGCAGTTGTTCAATGCCAATGGATGTAAGAGCGACAAATTGCAATGTGACTTTCCTATCTCGTAAATTCTACGCGATTGTATCACAGCCCCTTAGTGTTAGGCGCGCTTTTGTTGCCCTTGAGCATAGAAAAGAGGTTCGATTCTGTCGTTTAAAACCTTAATAACTTCAAATTGCATCAGCGACAAATTGTCATCCAAAGCAAACTGAGGTTCTAAACATAAACAGACGCTAGCAGATTGGTCGCAATCAACAATGAGAAATTGTCCACTTTGCGCTTTGGACGTCAATTGCACAATTGCTTCTTGGTTTGGTGCAGTGCCTGTGTAGCTGTTGAAAAACCAACTCTTGGCGAGCATAGGTTTGAGGTAGTGTTTAACCGCTGTTGCATTGAGCGCAATCTGGCAAATCTGCGCATTTGTCCAAATGGAGAATGTGCTTAAATATTGGCAGACTTGCTGATAAAAGTCGGCGTCTTGGAGATTAAAGTTTGGATTGGAAAAGGCTTCATCCGTTAACTGGCGACGTTTAAAAGGCGTAGCGAATTGCATGTCACCCATGTCGAGTATCAACACATTATGCTGTTCGCAAAATTGCCATTGCCAATATTGTTGTGCCTGTAACATCCCTTCCTCGATTTTATTATCCGCTAAGCCAGTAAATACAACGCTTATAACTTTGGATTATAGCGGTATGTGATCCCCTGTAAAATAAATTCTAATAATATTTTACGAGGGATCATTTCCTGAAATAGCGGATCCTTATAAGGCGTTAATGATCCGTTTAACTAGCCCTGGTCCTTCGTAAATGAAACCAGTATAAACCTGCACCAAGTCCGCGCCAGCATTGAATTTTTCTTTAGCTGCTTCGCCGCTATCAATGCCACCAACACCAATAATTGGCAGTTTACCTTCTGAGATGCGTTTAATCTCTTTGATCACATCCGTCGACTTAGCGCGCACTGGACGACCCGATAAACCACCCGCTTCGTCAGCGTATTGAAGGCCTTGTACAGCTGTTCTGTCTAGGGTTGTATTAGTTGCAATAACACCATCAATCTTGTTATTTACAAGTGATTGCGTCACCTGTTCAATTTGTACCGCATCAAGATCAGGTGCAACTTTTACGAGCATAGGTACCTGTTTGTTATGTTTAGCAATCAAATCAAGCTGCTCATTTTTCAGGCTTGATAATAAGTCATCAAGCGCTTCGCCGTATTGCAAGTCACGCAGTCCAGGAGTATTTGGAGAAGAGATATTTACTGTAATATATGAAGCATGTTCGAACACTTTACGCATACAGTGGATGTAGTCATCTTTGCCCTGCTCGTTCGGCGTATCTTTGTTTTTACCGATATTGATACCAAGAATACCGTTGTAATTCGCAGCTTTCACGTTGGCAACAAGGTTATCAACACCCTTGTTGTTGAACCCCATACGGTTTATAACAGCGTGCTGTTCTGGCAAACGGAAAATGCGAGGCTTATCATTACCCGCTTGTGGACGTGGTGTTACTGTCCCTACCTCAATGAAGCCAAAGCCCATCTGCGCGAATGCTTCGATACATTCAGCGTTTTTGTCTAGGCCTGCAGCGAGTCCTACTGGGTTTTTAAATTCAAGGCCCAGAAATTCTGTCGGTTTATCTTGCACACTTTGAGACCATGCCATTGACAGTGGTGTATTTGCATAACGACGCAAATTCTTTAACGCAAAATCGTGCGCCCACTCAGCATCTTTGGTGAACATAAAACGGCGAGCTAAATCGTAAAACATGAATTCCCCTTAAAAAAATACCCCGGCAAAAAGCCGAGGTATTCTACAGAGTTTTACTGCTTATTAACAGTAACTAAGAGCAGATGTCTTAATTACGGTGGTCACAGTTATGGGCAAGTAGCATAAGTTCACGTAAGGCGACTGAGAACTTCGCAAAGTCGTGGCTTTGTGATGTTTTGAATTCACTCAACATTTGTTGCCAACGCTGAAGCAATGCTTCATTCGCATCCATCCACGCATCAATTTGCGCATCCACATCTTGCTCTTTGTCATCAAAACTACGTAATACAACATCTGTAAGCGTACGTTGCTGCCAATCGAGCTCTTCACGATAAGAAGCGCGAGCCAATGCCTGCCAGTGGTTTTGAACCGGCTGGTTAGTGATTTGCGCCAAGAACCAGTGCAGACCCATGCGTGCACCCAGCTTGAAGTAAGTACTTGATACAAGCGACGTAGGACGCTTGCTGTTTGCAGCCACTTCAGCCAAGTCCATCGCTGAGAACAAGCTTGATAGCGACACAATACGCATAGCAAGTTGAGCAGGTACACCTTTATCAGCCAACGCCTTTGCATTTTCGCGGATCTGCTCGCTCTCACCGCTCACCATGTAGTTGTGAAGATTATCGGTAAGGTCTTTAAAGCATGGAGTGAAGTGCTCAATGCTCTGCTCAATTGTCATCGCCTTGTTGCGGTGGCGCAAGAACCAACGTGTTGCACGACGAACAGTACGACGTAATTGATACAACATTTCTGTTTGTACAGCCGCATCGATTTGGTTATCTAGCGCACTAATTTCTGACCACGTGCTAGGCAGACCAAAAATTTCGCGAGCAATGCTGTAGCACAGTGCAATTTCAGCGTCTGTCGCGCCTGTTTCTTCGTGCATACGCACCATGAAGTTCAAGCCCATATCGTTAACGATATTATTCGCTAACTTGGTTGCGATGATTTCGCTGCGCAGTGGGTGGTTATCCATTGCCTTATTGAAGCGTTCACGCAGTGGTACAGGGAACGACTGTACAAGCAGCTGGCGATAATATGGGTTATTCGATACTTCTTCAGTCACGAGTGTTTCTTTAAGAACCATCTTCGCATAAGAAACAAGTACAGATAGCTCAGGACGAGTTAAATCTTTACCTGATGCTGCTCTATCCGCTAACTCTTCATCGCTTGGTAGGAATTCAATAACGCGGTCAAGCTTACCGTCTTTTTCAAGTGCATGAATAAAGCGGATTTTCTCTTTTAGCGTTGACACACCCTTAAGCTGAGTTACGGAAATAGTTTGCGTTTGACGGTAACAGTCTTTCAATACTAACTCAGACACTTCGTCAGTCATTGAGTAAAGTAATTCGTCACGTTGTTTTCTCGTTAAATCGCCTTCACTAACAAGCGAGTTAAGTAGAATCTTAATGTTAACTTCGTTATCCGAACAAGCCACACCACCAACATTATCGATAAAGTCAGTGTTAATACGACCGCCCTTCGCAGCAAACTCGATACGACCTAGTTGCGTTGCACCTAAGTTACCGCCTTCACCGAAGATTTTCGCACCCAGTTCAGAGCCATTGATACGCAATGCATCGTTAGCGCGATCCCCTACGTCTGAATCAGTCTCTGATTTAGCCTTGATGTAGGTACCGATACCACCATTCCAGAGTAGGTCTACCGGCATCATTAAGATAGCTTTGATCAGTTCAGTTGGCGTCATCGCAGCCTTCTTAGTGCCGATCATTTTCTTAATTTCAGGTGTAAGCGTGATTGACTTAGCGCTGCGATTAAAGATACCACCACCTTGAGAGATTAGGTCGGTGTTGTAATCTTCCCAACTTGAGCGAGGTAGTTCAAACATGCGCTTACGCTCTTCCCAAGACTTAGCAGCATCTGGGTTAGGGTCGATGAAAATATGCATGTGGTTGAACGCAGCTTGTAGGCGTGTGTGCTTTGATAACAACATACCGTTACCGAATACATCACCTGCCATGTCGCCGATAGCGATCGCCGTAAAATCAGTGTTTTGACAATCAATGCCAATTTCACGGAAATGACGCTTAACAGACTCCCAACCACCTTTGGCTGTGATACCCATTTTCTTGTGGTCGTAACCGATTGAACCACCAGAGGCAAATGCATCGCCTAGCCAGAAGCCATACTCTTGTGCAATACCATTAGCAATGTCAGAGAATGTTGCAGTACCTTTGTCGGCAGCAACAACTAGGTATGGGTCGTCCTCATCGTGACGGGTTACGTTTTCTGGCGCAACTATCTCACCATGAACGATGTTATCAGTGATGTCTAATAAACCGCGGATGAAGATTTTGTAGCATTCTTGGCCTTCTTTGAAGAACGCTTCACGGTCTGTAGGAAGCTGCTTACAAACGAAGCCACCTTTAGAACCCACTGGAACGATTACTGTATTCTTAACCTGCTGTGCTTTTACAAGACCAAGTACTTCGGTACGGAAGTCTTCACGACGGTCAGACCAACGCAAACCACCACGGGCAACTTTACCACCGCGAAGGTGAACACCTTCAACGCGCGGAGAATATACGAAGATTTCAAAAGCAGGTAGAGGCAGTGGTACATCTGGAATCAAGCTAGGTTTAACTTTAAAAGAGATGTACGACTTAAATAAGCCATCTTCTGCTTTTTGGTAGTAGTTAGTACGTAACGTTGCATTGATCATGTCTACGTACAAACGAATGATACGGTCATCATCTAGGTTAGCAACGTTTTCAAGCGCTTCATACACTTGTGCAACTAGCTTTTCTAACGCTTTCTCTGTACCTGGGCTCTTAACCGAGAACTTTTTGGCAAATAGTTTGACGATTTGCGAAGCGATAGCTGGGTAATTGGCCAATGTACTTTCAATATAGCTTTGCGAGAAAGTAACACCGATTTGGCGCATGTATTTAGCGTAAGCACGTAAAATAGACGCTTCGCGACCTGTTAAACCACCCATCAATACGAGGCGGTTGAAGCCATCATCTTCTAAACGGTTGTTCCATACATCAGTTAATGCTTTTTGGAAACGCGCTGAAACTTTGTCGAAATCGGCGATCTCTTTGTTGTTTAGCAACATAGAGAAATCCATGATCCAGTTTACACGACCGTCTGATGTTTTCACGGCGTACGGTGTTTCACCAATTACGCGCAGGCCAAAGTTTTCAAGCATTGGCATTACATCTGAAAGATGGATTGGCTCATCTTTATGGAACAGTGACAAACGAACGATGTTTGAATTCGCTTCTTCTTGTGGACGGTAGAACAACATTTCTAATTTGTTCTGTTCGTCCAACAATTCTAGCTTTTCGATATCAACAACCGCTGCACTCGGTAATACTTGGTCCTTATAGGCACTGGCAAATGCATTTGCATACTTGCGATTAAGTTCGTTTCCGCGTGCTTCGCCGTTATTAGCAAGAAGTGCTGACTGTAGCTTGTCTTCCCATGTACGGGCCGCTTCGATTAAATTGTTTTCGATGTCTTTCACGTCGTAATCTACGTTGTCCTCTTGCACACGCACAATGTAATGAGTACGTGCAAGATTTGATTCTGAGAAGTAAGTGGTGAAGGCTACTTTTTCATTTGAGCCGAATGCATCACCAAGTAATTGCTGTGTTTCGCGGCGAAGTGCTGTGTTATAACGCTCGCGTGGTACATACACCATGCACGAAAAGAAACGACCATAAGTATCTTTACGTACGAACAAACGACACATGTCACGCTCTTGAATGTGTAATACACCCATAGCAACGTCGAGTAGTTCACTTTCACGCGCTTGCACGAGTTCATCACGCGGATAAGTTTCTAGAATATTTAGAACTGCTTTGTACGCGTGTGTGCCAGTTGCAAAATCACTCATGTCCAATACGCGACGGATTTTCGATTTCAGTACTGGAACGTCTGCGGCGCTATTGTTGTAGAAGCTCGATGAGAACAAACCAATAAAGCGGTCTTCACCGATGACGTTGCCATCTTTATCAAAACGTTTGATGCCGATGTAGTCAGTGTGTGCCGGACGGTGAACGCGTGATACCGAGTTAGTTTTAGTCAACACCAATAGGTTGTTGCTACGCGCTTCTTTACGGGCAATCTCAGGCATATCTGACAGCAAACGCACTTGCTCTTCATCTGAGTTTTTCATCAGACCAAGACTCGTGCCCTTCACGCCTTTAAGCTGATGGTCACCTTTTACCGGGGTAAGCTCGTATTGGCGATAGCCCATGAAAGTAAAGTTGTCGCCTGCAAGCCACTCGAGGAACTCTAGCGTTTCTTGCAGTTCTACTTTATCAACCTTGCTAGGACGCTTAGGTAACTCTTTGAGTACTTCCAGTAGCTTGTCACGAATTGGCTGCCAATCTTCAACGGCGAGAGAAACATCATTAAGGACTGATTCTAATTCCGCTTTGAACGCATTAATTTCTGCTTCGTCCGTTTGGCGGTCGATCTCGATAAAGAACACGGTTTTAGTAGACGTCGATTCTTGTTCAGCTTTCAAGTTTGAAAGGTTGGTAATTGCACCTTTATCGTCACGCGTAATTTTCAGTGGCGAGTGCAACAATAAGTGAGAAGCAATATTGGCACGGTTCAGTGACATGCGCACAGAGTCCACTAAGAACGGCATGTCTTTAGCAATAATTTCTACGATGGTGTGAGAGGATTGCCAACCGTGTTTTGCTACTTCAGGGTTCATTACACGGATAACAGCTTCGTCGGTCTGGTTTGCTTCTAGTGCATTCCAAAGACTAAGTGCTGCTCCGTAGAGGTCACTATCATTTCTGTGTGCAAGGTCTTCAGCCGACATATTGCTATAAAGCGCATGGGCGAATTTATCGACCAGTGACACCTTATCTGCTTGAACTTTGCTTTTAATAAGCTTGCTGACGTTATTCAGAATAACGCTAGCGTGACCGTCATTTTGTGTCATTGTGTGTTCCTTAATCTATACCGCCTTGTGAACGGGTGACTGAATAGCGTGGAGTCAGGTAAATTCTAACGCTTTTACAGCTAATAAAAAGCCTTTTTCATCAAATCAGACCAATGATTTCAGCATGTTGGCATTCTATTCACAAAATATAGATAGAAATGGCCCGTTAGGGCCATTTCTGTACACAAGTATTCACATTATTTTTTCTGGTCAGACCAGAGGAAGGCGCTAATTGCAGGAATTAGAACGACCGCACCGATCATATTTACTAAAAACATGAAGGTTAGGAGGATACCCATATCGGCTTGGAACTTCAGTGCGGAAAAAATCCAAGTGCTTACACCTACCGCAAGGGTGATACCTGTAAACAGCACCGCACTACCTCGTTCAACGAGTGCATTTCGATACGCAGCGCTCAAAGTCAAACCTTGATTAAGCTGGATCATCTTGGAAGAGAGAATATAAATACCGTAGTCGACGCCAATCCCTACCCCCAGCGCAATAACAGGCAGTGTGGAAACCGTTAGACCGATTTCCAAACTTACCATCAGGGCTTGGGCAAGTGTTGATACCACATAAAGAGGTAACACAACCGCGATGGTTGCACGCAACGAGCGGAAACTTAGTAAACATAGAATAATCACAGCACCATATACATAAATCATCATCGGCGTTTGTGCTTCTGATACTGACTCATTGGTCGCTGCCATCACCCCAATTGGGCCAGACGCTAAGCGGAACGCTATTTTATCATTTCCAAACTCGTCGCCGAACTCTTTCACTGCCGCAACAACTTGGTCAATGCTTTGCGCTTTATGGTCTTCCATAAAGATGATGACTGGCATAACTGAACAATCACCGTTTAACAAACCTGAGCTGGTCTCTACACGTGACGTTGCTTGTACCAGTGATGATGTATTACGCGGAATCGTCTGCCATTTTAAGTTACCTTCGTTGTAACCGGCGTTGACTGCCTGGGCAACACTGGCCAGTGACACACTGCTTTGCACCCCAGGCACATTATCAATACGCCACTGGAACTGTCTGATTCGCTCCATCACATCGTGTTCAGTACACGCCGCTGGATAGGCCTCAACAATGACTTTGAGAATGTCTACCGAGATGGCATAGCGATCTGAGATTAAGAAGGTATCTTGGTTATAAACAGCGTCTTCATGAAGTGCTGGGGCACCTGCATGTAAATCGCCGATGTGCATTTTTTGTGATTGCCAGAAACCAAATGCAAAAAGCACTGCGGTAAGAACCAGAACGATAGTCGCATTCTTTCGATCAGTAAGTGACACAAGGAATTCACGGACTACGAATAATGAATCTTTCTTCTTATTATCTGCGGTCATTACATGCATGCCTTTGCCGTCGAGGTAAGAAGCAACAACTGGCAATAACACTAAGTTGGTAAAGATGATTACAGCAACACCCAAGCTCGCAGTAATAGCCAGTTCACGGATGATGCCGATATCGATTGCCAGCAGCGTCATAAAACCAACAGTGTCTGATAACAGCGCAATACCGCCTGGGATCATCAATGCTTTGAAACTCGACTCTGCGGCGGTTTTTGTATCAGAACCTAGCTGTACTTTTTTCGCGATGTCATTGATCATTTGCACGCCATGGCTCACACCAATCGCGAACACCAAAAACGGTACCAAAATTGACATAGGGTCTAGGCCAAAGCCCAATGAAGCAAGCAAACCTAATTGCCAAACAACGGCAATAAAGGAGCAAATGATAGGTAATAAGGTCAGTTTAAAGTTACGACAGAACAACCACACCATGATAAAGGTAATCGCAATGGCAATAGCGAAGAATACCACTACATCTTTTGCACCATCAGCGATATCACCGGCCATTTTGGCAAAGCCGATAATATGAATACTGACGTTATCCGTGCTCAAGTCACCACGAATTTTAGTCTCTAATTGCTCTGCAATTGACAACGTATCAAGCTTTTCACCCGTTTGTGGATCGAATTCCATTAACTGAGCGCTGACCATGGCACATGAGTAATCTGACGCAACCATGCGCCCTACTACCTTGGCCTTCTCTATATTTTCTTTTACTTTGGCCAAACCCTGGCTATTTGCAGTGAAGTTCGCAGGAATGATGGGGCCGCCACTGAAACCGTCTTCAACAACCTCTACAAATCGCGCACTTGGCGAAAAGATAGAATTCACTAATGGACGATTAACACCGGGAATAAAATAAAGCTGGTCGTGTACGGCTTTAAGCTGAGTAAAAAACTCTTCATTAAAGATATCGCCATTGGCGTCACACACAGAAATCAAAATACCGTTAGCACCACCAAATTGTGCTTCATGCTTGGTGTATACCTTCATGTATTCATGATTAAGGGGAATGTTCTTGTTAAAAGAAGCGTCTAATTTTAGCTTCGTTGCTTGAAAAGCAAGTGCAACCGTCGCTAGGACAAATGCAAGAATCACCCACATGCGATGGCGGAATAAACTGCGCTCCAATGATTCCACTATAATTTGCATGATTAATTAAACTCCTTGCTTTTAATGCCCGCCTCGGTAGCCAAGATAAGTTGGCCTTTAAACTCAACGCCATTAAGGATGGCCTTACCGTCGCTTAACTGCTCGCTTTGTAATTCAAGCGAATTAACGTCTTCTAAATGGTAGATCACAGCTGAGTTACCGAAGATATATAAACCATTATTTTTTGTTGTCATGATGCCGTTCATGGTCGCTTCTTGGTCTGTATCCAGTTGTAGCCAATCTGACTCATCACCATAGACAAATGCATTACCACGTAAACCCGCGACAAGGATACGGTCCTGAAATTCTGCTATATCAAAAAATGACCCTGGGTAAATTTCTTCATCGCGCTGCCACGTTTCGCCGTTATCTGCGCTATGAGCGATAAGCCCCATTTCGCCAGCTATATACAAGCCTTTAGAGGTCGAAACGATACGATTAAAATGAGGCAAGATGGAAGCGCTTTCAATTGCAAAACCTTCTGCATCATTCTCTTTTAGGTCTAGCAGGTACTCACGGTCTTCTTCGAATAATAGGCTATCTAAAAAACGCTTTTCCCAAGTTTTTCCGCCGTCTTTAGTTTGCAAATACATGCCATATGCGCCCACAGCTACGCCGTGCTCTGCATCAAAGAATGTGATATCGAGACAAGGTTTATCTATTTCGGGATTAAATTGTTGCACTTGCCAATTTTGGCCACCGTCTTGTGAGTTTAAGATAGTTGCGTCGTGACCACACGCCCAACCATTTTCGTTGTCGATGAAATACACCGCGGTCAAGAGGATATCGACTGGTGAATTGGCTTGTTGCCACTGCTGACCATCTAGAGAAAAAACGATAGTGCCGTGTTGACCCACAGCGATAACTTTATCGTCTGTTGCTGTGATGTCAGTAAATAGCGTCTGTGTAGCCTGTTCGGCCTGATACGCGGGTTGAGGCTCGACCTGAGCTACAGCCTGCAGCGACATAATCAACGTTGCCCAAAGCACGTACTTCATATTAATTAGCGCCCAAATGAAATGTTAATGAGAGAACAAGGCCCACAATTGTGGGCCTAGGTTAGTGCGAAGATTAACGGCGACCTTCGCGACGTAGTGCGTTAGATGTAAACTCGTTGTCTTGGAACGACTGTGAGAAGTCATACATCTGTGATTGGTTATCTAGACCAATAGCTAGATAACGACGCGAGTTAAGGTCGTGATAAACCTCAAGCGTTGTCCACTGCGTCGGTACTTCGTAGTAGTTTAGACCATAAGCCATAGCGACACGATATAGCTGATCGCGGTTATCGTATAAGTCAGCTACAGAAATCTGCCAGCTGTCTTCATCAATGTAGAACACACGCTTTTTATAGGTATGGCGTGTACCATCTTTGAGGTTCGCTTCTACAACCCATACACGGTGTTTCTCATAACGAACGTGCTCTGGGTTCACGTGACCAGGCTTGAGAATGTCATCATACTCAAGTGAGTCACTGTGTAACTTGTAGCTGTTATAAGGAATTAACAACTCTTGCTTACCTTTAAGTTCCCAGTCGTAGCGGTTTGGTGAACCGTTGAACATATCGAAGTCATCGGTAGTACGTAAGTTATCTGACGCTGTTCCCGGTGCATCATACGCAACGTTTGGAGCTCGACGAACACGGCGTTGGCCAGTATTGTACGTCCAAGCCTGACGCGGTGTTAGGATTTGGTCCATTGTCTCGTGTACAAGCAATGCTGTACCAGCAAGACGAGCAGGTTCAGTAACGCTTTGTTTGAACTTGAACAGGATGTTTGATTCTTGTAATTGCTCAGGTGTCGCATCTGGATTCGAGTACTTAAGCATGAGCTGCTCATCGAAACCGATCAGGTTGTATGAACCCGATGCCGTTGGCATCGCTTGTCCACCAAAGCGAGCTACCGACAAACCACGATAACGCAGTAGATGGTTCCAGATAGCTTCAAGACCATTCGCAGGGATTGGGAAAGGTACACCAATCGCGGTGTTCTTGATACCGTTACCGCCTTCAATTAACTCAGCTTCAGTTGCATACTTTTTCGTTGCATCATAGTAAAACTGAGGATAAGACGCACTTCGGCGCGTTGGGTATACGTTCATTTTGAAGGTATCAGGATACGCTTCAAACAAGGCAATTTGACCTGGGCTCAATACGTTTTTGTACTGTTCCAAGTTTGACTTATCGATAGTGTACAACACTTGATCCGCAGCGAACGGATCTGGGTGGTGCATACCTGGCTCATAACCTGCTGGAACTTCGGTAATACCGCCATTCCAAGCTGGAATAGAACCATCTTCATTACCCGCCTTTACAGCGCCGATTGGCGTTAAGTCTGCACCCAAACGTGCAGCCTGCTCTGGCGAGATTTTAGCGTGTACTGCAGTAGTGGCAAAAAGGCCACAGAATGCTGCTGCAATGAGGGTAGGTTTAGTTAACATACATGTACCCTTTTAAATTGAATATTTAATATTGAACGAAACAAAATCACGATCTGCGAAGGTATTCGTCGCACCGCCACCCCAGAATGAATTGTAGCCAATATCAAAAGACCAAGTATTTTGATAATTGAAATTCATATTGATACCCAATGATTTTCTGTCTTCGATAAACAAGAACATTGGATCAGGTGTAATACCGTTCACATCATGTGAGAAAACAAAACGTGGTGAGAAGTTCACACCAGAGAATAAATCGTAGTAGTCACCTTTGGCGATTAAACGATAACCCCATGCTGACGCAGTTGGGAACGGATTCGTCTCTGGACCATTTGAAAGACCCATATGCAGTGCAGAATAATCGTCTGCTAAAGGACCTTCCATTATACCGCTTCGACCTGTACCAGAAACATTCAAACGTAACTCGTCGTACGCTGGCATGTTATTGATACGAACACCACCAATTTCACCAACAACTGCCCAACTGTCTGCACCTAAAGATGGGCCAAACAGGTGTGTCGCTGTGAACTGTAGCTGAGCGGTGTTGCGAAGGATGTAACCCTGCGCCGTTTCACCAGGACCAACAACTGAAATATCATCGCCTGGGCTCATTTGTGAAATGCCTGCGAAATCAGGACGGATACCCGCAACAGCTAGTTGCTCAGGCATACCTGCATACAACAATTCAACGTCGTCGATTTGGAATGGCTCGTCTTCACGGAACGCAAATTCACCTGCAAATGCAGTTTCACCTAATGAGGTGTTAAAGCTCAAACCGTAAAGCTTAATATCTTCTGGATACGCCAACACAGCTTTTGTGAATGCACCAAGATCGTTGATATTGTCACTGTTGATTTCAGTGGTCATTATCATTTGTAAGTCTTGTGCGATACTCGCTTGCGTGAAATCAGATACCTGACCTGAGATAACCGGACGACGGCTGTGGTAGTTGATAAAGTAAGCTGCTACTTCAGTGTCGTTTAGTTCAGGCAAGAACATACCTAAACGCAGACCATACTGACCGCCATCATCTGGCTCAGTTTTGCCGCGGTCACCTTTGCCTTTAAGTGCGACCTTAGTTGGGTGCGCCAAATACATGTTCGCTAACAACTGTTGGCCAGCAGCTGAATTTGGATCAATCCCCTGCGCTGCCGCAGCAGCTTGCCAGTTAGCAGCTAGGCTATTAAGGCTGTCTGTAAGGAAAGCTAAATCAATATCAGGATTTGACGTAAAACCTAACTGTACGTTCTGGTTGAAACCATTCTCTGACGCAAAGTCATTAGTAGAGAAATAGCTACCGGTTGCTGGCAAACGCGTTTCATGCCATTCGTACTGATAAAAACCTTCGAGATAAATATTTTCGGTAATTCCTAATGAAGCCCATAACATACCAACTGGTATAAAGGCCTCTTTAAGCTCAGCGCCCGGCGCCTTTAGGCGGTCAATATCAACTGGGTTGACGTTGATACCGTGTGAAATCAGGGTACTTTCACCCCAGTTCACAACCTGTTGGCCAAGTCGCACTGATAATGGGTTCATGCCATCGTTGAAATCAAAATCAGCCCACACGAAAGCGTCTAATAGACGGAAATCCGCACACACTTGCTCTTTAGTTTCATCGTAGTCACATGGGTCTACATATTCACCTGATACTGGATTGGTGTATGCATAATCACCATCCATTAACGCGAAATCGTAGAAATACATGAAGCGGGTGAACAAACCATAAGACTCACCATTGATAGCAAGTTCATGGGTGCCTTTTAGAAGTTGCGAGAAGGTATCACCCTTGTCGAAATTCAGGTTCCCTGCATCACCGTTGTTTGAATAGGCGCCTGGCTGGCTCCAAACATCAGTCGATGAATAAATTGGGTTTAATGCTGGGTTGTAACCTGTCCAGTCAAAGCGTGGATGGTTACTTTTACCGATGTACTTGTCGAAATCACGGTTTTCAGTACGAATGCTTTGACCGTATGAAAACGTCGAGTCAAAGTTAACGTCAAAGTTACCAACCGTAAAATTAGCACTGTGTGCTGCGCTACTCATGCCTAACATCGCTGCGCCGATGCTGAGCGCAAGTCGATGCTTCGCAAATAGTGGCTGTCTTATCATTGTTGCTTCCCCCTTCGCGCGGGTAATTTTTAGATCAAGTTATTGTTTTTAGTGTAGTCTTGTACATAAGAAAGGATACGCTAAATTTACAAACAGTCTACATTAAAGCCCTGATTGTCGCGTCAAATTTCCTTTCTATGCGCTAATGGTATGACATCCTACCACTATTTTTATACATGACAATAACGTTCGCGACAAATGCAATTTACATCTTCGCTAATTACGTAAAAATTATGGCGAGTTAAATTCGTTCCAAACTCACGAATTTATTATTGTCATCGAGTGCCAATCTAAATCGCCCACGAATACCGATACTCGACATATAAGGCAATATCTTTGCGGCGGGAAAGCGGATCGTCAGACCCGTATCATCAATTACTTGAATGGCAGTAACTCGGCCTTTGTAATAGGCCAAGCACTGCTCATGGGTTAAGTACAAACTAAAATAAAAATACTGAACATTCATCAAGCTAATGCTTTGTCTACTTTTTCAAACAAGTCTTTACTTAAATTTGGTAATGACTGCAGGCGTTTTAATTGCGCCACCATCATTTTTTGCCTGTTAGTATCATAACGCTTCCAAGCTAACAACGGCGTGATAAGTCGCGACGCAGTTTGCGGGTTGATGTCGTTCAACTTAATCAACGCATCGCCTAGCACTTGATACCCTGCACCACTGTGATGATGAAATACGAGTGGGTTACTCATCGTCAAAGGACCTAATAGCGCGCGAACACGATTGGGGTTGTTCCAGCTAAAGTGAGCATGCTCATACAACTCTGTGATAGCATTAAGTGCGCCATCCCCCTGCCTCAACGCCTGCAAGTTAAACCACTTGTCCATAACAAGCACATCGTCTTGCCAACGCTTCTCAAATGCATTTAATTGCACCAGTGCTTCGCTGTGTTGTGCGCTCACCATGGCTTTAAGCGCACCTAATGCCGTTGTCATTGAGCCTGTCTGTGCTTGTGAGACCATGTAATCGCTAGCCGTATTGACTTTAGCAAGGTAGTACATAGAAGCATTCAAGAGCGCCCGAATAGCCGCACTTTGATGGTTTTGTTGCTTATCGTCCACAAAGGTCTCAATAACCTGTATTAGCGCTTTCTCTAGGGATGTTGCTATTTGTATCTCAAAGGACTGAGTAACCTTGATTAGGTCATCCATCGGAATGTGTGTAAAACTCGCGCTTAACGTATCGAAGCTTGGTAGAGTAAGAAGCTCTGCTACAAGGGCAAGGTCTTGCTCCTGCCCCTCTAAGGTGCTCTTGACTATGCTCTGTAGAGTCTCAATGACACTCGCTGGTAAAATCGGTTCACTACTTTGGTTTGTTATCGCTTCAACCACACATTGGGTCAACGCGCTTTGTTGTGCGTCCCAGCGACTAAACTCACTGCTGGCGTGCTTAACGATATGCAACTGTTCTGATAAAGGCTGATCAAACTCAACCTTAACCGGCGCCGAAAAGTCTTCAAAAACCACTGCCACAGGCTTAGTGACGATCCCTTCAAAAGTAAAAGTTTGAGTGGACTCGCTTAACTGCAATACTTTTGAGGCTGGCTGGCCATCAATAATAAGCGACAAAGGTTCGCCTTGATCGTTGAGCAATTCAATGACAACGGGAATAACTAGATTCTCTTTGTTGGTTTGGTCGCCGCTTGGCGTATGCACCTGTGTTAACGTCAAAGAGTATGTCTGCGCTTCACTGTTGTACTTTTGTGCAACTTGCACCACTGGTGTACCTGATTGACTGTACCATTTAGCAAAGTGCGTTAAATCAACTGCGTTGGCATCAGCCATCGCGCTGACAAAATCGTCACAGGTTACGGCTTGGCCATCATGACGCTCAAAATAAAGTTTCATACCCAGTTGGAAGCCTTCTTCCCCTAGTAGGGTATGCAACATACGAATGACTTCGGCCCCTTTGTCATACACAGTTACTGTGTAGAAGTTATTCATTTCTATCACTTTTTCTGGGCGTATTGGGTGCGCCATAGGTCCTGCATCTTCGGCAAATTGATGGGTACGCATCACCTTGACTGCGTCAATGCGGTTCAATGCGCGCGAACCTAGGTCACTGCTGAATTCTTGATCTCTAAAAACCGTCAGCCCTTCTTTGAGTGAGAGCTGGAACCAGTCACGACAAGTGACACGATTACCAGTCCAGTTATGGAAATATTCATGTCCGACAATTGATTCGATAAGATGAAAATCTCGGTCAGTCGAGGTTTCTGCATTAGCCAATACGCACTTGGAATTAAAGATATTCAAGCCTTTATTTTCCATCGCCCCCATGTTGAAGAAGTCAACAGCGACTATCATGTACACATCAAGGTCGTACTCTAAATTGAAGCGCTCTTCATCCCACTTCATCGCGTTAATTAACGATGCCATTGCATGTGGGGCTTTAGATAAATTGCCTTTATCTACATACAATTCTAAAGCGACTTTACGACCAGACATGGTCATGTATTGGTCGCGCAGAACATCAAAATCCCCCGCAACCAATGCGAACAAGTAACTTGGCTTTTTAAATGGATCTTCCCAAACGGCATAATGCTTACCACCGCCTAGCTCACCTTGTTCAATCTTGTTACCGTTCGACAGTAAATGAGGAAATTGCGCTTTGTCTGCAACAATCGTCACGGTATAGCTTGCCATCACATCAGGACGGTCTAGAAAATAGGTGATCTTTCTAAAGCCTTGAGCCTCGCACTGGGTGCAATAGGCTCCATCAGATAAATAAAGGCCTTCTAAAGAGGTGTTTGTCTGGGGTGAGCAGTGGGTCGTAATTTCTAATTCGAACGGCTCATTAGGTAAATCACTAATGATAAGTTGCTGAGCAACCTCTTTATAAGCGAGATGTTGTTGACCATTAATTACAACGCTCTGTAATTCTAAATTAATGCCATCTAGCACCAACTGGTCACTAGGATTTTGCTGATTGGCAACGACCTGTGAGCGAGCCACCACTTTAGTGTTTAAAGGGGCCAGTTCGATATACAGCGCCACTGAGTCGATAAAGAATGACGGTGGTAGATAGTCGCTTAAATATTGCGCTTGTGGCTGGTTGGAGTTCATAAACTTACAGTCTCCTGAGATAGCAAGGGCATCGAATGATGCCCTTAAAAATTAATCGCTTTGTTTTGCCTGAACTTCTGGCTGAAGGTGTTTAGGCTCTATGCGTAGAATTTTAATTCCCAAGTAGGCGTAAATAACGGCCAAGATTGGGTTAATTAAATTAAAGAACGCGTAAATAGCATAATCAAATGGATTGATGAGCAAAACGCTTTGCATATAAGCACCACAGGTATTCCATGGGATGAGTGGACTTGTTATGGTGCCGCCGTCTTCCAGCGTACGAGAAAGATTGACCGGCTTTAAGCCACGCTTTTTATATTCTTCTTTAAACATACGCCCAGGGACGACGATAGCAATGTATTGGTCCGCGGCAACAAGGTTAGTACCAATACAGGTGCCTATGGTTGCAGCAATTAATGAGCCTGTCGACTTCGCTACTTTCAAAATGCTGCGCACGAATACATCGAGTAAACCAGTTTTTTCCATGATCGCGCCAAACATAAGCGCCATCATGATCAACCAGGTGGTATTTAACATGCCAGACATACCACCACCAGAGAGCAAGTCATCCATTTTGGCATCACCCGTAGTGATGTTGAAACCGTCGAAGAACGTTGCCCACACTAATTTAAAGTAGCCAATTAGCTGGCCTTGTGACATATCAACTTGAGTCGCGAGTAAATCGGTTTGGAAGATTAGAGCCCAAACAGCACCTAGTACAGCACCAATCGATATTGCTGGGAACGCGGGCATTTTGCGAATAGCGAGGGTCAACAGCACGAATAGAGGCACAAGGTTGAAGATACTGATATTAAAATTTTGCTCCAATAAGGCAACCATGTTGTCGATACTAGTTGCATCACTGCTCACCTCGGCATTGAACCCCATGAAAATAAAAATGATCACGGCAATGACGAAACTCGGCACAGTTGTCCATAACATATGGTGGATATGAGCAAACAAATCTGCACCAGCGACCGCAGGCGCAAGGTTGGTGGTTTCTGACAATGGACTCAGTTTATCGCCGAAATACGCACCCGAAATAACTGCACCAGCCGTGACAACAGGGTCTAATGACAGACCGTTCGCTACCCCTAATAAAGCAACACCAATTGTGGCTGCAGTAGTCCACGAACTACCGATACTCATTGCCACAACACCACAGATGATACAGCTGGCGGCGTAGAACCAATGAGGGTTAATTATTTGTAGACCGTAGTAGATCAACGTAGGAACCGTGCCTGATAGCAACCAAGTACCAATCAAGGCGCCAACCATCAACAAAATGAGTATTGCCCCAAGGGAGATGGTGATCCCTTTGATCATGGCTTCTTCAAGGGTCTTCCATGTGAAGCCATTTTTTAGGCCAATTAAGGCTGCCGTGAAGGTAGCAAATAGTAATGCAATTTGGTTTGGACCCGATGATGAATTGTCACCATACAGATACACTGCGGCTCCCAATAGACAGATCAACACTGTGATTGGGATCATCGCATCGATAAATTTAGCTTGTTTTGTTGTTGTCAAAATGACTCTCCTGCCCTTGCTAATTACACAACGCTGCAAGGGTTATTTTTATTATCCTGCAAAGATTACCAGAGCCGAGGAGATTTAACAGCGTTTAAACGACAAAAAGGGCGCATAAAGCGCCCTTTTCTCAAGTATTTGATTACTTATTATTCTTAGCTAATCGACCATATTTAATGTAATCCTGAGTGATCAGCGCAGCTTCTTCCAAAAATGGGTCGAAGTCCTCTAACACCTCAGGTGCATCATCTACACTCTCGACAGGCTCTAACCCAAGACGTGCAAGGCGCTCGTTGGTACGTTTCAATGCTAATGCCTCAAGCTCGTCCTTTTTCGCTAATCTGTCTTTTTCGTTGAGTGAAATATATTGACGGTCTTTCTCTTCTTGATACGTTTTGATGTCTTGCATCACGTAACTAAATTCAGGTTCAGTCGCCACGCGTTTGTCGTGCACCTTGTTCAAATAACTAATAGTGTCATTTAAACTGTCCACAGTCGCGTATTTTGCGCGAGGAATGCTGTCCCAAGGTAATGCATTATCCTCTTGGCTTTCACCCCACTCTGCTGGGTCGATTGGCGTAGGGAGTTTGATATCAGGGATTACGCCTTTGTGCTGTGTACTGCCACCGTCAATACGGTAAAACTTAGCAATGGTATACTGAACACTTCCTAGCTTGTTGTCGTACAAGTCATAATTACGACCTAAGCCACGATGTTGTTGCACTGTGCCTTTGCCAAAGGTTTGTTCACCGACGATCACTGCGCGACCATAATCTTGCATCGCTGCTGCGAAAATTTCTGAGGCAGATGCACTGTATCTGTCAACGAGCACAGTTAAAGGACCATCGTAATAAGTGACTCCGTCACTGTCTTTTTGCTCTTGCACATCGCCGCTCAGGGTGTGGATTTGCACGATTGGACCTTGGTCGATAAACAAGCCCGACAGTTGATTTGCTTCATATAGCGAACCACCGCCATTTTGGCGTAAGTCAATGATAATGCCATCAACCTTTTGTGCTTTTAACTTAACTAACTCAGCTTTGACGTCTTCCGATAAATTGTTGTAAAAGCCGGGAATTTCGATGACGCCAATCTTGCTCGTTAGGTCTGAGTACTGGGCTTCAAATACGCTGGATTTAGCTGCGCGGTCTTCCAAACGCACTTTGTCACGTGTGATTTCAACGATTTTCGGGCTACCGTGGTCATCTTTACCTTTAAGATACTGCAAGCGAACGATGGTGCCTTTTGGGCCTTTGATTAAATCAACCACATCATCTAGGCGCCAACCGATCACATCAACAAAGTCATCATCACCCTGCGCCACGCCGATAATGCGGTCCTCAGGTTTGATTGTAGCGGTTTTGTCCGCAGGTCCACCTGGAACCAGCGAGCGAATCACAGTGTAGTCTTCATCGTAGGTCAATACCGCACCGATACCTTCTAATTCAAGATCCATATCCATCTTGAATTGTTCCGCTCGGCGTGGCGATAAATATGAAGTATGTGCTTCTATAGAACGCGCAAAGGCATTCATAATAATTTGGAAAGCGTCTTCGCTTTTGGTTTGTACCAAGCGCTTTAATGTGTAGGTATAACGCTTTTCGAGTACTTCTTTAATGCCGTCCCAATCTTTACCGGCTAGCTTTAATCGCAATGCGTCATATTTTACTTTCTGACGCCAAAGTTCATTTAGCTCAGCCTCGGTCGAAGCGTACGGCGCGTCTTCACGTTCAAAGAAATATTTATCATCCGTTGTAAAGTCGAATGGCTTATCAAGCAAAGACAAAGAATATTGGTAACGTTCAAAACGACGCTTCATGCTCAAATTAAATAAATCATAAGCAAAGTCGAGTTTGCCTGATTTCAGCGCGTTGTCGAACTTATCACGGTATTGCTCAAACTGAGCCACATCAGATGCAAGGAAAATACTGCGATTGTAATCAAGCGATTCGACGTAACGATCAAACATTTGATCAGAGAGTTCATCGTTAAATCGAATCGGCTTGTAATGTGCACGGGTAAAGAGGTTTGTCACTCGCTTACTTGCCGTACTGTGTTGCGACTCTTGATGCAACGTTGGCAAATCTGCAATGGTTACCTTATCTAATGATGCTAAGGCAGGCGCTGCAACTAATGCTGCAACAAGGGGAATGAGTGAAAACGTCTTACTCATGCACAACTCCTTTTTTTAAACTAGATACAAGCTGTCTGCTTTAGTTTTAACTTGCATACCAGTCACTAGCTCAACATGAATGTCTTCTTTGTTGACTTCAGTGATAGTACCGTTAACAAGCGCTTGACCTAATTTTACTTTAACTTTGGTATTAGCCTTGACCTGTTCGCTTGGTAAAGGTTCAACTTTATTACTGCGACGTGGTTGTTCTACAGGTGCTTTTTTGACTTTAGCGCCTTTTACTCCAGGTTTACCACTTCCCTGAGGACGTTTTTTGTAACCCTTTGTGTCACCGTCTTTTGGACCACGAGTTGGCTTTTTACGCTTTGCCATTTTCGCACGGCTTTGTTCAAGTGCAGTTTGCGCATGATCAATGTGCTCTTGCTCAACTTTTTCTGCTTGATTGCCGTCGAGGTCAACGCGGAATTCGTTTTTAACCACCGCTTCAAGATAGCGCCAGTTAGATGTGTATTTACGAAGAGCTTGGCGCACTTGCGTTTTGCTGACTTTTTCATTGCCTTCAATACGCTCAGCGATATCTTTAAAGATACCTACTTTAAGTGGCTTTATGCCGTCTTTTTGTTTAAAGCAATTGGGGAATTCTTCGTAAAGAAACGCCAATACTTCGTTTATGTCTTTTAGCTTGTCTGTGGTTTCCATTTCTAAACCTTAATTTACATCTGCTCGTCTTGAGCTGAGTCGATATAGTGTTCAACCCAGTCTAGTAACTCATCGAGTTCAGCATCAATCAATGCCAAATCACCCCGAAGATGTTCCCAAATACCGGTGATGATACTGTCGATTTGATCACAGCCGAGATCATCAGGAAGGCGCTCCCAAGCATGATGTATGAGTTCATTAAGTCGCTCACACACCAATTCTTCTTCCCCTTCCCAATCACCTACATCTGTAATCGAAAATAAGTAATCCTGAACGCTTAGTAGATCTTTCATGCGATGTGCTTTTCTAAACAACGAACAAGGTGCTCTAGGCCCGCTTGGTCCAGCTCGTCAAATCGGTTCAAACTCGGGCTATCAATATCTAAAACACCGATAGCCTCACCATTTCTCTTCACGACAACAACGATTTCCGAATTTGATGCAGCATCACAAGCAATATGACCTGGAAATGCATGTACATCAGAAACAAGTTGAGTTTGATCAAGAGCTAGCGCAGTTCCGCAAACGCCCTTACCAACTTCAATTCGAACACAAGCAGGCTTACCTTGGAATGGACCAAGCACTAACTGCTGTGGAGATTCCAATAAATAAAATCCAGCCCAGTTGATGTCTTCTAAGGACATGTATAACAAGGCACTGATGTTCGCTAAGTTAGCAATTAAATTGGGCTCACCGGAAATAAGCGCGTCGGCCTGTTCCGTCAAAGAGCGATAAAAATCTTCTTTGCTCATCAAATACTACTTCACATAGAATACGCAGTGTTTAAGGTACTCTTTGTGGCGCGCAAATGAAACCTTTTATCAAGAAAAAATTGATGGGATTACATTAAATTGAGCTGGTTGCTTAAAATTAATCCAGCTCTGTTAACATCTCTACGCGTGTTCGGGACTATTTCGTCTTAAACCGTACAAAAACAACCCGCTACCTAAGGCTGCCATCACGGCATTAACTACCAACAAAAAACCAGCCCCAGCACCAAAGGCGTAGCTGAATAAAGCACCACCGAGCATACCGAGGGTTAATACACCACTGTAATGGACTTTATTGTGCTTATACATGAGTAGGTATCCGGGAACCACAAACACGGCCATGGATAAGCCAACGATATGAGCGTTGGCGATGGCCGACAAAAGAACGCTGAAGAAAATTTGCGAGCCATTACTTTGCGCACCTAGTGCGTAATAAATGCCGAGCGTTAGACCGACAATAATTGGGGCAAGTAAAGAATAAAAGACTGCTTTTGCTAAACGATGTTTCATGACTTATTTATTTTTAGTTATATCCGTATCCAGCGTCGCAGAAAAAGCGGGCACTGCCAACAGATACCTTAGTCGAATAGCAAATTTATGGATAGGCGCAAGCGCTACTTTATTCGGGATGTAAAAAAGGCCGCTAATTTAGCGGCCTTTTCTATGTGGCGGAGAGATAGGGATTTGAACCCTAGATACGCTATTAACGTATGCCGGTTTTCAAGACCGGTGCTTTCAACCGCTCAGCCATCTCTCCAATGCGGTTACCCAGATGACATAATCACCTAAGTTTAATTTAGTGGCGGAGAGATAGGGATTTGAACCCTAGATACGCTATTAACGTATGCCGGTTTTCAAGACCGGTGCTTTCAACCACTCAGCCATCTCTCCGCAGCGGTGCGAATATTAGATAAATGAATTGCGTTTGTGAAGTGTTATTTTGATTTTTTTGTTTAAACGCCTAATTTTTGACTGTTTTGTTTAAATTAAGATCGATTTAGCGCAATAACAGCGTATTGAATCGTAAAGGTTTGCCCATATTTAATAGACTTGATAGTCTTGAACTTAGATGCAAAGTGCATCTGGGGATTGATTAATATTAAGGAGTTTAACAATGGCGTTTAATAACTCGTACAGCACGGCTCAGCCGGTGATGTCGACCATTGAGACAAATAAGGTTTTAAAGAACACTTACTTTTTACTCGCGATGACATTGGCATTCAGTGCAGTTACTGCGGGTATTTCTATGGCGCTTAACCCTCCGTATTTCACGGGTATCGTATGTTCACTGATCGCTTTGGCGATGTTGTTCATCATTAATAAGAAAGCTGAGAGTGCCACTGGTGTACTGTTAGTCTTTGCCTTTACTGGTGTGTTAGGTTTTGGCCTTGGTCCTATGCTTAACCACTACGCAGCAATGGAAAACGGCCCAATGCTTATTATGCAAGCGCTTGGCTCCACTGCCCTTATCTTCTTTGGTTTGTCAGCGTACGCACTAACAACCAAAAAAGACTTCTCATTTATGGGCGGCTTTTTGGTCGTTGGCCTAATCGCTGTTATCGTGATGAGTATCGTAAACATCTTTATCGGTAGCTCAGTGATGTTTATGGCTCTCAATGCCGCAGTCGTTCTTATTATGTCTGGCCTAATCCTGTTTGATACCAGCCGCATCATCAACGGCGGTGAAACAAACTATGTACGCGCGACAGTGTCACTGTACCTAAACGTGTATAACTTGTTTACTTCATTACTTCACCTTCTCGGTGCAGCAGATGACTAATTAGCAGAATTTGCTAGAATAAGCCCCAACTAATTGGGGCTTTTTTTTGGATGTAATTTGGCTAGTTTTGTACTTTCGTTGCATACTGCAGCTAGCGACACCTGCACACTGCAAGCATTACAGCGCTTCGCACACTCAGCGATAGCAAACGGACATGAACTTAAGTGCATCTTTCTTTATCAAGATGGTGTTTATCATGCCCTGTCTGGTTTTGATATAGCCAGCGACGAATTTAACCCAGCAGACATATGGCAGAGTCTATTTGAACTGAACATACCCGTACATGTTTGTGTAACCGCAGCGAGTAAACGAGGAGTGTCAGTATGCGACAACAGTCAGTTCCTTGTTTCAGGCTTAGCAGAGTTTGCGATGGAAGTCGCTCAAGCAGATAGATGGGTTCAATTCAAATGAAGCATATTCTTATCATTAGCAAGAACTCACCATACACGGGGCAAAGCTTACGTGAATCGCTTGATACCGTCCTAATTTTTGCAGCCATTGACCAAAAGGTCACCTGGTTATTAGAAGGCGACGCAGTGTTTGCCTTAGCGCCAGCACAAGACCCTAAATCGCTACAACACAAAGATTTCACCAAGGCGATTAAAATGCTAGAGATATATGATGTTGATGACGTGTACGTATGCACAAAATCAATCGCTGCAAGAGGACTTAACCAGAGCTCTTTGACGATTGATACCTTGGGCGCTGATTCTGCGCAAAAGCAGGCCTTGTTAAGTCAGGCCGATCATGTGGTAGTATTGTAATCATGAGTATTTTATTTACCCTGAGCCAAGCAGCGACATCAGCATCACAAATACAAGATAAGCTTGCCAATGAAGATGCAATTTTACTACGCGGCGATGCCTGCTATTCATGGCAGTCTTTTAAGCAGTTGCCGGTCACGGTGTATGCACTGCAACAAGATATGGCTGCGCGCGGTTTTGATGGTCCAATTGATGAGGTAACCCTTATTGATGACAACCAGTGGGTCGAGTTAACCCTTCAGTTTTCTACATGCGTGAGTGAATAATGATTGAATTTAACGGTCAACAACTAGCAACTGACAAAGAAGGCTACCTTTTGGATAGTAGCCAATGGACAAAAGAGTTAGCGCCGATTATCGCCGAGGGTGAAAATATCGCCTTGACGGATCCGCACTGGGAAGTGGTGATGTTTGTGCGCGACTTTTACGAAGAATTCGAGACTAGCCCGGCCATACGTATGCTCGTTAAAGCAATGGCAAAAAAGCTAGGCGAAGACAAAGGCAACAGCAAATACCTGTATAAGTTGTTTCCTAAAGGCCCAGCCAAACAAGCGACAAAAATTGCGGGCTTACCTAAACCGGCCCGGTGTATTTAATAACACAAAAAAAGGCGCCATTCGGCGCCTTTTTTTGTGCGTTACAGCTACTTGTTATATGCGCGAGGCATATCAGACTCAGCCATGTAACGATCACGTAGTTTGTCTTGACGAGATTCGGTAGAAACCTCCACACCGTCAATCCACACCTTTTCAAGTTTGGTGCTGTACTCAAACGGATCAGCGCTCCAAAGTACGATGTCGGCTGCTTTACCTACGCTAATAGAACCCGCATCGATATTGAATACATCAGCCACATTGCTACTAATTGCTGCTAGGGCCCCGTCTGGACTCATACCATAAGACACCGCGTTACCCGCGTCATAACGCAACTGATACAAGTTGTGTGCGCTATCACCTGCAATCGTCAGAATAACTTTCACGCCTGCTTTTTCAAGCTTGCCTGGGTTATCTAAACTTGCATGCATTGAGTCAAAACTACCTGGGAGGTTGTCCATCGCGCTGATAATTACAGGCGTATTGCTTGCCGCTAACTCATCCGCAATAAGCACTGCATCTTGAGCGCGAGCAAACACCATATTCAGGTCATATTTCGCTTTAACTTTTAACAGCTCTAGCATGTCTGCTGCACGAGAAACACTGATCAGAAGTGGAATTTCTTTAGCAAAAACGCCATCAAGTATTTCTACTTCAGGCTTTTTAACTTCTTTGTCTTTCTTCTCGCGGTTCTTGTGATCTTCAAGCTTTTGAATCAACTCTTGTAGTGACAGCGCTCGAGAACCTTTGTCTTTAGCTCCAAGGTCAACTACTAACGCCACTTTGCTTTGAGACACACTGTCGAATTCACCGCTAAGCGAAACTACCGACGCTAGACCATCAAAAATACCTTCACTACCACTGGGTACAATTAGATCACGCGTGACCCCACCTTTACGTGCGTATGGGATAAGTGAAGAGCGAGGGTTAAATGCCAAACTTGGATCGAAGGTAATTGATGCTTTTTTATCTGCACCATCACGTGAGTCAGCTACCGCACCCACTTCAACCAAACCAATTTGATTTAGTGAACCGATAAAGCCTGGAGTTAGCACCTTGCCAGACGCGTCAATGGTCACGTCTGCTTGAATTTCTTGTGGATTAATAGCAGCAATTTTGCCGTCTTTAATCACCACTGACGCATTCGTTAAGGTACCCTGCTCCGTTGCAGTGTGTACCGTCGCGTTAGTAATTGCGAGTGTTTGCGCAAATACCGATGAGCTCATCACCAATGCGCTGGCAACAGAGGTTAAAGTAAACAATTTCATCATAATTCTCCTTAACGTTGGCCTAGCATAAAGTCACTTTGAGCTTGGAATTTTTCATCGTTGCGGTCATATACTTTCGCACCGTCTACAAATACCTGCTCAGCTTTTGCATAAACGCTAAAAGGACTGGTGTTCCAAATTACGATGTCTGCTTGTTTGTTTGCTGCAAGGGAACCAGTTTTGTCATCAATACCTAGTGATTTCGCAGCATTTGATGTAATCCACTTGATTGCATGCGCTTCGTTGATATCAAAGCCATTCTCGTTGGCACGATACATTACTTTTGCAGCTTCTTGGTTCAATCGCTGAATGGTTGTATCCGAATCTGAGTGCACAATCGCACAAGAGTTCTTCACAGCATCCACGATAGCTACATTTTCTTGCACCATGTCGTAGGCTTCCATTTTAAAGCCCCACCAATCAGGCCAAAGTGCCGCACAGTTACCGTTTTCACCTAGCATATCTGCAATTTTGTATGCTTCAATACCGTGATGGAACGTGCCTGCGTGATAACCAAACTCTTTAGATAAGTCGATCATCATCGCCATTTCTTCTGCTTTGTAACAGTGGTTGTGGATTAGAATTTCACCATCTAGGACGCCTCGCAAAGTATCCAGCATTAAGTCACGCTCTGGCGCATCAACGTTTTTACCTGCCGCATAGTTTGCATCGTATTGTTCCCAAGCACGCTTGTACTCGGTTGCATCAATCCACGCATTACGATAGCCAGCCATGTTACCCATTCGTGTTGAAGGCAATACACCTTTACTGCCATATACACGCTTAGGGTTTTCGCCACACGCCATTTTTAGGCCGTATGGTGCATCAGGAAACTTCATCGCCTGCATCGTATGTGCTGGGACATTTTTTAATGTCACACCGCGACCACCAATAAGGTTTGCTGAACCAGGTAAGATTTGCAGCGTTGTAATACCGCCTTCACGGGCGCGGTTAAAACCAGGGTCTTGAGGCCATACTGAGTGCTCAACCCATACTTCTGCTGTTACTGGGCTGGTCATTTCGTTGCCGTCTTGGTGCGAGGCGACAGAAGGATTTGGGTATGCGCCCAAGTGCGAATGTACGTCGATAATACCCGGTGTGATCCACTTGCCTTGCGCGTCGATAGTTACGTCAGCGCTGACTTGTAAGTCTTGACCCACTTGCTGAATTTTACCATCAACAACATACACGTCTCCGTTGTCGATACGTTCACCGTCACCTGTTAGCACAGTGGCATTTGTAAACAGAGTGGACTGTCTCGGTAGCGGTTGGTAAGTACTTGGATAGGGATTTTTTTTAATTTTTATGTGTTCGCCTTGAGGGCCTTCTTGTTGGCACCCCGCCAGCGCAATAGCTAATGCCACTACGCTCAGGCTTGATGTTGTTTTTAGCATTGTTTGCATCACTCCTTTTTTTGCCTACTTTAGCGAATCCAAATAACAATTGCGATGAAAATAGGTTAATACACGGTAAATCAGGATTAACGGGGACAACACCCGATTACAAAGAAAAATTGGTAACATTTGGAGCCAATTTCGACGCAAATGTTATCAAAAAATTCAATATCAAGCGCCATGAGTGGGTACAAGACGAACAAAGCAAAATATTTAGCCCTAATTTTGGGTATTTATGTGAACGTATCAAGATTAATTACTGAGCAAAAATAGCAGCTTGAATAAGTATGTTCACAATTGAAATACCTTCTTACATTTAGAATTATTCCATTCATTCAATAACAACAATTAGCGTACATACTTATTCAGCACCCAACGCACCGTAAAGGAGAATACCCCATGAAACGCACAACTCTGTTAGGCTCTGCTGGCGCAGTATTACTAGGCGCTTTATCTATGAGTGCATCAGCACAGTCCAAATTTATTGCTGCGGATGATTCTATTGGCACACAACTTTGTATGGCAATCACAAAAGACAGTCCTCACACGTTAAGAAATGAAATGAAAGACAACCATGTGAGAAAAACTGTTGTGGTAAATAAATTACAATGCAACGACCTAACTGTTCGTCAGTTTGCTAGCCTCTATGGCTTTGACCGCAGTTTGAAAGGGTTAGGTATGACACCCCTAACTGAAACATCAATCCATGACCTAGCAAAAGTTCATGGTGATAAACTCAATGTAATTACCGGTTCTCACTAAATTACATTGCACACGGCAAATATCGTCCGTAAGAATTCCACGCGGCGCCTAGCCTTAGATGGCACAGGCGCCGCGTACTTATTTGTGACTCCTCACAAAATAAATATACACATTTCTCTTATCAAAAGGCCCGTCCAACAGCTACACCTAAATTAAGCATTGAGGCATACACGTTATAACCCTAACTGGCCAACGCGACGCTGTAGTCCTGAACCAGCGGTATTAAGAACGTGTATTTTTTTACTTTCCTATGTGTAACTAATTAGTCATACCTATACACATACCCACTAAGCATTGGCATCCCGCAACTAATAAGCCACGAAAGACGTAATAAATAAAAAAAACATCTTTTTATTGTAACAAGAAAAAACACGTAAACTTATTAAATAACAATGAGTTAACCACCATTATTTACGTTTGCAATAAGCCCTTACATTACGAATTACTCTGTTCATTCAATGACAGAAAAACTTTCGCATACTTACTTGGCACCCAACGCACCGACAAGGATATAAGTATGAAACGCACAACATTATTAACTTCAGCTGGCGCTCTTCTATTAAGCGGTTTATCTATGCAGGCTTCTGCACAATCAGAATTCGTCGCCGCTGATGGCACTTTAGGCACGCAACTGTGTATGGCTGTAAGCAGTAATAGTCGACATCAGTTAACGAAAATTATGAGTGAAACCGGCGCCAACTCAAAGATTTTCAAAAACAAACTCCAATGTAACAACTTGAGTGTTCGTGAGTTTGCCAGTCTTTACGGATTTGAGCGCAGTTTACAGACCTTACGTATAACGCCTCTAACGCAAACCTCGATTCACGATTTAGCGTTCGTCCACGGCACCAAATTGACAACTGTATCTGGGTCATAAAAAATACTGATTCATTGACAAGTACAAAGCCCGCAAATGCGGGCTTTTTGTTTAAAGAATGTGTGCTAAGGCACCAAATAGTCCACCAAATACACCACCCCACACAACTAGCCACCCCAAATGCTTTCTGATCATGGTTTGAATGATTTCTTTGACTAGTTGTGGGGTCAATTCAGCTAAACGCTCCTCTACTAGCAGCATCACTTGCGCTTGCAAGGAATCACTCTCACCTAAGTGTTGCGCAAGCAGAGATTGTGTTTGCTCATTGTTGATAATGTCGTTCATGGCTAAACGCATTTTGCTCGCGAATGGCTCGCGCATCGGCTCCAGAGCTGCTGAGCCGCCAAACATAGCGAGCATAGAACCAAATTGAGACTGCTCAATAACGTCGACTAGTCGGTCAAAAGCTGGTGACATATCCACTTGAGCAATGACTGGTTCAAAGTTTACATGGGCTTCAGCGTTACCCACTTTGGCAAGGTTTTCTGGAGTTAAAAATTGCGTGGCGATTAACTCTTTAATGCCTTGCTTAAAAGCTTCAAACTTTAGTTGCACCACGCCAGATCCATATAGAAAAGGCACTTTTTCAAACAACATATGAATGGCCAGCCAATTTGTTAACGCGCCCGACACAGCGAACAAGCCAATACTCAACATTAAAGGTATTTGTAATAACCAACCTGCTAACGTACACACTAATGCAACCACAGACGTAATACTGCTCATATTCACTTTGAAATACTCCAGTTTTGTAAGTAACTCTGCGATTATTTTAGCGTTATTGCCCTATCCGACAATCAATATTTTGCAGTGATAGATAACTTTGCCATACTTGTTGTACCCATGAGTTATCGATGAATTGTTGTTATGTGGAATACAGTCGCACAATCTTTGAGCAATGCCCTTAACACGCCTTTTGAGATTAAAGATAAGCAACAACTCAGTAATTCTTCTGTGGATCATTTGTTCAAAATATCTGATGGCGCTCAGAATTTCTTTGTCAAAGTCTCCCCTATAGCCGACTTAGAGAGACTAGAGTGTGAAGCGGAGGACTTAGCATTACTCACCAAAGAAAGTTTGTTTATGGTGCCTGATTGCATCTTAACAGGCACCACATTGGACTACAGTTTCAATGTTCTCGAATGGCTCGATTTTGATGACAATGTCGACAACGACTGGGCCAAGATGGGTGAATACCTTGCCCTAATGCACCTAAAGCATGAACAAGGTATGTTTGGTAATGAACGAGACAACTTTATTGGCGCCACAGCACAGCCCAATCAATGGCATAAAAAGTGGGATGTGTTTTTTAGCGAAGATAGAATTGGCTGGCAGCTGCAACTTTTGCACGAGAAAGGGTTTAACCTATGCGATATTGATGCGTGTGTTGAATTCGTAAAAGACGCCCTGCATCATCACCATATTCAACCCAGTTTACTCCACGGTGATTTGTGGCGCGGTAATGTTGGGTTTCATCAGGGGGTGCCATGCATTTACGATCCTGCCTGTTATTACGGCGACCGTGAGGTCGATATAGCCATGACCAAGCTATTCGGCGCCCTACCCAAACGATTCTACGATGCATATGAGGCACATTATCCGCTGCAATATGGTTATGAGACCCGTGAAACTATCTATAACCTTTATCATTTGTTAAATCACGCCAATATTTTCGCAGGCCATTATCTAACGCAGGCAAAAGATACTATTGACGGTCTGATGCGCGAAATGGCTTAATCAGGTCCTTGCGTAAAGTGCAAAAAACTCATCATCATTTTACCCATTTCAGGCCCGTTATAATCGCTCAATCGGCGAATCGAAACTATACTCAATGTGATGTCATTTGATTGTCACACGAGGTAGTTATGAAAGACTACAGTCTACAAAGAATTCTTTGCCCACACTGCGGCCACCACACTTTCGTTGATGTTGATACAAGCTCTGGCGATCAAGATTATTACGAAGATTGCTCGGCATGCTGCAACCCTATCCACGTCAACATGCATATAGACCGAGCGCTTAACACAGTACAATTGCGAATTGACGCAGACGACGAGCAAATTTTTTAAACGCGACCATTTTGCTGCATGTAACGTTGCACTGTTTGCACGATGGTGTAAGTCTGCTGGTCAACTTCTATGTTAAACTGAGTGCCCTGTTGTGCTAGACCAATGTTGGTAATAGCCAAGGTTTCAGGGATTAGATGCAACCAAAATCCTTGCTCAGTAAGTTCACCCACAGTGAGGCTCGCACCGTTGACGCTCACAAACCCTTTGTACAACACGTAGTCGCGCCATTTTTCAGGTAAACTCAAGTGAATACGGCAATTATCCTGCTCGTCAATTCTCTCTAGCACTTGGCTTACGCAATGAATATGCCCAGAGACAATATGCCCTCCCAGCTCGGTGCCGAACGTCACTGAACGCTCAAAATTAACTGCATGTCCAGCCTCTAGTTGACCTAAGTTAGTCAGCGCTAGAGTTTCGTCGATAACATCAAAATGAACTTGGCCGACAACGTCACTGGCTACACTTTCAACTTTTACAACCGTTAAACAACAACCGTTAATTGCGATACTGGCCCCTAAGTCCAAATGTTGTAAATAGTCTTTATTGACGGAGATAACTAATCGCTTTACGCCCTCAACCATTTTCATTGCGACTACATGCGCCTGACATTGGACGATACCTGTAAACATCGTATTTCCTTTTTATGTTGGAACCAACAAGATAGAATAAGCGTTTATCTTATCTGATGTTTTTAAGCATATGAAGTTTTGTTCATGGGAAGCTAGTCGTCTTTTGCGCCTGGCTGCACCTGTATTTTTTGCACAAGTGACGCTAGTGATGATGTCGGTCGTCGACACCATCATGGCTGGCCAAGTCAGCGCGGTCGATTTGGCGGCACTATCGATAGCCACGGGTCTTTGGAATCCTGTCGTATTCGCATTGTTGGGGATTCTAACGGCCATTACCTCTTTGGTGGCACATAGTTTTGGAGCAAAACAAGATCACGAAATTCGCGGCCACTTTCAGCAAGGCTGCTATCTCGCCATTATTTTGTTACTCGGGGGGTTAGCATTAGCACAATTTGCCGATATCGTAATTGATTACCTCGATACCACAGCTCAGGTAAAGGCGCTCGCTCTGGATTACATAGATTATGTCCAATTTGGTCTACCTGGCTTTATAATTTACACCCTGTTACGTAACGTCGCCGAAGGTAAGGCATATACCACACCCGCTTTGTACATTTCGGTTATCGGCTTATTGGTCAATATCCCAGCAAATTACATTTTCATTTACGGTAAATTCGGTATGCCGCCTTTAGGAGGCGCAGGCTGTGGTGTGGCAACCGCTTTGGTAATGACGGCTATGGGCTTATCTTTGCTCATCTACAGCTTTTTGAGCAAAAGGCTCAATGGTCAAACCCTATTCAGTGCATTTTCCCGTCCGCAGATAAAAGCAATTTGGGTGCAAACAAAACTTGGTGTACCTATCTCTTTAGCGATATTTTTTGAAGTCACCTTATTTGCCTGTATCCCTCTGTTTATTGCTACATTGGGACCTATCGCTGTTGCTGGTCACCAAGTAGCTGCGTCGGTTACAACCTTGTTGTTTATGTTGCCTTATAGTCTTTCAATGGCCGTAGCTATCCGTTTTGGTAACCTATATGGACAACAAGACTTTGTGGCGCTTAAGCGCTGTTTAGGTACGAGCTTCTTACTTGCCATTGCTATCGCCGTGTTTGTCGCCGCTATTACCTATGCATTTAGATACCAAATAAGCAGTTTATACAGCGACAATCCCGAGGTTATTGCCTTAGCCACTAGCATAATGGTGCTGGCTTGCTTCTACCAACTACCTGACGCATTACAAGTGGTGAGTAGCGGTATGTTGCGGGGTATAAAATACACCAATCCAATTTCTTACATCACTTTTATCTCGTATTGGCTAATTGGGTTTGCGTTGGGCTATGTATTAGGCCGAACGGACCTGATTGTTGAGCCAATGGGACCACAAGGATTTTGGCTTGGCATCATAGTTGGACTATCCTGTGCAGCAGTGATGTTAATTTTCACTCTACGGAGAAGACTTGCTCAAGCCCCTTTTAATTTTTAGTACCGTGATGATGTTGGTAGGTTGTGCCGAGCAACCTACTGATGTTCATGAAGAGTATCGTCATAGACTCGCCAAGTTTGTGTCCATAGCGCAAACTTCAGATGTTGCTCTTGAGTCATGGCCACAATTTGACTACAGCGAACTAGCACCATCAACGACAATTAGCCTTATTCAACTTGGTCAGCTCAACCATTGTCAATTGGCTGGACATATAGCATCGCACAACAATCAACTTGGTAAGGTCGCCACACCTAGTGAGCTATTTAAATATCACATCCGCTTTATTCAGCTCGTCGAGCCCTGCCTCAAACACCCCAAAACAATCCATTTGAATACTGATTTAAAGCAAGCACTTGCCGATGCACGCACGCAAAAGGTGCATATGGCATCGGTATATTTTAATAATATACTTGCTCGTGAGCCTGAACTGACGCGAATGACGACTCTCTCTGCATCCCAGTTAGGCTTTGAAGAACAAGCAGGAAAAGTACAAAGCCAAGAAGCTTTGGAATTACTAGCTCAGATTGCCGATAACATTGAGGCTGAAAATTTCAACGCTATAGACCCAGTTGAGCTCACTGCCGCGTTGAGTTCACTCAACAACAACGACTATGTAAGAAAACTGCTCACTTCAACGCGGGCACATATTGCGCTCAACAATGCCCTCACCCTTGCCTTAGAAGACATCAATATTAGTGAAAATATTTGCCCACCGAACCGTGCCAATAGCGACACTGTGATACTGCATAACATTTTCAATATGTTTTATATTAAACAGTTGCAACCCTATCAGGCACACCTATCCGGGGATTTGCAACGACTCACCCCATTGTTAGCGAGAATTTGGCAGTTTATGCCTGATACAGATAATCCAAAGACCCGCGTCTTTGGCTCGATACAAAGAACTTCACTTTTACAACAACTAAAACAGGCAAGCAAAAATCATGTGCTGTGGTGGCAAAACTTCTACAAACAGTGTGATATAAAACCGGTGTGAATAAAAAAAAAGCAAACAATCATGAAATTAGCTAATTAGGCTTGCTAAGGGTTTGCTCTCACTATATATTACACGGCGTTGTTAAAGAGCAATGAGCGCTTTAGTAACTCAGTACGACCGTAGCTCAGTTGGTTAGAGCACCACCTTGACATGGTGGGGGTCGGTGGTTCGAATCCACTCGGTCGTACCAATTCTTAAAAATACATCTCGTATTCTGTACGACCGTAGCTCAGTTGGTTAGAGCACCACCTTGACATGGTGGGGGTCGGTGGTTCGAATCCACTCGGTCGTACCAAAACATTCCTGTTTTGTTCCAATAATTCAACTACATAAAATCATCTAGTTAACTTTCTTGATTGCCAATCACAGTGACCAAAATGCAATTTTTCAATTTGGTATAGAGTTAAACTTCGATTGAAAACAACAGACACATTCATTAATTAAGATGTTATCGGCCCCTTATCACAAGGCCAATTTGTAATTTGTGACCATTCAGTGACCAAACCTACACCCTTTGTTACAAGAGCAAACGGTGCTAATTTTGGGAGAAAGGTCAAAAAACAAAGTCAGAAATGTGTGCCATGCACTGTATTTTCAGTTTCATATTCGCTCTTTCAATCAGGTTGGACACTGAAAAATAAGCCTCAACATATTGAAATATATAACTATATTTTTAATAGAACTATTTTAGGTAACTGTTAAGACGGCGAATATCTTTCCCCTTAGAGTAGTGAAAAACAACCTAAGGAAGTCCAATGTTAACTAGAAAAAATGCCAGTCTGGCTTTCATCACTCCATTGCTATTGTCGATATTTACGACCTCGCTTGATGCTAAAGACTATATTATTCCGCCGATGGTCACTATCCCTGCGGGAACATTTATGATGGGTGCTGAAGGCGGCGATCCAGCAATAAGCCCTATGCACTCTGTTGCAGTTGATGCTTTTCAGATGAGCAAATATACCGTTACCGTTGCAGAGTTTAGAAAGTTTGCTGAAGATACTGGCTTCACGAGAGATGCGACATGTAATGATTCTATCGATAGGGATGGATTACGTGGGCCGACCCACCAAGGCAGTGGCAGATGGGACAACCACAGGAGTAGCTACAGTGATTACCAACCCGTTGTATGCATAAGCAGAGAAGACGCTAATGCTTATGCTGCCTGGCTAAGCGATAAAACAGGCCATAGCTATCGTTTACCGACAGAAGTAGAATGGGAGTATGCAGCAAAAGCAAACACCTCGACTCGCTTTTTCTGGGGCAACGATCCAACTTTGACGCAAGCATGTAAATACGGAAATTTTGCAGATTTTACCGGTGAATATACCAATAATACCCGTTATGGTCTGAGTAATATCGGGTTTGTTGGTATGGTCAACTGCGATGATGGAGAGGCATATAACGCGATTGTTGGCCTTTATCGACCTAACCCTTTTGGTCTGTATGATATGTCCGGAAACGTTGCTGAGTACTTAAACGCCTGTTATGACCCCAATGGATACAGCATCAACACTAAATTAACTGACGAAAACTGTGAATATACTGCCCACCGAGGCGGCACATGGCACTACCCTGCTGCGCCCACATCAACCCGAGGACGATTTAAAAAGTCAGGTTGGAATGTCGACAATAATATTGGATTCAGGCTCGTCATGGACACAGATACGGTGGTCAGCTCTCCTTCAACCGCAACGTTTGAAATTCAATTAAAGCAAGCACAATTAAAAAGATTATCACAGAGAGCTCGCTTAATACCAGCTCCTGACTCAGTCCACTTGGTGAGTCAGAGTGACGGCAGTTTCATCCTCAATTGGACGCCTGTAAAGGACGAGCGTATATCGGGTTACGCTATATACCGCTCAACATCCACACTCGCACACCTATACGGTGGAGACTATCGCGAACATTACGAAAAAATCAAAACAGTACCGGCACATCAGTTTTCTGCGCAGGTAGTCTTACCTAGTGAAGGAGGAAGTTTACGTGTTGTTGCTCTTTCAAATAACGGTTCGAGTTTACCGAGCCCAAAAGCCATCGCTATTTCTGCTCAAGAGGTGGTGACTGTGCCTGGGCACTTTGATATGAGGCATGCCGCTGAACTTGATAATGTCTTTATGTATTACTTTCCAAAGACTGACACTAAACCAGAAGCCTATAACGTATTCAAAACCAATAAAAATTTTGACCAAACAGAAGTGAGTATCAGATTCAACGCTTACATTGCAAAGTCGGGTTGGTATTACCTAAATTACAGTGGGCGTAGCTTCGAACAAGGTGAGTTTTTTAAGTTATGGCAAGGTAACCGACTCGCAGGCATAGTAGAGTTTAACTCAGAGATAGATGACAAAAAATCGGAGCGCCATAAAGTTTATCTTGATGAAGGCGAACACACTCTAGAAATAACTGTATTGCGCACCAAGTTTGACCGATGGGGATTAGGCTGGCTTAAGTTTACTGAATCGCCTCTAGAGAGACCATAAATTAAGTTTAAAAGCAAAGCCGATTTTGGGCAGTCTCTCAATGACTGCCTTGACGAATCAACTCCCAATCGCGTCTATTTTGTTCTCTCCAGCGGTTACTCGCATGTTGATTAATATACATGATCAATTCATTAGATTCAGAATGGGTCAGAATATCTCCCTGCTGCAATAAAAGTAGCGCCGCATCAAGGGCGTCAACTTTATGATGGTCGAGCTTTGCAACCCTAAAGGCATTTTTCGCTTTGCTAACTCCGTGCGCAATATTTTTTTCTGCAAGGCTAATACGTGCTTGACTGAGTAATTGAAACGACTCCCTTTGCCATGGCCTGATAGTTGCACTTGCCGCTAACCAATTTTGCTCGTCGATGAAGTAATCTCGCACAGCGTTCGCTGCGACATAAAAATATTGCTCATATTGCAACGAAAAAGGTCTACTCAAAATATTCTCATAGTGTGACAAACGTTGTTCTTTTGATTGCGACATCCAGGCTGCTGTTTTGTCGATTTGTGTTTGGTGGACTCTCTCAAGTTGATGAAGCTTCATCAATTCATTAGCAAAGCCAACTTGTGCGTATGAAAGCTCAGTCAATCCAGCTTTGGAAGCCATAAATGCTTGGTTCAGGTGTGCTGTGAATTCAAGCAATGGTTCATTGGCGCTTCTTGCTCGACTAGCCGCTTGATTGAGTACCTGTATACCTTGTCGAAAAGATTGCTTTGCAAGGTGAACCCATGCCGCTTCAATAAGTGCCTGTGCTTCAAGTTGCGCTAAATTTAAGGTTTTAAAAATGGCCAGAGCCTTTGTGATACTCTCTTGTGCGGTATCATCATCTCTATTCCAAGAGCTTATCTGTGTCTTTAATAAATACAACAGCCCTTTTCTCAGCATTGAAGGGTTTTCAGTTAGCAACTGTTCTATCAATGTATTGGCTTTGTCGAAATCACTGAGTTGAAAGAGTAGTTTAATTCGCTGTGTACTGACTAATTCGTAACTCTGAACATCGTCGTTTAAAGTCATTAACTCAGCAAGTGCCGTATTGGCTTTCGATGCTTCAAAGTAACGACTTGATGATAACTGAGTTAGCAAATGCTCAAGCTTTGACATGGCCTCAATTCTGCTATTACCTAACAGATAATCTTGCCATCCACGTTCAGCGCCTTGAATGTGAAACCTCAGCGCCACTTGCTGACCGACAGCATAAAACTTTGTCCCAATCAGCAATTGGTTGCGCTCAGACGTGTGCTTTGCCCATAAGACATCGGGTGAGTCAAACAGTGCTTGGGGGCTACCTGATACCGATATTATTTTTCCACTTTTCAAGGATTGCCCTGCATTAATCAACTTAATGCCCAAAGGCGCTACAGTACTGCGTGTATTCTGATCGTGCGTTATAAGTACAAATGACATCAATGACAAGCACAAAAGCGACAATCCGAGCGCTACGATATAGATAGCCTTTTTATTACTTGTATATAGAGATAAAAGTTTTGACTTATTAATAGCAGTGCTAGGCGAGCTATTTTTTAACACACATTCTGGAGCTTCGATCGGTTCTTCAACAATAGTTGCAGACAACTGCCATTGATAACCTTTTTTAGGGAAGGTTTTAATTGCATCATCACCAAACTTAGCTCTCAAGTAGCTTATATTTTGAAAAACCACTTGCTCTGTTACAACACGGTCTGCCCAAACTATCTCAAGTAGAGAAGATTTGGTATGAATCTTATTCGGCTCTTTTAAAAACAAACGCAGCAATTGTGCAGGCTTCTCACTAAACGGAATAACCTGTTCACCCCTGGAAAGAAGCATTTGTTCGCAATCAAATTTAAAACCGTTGAAACTAAATATCATGTGGCAATCGGGGGATTATTTATTATCAGGCTGTTATCAAAATAAGGTGAAAAGCATGCCTCATATCCTAGCAAATAGCTAGCTCGATAATTCACTTTAAAGGGGGTAGACACTCATCCGAATATTGCTAGCGAGTTGGAATATCTCTTGTTGGCTAGGTGCAATAAAATTACATCCAGTTAAGTAAACTAAAGCAAATACTAATTCCGATGTTGTCGCCCGGCAAATACTAGTTAGCAATAGCTATTAGCGAGTCAACGTGAAGATAAAGAAAGAGGGATGATCTGGATAGTGCCATTTGCGCTCATGGCAACGCCCTGCTGAGGGTTGAGCAACGCTCTTGTAAGCGTTAGCGAAGCACGACCAAGATTAGCGGGAGAAAGTTTGAATGTCTGTTCTTCGCTTCAATCCGTCGTGCTAATTTCCCAAATAAAAAAAGGCCCCCTTAGAGACCTTTAATCATCAAACAATTAAAATTAATCTTCTTGTCTTCTGCGTACAAACATAACCATCGCAAGCAATAACGCTATCGCGCCTGCGATACCCGCATAGTGGATATTCGATGCAGTTTTAGGCAATGCCGGTTCTTCTTCTACTTCAACAATTGCAATTTCAACGACTTCTTCTGGTTCTTCAACACTCACAAAGGCCCAGCGATCGCTTGGAATGTACACCGAAATGTCTTGGTAAGGCGCCAATTCATTCCACGAAATTTGATCGCCACTGTTGGTTTTGACTAATAAATTGTCGCCGCCTTTAACATGGTGGATTGGACCCAAGCTATCGTCACTCATGCGCAGTTGTAGACGCACTCTGTCGAGCGTGTCTTTTTTACCGATACGAGCGACCACTTCGGTATAGTACTTACCATTTCGTTCAATAACAGCGCGACAAGCATCAGTAATTTCAGGGAAATTATCTGTCACAGCATCAGCGTAAACAACATCACTACAACCTTGCTCTGCTGCTTGTACAGCCCCTTGAGACATCAAAATCGCAGCCCCAAGCGCTGCTGCTTTAACGTATTTTCTCATTTTACTCTCCTTGAGTTTTATGTATGGTTTTTACGTGCAGTTACTACAAATCTATATGGCGCGTTACCCACAAAATAAAATGGGTAGCAGGTAATGAGTGTCAGCTGCTTATCTCTACTGTGTGCAAGCACTGAAGTATCCTCTGGCGTCACGACTTGTGTGCCAGTTACTGTGTATTGTTCAAGACCAGACGTTGTGGTGACGGATACAACATCGCCTTTGCGAATATCTTTTAAAGGCCTAAACCAAGAATCGCGATGTGCTGCGATGGCAATATTGCCATTAGGATCGGTAATTTCAGCAGTCGAAGGCAACCAACCAGCTCCGATATCTAACTGCTCTTCAGTCGTACCTGTAAAAACGGGGACTTCTAGCTGTAATCTTGGTACAGCAATGAGTGCCAGCGGGACTTGCGACTTTTCAGCATTGTTAAAATCAGCGAGCGCTTCTTGTGACCAAAGTGCTACCGATTTTGGCAACTCATGGTCGTAGTCGATTTCATCTGTAGTGGCTACTTTTTCAGTGTTAACGACTCGCTGCTCAAATGACTTGATCGCTTTGTCTGCACGTACACTGTTAGCCCACAGGGTCGATGAATAATACAGCAAGGAAGAAACAGCGAAGAACCATAATGATCCCTCAATTAACGCAAAAGCATACTTCTTCACGTTTGTCCTCGAATTGGTTAAAGTTTCTGATTTATATCCAGATTTAAATCTAGTACCAATGTAAGGAAAGTCAAACTAAAGGTGAATTGGGAACATGAAAGTTTTGAATGTCATAAAAACAAAGGCCCCTCATAGTGAGGGGCCGAAATATTATAACTTAAATTGACTCACGGTTGCGTTGAGTGATGAGGCAAGCCCGTTTAAGTCACTCGCTTCTTTGGCAAGTACATCAGCATGATTTGCTGTGCTGTTAACAAGTTCATTAATCGCATTGAGGCTGGTGTTAATATCCTCTGCAACGATACTTTGTTGCTCAGTGCTGGTCGCTATTTGGTGGCTTTGATCCAGTACATTGGTCACAGCCTCGCTGATCTGCTGCAGCGATTCCATGACAGCTTGGGTTTGCGTCACAGAGCTTTGCGCTTGAGCCTGTCCCTGCTGCATCATTTCTGAGGCTTGCTCAGCAATACGTTGCAGGTTGTCAATCATGGTACGAATATCGTCAGTGGACTCTTGAGTTCTGCTAGCCAGCGACCTCACCTCATCTGCCACTACAGCGAACCCTCGACCTTGCTCGCCCGCCCTCGCCGCTTCTATCGCCGCGTTTAGGGCCAATAAGTTGGTTTGCTCGGCAATGCCATTAATTACATCAATCACAGCGCCGATATTGTTTGTTTCCTGAGCCAAACCAGTCACCACTTGGGCAGCTTCGCCAATATGTGCCGCCAACTCACCCATTACGATTTGCGACTCGCTCGATTGCATGCGCCCTTGCTCGCTGATGGTCTGTACCGAACCGGCAGCATCGTTGGTGTGCTGCGCATTACGTGAAATTTCAGTCACCGTAGAGGCCATCTCTGTGACTGCAGTGCTGACGCTATCAACTTGCATTTTCTCTTTTTGAATTTCGCTATTCGTTTCGCTCGACACTTGTTGTAAATAACTCGCAGCTTCGCTTAATTGTTTTGCTTGCTCTGCAGTTTTCAACATTAAGGTACGCAGCTTTTCAATAAAGGTATTAACGTGTTGTGCAAGCTGACCTACTTCATCATTACTGTGGATCTCGATTCTGCGAGTTAAATCGCCCTCACCAGACGCAATATCACGCATAATGTGGGTCAATGATGTGATTGGTTTTGCCACTAGATGTGTTACCCAAAAAATCATTGCCACGATAATGGCAAGAATAAGGATCACCGCTAATGAAGCGCTCATCACAGCATCATTAACTGGTTGCTCAATCAAGCTGACTGGAATAAGGACACCAACATGCCAATCGATAACGGGCTTTTCTAATTTAAGCGCATCGAATACCACATAAAACTCTTGGCCTTTAAGGGTAACTTTTTTGATCCCTTGCGGCTGACTAGCAATCGCTTTATTCAGTTCAGTAAAGCCACTGGTATCGGTAAATTGTTGCTCTAGTGCACTGAGGTTATCTTTGCCATCGCCTTCATCAGTGATTGATAACTTGTGGCCCGTTGATTTCGAAAGGTGAACAACATTCAAATCACTATCCAGTAAGAAGCCGTAACCTTGGCCTTGGAAAGTAATATCTTCTACCATGTCTTTAATGGCATTAATTTGCAGATCTACACCACCGACGCCCACAAGTTGGCGCTGCTCATTATAAACTGGTTGCTGCACAACAGCAGAAACATCGCCAGTACTGATATCTACAGAAATCGCACCTACATATAATTGGCCTTTACTCATGGCATCTTGCCACCATGGACGCTCATAAGCGTAATAGGGCTGACCATCCGCATAGGCTGAGGTACGTTCATTTTCCTTAAAATATTCACCCGTTTTTGCTGATGCAAAAAAGGCCGATAGAATATTGCTATCTTTAGAGCTTATACGCTCAAAATCTTTATTAATAAGGCTGTAGTCAGCTCGTGCGCTCAAGTTGGAGCCACGTTGGTCGTAATCTTCAAAAAAAGCAATGAGTGACGGATTGGTGATATAGGTTTCAACAACACGCCCATACTGTGAAAAGAAGGATTGCATCGACAACCGTTCAGCTTCTAGGTAATTCTGCGCTTCTCTCTCTATACTGTTTCGAGATAGATCAGCAATATTGTTGATGAAAAATGCCGCTACTACGACCATTAAAAGACTGAGAGTACCGCCTATGAGCAGCAGTATCTTCTTACGTAAAGAGAGATTATTGAACATATTCAACTCATTGTTATTGTTTTATCTTGTATCAAAACACATCCAAAACTTGGGTGCTACCGTTATGAGATACAAAACTGAACAAGCGGTCAATATTCAACCAATGCATACCGATTTACATTCACAAAACGTTAAGTACGAAAATGTACAATGTGGCAAATTTTCTCCGCCAACCCTTAAGTTTGTAATGAAAAGGCTTGTTTTTTTAACCTTATTAGCCGGCATTGCCGCTTGTCATACCCTTCCTGAAGAACCCCAAAACCAGGTTCCCCAGGAGACAGCGGCAACGATTGGTAACACTTGTTCGTTAGCTACACTCACACAAATTGAGAGGCAAGTATCAAGCCAAGATGCATTGGGTCATGGTCCTGACATCGGTTCAGTGGAGTGGGCTTCGAGTATTGAACACAGACTCGGAATTAAAGAGCACAATAACAAGCCGCCCATGTTATCCGCCGCATGGTGTGGTTACATCGAGCAGTTACACAGCAATTCACCTAGCTTTGCCTGCGTAGAGCCACTGAGCCAAGTTGAATCGGCTATTTGTGCCTCCCCGGAATTAGCAGCACTGGACAATAAACTCGCTGACATCTTTAAGCGCGCGCTTCAAAGCGTAAATGGCACCGATGCGGCAACGCTCAAAGCAGTGCAACGTGGGTGGGCAAAAGGACGAGATGAATGTTGGAAATCTGATAATTTAGACGCGTGCACGCGTTCAAGCTATCAACAGCGAATTGATGAAATCCAGCTTGAATATTCCCTATTGAGCCCGACTTCGACTCAGGCCTTCCAATGCGGCGAAGACAGAGTCGATGTGCAGTTTTTTAGCACGACACCTGAAAAAATTCTGGTTAAAAAAGGCACTCTACGTTGGCTAATGCACCGACTTGAATCAGCAAGTGGTGCAAAATACCAAGGTAGAAATGAAATGTTTTGGCTCAAAGGTGACACGGCTATCGCGCAATGGCAGTTTGAAGGCCAAACGTTTTCGTGTACTAAAATATAGCTTGATATTAGCGGTGGGTTATTTGTCTGACCACACCGCAAATTCATTTCCACTGGGTTCGATAAAATGAAAACGTCGCCCACCCGGAAATGCAAATATCGCCTTGTTGATCACCCCACCACTTTGCTCAACCTTGGTCTGAGTCTGCTCCAAAGTTTCACTGTAAAACACCAATAGCGCTCCCCCTTGCTCAGCTACACTCGCTTTATCATTGTAATAAAAGCCACCATCAAGCCCTGCACCGCTAAAGGCTGTATATTGTGGCCCATAATCGGTGAATTGCCACGAAAATGCCTGCTCAAAAAATGCTTTTGTCGCAGCTAAGTCCTGCGCAGAGAATTCCACGTAGTTGAGTTTATTGTGATGTTCTTGCATGTCCCTGTCCCCAAAGTTGGTTGTATCGTCATAATCTAGCAGAAAAAAAAAGAGCATCACTAGGATGCTCTTTTCTATTTAGTTTAATCGAGGGTTAGTCCTGATTTTCAATCTTAGCCCAAGAATCACGTAGGCCAACAGTTTGGTTGAATACCAAATGCGCAAAGTGATCATCACGGCAGAAATAACCCGTACGCTCGAACTGATATCCTTCCAACGCCTTCGCATCAGCAAGACTCGGCTCCAACTTAGCGTTGGCTACAATTTTAAGCGAGTCAGGATTTAATGCATCGGCAATCTCATCTGCAGAGCCAGGATTCGGGATATTGAACAAACGGTCATACAAACGTACTTCCGCTTCAATACAATGACTTGCACTTACCCAATGAATAACGCCTTTTACTTTGCGCCCATCTTCTGGGTTCTTGCCTAAGGTGTCTGCGTCATACGTACAGTAAATAGTTGTGATGTTACCGTCAGCGTCTTCTTCAATGCGCTCAGCTTTGATCACGTAAGCGTTACGTAAACGTACTTCTTTACCAAGAACTAAACGCTTGAACTTCTTGTTCGCCTCTACACGGAAATCGTCACGCTCAATGAATACCTCACGTGTGAAAGGTAGCTGGCGCGAGCCCATTTCTTCCTTGTTTGGATGATTTGGTGCGTCAAGCATTTCAACCTGATCTTGCGGGTAGTTTTCAATCACAATGCGAACTGGGTCAAGCACTGCCATTGCGCGAGCGGCATTTTCGTTAAGATCATCACGGATACACGCTTCAAGCATGCCCATCTCAACTAGGTTGTCTTGCTTAGTAACACCGATGCGCTTACAGAACTCACGGACTGACGCTGGCGTATATCCACGACGACGTAAACCTGCGATGGTTGGCATACGAGGATCGTCCCAACCATCAACATGACCATCAACAACAAGTTGATTAAGCTTACGCTTACTCATCATGGTGTATTCAAGGTTCAAACGCGAGAACTCGATTTGTTGTGGATGACATTCAATACTGATGTTATCCAACACCCAATCGTATAGGCGGCGGTTGTCTTGGAATTCAAGTGTACACAACGAATGAGTAATGCCTTCTAACGCATCACTAATACAGTGTGTGAAGTCGTACATCGGGTAAATACACCACTTGTCACCTGTTTGGTGATGGTGAGCAAAACGAATACGATAGATAATAGGGTCACGAAGCACCATGAATGAGCTTGCCATATCGATTTTGGCACGCAACACACACTCACCTTCTTTAAACTCACCGTTTTTCATTTTCTCGAATAACGCTAAGTTCTCTGCTGCAGGTGTATCACGGTAAGGGCTATTTTTACCTGGCTCTTTTAATGTACCACGGTACTCACGCGCCTGATCTGGCGATAAGAAACATACATAGGCTAAGCCTTTGCTGATTAGCTCAACCGCATAGTCATATAGTTTATCGAAGTAGTTCGATGAATACTGAATATCGCCGTCCCACGAGAAACCTAACCACTGAACGTCTTCTTTAATAGAATTAACGTAGTTAATGTCTTCTTTTTCTGGGTTAGTATCGTCAAAACGCAGATTACATAAACCTTGGTAGTCTTGTGCTATACCAAAGTTCAAACAAATTGATTTTGCGTGGCCGATATGCAGAAAACCGTTTGGCTCTGGCGGGAAACGTGTGTGTGTTTGTTGGTGTTTACCCGACGCCAAATCTGCATCAATAATATTTCGAATAAAGTTCGATGGGCGATTTTCAATCTCCGCCATTGGGATACTTTCCTCTGAATTCTACGTGGCTTTAAACCAAGTCATTATGACAAAATCTGCCGTTAACATACAGCTTTTAGTAAGGTCAAACCAGCTTTAATTCAAGGGTATTGCCATCTGGGTCGAGAATGTACACAGAACGACCAAATCCAGTTGCACCGTAACGGGTTTCGAACTTAAGCGGCTGCATCACATTGCAACGTCGTAAATGGCGAAACACCGCTGGCTCGCTGGCTGCTGTGATTTGCAGACACACATGAGCAAGTGGCGACTGCTCGTAATTTGGCTCGCCGCCACTATCAAGAGAACCTTTAGTGGATAAAATATCTATTAATGCGCTACCCGCTCTTAGCTGATACAGCCCTTCCTCATCGAGTACGCGCTCCAACTGCGCCCCCAGAACACCATGATAAAATTCTACTAACCGCTCTACATTTGAAGTACGCAACACAATGTGATCAATACCTTGTAATTGCATTAATTCCTCCACGCTTGATTAAAAACAATACCTGATTAGATTTAAAAGGTTAGCGTAAAAATTAATTTAACCAACAGCGAGATGACGATATGCACTTATCCACTGCGGCAAACATAATGACCACTGATTTGGTTACCATCGCGCCAGATGCAACACTGCACCAGGCGCATGAAGTGATGCGTGAACACAATATTCGCCATATTCCAGTGGTCGGCGAAGACCAGCAATTACTCGGCATGCTCACGCAAAAAGTGATGATTGCTCAGGTTATGAAAATAATTTCTGTGTTCGGCGCGTCAGCACTGGAGCGAAAGGAAAAGCAAACTTTGGTGTCTGAAATAATGTCGACAGACTTCGACTCTGTAGCGCCACAAGAACCTCTCATTGATATTGCCAAGTTCTTCTTAACTAATCGTCACGGTTGCATGCCCGTCGTCAGCGATGACAAGCTTGTTGGTTTACTTACGTCGTCAGATTTTGTGAGATTATGTGTGTCGCTAATGGAAAAGTCATAAAAGTTTAATCTAGCGCAACATAGTTGACATTTAACCACTCTAAAATTGCCGCCATAAATATACCAAGGAACAAGGAATAATTATGGCTTCTCAAACTCAACACCGTGTCTACATTCCAACGAATGCACGCGCGAATCAATATATTCTCGCAGAATTCAAAACCGACGATGCGTTTTATGAGTGTTTTAGTGATTGTAAAAGCGCTCATGAACGTATTGCTCGCCAACTGTTTGCGCTGTGCGACGAAGCAGACCTATACAATGTCCACATGCTCATTAACGACAAATTGCCGATAGTGCGTTTCCATGAAGAGTCTTACTGTTTGGAAACCAAACGTCAGCAATTGTTCTTCTATAACCCACGTTATCATGAGGCGCACTCAGTACATGGTGATGCTGACCAAAAAGCACGTAAGGTGCGCTTTTTGTTCTTAGCCACCGGCGAGGACATTCGCGCTAATACTGCGGATTTCCACGCGCGTGTCACCAAAGTTTTAGACACCTTACAAGAACAACTACCGGTTAAAAACTTGCAATTTAAAGTACGCGACCACCAGCACCTCACTTATGATATTTTTGCTCGTGCCAAAGGCCACAAAGAAAGCTATGGCTACAAATTACGTGCGTTAGACTCACGTTACGAAGCTCGTGGCTGCAATCTTCCACAGCACAAAGACTTAACCTATGCGCGTTTTACCCTACCTTTGACGCGCCAAATCAAAACCCACTTGCTGGATAATCAATACGAAGACTACTCGAAACTGTATGCCCGTATTGAAGACAGTTTCTTAAGCGCATGTGAGGGTAAAAAGCTACCGCGCCGCGCCATGGTAGCCAATGGCCGTACACCGCTTATCCGTCATCGTGATATTGATACCAGTGCCCACAATGAAGAACTGGAAAAACTCAGCTTCCTGCCAAGCGTAGACACTACCCAAAACTACGTGATTTATGATGGTTCTAAGTTGGTTGAAAGTATCGACTTTATCATCGTTGCGGGGAACGAAGACAAGCATGATATGGGCTATGGCCGATTTATGAACCAAGTTGAAAGTGTTATTAAGTCTTTGTGTACAGCTTTACACGTCAATGCCGAGCGACAAGACATTAACACCCGTTTCTACCAACACCTAAGTTACACGCGCTAATATAAATCACGGCAAATTACCCATCCATAAAGGCCACTAACGTGGCCTTTATTTTATCTTATAATCGCGTGCACATTCAGATCAAAGATGTGTAAAACCACTTTGCTAAAAACAATTATTTTAAGCGAAATTACATAGAGTTACATGTAAACGACATTGTTTACCTTGATAACATACATTCATGTATGTATATTGCTGAGTTATTGATCTAGACGTCGTTCTTAAAAAGGTATGATATGAAAGCAAAATCGCTGATTGCATTAAGTCTTGTCGCTGCTTTTAGCTTAACTGGGTGTGACAGCGCACCCGCGCAAGCTCAAGTAAGTGCTGCCCCGCAACCTATTCCCGTTGAGGCAATTACTCTCACCCCAAAAGCTGTTGATACACATACTGAGTTAGTGGGCCGCACGGTAGATTTTCGACAGGCAGAAATTCGCCCTCAAGTCAGTGGTATTTTGCAAACACGCCTTTTTGATGAAGGTCAAATGGTCGAAAAAGGCGAGTTACTTTATCGCATCGACCCTGCCCCATTTGAAGCAGCGCTTGCCAGCGCAAAGGCATCGCTGGCAAAAGCACAAGCATCGGTAAAAAACACCGAAAGCCGCGCTGCACGGATTAAAAGCTTATTAGGCACCAACTCGGTAAGTAAACAAGACTATGACGATGCCCATGCCAATGCTTTGCAAGCACAAGCGGACTTAGCAGCAGCAAAGGCGGCGGTAATGAGCGCACAAATCAACCTAGATTACACCGCGATTCGCGCACCGATTAGCGGGCAAATTGGTCGCTCAGCGGTGACAGAAGGCGCATTGCTCACAGCCAATCAAGCGAGCGCTTTGGCGACCATTCGCCAACTCGATCCTATTTATGTTGATATGACTAAAGCGGCATCTAAGTTAGCTTCATTACGAAAAGCCATTACCACGAACAGTAAAGCCAACGCAGATGCGCCTGCAGTGCAACTGCAACTTGACGATGACATGTGGTACCAACACACAGGTAAATTGCAATTTTCCGAAGTCAGTGTTGACCCATCAACCTCTATGGTGACCATGCGCGCAGTGTTTCCAAATCCAGATGGTGAGCTGTTACCGGGGATGTTTGTACGCGCCAAGTTAGGCTTAGGTGTACAACAAAACGCCATAGCGGTGCCACAAAAGTCAGTGGTGCGTACGCCAAAAGGTGAAGCAACTGTAATGGTGGTTGATGGTAATAACCAAATCCAAGTGCGTATCGTGGAGCTTGGTCAGCAAGTTGGTTCTGAATTCTTAGTTACTGCAGGACTCAATGCAGGCGACGTAGTGGTTACCTCCGGACTGCAGCGTATTCGCCCGGGCGCACTCGTTTCGGTTGCTGCTAATTCTGAGGGAGCGTAAATATGGCAAATTTCTTTATTAATCGCCCCATATTCGCGTGGGTGATTGCAATTGTCATTATGTTAGCGGGGCTACTGTCGCTAAAACAATTACCTGTTGAACAATACCCTCAGGTTGCGCCACCGGCGGTGACAATTACTGCAAACTACCCGGGGGCGACTGCACAAACCGCTGAGAATGCGATTACTCAAGTTGTAGAACAAGCCATGAATGGTATTGATAACTTGATGTATATGTCGGCACAAAGTGATTCAAACGGTAACGTAACGCTAACTTTGACGTTTGAAACAGGCACTGACCCAGATATCGCCCAAGTACAGGTGCAAAATAAGCTACAACGTGCCATCCCATTACTACCCCAAGAAGTGCAGCAACAAGGCGTTGCTGTCGCCAAATCAAGCGGCAGCTTCTTGATGGTAGTTGGCTTCATTTCTGAAGATGGTTCAATGAGCCGTGAGGACTTAGCTGATTACGTTGTATCTAACGTGAAAGACCCAATTAGCCGCACCGCGGGAGTTGGTAACGTCACCGTGTTCGGCAGTCAATACGCGATGCGCATTTGGCTCGATGCCAACAAGCTCAATGAATATGGCCTCACGCCAACAGACGTCACTAGTGCGATTCGCGTGCAGAATAATCAAGTGACTGCCGGACAACTGGGCGGCGCCCCTGCTCTGCCAGGTCAGCAATATAATGCAGCGATAACAGCACAAAGCCGATTGAGCAGTACCGAAGAGTTTGGTCAGATTCTACTGCGCGTCAATGCCGATGGCTCTCGGGTACTTTTGCAAGATGTCGCACGTATTGAATTAGGTGGCGAAAACTACGCGGTAATGGGTCGTTATAACGGCATGCCTGCGACTGGTTTTGCCATTGAATTAGCAACCGGCGCCAATGCCTTAGATACTGCACAAGCGGTAAAAGATCGTCTTGATGAATTATCTGCTTATTTCCCAGAAGGTTTGAAAGTCACCATCCCCTACGACACCACGCCATTTGTCGAAGTGTCGATTAACTCCGTAGTACAAACCTTATTTGAAGCGGTACTACTTGTGTTTGTAGTGATGTATCTGTTTATGCAGAACTTCCGTGCAACACTAATTCCTACGCTAGCTATTCCTGTTGTACTGCTAGGCACCTTTGGGATCATGGCTGCACTGGGCTTTTCAATAAATACTCTCACCATGTTTGGTATGGTTTTGGCCATCGGCTTACTCGTTGATGATGCCATTGTTGTGGTTGAAAACGTTGAGCGCGTAATGAGCGAAGAAGGCTTAGGCCCAGTGGAAGCTACACGTAAATCGATGAGCCAGATCACCGGTGCACTGGTTGGTATTGGTCTCGTGCTTTCTGCAGTATTTGTGCCGATGGCATTCTTCGGGGGTGCGACAGGCGCAATCTATAAGCAATTCTCGATCACTATTGTCTCAGCCATGGCACTGTCTGTATTAGTGGCGATTGTTTTCACACCAGCACTGTGTGCAACAATTCTAAAGCCCGTAAGCGCAAATCATCATCAAAAAGGTGGGTTCTTCGGTTGGTTCAACCGCAGCTTTGATAAGAGCAATGAGCAATATGGTAAAGCCGTGGGTGGCCTACTCAAACGACCTGTGCGCTCAATGGCCTTATATGGCGTCATTGTCGCAGTTATGGCGTTGATGTTTGCCCGTCTGCCATCATCATTCTTGCCTGAAGAAGACCAAGGTATTTTCTTGACCATGGTGCAATTGCCAAGTGGTGCCAGCCAAGAGCGTACAGAAGACATCATGACGCAAGTTGCCGATCATTATGCTACTGAGGATGCTGTAAGCTCAGTGTTTACCGTTAGCGGTTTTAGCTTCGCAGGTCAGGGACAAAATGTTGGTTTGGCATTCACCCGATTAAAAGATTGGGATGAGCGCGATGACAACCAAAGTGTGCAAGCTGTTATAGGCCGCGCGATGGGCAAGTTCTCTACTATTAAAGAAGCGCAAATTTTCGCATTCAACCTGCCTCCGATTGTCGAACTTGGCCAAGCAACTGGTTTCAACATGTTCCTACAAGACCGCGGTGGTCTCGGCCACGAGGCTCTGTTGCAAGCTCGCAACCAATTTCTTGGTATGGCGGCTGGACGCCCAGAACTAATGGCGGTTCGTCCCAACGGTATGGAAGACGCAGCACAGTTACAAGTTGATATCGACCAACTGAAAGCCCAAGCTTTAGGGGTCTCAATCGGTGAAATCAACCAAGCATTGTCTATCGGTTGGGGCTCAACTTATGTTAATGACTTCGTCGACCGTGGGCGCGTTAAAAAAGTCTTTGTGCAAGCTGATGCTCAGTTCCGGATGACACCAGATGATTTAAGCAAATGGTATGTGCGCAATAACCAAGGGCAAATGGTGTCGTTTGACAGCTTTGCTAGCAGCCGCTGGGTGTATGGTCCACAGCGACTAGAGCGTTACAACGGTATTTCTGCGATGGAAATCCTTGGCCAACCTGCACCGGGTTATAGTTCGGGCGACGCCATGGCTGTAGTAGCTGAACTAGTCTCACAACTACCCGATGGAATCGACTTTGAGTGGACAAGCACCTCGTATCAAGAAAAGATGTCTGGCTCTCAGGCGCCGTTTCTCTATGCCCTGTCTATCTTAGTGGTATTCCTCTGCTTGGCAGCGCTTTATGAGAGTTGGTCTATTCCATTCTCGGTGATACTCGTGGTTCCCCTTGGCATCATTGGTGCGTTAAGTGCGGCATTCTTATTTGGATTGCAAAACGACGTGTACTTTCAAGTAGGGCTACTTACTACCATGGGCTTAGCATCTAAAAATGCGATTTTGATTGTCGAGTTCGCGAAGGATTTACAACAACAAGGCTTGGATGTGATCAAGGCCACACTTGAGGCAATTCGTCTGCGTTTGCGCCCAATCATTATGACCTCATTGGCCTTTTCATTGGGTGTATTGCCGTTGGCAATTAGTTCAGGAGCGGGCTCGGCAAGTCGAAATGCCATTGGTATTGGTGTTCTTGGAGGGATGGCCACTGCGACCTTCTTAGCAATATTTTTGGTACCAGTGTTCTATCTTGTCGTGCAAAAGCTGTTTGTAAGAAAGTAATTGCGTAGCCATTAAAAGCCGAGTTTATCTCGGCTTTTTTATCATTTTGCTATCCTTGCTTTGCCAGCCCAATAAATAATGTATCGAGCAAGGTATCAAGTTGCTTACTTAAAGATATAAACCCTGGGTGCTGCAAAAATTGACTCAGTAATCCACCGACAAGCGCATTAAGCGCTATCGCTGCATCTTGAGGCGTAATTGCTTCATTCAATTCACCGTTATCCGCAGCGCGGGTAAAAGCCATGGTCAGATTTTCAACCACTTCTTGATTCAGTTGATCTTGTTGCACAACAACTGGATTGAGCTCCTCTATGTATTCGCATCGGTGAAAAACAATCGTCAACACGCGATAATACTGAGGGTCTTCCTCAACAAGGACCATCGCTCGCTTCATTACATCTTTTATCTGCGCTAACGCGCTTTGCTCATTAGCTTGTTCTAGTTCACCAAGCATTTGTCGAAACGGCAGGTGGATGCGCTCAAGCATCGCGTTAAACAAGTCTGTTTTATTGGCGAAGTGCCAATAAATGGCGCCTCGTGTTACGCCCGCTCGTGATGCAATATGAGATAAGGTGGTGCAGGATACGCCATTGTCGAAAAATTGGTGTTCCGCAGCATCTAAAATAGCTGCCCTAGTCTGCTCTGCTTCTGCTTTACTGCGCCTTGCCATACGAAAACCTAAGATGGATTAGTCGCTGATTATATTAACATAATTGTTACTAAAAGCAGCGGTACAGCATGGCTAATTAGCTACTGTACCGTTCAAAGAGGAGATTATTTCGGTTGCTTAAGAATTTTATAAAGTAAGTCTATTCGCTTATCAACTCGCTGGCATTCAATGATCATTGACCCACCCGTACTTAAAGCAAGGATCAACAGTATGTAAATAATGGGCTGTTCGCTGGCCTGCGGATATTGCCAGTAGATAAAACCGAGCAATGCCATACTACTCAACAAATATGAAAGCCATCGCCATTTGCTCGGTCGCAGTCGCGCAAACTCTTTTATCAACGCGTCTTCACGTTTCATTTCTTGGTAGACAACATTTGCGTTTGCTTGATGTTCCTTCATAATCTTCCCTGTTAAATTATCGTCAGCGATACAAGAGATAACGTACCGATTAAACTACAAATAGCAAAAGTACACCTCTTTTACCAGTTTAACCTGAGCTTATCTACTCAACCACAAAATGCATATTCATCGCTGCTGCATTGATTTCAGAAATCCACAAGTACTCGCCTTTTGCCAAATTCACCGTGATATAGCCGTGCTTACCCGCAGACATGTGCTCGAGCCCACCCAAGAAAGTCACAGGCGCTGGCGCTCTTAGGCCACCGACATTGGTCCAGTCCATCCAATAATAAAGGGCCTGCAAGTCTGTATCTTTATCAACTTTTGCAAGGTTAATGTCGTAAGGCATAAATCCCGCTGGCTGAGAGTTGATATTAACCTTGAAGGTATGCGTACCCGCACTGAGTGTTTTAGGGCCTTCGATGCCTGCATCTGAGATAGTTAAGACATGATCTTGTGTCACCGCAATCATACGTGCCTTGGCACTGGCTTCGGTTTTTTCAATCACGTTAATTTGATGCAACATGCCCATGAGGGTGTGCCATTTACCATCGGGCGACTTAACGTAGCACTCCAATAAATAGGTGCCTGCTTTATCAATATTAAATGTCGCTTGCACAGAATGCCCAGGAGATAGCATTGCAGCGCCGCCGACCCAGGTCATTTGTAAGCCCCACTCAGGAACGTTATTTTCAAAAAATGGGCCTATGTCTGCCTTTGTTAATGAGCCGTCACGCAGGCCCTGCATTAAAGGGTCAAATACCGGGGCTACATATTTGAGTTGGTCATCTATGGTTTTGCCATCAACAAGGCGGTACATGGCGACGAAATGGGCTTGAGAACCAGTGTTGGCGAACTCAAATGTCGTCCATCCCGTGTACAGGGTACTTGGGGCGTTGATGCGGTATTCGTCAGTAGACACATTAACGAGCTGTGCTTGCACAGGTTCACTAACCGTTTGTTCTCCCAGCGCTAACGCTTTAAAACTCGCAAAAAACACTACAACAACGACGAAATAATGGCGTAAACAAAATGAGCGCATGCTAATTCCCCAGTTACCAAACAAGCTCTTGGGAGTAAGCCTAGTCAACAGCGCTATTTTAGCAATGACAGCGTTGACACAGGGCGCACCAGATACACTTTATCCCTTCAGCCTGCGTGACTCAGTCTCGGCGCACACATATACCCACGCCTGTTGTGTAGACACAAACTGCCCCAGTACACGTGTGTATTGGGCTACTTCATAGCTGTCAGACTGCGTTAGTTCCGCTTCGCTTAGAGTGAAAATTGTTCCCTCAACTCGATCTTTGGCGTCACCCGTATACCTTAAGATCGGATGTACCTCTTTGCCACTGGTCTTGACGACCTCAGGATCCGTAATTTTGAGTTCGCCAAGAACATACCCTAGCAATGTGTCTTGGGTGCCATGAAGTAATCGACCAAAAGTTTGTAGCTGTACTTGCGGCAATTGAAGAGTGCCGTATGAAAATAGTTGATGCATTTGGGTCCTTAACGCACTTTTCCTGCAATTTGCTCTATATCTTGTGCTAAGTCCTTGTAAAGGCCAAGCATAAATAACAATTCAACCACCACAAACAAAGGGCCAATAATTAAACCCATTAAATCATCAACAAACGCAGGCTTTTTGCCTTCAAAGTAATGACCAATAAACTGAAACACCCAGCCTATGACGAATAATCCAACACCCCATACCAACCAGGTAGGTGTGCCCATTGCCGCAATTGGCGCAGCGCACAGTAGGCCAATACTCATTAACACCGTCATGATCAAACCCAACGAGATGGATAAAAACAGGTAATACACGCAAGTTATGGAAACGACTATTAATGCCGGGGTTAAGGTCAATGCTTCAAGATTAATCGAAGGTTTTGAGAGTAATATAATCAAAGCGTACACAATCATCGGAATGCCAACAAAATGCGTGTAGATATTGCGCCTGTCACGATGATAATGCGCATAGGTACTCAGTTGTGTGAGGAGTGATTTCATAGTCAATATTCTTGTTGTAATTATTTGATTGTTTTTCAGTTTAGAATAAAAACTCCACAAAGCCTACATTGAACCAATTATCAATCTAAATGCGTATCATCATCGCAACAACATATAATTTGAGGTGTTCAAGAACAGTGAAGCTAAAACATAGCACTAGTGTTTGAGTGCTTTGAATTGAAAATAACTGTGGATAATGAGCACCAAAAGTGTTGCTCCTATTAATGCGGCCATTAGGTGATGAAGCACTAAATGAGCGGCGATGAAGGTTGCAACATCTTCAATGGAATCGATAAAAAAGAGTTTAATCACTAATGCGACATAAACACTGATGTGTAACCACAAAGCGCTCGTATAAATACGTTTGGCGCGCATGTGCACAAAGGGTTGCGGACGCGCGATATTAAGTTTGAGCAATATCAACGCCAATAAACTCACCATCACGCTGACTAACCCTAATCCCAAAAATGATGTTTTCACTAATACAAACGCAAGAATCACATACAACCACATCGCGATTACTCCACTGCTAACAGACGTTCATACAGGCCCGACGCCCTGCTGATAGGTTGCCCAATCGCATAGTTCAGGGTGCGCCAATCACAAATAATTTCAATATGCTTTTTCGCGCGCGTAATACCTGTATAAACCAGTTGCCTATTGAGATTATGACCACCGCGGCCAAGCGGCGGCAACACCATAGCTGTGTGCGCAAACTCGGAGCCCTGTGATTTGTGAATAGTCATCGCATAGACTTTGTCGAACTGGGGCAACCGCCCGGGATAGAACGCACGCACATCACCTTCACTACCGACGAACATAGCCTTTAACGCCCCCTGTTCATCGGCCATAATAATGCCAATATCGCCGTTAAATAAGCGTAGTTGGTAATCATTCTGGGCCACCATAATCGGCATGCCGACATAGAATTTGTTGGCAATATCAATCAAGCCCAATTGTGATAGCCGATATTCGATACGCTGATTTAACTGAGTCACACCAAATGGGCCATCGCGCAACGCACCCAACAACTGGTATTGCGCAAACGCCTGGTGAACTGCCAAGGCATCCTCACCTTGGTTTACCAACTCAAGGTAGTGTTTATATTGCTGCGCTGCGCGGTCAATCAACGCAGTGTAAAAGCCTTCATCCAAATTGAAATAACTGACATCGTCGAGCTGTTCATTGAGTAAAGCCTGCACTTGGGCGTTTTCACCTCGGTTAACCGCAAAGGCGATACGACCGATGCCACTGCCACCAGCAAAACGGTAACTGTGTTGCAAGAAAGCGACATTATCGCGCAACACATAACTGTTGTGCTGGCCACTGTGATAGCGATGTTCAGAGCACAGGGCATGTAAACGATGCGCCCACGCATCGCTGTAATGTGGCAAGTCACCGAGCTCACATTGGCTGCATAAGTCCGCCATGATATTTCCAGTGTCGACTGAACTTAGTTGGTCTTTATCGCCCAGTAACACTAGCCGAGTGTGTGGCGCTAGCGCATCCACAAGTTTCGCCATCAAGCTGATATCTATCATCGACGCTTCATCGACCACCACTAAGTCAGCATGCACCGGATTATTAGCGTGATGTTTGAATTTATTGGTGTATGGAATCGTGCCTAATAACCGATGTAGCGTTTGTGCTTGCTCTGGAATAAGCGCGAGGATTTCGGCTGCAGTTTGCGGCAGGCTTTGTTTGGCACTGATGATTGACTCACTGAGTCTCGCTGCCGCTTTGCCTGTTGGCGCTACCAGCTCTATGTGCAATGGCGCATTGGCATACAAAGATTGCAATATCGCGAGTAGTCGCGTAACTGTGGTCGTTTTGCCGGTTCCCGGCCCCCCAGTGATCACACTGAACTTATGCGTTGCTGCTGTAGCGCATGCCACTTTTTGCCAATTAGGCTGCTTGGCCTGCTCTGGTACCACATCAAAGTAGTGTTGCAACAAGGCTGTGAGCTTGTCATCGTCAATCTGAAGTGGGGCTCGAGTTAAAGCGGTGAATCGTGTTGCTAGATTGGCTTCATAGTCATCATATCGGGCCAGATACAAGCGATTATCGACAAGCCGCACGGGATTTTCGTTGCCAATACAAGGCAATTGGGCAAGTGTATCTGACAGACAAAATGCCGGAGAAAATACTGCAACCTCGCCCAGACGAGGGTCTAACGCAAATGGATTATGCCAATCAACAGTATCAAAATCCAAGCAGGTGTGCTGCGAGTTCATCGCCTTTAACAATAGAAGGATGAGGTAAAAGCCATCGCTGTCTGTGTCGCCAACCAATAATTTTGCCAGCTCTGTATCCACCGTACGCACTTTACCTTGTGCTAATAAAACATCAATCATGGCTGTGCGCTCCTTGGGCAAACAAACTGTCGATTGCCTCTATTTGGGCAACAGTAAATGCCCGTTGGTACACGCCTTGGTGGTCGCCCATCGCCCGTAAGAAGGTGTAAACCATTGATCCTAAATGTAGCTCTGGGTCGTAATTTGGCATACGCGATTGCAACAAGCGATGTAACGCCACCATGTAAATAGCCCCTTGCACGTGGTAGCTGTGGGAATTCATCGCATGGGTAAGTGCTTCGTGTGAATAGTCAGCTGCGGTATCTCCCAAGAAATTCGACTTGTAATCGAGTACGTAGTAACGCCCTTGATAACAAAAAATCAAATCAATAAAGCCCTTTAATACGCCTTTCACGCGCTCAAAATCGAGGCCAAAATCATAGCCAAAGAGGGTTAACATTGCATGGTTAAAGCTCGTTGCATCGAGCTCATCAACAGGAATGTGGAATTCCATTTCGACTAAACAGTCACTATCTGCCAATGAGCCTAAACTCATACCCGAGTCATCCAGTGGGCAATTAACGATGTCCTGCATCCATTTCATCAACAGTGGGCACCACTTTTCATCCAACGCGTACTTATTGAGACTCTGGGTGATAACCTCTTCCAAATGCTGTAATGCGGTTGCGTCTTGCTCTGCAACGCCGCGAAACGATATTTGCTCCAAAATATCGTGCAAACAACTACCCGGACCAGGGCCCTTGGGAAACTCATAACTGTTCAACGCTGGCTCTTGCTCTGACAAAGACACACTGAGGTATTGTTCAACTCTGTGGTCCTCATCATCAGCGCCGCTGATACTAAAACTTGCGCTGTCATGGTGTTTGTAGCTCAGAGCACTGAAACTCGTGGCCCGCCAATTACGCTCTATATGCGCCTGATTAATAGCCACCACCCGATTGGGTTGCTCCAAGCTAACTAGTTCAACATCAGAGTTTGGGCACGATTGTGCATGGACCACACGAATCGCGGGGTGACCCGCAAATTGCTGTTGTAAACGCGCATAGTACCCCGAGTTTTGCTGCTCCCCGTCAAGGCCAAAAAGCAAATACCCAAGTGCGGATTGCTGCATACTGGATTTGCCACGCTGGCCGATTGAATACAAACCAACAGAGCAATGATAAATGGGCCTCGTCAGTGCTACATAAAGCAAACGCAAATCCTCAGCAAGACGCTCGCGCTCTGCTGCAATCATGTTTTCATCACTTTGCTGTAAGTCTAGATAGAGCTTGCCGTCTTTGTGAAAATACGCCAGTGACGTTGCCCTAAAACTTAGCGCAAATGGCATAAAAACAATAGGATATTCCAATCCTTTGGACGCATGCATAGTGACGATTTGTACCAAATGAGCGTCTGTTTCCAAACGCAGCTGGGCGCTGTCGGAATCACCGCTGTCTGACGCCAATTGCTGGTGGAAATAGGTGAGTAAACGTGTGGTGCCATCAAGTTCTATTTGCTTGTGTTGAAGAATTTCACACAAGTGACGATAGTCTGTCAGCGCGCGTTCCACATCCCATCCTAGGCTGCGCCACAATTGTGGCAGGTTATTTTGCCACATCAACTGCTCTAGCATCGCCAAGGCGCCATCGCTGTACCACAGCTTGCGTAACAGAGCGAACTCGTTGAGTAGTGCTTGCCATGCCTGCTGATCGTCACCCAAGGCGAGGATTTGCCCCGCAGAATAGTTAAAAAATGGCCCTCGCAGCATGCCGCGTAACAGGCGCTCATCGTACGGGCCATGCAACACCGACAGTAGACGATACAAGTGCGCCGCGATGGGTTGTTTAAAAACACTGTCTCGCGCAAGGTACACACTGGCTACTCCAGCTTCACTGAGTGCACGTTTCATCAGCGCGGCTTCGTTTCTGTCACGCACTAACACACAAAAATCACCGGCACTTGGGCAACTCTCACCCAGCGTCAAACGCCCTTGTTGCGCCATTGCCAATAAGTAATGAATTTTTGTGGCAAATGTTTGCGCTAAGCCTTTATGACCCAACTCTTTTGACAACACCTCTTCATCATCGCCAAACCACATTAATTCCATGGCATTGAGCGACTCGCCATCAAGACATAGATGCTCGTCTTTACCCTGCGCATCAACATCTATAAATGGAATTTGATCATTAAAAATGAAGCTTTTGGGGTGTGATTGAAACAGCGTATTAACGCTCTGTACCAAGTCTTTACTTGAGCGGTAGTTTTTCCCTAAGGTGTACAGCTGCTCATTGGCCAATTGGCTTTTAGCGTCAATGTAGGTAAAAATATCCGCACCGCGAAAGCCATAAATCGCCTGTTTCGGGTCACCAATCATAGTTAACCCTGAAAACTCCCCTGGTTTATCGCCATACAAGGTATTAAAGATGCCATATTGGATTGGGTCTGTGTCTTGGAACTCATCAATCATAGCAACCGGAAATTGGCTGCGAATTTGCCCACACAACACACCTTGCTCATCGTACTCGAGAGCCTGATACAAACCTTTGAGTAGATCATCTGGACTGATAATCGCTTGGCGCTTTTTGTTGCTGTCAATATGAGCCCGGACACGGATTAATGCCAAATGCAAAATAACGTGAGCCAGTCTAGCCCCCAAAGACTCACTGAGAGTGGCCAAGTGCTCGAAACGAGCCATTAATGGATGGCTAAAAAGTACACCATTTTTCTTATAAATGCTGGGATCATTTAAACTCCCTGATGTCCAAAGTGAGAATGAATGCCCTGCACTTCCGAGTTTTAACACCGCCGCATCAGACTCACAAAAAGCCTGTAATCCAGCGACATTGGCTTTGTGTTTAGGTTTCGCGTTACCCTTGATATCACTGGCCAATAGCTCAGTGAAAAAATCCCCCTCGCGCAATTGCCGTTTGAATTCTGGCAGCGCATCAAAGTATTCTTGTTGCTGTGTCCAAAGTAAAGCTAGTTCAGCTTCGGGGTCGTTGATTGGCGGTTCGATGGCTAACTGCTCACGATTAATCAGTGGCGTTAAGGTTTTTAGCAAACTAAATGGCGAAGCATAGTGAGCCAATACCGCTTGCGCTTGAGATGGCTGTAATGGATAGACAAACTGACGCCAAAAATCGAAGACTGCTTGCTCATGCAACTGACGCTCATCAAGCGTAAATTGCAAATTGAACGCCATGTTGGACTCAAACGCATGCTGTTTAAGCATCCGCTGACAAAATCCGTGAATGGTAAAAATGGCGCTGTCATCAAGAGATTTAGCGGCAACATCAAGCAAGTGATAGGCATGCTCTGGTTCGCTAATTTGCGACAATAAATCCTTGATCAACTGATCTTTGGTAGGCTCACCCAGTAACGTATCTTTTGCCGCAGTAATTCGTGCGCGAACTCGATCCTTAATTTCACTGGTTGCGGCTTCAGTAAAGGTCACAACCAATATTTGTTCTACGCTCAGTGGTTCCCCTTGACTGCCATCTTGGTGCTGATACAAACCCAAAAGATAACGTAAATATAATCCCGTAATGGTGTATGTTTTACCTGTACCAGCACTGGCTTCGATTAGCTGTTGACCCGCTAAAGGCAGAGTTAAAGGCTCAAGAATCTGCATATTTTAGCTCCTTTGCGTGCTGGGCAATCGGCTGCAACAACTGGGTAGCCCAATCACAAAACTCCTGCTCGCAGGCAAACAGCTCGGTATAATCTGCGGTGATGTATGGGTCTATTCGCTCTGGCACTCCGATATAAGGACTGCCAACAAATTTCAAATTCGCTTTGCTCATGTCTTGTGTCTGTATCCATTCCCACGCGCTGATAGGGAAAAATGCCACACAATGTTGGTTTGCTTGTTTAAACAAACGTAACCAAGGTTCTAATAAGGTATGTGCCGAGGCTTGCTCCAAAGGCTCAAAACTCACTTGCTCGTCGAGCCCCATCACATAGGTGGTCACGTGGTAGCCCATCAGTTGTGCAAATAAGTGTTTAATAAACCCTAAAATTCTGTCTTTTGGTTTGATACTGGCACTGCGATAAAACACCTGCTGGTTGGCGTATATGTTATTAAGCCAACCTTGGATATGAACCCCTTCAATAGTGGTATCCACTTCAACCAAGGTTGGTTGTTCACTGCCTATGCGCATGGCTACTTGTTGGGCCAAAGGAGTAACGCGACTTTTTAATTGTGCCAAGGTTAAAGGCGCCATCACACCTTGAGGCAGCACACCGCGTTGATACAAGGCCTCATCGTCAATATGCTGCTCTTGAATGTGCATTTGCAATAACTCATCTAGCAATTGATAACGGGCCAGCGGCTCAACATCAAAATGTTCATTGTCATCGCTGAGCTCACCCACTTCTTCAATTTTCACAGCAAGCACATTTTGATAGAAATATTGCTGCGCTCTGACAGCACAATTTAGCACAGCATTTAATTCCACAGATTGCGGCATATCAGCTTCATATACAGGTTGTTGTGCACCTTTACTTTGTTCGGATCCATTTGCCAAGGCCCAAATTGGGTTGAAGCTTTGCCACTTGCCCCCGTCATCATAATACGCAGGGTGAAATGGTTGTAGATGATGTAAATCGCTAAAGTGTTCGCTCGGTGGTGTTTGCACCCCATCAACCGTGAAGCAGCGATCTATGTATTCACACAATTCACTCACCAATACCGAGGGCACACGCTCGCTGTTGTCACGACTCGAACGACCAATGTAACTGAGATACACACTGTCTCTGGCACTCAATAAGGCTTCTAAGAACAAATAGCGGTCGTCTAACCTGCGCGAGCGATCCCCCTTACGACGCTTGCTGTAAGGCACTAGATCAAAGCCAATGGGCTGAACATTACGCGGGTAATCTGCGTCATTCAAACCTAGAATACATACTTTTTTAAATGGCACCGCGCGCATTGGCATCAGTGTACAAAAATTAATTTGCCCCATAAGGAAGCGCTGGCCTACGCCTTTATCTTCAACTCCCTGTTGCAACAGATTGGCGAATACGCGTTGTGAAATTTCCCCTCGATAATCGCCATTGTCGTGATGTTTAACGATATTAGTAAGCAGTCTATCGATAAGAGCTAAATCATTGGTGTTCAGAGCGTTACTGGCAAATACTGTATCCACTACTGCGCGCATAACCTCAACCTTGTGAGCGAGAGTTGCATTGTTCGCAAGCTCAGTTCTGGCGTTGATTAGTGCCTGTATAAAGGTCAGTAACTTACTCAATATATCAGAGGCCATCCCCTCGACTGCATCTGCGGGATAAATACCTGCAAAGGGTTGCTCTGTCGTCGCGATACCAAGCAACAAACGTTTTAAACCCAACTCCCAGGTATTCAATTCCAGTGTCGGCAAATTAAACTGTGCTTTGTGCGTACCGTCGATTCCCCATTTAACACCCACACTTTGTAGCCACACTCGGCATTGCTCTAACTCGTTATCAGTTAATGCAAAATTTTCTCTAATAGCCTCAATGTGGAGTAAATCCATCAGTTCACTCAAGCCAAAGCGACTAAATGGCAAATGCGCCAGCGCTAACAAGGCGTTCAACAAAGGGCGCTCTTGGGCAATAGATAAGTCAGCGATAGCATAAGGAATGTAACGGGCCCCTTTGGCTCCTCCAAACACAGCTTCAATAAACGCGCTGTACTGGCCCACATCAGGCATCATCACGATAACGTCTTTAGGTGTGAGGTTGGGGTCATTGGCAAACTCACGAAGCAAATGATCATGCAAGCATTCGACTTCACGTAGCTGGGTGTGGCAATTTGTGATGCGCAGTGAGTTATCGTCTTCTAATAAGACGATTTTCCCTTCATCACTGACAAACCAGCTAGGGTCCTGTGCCAAGCTTTGTCCTTTGAAGGCTAAGTTATACACTTCTTGTTGTAAGTGTCCGAGCAAATTAGCACTGAAGTCAGCATCGAAGCTATCGAGCCATTTACCATCAAGCTCAATAAGCTGCTCAAGGTAGTCGCGTCCAAGCTTGCCCCAAGATGCCAATAACGGATTGCCTACAATATAGTAATGCTCACTGCTAAGCGCCGCATCAAGTTGCGGCTTAACACGGTATCGGCTGTTAATCTTGGCGAGGGTTTTTTCATCGACCAAATCCCCCCAGTAATGCTCACTGGGATTAAATAAGAAAATGATCACTTGGGTGTGCTCTGCGAGCGCATCAATAATTTCTAGTTGCGTTTGCGCCAACGCGGAGATACCAAACAGACATATACGTGGCGGTAACTTCACCCTCCCTTGTACTAGTGCATCTAATAACGCTTGGTGCATATTGGCGCGGTGATACGGGCTTTGTTGCAGTGCTTCTACTCGCGCCACCAACGAACGCCATAAATCGGGCTGCCAAGGAGCGTGAGAAATATCAACTTCATCGAGAACATCTTGGCCCTGCTGCCACGTGGCAAGCCACTGAGGACGATACATTAAATAATGGTCGAATACGTCGGCTATTTTCTCACATAAGGCAAAGCGCTTGGCGCCATCTTCATCATATTCCAAATAGGTACTAAGAGCCTGATAATGTTCATCATTCAACTTAGTTGGCAATAGCTCATAGAGTTTCCACGCCATGTTGGGCTTATTGAATGCCGACTCTTCTGGCACGTCTGGCAGAGACTGTTGATATAAAGACCAAATGAAACTAGAAGGCAGAGGAAAATCTATTTGCGCGCACACCCCCAGCGTTTTCGTGAGTTCTAGCTTAAGCCACTGCGACATACCTGGCGAATGCACTAGAACCAGCTCTTTTGCAAAGATGTCATCGCTGCTGGGCGTTGCTAATAAGGCGCACAATTGTGCACTGAGGAATTCCATGCGATTAGATTGAATGATATGCAGCATGCGAAATTGGCGACGTGAATAATAAAAACCCAGTGTACGCAATTTTTATTCTATACTCTAGGTTACTGTTTACTAAGGCAGAACAGACACTTGTTAAGTGCGTAAAAGCTGAACACTTGTCTACTCATTGAGTTATGTCGTTATCACTTAGCGCCAAATAATTGCTGTTTTATTCAACCGCATTTATTTGCAATACCACTATAACTGACGTAACTTTCACACTTTCATGGATGAAAAACTACAAGGTCACAAGGATGCGCGCTACCGTTTTTAGCCTTTTTGCCGCTGCGGCACTCACCACTTTAGTTCTATTCTTTAGTAATTCCGATTCCTCTCGCCCGTTGTTCCCTGATCTCTTGGTGCAGGGACAAACGTTAAGTCCAGCCATCAATGGTCGTGTTGTTGTTGGAGACATTAGTCTAGCTAATGTACAGATCACTCGCACCTTGTCTATCGGTCAGCAAAAATTTGTGTCGCAAGTAGTCACGGATGCAAATGGCCAATTTAGCTTTCAGGAAATGACGTCTAAAGAGCCTCTTTTGGGCGAGAGCACTAACAGGTTATGGCAAGACATCAGTTTGTCCTATGACGGCAACGACTATGTGCTGTGGTACACGGCTATTGACCATGAAATGGACAACTTCATCGTCAGAGACGCACTGTCTTCACTCGCATGCAACCTAGAGTCCAGCGAAAACGAATTCAATATTAGTGATAAACGCCGCCCCGGCTTACCCGTGAGTGTTTATTCAATTTGCGACATTGCATTGACGCAAAAAAAAGCCACTCAAATGAGTGGCTAAAATCAGGGTTGTCTAATCAGAAATAAAAGCAACAAATGTTCATTACTTGTGTTTAGATTAGACTCCTTGCATTGCAATTTAATGACAGTCGTCATCAAAATTACGCGCGGCAACTGTTATTTCAGATTGACTTGCCAAACACTGACTGAACCAGAAATTTCATTGCCCACGATAAGTAAAGGCTGGCCATTTGGGCTCTTGTCAGCAGCAACAAATTTCATTCCTTCTGGCGCTAAGTCGCCAGTGATTTCAGCGCCTTCAACCACGCCACGGTTATACGCATAGTTTTTGAATTTAACGTCGAATGGGTTTGTTATGTCGTACACCATAATGCCGCTCATTCGCTCTAAGCCAATAAACGCATAAGTACGCCCTTCAATTTGCCCGATAGCAAGAGCTTCAGGTTCAGCACCTTTAGCGTCAGAGCGTGTGTCCCCTTCATTCTCATCTTCATTATTGTTGAATGACTGACCGTGGATTGCTGCCGTGATTCGACCAACATCATCGCCAGAGTCGAACACTAGATCGGTGTTCGCGTCCCAAATTGAAAATGAGCGAGCACCGTATGCATAAAGCTCTTCATAGCGACCATCGTTGTTGATGTCACCGCGCTCAGTGCTGACGATTAACCGGCCAATGTCATCATCGTCATTGTTTACGTAAGAGAAGTTATCAGCTAAATCTAAATCTTCTGCACGAGACTCATCAATGTAGGCCAAACAACCATCATCTTCGTCGTATTCTAAGCCGCCCTCAGCTAAACAGCTTGCTTCATCTGAGCTATCGAAGAAATATTCGCGCCCATCACCTTCGTTCGCAGAGACAACGAAGTTTGCGCCTTGCCATTGATAGGTAGCAATCGTATCTGGTTGATACATCCCGTATAGACCCGGATACTTTTTAAAATTAATACCGCCATCTTTATCAGACGCATCAAGCATTAAATTTGACCAATCTTTAAAACCCAAAGCGCGAACTTCCACGCTTAAGTCGGTCAGATCAACCACCGCAAGAGCATTATTTTCCTGTAATGATACATAAGCCGTTTTGCTATCAGCACTAATAGCCACGTATTCAGGCTCTAGATCCATCGCCACTGTGGTGTCGATAAGCTGACCTTTAATAGTGCGGCCAGCTGGATTGGCGAACATCACCCCCTGCTCAGCGAGTTGCGCTTGCTCATCATTGAATTGACTAAAGCTTATTGAAGATGATGTCGAGGCAGGCTCAGCATCCACGATTGCTATTACCGAAATAGAACCTTCAGGGTCAACACTGTAATCCCCAGCTGGTTCGCCTTCATTGGCAACCACAACCTTGCTACCATCGGGGGTAAAGGTAACCATGTCGGGTAAGTAACCCACTTCTACATTGCGTTTAAATACGGGCTCAGCACCACTGATGTCGTAAAAGGCAATATGGCCTTTTACGCCGGTATCACCAGCCATAGCGACTGCTAGTAATTGATTGGTTTCATCGATAGCAATGCTATTTGCATCCCCTGGGGTATTAGCGGAAACATCCAAGGTCATAGTGATAGCGAGGTTGGTGGCGGAGATCACCCCTTCATTGTCAGGTGCCAGTGCTGCGGTATCAAAGTGATCTGCAGAAATAATCTCTACAGTGGCGTTATCACCAGAGCTATTGATGGCATAGATTTGTTTAGTGCGATGATGAAATGCAACTATTTCCGCCGCACCTTCAGGTGACTCAACATTGAGTACAGAGCGACCGATAAGCGTAAGTTCGACATCACCGGAGATCACTTCACCTTGCTCGCCTTGCCCACCTTGCGGCCCTTGTTCTCCTTGAGGGCCTTGCTGACCGATCGCGCCATCATCACCATCAAGTGAACAGCCACCCAGTACACCTGCTAGTGCTAGCGCTAATATTGTTTTTTTCATGACCTTTCTCATTGTTTTTTGTAATAGAAAGGCATTAGTTAAGCGCCTGTAGATGACAGGAGTATTGCTTTGAAATGAAAGGAAGATGACGTTTGTATGGCAAGAAAAAGCCCAACTCACCGGTTGGGCTAAATGAATACTAGTAAAGCTCTTGAAGCATCTCATCACTGTATGGCGTGAGCGCTTCACCTTTTTTCACTTTTGCGACCAAATCTGGATTGGCAATAAATGGGCGACCTATGGCAATAAGATCAAACGCTTCTTCTGAGATAGCTTGCGCTCCTTGCTCTGGCGTATAACTGCCCACTCCGACAAGGTTACCCTGATAATGCTTGCGCAAATACGCTGACGCTTTACCACCTAGGTAATCAAACGTCATTGAATCGTCAAAGATGCCTAAATGCACATACGCAAGCGAGCGTTTATTCAACTCAGCTAATAAATAATCAAATGTTTCAGTGTCTTGCTCATCCCCTGCATCTAAGAGGAAGTATGCCCCTGGCGATACGCGAATGGCCGTGCGACCAGCACCTATACGATCGGTGATTGCATCGAGTACTTCTAATGCAAAGCGAGCTCGGTTTTGCGCACTGCCACCGTATATATCATCACGTTGGTTAGCGCTATGGTGTAAGAATTGGTCAATCAGATAACCGTTTGCGCCGTGGATTTCGACACCGTCGAAGCCCGCTTCAAGCGCGTTTTCAGCTGCCTTTGCGTAATCCTCCACAAGCTGCGCTATCTCTTCTAGGCTCAGTGCGCGAGGTGTTTGATACGTTAATTCACGCATACGTGGCACCGTGCCTTCAATGCCAATAGCACTGGCACCAATTACTTCACCACCGAAGAAATGAGGATGAGCTACGCGACCGACATGCCATAGCTGGCAAAAGATCTTGCCACCTTTTTCATGTACCGCATCAGTTACCTTGCGCCAACCTTGAATCTGTTGAGCAGTAAAAATACCTGGCACATTTGGATACCCTTGCGCGTCCGCACGGATAATGGTCGCTTCACTGATGATTAGGCCAGCCTCTGCACGGCGGGCATAGTAATCAACCATCGCTTGAGTGGGTACCAAACCTTCCCCCGCCATACAACGAGTTAATGGTGCCATTAAAATACGATTGTTTAGTTCAATGTCCGCAGACAGAGTATAAGGCTGAAGTAGAATATCTTGCATTTTGACTCACTCTCAGTTGTGTATCGTCATTGTGTGCAGCCAAATTAAATCTTTTTGAACGCTCATTCAAGTAAAATAAATAAATTAATGATACTATCTTATGCATCTTTATTATCATCTGTACTTTTTGTCATGCGTAGTGCCGAATTCGACCGTTCTGAAGTTCTCCAAAATGCAATGCAAACCTTTATGGAACAGGGTTATGCAAAAGCCAGTATGCAAAAGCTTACTAAGGCAACGGGCCTTCATCCAGGGTCAATATATTGTGCTTTTGGCAGTAAAAAAGGACTCTTTTTAGAAGCGGTCAATCACTACCATGAACAAAAACGCATGGCTTTCTCGCAGCTATTTACCACAGACAAACCTGTGCTCGCGAGTTTGTCGCTGTTTATTGATAATACAGTGCAAGAATGCATGCAAAACACCTGTGCCAAGGTATGTTTGCTCACCCGTTCGTTAAATGAAATTGAAGGGCAAGATCCTGAGATAGCGAATGTCCTTGCTGACAACTTAAAGCAGCTCGAAAACGCACTAGCGAAGCAAATCGAAAAGGCGCAACAGCAAGGTGAAGCTATTCTCCCCGATAACGCGTTGTCACTGGCGCGGTTCTTTACAATGGGCATTTACGGCATGCGCACCTACGCCTTTACTCACCCAAACAAGGCCATCTTAGAAGAAATGGGCAAACAATTACTCAGATCGATTACCACTGATTAACTTGTATTTTTACTGATTGGCCCCCACTGTTTATAAAGTGAGGTGCTAGTTTGCGACCCAAAGCGACGAGATGACCGCCTCTTGATTTAGCGTTTATTCACCCACGCTATGTCACTCTTCATAACAACTATATCGAGAAGAGGTCTACATGGAACGATTTGAAAAATCTGCGCTCATAGCCGAAGGTGGCGGCCAAAAAGGCATTTTCACCGCTGGAGTCTTGGATGCTTTTTTAGCTCAAAAATTTACCCCTTTTGATCTCAAAGTCGGTGTCTCCGCCGGTGCACAAAATCTCGCAGCCTATTGCGCCCGAGCCCAACAATACGCACAAACTGCGATTGCTGAATTAACCACAGAGCAACAATTCTTTCGTCCCGCCAGATTTTTCACCGGTGGCAATGTCATCGACTTAGACTGGTATTTTCATCAGGTCGAACACAACGGCAAGGTGCGGTTTCCAACTGAACCTAGGCTGTTGACTCCAGATAGTAATTTCTTCGCCGTGGCGAGCCACTATGATTCGTTCGAAGCCCGCTATCTGCATACTTGGCACGAAAATATGTTTACCCATTTGAAAGCCTCTAGTGCTATTCCATTTCTCTACAAGCCCGGAGTCGATATCAATGGAGATGGCATGATGGATGGGGGTGTTGCCGACCCAATCCCCGTTAAATGGGCGCATCAACGAGGTGCAAACACTATTTGGGTAATTCGTACCGTGCAAGAAGATGACGATGGCAAGATGCCTGTACTTGAGCGATTGAAACCAATCATGAGCCGTATTAATCAGTCGCCACGGATGTTTAGCATGTACCACCATTATCAACAACGCTACGCTGACGCTGTTTCATTCATGAACGCGCCGCCAGAAGGTGTGAACATAGTTCAAATCGCGCCTGATAGGCCTTTGGAGTCAATGGTGCTTGGATCAACAGCGGAAAACTTAGCAAAAGATTATGCTCTGGGGTACCAGCTAGGGACTAAAGCGGTTGAGCAATGGCGCGACAAAAACAGGCAACTCGATACGGCCATGGCCAACTGAGTAGTCAAGCGCCCTGGGTGGGCGCTGCGATAGTTCTACAAGCCAGCTAAAATCTGGTCTTTATCTACCTCGTCCCATTGGCTGGGGTCTAAAAATTCTTGCGCATACTGTTGATAAACTCCTTCACTGATAAAAAGTTTAAACAAGTCTTTATCGAGATGTTTATCAAGCACCATAAAACGCATGATTTTTAACGACTCAGACAAAGTTTTCGCGCTTTTATAAGGCCTATCCGATGCAGTTAGCGCCTCGAACACATCGGCCAATGCCATGATCCGCGCGGGCATAGACAATTGCGATTCATCAAGTCCACGCGGGTAACCTGTGCCGTCGAGTTTCTCATGGTGCGCACCGGCATACTCAGGCACGCGAGACAATTCCGGTGGCAGTGGTAGCGTTTCTAACATCTTGATCGTTGATGAGATGTGCTCTTGGATAATGTATCTGTCTTCTTCTGTGAGTGTGCCTCTGCCAATGGATAAGTTGTAAACTTCACCTAGATTTTGCTCAACCTCAGGGGCGGTCATGGTAAAACCAAAGCCCTCAAAACGGCTGGTGCTATTTTCACGGATGCGGATATGTTCTGGCTTATCCGCTAACACATGCTCAACTCGCGGGACACTAGGCTCTGAAGCGGTAGCCATTTTACTGAGAGTTTGATTCTCCATCGGCGAGAGTCCCAACCTATCATCCAGATAGCGCATCCAAGTTTGTTCGGCAATGGATTTTAGTCGTGCTAGATGTGCATCAGACATAAATTCGCCACCGACATTACAGGCTGCCACAAATGCAAAGTCATCACGTATCTGCGCTTGCTCTTGCGCTAAAACTTGATGTAAATCCTGTTGCTTGTGAGGCGCGTCTAAGCACCCTTGCAAACAGCGTATCTCGGCATCGCGCAGCAATACTTCAAAGCGCATACGTATCTCGTGAATACGATTATATATCGCTTCTAACTTGGTGCCTTTGTCTACAATATGCTCCGGTGTCGTGATTTTGCCACAATCATGCAACCACGCAGCTATTTTAAACTCTCGCCATTGCTCTTCAGTATCAAACTTAATGCTTTTAAATACCGGATCTCTGCTTTGTTGCGCCGCTTGCGCCAGTGTAATCGCTATTTTGGGCACTCGCTCGCAATGCCCTCCTGTGTAAGGCGACTTATCATCGATCGCTTGAGCAATGAGCTTAATGAAAGAGTCCAATAAATCCTTCTGGGCTTGTTGATAATCGCAAATTGATGTCGACATACTCACCAAAGATGCGGACAAATCATTAATCTCAACAATGCGGCTTTTGATATGTTTGACCGATTGATATTGACGCTTTTGCACCCGAACATTCTGCTTTGCTAATTCGCGCATCGGATTAACGATTAGACGTCCGCTGACTAATACTACAGGCAACATAAGCAGTGCCACTAAGATACTGACGCCTACCGCAACTAAGGAACGCTCCGTGTAAGGAGCTAACACCTCCGAGCGCGAAACTGCCAAGCCAATGAATTCATTGCTGTTACTGTTGGCGGTCATCTTGAGCGGCTCAATAAAGGCGAAATAATCTTGTCCGGCGATTTTCACCTCTAATAAAGACTGGAATTTGCTGGGATCATTAGCCAAATCCATGAGTACTTGATGAGGCGCAGTGCGTTCGTGATCTTTGCCGCCGTGTTGCGCCAACAACAAACCGTTGCTATTAAAAATAATTGCGCGCGAGGTCAGTGGGTAATGATTGTTTACCAAAAGCTGGTCAAGGGAAGACAACAGCATACTCGCACCCACCACCACATTGTCATCAAGACCTAAAGTAAAGCTAAAGCCTGTAAGCTCGACCATCGACAATTGGTACGGCGCTGATGAGGTAACCGCTTGCAGCTTCGCAGATGTGAACCACGGCCGCGTATTCACTTCGAAGCCCGTGCCATTAACCTGGGAGCGAGTAACATTTAGTGCGTTGTCCAAATAATCACGTTTTTGAATACGCCCACCGTCGTGCACAGTGATGTAGTTAACCACCCAACGTTCATTTTCTTTGGCCTGCCATGCTTGGCGCACACCGGCAGTTGCATCTAAATTGGATACTTCGATATAAGCGCCGTCGCGATGACCAGCAAATAATGAGAACAGATGATCATTTGTGTTCATACGTTCGGTGAAGTGAGACACCACCACGTCGTGGGGCTGTTCATTAATCGCCTTAACTATGGTGGCGTCATATTTAAGACTCTTGACGAGACTTGTACCCATACGCTCCATATGTTCGATTTTTTCTTTACTACGATGGGCTATGTGAATGAATTGGTCATTAGCCGCTTGGCGGGCGTGTTTAACGTCAAAATAATAACCTGTGGCGATGGTTGCAAAAGCTACAAACAACACCACAAAGACAAATAAAGAAACGATCGTGAAGCGTATGCTAAAACGCTCTGGCATCAGATTAGACTGCATCCCTATAATTCCCCACTCCTACTTACCAGCGCATAACAACGCGTAAGCTAGATTACCCAAATTAATCTGTACCATTGGCGCGCAGATTAATGACTCCTTGTTACTGATCCCACCCTAAAAGTGACCGCTTGTTTCAGTACTCCACAAGTTAATTTATCAGTATTTATATTGGGACACCATCATTGGGACACCTTCTTTGTTATTGAGGCGCATCTGAATCAACTAAGCGACCTACACACCGACAACATCCGGTCGTAAATTGTAAAAGATATAAAGCACTTCAGCCTTTTCTGCATCACCAATACCATTGTTGCTCAGTGCTTGCATCACATCATCAACTGCTGCCATATATTCATTATCCGCAATATTCATGCTTTGGTGAGCGCTGCGCATATCTGGCCCTGTGTAAACCTGCGGGCCACCGCTGCCAGCAATAAAAAATGTGGCTACTGATTCTTTCAATGCACTAACGTCACTTTGCGCAAAACGAGCACTGATCACAGGGTTGACTCTGTGCAAGTCAACAACATCATTCGCTATATTACGAATGCCCTGCTCACCACCTAAACGTTCAAATAAACTGGTGTCCATAGGGATACACCTCTTTGGCCTATCGTTCACTAAGAATAGACCAAATACAGCGGTTAACCGTGTGGAGTTATCCATTGAGTGTGCAGGCTTACGAGCTGAGCCTAACCATCAGTATCTCGCTCTGTTACGTCGATAATATTTATCAACACATCAAAGCGACAATGCAAAGTCAACCGCCGCTTGCGCGTGGATATAGGTGGTATCGAATAGCTTCACATCTGTATCAGCTTGTTGCACTAATAGGCCTATCTCAGTGCAACCAAGAATGATGCCCTGCGCGCCATCAAACACCAATTCATTAATAATTCTTAGATAGGCTGCTTTGGAATCTGGGTGCACGTGCCCATGGCACAACTGCGAATAAATCACCTCGTGCACTAATTGTCGATGAGCGGGATCCGGAATAATCACGTCAATACCATGCTTATCAATCAGGCGTTGGCGATAAAAGTCTTGTTCCATCGTAAACGCCGTCCCTAACAGCCCTACTCGGTTGATATTTTGCTTTTTGAGCTCATGCGCCAACGCATCGGCAATATGAATAAGGGGGATACCGAGTTGCGATTGCACCTGAGGCGCTACCTTATGCATGGTATTGGTGGCAATGATAATGCAATCAGCCCCAGCGCGCTCTAAGCTTTGACCGGCTTGTGCTAATTGGTGCCCTAACAAATCCCATTGACCATCATGTTGTAGTTGTTCTATTGGTCCGAAATCGACACTATAAAGCAGCATTTCTGCGCTGTGCAAACCACCCAGTTTGGCATTGACTCCCTCGTTGATAGCTCGGTAATAGGTTTGTGTACTTTGCCAGCTCATACCACCAATCACGCCAATTTTTTTCATGATGTTCCCTTTTGTCCTTTCCTGTTCAGTTGTGTGTCGATACAAACACACAACTGTTGCCCTGCATTCAACAATTAATAGAGATTTAGCGCAAAACGCTCACGCTTAGGTAGATAATAATTGTCGTAATCCAACGAAAATGCCACCCGATCCGCCTTGCCGCGTAATTCAGCACGAGGTACTAATCCATAGAACCTTGAGTCCGCACTGTTTCTGCGGTTGTCACCCATCACAAGATAATAGTCATCGGGGATTGTTACAGAAGTTAGGTTGCCGTGTGTACTCGGCCTAGCTTTATCAATTCGAATAGTGTGTTGTAATTCGCCCAAGTATTCTGTGAATAGGACTTCTGAGTCTGTTTCTTTGGTTATTAGGTATTTTTGCGGCTGTCCGTTGATGTACAACACTTCATTGCGCATGGCGATTGTGTCCCCCGGTAAGCCAACGATGCGTTTAATCAAACGCTCATGTGCAGCGTTTGACTCAAAAACAACGATGTCTCCGCGACTCGGCTCTTCCATACGCGCAATGACTAAATCGCTAAATGGCACACGGAGGTCATAGGCCATCTTATTGACTGTCACCCTGTCACCGATTTCTATCGTCGGCAGCATCGAGCCTGAAGGTACGGTGTACCAGTCAGCAAACGAGCTTCGGATAGTTAAAATACACGTGATGGTGAGGAGCAAACCCCAGTTGTTTTTAATGATAGTATTCAAGTTGCGTAGTAGCTTAGATATTGATGGTGTCATAATCCCTCCTTTTGCTTCTAAGAGCGCGAAAAGGAGGAAAAGTTTATGTTTAAATGTAACGAGTTATGTGCTTAATCACGCAGACCGCGAGACACCGACCAGGTCGCTACTTGCATGCACAATGCACATACCAAACACGCCAGCAAGCCACTTTGTTGATACAGCCAGCCCGATAATACAGTGCCTATCAAACGTCCACTGGCATTAGCCATGTAATAAAAGCCAACATCCAAAGAAACACTTTCTCTATCGGCAAGTTTGACGACTAGATAGCTGTGCAAAGACGAATTAATTGCAAATACGGCCCCAAACAACAACAAACCAATTACCAGTATCCATGTTTGCATGGGTACTGAGTTGCCAAACACCCAATACACTGCAACGATAAGAGCTGTGGTAAGTGCCAACAGCGCACTTAAGCGCACTGCTTGCGCGAATACGTCACTGTTTTTTAACCCCAAACGTGGCGCTAAACTTTGTACCACACCATAGCCAATGATCCAGACCGCCATAAAGGTGCCGACTTCGCCATGCTGCCAACCTAGTTGAGAAATAAAAAACACGGGTAAGGCGACGACAAACCACACATCGCGAGAAGCAAATAACAATAATCGTGCCGCAGATAAACGATTAAGCGCCGCGCTTTTAGAGAACATATCTTTGAATTTAGGTTTGTATTTGGTTCGCCCTAAATCTTCTTGTAGCAATAAAGAGCTCAATAAAAACCCAGTGCCAACAAGCAGAACTAACGCCGTAATCGCACCTTTAAAACTCATCAGCGCAAGCAGTGCGCCACCGAGGAAATAGCCTATCCCTTTTAGGGCATTTTTCGAACCGGTAAGTATGGCAATCCACGAATACAGACGCCCTTGCTGGTGCTCGCTCACGACCATTTTAATAGCGCTTTTGGCACTCATTTTATTGAGATCTTTGGCAATACCACTAAGCGCTTGGGCGGCCATCACCCACGCAACACTGAGCATGGACTCGTCCACCAGCAGCATAGATAAAGCCCCCACTTGCAACAGCATCCCTAATTGCATAGTGCGATTGAGTCCCAACCGAGCCCCCAACCATCCACCGACAAGGTTGGTAACGACACCAAAGAACTCGTAAAACAAGAACAGCATGGCAATAGCAAGTGGTGTGTACCCTAACTGGTAGAAGTACAGCACCACTAGCATTCTCAGTGCACCATCACTGAGCGTAAATGCCCAATAATTACCTGTTATGACTGCATACTGCTGCATTGGCGATGATGCCATGGGAACTATCCTCAAAGACCGACTGCTACTTTACGTACCAGCTCCGCGCTGCGATTTGCATAGCCCCATTCGTTGTCATACCACAGATACATTTTTGCTTGTGTGCCATTAACTACCATGGTTGATAATGCATCAACCACACTTGAACGAGGATCTGTACGATAATCAATTGATACTAGTGGCTTTTCCTCATAACCCAAGATGCCTTCCAATTCGCCCTGAGCCGCTTCTTTAAACCAGTCATTGAGTTCTTTTTCTGTGGTAGCTCGATTTAGTTCAAATACACAATCTGTGATTGAGGCATTCGCCAAAGGTACACGCACAGCGTGGCCATTCAACTTGCCTTTTAATTCTGGAAAAATATGAGTAATCGCAGTGGCTGAACCCGTAGTAGTTGGGATCAGACTCATGCCACAAGCGCGTGCACGGCGTAAGTCTTTATGCGGCGCATCCAAAATAGTTTGTGTATTAGTAATGTCATGGATGGTGGTCATCGACCCGTGTTTAATGCCGATTTTGTCCTGCAATACTTTCACCACAGGTGCTAAGCAGTTGGTAGTGCATGACGCTGCGGTAACAATGTCATGCTGCTCAGAATCATACAGTGCGTCATTCACGCCCATGACAATGTTCAACACCCCCTCTTCTTTTACAGGCGCGGACACCACAACTTTTTTAACACCCTGTGCTAAGTATTGCTCCAGTAATGAACGATGCTTCATTACACCAGACGCTTCAATGACGATATCGCAAGCAGACCAGTCCGTATCATTGATCCCTTTGTTTTGCGAGCAGCTAATTGATTGACCATTAATTACCATGCTCTGTGCGTGAGTACTCGGAGCGTGATGCCAACGACCGTGAACCGAATCAAACTCCAACAAGTGTGCAAGCGTGTTGGCATCACCTGCAGGGTCATTGATGTGCACTATCTCAAACTCAGGCCAATCAAACGCAGCACGCATTATTAGGCGCCCCATACGGCCAAAGCCATTAATACCGACTTTAATAGTCATTATCTTTCTCCTTAGTTACAGCATGACGCTTGTCGGCTTGGCCGTGCGCCCATTGCATTCAATCGAGTTAAAGCCTGCTCCATCAAATCTGCGTTGTGAGTGAGCGTGGTTGAAATTATGTTGGTTTGCCATGATGGCAGTTGATCATTGAGCGAGTAAAACACCCATTGTTTGTGTTTTCGGGTGCTGAGCAAAGAGTAGTCTTTTAGCAAGGCCAAGTGACGAGATATTTTAGGCTGGCTCAATTCGAGCGCGCTCACAAGCTCGCACACACATAGCTCGCGCTCATGCATTATGAGTAAACAAATTTGCAGTCTGGTGTCATCGCCTAAAGCTTTGAAAATATCCACGCACATTACATATGGAAAAACGAATATACAAATCTTAACGACTGTTTCGTATATATGCAATAACGTATATTAACTATTCACCTTACTTGGTATAAAGCTAATATGAACGCTGAGGCCCTTCGGACGCAGGTTTTGTAGAGTAATTTGGCCTTTGAGTGTCGTTTTCACAAGGTTATAAACGATAGCGAGCCCTATCCCTGTCCCGCCTTCGTTGCGTTTGGTAGTGATAAAAGGCTCAAATGCCTTTGCTTTAATGACATCTTCAATTCCGGGGCCATTATCGTCGATATAAAGGTGAACAACGCCATTTTCAGAGGTAACTCGAATCGCCACTTCTAAGCGATTTTCTTCTTGAGACGCATGCAATAAACAGTTGCGCACGCAACAGGTAATTATCTGGGTGAATGCACTTACTGATGCGGTAATTGTCAGTTGCTCATCGGCATCAACGATAAAGGATGCCTGTGCGGCGTCCACTTCACTTTGCAAACTAGCTAATACATTCTCTATCGTTGATTTAACAGCAAACTTCACTTCAAGGTTGCTGTCATTGTGCGCAGACATAAGTTTGAATGTATCAATAAGCTGGGCACTGCGGTACAAATTGCTCTCTAACAGGGCCAACGAACGCTCAGCATTGTTTATCAAGTTAGTCAGAGTGTGCTTTTTCAATTGCCCTGTCTGAAAATCTGTCTTGAGCAGTAAAAATTGGTCTTTCAGCACTGAGTGACTTGTAATAGCAACGCCAATAGGTGTATTCAACTCGTGGGCAAATCCGCTGACCATACTGCCAAGGCTGGCCATTTTCGCTTCTTCGATTAACTTTTCTTGTGCCTCACCGAGGCGTTGCAGTAACTCTTCTATGAATGCAAATAATTGATCGATATCGCGTCCAAGCAAGGCTATTTCATCTTTACCCTGCAACCCAGTACGAAATGAAAAATCTTCTTCGTTCATTACTTTAGCTATTTGCCCGTGTAGCTTTGCCAAAGAGTTTGATACTCGAGCGCTTAATAAGTGTAAAAACACCAACAGCAACAACGCGATTACAGCAACAAGGGTCAATACACTTGCATTGGCCATCAGTGCGTCATCAATACGGTTTTGGGTATAACCCAAGGCTAATTTTTGCGAGGCGGTTTCAGTTTTCAATTCCTGCAAAGTCATCTGCAGGCGCAATCCTTCGTCTTGATGCACACCCAACAAGTTATACGCTGCTATAACATCGGCAAACAGTTGGCCGTATTGAGAGATCAGTTCAATTTGCTCCTTGTCACCTAACTGCTGCAAATGAGTGATAACATTGTCGTAGTGACGCCTATGTAGCTCCAAATACTGGTCATCAAAGCGCAATAAAAAATCCTTTTCCCGACGACGCATTTCGAGGATTTGAGTGTTCAAGTAAGTATCTTCACCCTTGTTGGCGATGGCTTGAAGCTTGTGAATTTGTTTGCGAAACTCCCCTGTCAGTCCCTGGTTTTCGCTAAGTCCTAAACGGCGCAACAAGGCCTTTAACTCATTCAGCTGATCGATATAGGTCTGTACGCTATTGGTCACCTCTTCTACCAAAAGTTTTTCTGTGTCATTCACAGTATTCTGGCTAAGCATTATTTGGTGTTGCCAATAGTAGGCAATGTGCTCTTCTAATGATTTAAGTGAGGTTACATCGTGGTTTAGCAGAAATTCGTTTTTGGCGATATGAAGATAATCGATTGCGCGTTGGTGGTCATGCAGCTGCGCCTGCATTTTTGTCAAGCTTCCCAAGCTCATATAAACATAGGAGGTAGCGGCAATAAGGCTTGTAACAATAACAACGGATGTACCGGTTATCCAATAAACAAAACGGCGTAATTTCAACGTGCTAGCATCATATTGTATTTATATACAAAGCATAGCTAGGATTAGGAACAAAGCAAAAAGTTAGCGACATAAAGTAAAAAAAGCCGCTTAAAGCGGCTTTTGATTTAACAACAATGGAATTATAAGAACTTCGCTAAGTTCTTAACTTGATCGAGCATACGATTTGAGAAGCCCCACTCGTTGTCATACCAAGCCATTACTTTAACCAACTTGCCATCTACTTTTGTTTGTGTGGAATCAAACACAGATGATGCTGGGTTGTGGTTAAAGTCGATAGAAACCAGTGGTAACTCGTTGTATGCCAATACTTCTGACATCGCGCCTTGAGCCGCGGCTTTAACTACTTCATTCACTTCCTGTGCGGTTGTGTCGCGTTTAGCGATGAAAGTTAAATCAACGAGTGACACATTGATTGTTGGTACGCGTACGGCCATACCATCAAGTTTGCCAGCAAGCTCAGGCAACACTAAACCAACCGCTTTAGCAGCACCGGTTTTTGTTGGGATCATAGACTGTGTCGCGCTGCGTGCACGGTACAAATCTGAGTGATATACGTCAGATAAGTTTTGGTCATTGGTGTAAGCATGGATTGTAGTCATACTGCCTTGCTCTATACCAATCGCATCATTAAGCGCTTTAGCAACAGGCGCTAAACAGTTGGTGGTACATGATGCGTTTGAAATGATAGTGCTTTGCGCATTAAGGACGTCGTCGTTCACACCATGAACAACCGTGGCATCCATATCTGTGCCTGGTGCTGAAACGATCACTTTTTTGGCACCCGCTTCAATGTGCTTTGCGGCTGCTTCGCGCGATGTGAATAGACCTGTACATTCAAGTACGATATCTACATTGAGCTCTGCCCAAGGTAGGTTAGCTGGATCGCGTTCTTGTACTAGCTTGATTTCATCATTGCCAATCAGCATCACATCATCTTGTAAGCTCACTTTTTGTGAGAATTGACCGTGTACTGAATCAAATTGCGTTAGATGCGCATTTACGTTAGCTGGCGCCAAGTCGTTAATGGCAACGATCTGAATATCTGTATTTTGACCTGACTCATATAATGCACGTAATGTATTGCGACCAATACGACCATAACCATTAATAGCTACTTTAATCATTTTAACTGTCCCCTATCACTATTTAAGTTGGCTGGCTTGACGTGCGAGTTGCTCAATAGCTTGCCAGTCCTGTTGTTCAATCAATGTTTTATCAAGCATCCACGTACCACCTACACATACAACGTTATCAAGCGAGAGGTATTGCGGAGCTGTTTCTAGGCTGATGCCACCTGTTGGGCAAAATTTAACCCCTGGTAATGGGCCACCAATCGACTTCAACATCGCTGGGCCACCCGCCGCTGCCGCTGGGAAAAACTTCAAAAAAGAGAAGCCACGCTCCGCGAGCCTCATTACTTCGCTTGGCGTGGCCGCTCCGGGCAAGAAAGGGGTGTCGCTTTGGCTTGCCAAAGCGAGTAGTTCGTCATTAACACCAGGGCTAACCATGAAGTCTGCGCCAGCTTCGATTGACGCATCAAACGTTGCTTTGTCGATTACCGTACCCGTGCCCACATACGCTTCTGGTACCGCTTGCTTCATGACCTTTACCGCCTCTGCTGCAATTGGTGTACGAAGGGTGATTTCTAATGCGCGTAATCCGCCGTTAAACAGCGCTTTCGCTAACGGCTCTGCATCTTCCAGTCGGTCAATAACAACGACTGGAACAACAGGTGCTGATGTTAAAATTTGTTCAATAGACATGGTGTTATCCTCATTCCCAGCGCGTTTTATTGTTCGTAGGCTGGTGCAAACGCACTAGCACCTAAATCAGCACTGCTTACTATGTTTCTGAATCCAGCAAACAACTCTCGACCAGTGCCGAACGTCGCGCCTGTGTGAACGATTTCAATTTCACGCTGCGCAAGCTCTTCATCGCTTACATGCAGCTTCAATACACCTTTTGGTGCATCTAAAGTAATTAGATCGCCATCTTTAATCTTAGCGATAATGCCGCCTTCCACTGCTTCTGGTGCCAAGTGAATAGCTGCAGGTACCTTACCTGATGCGCCAGACATGCGGCCGTCAGTGACAATCGCGACTTTGTAGCCTTGGTCCTGCAGGGTTGCCATCACAGGTGTTAATTTGTGAAGTTCAGGCATACCTTTAGCTTTAGGGCCTTGCTCTTTGATCACGGCAATAAAATCTTGGTTTAATTCGCCTCGACCAAACGCAGCTTGCAAACTTGCTTGGTCGGAAAATACTTTCGCAGGAGCGCTAACAACTTGGTGCTGCTCTTGCACCGCTGATACCTTGATTACCGCTTTTCCTAGGTTGCCACTGAGTAGTTGTAATCCACCACTGCGATTGAATGGATTATCTGCTGGACGTAGCACTTCTTCATCATGAGATGATTCTGCACACGCTACCCACTTCACTTTGCTAGGACCTGTGCTATCTGAAACAATCAGGTTTACATCATTATCTAAGCGCGGCTCGGTGGTATATGCCTCAAGGCCATCACCTAGAATGGTTTTTACATCAGTGTGCAACAACCCTTTTTCGATAAGTTGCTTCATCAAGAAACCCATACCACCCGCAGCTTGGAAATGGTTTACATCAGCTGAACCATTTGGATAAATGCGAGTAAGCAGTGGCACAACCTCAGATAAATCAGACATATCTTTCCAAGTCAGCTCCACGCCTGCTGCTTTAGCCATCGCCACGAGGTGAATCGCATGGTTAGTCGAACCACCCGTCGCAAGTAGACCAATCAAGCCATTGATAATGGTTTTTTCACTGACCACTTCGCACATTGGTACAGCATCTTTGGTGTCGATTAACTGCTTCAACATGGTTTGTACAGCGTGCGCAGTTAGACCATCACGTAATTCTGTATATGGGTTTACAAACGAACTACCTGGAAGGTGTAACCCCATGATTTCCATTAGCATTTGGTTTGAGTTTGCGGTGCCATAGAAGGTACATGTACCGGCGCTGTGGTAAGACTCACTCTCCGCCTTTAACAACTCTTCGCGACTAACCAAGCCTTGTGCAAACTTTTGACGTACACGTGCTTTCTCTTTGTTTGGGATACCAGAAGGCATAGGACCTGCTGGTAAGAAGTACACTGGTAGGTGGCCAAATGATAAAGCACCAATAACAAGTCCTGGGACGATTTTGTCACACACGCCCAAACAGAACACGCCATCGAAAACATCGTGTGACAACGCGATTGCTGTGGACATGGCGATGACATCGCGAGAAAACAATGATAAATCCATGCCATCACGACCTTGGGTCACGCCGTCACACATCGCCGGCACACCACCTGCTACTTGGGCGGTGGCATCATATTTTTTGGCAATATCTTTAATTAAATCTGGGTATTCTTTGTAAGGCACATGCGCTGAAAGCATGTCATTGTATGAATTGATGATGGCTAGGTTTGGTTTTTCGTCGCCGCTTAAGCGTGCTTTATCATCACTGCTACATGCAGCCATTACATGCGCTAGGTTGCCGCATCCGATCCCTGCGCGAACACGCTCTTGTGACTTCGCTTCTTCCATGCGGGCCAAATAAGCTTGGCGGCTCGCTTTACTGCGCTCTATAACTCGTTCGGTCACTTCTTTAATACGCGGATGCAACATAATTCTGCTCTTTTCTTGCCATTAGGGGATAAAAGGCTCAGCACTTCAGTACAGACTCCGGCGTACTGAAGTACCGAGCAGCTTTGATTTACCCGTTCAAAGGTACGCTGCCAACTTGTCTCTCACAACCAAGCTGACACCGGTGTCAAGGCTATTTACTCACACCTCTGACACCGGTGTCAAGCCTTGTCTTAAATTTAGCTTAAAAAAATTATGTTGCGAGTTATTTACCGAATAAAAACAAAAAACCAACACCGAGGTGTTGGTTTTTAATTCCGTGCAATTGGGATATTTAATTTAGATTTTGGGTGCCGCGGTCGATTCACGGCAAATAAGTTCAGCCTCAAGCGTTATCTGCAGTGGTCCTGAATCCTCTTCATTTTCTTCTGAATCAGATTTGTTGATTTGTTCAATAAGGTGACTCACCGCCAAACGCGTCATGTCTTCAACCGGTTGCGCTATGGTGGTCAAACCTGGCCAAATATGACGTGCGATAGGCGCATTATCAAAACCAGCGATGGAGATATCGTCTGGCACTTTTAGATCCATTTGCGTTGCTGCTTTTAAAACTGCTGCTGCCATGTAGTCGTTAGACGCAAATACCGCTGTCGGTCTAGGCTCTAAATGGAGGATTGTTTGTGCACTGTCCGCGCCTGAATGATAAGAGAAGTTACCCTCTTCCACCAAACGCTCTTGATAGGCAATATGATGTTGTTCTAATGCGCGACGATAACCATTAAAGCGTTGTTCGGTTGCACTGTGATCTGGGTGACCTTTGATGAAAGCAATATCTTTGTGACCCAGTTCAATGAGTAATTCAGTAATTTCATATGCACCCTGCTCGTCGTTACTACGCACCGAGATAGACTCATCGTCCAATTTCACGGACGCAACGCGGGCAAATGGCACATTCTTTCTACGCAAAAAAGCAACGAGATCAGCATGGTCCGAAAACGGTGGCGTTAACACAAGGCCGTCAAGACGAGAAGTTTGTAGTAGCTGCTCAATATTCTCAAGCAGCGCTTCGCCGCGCAGTTCACAAGGGTGAATCAATAAGTTAAAGCCGTGCTCGTGGCACGCTGCTAGCGCGCCACTTTGCAGCCGGGTGATATAGCTCTTCGAAGGATTATCATAAAGGCACGCGATGATGAAGCTACGATTACGTGCTAACCCGCGAGCAATTGGGTTCGGTGTGTAATCAAGTTCTTTAAACGCCTTAAGTACTTTTTCCCGAGTGGTATCACTTACATTCGGCTCATTGTTTAGCACGCGTGATACTGTCTTTTTCGACACACCAGCATAAGCAGCAACACTGTTTATAGTTATCTTTTTCATGTTTAGCTGGTCTTTCCTCAATTCTGCCCTTGATGAATACAAGCGGCAGCACCAATAAATGGTATGTGTTCTTGTCGCACTAAGGTGACAGGGATCTGATTGTTATACTGCGACATTACACCTTTGGCAATAAATCGTTCAGTAAATCGGCTATTTAGCAAACGTTCCTGCATTCGCGGAAGAATACCACCGCCGATGTATACCCCTCCGAGCGAACCAAAACTCAGCGCGATATCACCTGCGACACTGCCAAGCCAATCACAGAAATGATTCAAGGTTTGTTCTGCAATAATACATTGATTAGTTTGCGCAAGCTCAGCGATTTGCGCTGCGTCAATATCGTTAACAACCTTGCCCTGTACCTTGGCCATTGCTCGATATAAACGGGCAATACCTGGGCCTGCAAAAACATTTTCAACAGATACGTGTTGCAACTCGTCACGCAATACAGCGTGCAGTTGGCGGTCTAATTCAGTCACAGGCGCGAGGCTGATATGGCCGGCCTCACAGCTCATGATGGCTTGATTGCCTTGAGAGCGCACTAAACATGCCGCACCAAAGCCTGTACCAGGACCAAACACTGCGATATTGGCATTTGCTTGGGCAATACCTTGTTTCACGCAGATATTATCTTTTTCACTTAAATAAGGAGCGGCATAGGCAAACGCTGCAAAGTCGTTGATGACTTGCAGGTTTTCAAAACCAAAGCGCTGTTTTAAGGCTGTGACGTTAAATTGCCAACCAAGGTTGGTCAGCATCACTTCTTCGCCTTTTACTGGCCCGGCAACTGCAAGGCATGCTCTGAGAATTTGAGGAGAATTGATATGAGCCAAATACGCATCGACCGCATCTTCAAAAGAGCGAAAGTCGCAGCTTGGAAAGGTGTGCTGATGATCAATAACGAATGCATTGTCGCTATTTTTGTAATCGGTAATAAGCGCAAAACGCGCGTTTGTGCCGCCAATATCAGCGACTAAGATAGGTGAAAAAGCCACCTTGTTACCTGCCTGTGTACTTGATGAGCTCATTGTCTTTTCTCTTCTTGCTTACACCTAGGTCAAGATTACACAAAGCGTTTATTCGCTTTCATGTACCATTGACTTACTAGGCATAAACTTATTAAGTTTATGTTAGCAGTTATTTTTTTCGCGCTACTGAAAAAAATGCTGCCCGGGCAGCGGGCAGCTAAACCGTTTTGTGACAACAAAATGATAAAACGTCGACATTATGACACCGGTGTCAGGGTTCGATCAATAAAAATTTTCAGTTCGCTTCAATTTTATTGCTTTGGATCCGTTGAAAACTGCCCTATCCTCTCGAAAATAAAGGATAATGCGGTTATCGCTGAGCGTTGCTCGCAACTTTGAGGAAACATATGAAAGGTAAAGCGACATCTTTTGACATTGCTCATTATGCAGGTGTGTCCCAGTCTACGGTGTCACGCGCCCTGCGTGGTAGCCCACTGGTGAATGAAGAAACACGACGTCGGGTTGTCGAAGTTGCGCGTAAGCTCAATTACAAGGTAGATAAAAACGCCAGTAATCTGCGCGCACAGCAAAGCTCTACTCTCGCTGTATTGCTATTTGAAGACCCAACTTCTGATGAGTCGCAAATTAACCCATTTTTCCTATCAATGCTCGGCTCAATTACGCGTGCCTGTGCCAAGTCAGGTTATGATTTACTCGTTTCTTTTCAATCCACCAGCAACGACTGGCATGCCGACTACGCAGAAAGTCATCGTGCTGATGGCATTATTCTGCTCGGTTACGGCGACTATATAGATTACCAGTCAAAGTTTGACCGGCTCATCGACAGCGACACAAAATTTGTATGTTGGGGAGCCAACGTTGAAGGAAGACCTGAACTTACGGTTAGTTGTGACAACGCAGCAGGCGGCGCTTTAGTAGCCCAACATCTCATCGAATTAGGACGCACAGACTGTGCCTTTATAGGCGATGCATCTCATCATAGCCCTGAGTTCAGCGCGCGTTTTAATGGCTTCGAGGCACGATTACAACAACATGGTGCCCATGTGAGTGAACGTAAAATGGCAACTGCCATTTCTACAGAAGAGTCAGGTTATCAGGCAACCAAATCATTACTGGCGAACAACATTAAATTTAACGCTTTGTTTGGTGCCAGCGATTTAATCGCCATCGGTGCTATCCGAGCTTTGCAAGAGGCTGGCTTAAGAGTCCCTCACGATGTATCTGTAGTTGGCTTTGATGACCTAGCTGTAGCGCGCTTTTGTACGCCTCCACTTTCAACAGTACAACAAAACACAACGCTTGCAGGACAAATGCTGGTAGCCAACTTATTAAACCTTATCGCTAACAAAGAAGTCGATGTAGCAAACAGCGTTTTGCCACCGCAATTGATTGTGCGCCAATCAAGCAAGTAATTTTCCCGATACCATTAAAAAGCCGCTCTTCATAGGAGCGGCTTTTTTGTATTTGCGCTGTTATTTAAGCTTTTGCTCAACCAGCGGGTAATGATCCCATACTGCTTTGTCGTTGAAAGAACGCAATAATTTGACGTATTCCGCATGCGTCCAAGCCAAAGGCGTCGCTGAATTGGTACCTTGGCCCATCTCGTAGCCAAATGGGTTCACCCCCACTCCATCCCATACTTGTTCTGGCAGCATCATACCTTTATTAGCAAAACCTTCCATACCGCGGACATAATTGTATTTAATGTCTGCAAACTTCTGCTGTGCTGCTTGGCCATCGAGTAGGTTTGCTGCTGCAATCTCATAGTGGCCACGCTCACCAGTAAAGAACGGCCACACTCGACCACGCTGACCATCGGTATTTGCACCATCTTCAGCATAATTAGTGCCGCGCTTTTCATCTTCGCCGTAACCATCATTACCGTAACGACGCCAACCTGGGAATGCTTCGCCCTGCGCGTCTGTGAAGGTGTATTTCACGCGCAAGTTTTCCTCTAAAGTTTGGTCATCATATTCAGGTAAGGTTGCTGTAATAGCCTCATTATCCGCCGAACGTACACCATAACGAACAAGCTCTAGGAAACCACCGTCGAGGATCTGCTTCTTATCCATACCTGCGCGACCATTGTTGGACGCAAGTTGCGTGTCAGCGTTGGTATTGTCGTCTTGCGCGATACGCACAAAATAACGACCATCTGCACTTTGCCCCTTGAGCGTGCCCTTAGTAGTGAACATTAGCTTTTCAACATCGCTATTGTAGCTTTTTGCTATAGCCAAATAACGCTCTGCATTTTGCGTATCACCGCTCAGTGATGCAATCTCAGACGCAGATACAAGGCCGGCGATAACCGCTGCGGTGGTTGAAGGTGAATAGCCCGCTTGCTCTTCCCAACGCTCTTGTTGTGTGTAAGGCGGCGTGATTTGTGTGTCATTCCACAAAATTTTTGCAAGGCCACCATCAACAAGGAAATCTGCAGCCGGCTTGAGCATGTCTCCATACCATTTGACCAGCTCTTCTTTGCTCAGTACATCTGCTTGATAGAGTTTCCAAGCTAACATAATAGGCATAGCCGTTTGGTCTAGCTGAACACCCACCCACTCAAGCTCACCATCAACGTGCGTCTTTTGTAAGAACCAACCGATGTCACCTTGGTTTCCTGGGGTGCTTTTACGTACTTGTACTTTAGGCAAGTAGTTAAATGCGGCTTTAGCGGTGTCATTGTCTCCCATAGCGAGAAACGCCATCGCTACTTGATAGAAGTCACGCACCCACACCGCTTTGTAACCTGTGTGTCCCTGCTCAGCTTTTACAGTGTCACCCCACGGGTTAGACAATGATGCAATGAGGGCGCCAGCATAGGTCTTGTCTTCTTGTGCTTTGAGCACAAGCGCACTGGTATTTAGGAGCTTGCCGCCATCGGCTGTTGCTGCGTATAACTGCGCAACAGATAAGCTTTGCAAGTAGTCTTGCCAGCCAATATGGGCACCGTCACCATTAAAATGCGCTAAAACCTCATCATAACCGCGCGCGAGTGTCTTTTGACCTTCTGCCAGAGCAGCTTGCTCCGTTGAACCATAGCTCAACACCAGATCAAATTGTGTATCCTCTTTGATTTCGCCTAACGTGGCGCTCATGGTCACGTTACCCGTTTGCTCACCCGTCGTCGCATACGAGGTCATCGCTGTGCCACTGTTTAATTGGGTTAAGCGGTCACTTTTACCAAAGAAGCCTACTGACGGCTCTGCCAACGCTTGCGCACTTTGCAAGCTCAAAAAATGGGTACCTGCACTTGATGCTATAAGCGCATTTCCAGCAACTTTGGCGCTGTCATTCAAACCATCATTGTTGACATAGGGATTAATTTGCACATGGGCAGTTAGACCGGGTTTGCTCGCTTCAAATCGCGCACGAACCATCAGCGTTTGCGCGTCTGGATCGGTAAAAATATCTTTGATAATACGAAAACGACCTTGCGGATCTTCGCTGGTAACGCGATATGCCAGCGATAAAGGGCGGCCATTTTCATCGGTGCTTAAATACTCGACGGTATTGTTCAGACCCTGCTGTTCAGCAACAACAAAGTCTTCACCGGTGACGATAAACTGCATATCACGGATTTGTGCTTGGTGAATTAAACCAAACATGGTTTCAGTGATCATGCCTTTGGCGAGAGAAAACCACACCTTGGACACTGTGCCTGTCGCGCTGTTATCCGAATACTCACCATTGCTATACGCTTCGTAAGATGTACCAATACCAGTTTTACCGGAGTAGGCCCAAAACGGTGTGTCGCCCGGTGCACCCGGTGCTACTTGGGCTGTCGATTGCGGCTCCGCATTATTACAACCACTTAACCCTGCCGCCAACATGGCCGCTACTATTGAATTAAAAACTTTCACTGCGTTCCCCTTATTCTTTTACTAACTTAACGCGACTGACTGCAATAGCGCCTAGCACAAATGAGATGCCGCCAATCACTAACGCAAAAATAGGTTGGTTATCGAATCCATATTTCAAAATTAAACCCAGAATACTCGCTGCGAGTAGCTGTGGAATGACGATAAAGAAGTTAAAAATACCCATGTACACGCCCATTTTTTTACTTGGTAACGTGCTTGACAGCATGGCGTATGGAAGAGACAAAATAGAGGCCCATGCGAAGCCAATACCGACCATAGGCAACATTAACCAGCTTGGGTCTTTGATAAACAAGAAACTAACCAGTGCGGCAGCGCCAAGCACAAGATTGACAGCATGGGCGATGCGAATGCCAAATCGCTTAACCATTACCGGGATAATCAAAGCAGCAAGCGCTGCGAAACCGTTGTAGGCAGCGAACAGTACCCCAACCCAGTCAGCGCCATCGTTATAGGCTTTTGAAGTTACATCCAAGGTGTCATAATGGTAACTCGTGACTGCCGCGGTGGTGTAAATCCACATAGCGAATAATGAGAACCAGCTAAAGAACTGTACCCACGCCAACTGGCGCATTGCACTTGGCATAGTGAATACATCATATACCACTGCGTAGAAGCCATTTTTGGTATGCTGGTTACTCTGCTGCCACAGCGCGATGCCCTGTAACAGCGCAAAGGCGACAAGACCAGCACCTAAAAGATACAGTTCTTTTTCAAGCGACATGCCTGTGACGATAGCAATGATGGCAATCCCCACCGCACCGCTAATGGTCATAGTACGGGTAAAGTTAATGGCAGTCTTTGTTTCTTCTGTTTCGCTTTGCGCTGATTCGCCATCAAAGGCAGCAAGTTCTTCAGGGCTGTATTCTTTGGTGGTAAAGACCGTCCACATCACGCACACAAGCAAGAACACACCACCGATGTAAAATGCATATTGCACCGACTCTGGGATCACCCCCGCGGATGCGGTGTTACTAACATCAAACCAATTCGCTAGTACCCAAGGCAAACTAGAAGCAACAACCGCACCTACGCCAATAAAGAAGCTTTGCAGCGAGTAACCTAGGGCGCGTTGTTTGTTTGGCAGGTTGTCCCCCACCAAAGCGCGAAATGGCTCCATGGTGACATTGATTGATGCATCCATAATCCACAGCATACCTGCAGCAACCCATAAGGTTGGTGAATTTGGCATTACAAATAAAGCGGCTGTAGTGACAATCGCACCATAGAAGAAATAAGGACGACGACGACCCAAGCGACCCCAGGTTTTGTCACTCATATAACCAATAATGGGCTGTACGATTAGACCCGTAAGCGGCGCCGCGACCCATAGAATTGGGATATCATCAATGTTAGCACCTAAGGTTTGGAAAATACGGCTGACGTTGGCATTTTGCAACGCAAAGCCAAATTGAATGCCCATAAAACCTAGGCACATGTTCCAAATCTGCCAAAAGCTAAGATTCGGTCTTTCAATATTATTCATGGCTATTGCCTCCCAGAGCTACCACACTGACGCCCTGATAAGGCAAGTTAAGTGACATTTTTTGTTGTAAGAATTCAGGCTCCGCACCAAGTAACGTTTTGCCTGATTTAACACCTTGAATATCCAATTCCACAGCCAATGGCTGCTGGGCAAAATTGGCAACCACTGCAATTCGTTGCTCACCAAGCACACGTTCGAAGCTAATCACGCTATCGGGTTGTGAGTTAGGTAACTCGTTTAATTCGCCACCAACAATTGCCGGTAAGGCATTGAGCTTCATTAAATCAACATAGAATTGACGTAATTGACGCTGTTCATCAGTTAAACCGCCACCATCGAATTTGCCATTATTCATCCACGCTTGGTGCGCTGGCACGCCGATGTAGTCAAAGATGCTGGTGCGTGTTGGTGCGCCAAACCCCGCATGTTCAGAACCATCTTCACCCACAGTTTGGCCAAAATAAATCATGCTAGGTGAGCGCCCCACCAAGGTAGATACCGTCATCGCTGGTTTGCCCCAGTTCATATCACGAGCAAAGTCAGGGCTAGCGATACGCTGCTCATCATGGTTTTCTAGGAAGTGCAATAAATGCTGTTCTATGTCTAACACCTGCTTATGACTTTCTAAAACCGCTGTCGCTGGCTGTTTACCTTGGATAACCCATTTCAATGAGTCATAAAACCCTACTTTATCGTACAGGTAATCCATTTTTCCTTGGTAAATGTAATCGCGGTAAAGATCAGGGTTATAAACCTCAGCTAGCAGAAACGCATCGGGATTAGTCATTTTGATGGCCGAGTTTAAAAAGCTCCAAAACTCCACTGGCACCATCTCTGCCATGTCATAACGGAAACCATCAACGCCTTTACTCAGCCAATATTGGGTAATGTCACGAAATTTGTACCAGCTATCAGGTAATTCTTTGTCCTGCCAAAATGCATAATGCGCGCGGTAGTCTAGATTGGCGTATTCTTCTGGTAGTTTTGGAAAATCGTAACTGCCATCCGGTTTAACACCATAATTTACTTTAACCGTTTCATACCAATCATTGATATCGGGTTGTGCTTTACGCGCCCCATTGCCCGTCCACTTAGCTGGGCTTTCGCTGAACTGACCGTCCGCTTTAGGGTGTGGGTCCCCACCTAACACTTGATAATTTTCATCTTGTGGCACAACAAAGTCTTGGCCCACAACATAATAGAAATTGTTATCGCGCTTATATTCCACCGAGGTATCGTCGTTGGCACCAAAATCTTCAATGCCCGGCGGCTTACTCACAGAGTGGTAATCGCGTGCTACATGGTTTGGCACAATATCAATCACCACTTTCATGCCATGCGCATGAGTGCGCTCGATGAGTGCTTCGAACTCTGTTAAACGGTCCGCAGGTTTTGAGGCTAAATCAGGATTAACGTTGTAGTAGTCTTTAATTGCATAAGGAGAACCAGCGCGTCCTTTCACTACATCAGGGTCGTCACTGGGCAAATTGAAGTCGCTGTAATCTGTGACCATGGCATGGTGCAACACGCCTGTGTACCACACATGTGTTACGCCCAGCTCTTTAATACCGCGCAGCGCTGCATCATCAAAATCAGCGAATTTACCCACACCGTTTTGCTCTAACGTGCCCCAAGGCGCATTAGTGGTATTCGTATTACCAAATAAACGGGTGAAGACTTGGTACACCACAGGCTTTTGCAAGGCAACGGTACTGTGAGTTTGCTCCGGCTGTGATACAGAAGACTGGGAAGTCGGCGCTTCAGAACAACCAATTAAGGCGGCTGTGAGTGAACAGGCCAACACGGATAACTTCAACTTGTTGTTTCTCATTGTGTCACTTAATTATCTATTGTTATGACAAAAATATTACGTGCTCCGCCCCTACTTGGGTATGGCGTGAATACGTATTCAAATTATTGCAGCTGCAAAATAAGCGCTTGTTCAGCAGGTACATTAAGCGTGTTGCTTAATGACATCGACTGGTTAGTCAGCAACTCTTTTGCCACTTTCGCCCCGTTCAATACTTCCTTGTATGGTGCTAAATCGAGCGAGCGTGCTGGTCCTTTATTCAAAATAACGAGAATGCGCTCAGATTGATCAGCCCGATGGTAGATATACAGGTCTTGGTCCGGCGCAAAATGCGTTAACGTGCCAGTTCGTAATGCTGAGTGCTGCTTGCGCAGTTGCAGCAGCGTTCTCATATAGTCTTGCATTTGGAGTTGCTGCGGCTGTAAACCTGCACCTGTGAGCGCATCTTGGGTATGCCCTACAAAACCACCAGGAAACTCAATTCGAATATCTCCATGTTCATTGGAGGGCGTATTATCAAGGAGGATTTCTGTACCGTAATACACTTGAGGAATACCCCGTGTAGTCAAGATAAATGCCATCGCCAATTTCGTTTTCCACACAGTTTGGCCCAATTGACTATGAACGCGGCTCATGTCGTGGTTATCAGCAAACACCAGCAAGGAATGTGGGTTTGCGTACATAAAATCATTACCCAAACTTTGATACACCCTCACCCAACCGGTATGCCACCCCGCAGGTTCATTGAGTGCACGCACAAGCGCTCCTTGTAAGGGAAAGTCCATCATCGACTTGATACCACTTTTGAAACCATCTTGATTCAGCTTACCTTGTTGCCAGTAGGCAACAATTCCAGCATTTTCCGTCCATTCTTCGCCAACCATATTGAAATTGGGGTATTCAGCCATTACTGCATGACTCCATCGTGCCATAAAGGTCTTGTCTGAATAGGAGTTGGTGTCAATACGGATACCGCTGAGCCCCGCTTCTTCTACCCACCATATACTGTTTTGAATAAGGTAAGTGCTAAGCTCTGGTACGCGCTGATTTAAGTCCGGCATTGCAGGCACGAACCACGCATCATTGAAATGGTAACGGTCGTACTCACTAGCATGTGGGTCCATCACTGTTTGTCGGCGGTGGTTATTACTGACGAACTCGCCGCCATTGTTAATCCAATCTTTACTCGGTTTATCCTGCATCCACGGGTGATTCGCGCCAATATGATTGGGGACCATGTCCATGATAACGCCAAGCCCATGCTCTTTAGCATCATTAACGAGTTGCAGATATTGCTCATTGCCCCCCATTCTCGGGTCAATACGATACAAATCTGTCATGGCATAACCGTGGTAGGAGCCCTGCGACATGTTATTTTCACGCGCAGGCGTTAACCATAGTTGTGTAAAGCCCATGCTCTGCAAATAATCTAGACGGTCAATGATGCCTTGAATATCGCCACCTCGGCGACCGTCACGGGCATTACGGTCACTTTGTTCTTGCATTTGTGGGTGGTTATCATTGCCAGTGTCACCGTTCGCGAAACGATCTGGGTTGATAAGATACACCACGTCATTACTGTCAAAGCCACGGCGCTGAGCACTGTCTTTTTTACGAGCCTTTAACTCAAAATCAAAGGAATGGTTTGCGTTGGAGATGAAGGTTAATTTACCTGGCTGAGTGTCGGCTCCCAGCGTGAGGTTTAAAAACACGTAGTTTGGGTTATCCAAGCTGTATTGCTGTTTTAATTCTACGCCATGATAAGGCTGTAAATGCCATTTCGCTTTACCGACTTGGTGTTCATGTACCATCAACTGCAGCTCTGGGTTTTTCATGCCTACCCACCAATGCATCGGCGCAATGTCCATCGCCATGATTGAGTTGGAAATAAAAGCTAAAGCAAAAACATAAAAACGCATTAGTTCTTCACCCTTGTTAGGTAATCAGCGTGTGTTGGCATTTGCGCCACGGTGTTGTTGATGAGCGTACGCAAACTACCAAACAACTCCTCACGCTGGGACTGAGATAGTTGCTCCGCTAGAGGATGATGTTGCGCGGGCCTGCAATTTTGACCTAGCATCACCTGTTGCCACGCCACTTCCGTAAATAATTCATCTTGGTGTCTGAACACCGCCCCGGTATCGCTAAACAGCGCTATTTTGTGCGCCAAAGATTCTGGCAGTTCCATATTTCGACAATGGCGCCAAAAATCGCTGTCCGCTCTTTGGTTCAAACAGTAATGTAAAATGATGAAGTCGCGAATTTGCGTCATTTCACGGCTAAATTGCTCATTGAAAGAATGCACCGATGACGTGCATATCCCTTTATACGGAAAGTGTTTAATTAAACGGATGATGGCTGTTTGAATAAGGTGAATACTCGTCGATTCTAGTGGTTCTAAAAAACCGCTGCTCAAACCTATGGCCACCACATTATTTTGCCACTGTTTACGACGCTGACCAGTTTTGAATTTGATAATACGCGGCTCATTGAGCGGTGTGCCGGGTATGTTGTTTAGTAATTTTTCTTTGGCGTCTTCGTCACTCATAAAACGCGAGCAATAGACCAAACCATTACCCATGCGGTGTTGCAATGGTATTTGCCATTGCCAACCACTGTCGTGGGCTATCGAACGGGTGTACGGAACCGGTTCATAGTCACTTGGTAATTCACTTTGTACGGCAACCGCACTGTCACAAGGAAGCCAGTGGCTCCAGTCTTCGAACCCCACACCCAGAGTTTGCTCGATAAGCAAGGCTCTTAAACCACTGCAGTCAACAAATAAGTGACCTTCAACGCGTTCGCCGTTATCCAGCAAAAGCGCACGAACATCGCCATTTTCAGCACGTTCTACTTTGGAGACTTGGGCATCTATACGCATTACACCCATTTGCTCGGCGCGTTCGCGCAATAACTGCGCATATAAGGAAGCATCAAAATGGTAGGCATGCTCAGTGCCAGTCAGTTGGGTGTTGGGAATAGTTTTTAATGGCGCAAAACGCCCTGCTTTGGCGGCCTGATAATTCAGGGAATAATCCCATAATGAGCTGGTGTCGCCATGCTCTTTGGCCGCATGAAGAATATGGTGAAAGTCGCAAAATGGAAATGCTTTACCTATGTTGCCAAAGGCATGCATGTATTTGTCACCGATCTGGCCCCAATTTTCAAACTCAATGCCGAGTTTAATCGTCGCGCTGGTACGCTGGACCATGGTTTTTTCGTCGATACCCAAGGCATTGTTGAAAGCGATAATGGGGGGAATTGTCGCTTCACCTACGCCAACGGTGCCAATATGTGATGATTCTATAAGGGTAATTTGAATGCGTTTAGTGAGTAATTTGGCCATCAGCGAGGCACTTAGCCAACCTGCTGTTCCTCCGCCTAGTATTACTACTTTTTGTATTTCAGCCATCCTCTACTCCTGTGAAAAAGCCCTTGAAATATCAAGGGCTTTTATTACTTCATTTAAGAGTTATAGCTCATACTTGAAGCCTAGCAAATAGGTACGACCATAATCTTGGTAGTCACGTACTTGCAATGAGTTGTCACCTTGCAGTGAAACGAACGGCTCTTCAGTGATGTTCTGAACTTGGAATGTCATCTCTAGACCTTCAAGACCAGCAATTCCCGAATCGCTGAAATCGTATCCGATTTGTGCATCCCAAATTGTCTCACCTTCGATGTTTACTTGGTCAGTTGAGAAGCCAGTACCGTAGATGTCACCTTTGAAGTCACTACGCTTACGCATACTTGTACGAGCCATGAAGCCATGACGCTCGTAGTAAAGCGTGAAGCTTTGAATGCTGTCAGAAAGACCCGGTAATTCGAACTCTTCGCCGTTTGGCATTTCTACGTCTTGCTCAACCGCAGTGTGGCTTGCTAGTAAACCAAAGCCTTCTAACGAGTCAGAGAACAAGTTAAATGGTAATGCTACTGATAGCTCGTAACCCCATAGGTCACCGCCGCCACCATTAATTTTACCAGAACCTGTCGCTGTGCTGTTGGCTGGAATTTCACCCGTTGAAGGGTCAGCAATACCTGTCATGTCTACTTCGTAGTTACCGTCAAAGATCCACTCATTAAGGTCTTTGTAGAATACCGCTGCTGAGAAGTAACCTTCGTCAGCGAAGTAGTTTTCATAGCTGAAGTCAACGCCCGTCGCTTCTTTTGGCTCTAGGTTTGGGTTACCGCCAGATACTGACCAATAGTTACCGTTTTCATCTGGCTGAGTCGCATTGTATGACGCATTAATCGACGCATTCATTTCATCCAAACGAGCGCGAGAAATTGTTTTCGCCGCACCGAAACGCAGTGTTTGCTGCTCATCAAGTGCGAAGTTCAAGTTCAAGCTCGGTAGGAAATGCGAGTAGTCATGGCTAATATCTGTAGGTGAAGCAACCACTAAACCATCAACAACGTTAAATGCATTACCTTGAGAAGATTGCTCTGTACGGACATAACGGAAGCCTACATTACCCGTTACTGGGATTGAACCCACTTCGGCATTGATGTTTGCTTGCACGAATGCCGCAGTCACTTCTTCTTGCACAGTCCATGAGCGAGTTAGGTGCTTAGAATCAGTTAGGCTTTCTTGGAGAAGGTTGTAGTAACCATCAGCAACAAGTGCACGCGTATCATACGCAAGCATGTTGCCCATACCAATAAAGCTCAGGTCCGCTGTGCCTAAACGGTACTCTTCTGGCACAACCATTGTACCTGGGTTGTTAACCGAGAAGTCAGCTAGAGTTAGGAAGTAACCTTCAGAGATTTTAGTCTTTTCACGATCACGGTATGAAATACCGAAGTCGATGCTACTTACGAACGCATTGTCTAATGCTTTGCTTGCTGCTAGCTTCAGAGTTGATAGTTCATCTTCCACTTCAGGTGCGTTGATGAAGCCATCTTGTGCTGTATTTTCCCAAGGCGTGCCTGTTAGACCGTACTCACTGTTAAGTGCAGCGCTGTAACCCCAAGTCAATGGACCACCTAATTGGATTAGGTCGTAGTCGCTGTAATCAAGCTGGTGTGAGAATTGTGCACCTGTGTTACCACCGTTGAAGATGTAACCTAGGTTGTCAGCGATACCGTTTGTATCACCACGGCCTGTACCTGAGTAACTCTCGATACTCCATACTTGGCGCTCTACTTCTGAACGGCTCACATCGAATTCAACGGTCCAGTCATCACTCACCACGTACTCAACGTTGAAGCCAAATTGAGTTAGTTCAGCAGCTCGCTCTTCGTAGTCATTACGTACCACAACACGCTGACCTTCGGTCACTGCACTCGTGATGAATCCCGTCTCTGGGTCTACCGTCGCACTCTCTGGACTGATAGAGCCTTGGCCCCATGCGAAAGGTACTTCGATACCACGAAGGATTTTTTCATCAACGAAATCAACGTAAAGTGCGTCGAATGCCATGTTTAGGTCACTTGTTGGCGCATACTCAAGCACCAACATCGCTGAGTCACGCTCAAGCGTTGATGAACGAACGTACGGCTTAGCACCACCCAAAATTGAGTAAGTGTTACCATCATCAGCTGTAAATTCTGGGTAGCCCCATGAGTTCCAACGCTTTTCTTGGTTTGGAGAACTCATTGTAGTGTAAGCAAATGCAACACCAAAAGTGTCATCTGCGAACTGGTCAATGTATGAAACTGTACCACGGAAGCCTTTGTCGTCGCCGTCTGGGTTCAGTTTATCAAAGCTGGTTTGCTCGTATTGACCGTTAAATTGAATAACTTGCTCGCCTTTGCTTAGTGGGCGAACAGTTTGCATGTCGATAACGCCTGCAATACCTTCAGCTTCGATAGAAGCACTCGGTGTTTTATAAACGGTTACGCCGCTCATAATTTCTGAAGGGTAAAGGTCAAATTCAACGCCGCGGTTATCACTGATAGAAACCTGCTCACGGCCGTTGAATGTCGTCGCACTTTCGTTTTCACTAAAACCACGAACACTTACACGAGACGCGCGGCCATCAAGACGTTGGGCTGTCAAACCAGGTAGGCGTGCGATTGATTCAGCAATTGAAGAGTCAGGTAGTTTACCGATATCTTCCGCAGATACTGATTCTACAACTTCGTTAGCGAAGCGTTTTGTATTAATTGATTCTACAACACTGCGGCGAAAGCCACGCACTTCAATCACTTCTACTTTTTGCTCTTCGGCATTTTGCGTATCGTTCTCTTGTGCATATGCAGCATTGGTGCTGGCAACACCTGCGCTCACAAGCGCTAGGGTTAACAAACTTGGTTTGAACATAGACATACTGTTTTATCCCAATTAACCATAATTAGTGGCCGACGAGGTGAAAGATAGCGCTGCACCAAGTTGGCTCGTGTTGTTGTCACAAAAAATACTAACTCTCGTGATAAATTAATCACAAATTTATGCATACGTATTCAGAGTTATGCAGGCTCATTAAATTTACATTTAAGTTACATAACCAATAGCATCATATTAGGCACAGCGCCATGTTGCGCGCCCTTCAGCTATGTAGAAATTAATCTTGCATTGACAGGCAATTATCCAATGCCGTTTCTACATGGGTTGTTAACAAAATATCTTGCCTTGATGCATTTAACGAAATAACCGTCTTCTTTTAATAAATACATACAAAACCACTGTTAATTGGTCTTACCAATTGTTTGGTGATGCACATTGGTGCGACATAGCACATCAAGCGCCCTATTTTAGTGCACCTGCCCAGAAAGACTTGTGTCCATACAAAATCACTAGTTTAACAATGGTAAACAAATTACTACTGCGTGATATGACTAAATTACGTCGTGATGTACCCCTGTGGCGCATAACTTTTGCATACGTATACACAATGCATACGTATGCAGTTCTTTTACAAGCGTTTACACCATGCCTTATTCTTTTGCCTGTACAACAAATATAAGTTCATCTGGAGTGACACATGGCGAACCCACAATGGTGGAAAGGTGCGGTTATTTACCAAATTTATCCACGTAGTTTTCAGGATACGAATGGGGATGGTATTGGTGATCTGCGTGGTATTATTAACCGCTTAGATTATATCAACGACTTAGGTGTCGATGCCGTATGGATTTCGCCTTTCTTCAAATCGCCCATGAAAGACTTCGGTTATGACATCAGCGATTACCGTGATATCGATCCTATCTTCGGCAATTTGAATGATTTCGATGAACTAATCGCCGAAGCGCATAAGCGCGATATAAAAATCATTATTGACCAAGTGTTGAGTCATACATCCGATCAACACCCTTGGTTCGTTCAAAGCCGCCAAAGCCAAGATAATGAGATGTCTGACTGGTATGTCTGGGCAGATGCGAATGAAGACGGCACGCAACCGAATAACTGGCTATCGATCTTTGGTGGGCCGGCTTGGCAGTGGGAACCACGCAGAGGTCAATACTACCTGCACAACTTCCTAACGGAACAACCTGATCTAAACTTCCACAATCCAGATGTGCGTAAAGCCGTACTAGATAACGTCGAGTTTTGGCTGAAAAAAGGTGTTGATGGCTTCCGCCTAGATGCGATTAATTTCTGCTATCACGATGCGCAACTGCGCGACAACCCGGCTAAGCCAAAAGAAAAACGCCAAGGCCGTGGTTTTAGTGAAGACAATCCTTACGCTTTCCAGTATCACTACTACAACAACACACAACCCGAAAACCTTGAGTTTATGCGCGATATTCGCGCGCTATTGGATAAGTATCCGGGTACTGTTGCATTGGGTGAAATTTCTTCTGAAGACTCACTGGCAACAATGGCTGAGTACACCTCGGGTGGTGACAAGTTGCACATGGGTTATAGCTTTGAGTTACTGACCAATGATTACAGCAGCGAATACATCCGTACCACTGTTGAAACACTCGAGTCTCGCATGCTCGAAGGTTGGCCGTGTTGGGCGTTTAGCAACCATGACGTTGAGCGTGTGGCGAGTCGCTGGTCATCAGATAACCAAGTAAAGCCTTTGCAAGTAAAAATGCTCACTGCCCTTCTTGGTTCTCTACGCGGCAGTGTCTGTATGTACCAAGGTGAAGAGTTAGGACTTGGTGAAGCAAGCGTCGCATTTGAAGACTTACAAGACCCTTACGGCATTACTTTTTGGCCAAACTTTAAAGGGCGTGATGGTTGTCGTACACCAATGCCATGGAGTCAACAAGACAATGCTGGCTTCAGTGACGCGAAACCTTGGTTGCCGGTGAGTGACACACATACGCAACGCAATGTAACAAGCCAACTAGCAGACGCAAATTCTACACTTAAAGCTTACCAAGAGTTTATGCAATGGCGTAGAACACAACCAAGCTTAATTGAAGGCGACATTCGCTTTATCGATACGCCAGAGCCTGTGTTAGCGTTTGAACGTAGCCACCAAGGTGAAACCGTACTGTGTTACTTCAATCTCAGTGAGAGTGCGGCTGAGATAGCCCTACACAGCACACCTAATGTTATTTTGGACTCGCTGAGTCACGTAACAGGTTCACTAGAAGGCAACACACTCACTCTTCCTGGTTTTGGTTGTTGGTTCGCAACGATTTAATTCCCTTGTCATTAGAGACATCTCAAGCACTCTTTATAGAGTGCTTTTTTTTGCTTAGAAAAACATAACGGCCTGTTAGTCTTGCGCTTTTAAGAAATAATTTGTTCTGCTCATACGTGTAGCTCAAGTCACCTACACTGATCGAAACACTCATCTTAACGATAAAAATATCTCACTTTCATAATTATTATTCCTGAGCTAAAAATAGCAGCAGTTTCCACTCATTAGGATGAACTATGAAACGCCAACTTTTAAGTGTGTTATTTGCTATCAGCTTAACGAATGCCTATGCGAGCGATGATTTACCAGTCGCCCCCACAGAAACAGTCAAGGAGTACACGCAGATGTGCTTAGACTGGGCCAAGGAAGATGACATCGATGAGCAAAGCTTGTATCAGTACGTTTTAGACTGTGTGAATGACGAGCTGACAGCAGCGGGTTATCAAACAGTTGAGAAAGTAGATATCAAATAACCGCTTAACTAAATAAGCCTAGGGGAATAACAAAGCCGCTCATTGAGCGGCTTTTTTTGGTTATTTGGCTTTCTTTGCGGGTGCCTTTTTCTTGTCTTCGACGACCCATTTGCCGTGTTCGAACGTGGCTTTCCATCCAGTCGCCTTACCATCAACTTCAGTCATCACATACTGAGACTTGGTCTTACGGCTAAAACGAACAATGGCCGGATTACCATCTGAGTCCTGTGCAGGTGCCTCAGCTAAGTAGTGGAATTTCGGAGAAATACGATCTTTAAAGCGCTGTAATTCTTCTACTTTAGGTGCACGTGTTTCCCTTGATTTCGGGAAGGTAGACGCTGCTAGGAATATACCTGCGGCACCGTCACGTAATACGAAATAGGCTTCCGATTTTTCACATTCAAGTTCAGGTAAATGCACTGGATCTTCTTTCGGAGGCGCTGCTTCACCGTTTTTCAGTAGCTTACGAGTGTTTTTACATTCTTCGTTAGTACAACCGAAATACTTACCAAAACGACCGTTTTTAAGCTCCATGTCAGAGCCACATTTGTCACATTCGATAATCGGGCCGTCATAACCTTTGAGCTTAAATTGACCTTGCTCAATGACATAGCCACTGCAACCAGGATTGTTACCACAAACATGCAGTTTGCGCGCCTCGTCGATTAAGTATGAGTCCATTGCAGTTTCACACTTAGGGCAGCGCTTCATCTGCATTAATGTTGAGGTTTCAACGTCTTCAACTTCATCAGCATTGACCGCTTCCTCACCTGGAGTGAGGTTCATGGTGGTAGTACAACGCTCTTTGGGTGGCAAGTTGTAGCCTGTACAACCTAAGAACACACCTGTTGATGCTGTACGAATACCCATTTTACGGCCACACGTCGGGCAATCGATATCCGTTTCAACCATCTGATTTTGGCGCATACCACCTTCAGACTCTTCACCACTGGCAACCGTCAGTTGGGTGCTGAAATCTGTGTAGAAATTATCTAACACTTGGGTCCATTGACGTTCGCCTTCAGCAATATCGTCCAGACGCTCTTCCATTTTCGCTGTGAAATCGTAGTTCATTAGCTCAGTGAAGTTCTCCACTAAACGATCGGTGACAATTTCACCCATTTTTTCTGCGAAGAAACGGCGATTCTCAACACGCACATAGCCTCGGTCTTGGATGGTACTGATAATTGCCGCATAGGTTGATGGACGACCGATACCGCGTTTTTCCAATTCTTTAACCAAGCTTGCTTCACTGTAACGCGCTGGCGGCTTAGTGAAATGCTGTTGCGGGTCAAGTTCTACCAACGCAAGTTCATCGCCCACTTTAAGCGCAGGTAAGGCTTGCTCTTCTTCGTTCTTTTTACGCACTGCCGGTTGAACACGTGTCCAACCGTCAAAACGCAACACTCGGCCTTTGGCCTTTAATTCAAATTCACCTGCGGCAACACGCACTGTGGTTAAATCGTATTGCGCTGGCACCATTTGGCACGCTACAAACTGACGCCAGATAAGTTCGTATAACTTCTTCGCGTCAGCATCAACACCTTCAACATGCCCAGAAAGTACTTTTACATCAGAAGGTCGAATCGCTTCGTGCGCTTCTTGCGCATTGCCCTTGGCGCTATATACGTTCGGCTTTTCCGGTAGGTAATTTTCACCGAAATTCTGTTCGACGTAATCACGACACATGGAAATAGCGTCTTGCGACAAGTTGGTCGAGTCGGTACGCATATAGGTGATGTAACCCGCTTCATAAAGTCGCTGAGCCAACATCATGGTTTTCTTTACGCCATAACCCAAACGGGTACTCGCCGCTTGTTGCATGGTTGACGTGATAAACGGAGCACTCGGACGACTTTGGCTTGGCTTTTCTTCTACTTCGCTAACACGATACTGCGCGTTTTGCAGCACAGAGGTCGCGGCGTGTGCCTGCTCTTTATTTACAGGCTTAAATGCTTCGCCGTTTTGCTTAGTCACTAATAAACGCAATGCATCTGCTTTGGCACTTACATCGGCATGGATATCCCAAAATTCTTGCGGGATAAATGCTTTGATTTCGCGTTCACGCTCAACCAACAGGCGAACAGCAACCGACTGCACTCGACCGGCCGATAAACCTCGAGCCACTTTTTGCCACAGCAATGGAGATACCATAAAGCCCACAACACGGTCGAGAAAACGACGTGCTTGTTGAGCTTGCACCATGTCAGTGTTCAATTCACCTGGATCTGAGAAGGCTTGCTGAATAGCGTTTTTGGTAATTTCGTTAAAGACAACGCGTTTATATTTGCTTTTATCGCCACCGATGATTTCTTCGAGGTGCCATGCAATAGCTTCCCCTTCTCTATCCAAATCGGTTGCGAGATAGATTTCGTCGGCATCTTGAGCGAGCTTTTTAAGTTCCTGAACAACCTTTTCTTTGCCAGGAAGCACTTCATAATGTGGTTTCCACCCTTTTTCAGGATCAATACCCATACGTGCGACTAGGTTTTGGTAGTCTCGCTTCTTTTTATACGCAGCCTTTTCTTCAGGTGCCATTTTGCGCACCTCTGCAGGAGTTTTCCCCGCAGGAGCCTTTGCCTTACCCGAACCAGACGTCGGTAAGTCGCGTACGTGGCCTACGCTGGATTTAACAATGTAATCCTTGCCTAGGTACTTATTGATAGTTTTTGCTTTTGCAGGAGACTCTACAATGACTAGCGATTTGCCCATAATAGTCTAAGTTGACCCATCTCTTTTGTATTGTGACTGCCCTTGTCCTGGGCACGAATAATTATAGGTATATCTACAATCACCTATTGTTACAAGCTTTTACACCAAACTTTTAGTCGATCAGTGATTTTTTAACCGTTTTGTGGCTTCGTTTTGACCGCCAGTCCAAGCTATATAAACTGACTCAAATATTAACGCAGCGCAAATATATAGTAATAAAAACAAAAATGCCAACCGAGTGGTTGGCATTTTGTTGATTACTAACGTTTAGGATTAACCATCATCTTCGATTGTTACTAGTGTTTGTGCACCAGTCAAACCACTTGGAGTCGTGTAGCTAATTCTAAGACTGCCGACAGACTTTTTATTTGGTTCGGTTTCACGCGAAATTGTAATTCCCATAGATAACGGAGTTCTTTGATTCGTACTTGGTACAACAAAGCTAGTAAGGCCGCTAACGATACCGTTGTCAGAGCTAATAATTACTTCTGTACCTGCAGGTAATGGGTTGTTATGTACATCACTCATCAACACCTTTACAGAAATAATTGCGTATGGTGAATCTGCTGTGATGCTTACGTAATTTATATCACATTGATACGCAGTATCACTCGCTTCAAGTGTAATGAATTGCGATTCCTGACAATCATTTGTCATCGGCGTCACTGCACGAAAATAAGCTGTGCCACCTGACATAACCATTACTAGGCTATCACGAACGTCCACCAAATCTCTTGAGCAATTGTCGTTGGTTTCATCTTGGCATAATAAGCCGTTATAAACACCGTTTCCGAGATTGAACTCACCATCTATCGAATCATTAGACTCTTTGTCAAAGAATGTCTCATTCTCTCCACCATTTGAATCGACAGGGTTTCCTGGTGCTGTCGAACCATCAAAAACACCGTTTTCATTGTTATCCACGAATGCTTCGGACAAGTCTGCTAGCACAGGGTCGAACTCTCCTGAGTCGAAACGGCCGTTATTATTTAAATCAACAAAGCTCTCTTCACCACTAGAAATAGCAACGATCGTTGAGCGTCCACCTAGAGGGCGATCAATTGGTGCTAAGTAACCTTCATCTAAAGGTAAATCATTGCCATCGCTACCAACATAGCTTTCTAAATTGCCTTCAGCATCAAGTCGTGCTTCAAGAATACCGTATGTGCAAGGAGCAGCTTCACCGAACCAACGGTCACATTTATCTCCAACACTATTTTGATAAATACTGTGATGATATGGAATCGGATTCTGACTGCGCCACTGAGCACTACATTCACCATCAACAGTACGGCACAATAGTTGCGCTGACATACTCTGGCCATCAATAGTACCTACGGCTCCACCTTCGGTAGTGATGTACACCTCAGTATCATCGGGCACGAAATTGTTATATTTGTCGGCAGCTAGTACAGTTAGGTCAACCACAACATTCGCTCGATTCAATGCTTCAGGATTTAACTGTTCAGCAGATAATGTAAAGCTGTTTTGGTCAGCAACACCTGTCGTTACAGTTACACCATTAGAGAGAGAGGTTAGTAATTCTTCAGTATCGCCTGTCGCTTTAACATGTGAGGCTTTTACTTTCAGCACACCTGAGGTTAGGCCTGAACGAAGGGTAACATACGCTTCCCCTAAGTTATTCGTATACTGGGAAGCGCTGTCAAGTGTTGCGCCACCAGGGTTCTGAGCTAGAGCGAAATTCAACTCTTGCTGGGGAACTGGATTACCATTAACGTCTAGAAGACGGAATGAAAGCACGCTGGTTTCTTTTAATGATTGACCACCGGTACCTTTAATTGCAAGAACAGCATCAGACGCCCCCAAATACTCGATCGACCCCGTTTCAGCAGCAGCAACTGGAAGAGTAACCGATGCAGTTTCGCCCGTACTTAACGTGGCTGTAATTTGATCGTTGCCGTTACAGCCATTTGCGCGATATGTGGCTGTTGCAACACCGCCAATACTCGTAACAGTTTCATCTATTGAAGCAGTTGCCGGTGTGGCTGATGAACAAGCAGACGAAAAACTAACATCAACAGGAACTGTAAACACTTCACCAGTCGAAAGTGCAAGGCTAGCAGTAACTATCGTAGTAGAACCAGCAGCTAAAACCTCACCATCTTCTAGGCCTGTATCTAGGCTCAAAGTTACTTGAACTGCATTGATTTCGAATGAAGCAGTTTGTGACGCATCTAGAACGTTGACTGTTACCTGACCAGTACCATCGTCGTTACCCGCAGAAAGATTGAGTAACGCTATGCCGAAGTTATCAGTTCTGGATTGACCATCTTGTTCTAAAATACGCCCCTTTGTAGTAGAACCGGTAATTACAGCTCCACGAATTGGTGTAGAAGAGTTCTCACGAGTTACTTTTACGAATAGAATAGCTGGTTCAGAAGATAAGTTATCGTTAAATTCACACTCTGAAGGATCCAGTTCCACAGTCGTTCTGTCTACATTTCGCCAACCCGTCGGGCAGTTTTGTAGAATGCGGATACTAAGTTCAGCACCGTCAGTGGTACTAACTGGTTCGTCACCTGCGGTTTCAAAACCCAGCTTAGCTGATGCACCTTCATAGCTCGCGACTACAGTTCCCGCACCTTCAACGGTCCCAGCTTCAAGCATAATTGTCGCAACACCGTCAGCATTTGTTTTAGCCGTGCCCGTTGAAGGGTCAAAGCTACCTAGCGATGTTTCAAAAGATACAACCTGACTTGCAACCGGGTTACCATCGGAAGCAGTAACAGTTGCAGAAATCTCTAAAGGCTCGTCAAAGGTGACGATGCGATCTTCAAATTCAATCGAAACACTATAAGTAACAACGGTGTTACCGCCACCATCACCACCTGTTCCAGTGTCTCCACCATCACTCTCCCCCAAGCTTCCCCCACCGCCACAAGCGACAAGAAACATACTTAGCAAAGCAGCGCTGAGTAATCGAATAAAACGCATTTAACTCTCCCTAACGTTTATTTATTTTAAATTATTTACTTAATATTAACTCAAGCTTACTAAAATACGTATCCATTTCTGAAAAAAGTTATCGTTTTTCGCTGCATTAAGAGTTTTTCGCTGATAGGCTATAGCAAAATATTATAATCAAGTTGAATGTTGTTTATGTCTTCTAAAGGTTCATTAAGCCTCACCAGCCGCATTATGATTGGTATGGGACTCGGGATCGCTACCGGTTTCCTATTCAAAACCATTCTCGGTGGGGAACAAGAATTACTGCTCAATTTAGGACTGTTCGCATTGCCTATTAAGGGCTTTTTTGTTGATGGGTTGTTCCACATCGGCGGGCAAATATTCATTGCCAGTTTGAAGATGTTGGTCGTGCCGCTCGTGTTTGTCTCACTGGTGTGCGGGACATGTAGTTTAAGCGACCCAAAAACGTTAGGACGTCTGGGTGGCAAGTCTCTGCTACTGTATCTAAGTACCACAGCCATAGCGATAACAGTGGCGATTACCGTCGCATTGCTTGTCAATCCCGGTGAAGGGATCACATTACCTTCTGATGCCTCATTTGATGCCAAGCAGGCACCAACGTTGGCGCAGGTAATCATAGGTATGTTCCCAACTAACCCAATTGATGCAATGGCAAGCGGCAACATGCTGCAAGTAATTGTTTTTGCACTTCTATTTGGCGTAGCTATGGCATTGAGCGGGGAAGCCGGACAACGTTTGAGTGCGGTATTTGAAGACCTAAACAATGTTATTCTTAAGCTTGTTACTTTGCTGATGAACATCGCTCCTTACGGTGTGTTCTGTCTTATGGCGAAGCTATTTACCACGATAGAATTTGGCCTAATCTTAAGTCTAGCTAAATACTTTGGTGTTGTACTCGTTGCCTTAGCAATACACGGTTTAGTGAACTACTCAATTATCTTTAAGGTGTTCACAGGTCTAAGCCCTGTTAAATTCTTAGCGCAAATGAAAGACACGTGTTTATTTGCTTTTAGCACCTCAAGCTCAAGCGCGACGATGCCAGTAACCCTTGAAACTGCAACTAAAAAGCTTGGTGCCAGCAACTCAGTAGCTTCTTTCACCGTACCACTTGGCGCCACCATTAATATGGATGGCACAGCGATTATGCAAGGCTGTGCAACGGTGTTCATTGCCCAAGTATTCGGCGTTGATTTAACTATTTCTGACTACCTAATGGTTATTCTAACTGCCACCCTAGCCTCTGTTGGTACCGCTGGTGTGCCTGGCGTTGGCTTGATTATGTTGGCCATGGTATTGAACCAAGTTGGATTACCTGTAGAAGGTATCGCTATCATCATCGGGGTTGACCGTCTTCTAGATATGACCCGTACAGCTGTTAACGTAACTGGTGACTGTATGGTGACTCTCGTAGTCGCTAAGTCTGAAGGTCAATTAGACGAGGCCGTTTTCAACGACTTAGAGTCTGCCAAAGAGCTTGAAGAATACAAACCAAAAGCGCGAAGCTAACTGCGCTGTAAATAAGACATAAAAAAGCCCCGCTATGCGGGGCTTTTTTATTTACTTTATATCTACGGCTTTAACCGCTGTGTTTGGCTCCACAGCCTCATCCCCACAGACTCGATAGTCAGTGCTAAGTTCTTAGCCAATTTGTCTGCAAATCCTTTCTTGCGCTTATAAGCTAATTTGTATGCGTGTCGCTCTTTAGCCAAAGAAATGAGCTCATCATCACTGGTGTTGATGCGGTCGACTAAGCCTTTGTCTTTGGCGTCTAAGGCAAACCAATGCTCTCCTGTCGCCACTGTATCCAAGTCCATATTTGGACGATTCTGGGCCACAAACTGCTTGAACAAGGTATGCGTTTGTTCAATTTCTTCTTTAAACTTGGCACGACCGTCATCGGTATTTTCACCAAACAAAGTGAGTGTACGCTTGTACTGTCCTGCAGTGATTTGTTCGTAGTCAATATCGTTCTTTTTCAGGATCTTATTAAAGTTAGGGATCTGCGCGATAACACCGATTGATCCGACAATAGCAAAGGGGGCGGCAATAATTTCATCGGCAACACAAGCCATCATATAACCACCACTTGCCGCAACTTTATCGATTGCGACTGTCAATCGAATTTCAGCCGCTTTAATACGTTGTAGTTGCGAAGCCGCTAGACCATAACCGTGGACAACACCACCACCGCTTTCCAAACGCACCAATACTTGGTCTTTTTCTTTATCGGCCAACATGAGTACCGCACTGACTTCTTCACGCAAGCTTTCGACTTCATGCGCATCCATGGAGCCCTTAAAGTCAATGACATAGACCTTGCCTTTTGTTGCGCTGTCTTCGTTGTTTTTCTGCGCAGCCTTTTGCTCTTTGTGTAACGCTTTCAACTCTTTTTTATCAAGGGTGTTGGCGAGAAAGTCGTCTTTGACGTTTTGCATTTGCTCTGATAAATCAGTCACTTCCAACGAGCCACTTTTACCTTTAGGCTTAGAGCTCGCCCCCACGATAAGTGCTATGACTGCACCGATTGCCACAACGACCGTAAGCGCCTTGGCTAAAAATAGTCCGTATTCAAAAAGATATTCCACTGCTTGTCCTCTTTCATAATTATGCAGGCAATGTAACACAGCCTATAGACACAAAAAAGCCGCACCCTAGGGTACGGCTTTTTAACTCTCGATAAGAGATTACTGAGCAATAACAGTGGTATCTACGATAGGTAGAACAGTGCCTTTTGTTGCTAAGTAAGTGGCAAACTGACGTTGCATTTCTGCATTTGCAGCTGCACTACCTTGCGCATCTGCACCCGCTGATGCATCAGCGGCAGGTGTCAGCAATGAACCATGATGGCCTTTTGCATAACGCACTAAATAGCTTGAAGGCTCTGCAGTCATTTTAGTTTCAGTGGCTACTTGGGCGCCCATAAGGGTCGCAAGTGGAATAGTACCCGCGATTGGATTTGTCGCAACGCTCACTGGCACAACGGTATCCGGCTTGTTTGCAGCACCATCACCGACAACCGCAGTGGTCAATGTTGGTGTACCAAGCGCATTTACGCGCATTGCGTAGTTGGTCGGGTCGCCAGCATCGATAATTGTTTGCGCAGCAAATGAGAATTCAGTCATCGTTGCCGCGATAGCTGCAATACTTGCCGTATCACCTGCCGCTTGAAGTGACGCCATAAATGCTTGGAAACTACATGTTACATAGGCTTCTTGGTCTTGAACATACTGCGCACAGCTTGCCAGTGCACCGTCTTGTAAGAAGGCGCTAAATTCAGCTGACTCATCTAAACCAGCACCTAAAAGTACCGAGCCTTGGATAAATGGACCAAATGTATCTGAATTCAATAGGATGCTTACCGCACCACCGCCACCGCTACTCAATGCCGCTGTGTGCACTTTGAATAGTGGGTCGATTTGTGGGTTTAGTTCCGTATTAGTTGTTGCCAAGAACGAAGGCGCTACGATTGAACCCATCGACACCGCACCCATACTCACGTCCAGCGTGTTCAACTCAGGGTCACCGCTGAAGTTAAGACCTAGGCGAAGACCAAGTAAATCTGCGCTTGATTGGCGGATGTTGTCACGACCAACTAAAAGAGATTGCAGGTTCATATACGCAAGGATTGAGCTAGTTGTTGCACTGAAATCATCAGTACCATCGTTGTCTACGTCAATACCACGCTCACCGTGAGCCGGTAAATCGATAGCAACAGTAGCTAAACCTTGCAGGCTCAATGCCCCCGTAAGTGCAAGCATGTCTTCTTTAGTACGAGTAATACCATGTTGCAAGATAACCACAGGCCAGCCGCCTTGTGGCATTGCCATTGCTTCTAAACCTAATTGCGCACGAATAGCGTTCAATGTGTTTAGATCAGCCGGCTTAGTAATTTGTACTGGTACATTAGCATAGCTTTGTACTTTAGGAATTTTGTTGTACTTGGTGAGGTGACGTTTGTCATCAAGACCGAGGTCACGAAGCAAACCGCCGCTCAGCGCAGCACATAATGCATCGTTAGGCGTTTGCGGTTGCTCTGGGAATGCTTCACCCACTTGAGCTTTATACCCTAACACAGTTACTGCGCTATCACAGTTCGCTTCCCAGTAGATGTCATTTAAATCTGATAACTCTTTACCTTCTGGCGTCTTTAGGTAGTTAGGAAGAAGGACACTGCCTTTTTCGTAGCTAACAGCATTAAACACTACTGGCACATTTTGCATGCCTTGAGATGCGAATACTTGTCCAACTGTCACTAAAGGCTGATCAGGAATGGTTACTGCTGGCGTTGGTAGGCTTGGTTCTTGTAAAGACGCAGCCAAAATGCTCTTAATAGTATTAAGGACTTCACCCGCTGACTGCATCGTCATCGCTGCAGTGTAAATGATGTCATCTTTATTTAAATCTGTGCTACCGACCAGTACATTTTCATAGCTGTTAATAACCGCTTGTAATGACTTTTGTTCAGGCGTCACCAACGGCGTCTCGCCGCTCACCAAGGCATAGGTAGAAGAAGGAGTAATTGAGCGACCTTCACTGTCTTTGAGGCTCGTTGTCAACGTAGTGATGTAAGAGCGGCCTTGAGTAAATGGCTTCAATGGAATAACAGCAACAGAATCACCATTACCACGAGTTATGAAATCGACGCCAAAGGTTAATTCTTTAACAAATTCACATGCGATACCTGCTGGTACGGCTGCACACGTTGCTGAACTTTGGTCTGCACCCATCACCACTTCAAAAATACGCACACTGCCTGGAGTTGCAGCAGAAGTAGCATCTAGGCTTACACCTGCAGGGAATGCTAGGTCAATCGCGTAAGGCGTTTGTGTAGACCAACCGTCTAATGCGCCAAGCGCAAGTTGAGGGCTACTGTAATCAGTGCCTTCACCTGGAATATTTAAGGTTCCATCTGTTGTGCCACTAAACAACAAATCATTGGGTACAGAAATTTTGCCTGCACTTGGATCAAAAACAACAGTAGAGAGTGGCTTTACTGTTGGTGTATCCGTTTTTATTTCTTCTAGCGTCTTTTCGCTGCCACAACCAGCGAGAGCAGAAGCTACAGCGAGAGAGAGTAGCATTTTTTTCATTTTGTTGGCTCCAAACCTTTTCTTATTGTTCTGCGCTTAATAATGTTAATCAAAAGGATAGAAAATCGTTAATGACACATTAGACCAGTTTAACTTAACGTAAACTTGTACCTTTCGCCACTTAATTTTGTAATAAATCGATTACTTGCAAATTGATTATGATAAAATTCGTGAAAAATTTAGCGCTAGGTGCAGCTTATGCAAAATTACAACGCAAGTCCAAACGCTTTAGAGCAAAAAGTCATATTAGTTACCGGAGCTGGTGACGGCATCGGCCGCGTGGCGGCTATTACTTATGCAAAACACGGCGCGACTGTGATTTTGCTTGGAAAAACAACACAAAAGCTTGAATGTGTTTACGACGAAATCGTCAACGCTGGTTACCCACAACCTGCTATTGTGCCGATGGATCTCAAAGGTGCCACAAAGCAAAACTACCGCGACCTTGCTGCAACTATAGAGCAACAATTTGGTAAGCTAGATGGCCTGTTAAACAACGCCAGCATCATCGGCTCCTTAGGTCCACTAGAACATTTCTGTTCATCGACATTTGAGAGCATCATGAAAGTAAACGTGACCGCTCAGGCGATGATCACCAAAGCCATGTTCCCAGTGCTAAGAAAAGCAGATAACGCATCGATTATTTTTACATCGTCGGGTGTGGGTCGTGAAGGCCGTGAATTTTGGGGTGCGTATTCAATCTCAAAATTTGCGACCGAAGGCATGATGCAAACTTGGTCAAAAGAAGTGGGCAAAACCAATATTCGTATTAACTGTATCAACCCGGGTGCAACGCGCACTAATATGCGCGCCAGTGCGTTCCCAGGTGAAGATAGAGATAAGCTAGCGACACCGGAAGATTTAATGCCTACCTATTTATACCTTATGAGCGATGACTCAATCGGCGTAAATGGCCAATCATTGGACGCACAAAGCAAATAATAATTGCCCAGCGACCATTAATAAAAAACGCCGTATCAAACGGCGTTTTTTATTTGTTCTGAGTTGAACACCTATCTGCGTTTCTTGTGCTGTTGCACACGCTGATTGTGTTTCTTAACCGCCTTACGAATACGGTTAACTTGTGCGCGCTTATCTTTGCGCTTGGGCTGCATTTGCTCAACGGTTAGCTTGGTTTGTGTTTCAGGACGCAAGCCTACGCTCTTACGAAGATAATTTACACGTGCTAACTCAAGCTCTTCCCAACCACCTTGAGGCAAACGCTTATTCAAATCTAATTGACCATAACGCACACGGATCAGGCGCGACACTTCTACTCCCTGTGATTGCCACATACGGCGCACTTCGCGGTTACGTCCTTCACTGAGAGTCACGTTGAACCATTTGTTGATGCCTTCGCCACCCATAGGTTTAATGGAGTGGAAACGGGCTGGTCCATCATCCAATTCAACGCCTTTGGTGAGTGTTTTCAACGTATCGTTTGTCACCTCACCAAAAACACGAACTGAATATTCACGCTCAATTTCATAGCTTGGGTGCATTAAACGGTTAGCAAGCTCGCCATCATTGGTGAATAAAAGTAAGCCTGAGGTATTGATATCTAATCGACCGATTGCAATCCAACGGTCGCCATCCACTCGTGGTAAACGGTCGAACACAGTACGACGACCTTCAGGGTCTTTACGAGTACACAATTCACCTTCTGGTTTATGGTACATCAACACGCGACAAATACGTTCTTGCGGCTGCTCAATTTTGACCACGTGCCCATCAACACGGATGGTTTGTGTTGCTTCAACACGGTCGCCTAAACGGGCAACTTTGCCATCAACACTGACACGGTTTGCCTCGATGTATTTCTCCATCTCACGACGGGAGCCTACACCAGCACGCGCTAATACTTTTTGTAACTTTTCACTCATTCAGATGGTTCTCTCACAGAAGGATCATGTAATAACTTATCTATCTGGGTCTGTTGCTGTTTTGGCAGCGGTGGCAATTGCTCAAGCCCAGATAAAGAAAAATAGTCTAAAAATTCATTTGTTGTTGCATATAAAGATGGCCGTCCGGGTACTTCTTTATGGCCAACCACTTTTACCCAACCTCGCTCTTGCAAGGTTTTCATGATGTTACTGGCTACGGTCACACCGCGTACTTGCTCTATTTCCCCACGGGTGATGGGTTGGCGATAAGCAATCAAGGAAAGTGTTTCAAGCAGCGCTCGCGAATATTTTGGTGCTCGCTCCTGAAACAGGTTACTCAACCAGGGGCTTAAACTGCTGCAAGCTTGGAAACGATAGCCCGACCCCACTTTGACCAAACGTATGCCCCGTGTTTGATAATGACTTTCGATGGCTTCAAGTGCATCGTTCACTCTTTTTGGCGCTACGCTGATGTCACTGAGGACGGTTTCTTTTAATTGTTTTTTTGTCAGTGGCTTAGGTGATACAAAAATAGCGGCTTCAATCAGCTCGACTAGTTGTTCATCACTAATTCGTCTGCTGGTCATGCTGTAACCTCAAAGTAAGCGCGTATTATGGCAGAGCCCATGGCTAAGGCAAAGCGATTCATTCATCATTGTGCTCTTTTAGACGCACATGAATGATAGATACGCTGTTTACTTGCTGGCAAAGGATGAGCCCTTCTTTGGTCAACTCTAAAATAGCGATAAAAGTAACCACTACACCAGCACGCCCTTCCTCTATCGTGAACAACTGAGCAAACTCTACATAACCCTCAGCGTCTTGAAGCCGAGACAAGATATCGCTCATTCTCGCTCGGGTAGATAGCTGCTCGGCAGTAATGTGATGGTGCTCAAATGATTTTGCCCTTGCCATCACGTCACTCAGTGCAAACATCAAGTCCTGTAAAGAGACATCAGGAAACAAAGGTGAAGGCAACGCATCCTCTTCAATTAACGCATGAGCGCTAAATATGTCTCTCTCCATGCGCGGTATTTCGTCAAGTTGTTCAGCAGCTTTCTTAAATTGCTCATATTCTTGCAGTCGACGAACCAACTCTGCGCGCGGGTCTTCCTCTTCTTCGAGCTCTTCATGAACAGGCAGCAATAAACGCGATTTTATTTGCGCAAGCAAAGCCGCCATCACCAAATACTCGCCAGCTAATTCGAGTTGGAATTCACGCATCATCTCAACATACTTCATGTATTGTTCGGTAATGCTGAAAATAGATAATTCAAGAATGTCTAACTTGTGCTTTTTAATGAGGTAAAGCAGCAAGTCCAAGGGCCCTTCAAAGGTCTCTAGAACAACTTCGAGGGCATCCGGTGGGATATACAAATCCTCTGGCTTTTCAATAACGGCTTCGCCGCGAATAAATGCCAGTGGGAGCTTTTGTTGCTCAGTTAAGGCTTGCTCAGTCATTGAAATGGACTTGGGTCACCACAGCCTACACGCAACACTTCTATGTCACCTTCAGACATATCAATGACGGTCGTCGCTTGCTCGCTTAGATAACCGCCGTGGATAATCACATCAACGTGCTTTTCCAGCTGCATGCGGATCTCATCTGGATCAGACTCTGTAAATTCTTGCCCAGGTAGAATCAATGAACACGACATCATTGGTTCGCCCAGTTCAGCCAAAATGGCTTGGCAAATGATGTTGTCTGATACACGAATACCGATGGTTTTTTTCTTTTCATTCAACACACGGCGCGGCACTTCTTTGGTGCCTTTGAAGATAAACGTGTATGGTCCAGGTGTGTTGTTTTTAATGAGGCGGAACATCTGATTATCAACCCGAGCATAGGTCGCTAACTCAGATAAATCACGGCACATAAGGGTAAAATTATGGTGTTTTTCAATGCCACGAATACGAGTTATGCGCTCTTGCGCTTGCTTCTCACCGAGCTTGCAGCCTATTGCATAGCCGGAATCAGTTGGATAAACAACAACGCCACCTTGGCGAATAATTTCAACCGCTTGCGTTATCAAGCGGTGCTGAGGATTTTCTGGATGTATATGAAAAAACTGACTCATGACATTCCTTTATTTAGTTATTGTTATTTACTGCCAACGCTGCCATACGCCATCACAGTCTTTAGGTAAGTATAGGTTCTTTCCTAATTCTATGTAAGGTAAAGGAAAATGAAAGTCTGATCCCTGTGAACACAACAAGTTATTCTCGCGCGCTAACTGACCTAAAAACTGGCGTTCACAAGGTGCTTGCTGGGTTTGCGCCACTTCCATTGCATCGCCACCCAAGCTACTGAATTCTTGAATCAACTTACGCAACCATTTATTCGACATTTTATACCGTGCTGGATGTGCTAGTACCGCTTGGCCGCCGGCACTATGTATTGCATCGATGGCTGTTTGCATATCGCACCAGGTGCTTGGCACGTATCCAGTATTACCACGGCTAAGGTATTTTTTGAAAACGCCTTGAACACTTTTTGCAGCACCTTGCTCAACCAAGACTCGGGCAAAATGCGCGCGGGTCACTTGAGCACGCTCGGCCAATAACATGGCTTTTTCATGAGTCGATTGAAAGCCAGCCTTATCAAGACGTTCACCGATTTTAAGTGCACGTTCGCTTCTCTTTTGCTGCTGTTCACCCAACAAATCAAGTAACTGCGGAGCTTGCGTGTCGACTTGCAGCCCAACAATATGGATTTCAAAACTGTGCCATCGGGTCGAGATTTCAACACCAGGGACGAGTTCTAAGTCTAAATTTAAATCCGCGATTGCTTGCTTCGCAGGTGCAATACCAGCAACCGTGTCGTGATCGGTCAGGGCCAACACATTCACGCCTTTTTCGGCGGCACGTTGCACAAGTTCTTCAACGCTTAATTTTCCGTCCGAATGGGTACTGTGACTGTGGAGGTCATATTTAATCACGTTTTATCTCTGTCGCTGCAATAGTTTTAAGGATGTCAGTGTACCATTGATGCTGATTTTGGTGGCAATAAAGTTTTCTTACCCAAAGGGTTGACAGTCGTTCCTGTGTGGGGTCTACTAAGTGACATATTAAATCAGTGTTAAGAAAAATAAATGAACACAGCAAACCTAATTCATATCACTTGGTGGTGGCACTCGAACTAGCGGGTGGAATTAGTCGTGGCTGTTGCTACTTAAACTGATACAAACCCGCACATCCCGCGGGTTTTTTTGTACTTAATTTTTGGTAAATGATAACGATGATGACTCAGTCTAAAAACAACATGATTATTTGGTGGTGGCACTCGATATAGCGGGTGGGCCTCGTCATGGCTGAGCATTTTGCAACCCGCGGCTTAACATTAAGTCAGCGGGTTTTTTTGTAACTTTTATACTCAACATGCAGTAATTTTTGTAAGACTGTGTGCTTAAGTGATTGATTATATGGGAATGAGGACCTTTTATGATTTTTAGTCACATTTCAACAACAGCCGGTCAGGTAACCAGCATCAGTTTACGAAGGGAGTATATTCCCTCGGCGCTGAGCTTGTTTGCAAAGACGGATAACGCTAATGCCCTGTTGTTAGAATCTGCAGAAATTGACTCCAAAGAAAACCTTAAGAGTATTGTGTTAGTTGATGCCGCGCTTCGTCTTGAATGCAACGGCAAGCATGTCATCGTCAAAGCTCTTAGTAACAATGGGGCTCAGCTATTGCCTTATTTGCGCAGTCACATAAACAACGCCAGCTGTGAATTGAGCGATGATGAGCTCCATGTACAGTACGGTGAAATCGACAGCACTGTTGACGAACACGCCAAACTTAAAGCTGCGAACGCGTTTGATACTCTGCGCCAATGTATCACCCGCATTAGTAACAACACGGATAACCCATTTGCCTTGTTCCTTGGCGGTGTGATGGGTTACGACATGGTCGCGAACGCCGAAGAGTTACCCGATGTACCGACCAAAGACAACAGCTGCCCTGACTATGTGTTTTATCTAGCGGAAACCTTAGTGGTTGTTGACCACCAGCAGCAAAGTACGGAAATTATTGGCAATGTATTTAACGGCCCACAAGTGCACGCTAATTGCTTTGAAGTTGGACAAAAAGTAGAACGCCTCAACGCTTTGTGTGACGAGCTCAGCGAATACACCCCCGCCCCAGACACACAACGCGAATTAAATGCCCACGTGGATATTTCCGATGAAGAATTCAAAAGTCAGGTCGTGGCACTTAAACAACACATTGTAGATGGAGATATTTTCCAAGTTGTTCCTTCTAGAACCTTCACTCTACCTTGTGTAAATCCGCTTGATGCCTACGCCAAACTAAAAGAACAAAACCCAAGTCCCTATATGTTTTATCTTCGTGACCAATCATTTAGTTTATTTGGTGCCTCTCCAGAATCGGCATTGAAATACAGTGCGCAAACCAATCAAGTTGAAGTTTACCCGATAGCAGGCACCCGCCCACGCGGCAAGCATGCCGACGGTAGCTTGAATTTAGATCTCGATTCGCGCATCGAATTAGACCTTCGTAACGACACTAAAGAGTGTGCAGAGCACATCATGTTAGTGGATCTTGCTCGTAATGATGTGGCCCGAATCAGCAAGCCAGGCACACGCCATGTTAAAGAGTTGCTCAAGGTAGACAGGTATTCGCATGTTATGCATCTGGTTTCTCGTGTTGTTGGGCAACTAAAAGAGGATTTAGATGCCCTACATGCATATCAAGCCTGCATGAACATGGGTACTCTTGTTGGCGCACCTAAAGTCAGCGCCGCTAAATTAATTCGTGAAGTAGAGAAAAAACGCCGCGGAAGCTACGGCGGTGCGGTGGGTTACCTCACCGGAGATGGCTCAATGGACTCTTGTATTGTTATTCGCAGCGCCTTCGTGAGAGACGGTTTAGCGCATGTTCAAGCAGGGGCTGGCGTTGTCTATGACTCAGATCCTCAGGCAGAAGCCGATGAGACACGAGCTAAAGCCGGTGCGGTGTTACGTGCAATTGCCACCAGCTCAAGCCAAGAAGTTAGCAACAGCCAGGAGTCAAAAGCATGAATTATAAGATTTACTTCTTAGATAATGTCGACTCATTCAGTTATAACTTGGTCGATGAATTTGCGTTGCTTAATCAAGAACTCGTGGTTTATCGCAACACGGTAGATGCGCGCACCATTTTTGAGCGCATGTGTGCAGAAACAAAACCTGTGGTTCTGGTGCTCTCACCCGGCCCGGGTGCACCAAGCGACGCGGGCTGCTTAATGGAGCTCATTGAGTTGTGTAAAGGTAAATTCCCGATGCTTGGGATCTGTCTTGGTCAACAAGCATTGACGCAAGCTTATGGTGGTGTGGTGGGTCATGCCAACGAAACCGTGCACGGTAAATCATCGACCGTGAACCTCGAGTCGCACCCTGCCCTTGAGGGTTTTGGCGACACGCTCGTAGTTGCGCGTTACCACTCTCTTGTAGCAACCCATGTTCCTCAGTGTATTCGCGTCATTGCACACTATCAAGGTATGCCGATGGCCATTAGCCATGAACAAGACAAAGTGTTGGGGTATCAATTTCACCCTGAATCCATTTTAACGCCACATGGCGCAGTATTACTGAAACAAAGTTTGGCCTATTTGACGGCAGAGGATTGACCATGGATGCGTTAACTAAATTATATAATCAACAAAACTTAAGCTTTGAAGAGTCTCAAGCCGTCTTCAACGAAGTGATGCAAGGTCGAGTTGATGACATCACGCTGTCATCGCTGTTAACTGCTTTAAAAATAAAAGGCGAATGCAGCGAAGAAATTGCTGGAGCAGCCGCGGCCATGCGTGAAAACGCAGTCCCTTTTGTTACCTGTGCACAAGGCTTAATCGACATGTGTGGCACAGGCGGTGATGGTGCAAACACCATCAATGTAAGCACCACAGCTTCTATTGTCGCTGCAGCGTGTGGCTTAAATGTGGTTAAACACGGCAATCGCAGTGTATCGAGTAATTCAGGCTCGTCTGACTTACTGATGAGCCTAGGCATTAACATCGACATGTCAGCTGAGCAAGCGTCTTATTTACTGGAACAAACTGGCTTCACTTTTCTATTCGCACCCCTGTACCACAGTGGTGTAAAACACGCGATGGCCGTTCGTACAACGTTAAAAACCCGAACTGTGTTTAATATCCTAGGCCCACTTGCTAACCCAGCAAAACCTAAAGCTCAGCTTCTCGGTGTATATGATGCCAAGCTGTGCTTACCTATGGCGAAAACGCTGCAACGACTTGGATGTGAGCGCGCTATGGTCGTTCATGGCGCGGGGACTGACGAAATTGCGCTGCACGGCACAACGCAGGTGGCTGAGCTAAAAAATGGTGAAATTAACGAGTACACATTGTCGCCAGAAGATTTTGGACTTGCAAAGTTTTCACTTGATGAATTAGCGGGAAGCGGACCAGACTACAACGCCAAGGCAGCGCAAGATATATTATCTGGCAAAGGAACTGATGCGCACAACGCTGCTATTATCGCCAATGTTGCAGCAGCTCTGGTTATTAACAACAAAGCCGACTCTTTTAAAGACGCGGCAGCAGCAGTCAAAAATGTGTTAGCAAGCGGTGCTGCAATGAACACACTCAATGCCATTGTAGAGGTAAGTCATGGCTAATGTATTAGAAAAAATAGTTGCGGATAAACGCATTGAGGTGGCTGCGCGTAAACAAGCGCGACCATTGTCTGAATTCATCGACCAAGTGGTTCCCACCACACGCGATTTCTATAAAGCATTGAGTGACGGGCCGACTAGCTTCATCCTCGAATGCAAAAAAGCCTCACCGTCTAAAGGCTTGATCCGTGATGTGTTCAATTTAGAAGAAATCACTTCGGTTTATAAACATTACGCTAGTTGTATCAGTGTGTTAACCGATGAAAAGTATTTCCAAGGGTGTTTTGAGTACCTCCAAAAAGTGCGCGCACTTGTTGACCAACCACTTATTTGCAAAGACTTTTTTATCGACCCATATCAAGTGTATTTAGCGCGACTTTACGGCGGTGATGCTATCTTGCTGATGCTGTCTGTACTCGATGACGACACCTATCGTGAGCTAGCTACAGTGGCTACATCATTGAATATGGCTATTTTAACCGAAGTAAGCAACGAGGAAGAGGTCACCCGCGCACTGGAGCTCGATGCACAAATTGTCGGTATCAATAACCGTAACTTACGCGATTTGACCACGGATTTAGCGACAACCGAGCAGCTTCGAAAGCTTATTCCTGAAGGTAAGGTTGTTATTTCTGAGTCTGGAATCTACAGCCATCAAGATGTAAAACGTTTGAGCCCGCTGTGTGATGGCTTCTTGGTAGGCAGCTCCTTGATGGCTCAACAAGATTTAGATGCAGCGTGTAGAAGCCTGATCTTAGGTGACAACAAGGTGTGCGGTTTAACCCGAGTACAAGACGCACAAGCGGTATATCAAGCCGGTGCTGTGTATGGTGGGCTGATCTTCTACCACAAATCCCCACGTTACGTTGATTTTGATTGTGCTCGCGCCATTGTTGACAGTGCTTCACTTAAATTTGTCGGCGTATTTGTTGATGCGCCAGTTGAGCAAGTCAGTGATTATGCAGCGCAACTCAAACTAGCAGCTGTACAACTGCACGGAAGCGAAAACCAAGAGTATATCCAGACGTTGCGAAATAAGCTGCCCATCACCTGTCAAATTTGGAAAGCGCAGGCCGTAGATAAGGCTTTGCCCAGCGCTTTAAATGGCGTAGATCGCATCTTGTACGATACCTACTCGCCTCATGCCAAAGGAGGCTCGGGCGAACAGTTCGATTGGACATTGCTACAAGGTGCTAATGCCCCATTTATGCTCGCCGGGGGTCTGAACCCAGATAATGTGAGCATAGCTAGAGATGCAGGCGCCCAAGGACTCGATTTAAATTCAGGTGTGGAAAGCGCACCTGGCAAGAAATGTAAGAATAAGATTGACGCTGCCTTCGCAGCAATACGGAATTATTGAGGAAGTTATGAAAAATCCAGCCTATTTTGGCGAGTTCGGCGGTATGTTCGTACCAGAATTATTGGTACCCGCTTTAAAGCAACTCGAAAGTGAATTTAATAAATCACAAAAAGACCCAGAATTTGAAAAAGAGTTTCATGCGCTACTCAATGAGTACGCTGGACGCCCAACGCCACTGACGCTTACCCGCAATTTGGTTAAAAACCCAAAGGTAAAATTGTATTTAAAGCGTGAGGATTTACTGCACGGTGGCGCACACAAAACCAATCAGGTATTGGGCCAAGCCTTGTTAACCAAACGTATGGGCAAAGAGGAAGTCATCGCCGAGACAGGTGCCGGCCAACACGGTGTTGCAACCGCCCTAGCCTGTGCGCTACTCGGTTTAAAGTGCCGCATTTATATGGGTGCAAAAGATGTCGAGCGTCAACAGCCTAACGTATTTCGCATGCGCTTGATGGGAGCTGAAGTTATTCCTGTCACCGCAGGTTCTGGCACACTTAAAGACGCAGTAAACGAAGCATTGCGCGACTGGTCGGCCAATTATAAAACCGCGCATTATTTGCTGGGTACCGCTGCCGGTCCACACCCATTCCCAACCGTGGTACGAGAATTCCAAAAAATGATTGGTGAAGAAGCTAAACAACAGGTACTCAAAGCTGAGGGCCGATTACCCGATGCCGTTATCGCCTGTGTGGGTGGTGGCTCCAATGCCATTGGTATGTTCACCGATTTTATCGACGAGCCCAGCGTTAAGCTCATCGGCGTAGAACCTGCAGGTAAAGGACTTGATAGCGGTGAACACGGCGCGACCTTGTGCCGCGGCACAAAAGGTATTTTACATGGTGCATACACCTACATCATGCAAACACAGCAAGGACAAATTGAAGAGTCTTACTCTGTTTCAGCGGGCTTAGACTATCCTGCCGTGGGTCCACAGCATGCATATTTGCATGAAACTGGCCGCGCGCAATATGTGGGGATCACCGATGATGAGGCGCTTGATGCGTTTAAGGCATTAGCCCGTAATGAAGGTATTATTCCTGCGCTTGAATCAAGCCATGCGTTGGCTTATGCCCTGCAGTATGCTGAACAACAAACAGAAGACACAATTTTAGTGGTTAACTTAAGTGGCCGTGGGGACAAAGACCTTGCGCACGTACACACGGTTTTGCAGGCGCGAGGAGATGAGTAATGAGTCGTTATAGTGCAATGTTTGCGACCCTTCACGAAAAAGGTGAAGGCGCGTTTGTTCCTTTTGTCACCATCGGCGACCCAAGCAAAGAGCAAAGTATAGAAATCATCAAAAGTTTAATTGATGGCGGTGCCGATGCGCTGGAGCTAGGGATCCCGTTTTCTGACCCAATAGCGGATGGTCCAGTGATTCAGCAAGCGAATATTCGTGCGCTTGCGCAAAACATCACTACCGATGTGTGCTTTGACATCATCAAAGAAATCCGCAATTACAATGCGGATATCCCCATCGGTCTATTGCTTTATTCAAACCTAGTAATAGCCAAGGGCATTGAAAACTTCTACCGCAGCGCCAAGGACGCAGGCGTAGATTCAATTTTGGTTGCCGATGTGCCATTACATGAGTCGAAATTATTTCGCAGAACTGCAATGAGTTGCGGAATAGAGCCTATTTTTATCGCCACACCAAACGCAGATGATGAGACGTTACGTCAATGTGCGTCTTATGGTCGCGGTTACACCTATTTGCTTTCACGCGCGGGCGTAACCGGCACAGAAACAAAAGCCCAGATGCCACCAGGGGAAATGATAACCAAGCTCACTGAATATCATGCTGCTCCAGCGCTACTGGGCTTTGGTATAAGTACACCACAAGATGTCAAAGATGCATTAGCAAGCGGAGCAGCTGGTGCTATCAGCGGCTCTGCCGTGGTGAAAATTATTGCTGAGAATTTACAAGACAACACAAAAATGTGTGATGAACTACGCGCATTTTGTACACACATGAAAGCAGCAACGAAAGCCTAATTAATCTGCCAAGTGGTCTTTAAGTGCTTTTGCGCATTTGAAGGCCACTTTATTTTGTCCTTCAATTTCAATTTGCTCACCCGTTTGCGGATTTCTACCTAATTTGGCGGGGTGATAACTCAATGAAAAGTTGCCAAATTTTGGGATAAATACGGCATCGCCCTCATGTAATGACTGCGTAATTGCATCAAGCATCGCGCCAAGCGCAACCGTGCATTCTTTTTTGCTTAAACCACTGTGCGTATGCATCGCATCAATAAGCTGTTTTTTGTTCACTTTTATCCCTACTAAAAACCAAGAAGGCGCGCAGCCTAAAAGCGTGCGCAAAAAAAGTCAAACCAAACGCCGCTGTGCCCTCACATACATGTCGGCGCATATAGAATATTTTAACGGCGTTAGCATGATATTTAACCCGTCAGCATGACTAGCTATTTAAGTTGATGGCTATGGCCTTGAGATACAAGCAAGATACTGGTAAAACATCTGCTATATGTAGTAATGGACAGTCCTATGGCCACCCTAATTGAATATATTCCTTTAATCTTATTTTTTGCTGTTTATAAACTCGTCGATATCTATTGGGCGACGGGTATACTGGTTGTTGCCAGCGCTATTCAAATTGCTTATGCCTATTTTAAAGAAGGTAGCGTACCAAAACGTCATTATATCTTCTTTGCTATTGCTCTCGTGCTTGGCACCATGACCATCTTGTTCCGTGATGAACATTTCATTCAATGGAAAGCCACCTTCATCTATGCCATCTTGGCGCTTTCTTTGCTGGTTTCTCGCTTTATATTCAAGAAAAATTTAGTTGAGAAAGCTCTCACAGGACTGTTGAAGTCCGTATCAGAAAAACAAGGTGAGAGCGGTAATGCGGAAATTGAAGTGCCCAATAAAATTTGGGAGCAGCTCAATGCGTTTTGGGTTGTGTTGTTTGCTGTTATTGCCGCGCTAAATATCTATGTGGCATACAATTTTTCGTTAGATTTTTGGGTCAACTTTAAGGTGTTTGGTTTAATAGGCATCACCTTTGTCGCTATTATTTTTACCATTGCCCGAATCTACCCATATTTTCCTGACGAAGAGTAACAACTCTGTCTTTAACCATTGCTACACTTAATCCATATCGGTGTAGCAATGGAACCGCGCCTTGAACGACTCTCAATATCGCTGGCTTGAATTACTCGGTGTATTTATTTTACTGCCATTGGTTGGTTTCGCCGCCAGAGCGCACCTACAAAATTGGTTAATCCCCGCCTTAATCACGCTGACTGCATTTTGCTGCTTTATCCTACTGACTGATCCACACTTTAAGCGCTTTCGCTTAACATCACTCGGTCAATTTGCTGCGGTACGCAAACGAATAGCGACGTTCTTTATGGTTGGAGCGCTGCTCTCTGGCGTTTTGTACGGCATCATCAATCAAGATAATTGGTTTAGTTACCCGTTAGAGTCTCCAGCAAGTTGGCTGATGCTATTAGTGCTCTATCCGTTGCTGTCGGTGCTGCCCCAAGAGTTAATCTTTCGCACTTACTTCTTTCATCGTTACAAGCGAATTATCCCTAGCAAAACAGCACGCGTGTGGCTCAGCGCAGCGGTGTTTGCACTGGCGCACATGGTGTATGGCAACCTTATAGCTGTAGCCTTGGCGTTCGCTGGGGGCTTACTGTTCTCATACACCTACGCACAATCGCGCTCAACTGCGGTATGTGTACTGGAGCATAGTATTTGGGGGCTGTGGATGTTTACCTTGGGGATAGGTAGTTATATAGACTCGGGAGCCATATAGGCTCCCGATAGATGCTTTAGAAGTTGAAAATACTCACGGCGAAGAATTTGGTCGCTACGGTATTTACAAAAATCAAAAGTAAAATGACTGGAATAAAGGTCGACAATGAGAAATTAACGTATTTCTCCATAAAGCTGCCAGAGTAGCTATCACACCCTTGCGAAAGCTCCTCAGTAAGTTTCGCTTTCTTCCAACGATACATAACAAATAGACACACCATGAGACCGTTCAATGGCAAAATTGTGTCGTAGAAGACATCGTAAACTAGGTCGAAGAAACTCTTATCAGCACCGCCGTAATTCATAAACTGGGTGAGCCATTCAACCATTCCAAATGACATCGTACAGCCAACGGTTAAGATACCAATGGCACCCGCTAGCACTAATAACGCCTTTTGGCGGCTGTAACCTTTTTCTTCGATTAAGGTCGCTGTTGGTACTTCAACAATCGAAACCAAAGAGGTGATCGCCGCAAAAAATACCAATAAGAAGAAAACAAACGCCACGATTGACGCGCCAACGAAACCAATATCAGTTTGCAAAGCGAGTAGAATCTTAGGCAGGTAAACGAAAATCATCGACACAGACGACTCAGAAAGTTCGCTTGGGTCTGTTTCAGGATTGAAGCTGAAAATAGCCGGCAACACCATTAAACCAGCGGTAAACGCAACTAAAGAGTCAGTAATTGCGACCATTTTGGCACCGCTGACAATGTCATCTTTTTTCGAGATGTAAGAGGCGTAGGTCATTAAGATACCCATACCTAAAGACAACGAAAAGAACGCCTGAGAAAGTGCACCGTTTAAGACGCTGGCATTCATTTTTGAAAAGTCAGGAACGATGTAATAACGCACACCGGCCATGGCATTGTCTAAGGTCAACACGTAGGCAACTAAACCAATTAACAACACAAACAAGGCTGGCATTAAGAATTTCGCCGCTTTTTCGATTCCATCTTTAACCCCACCGACAAGGATAAGATTGACGATGATGGCAACCACGACCATGTAACCGAAAATGCTGTATTCGTTTATAAAGCGGCCAAAGTTACCGGGGTCAGCCAGGGCGTCAAGGTTACCGATCGCTGTCTGCGCGAGGTAACCGAATATCCACACTGTGATAACCATATAAAAAACAGCAATCATGAATGGAGTCAGGACTGCGAGAAAACCTGCGATACTCCATTTCGATGAGTTTCCAGAGAGTGCTTTATACGCGCCGAATGGGTCTTTTTGCGCCTTACGGCCCATTGCCATCTCTGCCATCATCACGGGTAGGCAGATAAACGCAACGAATAAGGCGTACACGAGTAGAAAGGCACCGCCACCATTTTTGGTTGCAGAAACAGGGAAACCCACGAGGTTACCGATACCTACTGCAGACCCTGCAGCCGCCAGAATAAAGCCCAAGCGTGAGCTAAAGTGTTCGCGTTTTTCGCTCATAGAAAAACCTTGTTATTATTTTTAGCTCGACTCTACGGTGTTAAACAGGTGTTTTCAAGCTTTATAGACACATCACGAGGGACTAAAACGTTTACATATGTTGCCAAAGATTGACAGTTAAAGAGATAGCTTAAATAAAGAACAAACTGCCATCTTATTGACCGGTTTGTAACTTCTTCACCAAACTTCATAGGCTTAGGGATATTTCTTTGAGCCGCACTTCGCAGAATAAAATTTACAAGGCCCCTCTTTGCTGGCTATCATAAACAGTAACTCATACCAAAATCTTGGTTTTAAATTATGTTGTATATGATTTACTCAACAGATGTTGAAAACTCACTAGAAAAACGCTTAGCAGCCCGCCCTGACCACTTAGCGAGATTAAAAGAATTAGATGCACAAGGCCGTCTATTTGTAGCTGGTCCACTTCCTGCAATTGACAGTGAAAACCCAGGTGAAGCCGGATTTACTGGTTCGCTCGTGATAGCCGAGTTTGAATCATTACAAGCCGCCCGAGAGTGGGCAGCAAACGACCCTTATATTGCCGCAGGCGTGTACGAGAATTCGGTGGTCAAACCTTACAAAAAAGTCCTTCCTGAATAAAGTTCAGTAAAGGTTAATTGGTTTTACGTATGCTAAATGAATGTCACTGCCCGCGGGTAAGCCAACAGACGTTTACCGAGGATTCACTGGGAGCTTCTTGAATCATGTTAAGACTAATCGCAGCTATCTCAATTACATTTGCGCTTTGTTTATCAACAGCCAGTGCAGCACCCAGTGCTGACAAAAATATTGATAAACGTGAAGCAGTAGCGATTGCAAAGAGAGCTGAAAACGGTAAAGTTTTAAAAATATCGGAACAAAAGGACAGATTTGTTGTTCGAATCTTAAAGCCTAAAGGCAGAGTAGTCGACATCATTGTCTCAAAACGCACTGGGCAAGTTGAGAAGGAAAATAATTAATGCGAATTTTAGTCATCGAAGACGATCAACATTTAGCGGATAACTTACGTAGTGCGCTTGAAAAAGAGCGTTATAGCGTAGATTTATGCCACGACGGTGAAGCGGGTCTTTTCCATATCTGTGAATATCCATTAGACATGGCGGTTGTTGACTTAGGTCTACCGAAAATTGATGGTATTGAGCTTATTAGACAAGCACGTAAAAATGGTGTCGATATTCCGATTCTTATTTTGACCGCGCGTGATCGCTGGCAAGATAAAGTGGAAGGTCTTGATGCGGGTGCAGATGATTACCTAACCAAGCCTTTCCATGTAGAAGAGCTGATTGCGCGTTGTAATGCGCTTATTCGCCGCAGTGCGGGTCAGGCAAACCCTGAAATTCAGCACGGCCCGATTCGTATTCACACCCGTTCACAACAAGTATGGGTTGATGACCGCGAATTAAACCTAACAGCTTACGAGTACAAAGTACTCGAGTACTTAATGGTTAATCCACAAAAAGTTATCTCAAAGTCAGAGCTCACAGAACACATCTACGACCAAGACTTTGACTTAGACTCGAACGTAATCGAAGTATTCGTACTGCGACTGCGTAAAAAACTTGACCCTGAGGGCACACTTAATCCTGTAGAGACCTTACGTGGTCGAGGTTACAGGTTGCGCTCGCAGTGGTAGGCGATCAAGTCTCATTAAAAATAAGACAAGGATTTATCCTTGTCTTTTTATTGATAGTAGCAATGCCAATCCTGTTTGTGTCCATTGGTAACGCCTATCGCGCCTCATTGATTGAAGCCACAGAAAAAACTCTCGAAGCGCACCTCTATTCTATTATTTCTGAAGTTGAATACACCGAACTTGGTGTACAAATGCCGCGCAGTATTCTAGCGCCAGAGTTGAACCGCTATACCTCTGACACCTATGCAATGATATACAGTGGCGACGAACAAGTGTGGCAAAGTGAATCAGCACTCAATGTTGATTTTAAACCTGACTTGTTCATTACCGAGACGGGTACGTCTGACTTTAGAATGGTAACCTTTAATGGTCGCAAATACTGGCAGCTTTCCCTCACGGGTATCTTATCGAATATGGATGAAACCATCGAAGCGCGCTTTATCGTTGTAAAAAGCAACGAAGGTATTTTGCGCTTGATGGAAGGGTTTAAAGAAACGTCCATTAACTGGATGTTGATCATGGGTGTGGTTATTACTTCTTTGATGATCATCGGGTTCTTTTGGAGTTCACGCCCCCTGCACCGCCTCGACAAAGAAATCAAAGCCATTGAGTCCGGCGACAGCATGAGCATCAAAGGGCATTACCCTATTGAACTGCAAACCATTAAAGCCGATTTAAACCTGCTATTGGAATCGCAACAAAGGCAAAAAGAACGCTACCGAGCATCATTAAGTGATTTGGCTCACGCGTTAAAAACGCCACTCGCAGTATTAAAATCAAGCCCGCTGGCACTCGATAGTGATGCGCAAGAGCAACTCGACCGCATTAATGTGATGATCGAGCACCAATTAAAACGTGCTGCTACGGGCGCCTCCGATACCTGGAAAAAACAAACGCTCATCAAACCGGTGGCCGATTCGATTTTTAACGCCATGACCAAAGTGTATCGTGATAAAGACATTGAATTTACAGTCAATGTCAGCGACAAACACTTCTTCCTCGGCGATAAAACCGACTTAATGGAACTACTTGGTAACTTAGTGGACAACGCCTGTAAGGCCTGTGATGGCAAAGTCAGCCTTAATGTCCAGCAAGTGAAGAAGCGCTTAACTTTAACGATTGAAGACAACGGCCCGGGCGTGCCAGAGCACAAACGTGAGCTATTATTACAACGTGGTACCCGCCTCGATAGCTACGAAAGCGGTCATGGTGTGGGAATGGCCATCGTCGCTGATTTGGTCAAAGGCTATAACGGTAAACTTACGATTTCTGACAGCGAACTCGGTGGTGCGAGTTTTGAGTTAGAATTCGATTATCAAGAAACGAGTTAACAACTAAATGAATTATAAAAAAACGCTTCTTTGTGTAAGTACCTTACTAGCAATATCAAGCTTTGTATCCTCTGCGGCATCCGCCGACGCTAAAGAGTGCACAATGGCAGATGATAAACCATCGACCCGCAACCAATACGTGCAGTGTTTGGATAGGCAACTTGATTTAGGCAAACGCGAACTAGAAACGTGGAAGAACAAACGCCGATTCGAGCTTGAGGGATTAGCTAAAAGCTCAGGTATAACACAGCCTTTGGATATCTATTTGCGCTCAGAAAAAAGCTTTATTAATTATTTGGAAGACAGTTGTAGATGGCGCTATTTACGTAAAATGCCCGATGCGGTTGCCGCAGCTATCGCATATAAACATTGCGAGCTGCGACTCATTGACCAACGTATCGCTACCTACAAAACACCACTTGATTAAGCTTCGTTTTCATCTTTAGGTAACTCAACATCACCCCCTAGCAGGGTTGCTAACCAGCGACCCTCTTCGCTTTCTTCGAGGGCAATTTTAACTACCATGGTCAGTGGTACAGATAACAACATGCCCACACTGCCCAATAACCATCCCCAGAATATCAACGAAAGAAACACCACGAGCGCTGACAGGCCAAGTCCACGGCCCATAAAGCGCGGCTCAACAACATTTCCCATTACTGTATTAATCAATAGGTAACCGCCGCCAACAAGCGCTGCGGTTAATGGGTTGTGCGTTATTAATGCCAGCAACACAGCAGGTACCGCAGCAATGATTGAACCAATGTTGGGGATATAATTGAGCATAAATGCCACCACACCCCAGAGAATGAAATAGTCGATGCCAACAACCCACAACATCAAGGTGACCAAGGCACCAGTGGCCAAACTAACCAAGGTTTTGATAGCCAAGTATGAATTAATGGACTCCAAGAAACGGTCTATCTGAGCGATTTTCATATCCGGGTCGTCCAAGGCAAGATGCACCTTGTTGTTAATTGACGGGCCTTCGAACAACATAAACACCACGGTCACGATAATCAAAAATAAGTTCGCCATGACCGCGCCAAAGCCTGCAAGCATATTCGTTGCGACATTTATCAGCTTTCCAGGATTGAACATCGACATGATCTGTTCTTTGTCTAAGAAGATGTTGTATTTGGCTAATAGATTCACTAACCACACAAACTCACCTTTGAGCTGCTCTTCATAGCGCGGCAGTTGCTCTGAGAAGTCATTAATGGACTGCCCCACCAACCCCGCAAGACTGAGTATCAAACTAAATACCAGCATGATCACCAACACGATAGCGACCCCTTTAGGAATACGATATCGGCCTAGTGCATTAATAAGCGGGCTACAAATAATAGCGATGAAGACAGAGAGAATGAAAGGCACTACGAGCGGACTCGCAATTTTTATCCCTGCTAATACGATGACAAGTGAAGCCGTCACGAGAAGGCTTTTACTGGCGCCTGTAGAGCTTGCCATGGTCTGTTCCTTTTTTTATGGTTATGCATGCAAGTTTAGGTGACTTAATGATTAAAATAAACCATTGATTAAGCGATTAAAATGATCTGACTTCCTACATGTTCGTAATAAATGTCCTACACTTTTTAGATAAGCCAAGTACCTTATGACGAGCATGAATATATTGATCACAGGCGCCACAGGGCTCATAGGCGCTGAGCTGTATAAACACTTATTGAATCATCACAGCGTGACTGTGCTTACGCGCACGCCATCAAAAGCTTACCTGACCTTAGGTCATAGAATCGAGGCTATAAGCAACCTTAACGACATCGACTTTAATGACGTAGATATCGTGATAAACCTCGCGGGCGAGCCAATAGTCAATAAACGCTGGAGTGAAGAACAAAAGCGCGAAATCTACGATTCTAGAGTCGCGTTAACCAAGGAGATCGCGGCAAAGATTAACGCCGCAGAAGATAAACCCAAACTACTGATCTCCGGCAGCGCCATTGGTTATTATGGCCGCCAAGATGGCGATATCATCATAGAAGAAGAGTTCGATGACTGCTTCGATGAATTTAGCCACACCCTCTGCCGCGATTGGGAGCAAGCAGCACTTGAGGCACAAACTCGCGTGTGTTTACTGCGCACCGGCATTGTGCTTGCCAATGATGGGGGCGCACTAAGCAAAATGCTGCCCGCATTTCGCTTCGGTTTAGGTGGTCCATTAGGCAAAGGCGACCAAGTGATGTCGTGGATACACATAGATGACATGGTACAACTAATTATGTACCTCATTAAATCCGACCATATTCAAGGCCCAATTAATGCGACCTCACCCAATGCGGTAACCAACGAAGAGTTCTCTAGTACCCTTGCTGAGGTATTAAGGCGCCCTGCCTTTTTCAGAATGCCTGAAAAAGTACTCAGATTAATGATGGGCGAAATGGCCGATTTACTCTTATATGGTCAGAATGTGTATCCAAAACGCTTATTAGGTGAAGGGTTTCGTTTCCGGCACCCTGATTTAAAACCCACATTAGAGCAGCTGCTTAGCAAAAAAACGGCGTAATAAAAAAGCTCCCAAGTTAGGGAGCTTTTTCTATCTACAACACCATACAACATTACATTAATTTGCGAAGTAATCCGCTGGTGTTTTTGTTCAGCGTGCGTGCAATCATGGCGTAACCCAATACAGCAACGAATGCCGCACCCGCCACAGGACCAATAAACCAAATGTCGGGGTGGAATTTACCCGGTAATTCGAATAATTGTTTTTGCACTATTAGCAAGGCCACATCACTGACTAGCGCAGCAACAATGCCTGCTATTAAGCCTAATAACAAAAACTCATACAGTGTTGCGTGACGGATCAGTTTCCCGCGCGCGCCAAGTGTGCGCAGAATAACTACTTCTTGCATGCGCTCTCCTAAACTCGCTTGAACCTGAGAAATCAGCACCAGCGCTCCACACACCACAACAATGGCTAATACAAAGCCAATGGCCAACGACACTTGCTCGATGGTCGAGCGAATTTGATCAACGAAATTATCAACGTCAATCGCGGTGATTGTTGGGTACTCGCGCAGCAGCGCGGTGAACGCCTTATTTTGTTCATCATTAATGCGTGCAGCAGCAATATACGTCGCCGGGAACGACTCGAGTAAGTCTGGGCTTAGGATCATGAAGAAGTTCGGCTTTAGGGTCGACCAGTTAACCTCACGGAAGCTGGTGACCTTGGCTTCAAATGTTTGTGAACCAATCAAGAAACCAATGGTGTCGCCTAATTTGATATCAAGACGCTCAGCCATCGACTGTTCAACCGACACTTCACCACGGGTTTGCTCGTTAAACCACTGCCCTTCACTGAGAATATTGTGACTAGGCATTTCACTCACCCAAGTGAGGTTAAGCTCACGCCCCACGCCTGAGCGTGCTTCTTCATCTTTTTTCTCATTGTCTTCCAGAGACACTTCGCGCGCTACCATCTCGCCATTAATCGCGTTTACACGACCTCGAATAGTCGGATAAAAACGTGACACCTCGATGCCATTAGCCTGGAGGTAATCAGATACTGGCTGCTTTTCTTCCTCTGTAATATTCACAAGGAAAGCATTAGGAGCATCAGCAGGTAGTTGCGATTGCCAGTCGTTGATCATGTCGTTTTTCAGTACGATAAGGAATAACAACAGCTTTATTGCAAGGGCAAAACTAATAAGTTGTACAGCATTGGCATTGGCACGTTTTTGAATAGAGGCAATCGCCAAAGACCAACTGTTTCCTGGGCTTAAACCCAGCTTGCGCCCTGTACCAAAAAGTACGCGCGACAATATAAATAGCACCAGAACAACGAACGCTGACGATGCAAATAAGATAAGCGATATCATTATCTTACCGCTAAATAGCCACATCATCGCGAACACGGTTAACGCTGATAAAGTTAAATGAATTTTGCTGATCACTAAACGGTCGCCCAGATTGCGACGCAGAACACGCAGCGGTGGAATATCGAATAAATCCAATAACGGTTTAATGGAAAACATCACCGCACAAACCACCCCGATGAAAACAGCACTAAGCCAAGGGCGAATTGACGCTGGAGGCAGCATCACATCCATATTCGCAGCCATGTAATCTGCCGCGATATATTGCAAGGTGTAGCCAACAGCCAAGCCGATAGCTAACGAAAACCCACACACCAAAGCCAAATGTAGTAGGTAAATGCTGCGAATTTGGGCTCGCGCACCACCGAGCGTTTTCATCATCGCCACAGGATCGTATTGACGTTCACAATAACGCTTAGCTGAAACCGCAATCGCTACGGCCGCTAGGATGATGCCAAGAAGCCCCGCAAGCAACAAGAAACGCTCAGAGCGTTCTAGGGAATTCGATATTGGTGATTGTCTATCTTTAACACCATACCAATATTGGTTTTCAGCTAACTCAGGCTTTAACCATTGATAAAAGGAGTCAATTTGCTGCGCCTCACCCGCATACAGTTGACGATAGAAAACCCGACTGCCCGGCTGTATAACTTGCGTTTTTTCAATGTCCGCTTCGTTTAACAACACTCGGCGGCTGCCAGAAAATATATTGAACGGAGCGTCAGGCTCTTCACTTAATATGTAGCTCACGGTGAATGTAGCAGCACCCAACTCAACGGTGTCACCCACATTCAAATCGAGCGAATACATCACCGACTCATTTAGCCATACATTGCCCGGTTTAGGGATCCCAGAAGCTACTTGCTCAGGAGCGTCAAAATCAGGCTTTAACAGCACCTCTCCTTTGAGCGGATACCCCTCAGATGCGCCCTTGATTGACGCCAGTTGCATGCGGTCATTCGCAAACAACATGGTATCAAAGAAGGTCAATCGTGCAGTAGATAAGCCCATGCTCTGTGCTTTATCTAAGTAATCTTGTGGCAAGGCATGGTTGCTAGCAAGGGCTCTATCAGCGGCGATGAAAGCGCTGGACTTCTGTAAGATGGCTTGGCCGATTCGATCTGTAACCGAAGAAAGCGTTAATACCGTCATAACCGCCAACGCGATGGCCGCACAGATTACCGTTAGCTCTCCTCGACGCAGCTCTCTGAAAAATAGTCTAAAAGCTAATTTAGCCCACATTCGCCTGCTCCTGAGCTGTTTCTTCTAGAGACTCATCATTATTGTTCTCAGGGTCGCGCAATTGCGTTAGCTCGCCACCTTCAATGTGTAAAATCCTATCGCAACGTTGCGCCAGCGACTCGTCATGTGTGACCAATACAAGCGTTGTTCCCTGCTGCTGGTTTAAATCAAAAAGTAGCTGTTCAATCAACTTACCATTTTTACTATCTAAGTTAGCCGATGGCTCATCCGCAAACAGAATTTTAGGTGTACCAACGAACGCTCGCGCAATGGCTACACGTTGCTGCTCGCCGCCTGAAAGCTGTGATGGGTAATGCTCAACGCGATGACTCAAACCAACCTGTTCGAGTAACGCCAAAGCTTGCTCTTTAGCGTCTTTTTGGTTGGCTAATTCCGCTGGTAACATCACATTTTCCAACGCACTTAAGCTTTGAACCAACATAAATGATTGAAACACAAAGCCTACTTTCTGTGCCCGTAGCGCCGCTCGGCCTTCCTCGTCGAGTTCTTCAAGGGCTTCACCATCTAGTACAATTGAGCCTGCGCTTGCCCTGTCTAGGCCGGCCAACAAGCTCAGCAAGGTTGATTTGCCTGAGCCAGATGCGCCAACGATAGCAACAGATTCACCTGGCTTGACATTAAAGCTGATGTCGCTGAGGATCGTTAAATCGCCGTCAAGCGTATTAACGGACTTAGTTAATTCTTTGACTTGAATAATGTTTAATTGAGATAACGCTGACATATGAATGCTTTAATCCTACGTTCTTTTTTAGTCCTACTGCTTGTCACTAAACCATTTCTTGCATGGGCTGACAACCAAATCCTGATTCTTGGAGATAGCTTAAGCGCTGCCTATGGTTTAAAACAACACCAAGGTTGGGTGCAATTGTTACAAGATACGTATGAAAGCGACAAAAAGCCCACAATCCTTATCAACGCCAGTATTAGTGGCGAAACAACAGGTGGAGCCCTGCGTCGCCTCGATACGCTGTTGGCAGAACACAAGCCCACGCATGTGTTAATTGAGCTTGGCGGCAACGATGGTTTGCGCGGCTTCCCGGTTACTCGGCTGCAAGATAACTTGCGTGCTCTGATCAGTAAAAGCCGCGAGGCAGGTGCCGAGGTGGCAATAATGAAAATTCGCATTCCGCCGAACTACGGACCGCGTTACACCAAAATGTTTGAAGACAGCTTTGAGCAAATAGCATCAGAAACAGATACTTACTTAATGCCTTTTTTTGTTGAGCAAGTAGCCACTCAGCCAGAGTTGATGCAAAACGATAACATTCACCCAAATGCTGACGCCCAACCCATTTTGCGAGACTTTATGCGCAAAGAGATGGCTAACTGGTTGTCACAAGCAAAAAATTGATTAGCCACTATTTATCCGCAAAAGGCGCTGTATTAGCAGCGCTTTTTTGCGTAACGACAACAAAGTAATAAGATGTGAATATTTTATAAGCAAACAGTCAATCACCTGCTTGCAATTAGGGATTATTTGCGTACTATTGCAATCGAAGTCGGCATATAGCGCAGCTTGGTAGCGCACTGTCATGGGGTGTCAGGGGTCGCAGGTTCAAATCCTGCTATGCCGACCATTCTTCTCCCCCACTTAGCGATTTGCTCTCAACAATCCTCAAACAACGCCATTTATTACTATCACTTGATCTAAATATCCTACACCAAAAAGATTAAACTTCTCTGTGAGCAGCAATAGACAACTTCCTTATCTCTCAAACATAAATGCATAAATTTTGAGTAAAAATACGCCTTGGCGTAAGCTATAAAATCAGTACCGAAAAACACACCAAAAATATTTATACATTCTAGAATTAACAAATATAGTGACTCTTGATCTACCTATTCTTGGAAAAGTTCCTCTGGATATTAAACCTGAAAGTGCACAACTATCCACGAGCGCAACGTTCAGATGAAAGTAATTGAGCAAGCCTTAACTAATTTAGAGTGGAGAGTAAACTGATGAAAGCTGTTGATGCGTATCTTTTACCAATTTTATTCTTATGCTCAGTCGTTGGACTAAGTAATCTGCATGCTCAAGAGCTCAATTTAAGAAACCTTGAAAATTCACACAGAATTGATTTGACGCCAAACAAAGTAACCAGTGTATTAGTGAACTCTACTGGGGGCACTATTAAATTTCAGTTATTTACGGACAGTGCAGTAGATGTTTCACTAAAACTGCCAAGTGGAGTAATTGTAAACTCACAAAATGCCCCAGCTTATAACGTCTCTTTCAATAATGTCATGCCATCAAATCAAGTTGAGGAGTTACACTTTGGAAAGGCAGGTTCAATTATTATCTTTCTTGAAGACGCTCATTCAGGCAAATATGAATTATCTATGTCGTCTGAAGAGCTGGTAGAGCCCTTCTTTCTTGATATTGAAGGGGCCTCAAATAATATAACGGGTCAAATAATTATTGGACATAATCAGTTTGTTATTGAACGAAACAAAACAGTTCCTATCTCCGTTGTGCTTTTCGATGACTCTGCACCATTAATTAACGCCACCGTAACTATCGACATCATCGATGAACAGGGTATTGTCACTGAATCTCTTACGCTAAGGGACAACGGAGAGGAAATTGACCAAAAATCTGATGATGGAATATATAGCGGTAGTTTTTCTGTTGATTCGGAAGGGGGTTATTTATCCATTGCGAAAATTTTCAAAAATGACGGCAGCGGAAACAATATCCAAGGTAGTCTTGTAAGCTATTTTAGTTCAAAAGTTAAAAATCTTTCTCTCACTGGAGAGTACATAGATTCATTGGTGGATATAGATAAAGATGGATATTTTGATACTTTAGACATCGCTTTCAATTATAGAGGCGTTCAACTTGAGGGCGAGTATGATTTAACTGTGATTTTATCAGCAAGTAACGGTTCGAAAACCGATGCAACCAACGCTTTTAACTTGCCAGTCGATAACTTCATTGTAAGCTTCCCACATCACAGCATTAAGCATTTGGGAGTGGACGGACCATACAAAATAGAGTCTGTAATTTTGTGGCATAATTCAGAGCCACTTGGGCGCTGGGATAATGTCGGTTGGACCCGCACTATAAACATCGAAGCCTTAGAAAGAAAGAATACATTACTATCTGACTATGTACATGATTATGCGTTAGATATAGATGGGGATGGGTTATTTGATCAGCTAAATATTTCCATTAATGCTGATGTACTAATTCCGGGTTGGTATGGTATCTCTGCACAGTTGAACACCTCTTCCGGTAAGGTTATAGATGACGCAGGCATTCCTTCTATAAATCTAATAGAAGGTGGTAATGACATTACAATCGGCTTTACTGGAGAGTTAATTGGTGCTTCAGGCGAAGATGGACCTTACATTTTAAGTAATGTATTGCTGTACCCTCTATTCAAAGCTAGAGCAACTGCAATGGCAGATACTCTCGGGGAGACTTCCCCATATTCATGTAGTCAATTCAATGGCTGCAGGATAGACGCCGAAAAATTGTTAGAACGTTTAAAGTCCCAAGTCAGTGCTTTGTCCCTTAACAAAGGTATAAAAAAGAGTCTAATAGTGAAGCTTGAAAATGCACTTATGGCGTATTCAAAGGGCACACCCCATGCTTTAGATAACGCAAAAAATATTGTTAAGTCCTTTATTAATCAAGCGCGTGCTTTGAGAGATAAAAATCTTACTAGGGCAGATGCCGATATGTTAATGGAAGGTGGTAAAAGGTTTTTAGAATTAAATTAATAACCTCCACTGGAACTTAATTGAAATTGCCAATTTATATTATGATATCTAGCTTGGTAATATGCTTTAAAGCATATTGCCAAGCCTTTGCACCAGTACCATCTAAATTTAAACATTGCTCATAAAGAGCTGATTAACGTCCACTTTCGCTTTTAGTTTTGCCGCGATTAAAAACAATCCTGCTAATTTTCGGTGCACAAACAAGGCGTCAATCGGTGGTGCATGCCAATATTGGGATGCGGTGCTCATCTCAAGTCCGAGTGTTTTAATACGTTTTGGTAAGTCGCTTTTAGCGAAGTCGTAGACACCTTGGTGGCGCAGTGGCTCACAAGCCAATAAGAATATATCAACAACGTTATCAATGTATTGCTGAGCGAGGCCTTGCCCAAAATAGCCTATTGTCTGGGCCGCAGCGGCAATCCCCGCCCTGTCACTTCTGATGGCTGCGCGCAGTAATTGCTCATAACCATCACTGATATGTTGGGGCAGCTCCCTCGTGGCACCAAAGTCCAACAACACCAAGCGCTGATTGTCGATTTGGTACTGGTAATTGGCAAAGTTCGGATCGGTTTGAATTAGCTTAAACGAAAATAACTCACGCAAAAATAACCGCAGTAACTGCTCTACCGCTTTGTTTCGCAGCCCTTGTTCGGCATCTACCAGCGCCTCTATGTTCTGCCCTTCAACAAAGTGCATTACCAATACCTGTTTTGAGCTCAGCGTATCGACCACGTGTGGAACAAGGTAATTGCTATCCTCCCCCAAACAAGCTTTATAACGTGCAAGGTAATTCGCCTCGAGTTCGTAGTCAGCTTCATTTATTAGTTGGAGCTTGGCTTGTTCAATCAGCGGTTGTAGGTCTACATCTTTTGGTAACAGACCACTGACTTTTAGTAGATAGGCAAGATTATCCACATCACTGGCAATGCCTTTAGCAATCCCTGGGTACTGCACCTTGACCGCCAACTTTTCGCCCGTTTCGCTGTAAGCGATGTGCACTTGCCCGATTGATGCCGCCGCAAACGGACGCAACTCAAAGTTCGACAAGTGTTCAAGCCAATCTTGCCCCCAGTGATTGCGCATTACGTCAACAAGTTGCTTATGCGGCATGGGGGTTGCTTCAGAGCGCAGTCTGGCAAGAATGGCCGATAACTCAGGAGAAAGTAACTCGCCGCTATCCATCGACAGCAGTTGACCCAACTTCATTGCCGCCCCACGCAAATGTGCAAGTTGCTCTGCAAGATGCTGAATATTTTTCGGTTGCAGCAGTAACTCTTGGCGAGAGGTATTTTTACCAGAAACCCAGGCTTTTGTGCCTTCGAAGATCATGTTCCCCGCAACTTTTGTCGCTAACGTGCCAAAGCGAGCTGCACGTGAGAACCTAGATGTAGGCACTGACTTTTGCTTGTTTGTCATATCGTTTCACATTGTTGATTTGTAATTGTGATTACGTAAGCAAAAGGCGTTTAGATCCGCTAACTGTTCGCCGTTGCATATTTGCACCATGGTAAACACAAAACAATCCACGGTATTTTGCGCTGCGCTTGCTAGGGTATAGAACGTTAAATCAATTTAAGGATGACCCATGCTTATATCAAAAATTCGCGGCTTAATTTTGTTACTTACGTGTCTTTTGTGCAGCCCGATAAAGGCGAATGAACTGCACCACGAAGATGAGCAAGCTATAAAACAGCTATTTTCACAGTATATGAACCACTATAACCATTACATTAGGGACGGTGAACTCGGAGATATACAGCAGCTCTATCAACCCACCATCATGCTGATGTCATCTAACAATGCGCCGCAAAGTGTAAGCGCCCAAGTATTCAGCCAACAAGTCACAGGATTTTTAGATGGCCTTAAACGCCAAGGCGTCACCAATGTAAAATGGCAAAGTATGAATGTTCGCCTGATTGACAACAATATCGCACTGGCGAGCAACCTAGCGGTACGCTATACGCAATCCGGTGACGTGTTTAATCAAGTTGGCGCAACCTACATGCTGTATAAAGAACAAAATGCTTGGCGTATTGCCAGTTTTGCTGTGCACACGCATACTGGGGTGAAGTCACTTTAGTTGCGCATTTAGGAAATTATGGAAGATTGGGACACGTACCGACTGATTCTGGCGCTGCATCGCGGTAAAACGCTGCGCCATGCTGCAAAGCTCTTAGCTGTTAATCACACCACGGTGGCGCGCAGATTAGCACAACTCAATCGAAGCCACGGCGCTATTATTGTTGATTCCACTGCCCTTGGTTATTCACTTACAAGCGCTGGGCAGTCTTTATTACACACAGCGCTACAAATGGAAGCGCTTATTAAAGAAGATAAAAGCATTCTACGCGCAGAGCAAATTGATCACTGTGGGCATATCACCGTGTCTATCCCACCAGCGATAGCGCAAGTGCTGCTAATAGAAGAATTGCAAAGCTTTGCGCTGCGCAACCCTATGGTTAAATTATCCGTTCAATGCAGTTATCAACTCGCGGATATTGATAATAGCGAGGCAGACGTTGTTGTTCGTGTCGCCAATGAGCCCAGTGAGCATCTTGTAGGACATCGAGCCGGCACGGTATATGTGAACTATTACGGCCATGAACAGTACCTGCAACAACCTAGTGAACACTTTAGTTGGCTCGTATCCTCCCATGACCCTTCTCACACCCAATGGATAGAATCCAGCCCATATCCACAAGCACCCGCCGGTATCGCCTTTGACGATTTGATGGTGCGCCACAGCGCTGCGAACCAAGGGTTAGGGCTACTTCGCGGTGCCTGTTATATCGCAAAGACCCTGCCACACTTGCGCCTTGTGTGTGAGCAACAGCCACAACCATTTTCACAAATCTGGGTTTTAACGCATCCTAAGCTCATAGACGTGCCGCGAATCAAATGCCTTACGAGTGAGCTATATCAATTATTGAGTGACCGTAAAGCGCTATTGCAAGGTCAAGGTCAAGGTTAAGAATCAAAACTCAACAAACACCCTTTAAATTTTGGTTTTAACCCAAATAACTACCACTACCGTACTATCTACTTAGATAATAATTACAGACTCTCAATCTATGTTATTGCTTATTGCGTTTGCCGTTTTATCCATTGCTGTTTCTTTTGTTTGCTCAATATTGGAGGCTGCGTTGCTGTCAGTGACCCCCAGCTTTATCGCCAAGCAAAAGCTAGAGCATCCCGCTCGCTACCGCTCATTAAAAGCGCTAAAGGATAGAATTGATCAGCCCTTGGCAGCCATTCTTACATTAAATACCGTGGCCCATACAGTGGGCGCAGCAGGCGTTGGCGCACAAGTCACTGTGGTATTCGGTAATGGATATTTAGGGATCGCCTCTGCGGTGATGACAGTGTTGATTTTGCTACTGTCTGAAATCATTCCAAAAACCATAGGCGCCCGTTTTTGGCGGAATATTGCCGTAATAATGCCACCGTTACTGCATTTTTTGATTTGGGCGCTCAAGCCATTTATCTGGATATCAGACAAAATTACCCACATGCTCGGCGGCAGCAGCAGTGAAGAAGACCTGCGCTCAGAAATTAAAGCCTTAGCATCATTAGGAAATGAATTAAGAGCCCTTGATGACAGTGAACAGCGTGCTATCAATAACATCCTAGATTTGCATACGATCAAGGTGCGTGATGTTATGACCCCGCGCATTGTGTGTGAAACCCTCAAACCTGATACACCGTTAGACGAGCTCACAACCAAAGTCGTCAAAAGTCAGTTCTCACGTTTTCCTATTCTAGATGAGGACGAGGCGCCCCATGGTATTGTCTTTAAAAGTGACCTCATAGTGCCTGGTGACAAAACACATGCCATCGAGTTTGCTCGACCAGCTAAAGTGGTCGCCAACAACACCAGTATTGAACATCTGTTAGGTAAACTACTCGATGACCACAGCCACATGTGTTTGGTGTATGACGAATACGGCTCGTGGCAAGGCATCATCACCATGGAAGATATCATCGAGACTATTATTGGCCGTTCAATTCTCGATGAAACTGACCAAATCGCTAACATGCGCCGTTTTGCCCGACGTCGATGGTTACAGCGTAACAAACACACGTAACGCGATGAATCTGTGTTGAGTTACGGTTACTGAACCCTGATAACTGGCAGCTCAACGACAAATGATTACCATGTACCGCTAAATAAAGTTAAATACCCGCCATTGACCGTGTTTAGGAGAGAATCAATGTCACGTAGTTTTAATTTCAGCGCCATTGCCTTGGCCACCGCATTTGCAACTGCAACAAGCGCTCATGTGCACGCCGCTGAATTTACATTTGATGGTGCAAAAGGCGCCGACACTTTGGTAATTATGCAAGAGCAAGGCAAGGAGCTGAGCGCTGCTAATCTAACCTCTGACACCATTGCACACTTAAAAAGAGCGTCTGAAGCGGCACAATTTGATGCTAGCCAAGGTGGTACCTTTGAACTGCTTGCACCTGTTGGCGCAGATTACCAGCGCATTGTGGTTGTTGGCCTTGGTAAGCAAGATGAGCTTGATGCTGCAAACATCGCCAAGCTAGGTGGTAACATTCATGCACAGCTTGAAGCTGCAAAAGTGCAACAAGTCGATGTTGCCTTTTCAGGTATCTCAGGCCAGCTTGCCAACGCTGAGCTCGCAGCGCAATTTGCTCACGGTGTAAATCTACGCGACCACAGCTTTGATATATACAAAAAAGACGAAGCAAAGCCTGAACTTAGCTACCATTTTTCAGTAGATGACAGCGCCAAAACCGCTGCAGCTTACACCGCTCTAAGCCACATTGAACAAGGCGTGTTCCTTGCTCGTGACTTAACCTCAGAAGTGGCCAGTGAAATGACTCCGGTCGATTTTGCCAAAGCGGCAAAAGAGCTGAAAAAATACGGTGTTAAAGTCACGATTCTTGAGCCTAAGCAAATGAAAAAGCTGGGCATGGGTGCCCTTGAAGGTGTGGGTCGTGGCAGTGAACATGGTGCACGCCTTGTTGTAGCGCATTACGAAGGATCAGATGACGCCCCTATCGCCCTTGTTGGTAAAGGTATTACTTTTGATTCAGGCGGTTACAGCATCAAAACAGGTGCATCTATCGCCCGTATGAAATCAGACATGGCAGGTGCTGCAGCAGTGCTTGGCACAGTGAAAGCGATGGCCCTGAGCAAAGCCGATGTAAATGTGGTAGCGGTAATGGGTATGGCAGCTAACATGGTTTCGCACACTGCCATTGCCCCAGGTGACGTGCTGCGCACGGCAGAAGGGCTTAGCGTTGAAGTGGTTAATACCGATGCTGAAGGCCGTTTAGTGCTAAGCGACGCTATGTGGTATGCACGTGAGCATTACAAACCTGAAATCATGATAGATATTGCCACATTAACGGGTTCAAAAGTGGGTGCTGTGGGCAACCGTTACAGCGCGATTTTCTCAGAAGACGAGCAACTTGTGACTGAGTTAACCGCCGCAGGTAAAGTGGTTAACGAAAATGTTTGGCGCTTACCGCTTGGCTACAAAGACATGTTGAAATCTGATATTGCCGACTTGAAGAACCTGGGTTCAGGTGGCCCTGGTGCAACAACTGCCGCATCCTTTTTGCAGCACTTCGCAGGTGACACGCGCTGGGTACACATAGATATTGCAGGTAATGCTCTTGCAAGTTCCGCAAAAGGTGAAGTGAATGTGGGCGGCACAGGTTACGGCGTGCGCTTACTGAGCGAATGGATTTTGAAAAACAAATAATCACCTAATTGTGAATATTAAAAAGCGACCTACATTGGGTCGCTTTTTTGTTTCTGCCATTGCATCATCGACTCGCACTTTTTTCACCTCACCGCCTACCCTTTTTGCCATCAATAAAAATGGTATAAGTAAAAATCTGCAAATTGTCGCCGTTTTGGCACGTTATGTAAGGTTTATAAATGGCTCGTTTATGCAGACTTACGCTCTAACCATCTAATTAATATCGATAAAATAAATTACATAGCGAGCCACCTGAGGCTCGAATAAGTAAGGGCTCGGTTTCTCTGGGCCTTTATTGCCTTGCTCACACCGAAAACCCCTGATAACTTATTGGTATTAATAAATAAAAAAGCTTATTAGTAGGAAAGTTTGCGGCTGTGGATAACTTCCTTTATCCGAAATTCTCGCTAATAAGCTGTTATGTGTAATGGAGAGAACAGGTGTTCAATAAGGAAATTCTACAAGAAATCCACTCAACATTTTTATTTTGGTATGAGTCAGGTGAAGAGTTTGGGATGACCCAATACAGTAAAGAGAACTGTAATAAAGGCGAGTCAATCTTTCTTAATCTACTGAATGCACTTGAGAAGCTAGGGATAAACGGCGAAGAAGAAATTAAAATACTAGCCTTTAAAACATCTGTTGAAGCAATGAATAATTTGAACAAGTTAATCCCAGGCTTTATAGAAACAGGTGAAAGAGAATCCTTATGCTATTTATATGATGAAGTGGCTAAATTAGCAGGCTTAGACCCTAGTAAATTTGGTGCAGGAGATGGTATTGCGTCAGAATGGCGTGAGTGGTAATTACACATAACAAGCCAAGTCAACGGGACAATTTTAAGCTGGCTCCCATCGCTTCGCTCCTAATTTTAGCCAGCTTAAAAGTTGCCCCTGCTTGGGGCGTTAGGCATACAAGGAAGCCATGAGTATTAAATACATATTGCAGGCATTGTTTTTATTATGCTCTTTACAAGCAGCAGGAAGTGAATGTTCAATTGATGAAGAAAAATACGAAAAATTAATTGATATTCACAATGAAGGCTTTGGTAATTTCTTGGTTTCTGCACCTATTGAATTGGAATCAAAGAAACTTGTAGCAATGCGCCTAAATGTCAAAATCAATCAACCTCTGGCGCAGAGTGTTCAGGGTGATCTAAAAATTAATGTTGTTGATGGGCGTGGATACGCGCATATCAATAAACACAGCTCTATAAATTTACAGACTTCAGTAACTATATTTCATGAGGACTCTACAGGTTGTCCAATTATCACGGTCAAAACGTTGTAAGTATACCTAACAAGTTGCTCAAGTTCGTTCGTAAACTCATCGGGACAATTAACAGTTGGCTTGGCGCTTCGCGCAGGTATAGCCAACAGTCAATTGCCCCTTAGCAAAGCGTTAACTCCTAAATTTAAACAGCCTAATTTTGTAGCAAAAAAGCGTTTAAATGAAATAAAAAGGGCAGATATCTCCTGCCCTTAGAAAGCCACTATTACAGTATATTGGTTAGAAAAAGCCTAGCGCGCTGTCTGAATAGCTCACTAATAAGTTCTTCGTTTGTTGGTAATGTTCCAACATCATTTTGTGTGTCTCGCGCCCTACCCCTGATTTTTTATAACCACCAAAAGCGGCGTGTGCGGGGTAATGGTGATAACAGTTGGTCCACACGCGCCCTGCTTCAATGGCGCGGCCCATGCGATAGGCGCGGTTCATATCGCGCGTCCATAAACCTGCACCTAAACCGAACTCGGTGTCGTTGGCGATGGCGATGGCCTCTGCTTCGTCTTTGAAAGTGGTGACACTCACCACTGGGCCAAAGATCTCCTCGCGGAATACGCGCATTTGGTTGTTGCCTTTGAGCAAGGTTGGCTGAATGTAGAAGCCCTTGTTTAAATCGTTATCAAAGCACTCGGCATCGCCGCCAATCAACACTTGTGCACCTTCATCACGACCAATACTGAAATAACTCATGATCTTATCAAACTGTTCTTGCGACGCTTGCGCACCGACCATGGTCTCGGTATCCAGTGGGTTTCCGCGTTTAATCTTCTTAGTGCGCTCAATCACTTTAGCGATGAACTCGTCATAAATGCTTTCTTGCACCAATAAACGCGATGGGCACGTACACACTTCACCTTGGTTGAAAAACGCCAGCACCGCGCCCTCAACACATTTATCGATAAACTCGTCACTTTGCTGCATTACATCTTCAAAATACACATTCGGTGATTTGCCACCAAGCTCCACAGTGGAGGGAATAATATTTTCAGCGGCGCATTTCAAAATATGCGCGCCTACTGGCGTTGAACCCGTGAATGCAATTTTGGCGATGCGCTTACTGGTTGCCAGTGCCTGCCCTGCTTCTGCCCCATAACCATTGACCACGTTTAGCACACCCGGCGGAATTAAATCGCCGATAATTTCCATCAACTTTAAGATAGACGCAGGGGTTTGCTCTGCGGGCTTGAGCACCACGCAGTTACCAGCAGCGAGTGCTGGCGCCAATTTCCACGCCGCCATCAGTAGTGGGAAGTTCCACGGAATGATTTGCCCAACCACGCCTAACGGCTCATAAAAATGATAAGCCACTGTGTGCTCGTCGATATCGCCAATACTGCCTTCTTGAGCACGAATACACCCTGCGAAATAGCGGAAATGGTCAACCACCAAGGGAATATCTGCGTTGAGGGTTTCGCGTACCGCTTTACCGTTGTCCCAGGTTTCCGCAACGGCTAATTGCTCCATGTTTTCTTCAATCCGATTAGCAATTTTAAGCAATAAATTACTGCGATCAGTGACAGACATCTTGCCCCAGCTTTCTTTAGCCTTGTGCGCCGCATCCAAAGCAAGATTGATGTCTTTATCATTGGAGCGTGGGATTTTACAAAACACTTCGCCTGTTACTGGGGTGGTGTTGTCAAAGTAGTTGCCATCGACCGGGGCGACCCATTGGCCACCAATGTAGTTTTCATACTGTGAAGAAAATGCCACTACGGCATCCGCTGAATTGGGTTTTGCATAGATCATTGTTGTTGTCCTTATTTGCTGCAATATAAAAGCGTGCCGAACAGTAAGTGCTTGTTGTCACACTGTTCAGGCGAACTTTAAAGCTAGTTCAGTTTGCAAATAAAAACTTGATTGTTATTCCAACTTGCTTGACTACACGTACACATTTTGGCCATGCTTAGGGCCTGTTGACCTTTGAGGTAACACACAGCAAAGATCAACACGCCCTACATGTTCAGCACAGGAGCGATGAGATGCAGGCAACACCACACTATGATTCCCTAGAGCGCCTCGATACACTGATTGACCACCGTTCGGTGTTTAACGCCGATGGCGTGCAATTGTGTATGTACGACACCTACCAGTTCAGCGAGCATATCCCGTTCAAAGCGGATGAAATGATGTTTTGTGCCATGATTCAGGGTAGAAAAGTCATGCATCATGAGAGTTTAAGCCAAGGTAGAGATTTCACCCCCGGCCAAAGTTTTGTGATAGCGCCATCAGAAAAGGTCGCCATTGATTTCCCTGATGCTACGCTGAGCACGCCCACTCGTTGCTTGACCATTGAAATAGACACCCAAAAATTACATCAAGTAGCGCAGCAAATGCGAATCCAACACACCAGTGAAAGCATTGAGCAAGCTCCTACCTTGCAACTCACCCATAGCGCCAGCACACAGAGTGTGTATCAGCGTCTTATATCGGCATTTACAGAAAATGAGCAAGACAGAGCGCTGCTTATTGAGCTTGCCAGTACAGAATTACTGGTACGATTATTACGTGAGCAAGACCACCAAGCGCTCCTCAAATGTGCACAGCAAGACCCACATGCAAGTGTGTGGCATGCTGTTGTAGCGCACATAGACGCTAACTTGGCGCAGCTGATTGATGTGGAGAGCTTGTGTTCATTGGCTTGTATGTCGCGCAGCAAATTCTTTAATGCCTTTCGCAGTCGCTTTGGCTTGAGCCCGCAAGCGTATATTCTGGCGCGCAGACTCAATAAGGCTCGACAGCTGTTAAGTCAGGGTAAAAACGTTACCGCGGTCTGTTTTGAAACTGGGTTTAATAGTGTGAGCCATTTTAGCCGCCGCTTTAAAAGTCACTTTGGCGCCTCTCCCCGCGCTTTTAGACAACAAGAACTCAACTAAAAAAGGCCGCTAAGCGGCCTCTTTTATTTTGGCTGTTAAAAGCCCAAACGAGCCTGATGTTTTAGTCAACTAAGTCCTCAGTGCCTACAATTAGCCACGGAGCAGAGTCTTGGTTTTGGCGCTCTAGGTGCCAAATTTCGTTGATAGGCTCTTTGGTGTTTTCAATCTTATCAAGATATTGGCCGCTGAATTGCACACTGATAGCCCATGTAGCAACAGAGGTACTCGCTCTAACGATACGTGCATCAACGAACAAAACTTCTGTTTGTACTTCGCCTTGCTCGGCGCGAATGGCTCTAAATTCTTCCACCAGCTCAGGTGATAAGTACTCGGCAATCACGTTGAAATCATTCACATTCCAAGCGCGCTGAATTGCCACATAATGGTCTTTCGCAGCATTTAAGAAGCCACGCTCATCAAAATTCGCTGGCAAGTCCATCGGAATTGCTTGTGCGCCAAATCCTGCACCAGCGTTCATCGCAGGTTGCTGATAGCTTTGTTGATTTCTAAACTGGGCACCATTGGCCGATGCCATCGCTGGTCGCGGCTGATTTTTGCGCAGCGCAGAGGTGATCAACTTAAATAGCATAAAGCCAATGCCTGCAAGAAGCAGGATTTCTAGTAACTGCACGCCTTCAAAGTCATCGCCCATCATGGCCGCGATAAGTCCACCTGCGAGCAATCCACCCAAAATACCGCCCATAATGCCTTTTTTAGTCGACGATTTTTTGGTGACCGTGCTGGTATCCGTTGTTTGTTGTTTTTGTGTTGTTTGTGTTTGCTCGGTTTTACCCGTGCTCTTAGAGCCGAATTTTTTACGCGCTTGTGCGTCAAAACTTGCAGAGAATAATACGCTCAACAGCGTAAAAATAAGTACCCAATGCTTCATGGTTTTCCTCAATAATGTTGGCTTGCGAGAGTGTATAGCAGTGGTAAGCCAAGGCAAGATATAAGCGATAACAGCACTTCTAAGTGCTTATAAATTGTGCCAATTACCTATTTGTAAAACATAAAAGCCCGCATAAAGCGGGCTTTTTAATTCACGATTAACTGTGCTTAGTTGTTTTCAAAAAATAGCGGCTTGCGCTTATCTTTACCCACTTCGTTCATCGTTTCGGCATCGAACAGTCGACCATTGATCATGGTGTACTGCACTTTGTCTGATTGGCGAATGTCACTCAGAATATCGCCATCAATCACGATAAGGTCAGCGAGCTTACCTGCTTCTAGTGAGCCTAGGTTTTTGTCTAGACCCAAGGTTTTCGCAGGGTCAATCGTTGCTGTGCGGATCACTTCCAGTGGCGTCATACCACCTTGGGCAAACATCCACATTTCCCAGTGCGCCGCTAGGCCTTCGCGCTGACCGTGCGCACCGACATTGACCATTACACCTAAATCTTGCAACTCGGCAGATACACGCGCATTGTTGAAGTGGTTGTAGTGATGCTCAGGTGCTTTGGTACGGCGCATAGAACGCGGTAACAACTGGTTCTTAGGCACAAACTTGCTTAGACGTGGGTGATTCCATACATCTGTTTTATCGTACCAATAGTTCTCACCCCAAATGCCGCCGTAAGCCACGCCCAATGTTGGCGTGTAAGCCACGTCGCTTTGCGACCACAGTTGGCGGATATCTTCATAAATATTGGCAACAGGAATAGAGTGTTCAATAGTCGTATGACCATCAACAACCATGGTTAAGTTGTGCTGCAGTAATGAACCACCTTCAGGGACGACCATCATGCCCAATTCACGGCCTGCTTCAATCACTTGCTGGCGTTGATCGCGACGAGGTTGGTTGTATGACTTCACACTAAACGCGCCCACTTTTTGTAAGCGCTCAAGGTGGAATTTCGCATCGTCCAGTGAGTCAACATGCGAGGTGTAACCCGGCATATTCGCACCATACAAAATGGTACCCGTTGAGAAGATACGTGGGCCAACAATCTCGCCAGCCTTTTGCATTTCACTGGCTGCAAAGATTTCTGTGGTGTCGTTACTTGGGTCATGAATTGTTGTTACACCCAATGACAAGCCAGCAAGGTTCTTCCAGTTTTGCTCAGGAATGATTTCATCGCTACCTTGGCCACCGTGAGCGTGTGCATCAATAATCCCCGGCATGATTGTTTTGCCAGTTACATCAATAACTTCAGCACCCTTTGGAATACTTACATCGCCTTGCGCACCCACGGCTTTGATGTGCTTGCCGTCAGTCAGTACTACACCATTTTCAATGACTTCCTCGCCGTTCATCGTGATCACCTTGGCACCGACAAGAGCAATCATACCCTCTGGCTCAGCCATGGCCTTTTTGAAGCCGATGTTGTCACCACTTTCTACTTTGAAATTAGCATTTTCATCTGCTTTGATATTGAAGATGCCATCGAGCGAAGCATGATAAAGCTCTGGGCCTAGGCTCCAGTACAAACGGTCGCTCGCTCCACTCCAACTGATGTTTTCACCTGCACGAACAGATAATTGCTCAACCGGGAATTGGCTGTCTTTCGGGCCGATATTGATGGTTTTACCGCGCTCAACAAATGGCGTTACGAAAACTTTAAAACGCTCTGCAAATGCAAGGTACTCGCCGTTTGGTGAGATACGGAATTCAGTCGCATGCTCAGACTCGTATAACTTGCGAATTTTCTTCGTTTCAAGCTCAACAACGCTGAACGTCGGTTTTGGCCACGGGCTCATTACGTAGATACGGTCGTTATCTTTACCGAATTGTGGCTGATAGCCACTTTCAGTAATAAGCTCAGGCTTGTTTTTACCGTCTGTATCAACGGCATAAATACCTGATTTAAGTGACCACTCTGGCGCAAGTAAACTGCTACCTGATGATTTGCGGAACACCAGTGTTTCGCCATCAGGGCTAAATGCTGGTTCTACGTATTTACCAGGCTCAGTGGTGAGCGTATCACCGCGACCCGAGCGCGCAGACACCACACGCACACTGCCTTGCTTTTCATCATCCCAAGTTACGTAGGCAATCTGTTTGCCATCACGTGAGAAAGTTGGGAAGAATTCAAAGTGGTCGTCTTGGCTGGTTAAACGCTTAATTTTACCCGACTCAAGGTCACGCTTATAAATGTGCCCCATCGCCTCGAAAATCGCTGTTTCGCCATCTGGTGAAACCTGCACATTGCGCAGCATTTTCACGTCAAACTCTGGTGTATCTAGCTCCTGCGTAAAACGCACTGCTTTTTGGATTGATTTAGTGGTTTCTACTTCAAACGCGATTTCAGCGCTTTCGCCGCTATCCACATCAAGCTTGTGAATTTTACCACCCGCCCAGAAGATCAGTGATTCGTTGTCTGGAGTCCAAGCCATCGTCGGATATACACCATGGATAGCCCATGTTTCTTGCATATCACGTTCTAACTTATCGTAAAGCTTGGTTTCTTTGCCTGACTCTAAATCATATAAATACAAGGTGCTTTGGAAGTCATCACGCTTGATATACGCCAAGGTTTTACCATCTGGAGACGGCGTTGGGCGAATTGCGCCACCTGGGCCACTTAAGATTGTTTCAATCTCACCGGTTTCGCGGTCATAACGCTTAATTTTGTAGATACCCTGCACTGAGTCTTTTGAGTAGTGAAAGGTCTTTCCTGGCGTTGCATCTTGCGAGAAATACACATATCGACCGTCTGGTGAAAACGCAGGCTCACCTAAATCTTTTTGGTCGTTCGGGCGCTCTGTCAATTGCACGCCGGAGCCGCCGGCTTTGTGATACATCCATACCTCACCCGCACCAAGTGAACGGCTTGCAGTGAAGTGCTTACGGGCAACGATGAAGTCGCCATCTGGACTCCATGCTGGACTGTTAAGCAAGCGGAAAGATTCTTTAGTAACTTGTGTTTGTTCTGAACCGTCTAGGTTCATAATCCAAATGTTGTCACCACCGCCTTGGTCAGAGGTAAACGCAATATGCTTGCCATCTGGGCTAAAGCGCGGCTGCATTTGCCAGCCGATGTCTGATGTAAGCTGTGTCGCTTTACCACCGCTAACAGGCATAGTGTAGATGTCACCAAGAAGGTCGAACACTAAGGTTTTACCATCGGGTGACACATCCACGTTCATCCAAGTACCTTGGGTAACGCTGATTTTTGCGTCTAAAAATTCACCCTGAGGGCTGTCAACTTGCCATTTTTTATCATCTTTTGTGGCTTCATCAGCATGAACCGTTGGCAAAGCGAGTGAGATAGCCAATGCCAAGGCGCTGTATAATGGAGTCTTCATATGATTCTCTGATTAGGTTTAGTTATTATCATTGCCTACTAAAACAAAAACCATCGCAAAGGGGAAGCAACATGGGCTTAATGGGCAAAAATCAGAGATAGAAATAAGTGAGGGGGAATACTCGGCCTACGTTTCAAATTTACGAAACACGAGTAAATTTGAAAGTAGTTAGGTTGAGCGTTTAACAAATTTACCTGCTAAACGCTGCAATCGCTATGCGAGAAGGATTAATTAAAAATCAAACTTCACTGCAAGGCTCACCACATCAACACCATCAAACTGTTCATAAGACAGTTCTGCAGCCATGTTGTTGCTGAAGTTGTAACCTATGCCGCCACCTAGACCAAATTCCCATTCGTCTTCAGACAAGGACGCTCCAAATCCAGACGCTTTAATTTCTACATTAGCGTATGAAGGAGCGGCATATAAATACACTCCATTATCTAATTCATATTGGCCACGAAGAGACAGCGCAATATATCGTTCCATTTCTAATTTAGTGTTTAGAACACTCCCAGCTAAGTAATTATCAATCGTATCGTCTCCAATACCAGTACCTAGACGTAATTCAGGCACCCAATAAAAATTGTCGCTTGATTTAAACTTATAACCCAGTGAGCCGTATACACCATCCAAACTAATGTCATACCCACTTGGACTATCAGATAAATTCACATACCCTACACCCGCCTGCCAGTTTGCCTGTGAAGCGAACGATGTACCAATCAATGCCAATGCAGCTACTGTTTTTTTAAACATAGTGTTTCCTCCTTGTAATCGCGCAACAGCGAATACATAAATTATTGTATCTTTTGGCGAGGAAAGCTCATTTATCAAGAAATGGTGATGTAGCAAATGACACCGCAAGCCTATTGGCTCATTTGTGAACAAGGCCGAGAAGCCTTGCGTAACATACATTCCTTGTACTTAGAAATCTTTCCGTGTAGTGACTAGCTAAGCTCACTCAAAGAGCAAATAATCATGCTAGCGCGCAGATTATATCAATAAACATTGCCCGCGTGCTAGGCTTGGGTACAAACTGTTAATGCAATCGTTACAGATCCTTGTACCAAGACAATTACACTCTAACTGCGCTGCCAGTCACTTGGGTCAAACTGATAATAATCTCTCAAAATATTGAAAAGCTCTGCGTCAAACTGGCGCATTTGGTGGGGTTTTTCAATGAAGGTTTCGGTTGCTACGGCAAAAAACTCCGCCTCATTGGTCGCCCCATAGCTATGCATAACATGGGGCATATTGTAAGCCACATGACTTTTGAGTTTATTAAACGCTCGGGTAAACACCTCGGCCCAGCGCGTGTAAGCCCCCTTATTTGGTAGCTCCGGTGTGCCATTAGTCTGCCCTGTGACTTGGTCTAGTTGATGGGCGAACTCGTGAAATACCAGATTATGACCATCGCCTGGCAAGCGGTTGCCCTCAAGCACATCGTGCCAACTTAACACCAGAGTACCACCGGGCCATGACTCCCCTTCTCGCACAACTTGGTGGTAGCTCACCAACCCAGCTACATCTCGTTGCGTTACGTTGGCGTAATAGGCGCTTGGGTATAACAGTACCTCTTTGACATTGGGATACAGTGGCCAGGGTTTGTTGAGCATGAGTAAACAGGCATCTGCAGCGACCACAAGCTTCATTGCGTCATTCACCTGCAAACCATCGCGCCCTAAAAAGCGCTTTTCTCCCATAAACCAACAAATATGCTTTTCGAGTTTGCTACGGTCCGCATCTGTCATTGCCTTGTATATTGGCATGACCCTGAGCAGCAGTTGCTTTTGTTCTTCACTGAGCTCAGTATTTTGATATTTCCTTTGCCAATGCTTTAGGCGCAGCGTGTCTTGTCGCCAGTAAAGTACCACAAAGACAACAAGTAGAATGAGTAGTAACGCGTTGATCATTTGTTATTTCCTTGACTTCTCTGTTACTTAATATGACCCTTGGCGCGGTATTTCAATCTCAGTGTTCCAATCTTAGATAAAAAACAATGACCACGCTGCCAATTTACGCCATAGAAAATGAGTTTTTACAGACGATACAAAGCCACAATGTCATCGTCCATGCGCCAACAGGTAGCGGAAAATCAACATGTTTACCAGTATGGGCAGCCCGCACTGGTCGCGTACTTGTTGTGCAACCACGGCGCATCGCTGCGACCTCGCTAGCGCACTACCTCGCTGAGCAAAATCAGCAAAAACTCGGGCAAGATATCGGCTATGCGATTCGCTTTGAAGCACTCTTTAGTGAACAAACGAACATTGTGTTCGCCACGCCCGGTGTGGCACTGCGCTGGTTTTTTGAGACACAACTGAGTGAGTACGACGTAGTGATGCTTGATGAGTTTCATGAGCGTCGTTGGGACACTGACTTGTTGCTCGCGCTGTTAAAGCATCACCAGCGCCACCGTTTGATTGTCACCTCTGCAACGCTTGCAAACGACATGATAGCCAGCTATATCGATGCCACTGCGCTGCGCAGCGATGGCAGCATGTTTGCCATCCGCAGTGAGTTTTTAGCGCCGGATGCACAGGCCATGCCCTCGCGTTATGATTTAGCCCATCGCGTATATGAAGCCTGCGAATATGCACTCGAACACAGCGATAAAGACATATTAGTGTTCCTGCCAGGTCGCGCTGAAATCAATGAATGTATGAGCCAGTGTCGTACTTTAGCGGCACAATGCATCAGTTTGCATGGTTCTAGTCCTGTAAACGAGCAACGTCGAGCGCTGCAACAAAGCGATGAGCGACGTATTATCTTTGCCACCAACGTGGCAGAAACCTCCCTTACCGTACCGGGTATCGAATGTGTGATTGATTCAGGGCTGGAGAGGCGCACACACCTGCGCAAAGGCAAAACTGTATTGGGCCTTGATGCCATTGCTAGAGACTCACAAACACAACGTAAAGGCCGCTGCGGGCGCACCGCGCCGGGACTGTACATTGGCCTGTTCGGTGAACACGCACCTCTGCTTGCCCAAACACCTGTTGAGGTAGAGCGCGAAGCGCTTGATGAATTAGTGCTTGCCAGTGCCTGCGCCAATATCAAAGTAAGTGAACTCTCTTTGCTGACTCCTCTGCCAGCGAGTAGCTTAAATCGCGCCATAGAACACCTGCGCGCCATTGGCGCCATTGATGCCAACCATCTTGCCACTGAACTCGGGCGTCGAATCTATCCGCTGCCGGTTGATGCGCATTGGGGCTATTTGATTGAAACCATGCCAAGCTCAACGCTACGCCAAGCCGTCATTGATTTAGCTAGTGTTGTTGCCACCCCAGCGCAACTCTACGCGTTACCGAACAAAGAAAACCTCACCTTATTAGCAAGTGCATTAGGTGAACATGTGGCTTCTAGCGATATTGGCCTTGCTATCGCTGCAGTGCGTGGGCAGTGCCAAGACTACTTAGTTGTCGATGATGTAGCATTGGAAGAAGCACGTACCTACAGCAATTATTTGCGCAGCCACTATCAGCTACCGGAATTAGCCAAAAGCGCCCGCTTTAATTACCACGAGCTGATTCATGCCATCGCTAAAGCACAACCTGAATGTATTTTCGTAAGCAGAAATAATCGCCGTGGCGGCTTAGGCAATGGTGTGCAGGAGGTGCGTCCTGCAAAAAACTCGCTGCTGCCCCAAAGCACCGATGCAGCCTTGGTACTGGACTCATTTTCTCTTGCTGGGAAAGGCAAAAAACATGCGGATACGCTAGCCACATTGTGCGCACCAATTAGCCACAAAATCGTGCTTGAATGTGCCCCCACAACCGATGAATTAGTAGGTTGCTACCTTGTTGATTGCGAGCAGTCGCAGACCAGCCAAGTGTGGGCGCAAGTTCGCAAATCATATGCTGGGCGAGAGTTGGAAATACAAGACTGTCTTGCCCCCTCAGAGTTACTGCTCAACTGTGTGGTACAACTGATTATGGACAATCAATTATTTGCTGGGGTTGGCGAAAAGCTCGCGCACGATATAGCCTATCATCAACTTTATTTGCGTTATCACGCTGTAGAACAAGACGTTCCTAATGTTGAGCAACACCTCCTTGCGCGACTTTGCGAGTTAGGTGTACAAGATCAAGACGATCTGGCTTTACTAGAAGCTGAAGATTTTAGCTACGACGGCATTGACCCTTGGCAAGCCAAAGACTTTATAGAGCGTTACCCACTGCAAGTAACGCTGCCCGGAGTAACACTTAACATTGAATATTTGTTTAAAGCCAAGCGTGTTATTGCCCACTACGCCAGTGGCGAGCGCAAAGATCCGCCTAAACGTTGGGAGCTCCCCTCATGGACCGGCTTGCAAATACGCTACAAAAAAGCCAGTAAGGTCGTTGATATCCGCTAGGTCTTCGCCGGCCACTTGCTAGACATCCGCGATATTAACGCAACAATCTCGCTCGAAACCAATAACTCGGTTACGGCCCTGCTCTTTGGCTACATACAATGCTTTGTCTACGTTAGAAAGTAGACGATCGGTGTTTGCGGCGCTGTGGTTGTCAGCAACACCAATACTGACCGATACCTGCAAGTCCTCGGCTATCTGCTGATATTGATGCGAGTTAACGCTATCGCAAATGCTATGTGCTTGTTGTAATGCTGCTCGTTCATCAGTGTGTGGCAACAAAATGGTAAATTCCTCGCCGCCCCAACGTGCAAATAAGGCATCTTCACCTAAACAAGCCTCTATGACGTTCACGACTTCCACAATCACATTGTCGCCTACCAAGTGTGAATAGCGGTCGTTAATTTGCTTGAAGTAGTCGATATCGATGATCAACAAGCTAAGGGGCTCAGTTTTTCGAGCTGCGTCGTCAAAATGCTCTGTCAGCCACGTATCAAACGCTCGACGATTAGCAATGCCGGTAAGCTGGTCGTGCGTGGCTTGATGTTCAAACGCCTGCGCTTGTTCAGCAAGCACTTGTGTTTGCTCTTTAACTCGTTGTTTTAACTGTGCTTCGCTGCGTTTTAAATGATAGAAGCGCAAACGATAAACCAATATCAGTCCCAGAATAAATGCAGTGGTTAGGGCTAATTTAAAGGGCACGGTTTGCCACATTTTCGGTGAGACCTTGAAGTTAATGAAAGTCTCAGTTTCTTGCCATTGCCCATATGGATAACGCGCTCGCACTTGGAATTGATATTTACCCGGTGCAAGGTTGGTATATTCGGTAATAGATAAATTACCACGGTCAACCCAATCTCGGTCATAACCTTGCAGCTTGGTTTGATATTCTATGCGCTCGGTCATCACAAACCCCAGTCCGGCATAACTTATGGACAAGCGGTTTACATCAGCCGGAACAACCATTTCAGCCTCAGCGATAAGTGACTGTGGTTCATTATCATACTGGATTGATTCGATACTCACGGGTAATGCAACGTTTGCCATACGCGTCAGTTTGTTAGGGTCAACCACCGCAGCTCCGCGTGCCGTTGCCACCCATATACTGTTATCGGTATGTCGTAGCGCAGGATACTGGGAGCCACCATTGGCCTGTGAGCTAAGCATGCCGTCACCTTGGTCGAACAAGGTAAATTCGAGTTGATGACGCTGGTCCTGTAAGCTTTTATTAAGCTGCTCGCGGCTCACGCGAATGACACCACGATTACTGGTGAGCCAAAAATGGTCAAACTCGTCAACAACAACTGCAAACAGCTTATCGACTGGCAGACCTTGTTCTTTGCCGACCTTTATCATGGTCGCGGTTGCAATGTCGTAGTGAAGCAGGCCTCTATCTGTCGCCATCCACACCACACCAGGCTCCATAAAAAAGCCAAATGCGTATTCAGAATCAAGATGTTGTGACATCGGAACTGTCGTGACATTTGCTTTATCAACAAACGCGACTCCTACACCCGTACCAACCCAGACTCGGCCCTGCTCGTCCTCTGCCAGCGTCATTATAAAATTACCAGGCAAACCTTCTTTATCCGTGTACAAGGTCAGTTTTCCTTGGCTGTCCTTGTGCACTAAACCCGAGGAAGTGCCAATCCATAACGAACCGTCTTCTTGCTCAAGCACAGCGCGAATTTCGTTACTAGCTAAGTCGTTATCACGACTAAACAAGGGCTGGAATTGCTGGCCGTCGAAGTAAAGTAAGCCATCTGTGTATGTGCCGACATAAATGCCACCACTTTTTGCGCTGGTGAGGCTCAGTACAGAAATGGGAGCCTGAAGGTCTTGTCCTAGCGGGATAGCCACATCACCTTCGTATCGATTCAATCCGTTGCTGGTGCCAATGTACAATGAGCCATCAGTGTGGCTAAGTATCGCCCGCACATAATCACCAGAGAGGCCACGCGCTTGGCTTAAGGTGGTAAAAGGTGCTTGGCGTAATCGAAACAAGCCTGCATTGGTGCCTATCCAGATGCTACGTTCATCATCTTCTAACAGCGATAAAATGCGGTTACTTGGTAAACCCACGTTGGCATCGAGTTTCTCTATACCGAATTCACTGACACGAAATAACCCATGGTTGATAGTACCAAGCCAAATATCACCGCGATAATCCACCAAAATGGCAGAAATTGATTCAAACTTTAGGTCATCATGTAGCAGTGTGAATTGCTCGTTGTCGTATCGCCAAACACCTTGCTCTGTGCCAACGAGCAGGCGCTCTTGGGTGTCCAATGCTAATTTAAAGATCATCCCTGAAATAGCGACAGGGACATTTTTTAGCTTAGTGACTTCACCTTTTCTGTATCGATATAAGCCTTGGCTACTGGCAATCCACACCACATCTTGGTGCTCCAGTATATGGTACGTACTAACGCCATCGAGGAATTTTTGCTCATCGTTCGCGTCGCGACGCACCACACCGCCATCTTCAAGAGCCAACCATAGAGCACCGTCACTCACACGTTTAGCGAAGTTCACCATGCTATCTGCTAAAGGCATCGCTTGCCACTGGGCGCCTTTAGCGATACTCACACCTCCTCGGGAACCTGCTACATAGAGGTCCTGATTAAGCGCATCAAGACTAAGACTGCGAATGCCTGAATCCGGCAAACCAGTTTGTTGTCCACGGGTAAATAAAGTGAACTCACGACCGTTAAAACGGGCCGCACCTTCCCAGGTTCCTACCCAAATATAACCGTCTTTGGATTGCGCAAGGGCATTAATGCTGTTGTGAGGAAGTCCATCTCGTGTGTCCCATGTTTCGGCGAAATAATGGTTCAGAGGAATATTTTGAAGTGACGTGTTTTGAGTTGCTTGCGCGCACAACGCGAATAAGAAACATATAAATGCAAGGGGATAATAGGCACACTGCACGTTGCTCACCTACAACTCAATTATTATTAACTTTATGGTATATGAACATACACTTTACACGGTCGGTGAACAATTACAATTGATTACGCGTAATCGCGACATTTTTGCCGCTAGCACACTGTATTTGTTAACTTTTTAGGTACTTCTTGGGATTTAAGAACTTCTTTTGCAATATCTGAATAAAGCGCGCGCTATGCAAGCCATCCATTAGCGCGTGGTGAACATCCAGCGCTAATGGCATGGTCCGTGATTTCTTATCGTATTGGCCGAATACCAACTTAGGAATACCATTTGACGCCCCCGAATGAGTGGCGTGCGAAAAGGCGCTAAAATTCAGCCAAGGTAACACGGAAATATGAATTAGGTCGCATTGCCCTTCTGTGCATGCAAACGCTTCGCTAAATAGAGGTTCCCTGAGTGACACAGCACTTTGTTCTTGATGATGTTGACGATATGCCGCAAAGCTTGGTGCAGACGATAAATAACTGAAACGAAACGTTTCATCTTCTGCTAGTTGCACCACACTAACTCTTGGATCAGCACAATGAACGGCCTCACCATTGTGGATACGTAATCCCATCGGTTGGTATTCAATCGCACTGATGTGCGCCAAATAAAGGTAAGCAAGGAAGAATGATACTTTGTTCGCGTGGCAATATTCATACAGAGGCCAAGCCTGCAAACTCACGCACACATTAAAATAAGGCTGATGAAAATCTTTAAAGAATTCGAAGTGTTGTTGGCGTTCCCACGCGGGCAGGTCAACGGGCGTAAATGCTGTTGTCATCGGTGAATAACACATAAAAAAGGCATGCTTGGAGCATGCCTTATTCAGATAATTGACGCAATAATTTAAGCAACCTATTAACTAAAATCGCTCTTAACGCGTCAACAAACGCAGATATTAAAGACCGTTTGCGATGATCTCTTCTGCTAGTTCATTAGCCACAACGTGCGTGCCCACTTGCTCTGCATCAGAACGTTGGAAGATCTCGATAAGTGTATCGTAGATACCTTCAACGTGCTTAGTTGATGCTTCTGCGCTGTAACCTTCAGGTTTTGTTTCGTAATAAACGTTGATGATACCACCGGCGTTGATCACGTAATCTGGTGCGTAAAGCACACCTTTTTCACGAAGGATTTCACCATGACGTGACTCAGCTAGCTGGTTATTTGCACAACCCGCGATGATGCCCGCTTTGATACGAGGGATGGTGTTGTCATTTACAGTCGCGCCTAGTGCACACGGAGCGTATACGTCTACATCTAGATCGTAGATTTCATCGATACCAACAGCAGTCGCATTGAAGTCATTCACTACTCGCGCTACAGAAGCTTCATTGATATCCGTAACGAACAACTCAGCGCCAGCATTGTGTAGGTGTTTACATAGATCGTACGCCACCGCACCTAAACCTTGAACAGACACTTTAACGCCTTCAAGATTTTGGTGACCGTGCTTGTGCTGGAAAGCCGCTTTAATACCAAGGAATGTACCTAGGGCAGTAAATGGCGATGGGTTACCGCTTTTACCTTCAAGACCCATTACGTAGTTAGTCTCTTTGTGCATAACCATTACATCACCTGTGGTGATGTTTACGTCTTCTGCTGAGTAATAGCTGCCACCTAGACGCTCTAGTTGTTTACCAAATGCACGGAAAAGTGCTTCAGATTTGATCTCTTTTGCATCACCAATGATAACTGACTTACCACCACCGAATGGTAGGCGAGCTACAGCGTTTTTGTATGTCATGCCCTTCGATAAACGTAGTACGTCAGTGATTGCGTCTTCGTCGCTTGCGTAGTTCCACATACGGCAACCACCTACCGCAGGACCTAATTTTGTGCTGTGAACTGCGATAATAGCCTTAAGGCCTGATTCTTTATCACTACAAAAAACCACTTGCTCATGGTTATCAAAATCAACTTGATTAAAAACAGCCACTTTTATTCTCCGAACTTTTATACCCTGACACCGGGTGCGCTGAAATTGCCGCAGACTCTATCACTAACTTGTCGGCCATGCCACTTAATCAGATGATAAAGTCTTGATGCAATAACAATCCAAATATTTTTTCCATTCAATCAAACATATTTAGATTTTTTATTCTCATAATAATAAATATATACAATTACGAACCACTTAATACCACCTCTTGGATAACATTGCTGCATGACCAAGTGACGTTTACGTTAACGGTAGCTTCTATGTAAATATTTTAATACGGGATAGAGAAATGTCGAATACGTGAGATGACGGGCATTAGCTGGGGTATTTGCTAACGCCCGTTTGACTGGTCTGAGTAGTAAATATTACTGTTTGGTGTGTTTCGCCATCCAAGTAAATACTTGCTCGTACCAATGTTTTAGATTGTCTGCATTGCGGATCCAGTGGTTTTCATCTGGGTAGACAACAAGGCGAGAATCAATGCCCTTGCGCTGTAGCGTCGTAAAGGCGCCCAAACTTTGCGCGTAGGGTACGCGATAGTCTTTTAGACCTTGTGTAACGAGCATCGGTGTTTGCCAGCTTTCAACAAAATCCGAAGGATTGAACTTGTTGTAATCCGCATCCTTTGCCCAAAATGGCCCGCCCATTTCGTGCTCTGCAAACCACAGCTCTTCTGTGCTTTGGTGGAAGCTTGGCATATCAAATAAACCCGCGTGATTCACCAGACACTTAAAGCCGGTTGGCCAATTGCCAGCGATCCAGTTCATCATGTAGCCACCATAGGATGCTCCCAGTGCACAACCATTTTCTGTGTCTAACCACTTATAGTTGCGCTGCACATGAGCTAGCCCTTTTTGCAGGTCTTGTAATGGCTTGCCGCCCCAATCTCGAGAAATCGAGTTAGTGAATTCCTGCCCATAACCCACTGAGCCATGGAAATCGATCATCACCACACCATAGCCTTGTGCTGCCCACAATTGTGCATTCCAACGGCTGTGGAACATGTTACCGAATGAACCTTGCGGACCACCGTGAACAAGAAATGCTAATGGGTATTTCTTTTTCGGATCAAACTGCGCAGGTTTTACGAGGTAACCATAAACTGTCTCATCGTTGGCACCTGCAAAGTTAAACTGTTCAACATCGCCAAAAGCCATAGAAGCTAAATTTTCGCTATTCACGGCGGTGAGTTGCGACAAACCCGCACCATCGCGATTAATGCGATACAAGTCTTTAGGCGAATTCAAAGCATGACGCGAGAATACAATCTGCTGCCCATTTACGTGAACATCACCAACGTAGCCATCCGAGAATAAAGAGCGTACATCACCGAATGCGGTGCTGATTTCAAACAAACTCGTTTGCCCGACATCTTTTGCCGTTGCATAGATAGCACGACCACCCGCACCGAAGGTAAAGCTGCCTACAGATCGATCCCATTGTTGCGCCAATGATTTTGTTTCACCGGTGCGTAAATCACGCAGCTGCAAGGTAAATTTATCGGATTCAAAACCCGGCTTAGACATTGCTTTGTAAGCCAAGTAACGACCATCTTCAGAGAATAGCGGGCTCGAATCCCACGCCGTATTATCAGCGGTTAGGTTGCGCGCTTCGCCACCATCGATAGAGACTTCGAATAAATCAAAGTTAGTGCTCCAAGCATTGTCTTTCGCTTTGACTTTGGCACTGAATACAACCTTTTGGCCATCAGGGCTAATGGCCACTTCTTCCATGCCTGAGAATGGTTTAGCTGGCACGTCAGTTTGCCAATTGGGTGTGATGTCTTTGGCGTCTGTCACTAGCTCATCAGTGATTGTTGCACTGAATAAATGACGGACTTTTTCGTCGTTCCAATGATCCCAATGGCGCACCATCAGGTCATCATACACCTGAGCATTGTACTTCACTGCTTGCTGCTGTTTGTCTTTTTCAACAGTACATGCAAGCGAGTCACAACTCGGGTAAACGTCAAAACTTACCACCAGCGAAGTGTTATCAGCACTTAATCGATAGCCTTCAATATCCAGAGGAAAATCGGTTACTGGCCTTGCTTCCCCACCCTCTAGCGGTAAATACCACAATTGTTGCGAGCCTGAACGTGATGATAAGAAGTAAACGCCCTTGTTATGCGCAGCAAATGTGACGTCTGATTCGGCTTTTTTGTCAAATGTTAGTCGCGTGGCCTTAGGTTGACTTTGTGCGGGTGCAAACTCAGTTGTTTGTGCACTCAATGCCTGCACATACAGATCACTGCCCTGCGGCGTTTTCAAACCATACACCAAAGTGCGGCCATCACTTGAAACGGCAACACTGTGAACTTTATTAAGGTTGTTAAGCTTTTCGACACTCAGTACCTCAGCTTGCGTTGCAAATGCAGCGCTCAAACCAGCTACTAAAGTCGCTATACGAGTTTTTATTATCATTTTTCACTCCATAAAAAAGAGCGCAAATGCGCTCTTCTTTTTAACAGATAGGCATTATTTTAACGCGCTATCCAGCTCTTCGATTTTTGCTTTCCAAATTGCAGGGCCCTGCGTATGCGCGTTCGCGCCTTCGCTATCTACTGCAACGGTTACTGGCATGTCTTCTACTTCAAATTCGTAAATAGCTTCCATACCCAAATCTTCAAACGCGACTACGCGTGCTTTCTTAATTGCTTTAGCAACCAAGTAAGCAGCACCACCAACAGCCATCAAGTAAACCGCTTTATTATCTTTGATTGACTCCACGGTTGCTGGGCCACGCTCTGCTTTACCGATCATGCCGATAAGGCCTGTTTTCTCTAACATTAGGTCAGTGAATTTATCCATACGTGTTGATGTTGTTGGACCTGCTGGACCTACGACTTCATCACCAACAGCATCTACTGGGCCTACGTAGTAGATAAATTTATTCTTGAAATCAACACCTTCAGGCATGCCTTCACCGCTTTCAATCATCCCTTGAAGACGTTTGTGTGCAGCGTCACGGCCAGTCAAAATCTTGCCGCTTAGCAGTACGGTTTCACCCATCTTCCACTCTTTGATGTCTTCTTTAGTCAAGGTATCAAGATTTACACGGCGCGTATCAGCACCCACTTCCCATGTTACTTCTGGCCAATCTTCTAGTTTTGGTGCTTTCAAATCAGCAGGACCTGAACCATCTAGGGTGAAGTGTACATGGCGTGTTGCCGCACAGTTCGGGATCATCACCACTGGCTTCGACGCAGCGTGAGTGGGTGCCGTTTTAACTTTGATATCAACAACCGTAGTTAAACCACCCAGACCTTGTGCACCAATACCTGTTTTGTTGGCACGCTCGAAGATTTCTAAACGTAGTTTTTCTTCAGTCGTTTGCGCCCCACGCTCCATTAGCTCGTGGATATCAACAGGGTCCATCAATGATTCTTTTGCCAGTACCGCTGCTTTTTCAGCCGTACCGCCGATACCTATACCTAGCATGCCAGGTGGACACCAACCTGCCCCCATAGTTGGTAGCGTTTTCTCAACCCATTCAGCTACATCGTCTGAAGGATTCAACATTACCATTTTCGTTTTATTTTCAGAGCCGCCGCCCTTCGCTGCAATCATCACTTCAACTTCATTGCCAGCAACCATATCGATATGTACAACTGATGGCGTGTTGTCTTTGGTGTTTTTACGTGAACCTGCAGGGTCAGCAACAATTGATGCGCGAAGCGGGTTATCTGGGTTTAGATAAGCGCGACGAGTACCTTCATCAACCATTTGCTGTACGGTCATGTCGGTTTTATCCCATTTAACATCCATACCAATTTTCACGAAACAGGTAACGATACCTGTGTCTTGGCACAGTGGACGCTTACCTTCAGCAGACATGCGCGAGTTAATTAGGATTTGCGCAATGGCGTCTTTCGCCGCTTTGTTTTGCTCTTTGTTGTAGGCTTTCTCTAGCGCCTGAACAAAATCCAATGGGTGATAAAACGAGATATACTGCAACGCATCGGCAATGCTGTCGATGAAGTCTTGCTGACGAATAGTGCTCATAGTTCTTCCTTCATACTTTGTCGCCATGCTTTAATTTAGTTAAAGCAATCACGACCAATCGGTGACGTGCGCACGGTGAGAGAGTGCGACTTCTGAAAAAGTGTAACTTATGATAACCTCCCAGCCCGTTTCGGGCTAGTTCTTCGAGTTGAAGATAATGACAAATTCGCAATTGCACTGCATCAAAGTGCCATTACAGGCACAACCCTGTGATGTATTTACTCATTTTCACCATTTGACCGGGGCTATATTCCTCGATTCAGCAAGCGACGAGCACGTCAACAGTCGTTTCGATATCATCGCCATAAACCCGCGTAAATGGCTATCCGTCAAAGACGCGCAGATCACCTTAGATGGCCATTCAGTAAAGGGCGATGTGTTTGCGCTGATGCAAGATGAACTAGCTGCTTTGTGCACTGACAAGGCCCCCCATGAATTGCCATTCAGCGGAGGTTGGTTGGGTTATTTTGGTTATGACCTGGGCAGAATTCTAGAACGCATGCCTGAGCTTGCGCACAATGATATTGACCTAGCACAAATGCAGGTGGGCCTCTATCACGACGCGCTTATTTTTGATAAAGCACACAACGAGTGGTTTTATGTTGCCCAACCGGACGTTGATAGTGACTCAGGTTTAAACCAGTACCTGTCGTTGATTTCCGCGCAGCCTGTGAATGAGACTTTTGCGCTAACATCCGCTTGGCAATCAAATATGAGCTATGAATTTTACGCCCAGCAGTTTGCCAAAATTCAAGAATACTTGCGCAGTGGCGATTGCTACCAAATTAATCTAGCCCAGCGTTTTTGTGCGCAATATCAAGGTTGTGAATGGCAGGCTTATCAGCGCTTACGCGCGCACAATCGTGCGCCGTTTTCAGCGTTTATTCGCCTAAGCGATGGGGCCATTTTATCTATCTCTCCTGAGCGTTTTATCGAAGTAAAGAATAATCAGGTCGAAACCAAACCAATCAAAGGTACCCTTCCGCGCAGCACAGATACACAAGAAGATGCGGCCTTGGCAGAACAACTGGCAAACTCGCCGAAAGACCGCGCCGAAAACGTTATGATTGTGGATTTACTGCGTAATGACTTAGGCAAGGTCGCAAAGCCCGGCAGTGTGCATGTTCCTTCGTTATTCGCCATTGAAAGCTTTCCAGCAGTGCATCATCTAGTCAGCACAGTGCGTTCAGAATTGGCCGCGGGAAAAACAGCCATCGACCAGCTTCGAGCGGCATTCCCTGGTGGCTCAATAACAGGTGCTCCAAAAATTCGCGCCATGGAAATAATTGAAGAGCTCGAACCGCATCGCCGCAGCGTCTACTGTGGCTCTATCGGATATTTGAGCGCCTGTGGCGACATGGATACCAGTATCACCATTCGCACCTTGGTAGCGCACAATAGTAAGCTCTATTGTTGGGCCGGTGGCGGCATTGTTGCAGACTCAAACGTTGAACTTGAATACCAAGAAACGTACCATAAAGTGAATAAAATATTGCCAACATTAGAGTGAGTTATCACGGTGGAAAAGTTAAACTGTGCGCAGATCATCAGCCGTTACCTGCTATCTTCGCCGGTTTTCAGCGACAATAAACTCCACCCCAAACGCCGCAGCGCAGTGATGATGCTTATTAGCGATTCGCCTTCTGGCGCGCAGGTACTGCTATGTAAACGCGCCAGTCATTTGAGGCATCACCCCAGCCAGCTTTGCTTTCCCGGCGGCAAGCAAGAGCGCGAAGACCCAACTTTAGAGCACACGGCCCTACGCGAATTGCATGAGGAGCTGAATATTCCTGCCAAACATGTTGAGGTCATTGGCCGTCTACCAGAAATTAGTACGCTGGGCGAAATCGTCATCACGCCGTATCTCGCTTATCTCAAACCAGGTACACTCTGGCAAATTGACCAAAACGAAGTCGACACTGCGTTTTTCATCTCGTTTGCAACGCTGTGCGATAAAACAAATTGGCATACATTACCTATTGAGCGAGCCAAGAGCACACTGCACTTCGAGGTATTGCCGACCCAGCATGGCCTCCTTTGGGGCGCAACTGAGCGCATCATTAACCAATTCATCAACCAGCTTGGTCTGAGCAGTTAAAAATCTAACCGCTGGGATTACATCTATAATTATTTAACGTTATCATGGCCGACCGTTCAAAAGGTTATGTGAGTTATATCTACTATGATCAGTGCATTTGACATGTTCAGTATTGGCATTGGTCCATCGTCTTCACACACAGTGGGTCCAATGCGTGCTTCGCGACTTTTCGTTCAAGCGCTAAAAGAACAAAATAAGCTTAATGATGTCACCGAAGTGAAAGTTGAACTGTTTGGCTCTTTGGGGCAAACAGGTGTAGGTCACGGCTCGGGCAAGGCCGTTATTTTGGGATTAGCAGGTTACGATCCGGAAACTGTCGACGCCGACGCAGTGCCAGACATCCTTGAGAAAATCGAGCAAGAACAAGTTATTTACCTTGATAAAAAACACCAGGTAAAATTCCCAAAGCAAGGTGCGATTGTTTTCCATCGTCGTAAAACCTTGCCTAAGCATTCTAACGCCATGGAACTCATCGCGTTCAATGGCAAAGACATTATTGCATCACAAGTCTACTACTCTATCGGCGGTGGATTCATCGTTACCGACCAAGACTTTGACAATGAAAAACAAGCTGCGCTTGATATTCGTGAGCAAAATCCAGCTCCCTATCCATTCGATAGCGCGCAAGAGCTACTTGAATTGTGCAAAGAGTCGGGCTTGAGTGTATCTAGCTTGATGATGGCGAATGAAAAAACCTTACGTTCAGAACAAACTATTCGCGACGAACTATTCCACATTTGGGAAGTGATGAAAGCCTGTACAGAGCGCGGTATGCGCACCGAAGGCATTCTTCCTGGCGGTTTAAAAGTGCGCCGTCGTGCACCGAGTTTGTATTTGAAGCTCAATGTTGAAAACAACAACGATCCTCTTCGCGCGATGGATTGGGTAGACTTATTCGCTCTTGCTGTTAACGAAGAAAATGCCGCAGGTGGGCGTGTTGTAACTGCACCCACCAATGGTGCAGCGGGCATCCTGCCAGCAGTATTGATGTATTACCACACCTTTATCAAAGAAGTGGATAAAGAAATCGCTACACGTTATCTGCTCACTGCCGCTGCGATTGGTATTCTATATAAAAAGAATGCATCGATTTCTGGCGCTGAAGTAGGTTGCCAAGGTGAAGTGGGCGTAGCCTGTTCAATGGCTGCGGGCGCGTTAACGGAAATCATGGGCGGTAATGTCACACATGTTGAAAACGCGGCTGAGATTGGTATGGAGCACAACTTGGGTCTTACTTGCGACCCGGTGGGTGGCCTAGTACAAGTGCCGTGTATTGAACGCAACGCTATGGGTGCGGTTAAAGCTATCAACGCATCACGCCTTGCAATGCGTGGTAGCGGTGAGCAAAAAGTGTCACTAGATAAGGTTATCAAAACCATGTGGGACACAGGTAATGATATGAAAACCAAGTACAAAGAGACTGCTCGCGGCGGTCTTGCAGTTAATATCATTGAGTGTTAATTCACTGCTCCGATACAAGCAAAAAGGCGACCTGAGGTCGCCTTTTTTAATACGCTTTCATCACCCATTACATTAGCGCACGGGCAAGTCTATGTCTGCAAACATAGCATCCACATCGTCTTGGTTACGCAATAAGCAGGCTTTCTCAACTCTGTCTTTAGTTAGGTGCGGTGCAAAACGTTCAATAAAGTCATACATATAACCGCGTAAGAAAGTGCCCTTCCTAAAGCCAATCTTTGTGGTGCTCGCTTCAAATAAGTGGCTCGCATCAATGACTACTAAATCTTTATCGCTGACCTGGTCAATCGCCATCGAGGCCACAACACCTACGCCTAACCCAAGTCGCACATAGGTTTTAATCACGTCAGCATCGGTTGCCGTAAAAACAATATGTGGTTCATGTCCGTGTGCATTAAAGGCTTTATCAAGTTCAGAGCGACCCGTAAAACCGAATACATAAGTGATTAATGGATACTGGGCAATATCACCTATGGTAAGGTTATCGGCTTTTTTCGCCAATGGATGATCTTTGGCCACCACAATACTGCGGTTCCAGTGGTAACAAGGCAACATCACTAAATCTGAGTATAAGTGCAACGCTTCGGTAGCAATTGCAAAATCAGCATCACCACGCGCTGCCGCATCCGAGATTTGTTGTGGTGTACCTTGATGCATGTGCAAAGACACCGCTGGATATTTGCTCATAAAGCCTTGAATAACACCCGGCAACGCATAACGAGCCTGTGTATGTGTGGTGGCGATATTGAGCTTGCCCTGATCAGGGAGAGTGTGTTCATTCGCGACGGCTTTGATGCCCTCGACTTTGGATAGGATCTCGCGAGCAATATTGATAATGTCATTACCAGCACTAGTAACATGCGTGAGATGTTTGCCGCTGCGCCCAAATATTTGCACTCCGAGTTCGTCTTCAAGCATTCTGACTTGCTTTGAAATCCCCGGTTGAGAGGTATACAAACTCTCAGCGGTTGCTGACACATTAAGGTTGTGGTTCAACACCTCAACGATGTACTTTAGCTGCTGTAATTTCATGGTATTAAACTTTCTTTATTATTGTACTTTATACGGCATGCTCTGAAGTATAGCCTCCAAAGCGCTGGCGAAGTCCTTTTTGTGAAAACAAATTCGCACGGCATAAGTTGGGGTGATTAGGACGAATATCTTACAAATCAACGCCTAGAATAACCCAATTTGTGCAGTGGGTTAGGCTAGCATATTTAATTAGCCCTCGGTACTGTTGATTTATGTTCAAGGTGCAAATCCTCTCCTATACTCTTATTTTATTTAATGTTATTTCATGAATTTATCGCTTATCACTACCTTCGCTGTGGTTCTTTATGTAACATGGCTGATAGCGGGTAAAATTTTTAGTAAGAGAATCAGTGCATGATAGTTTCTATCATAATCCTGTTAATTGTTGCGCTTATCGTCATAGCGGTATGGGTAAGTGCTGTGCAGCAACACAGAGAAAAACAAGAAGCTCAACGCCGCCAAGAGCTCCAAAAGCAAAAGAAAATTATTGAAGACACTGAAGAAGCATTGGTCAACAGTGTGAATATTCCGCTCTCGAATAATATCCTGACTATTCTATATCGCCGCATCTACGACGCGCTTGTCACTATGGTTGAGCTATCGCCTCAATCCAAGGAATTAAAATCGCGCTTAAATGATGCGAAGCAAAGACTGGCAAGCGGCATCGATGAAAACGTTAATGCGGGTGAAAACTTTGTGCTGCCAGAGCATGATAAGCAGCTTATTGCTCTCATCCAAGGCATTAAAAAGCTGAGAAACATTCTGCGCTCTGAACACAGTAAAGGTAAACTAGACACCCCAGTCTTCATGCAAGAAGATAAAATCTTCGAGCACTTACAACTGAAAATTAATATTGAAAGCTTAATTAAACGCGGTTCATCAGCGCGCCACGCCAACATGATTGGTTCAGCTCGCCAATATTTTGAAAAAGCCTATGCGACCATCTGTGGGCTTAGTTACAGCGATGACTATGTTGTATCTAAAAAGCAACAACTTGAGCAGCTTCTCAACGAAATCAGCGTTGAACTAAAGGCATCTAATGCGTCAACTCGCAAACAACGTGAAGAGCAAGAAAAAGACGACTTAGACGTGTTATTTGCGCCGAAGAAGAAGTGGTAACCGCGTCGAAGCAGTTATACCACTGAGCATGAAGATTTTATGTATCAACGACAATGAGTATTTATAAAAATGGCGCCCTGTGGCGCCATTTTTAATTACGACAAAAAGATAAATTTCAACACAAAAAGTATACTCAGAATCCAAACGCTAATACTGACCTCATTCGCCTTATTGCACACAACTTTCACTGCCGTGTAAGCGATAAATCCTAAAGCGATGCCGTGCGCAATAGAGAACGTTAGCGGCGTCATCAAGAGTACCACTGCGACTGGGATTGCGTCTGTCATGTCATCCCAATCAACGAGCTTCAAGTTTTGTAGCATCAAAATCGAGACATACAAAATTGCCCCTGCTGTCGCATAGGCTGGTACCATGGCTGCTAGCGGTGCGAAAAACATCATCAGTAAGAAGCAAATACCCACAACAACAGCGGTTAAACCTGTACGGCCACCCACCGATACACCCGCCACCGATTCAATGTAGGAAGTAGTGGTTGACGTACCAAGTACTGAGCCTGCGATTGTTGCAGTACTGTCAGCACTTAGCGCACGACCAAGTCGTGGCATACGCCCCTGCTCATCCGCTAGACCCGCTTTTTGGGTAACAGCAACTAAGGTGCCTGAAGTGTCGAACAAGTCTACAAATAAGAAAGCAAACACCACGCTTAGCATTGACAGCTCAAGTGCTGCGGCAAAATCAAGCTGCATAAAGGTCGGTGCTATTGATGGTGGCGCAGAGACAATCCCCTGATATTCAACCAAACCGAGTGCCAGTGCTAAACAGGTCACGAGCAGAATACTGATTAGTACGCCGCTTTTTATATCTCTGTACAACAATCCAGCAATAATAAAGAAGCTAAGGATCGCAAGCGCAGGGCCTGCGCTGGTGATGTCTCCAAGCTGTACTAATGTCGCTGGGCTGGCCACTACAATACCGGCATTTTTTAATGCGATAAGCGCCAAGAACGCACCAATACCCGTTGCTATAGCACGTTTGAGCACCAGTGGAATGGCGTTTATGATCCACTCGCGAACTTTAAAAAGGCTCAACAACAAGAAAATACTACCCGACATAAATACCGCACCAAGAGCCGATTGCCACGTGTATCCCATGCCTAACACCACGCCGTACGTGAAAAAGGCATTTAGCCCCATACCAGGAGCGAGCGCTAACGGGTAGTTAGCCCAAAATCCCATGATAAAACAGCCGATAGCCGCAGCAATACAGGTGGCAACAAAAGCCGCCCCTTGATCCATACCCGCTTCGGCGAGCATCGCTGGGTTAACAAAAACAATGTACACCATAGTGATGAAGGTCGTTAAACCGGCAATCACTTCACGCTTTACCGAGCTTCCATGCGCTTTGATTTTAAAAACACTCTCTAGCATAAGTCTTTTTTCGAGCTAACAAACAAGCGCGCAATGTTAGCACAACTGCGGACAATTGACCGCTTTTAATGGTTGTTTGCTGCAACTTTATCGCAGCTTTTTGACTACCCGTTTAATGGTCGCTGAGCTAATGATTAAAAAAGCCTCAAAAAAAGCTTGCACACAACAACTGTATAAACTACTGTATACGCATACTGTATAAAACACTGTATATCGTTCACATTACCCACAGCGAGGCAATTATGTTACATACAGCGGCTATTCGACACGTAAAAAGCTACAAGCAAGACAATCCTGCAGCGATTAATATTGTACAAACGGAAGATGAAATTTCCGCATCGTTCGAGCTACTTAAAATCGTGCATCGTTATAACAAGAGCAACGGTTGGACTTTGCTTATTGCGCCGGACCACATTCCGAGCCGTGACTTATTAGATTCATGTTCAATCGATACTAATAAGCTACTCGTTATCCGCAGAAAGCATATCGTTGACGTCGAGTACGTACTTAATTGTGCGCTACAAAATGGCCGTTATTGCGCAATCATCACGTGGACAGATATCGTGAACCAAAATCAACTTGAAAAAATGCAGCTCAACACGCATCAAGCAAAAGCACAGTTGTTTTGTTTCACATCAGACGAAGAGCAAGCTCAATTAGCCGTGCCGCATGTAATGTAAGTTTGATACACTGTTAGTTGATGTAATTTTTCAGAGACTTAATATGTGTTTTTGTGGGTCGCCACAACCATTCGAACAATGTTGTGGCGTGTACGTAAACGGTCAACAAAACGCGCCCGATCCATTAGCGTTAATGAAATCGAGATACAGCGCATTTTGCACTCAGGCAATCGACTACCTATGTGCGACTTGTTCAAGCAAAGCAATTGTAGGCAACGCAAAAGAAGACGTTGCTCAATTCGCAAAAGCCGCCAAATTTACCAAGCTAGAAGTGATTGATAGTCAATGGGAGCTAAGCCCTGCGACTGTTGAATTCAAAGCGTACTATTTGTACGACAGTACCTTATGTTGCATTCACGAACGTTCCTCGTTCGTTATAGAGCAAGGCAGTTGGCGTTATGACGAAGGTGAACTGTTCTCTACCCCTGAAATTAAATTAAGCCGCAATGATGCTTGCCCTTGTGGCAGTGGCAAAAAGTTTAAAAAGTGCTGTGCAATATAACTGCTAGTTAGCAGGGAGATGTTGCGAGTGAATGCTAGTGTAATGTATCAATGTGCATCGAGGCACTGTCACTAAGCGGACTGGAGCCAAAGCCCAGTCCACTCGGTTAATTAAAACTTATAACTTGCGCTCATCAAGGGTCCGTGAGTGATAGAGTCATAGCTGAAGTAATTGCTGCTGCCTCTGTCCCCAGTATCATAATCGACATAAGTCGCTTTATATTGAAACGACATATCCCAGTTTTCAGTTAAATCGTAAACGACACCTAGTTTAAGGCTAGATGTCATTTTCGCTGACAATCCGAAGCCGCCAATATCTGCGGCAGTATTAAAGTGCCATTTCTCGGCAAACTCTCGGTTGTAACTAAAACCTAAGATGATATCGACCCAATCTTCATCCCTGTCGACAACACGGGTTTGCGCAAACATCGCTGTATCAACATCAAATTGATAGGTGTTGTCCCAACGACGCAAGCCAACATAATTTACCCAATTACCCACAGATTTACTGTGGTGCTTATATGCTAAACTGACTTCTAACACACCTTGGCGTACACGAGCGCTAAGCACGCCATCCCTTGGTACATCCAGTGATTTTTTCAAATCCATATAGCCCCAATCGGCGATCACTCCCCAATTAGAGTCATGGAACGCTTCAAAACGAACCATAAAAGCACTGTCTAAATTATCTAAAATAGTGCCAAAGTCTACCGTAAGCGGTGCTTCTAATGTACCTATGGCAGAGTCGCCATCAATTGACGTCGCCATTAAATATGGCTCAACTTTAAAGTCCCATTGGTTCGCATGGGCATTCATACAAACCGCTGAGCTTGCTGCAATGGCGAGATAACAAAAGGCAGAGTTAAATTTCTTACATCGCATAATCATTCCTTGTTAGGTAAGAATCCTAGATTGAGTATAGCCCGACCAATCAAGAGCGCCTGATTTGATTTAGCTACTCAGCGAAATAATGAAATTAAGCAATCGCACTTAGCCCTTGAAGCTTGAGATCATTGAGTTGGTCATAAAAAGCTGCACTGTCCATCTGCGGCTCATTGAGTGACATTGACTGATCTTGGTACTTGGCTTGTACCCTAGGTTCACAATTGTCGATAATGGGCAATGGGATGTGCTTGAGATCATTGCGAATAGCCAACGGCGTAGGGTCTAAGCAATCTTGTAATCGCAAAGAATCTCGCAAACCAGTGGAAATGTACTCACATTGATTTTGCGTCAGTACAATATTGAAGTGCTCTGGTGCGCAAGGACGCGCCCGAGCAGCGCCTAATTGCATCCTCAACTGTTGCTCGTCAACCTGAGCGGCTGTGTTATCACAAACAGGCAAATGAAATTGCGCAAAATCCAACGCATCGTGAGAGATCGAAGCAAGCAACCAGGCAAAGTCGCCACGGCGTTGTTCTTGCACGCATTTATTTAGTTGAGTTCCTAATTGCAGCTCATTGCTGAGAATCGACTCAATTTGCATAAAGTTTGTTCGACCTGAATTATATCTAACCAGTTATCGGCTGTTTTTGAATTTTCTTTAGTTTTTTTCTTTACTTGAATGCTCAGTTTGCTATTATCGCCGCCGTTGCTTAGGAGGGGTTCCCGAGCGGCCAAAGGGATCAGACTGTAAATCTGACGGCATTGCCTTCGCTGGTTCGAATCCAGCCCCCTCCACCACTATTCTTTAGTTCTAAGCAACCGACCACTTTTGTGTGGAGGGGTTCCCGAGCGGCCAAAGGGATCAGACTGTAAATCTGACGGCACTGCCTTCGCTGGTTCGAATCCAGCTCCCTCCACCACTTTTCTTTCTTTATTCGAATCTTAATTCCAACTTGTGACCATTCTCTTTCAGCCAAGCTTTAGCTTGATTCGTATGCGCGTATGTTGTCTCTACAAATTGCCAAAACGCATTGCTGTGGTCCATATGGCGAATATGTGCAAGTTCATGCACAATCACATAATCAATCACCCACTTGGGTGCACCAACTAGAAAAGTGTTAAAACTCAATTCACGACGTTGATTACAACTACCCCATCTGCGCTTGTACGTTCTGACTTTTACATCGCTGGCTGTAACACCCATCTCATTTTGCCAATACGCTATGCGCTCGTTTACGTATACAGTTAAGCTTTGTGATAGATAAGCGAGTAACATGTCCTTAGCTTTACTCGTAACCTGACTTACTCTGTGTGCGATGACAAATTCGACAGCGCCCATCTCACTAATCGTCTGACTGCGTTTTCCGCGGCTCACTTTGATGTTTACCCACTCGCCAAACAACATAACCTTGTTGTCTTGCAGCGGTTTCGTTACCTGCGAGGTGAAATCGCTTTGTTTCAATAATTGCGTTTCTATCCATGTGCGTTTGCTGAGTACGAAGTCATCAATAAAACGCTTACACGCACCATGGGGTGCTCGCACTGAAACACTTTGCGCCTTCACATGAATCGCGATGGTTCTGCGTTTTTTACTAAAAATCAGGGAATAATTTATTGGTTGGCGTTCCAAAACAGCTCCATAAGAACCCATTTGAGGTACGATATGTATTTTGCTAATGTGATGATACCATCGTTTCGCATACTGCCTTCAAGGTAATATTTGGCGAGATAATGCTAATTCTTTAAAATCAATGCACTATACTTATTATCGTTTGGGCCTACGCCCAGTTGTTTATCGGGGTATTTGGCTTTCTAATGCTTTCACAATTTTTCGCAATCGATCCTGCTTCTGAGTTCCTCGTGAACGGCTCTTACAATTATGGACTGGTTGCACTTTCAGTCATCATCGCCATTTTTTCTTCATTTTTTGCTTTGCAATTACGTTCATTCGCAGATTCAAATCGCAACACTGCCTCCTATAAATATGCACTTGTCTCAAGCTCTGCCGCCTTTTCAGGTGGAGTTTGGAGTATGCATTTTATCGGCATGCTGGCATTTAGCCTATGTGTCGAGGTCGATTACAACCTCACCATGACAGCATTGTCTTTTCTACCGGTTTTTGGCGCTACAATTGTCGCATTCCACCTTATTCGCGGGTTTAAGGTTGATACTAAGACGCAATTCATCAGTGCCCTATTACTCGGGGCGGGAATTGGTCTTATGCACTACAGTGGCATGGAAGCTATGCGCTTAGGGCCAAAACTCGCTTATGATCCCCTGTGGTTCGCACTATCTATTCTCGTCGCTGTATCTCTTGCCTGGATTGCGCTTGCGATTCATATGAAGCTTCGTAAGCCAAACGCAACAACAGCACAAGGAGTTTGGGCCTGCTTTATCGGCGCCATTGTAATGGGCTTAGCAGTATCAGGAATGCATTATACGGGTATGCATGCAGCACGCTTTATTTCGCAAACCCCCTACTATACTGAGCAAGCTAACTTGGACCATGTCGTAGACTTGGCGCTCGCCATTGCTATTGTCAGCGTGTTATTAGTCTCTGTGATTGGCTTGCTACACAGCTTGTTGCGTTTTCGCATTCTGTTAAAGAAACAAAAAATTAGTCAATCTCGCCTTGAGGCGGTTTTAAACACGGCAGTGGACGGCATTGTCACTATAACCGACAAAGGTAAAGTATTAAGCTTTAATGCTGGCGCTGAACGGATCTTGGGATACAGCAGTGATGAAGTTGTCGGGAATAACGTAAAAATGTTAATGCCTGACGATATCGCCGTACAACACGACTATTTCCTCTCCCGTTATAAAGACACTAGGCAACGCAATATTATTGGCTACGGCCGCGAAGTCACGGCCCAACACAAAGACGGTCATACTTTGCCCATCCATCTCGGTGTCGGTGAAGTTGCGCTACCAGACAAAAAAGTCATGTTTGTTGGCTTTATCACTGACTTAAGCGAACACAAAAAAATGCAGCAACAACTCGCTGCCCAAGAACACCATTACCGTACGTTAATCAATAATATGCCCGGCGTCGCCTTTCGTTGTCGCTTAGACAAGTACTGGAGCATGGTATACATCAGCCCAATCGTTGAGAGCCTTACCGGTTATACGGATGAGGAGTTTGTCAGTGGAAGTATTCATTTTTCAGATTTAATTGATCCTGAGTTTGAAGAAAGCTTACGAGAGAAGATTTATAACGCCATAGCGATAAACCAAAGTGACTACTCCTTTGAATATCGAATCAAAACTAAGTCTGGTATGCAAAAGTGGATTTTGGACAAAGGCACTTTTGAGCCCGATGACGAAAATGAAATGTGTATTGCTGGCGTACTGGTTGATATCAGCGAGCGCAAGAGCATGGAACACGAGCTCGTTGCAGCCAAAGACAAAGCAGAAGCAGCTGCGGAAACAAAACAGGCTTTCCTCGCTAATATGAGCCATGAGATACGCACTCCCATGAACTCAATTATCGGCTTTTCTGAAGTCTTGTTGGACAGCCCACTCAGTAAAAACCAGCGTCATCAACTCACCAATGTGTTGCAATCCGCTCGCTCACTGCTGCATTTACTCAACGACATTTTAGACTCTGCCAAATTAGAGCAAGGCAAAGTCTCAATTGAACGTATCCCTTTTGACCTTCTCGTCCTATGTGATTCTGTCGTTTCAAGCTTCTATCACCAAGCACAGAAAAAAGGTTTGACCCTGGATATGCAATTGGACGACTCCTTGCTTACCTATTACGTTGGTGATCCACAACGGATCCGCCAAGTGCTCGTCAACCTGCTTGGTAATGCCCTAAAGTTCACAGAGCAAGGCCGTGTCACGCTTAAGGTAATTGTTGCCGGTAACGATGTGCGATTTGTTATTGAAGATACTGGCATCGGTATTGCGCCAGAACGTGTCAACGCTATTTTCATGCCCTTCGAGCAAGCTGACGATAGCACTACCCGTCGCTTCGGGGGCACTGGATTGGGCACCACAATATGTCGCCAGCTAGTCAATCTGATGGGCGGCGACATAGATGTGCAAAGCACACTAGGCGTAGGGAGTGAATTTAGTTTTAACCTGCCGTTATTACCCGCAAGTGATGAGCAAATAAGTGAGCTGCAACAAGAACATGCTTCTTCAAAAAGCTTGCCCACAATGCCGACGCTGAATATTCTCATTGCTGACGATGTTGCTCAAAACCGTGAATTACTCGAGCTACGACTAGGCAATTTAGGCCATAAAACACAAACAGCCGTAAATGGTGAAGAGGCGGTCATCAAGGCTACATCAGAGCATTTTGATGTTGTACTCATGGACATTCATATGCCAATTTGTGATGGCTTAGAGGCGACACGCCAACTGCGCCAGCACGAAAGTGCAACCAACATACAACCAACTGTCGTAATCGCACTGACAGCCAGTGTATTGCAAAGCGACAGAGAAGCTGCGCGAAAGGCTGGTATGAATAGTTTTGCGACTAAACCTGTCGTGGTTGAAGACCTAATGTGTGATATCGCTCGCCTTTTGAATATTCAAGTGGATGTCGCCAACGAAAGTGTTGTTCAACACAACACGCATACCGGTAACATCAGTGTTAATGAAGAAAAAGGCATCAACCTTTGGGGAACATTAGAGCTATACATCCACCAGCTACAGCAATTTTTTGTTTCCAAAGCCGCAGATATTAAAGCACTTGGCAAACTCAATGAATTGGATGAAGAGCAATTGATGTTGGTGCATACATTAAAAGGGCTTGCTGGAAACCTGTGTTTACCAAATCTCAGCGCCCAATTAAACGACATAGAACGACAAGGCATGGTCACCGACGAACACCGATTTGCGTTATTCAGTTGTTTAGATGAAATTGATGGGTATCTGCAGCATCATCCTTTAACTAATATCACCCCAGCTCAAACGTCTGTGGAAAACGTGAGCGTTTTAAAACAGTTACTGCCACACATACAAGAGCTGTGCGATAACTTCGAATATGACAGCAATAGTTGCGAGCAGCTGCAAGAAGCTGCAGGTCAACAATTTATGGGCGATGTGGAACAAATTATTGAGCTAATAAATGAGTTCGAATTTGATAAGGCCAAACAACACATTGCTACCCTTATGTCCCAATTAGAGAGCTTTGAAGATGATTGAAGATGCACGTCCTACACTGCTCGCAGTAGATGATGAGCCAACAAATTTAAAAGTACTCAACGAAGTGCTCGGCAAGGACTACCGTCTCATCTTCGCCAAGTCAGGTGAGCAGGCGCTGATGTTAGCCGCGCAAAAGTTGCCGGATCTGATTTTGTTAGACGTGATGATGCCTAACATGTCAGGCTTTGATGTATGCAAAAGCCTAAAGCAGAACACAGATACCGCTGCCATTCCTGTTATTTTCGTAACCGCGATGCAAGAGGAAATAGACGAGGCCAACGGCTTCGCATTGGGTGCTGTGGATTACATCACCAAGCCAATCAGCCCAGCAATCGTGCGAGCTCGTGTTAAAAATCACTTATCCTTGGTGCAAGCCGATTTATTGAAATCTGCGCAACTCGAATTAATCCAGCGACTCAGCCATGCAGCGGAATACAAAGACAATGAAACAGGTCAGCATATCATTCGTATGAGCCGCTATTGCCATATCATTGCCCTTGCCTACGGCATGAATGAGCAACAGGCCGAATCTTTGCTTTTAGCCGCACCTATGCACGATATAGGTAAAATCGGCATTCCTGACAACATCCTGCTTAAACCCGGAAAGCTCGATGATGAGGAATATCAATACATGAAAGCTCACGCAACGATAGGTGCTGATATTTTAGCTGGTTCAAGCTCTGCACTAGTGCAATTGGCACATCGTTTAGCATTGGAACATCACGAGCGTTATGACGGCAAGGGCTACCCAAACGGCCTAAAAGGGGAAGAAATATCTATTGAAGGGCGAATTTGTAGTATTGCCGATGTGTTTGATGCCCTCACGTCCCGACGCCCGTACAAAGAGCCATGGCCTGTAGAGCAAGCGATTGAGCTTATGCGCGAAGAAAAGGGGAAACACTTCGACCCAGAGTTAGTCGATGTTTTTATATCTCAACTTGATAAGATATTGGCAGTGAAAGAAAAGTACTCTAATTAAAGTTGGGCTTTAAGCGCCGAGTATTCAAAACAGGTGATCTCATGCATATTGTTGTAGGGATCACGAAAATACATTGAAAATGACACCTGATGATCTGCTAAGTGGACAGTAACTCCATGCTTTTGCAGATGAGAACGCCAGTGCACAAAGGCCGCGGCATCAGTATTAAAGGCAATACCATTACTTCGTTTACCGCCTTCAAATAACGCCAAACAGATGGACCGTGCTTGGTCTTGCAGCATCAAAGGCCCATCTTCTTGTTCGTAATACCAAAACTCCAGCTCAGGAACGACATCAAAGCCCATCACCTCTTGATAGAAGGCTTTCGCCTTTACCACGTCATCGACCTGTAGATGACAGTGATGAATGCCCCTGAGCGGTGGTGCACTAGTATTCATAGACAATACCGATTTCCTCTCCTAATTGGCTCAAAAAATCATGCATATACTGGGTGCGCTTTTGCGCTTCAAGACGCGCACTCTGGGTGTTCATACTATCAGCGATACCCAATAATTTCACAAAGAAATGGTCAAGTGTATATTTACCATCATCCGCTTCTCTGTGGTAAGCAAACGGGTCTGTGGGATGATACAAGCCGCGACAAATTGCGCCCCCGACTTTCATGCAACGACTAATACCAATCGCGCCTAGGGCATCCATTCTGTCGGCATCTTGCACAATCTTAGCTTCCAATGTCAGTGGCGTGATATTAGCGCTAAAGCTGTGAGCGACAATAGCATGGTGTATCGCCTCGAAATACTGCTCGTCGTAGTTAATACTGTGCAAAAATGACAACGCTTTATCGGCTGCCATTTGCGATGCTTTCGCTCTATCCGGGTGATTTTTTGCAACAGCGACACAATCATGCAACCACGCAGCAGGTAGCACCACAGCCATTTGAGCTTGCTCATCAACACACAGGGTTTTAGCTACTTTGACCACACGCTCAATATGGGTGATGTCATGTGCTGCATCCGCACTACCGCACTCAAGAAAAAAATCTCGGCACAGCTCCTCGACCCTCTGTAATTGAGGTGGTAATTCAACTATTTGTTTATTCACTGATTCTCACTATTAAGACCGATTATTTTTATCTAAAGCTTGGTCGAGAAATGGATGTTATCAAAAACGTCCGCGTTAATTAACTCAAATGACATTAAAACACGCTAACTAAATTGGCAAAATTAATTTGAGTATCGGCGCATCACTGCCTAGAATAGCGCCTCATTTCACAAGCGGGAACAGCAATGGCCGGTGCAATATATCTTCAAACTGGACGCGAAAAATCTTTAAAGCGTAAACATCCTTGGATTTTTTCTAAGGCGATAAAAAAAGTGAAAGGCAATTTAGCACTTGGTGATACCGTCACTGTCTATGACAGTAACGGCAAATACTTAGCAACCGCTGCATACAGCCCTGAATCTCAAATTCGTGCCCGTGTATGGTCGTTCAATGAAAAAGAAGTCATTGATGGCGAATTCTTCTATCAACGCCTAGCGCGCGCATATTCAGTTCGTGAGCACACGATTGAAATGGGTGGTCTCACTGGTTTTCGCTTATGCGCGGGTGAGTCAGATGGCTTACCAGGTGTCACGATAGACAAGTTTGGCAACTACCTTGTGTGTCAGCTGTTAAGCGCCGGTGCTGAACGTCACAAAGGCGATATCGTTAATGCCCTGCATCGCCTGTTTCCAGAGTGTGCTATCTATGAGCGCTCTGATGTGGATGTGCGCAAAAAGGAAGGCCTTGCGCCAACAACCGGAGCTCTTTTGGGTGAAGCGCCAACAGCGCCAGTGCTTATCAAAGAAAATGGTTTAACCTGCGAAGTTGATATCATTGGTGGCCACAAAACCGGCTTCTACCTTGACCAGCGTGACAGTCGCGCAGCACTTGAGCGCTATGTGAAAGATAAAGAAGTTCTGAACTGTTTCTGCTATACCGGTACCTTTGGTCTCTACGCGCTACGTGGCGGCTGTAAAGAAGTCACTAACGTCGATGTGTCGCAAAACGCCTTAGACATCGCTAAGCGCAATGTTGAGCACAACAATCTAGACATGAGCAAAGCACAATTTGTAAAACAAGACGTGTTTAAACTACTTCGTGAATACCGCGAACAAGGTCGTAAGTTCGATACTATCGTGATGGATCCACCGAAATTTGCAGAGTCTAAAGCGCGGCTAACTGGTGCATGCCGTGGCTATAAAGATATCAACATGCTGGCCATGCAGTTATTGAACCCAGGCGGCACATTATTGACCTTCTCATGCTCAGGCTTAATGGAACAAAATCTGTTTCAAAAAGTGGTGGCAGATGCAGCCTTAGATGCCCACAAAGACTTGTTGATCGTAGAGCGTTTAAATCAAGCGGCCGACCACCCTATCTCAGGGCCTTATCCAGAGGGTTTTTACCTCAAAGGTCTGGTTTGTAAAGTCTATTAAGTGCTCGCTCGTGAGTGGCAACCGCCACTCACACTCATTCTTGGGAGTTAATTTATATCCAACATCTCTACACCCACACAATACTGCCCATCCTCGTCTTGAGAACATCGCACTACACGAGTCAGAGCTTTTAAAGGTGGAATTGCACCGCCAGAGGACTCAATGTGCACAGTCGCAGTAACGCCTGGATCAATGGCTTGTTCAACGTACAAATTCATACCCGTTGCGCTTAAGTCACGACAGGTAGCAGCTAGTAGGATGGATTGATTATCGATAGATAACTCTATGGTGGCTTCTGTATCGACCGTCATGCGGCGAAAGTTGCGGCGCTCATCATTATAAAGCATGGTTATTATTCTCCTTATTATGCTTTAAATCAGCGTTTGCAAGCTCTCCAGTAGTTCGTTAAAGGCTAAGGGCTTTTCAAAGAAACCATCGCATCCAGATTCGAATGCTTTCTCCTTTGCCTCTTGTGTCTCCAACCCAGAAATAATTAAAATGGGTATACCACTGGTTTCAGGTGTGTTTTTCAAGATCCGACAGGTATCAAACCCATCGATGCCCGGCATACACACATCTAACAAAATGGCATCTGGATTAATGACAGACACTTCCTTTAAGCATTGCTCGCCTGATTTAGCGTATTCCAACTCAAATTGTTCACTCAATACATCAGTGTAGAACTTAAAATTGAAATACTCATCATCTACGACAAGAAGCTTAGCCCTTTTTTCCTTACGCAACAAAATTTGCCGTCCCTGTAATACTACTCATTGACGAATAATTATAACCCAATTCATAAAAAATTCAGGTGATTAATTTTGCGTAAGGTATTCATTTATAAGGTTAAGTACCCTTTTTGCAGACACTGGATATGGCGTACCCAAGGTTTGTGCAAAAAGTGACACGCGTAACTCTTGTTGCATCCAAAAGAGGTCTTTTAATGCATCCGGTTGCGGTTCACCTTTAGGATGTTTGGCTACGCATTTTTGATAAGCATCAGCGACTTTATCGAGCTCTAAGGTACATAAACGATCCCGATTAGGATCTACTGGCAGTTTTTCCAAACGACGGTCTATGGCCTTAAGATAACGCCCTAAATCAGCCATTTTACCGGCGCCATGATGACTCACGAAGCCTTTGAATATAAGACTCTCTAGCTGAGATTTAATATCACCATGGGCTGTTATCATGGTTAAGTCGACTTTACCGCGCATGCGCTTGTGAATAGCGTGAGCAAGGCTAAGCACCTGCTCCACTTCTAACGCGATAGCAACTACGGTATCTCCTAGCTCACCACGTATATGCTCTTTGGCCTTTTCAAATTGCTCTGGTTCGCGAATATCACCAAATTGGCTGAGTAATTTGTCTACACCCGCAGAAATACAATCATCAATCAGCAACTGCACCTTACCAAAAGGATTAAAGTACAAACCAAGCTTGGCTTTATTGGGCAAGTTTTGTTGCAAGTATTTAATCGGCGATGGAATGTTAAGTAACACCAAACGTCGCAAACCTTGTTGATGCGCTACGTTCGCTTTAGTTGGAGAATCAAATAGCTCAATGGCCGTGCTGTCTTTTTTATCCACTAGTGCAACAAAAGCTTTGACCTCATACTGGCCTTGCTTCTTAACATATGACTCAGGTAAAGAGTCAAACTCCCACTGAGTCAAGCCTTGACGCTCAATGCCCTCATCCGCCACTTGTGACAGCGTTGAGCTGACTTTGTCAGCGAGCTGTGCTTTAAGTGCGTCTAAATCATAACCTCGCGCGACCAACTTGTTCTTGTCATCACGCACTTCAAACGCCATACGTAAATGCTCAGCCAACGCATAGGTATCAAATTGTTCTGCATCGACTTTCGCTCCCGTCATACGGAATAAACGCAGTGCAAGCGCGTCCACCAACTTGCCTTGTAACGGCTCAATGGAACTCAATACCGCATCTGCATAGTTAGGTGCTGGCACGAAGTTTCTGCGTAACGCTTTAGGGAGGGATTTGATCAAGGCACAAATAAGTTCATGGCGCAGTGCTGGAATGTGCCAATCAAACCCTTCAGCTTGCACTTGATTGAGCAAGGTTAGAGGTATTTGCACTGCTACACCGTCAACGTCTTGACCAGGCTCAAAGCTGTATGTCAGCGGCAAGACTAAATTGCCTTGCATCCAAATGTCAGGGTAGCTATCAGCAGTGATTTCATCTGCACCATGTTGCATCAAATCGGCTTTGCTCATGTGCAAAAAGCGTTTGTTTTTATTCTTTTGCTCTTTGTACCACTGCAAAAAGCTAACACGGTTACACACATCCGCAGGGATATGTTTGTCATAAAACTCATACAAGGTGTGCTCATCAACCAAAATATCACGGCGACGAGCTTTGTTTTCTAGGTCTTGTACTTCTTCAATCAGCTTACGATTAACCTGTAAGAAGGATTCATTGGCGCCAAGCTCTTGCTCAACCAGTGCCGTACGAATAAAAATTTCACGGCTAACCACTGGGTCGATTTTGTCGTATTGCGCACGCTTTTTCGCAACGATAGTTAAGCCATATAGAGTTTGCTGCTCGAAGGCGATAACAGCACCGGCTTTTTTCTGCCAATGCGGCTCGCTGTAACTGCGTTTTACCAAATGCTGGGCAACAGGTGACAACCAAGTCACGTCAATTTTGGCGTTAATACGTGCATAGAGTTTAGAGGTTTCAACCAACTCAGCCGACATCACCCACTTAGGGCGCTTTTTAAACAAGTTTGAGCCCGGAAAAATATGAAACTGGCTGTTACGCGCTCCTTGGTAGAACGCATTTTTATCGTCTTTTTGACCTACATGACTCAACAAACCGCTAAGCAATGCCTGATGTATACTGTCAACGCTCGGTTCGTTGGTCGAATTTTTGAGCCCCATCTCATCACAGATAGTCGACACTTGATAAACAATATCTTGCCACTCACGCACACGCATGTAGGCAAGAAACTCTTGTTTACATAATTTGCGGAACTGATTATTAGTAAGGGCTTGTTGTTGCTCCTCAAGATAATTCCACAAATTTAAGAAGGCGATGAAGTCTGAGTCATCATCATTAAAACGACCATGCAATTCATCTGCTTTACCCTTCTTATCTTGCGGACGTTCACGAGGGTCTTGAATCGCTAACGCAGCAGTAATGATGATTACTTCACGCAAAGCGCCTATCGGCACACTTGCCAACACCATTTTTGCCAGACGCGGGTCCAGCGGAATACGGGCCAAATCCCGACCTGATTTAGTTAAGGCGATTTGATTGCGATGTTTTCCTGGCTTAACCGCTTCAAGCTCTTCTAGAAGGCGAACGCCATCACTGATATTGCGGCTATCAGGCGGCTGCACGAATGGAAACTCACTAATATCTCCGAGCCCTAAACCCAGCATCTGCAAAATAACCGATGCTAGGTTTGTACGCAGTATTTCAGGGTCCGTAAATTCTGGGCGACCTAAAAAGTCCTCTTCAGAATACAAGCGAATACAAATACCCGCTTCAACACGACCACAGCGACCTTTACGCTGGTTAGCACTGGCTTGCGACACCGCCTCTATCGGCAAACGCTGCACCTTAGTGCGATAGCTGTAACGGCTAATACGTGCAGTACCAGGGTCAATCACGTAACGAATACCCGGAACAGTTAACGAAGTCTCAGCGACGTTGGTCGCCAACACAATTCGGCGTTTGTTACCTGGGTGGAAAATACGGTTTTGCTCTGCATTTGATAACCGAGCATACAAAGGTAACACTTCGGTATGCTTGAGGTTACGCTTACTCAACGCATCGGCGGTATCACGAATTTCTCGCTCACCATTCATGAAGATGAGGATGTCTCCAGAGCCTTCAGCATACAGCTCATCTACGGCGTCAAAAATCCCTTGCAGCTGGTCGTTTTCGTCTTGCTCCTCGTCATTGCCACTTAATTCGGTTAAAGGACGATAGCGAACCTCCACAGGGTATGTACGACCAGACACTTCTATAATTGGAGCATCATTAAAATGACGTGAAAAACGCTCAGGATCGATGGTTGCCGAAGTAATAATGACTTTAAGATCTGGACGCTTTGGTAATAAATTCTTTAGATAGCCAAGAATAAAGTCAATATTGAGGCTACGCTCATGCGCTTCATCGATAATGATGGTGTCGTATTGATTGAGGTAACGATCATTTTGAATTTCAGCCAGCAAGATACCATCTGTCATGAGTTTAATGTAACTGCGCTCACTGACCTGATCGCTAAAGCGGATTTTAAAGCCTACGGTTTGGCCGATTTCGCTTTCTAATTCTTCGGCAATACGAGCAGCGACGCTACGTGCCGCAAGACGGCGTGGCTGAGTATGGCCGATTAAGCCTTCAACTCCACGGCCTAACTCCAAGCAGATTTTCGGTAATTGGGTTGTTTTACCCGAGCCTGTTTCACCCGCAACAATCACCACCTGATTATTGGCAATCGCTTCTTTGATATCTTCACGTTTTTCGCTAACGGGTAGCGCAGCGGGGAAAGTCGGTTTTGGTAGTTGCGCTAAACGGGTAGCGCGCGATTGGATGCTAGCATCGATTGCATTAGCGATTTTAGCAATAACGCTTTGTTGCTTCGCTTCATCACCGATTTTTTGCGCCCCTTGTAGGCGTTTTTTGAGTATGAATTGATCTTTTTTTAAACACTCATTGAGCTTGGCATACAAGGCTTTGCTGGCAGACACTTAGCACCCTAATTAACTGCATAAAATGGTCGGCCAGCTTAGCAAAATATCGCTCTAAAGTGTATCGTTAAACAAAGCGTTTTCCGGGCGCGTAATTGTCATGTAGATGTTTATCTAACGCCAACAGAACATGCGCTCGGGTGATAACCCCCATCAGTTTGCCGTGCTCATCACACACTGGATACATTTTTGGCTTATTCACTTGCATGGACTCCGCCAATGCCATCACGCTGTGATCCGGTGTAACGCATAAAGGCTCTTTCGACATGACGTCACCGATGACGCAATGCGCTTCATTTTGATAAGTAGAATTGAGCATTTGTTTTAAGCAGTCTTGCTCAGACACAAAACCGATAACGGTGCCCAAATCATCAACGACAGGGCCCCCTGTTTGACCACTTTGAATTAACTTTTCGACCGCACTTTCAATGGACATATTTGCTTTAAAAGTAACAGGTCTGTGGTTGTAATAATCAGCTACTTTAATTGATTGCATACGCACCCCTAATAATGTTAGCGCCAACACTGTAACTATAGTTGGCGCTTGGGATTTTGCGTACTTTGCTAGGTCAGAAAGACGCTAATTATTCGTCTTTGAAAATACCCACGTAAGTCGGTGTTGAATTACTCTTACTGGCGCGATACATGCCTGCGGTATTAAAGGGCATACTGATATTGCCTTTAGCGTCAACGATGATCACACCACCTGTGCCACCCGCTTCAAACATAGGCCCGAAAATCACTTCGTTACCTGCTTGGTCAATACTCTTTCCTTGATATTGCACACGGGCGCAAATGTCACTCGCCACTTGGTAACGGATGAAATATTCACCGTGGCCTGTTGCTGACACCGCACACGAATCATTGTCTGCAAAGGTACCGGCTCCGATAATAGGCGCATCACCGATACGGCCAAAGCGTTTAGCGGTCATCCCGCCGGTACTTGTGCCTGCAGCAATATTGCCTTGGCTATCCAATGCTACAGCACCTACTGTGCCCATCTTGTAGTTGGTTGGTAATGCTTGGTGCTGCGCTTGGTAGTCTTTGGTTGCAGCCTTGGCTTTATCCAGTTTTTCTTTGGCTTTAAGAAGAGCTTCATAGCGATGTTCGGTGTCAAATACACTGTTTTCCACCAGCTTTATGCCCTGCTGCTGAGCAAACTCTTCCGCACCTTCGCCACTGAGCATCACATGCACTGAGTTGGTCATCACCAAACGAGCAAGGTCAATGGGGTTTTCGATGTGTTTAACGCCTGCGACGGCACCTGCTTCGCGAGTACGACCATCCATAATCGACGCATCCAATTCATGCTCGCCTTCATAGGTATATACCGCCCCCTTGCCAGCATTAAAATACGGCGAGTTTTCAAGTACATTGATTGCCGAGTTGATTGCATCAAGACTCGCGCCACCTTGCTCAAGGACTGCGTAACCCGCTTCCACTGCCTCAGCTAATTTTGCGCGATAAGCTTGTTCTTGTTCAGGTGTAAAACGTGATTTTTCTATGGTGCCAGCACCACCATGGATAGCGATTGCAATTGGGCTAGGCGCAGTGTCTGCAATTGACGAAAAAGACGACACACTAAGAAGTGCTAAAGCACTCAGGAAAGACGATTTCATACATAGCTCTTATTATTAAGTGATGATAACTCACTATGCTTGGTGAAATCGTTTAGAGCAAGTCGTTGCGATAATTAACCAATGCCGAACACGCTAAGCACTCTCACTACGGTTGCGTCCTGCTTGTTTAGCACGATACAAGGCCTCGTCGGCTTTTTTCAACAATGACTCAGGCGTGTCTTCGTTGGGCAAATGCGTGGCTACGCCAATACTCACCGACAATCGTGAGCCACCCAGCTCATTGATGTGTGTTAGAGCAACCTGTTCGCGTAACCACTCAGCTTTCGCCAAGGCATCTTTCACGTCTGTGTGATCAAGCACAATAATGAATTCATCTCCACTGTAACGCACAGCAATATCGCTTTCACGGATGGTGTCATGAATTAAGTTAGCGACTTCGATTAGCACTCTATCACCGCTATCATGGCCAAAGGTGTCGTTAATGTCCTTAAAATGGTCAAGATCTATCATTAGCAAGGTTAAAGGATGGCCATATCGATTACTTGATTCGATGAGCTTTTGCAGCTGTGAAGACAAATGGCGGCGATTGAACAGACCTGTAAGATGATCCACCAGAGACTCCATTCTTGCTGTGTCTCGCTCTTGAGTGGTTTGATGGTTTAAGTCTCGTAGCTCGCGCACCTGAGTGACGATTTTTTGCGCCATAGCATTGAATGCTTTTACGACTGAGCCAATTTCATCGTCTGCCACATTAGGTACTGGTGCAAAGCGGCCTTGCGCTTCTAATTGCTTTGCCGAAATATGCAATTGCGTTAATGGTTTGGTTACTCGTCGTCTGATCAACCCAACTAACAACAGCATCAATATTAAAAATACAACAAACTCGAGCAAATAGATTATTTGCACCGTATCTAACAACCCATTTAGCTTTTGTTGGCGTTCATTAAGGGTTGTCATTTCTAAGGCCTTGAACGCTCGCAATTGGGCACGAATTTCATCCATGTAACGCTGCCCTTCGTCACTGTTTATGAGATCGAGTGAAGCTTGCACATCGCCGGTGTTGTAAAGTTGAATTGTTTTGGCAAGTTCAGACAATTTGAGCTCAATTAAGCGCGCTACCTCTTGCAAGCGTTGATGTTGAACAGCGACGTTTTTTTTATTCAGTTGCAGTAATTTTTTGAGGGTTTGTTGCGCCTGCTCAGAACCCACGGAGTATGGCACCAAATATTCTGGCTTACCGGTAAGGATAAAACCCCGCTGCCCAGTTTCCGCATCCGTTAACTTAAGTAACAACTGCGACTTTAAATCGAGAATGGTGTTCGTTTCGTTGATTCGTTCTTGCGCTGCATCCGTTTGGTTTTTGACATTCATCATCAGCGCAAAGTTGAGCACATACATTGTCATCAAAACAACAAACAAGGTGTAAATACGCGCACGCAAAGACAATTTAAACACAGCCATAGGAGATAATTTCAGCTAATTACAGTCATTAGCCTAGCTGAAGCAGGTTAAAATGCGAGGTTGAATTACGCTTCGCACAATGTATCAGAAGATGAAATTTACACTGCAATCACCGCTTTTTAGCGACTACTGTGAACAGATGCCAATGATGAGCCTCATTGTTAGCGGTTGTTCCACACACCTCGTGCTCGTCTAATCGAAGAATATTAAAACTGCTAAAACACTCCCTTATTCGTACCTCATCGAGTACTAAAACATCAGGCTAATAAGCCGCTTTGTTGTAACTCGTGGATGCCATGGTGTCGCCGTTATTCAATAATTCAGGCAAGTAACCAGAGTAAAACCACAACAACCAATGGGCAATTTGGGAAGTTTATCTAATTATTATAAGAGTGAGGTCCAGCACTATTAAGACTGCAAGAAAGGTAGCAAAAAAAGAAGTAGTTTTGTCTTTAATCGCTTTTTGTACGTAACCAAAACAGCACGCTAACAAAATGCCAGGAATAAAAAAGAATAAGAGTTTTTTGTTGGAACGATCTTCAAGCTTATTATATTTATCACTCCATAATGGTAAAGCTAGATACCTAAAGAACGCCGGAGTTTTCACTTTAAATACCTCTTTGTCTAAGTGCTCCGAAAACATCATCATAAAAACAATAAAAACGGGATAGATAAGAGCAGTGATTATAAAAATCATAACTAACAGGAAGTCTTGCATTTTTCATCCTTGAAATCATTTAATTAGAACAACCTCCCTTAGTCTATCTTATGTGGTTTATGGAATTCACTCGATATCTCACAAAAAAGCCCGAGTGGTTAGCTCGGGCTCAACGTTGGGATTGATTTAACTTTACTTGCTTAAATCAAGCATCAGCTTATTCAAGCGAGAGACGAATCCAGCTGGATCTTTCAAGCTACCACGCTCTGCAAGCAGTGCTTGGTCAAGTAGCACTTCTGACCACTGTGCGAACTTGTCTTCATCTTGCTCGTTGTTTAGGTGCTTCACTAACTGGTGCTCTGGATTCAGCTCGAACACAGGCTTGGTCTCAGGTGCCTTTTGACCGACAGATTCCATCAGCTTGATCATTTGCGAACTCATGTCGTGTTCATCAGCCACAACGCACGCAGGAGAGTCTGTTAAGCGGTGAGTAAAGCGAACCTCTTTTACTTTGTCGCCAAGCGCCGTTTTGATGCGCTCAAGCAAACCTTCTACTTCTTTTTCCGACTCTTCTTGGGCCTTTTTGCTTTCTTCGTCGTCAAGGTCACCTAAGTCCAAATCACCGCGAGTGATCGACTGGAACTGCTTCTCTTGGAATTCAGTTAAGTGGCTCATCATCCACTCATCAACACGGTCACTCAGAAGCAACACTTCGATGCCTTTTTTGCGGAAGATCTCAAGGTGTGGTGAATTCTTTGCAGCTTCAAAGCTGTCCGCAACAACATAGTAAATCTTGTCTTGGCCTTCACTCATACGCTCGATGTATTGCTCCAGCGATACATTTTGCGTCGCCTCGTCTGTGTGCGTTGAAGCAAAGCGCAGCAGCTTAGCAATGGCTTCTTTGTTTGCCATATCTTCAGCAGGGCCTTCTTTAATTACGCCACCGAATTCATTCCAGAATGTTTGATACTCTTCTGGCTTGTTCTTGCCCATGCGCTCAAGCATCTTCAAGACGCGAGATGTACAGCCTTTGCGAATTGCTTGCGTTACTTTGTTGTCTTGCAAAATTTCACGCGATACGTTCAATGGCAGATCGTTCGAGTCCAATAAACCTTTCACGAAACGCAGGTAGCTTGGCATAAACTGCTCAGCGTCATCCATGATGAATACGCGTTGTACGTATAGCTTTAAGCCGCTTTGACGTTCGCGGTTGTATAAATCAAACGGCGCGCGCTTAGGGATGTACAGCAAGCTGGTGTATTCCGTTTTACCTTCAACCTTGTTGTGCGCCCATGTTAGTGGCTCTTCCCAATCGTGACCGACATGCTTGTAGAACTCTTGGTACTCTTCATCGCTAATTTCGCTCTTGTCGCGAGTCCACAAAGCTTCTGCTTTGTTAATTGCTTCCCACTGACCCGGTTGCGCGTCAATTTTCTCGCCGTCTGGGCCTTCAGACTCAGGCACAGGCTCACGATACATTTCTACTGGAATAGAAATATGATCTGAATATTTGTTTACGATGCTGCGCAAACGGAAGTCGTCTAAGAATTCTTTTTCATCATCACGCAAGTGCAAAATAATTTCTGTACCGCGTGTTTCTTTATCAATTTCAGCCAGGGTGTAATCGCCCTCACCTTTTGATTCCCACTCAATAGCTTGGCTTTCGCCCGCTTTACGAGTGCGCACAGTTACTTTGTCAGCAACAATAAACGCCGAGTAGAAACCTACACCGAACTGACCAATTAGCTGCGAGTCTTTCGCTTGGTCACCGGTTAAGTTTTTGAAAAACTCTGCTGTGCCTGATTTCGCAATCGTACCAAGGGCACTGATCACTTCATCGCGAGTCATACCGATACCGTTATCTGAAATTGTCACGGTACCTTTATTTTTGTCGGCGCTAATGCGCACTTTCAGTTCGGCGTCACCTTCATAGAGGCTACCATTTTCAAGTGCTAAAAAGCGTAACTTGTCAGCGGCATCTGATGCGTTCGACACAAGTTCACGTAGAAAGATCTCTTTGTTTGAGTACAAAGAGTGGATCATAAGGTGTAGCAATTGCTTTACTTCAGTTTGAAAGCCGAGCGTTTCTTTTTCTGATGTTGCTGTCATTTCTCTCTCCGTTAGCAAACAGGTTCAACTGAATTGGTTGAAAAACCGATATGCTCTGTATATGGGGTGAGGCGAACGAGATTCAAGAGAGATAAAACGAAAAAAGCGCCAAGAGGCGCCTTTTTGCTGCATTTTAGAGCAGTTTAGTCGTACGTGACCTGCTTACGGCCATTGAACGCATGAGACAGCGTCATGCCATCGACTAAATCTAGCTCACCACCGACTGGCACCCCGTGGGCGATACGTGATGCACCCACCTGATATTGCTTACATAATTCAGCGATGTAATGAGCGGTGGTTTCACCTTCAACCGTTGGGTTAGTGGCCAAAATCACTTCATTGATGTTGCCTGCTGCTAACTTTTTCTCCAGCACATCCAGACCAATTTCATTCGGGCCAATGCCATCAAGTGGCGACAAGTGTCCCATCAATACGAAATAGAGCCCCTGATAGTGACCAGTTTGCTCCACCGCAAGCACATCAGTCGGTGACTCAACTACGCACAACAAGCCTGAATCTTGGCGCTTGATGCTGCCACACAGCTCGCATTGCTCCAACTCTGTAAATGTTCGGCAGCTATTACAATGACCGATGTCAGCCATCGCTTGCGTGAGTGCATCACCTAGTTGCGAGCCCCCTTCTCTGTCGCGTTCGAGAAGGTGAAACGCGATGCGTTGTGCCGACTTAGGCCCAATGCCAGGAAGGCACCTTAGAGCATCAACAAGTTGCGTAAGTTTTGGCGATAACTGCATGAAATTTCCGATAAAGCTACGGCGCTGTTAACTCAGCGCTCCACATAATTGACGATAAGGTATCAAAACTATCAGTAAAAGTATAAGGGTGTGTTGCTTTTGCCGTAAACTGATTGTTCGAGCGAATCGACCTTTACTGTCATTCATCTCAACATTGCGACACTGTAGGTGTTGAGTAACTCATTATTAAACTGGGAGTAAGCATTTTAAGTTAATAGCCTAGGCGCGAGGCCCAAATAGTTTATAACCTAGGTTGAGTGCATAACGCATAGCAGGTCTAAAGAAAGGTAAATTGCTGGCAAAAAAATAGCGCCACAAGGCGCTATTTTAAAAAAAATTCTGTATTAGAACGGCATTTTGAAGCCAGGAGGCAGGTTCATACCACCAGTAACTTCTGCCATTTTCTTCTGGCTTTCTTCAGCTACACGACGCACTGCGTCGTTACAGGCTGCTGCTAGAAGATCTTCAATCATGTCTTTGTCGTCTTCCATCAAGCTTTCATCAATCTCAACGCGACGTACATTGTGGCTACCTAGCATGGTCACTTTTACAAGACCAGCACCTGACTCGCCAGTTACTTCTAGATTAGCGATATCTTCTTGGGCCTTTTGCATGCGCTCTTGCATTTGCTGCGCTTGCTTCATCATGTTGCCCATTCCACCTTTAAACATAGTGTTCTCTCTTCATTTAAATCTATGCTGGCAAAGATAAGGCCAGCGAGGAAAAATTACAATGCTTGCACCGAGTTTTCATCAAGGGTTGCCGAAAATTGCGACATTAACCTTTGAATATTGCTGTCTTCGTTCACTGCCTGCACAGCTTGGTTCAAACGCAGCTCATCAATGCTTTGTTGAATCAAATAAGGGGTATTTTCAACCTGTTCAACAAATTGCACATGCAATGTGATTGGTTGCCCTAATTGCTGTGACAAACACTCGGCAATTCTATCTCTGAGCGCAGCACCATCAAGGTGTTGCTGCTCTTGGTGAACTTGCAAATACACATCAGCCTGTTGTTGTTCAAACATGCTGTGTAATGCAAATTGGCGAGTTCGCCCGCCTAAATTCATATCTTCTATCAGTTTTGCCCATGCATCTTGCTCATGCGCATATTTGATTGCGCTAATTGGGCTAGTAAAGCCTGCCGGAACCGGTATTTGCAATACGGGTTCTTGATTTGCTTCACTCACGCTTGGCGCTTCAAGCTGTTGCAACAGCTCAGGCGCTAGTTTGTTCGGATCAGGCTGATGACGCTCCATTAAGCGCTCAGCTGGCGTTTGGTTGCGCTTTGTTGCCACAGGACGTTGTGCTCTTTGTGGCGGCTCTAACTCTACCACGTTAGATTGACCAACATACTCATTCACGCTTGCCGGGTGTTGACCATCAGCGGAATGTTGCGTTTGCGGTGCGCTTATTTCGGCCCGCTCACCTCGGGCCTCAACCTTTTTTTCATTGCTACCACTAGCAGGGGCTGATTTAGCCGTGCCTAATTTTCGATTTTGCAAAATGCGCGCAATGGCAGACTGTGCCTGTTCTTCCAAGGCATTAAGTTGTTCAACAGGAGCAACATTTTCTGGCTCATGTTGCTCAGCAATGTCATCAGGCTGTTGCTGCACATCTTCTTGGCTCGGCTGCTGAGACACAATATCAACCGCGGCTGGGTGGTCGACATTCGTAGGTTGGGTTTGAAAGCCTAAATCCTGAGCTTGGCTCATCACGGCATCAAATTGTGCTGCTGCTTGGGCCTCCAGCTCTTCGCTGGCGTGTGGCTCATCAACTACTTGCGGTTGCATAGTACTCGAGGATTCTTCTGCGGGCATTTGCAAAGCCGGTTCAAGTGGTTTTGGCGCTTGAGGAGCACTGTCGTCCCGAGCACTATCGTCCCGAGCACTATCGTCCCGAGCACTATCGTCCCGAGCACTGTCGTCCCGAGCACTATCGTTCGGAACCAATTCCGGTCGAGCACTATCTGCCCGAGCGATTTCTGCTCGTGCTCCTTCGTCCTTAACCATCTCAGTGCTATTTTTAGCAAGCATGGCACGTAGATTTGCTGCACGCTCTTGCGGCTTTGCTCTAGCAGATGGCATGTCAGCAACCGGATTCGCCTCACTAGCACCAGTGACCGGTTCAAACGCCAATAGTCTCAACATGAGCATCTCAAAACCAACTTGGGCTGAACTCGCCCATTGTAAGTCGCGTTTGCCACTTAGCAATAGTTGATAAAGCAGGTGAATGTGTTGTGGATCGGCGCTTTGCGCAACTTCTGTAACGTATTCACTATCACGTTCACTCAACGCCGCTGCACTCGGGACAAGTTGAGTAAGCTGAATACTGTGAGTTAAGTTCAGCAAGTCATCAAGTACCGCAACATAATTAGGGTTACGCGCTGAAAGATTACGCGTTTGCTGCATCAGCTCTTCGCCGTCTTGCAACAACACAGCACTGAGTAATTGCTGAGCATAGCGCACATCCATCAGGCCGAGCATGTCTTTAACTTCAGCTTCATGAAGTTGTGCATTAGTCTGCGCGATAGCTTGGTCTGTTAGACTTAACGCGTCACGCATACTGCCGTCAGCCGCTTTAGCAAGCACTTCAAGCGCTTGCTGCTCAAAGTGGATCTGCTCTTGACCAAGAATGTGCTGTAGTTGAGTGGTGATCTGATTAACTGACAATGCGCTGAGGTTGAACTGTAAACAGCGCGACAGAATCGTTACCGGTAGTTTCTGCGGATCGGTCGTCGCAAGAAGGAACTTAACGTGCTCTGGCGGCTCTTCCAGGGTCTTCAAAAGCGCATTGAAACTGTGCTTAGACAACATGTGCACTTCATCTATCAGGTAGACTTTGAACTGGCCACGAGTCGGTGCGTATTGCACGTTATCGAGGATCTCGCGCGTGTCTTCAACCTTAGTGCGAGATGCGGCATCAATCTCAATTAAATCAATGTACTTACCCGCTTCGATATCCAAACATGTACTGCACTGCCCGCACGGCTGTGCAGAAATGCCTTGTTCACAATTCAGGCTCTTGGCGAAAATGCGCGCAATGGTTGTTTTCCCCACCCCGCGAGTTCCCGTAAATAAATAAGCGTGGTGTAAACGTTGTTCGTTCAACGCATTAACCAAAGCTTGTTTTACGTGGTCTTGACCCACAAGTTGGTGAAATGTTTGCGGTCGCCATTTTCTGGCAAGAACCTGATAGCTCATGCTTATTCGCCTTCGAATTCGACTAGGTTGTAAACGTCAATTCCTTGTTGGCGTACGCGTTGCTCACCCCCTAAGTCAGGAAGAGAGACAACGAAAGCGGCGTCAGTCGCTTCACCGCCCAGTTGTGCAACCAATTTTGCAGTTGCTTCAATGGTGCCACCTGTTGCTAACAAGTCATCTACTAACAATACCTTGTCTCCAGGTACGATAGCATCTTTGTGCAACTCAAGGATGTCTTCACCATATTCCAACTGGTAGCTTTGTGCAATGACCTCTCGCGGTAATTTGCCCGGCTTACGTACTGGAATAAACGGCACACCCAATACATATGCCAAAGGCGCACCGAAGATGAAGCCACGTGATTCAGTGCCAATAATTTTGGTAAAACCTTGGTCTTTGTATCGCTCAACCATATGGTCGATGGTCAATTTAAGTGCTTTTGGATCGGCAAGAAGTGTTGTTACGTCGCGGAACATAATGCCCGGCTTAGGGTAGTCTGCAACCGTAGCAATCGATTGCTTGATGTAATCAAGATCAGCAGCGCTCATATTTCTTTTCATTTATTAAGTGTTTTAGCGCTGCATTATAGCAACTTGTACAAAACAATGAAGCCACAACAAAAAAGCCACCATAATAGGTGGCTTTTTAAACAATGAATAATAATTACAGCGCGCTGAAAACGTCGTCTGTTTTTGCTGCACAAATAAAATCATTTTTGTGCAGACCTTTGATTGAGTGTGACCACCAAGTAACGGTGACTTTACCCCACTCTGTTAATAAACCTGGGTGGTGACCTTCTTCTTCAGCCATAGCGCCAACAAGGTTAGTAAATTCAAGTGCTTGCTTGAAGTTCTTGAACTTGAATACACGCTCTAACTGCATAATGCCATCACGTACTTCTGGTACCCAGTCAGGGATGTTTCTGATCAACACCGCCAATTCTTCATCTGACACCTTAGGCGCATCCGCACGACACGCTTCACATTTTTGTGCGCTTAATTCAGACATTATAAATTCCTTAACTTGCTAATTTTTCTTTAGGGGGAAACTTTGGCTCAAATAAACCTAATTCTTTTGCTTCGCCTACCATCGACATTAAATCCATTTGTGAGATTTCAAACAAATCATGGATAGAGTTAATGGTGTAATAAACAGGCTGCATAATATCGATTCTATAAGGTGTGCGCAGCACATCCAACACATTCATTGCATTGATTTCTGGCTCATTGGTGTAAACATACTGTGTTTCACCTGGGCTTGAGAGAATACCGCCACCGTAAATGCGTAAACCATCTTCGGTTTGCATCAGGCCGAACTCAACTGTAAACCAGTACAAGCGCGCGAGGTAAACTCGGTCTTTTTTGTCCGCTGCGTAACCTAGCTGACCATATTTATGCGTGAATTCAGCAAAATCTGGGTTGGTCAGCATGGCACAATGACCAAAGATCTCGTGGAAGATATCCGGTTCTTGCAGGTAATCAAACTCTTCGCGAGTACGAATGAACGTTGCTACAGGAAACTGCTTGTTCGCTAACAAACGGAAAAATTCATCGAAATCGATCAGCGCAGGCACAGGCGCAACTTGCCAACCCGTTTCGCGCTCAAGAACTTCGTTCAGCTCGTGTAATTGGGGGATGCGGTCTTTAGGAAGATTGATCTTCTTTAGTCCGTCTAAATATTCGTTACACGCTTTGCCTTCAATACAAGCAAGCTGACGTTCGACTAATTCCGACCAAATTTTATTTTCTTCTTCGCTCCAATGGATAATGCCATTTTCATCTGGCGTCCTTGAAACGTATTTACTTGATTTAGCCATAACTACCTTTACATCTTGAGTCCTCGGCGCCATGGATGCACCGAAAACTCCTCAATCTGTGTGTTAACCAAATACTAAGTAAAAGTACGAAAGTTTGTAATAGATGTAGCTAATAACAGTCCGCGGCAAACGACCACAAATGTACAATTATTATTACAGTGAAAAGCTAAAACATGTACACACCAGCAATATAGAGCCTTTCAAGACAGCACGGTGTGCACATAAATTTACACGGTGGTTATAGAGCTGTTAACCCAGCGTCAAGATCAGCGATTATTTCGTTAACATCTTCGAGGCCGATAGAAATTCTTACTAGACCGTCACTGATCCCCGATGCACGTCGTTGCTCTGGTTCGTAGGTAGAATGAGTCATCGAAGCCGGATGCTGAATCAAGGTTTCAGTATCCCCTAAACTCACGGCTAGCGTACATAGCTCTAAACTATTGATGAAATGTTCAGTTTGTTCCAGCGATGCTTTGAGTTCAAAGGCGATGACGCCGCCCGCATCCAACATTTGACTGCCAATTAACTTGTTGCCAGGGTCGCTCGATAAACCGGGGTAATAAACCTTCTCAACCTTTACATGATTGGCAAGGTAATTGGCAACAATATGAGCACCTTCACAGTGTGCCTTCATGCGCACAGATAAGGTTTTTAAACCACGGAGGATTAGCCATGCATCAAAGGGACTCATGGTCGCACCAATATCTTTGAGTACCGTGTACTTAATTGTGTTGATGTGTTCGCTTGAACCACACACAAGACCTGCCACGACATCACCATGGCCGTTCAGGTATTTAGTCGCGCTATGAACAATCAGATCCGCGCCATGTTTTATAGGCTTTTGCAAAATAGGTGTTAGGAAGGTGTTGTCAACGACACTAATCAAACCGTGCTCTTTAGCAAAACCACAAATTTTGTCTAGATCGTACACCTGCATATTGGGGTTTGCAGGCGTCTCCACAAATACCATTTTTGTGTTTTCTCTTCGCGCAGCCCTTATGGCTTGAATATCGGTAAAATCCACAAAGGTGACTTCAATACCAAAGCGCGTAAACAAGTGGCTAAAGAGCGCGTATGTGCAACCGTACACTGTAGTCGATGCAATCAAGTGATCCCCAGCACTCAAAAAGCTCATAGTGGCAGCAGATACCGCGCCCATTCCTGTTGCACATGCTGCAGCATCTTCTGTTTGTTCTAACGCTGCTAAACGCTGCTCAAGCTCACGTACTGTTGGATTGCCAAGGCGAGAATAAATATAACCCGCTTCTTCCCCTGCGAAGCGCGCTGCACCTTGTGCTGCATCATCAAAAATAAATGTAGAAGTCTGGTACAGAGGCGCTGCTAATGCGCGATGAGGGTCACTGCGTCCCTGCTCATTGTGAATGCACAGGGTCTTGTCTGAATATGTATGCTTTGTCATGTTGCCACCGTTTTTTCTTTTAAAATAGTGGCATTATTGGCGAAATAACAAGCACGCTAGCCGCTTGGACGGCCAGCGAATTTTCATTTGCTTTTTACAAGCGTCAACCTTTGTTGACGCCTATTCAGCATCTTTAGCTTGTTGATCCATTTTGGAAAGTCGGCTAGCCAGCTTTTTAGCTGTAGCGCCAAGTAACGAGGGCTTTTGTTCAAGTTTAGGCAGAGGGCGGCACAGCTCCATGGCTTTAAAGCCAATACGGGCTGTCAGCACCCCTGCACTCAAACCTTGTGCTGCACGAGTCGAAAGCACACTGAGTAATTTAGTGCCGAAGGCCGTGGCAGCGAGATCGGCAAGCAGCTCTGTGGAACCCACAAATAACATTTGCTTTATCAACGAGCGATATAAGCGCACTCGACTCATGTAACCTAGCGCCAAGCCGTAGTTGTTTGCTAACGCATCCACCAGCTTGAGTCCACGCCACAATACAGCGAGCATATCCACTACAGCCAAAGGACTCACAGTCACAAGCACCGCGGACTCCACTGCATACCGGTTGATAAGCTTTTTCGCTTGTTCATCTTGGCTAATCAATAGGGTGTCGCGATAAAGCACCATGACTTCTCTGTCACTTAGATGGTCACCAATCTGCTCCTTGAATGTATCAAATTCAGGGTGCGATTGAATGCGATTAACACTTTGCAGCCAAGGTAACGCCTGCCCTATTTGTTCACTTTGCAACAAACGCTCTGCCTGTTGTTGATGATGTTGATTAACCTTCAAGCGTTTTAAATTCACTAACTCACGCCACAATAATTTGCCAATCAGCAACACCGCCAAGCCAACAACCGCACTGTACAGGGCTCCAAGCCACCAAGCTGTTGCGAAGCTGGCGGTAATACCTAATACCGTTTCGACTAAAATAAGAACAAGTAATAACAAGAAGAACAAACGTTTAACTAACGAGCGTTTGGACTGTTGTAGGTTTTTACTCATTGCTTGCTCAAGTGAGCCCTCTTGAGCGAACAGTGCTTCTTCTGATTCGAGTTGTTCAGGCTGTTCACTGCGCGACACAACCAAAGGAGCCGTAAGCTCTTTGTCTTTTTGTTGTGATGTGTGCTCTTTGAATCGGCGTCCTGCCGCTAGTTTTACTTCATCACTCATCGTAACTTATCTCCGAGTAAAAACTCCAAGGCATGGTCCATACGCATATGACGCAACGTGCCATTATCATTTGGCATCGGCGCAAAATCGATAAAGTCGAAACCATGGGCGGGCCATTGTTGTGTACTAAGTACATGACGTGGCGGTTGCGGTGGAAGATAGGTGAGCCAATTATCTTCACTTAGCGGCTTACCATAAATGCAATGCATCGCTCTGCCCTTTTCCGTCACGGTTTTATTTTCAGTTGCACACACCGCCGCCATGGCCATGGTGTCAATTTCGACACCAGCAAAAGTAAGTTCATTCGCTTTGGATTTCACTAAATCGTGTAATAACAAGGCTAAATCTTGGTGGTAATTAACCCCTACTTGGTCAGCCTTATTCGCTACAAACAATAACTTATCGATATTTGGACTGAATAAACGTCGCAATAGATTGCTTTTGCCATATTCAAAGAACTGTAACAGCTCACGAATTGCTTCTGCCTGTTCGGCGAAGATATCTGGGCCTAATTTCAATGCTTGCAGTAAGTCAACTAACACAACTTGGCGATCGAAGCGGCAAAAGTAGTCTTTATAAAAAGGCTTTACCACCTGATTCTTGTATGCTTCAAACCGCGCTTCTAACTGCGCATACTGGCTCGATTCGTTGATTTGTTGTGGTGAAGCACATGGGAAGAAAGCTAGCAATGGTGCGCCCTCGAGTTCACCTGGAATAAGCATGCGTCCCGGTTGCAAGTTGGCAGCGTGGGCATGGGTCTTTATGGCGTGTAACGTCTGTGCGTATACATTGCTAAGCGCTTTTAACTGGGCCTCATTAGTGGGAGCGTTCACATCAAAAGAATGAAGCTTATCTAAGAACTCACTGGCATGCGCTTGGCGCACGCTGGCATTAAGCATTCGTAACTGCCGCTCACTCCAAGTTGCGAAATCCATGTTCAACATGGGTAAGTCCATCAACCATTCGCCCGGATAATCAATGAGATCGATTGTCAAAGTGGCTGTATCACTCAATTGCGCGCGCAGCCCTCTTTGCGGCCTGTACCGCATGGCAAGGCGCAACGTGTTAATACGCTTTGTTGATTGCGGCCATTGCGGTGGTTGCTGTTGCAAGCTTTCCATAGCCTGACGATAGGCAAACGTCGGAATATTCAGTGCTTTTTGCGGAATTTGCGTCGTGGCGATATGGCGACCTTCACGGACCACTCTGAAAAATGGAAGATTTTTATCGTTCGCTTGCTCGCTGAGTTGATGCACAAGGGCTGTGATAAACGCTGTCTTTCCGCTGCCTGACAAGCCTGTGACTGCAAGCGTGACATGACTATCCAACGTACGCTGTAGGGTATTTTTTGCTTTATCTTTGATTTTATCTAGGCGTGAATACGACAAGACGACTCCTTTTTACTGGTCACTGTATGCCTGATACGAATAGGCCATTCCTTTGCGACTAATTACCCACTTTATTTACAACAAAAAGATAAGCCAACACAGTGGCTTATCTTCTTAGGCAGGATGTACATTTATAGTTTGTTGATTTCTCTACTTACAGTAAACGTAGGCGATGTCACATGCTTTTCCATACTTTGAATACGACTATCTAAATCACCCATGAAGTCTTTTAAATCCTTTAGCGCCTTACGAGGTGGTTCACCTTTTTGCCACACCTTCGCTTTCACTTCGCCCACATGTGGGTGTTTGCTCGCTTCTTCGGTGTTCAATTCAGTCGGCTTCTTATCCAAGATAAACCACGCCGCAATATAAGCCACTATAAAGATTGGCCCACCGGCTAGTAACACACCGGTTACGAAGATGATTCGAACAAGCCATAACTCAATGTTGAAGTAATCACTGAGACCAGCACATACGCCTGCTAACTTGCCACGCTTTGGATCTCGGTACAGTTCACGTTTAGTACTCATACCTTATTCCTCCACTGCGGAGACTCCTGATCGAGCAACTTTTCTAGCGTGTGAATACGATCAGCCATCTTTTCTGCTTTGTTCGAAAGCTCAACTAGCTGACGATGCTCATGCTCGCTTAATCCTTGGCTTACTTGCTTCTTAGAGCGGTAATGAAGAATTAACCAAAGCGGCGCCACGAAAATCAAAAATATAACGATTGGCGGTATTAACACATCAAAATCAAACATTCTTCCTCTCCTGCCTGTTGTTTTGGCTTTTTAAGTGTGGGCGCAGCTCTGACAGTTGTCGAGTTGGCCCGCCCCACTTTAGTTATTATTCAGCTTTGTCGCTTTTTTTACCCATCTTCGCTTTTAGCGCAGATAGTTCATCATCGATTTTTTCGTCTTTCTCTAGCTGTGCAATTTCATCAGCCAGTGACTTTTGACCCAGCTCATAAGACTCTACTTGAGCCTCTAAGCCATCGATTTTGGTTTCATAGCGCTCGAACTTATCAAGTGCATCTTGTACCTTGTTGCCATCAAGTGTCTTTTTAACATCAAGGCGAGATTGCACTGAACGCTGGCGCAAGATAATCGCTTTTTGGCGCGCTTTGGCATCGCTCAGCTTCTCTTGCAATGTGCTGATCTCTTGCTGCAACTTGTTGATATGTTCTTCAACATGCTCAAGCTCGCGCTCTAACGAAGCGAGTGCTTCTGTTGCTTTACCTTTTTCCATCAAAGCAGCGCGAGCTAAATCTTCTCGGTCTTTCGACAAAGCAAGCTCTGCTTTATCTTGCCACTGGTCAACTTGACCGCGCAGTGTTTCAAGACGACGTGTTAAATCTTTCTTTTCAGCTAATGTTTTAGCAGAAGTAGAACGGACTTCAACAAGCGTGTCTTCCATTTCTTGGATAATAAGGCGAACCATCTTTTCAGGATCTTCAGCCTTGTCTAAAATAGCGTTGATATTCGAATTAACGATATCTGCAAAACGTGAGAAAATTCCCATAATCTAATACCTCAAGTGGTGAAGTCTTTGTTGACTACTTTACGTGGTATCAAGTTGCTTGCCAACTTTAAAATAACTTAATAACACTTTATTTTTCATTAAGTTACATTGATAAAACCAAACCCCTTTCATCTCTACCAATAATGAAATACACTAAGCTTTAGCAAAAATAACTAAGAGTTAGTGTAAATGAGCCAGTTTCGTAAAAAGGATGATCTACTCGGCCAATCAGATAGCTTTTTAACCGTGTTAGATCAGGTTTCTCAACTCGCCCCATTAGACAAACCAGTGCTGGTGATTGGCGAGCGTGGCACAGGTAAAGAACTTATTGCCGCGCGTTTGCACTACCTCTCTAGCCGTTGGGACCAAAGTTATGTCAGTCTCAACTGTGCGGCGTTGAATGAAAACCTACTGGAAAGTGAGCTGTTCGGTCACGAAAGCGGCGCTTTCACCGGAGCAAGTAAACGCCATGAAGGCCGTTTCGAGCGTGCCAATGGTGGCTCGCTATTCTTAGACGAACTTGCGAATACTCCTGCCGCGGTGCAAGAAAAACTCTTGCGAGTTATTGAATACGGCGAGTTTGAACGAGTGGGTGGACGTGCACCTATCAAGGTTGATACCCGTTTGATTTGTGCAACCAATGAAGATTTACCTGCGCTCGCTGACGCTGGGCAATTTCGTCATGATTTGTTAGACCGCTTAGCGTTTGATGTTATTACGCTGCCCCCGCTAAGAGAACGTCAAGAAGACATCTTATTACTGGCTGAGCACTTCGCTATTAATATGGCGCGTAATCTTGGTTGGGAACTATTCAGTGGCTTTACCACACGCGCCAAGGCTGCGTTATTAGACTACGATTGGCCAGGTAATGTGCGTGAACTGAAAAACGTTATTGAGCGTAGTTTGTATCGCCATGGCAATGAAAATTTGGCTGTACACAGTATTAATTTGGACCCTTTTGCTAGCCCTTATCGTCCTAAACCTGCTGCCTCACGAGCCCTAAGCACACCTGCACCTGTGAGTACACCGGTGCACGCTGAGGTAGCAACAACGCCTGAAGTGACTCCCTCAAGTGCCACAAGCAGTTTCAGCTTCCCCTGTGACTTAAAACAATTGTCTGCTGAGTACGAAACCGAGATGCTCACTCAAGCGCTTAAATTTAGTCAATTTAATCAAAAGAAAACTGCACAAATGCTCGGATTAACGTATCATCAACTTAGAGGATATTTGAAGAAATACAATTTGCTAGATTCGCAGCAAAAACAAGAGGCTTAGCCCGTGTATAAATGGTTGTTGGGCACCATGGCAGTTTTATTGGCCGGGTGCCAAAATGAAGATGCCCAGTATGCGCCGATCGAAGGCATGGTCTATTGTGCTGAGGCCAACCCAGTGTCATTTAACCCGCAAGTGACCACCTCTGGTTCTACCATAGATCTTATATCTAAGCAGCTTTACAACCGTCTATTGCGTATCGACCCTATCACTGGCGAGTTTATCCCTGAGTTGGCTTCAAGCTGGGACATAAGTGAAGACGGCACCGAAATCACCTTCCATTTGCGCGAAGATGTAAAATTTCATACCACTAAATATTTTACGCCTACACGTTTGTTCAATGCCGATGATGTAGTGTTTACCTTTAGTCGTTTGTTTGATGTTTATAATCCTTACCACTTCGTTGGTGAGGCCAATTACCCCTATTTTCAGAGTGTTGGCCTTGATCAACTGATCCGCAATATTCGCAAGGATTCTCAATACCAAGTGACCTTTGAGCTGTTTAATCCCGAAAGCAGCTTCCTTGCTAATATTGCCACTGACTTCGCCGCAATCACTTCTCGCGAGTATGCGATGAAGCTCATGGAATCTGAGCAAATGGAATTGTTTGACCAACTTCCCGTTGGCACAGGCCCATTTGTTTACCGCGAATACAAACGAGATCGCCTCATTCGCTACTACAGCCACCCAGATTATTGGGAGCACCAAGTTAACTTAGACCAATTGGTGTTCGACATTACGCCTAATGGTACAACCCGTATCGTTAAATTGCTGACCAAAGAATGTGACGTCACTCCGCACCCCAGTGCAACACAGCTGAATGTATTGCGTGAACGCAGCGACATCGATCTGCAGCAACAAGACAACCTCAATATAGGCTACTGGGCATTTAACACTGAGCGTGTGCCGTTTAATGACCCAAAAGTACGTCGAGCCCTCGCCCATGCCGTTAACGTCGACAAAATCATGCAGGCGGTTTACTACGGTCAAGGTGTCAAAGCGACGTCCATGCTGCCCCCTATCAGTTGGGCCTATGAAGAACAAAATAATTTGCCTGAGTACGATCCGGACGAAGCTAGGAAGTTACTCGCTGAAGCAGGCTATAAAGACGGTTTTGATATGAGCATATGGGCAATGCCTGTAAGTCGTATCTACAATCCAAATGCACGTAAAATGGCGGAGCTAATGCAAAGCGACTTACGTGCCGTTGGGGTAAACGTACGCATCGTTGAATATGAGTGGAACACCTTCTTACAACGCGTAGATGAGCACCGACATGATAGTGTATTGCTTGGCTGGGCAGCTGATACGCCTGATCCAGACAACTTTTTTAGTCCCCTATTAAGCTGCGCGGCAACCTACAGTGGAAAAAACCCAGCCAATTGGTGTAACCCTGAGTTTGATGCTTTACTGACACAGGCTTTAGCAACAACAGACCAAGAGCAACGTAAACAATTTTACGTTCAAGCGCAGCAAATGATTGCCAATCAGCTACCACTGCTACCTCTAGCCCATGGCAGACGTTCGCAAGCCAATGACACCCGAATTCACGGTATTACATTGAGCCCATTTGGTGGTATTTCTTTGGCACAAGCGAGTAAAACACCATGATGTTAGAGTTTGCTATTCGCCGCATTTCCTTATTGATTTTCATGTTGTTCACCCTGAGTGTATTCACGTTTTCACTGGGCTATTTATTCCCTGGTGACGTACTCACCAATTTCAGTGGCATTGATACCGCAGGATTTTCGCAAAGTGCGCAACTTCGCGATAAGTACCATTTAGATCAAGGCTATGTGCATCAGTATTTCGCATTCCTAGGACGTATCTTACAAGGCGATTGGGGCCGTTCGTTCGCCTCTGGTGGCCAAGTGTTTGACCACGTTGTTACACTCGCACCGGCAACCTTCGAACTGGCGGTCTATGCGCTGCTTGTATCGGTTGTAGTCGGTGTACCGGCGGGGATTCTCGCTGCTCTTTCACAAGGACGCTGGTTAGATAAATTTATCAGTGGCGCAACGCTGATTGGCTATTCGTTACCCATTTTTTGGTTAGCTTTGGTGCTGATCATGGTGTTTTGCTTACAACTTGGTCTTTTCCCTATGTCAGGGCGGATCAGTTTGTTGTACGAGATACCCTCAACGACCCATTTTATTCTGCTTGATATTATGATTGCAGGATTCCCATACGGTGGCCAAGCCTTTACCGATGCGCTGCACCACTTGGCACTGCCAACTCTTGTGCTCGCAACCTATCCAACTACGGTCTTAGTGCGCTTTACCCGAGATTCAATGCTTAATGTGCTTGAGCAAAATTATATTAAGACTGCACGAGCAAAGGGCTTGAGCCGAAGCCAACTGATAATTCATCACGCACTGCGAAATGCGCTATTGCCGGTGATTAAGCAAATCGGTTTACAGTTCAGTGCCTTGATCACACTTGCAATGATCACTGAAGTTATCTTTTCTTGGCCAGGCATTGGTCGCTGGTTAATCGACAGCATTTATCAACGAGACTTCCCAGCCATTCAAGGGGGACTGCTCGCTATTTCGGTGTTCATCATATTCGCGACTATTTTTACTGAGTTGCTGTACACCCTGCTAGACCCGATTTCACGGAATCAAGCGCATGGCAAACTATAAGTTATTTACCGAACAATCAAATATCTCGCCACTCTCACGATTGTGGCGAAAATTCAGAACCAACCACGTTTCCTTGGTCGGGCTCTGGCTTTTTATTGCGCTAACATTATTGGCAGCTACTGCGCCTATACTGGCTCCTTACGGCATTAACGAGCAACATGCAGATGCCCTACTAATCCCGCCGTCATGGCATGAGGACGGAGACGTCCGGTTCATTTTAGGCACCGACGATTTGGGTAGAGACGTGCTTTCACGACTAATGAATGGCGCAACCTACACATTTGGCTTATCGATTGTTGCCGCATTGGTCACCACATTAGTCGGCGTGTTGGTCGGCACCTTTGCGGGAATAAGTCGAGGTCTGCGAGCAAGCTTTCTAAATCACCTGCTTGATATCACCTTATCAATTCCGTCACTGCTTTTAGCTATCATCATTATTGCCATTCTAGGCCCCGGTCTTATGAACACAGTGTGGGCGATTATTTTTGCATTGCTGCCCCAGTTTATTCACTCCGTGCGCAACCTAGTCGTTGATGAACTGAGCAAAGACTATATCAGTGCGTTTCGACTCGATGGTGCAAACCATTGGCAAATTCTTGTACGGGGAATTTTCCCGAACATTTACGAACGAATTGTGGTTATATTCACGATGGCACTGTCGTTGGCGATCCTCGATATCGCGGCATTAGGCTTTTTGAAGTTAGGTGCGCAGCCACCTACCGCGGAATGGGGTGCAATCTTGGCGGAGAATTTAGGCTTAATTTACTTAGCGCCATGGACCGTCGCATTACCTGGGATTTTATTATTCCTCGCGGTACTGTCTACCAACCTAGTTGGCGATGGCCTTCGTAATGTACTTAAAGAGCGACGGGCTGACTGATGCAGTTATTAGATATACGCAACCTGACCATAGAGCTAAAAACATCGGAATCGGTGATCCGCGTGGTTGATGGCGTTAATTTGAGCCTCAAAGAAGGTGAAGTTCACGCGTTGATAGGGGAATCAGGCTCAGGTAAGAGCCTGATCGCAAAAGCATTAGTAGGTGCGCTGAACCAGCGATGGGAAGTGCGTGCTGATAGGATGCATTGGCGCGGAGTTGATTTAATGCGTTTATCTGATGAGAAGCGCCGAAAATTGGTCAGCCAAGACTTAGCAATGATTTATCAAGAGCCGAGCCGTTGTCTAGACCCCACAGCCAAGATCAGCGACCAACTCGAGGAGAGTATTCCGGCCGCTGACAGCACCGGAAACATATTTCAACGCCGCAGAGCAAAACAAAAACGCGTTAGAGCCTTGCTGCACAAAGTGGGCATCAAAGAACATTCTAAAGTGTTATCCAGCTATCCACATGAGCTCTCCGAAGGTGTATGCCAAAAAGTCATGATAGCGATGGCCATTGCACGATCACCGCGATTATTAATCGCCGACGAGCCAACAACTGCATTAGAGAGCATCACCCGAGCGCAAGTGTTTAGGTTGTTAAAAAGCCTTAACCAATTGAAAAACATGTCGATCCTCATGATCTCCCATGAACTCGAAGAGTTAACCGATTGGACCCATGGCATGCACGTTCTTTATTGTGGACAGATGGTTGAGGCTGGCCCCACACAAGAGGTCTTTGCTCGCCCACGTCATCCATATACTAAGGCCTTGCTTCAAAGCTTACCTGATTACGACGCAGCACTTGGGCATAAACAACCCTTGTTTGCATTAAAAGGTACCATTCCTACATTGCAACACTTACCGATCGGCTGCCGATTAGGGCCGCGCTGCCCTAATGCACAAAAAGCCTGCGTTGTGACGCCGAAGCTAGAAAAAGAGCACGGTCATAGTTTTGCGTGCCATTTCCCACTGCATAAAGAGAAAGAGGAGCAAAGCTGATGCAACCCTTATTAAAAGTTCAAGGCTTGAATAAGCAAATCGCACAGCGCTCGGGTTTTTTGCAACGCAAGATGGTGTATTTGCTTAAAGATATCTCTTTTTGTATCGGCCAAGGCGAAACGTTGGCAGTGATTGGTGAAACTGGCGCTGGTAAAAGTACATTGGCAAAAGTATTAGCAGGTGCAGATGACGCTAGTAGCGGGCAAATCCTATTGGAAAGCGAGCTACTTAAGGACGGTAGCAAACAGCTTATGGACAGCCGCAATATTCGCCTGATCTTCCAAGACCCGACAACATCGCTCAACCCCGCACTGACAATTGAGGAAATACTCGATGACTGTTTGCGCTTTAACACAGAACTCAGCGCAGAAGAGCGTTTAGAAAAGATAAAACAAACATTATCGAAAGTCGGTTTGCTCGTTGAACATAGACACTACTACCCGCACATGTTCTCCGGTGGGCAATTACAACGTGTGGCGCTCGCTAGAGCTTTAATACTTGATCCCAAGGTCTTGGTATTAGATGAAGCACTGTCTTCGTTAGACCCATCTGTACGCGCGCAGACGGTGAACCTATTACTGGATCTTCAACGAGAGACTGGCCTAAGTTATGTACTTATCACCCATCACCTCAGTTTGGTTAAACATATGAGCGATCAGGTGATGGTATTGGACCATGGAGAGATTGTTGAGTACGGCAATACTCAAGAAATTTTCTGCAATCCAAAATCAAAAACCTGTCAGCGATTGCTTACTTGTTAATTTGCTCGATTGCTGCGAGCAAATTTTCCGCATCATCTGTGCCTAAGCACAGCTTTTCACCGCTTTTGAGAGTAATTTGTACCGCCGTATCGCCATTAACACGATACAGCCAGCCATTTGCCGTATAGCGAATGCCCCAGCCGGTATACCAAGGTGTTTGAATGATTTGTGCCGAGGCTACATCATGTAAGTGTATCTTTTTACGCCAGAAACCAGGGCCAAATGACCAACAGATATGACTGTCTGAAACCGAAATATTGAGTGAATAAAAGAGCGCGCCGATAACCAAGATAATTATCAACCCCGGCCAAGTCGCCACATTCTCTTTACCATATGCAGTGCAGAAAATAATAACCAACACCAAGGTTAGTATTACAAGTATTGCAGTAGCAAACTGCTTATGTTGATAACGCATACACATCTTTTCCTGCCAGATTTAGTCCATCTAAACAATAACACTGTGCAAGCAGGACTGCGATGTGAGCATGAGATGAGGGAATTGACAGGCATAAAAAAGGCCGCATTGCGGCCTTTTTCAAGATATGTACTAGCTAGCGTTATTCAACGTTAGTGACTGTCGCTTTGCGAACCACTTCAGCCTGCGCTTCAAGTGCTTCAACAAAGGTTTCATAGTTTTTGTTAGCAAGTTGCATCGTCAAGCTTTGCTTAATTTGCTCATTAACTTCTGTTTCACTTGGCGTGTTAACAGATTTAAGTGCAACTAGTGCAACGTTGCCATTGCTTAGCTCAACCAAATCCACCACCGGCGCATCTGTTGGGTGCGCGAGCTTGAATACTTGCTGCGTTAAAGCTGGCGGCACAGTGAAGCTGCGGCGAGTCAATGCATCTTCGCTTTGCAGTTCGATACCCGCTTGCTCAGCAACAACCGCAATTGCAGTCCCTTCGCTTAGCTGTGCAAGTAATGTTTGTGCTTGTTCTTTAGCTGCTTTTGACGCTTTTTCAGCAACCAAGGTGCTACGAATTTGCTCTGAAACCAACTCCAGTTCTTTCGTAGCTGCTGGCTTGTAATCAACAACGCGTACCACAACTACGTGCTCGTTGCCTAAATCCAATACTTCTGAATTTACGCGGTCTTCAAGCAGTTCTGGCGAGAAGATAGCAGCAAGTACGTTTGCTTGGTTCAGTGGTGCAGGTAACGCATTACGTGCACTTAATTCAGTTGTTTTAACTTCTACACCAATTGCATTTGCAGCGTCTTCTAGCGTGTCTGAGATTTCAAATGCTAATTCAGCTAGCTCAGTTTGCTTTTGGTAATAGATATCTGCTTTTTCAACTTTCTCAAGCTCTGTGCGAATTTCTTGTTCAACTTCTGCAAGTGCTTTAACTTCACCAGGCTGTAAATCTGTCAGTTTAATGATGTGATAACCAAATTCAGACTGTACTACCTCTGAAAGTTGACCAACTTCACCAAGTGCAAATGCAGCTTGCTCGAAGTCTGGGTCAAGCATATCGCGCTCAATCCAATCAAGGTCACCACCTAGCTCAGCACTTACGATGTCGTCAGATTGTGTTTCAGCCAGCTCAGCAAAATCTGCGCCTTGTTGTAATTGCGCCAGTAAATCCTGTGCTTTTTGCTGTGCCGCCTCATCGTCTTCACTGTTCTCAACTAGGATGTGAGCAACGCGACGCTTCTCAGGCTCAGTGTAAAACGCTTTGTTTTGCTCATAATACTCGTTGATTTGCTCAGCTGTAACCGGCTCTGCCAGCTCCAATGACGCTGAATCCAGTTCAACATAGGCTACTTTCACTTGCTCTGGCGCTAAGAATTGAGCTTGGTTTAGGTCATAGTATTCCTGAACTTCTTCGTCAGAAACGCTAACACCCTCTTTGAACTGTTCATTGTTAACGATGAAGTAATCAATTGCACGTTGTTGTTGCTGTAAGCCAACGGCACTGTTTAATTCATTGCTTAAGGTGAAATCGGTGCCCGCAAGCGCAGAAACAAGCTGTGAACGAGTCATTTCTTCACGTAGATATTCGCGGAAACCATCTGCTTGGAAGCCCATTTGACGAATAACTTGAAGGTAACGGTCGTTACTAAACTTGCCACCAAACTGGAAAGCAGGTAATTCAAGAATTGTCTTACGAATTTCTTCGTCACTTACGCGTAATCCCATTTCTGCCGCTAATTGCGATTGTAGTTCTTGTTGGATTAGACGATTAGTAACTGACTGGCGAAGTTGCGCCATAAAAGTAGGATCATTTGCTAGTTGCGCAAAGTACTCGCCGAATTGCTGTTCTTGACGCGCGCGCTCGTTTTCAAACGCCCTTGCAAAGTCACGCTGCGTGATTTTTACCCCATTCACCTCAGCGACGGATTGCTCGGTACTTTGGCCTAAGTAGCCACCGATCCCTGCCAAAGCAAAAGATAAAATCACTAGCCCTAGAATGATTTTGGCCGCTAAACCTTGCGAACCCTCTCTGATTTTTTCTAGCATTTATCTTTATCTCTGTTTATTAGTAGCCCCTTCACTTTTGCCTAATTATTCGTTGTGCATAAAAGTGAAAGATATAAAAAAAGCGTATCTTAGCAGATACGCTTTTTCACTTGAAGCGATTGCGTGTAATACACACAATTCGCTACCAAGCGGCGCAAATTAGTTAACTGCGTCTTTAAGCGCTTTACCTGCTTTGAACGAAGGAATCGTTGCAGCAGCAATTTGAATCTCTTCGCCAGTTTGTGGGTTACGGCCAGTGCGAGCAGCACGCTCACGTACAGAAAAAGTACCGAAACCAACTAGGGCAACTGAATCGCCATCTTTAAGTGCAGTTGATACTGACTCAATGAATGAATCCAACGCACGACCTGCAGCCGCTTTAGAAATATCAGCATTCGCTGCGATTTGATCGATCAATTGAGACTTATTCACAATATCATCCCCTTACATTGTTATTATTCAGAGCGATTCACCATTTACTTGTGTTTACAATGTGGCGCGATCACTTTGTTATTAAATTTAGAAAAATGTGGACACTTTTCTAAAACCTAAATCGTCATGAAACCTAGGCCCCGCAAGGCCTAGGCTCAAATCCAGTGCTTAACTTATCACACCCGAGTGATTTGAAAAGCCCTTTACGATAAATTTTTGCTATTTTGACTCACTTTTTGAGCTATCAGCGCTAAAACGCTCTATTGGCTGGGCTAAAGCGATGTCTAGCACGTCATCAATCCACTGAACTGGGTGAATTGATAAGCCTTCACGAACGTTCTCTGGTATCTCTTTTAAATCACGCTCATTCTTCATCGGAATGATAACTGTCTTAACTCCACCACGGTGTGCTGCCAACAGTTTCTCTTTCAAGCCACCAATAGGCAGTACTTCACCACGTAAGGTGATCTCACCAGTCATCGCCACATCAGAGCGCACTGGATTGCCGGTTAAGCTTGAAACCAGCGCAGTTACCATAGCAATACCTGCACTCGGTCCATCTTTGGGCGTCGCACCTTCAGGCACGTGCACGTGGATATCACGCTTTTCATGGAAATCATCGTTAATACGCAGCTTCTCAGTGCGATCACGAACAACCGTCATCGCCGCTTGAATCGACTCTTTCATGACATCGCCCAACGAACCTGTGTAGCTTAGCTTGCCTTTACCCGGCACCGCTGAAGATTCAATGGTCAGTAGGTCGCCGCCTACTTCTGTCCACGCAAGGCCAGTAACTTGACCAATGCGGTCATCACCTTCCGCTTTACCAAAGTCGTAACGCTGCACGCCTAGGAATTCTTCTAAGTTGGCCTCATCGATGACAACATGCTTAAGGTTCTTATCAAGCAGAATATTCTTAACCGCTTTACGGCATAATTTAGAGATTTCACGCTCTAAACCACGTACACCAGCTTCACGTGTGTAGAAGCGGATGATGCCGATGATGGCACTATCATCGATAGTAATTTCATCGTCTTTTAGGCCATTACGCTTGGTTTGCTTTGGAATAAGGTGCTGTTTAGCGATATTCAGCTTTTCATCTTCGGTGTAACCAGACAGACGAATAACTTCCATACGATCTAACAATGGACCTGGGATATTAAAGCTGTTTGACGTGGCCACAAACATGACATCAGACAAGTCGTAATCAACTTCGAGATAGTGATCCGCGAATGTGCTGTTTTGTTCAGGGTCTAACACTTCCAATAAAGCCGACGCTGGGTCACCGCGCATATCTGATGACATCTTGTCGATTTCATCTAATAAGAATAACGGGTTACGCACACCTACTTTGGTCATGTTCTGAATCAGCTTACCGGGCATAGAGCCAATGTAAGTACGACGGTGACCACGAATTTCAGCTTCATCACGCACTCCACCTAGCGCCATACGGACATATTTACGACCCGTAGCGCGGGCAATGCTTTGGCCAAGTGACGTTTTACCTACACCTGGTGGACCCACTAGGCACAGAATTGGGCCTTTGAGCTTGTTGGTACGATGCTGTACGGCAAGATATTCAATGATTCGGTCTTTGACCTTCTCAAGGCCATAATGGTCCGCGTCGAGAATCTTCTGCGCACCTGCTAAATCTTTTTTAACTTTGGACTTTTTCTTCCACGGTACATTGGTCATGGTATCGATATACGAACGAACAACCGTGGCTTCTGCAGACATAGGCGACATCATCTTGAGCTTTTTAAGCTCAGCCATCGCTTTCTCTTCAGCCTCTGATGGCATCCCCGCTTCTGCGATTTTCTTTTGCAGGCCTTCGAACTCATCAGGCACATCATCAAGCTCACCAAGCTCTTTTTGAATCGCCTTCATTTGCTCATTGAGGTAATACTCGCGCTGGGATTTCTCCATTTGTTTTTTAACACGGGCGCGAATCTTTTTCTCAACCTGCAACAAATCAATCTCGCCTTCCATCATCGCCATGAGGAATTCGAGGCGCTCAGTCACATCACTGATTTCAAGTACTTTTTGCTTTTCAGGTACTTTGATTGGCATATGCGCAGCCATAGTGTCAGCAAGTCGAGCAGGTTCCTCGATACCAGACACAGAAGTAAGTACTTCCGGCGGGATCTTTTTATTTAGCTTTACGTAGCCTTCAAATTGGCTAACAGCGCTACGAATGAATATATCGTGTTCGCGCTCGTCGATATCACTTGATGGAATGTATTCCACCTCAGCAACAAAGAAGTCGTCTTCTTGCGTGTACTTTTCGATTCGAGCACGTTGAGTTCCCTCAACCAACACTTTAACAGTGCCATCAGGCAACTTGAGCAGCTGTAACACACTCGCGACTGTCCCTACGTCGTAGATTTCGTCGCTATTAGGGTCATCCACTGAAGCATCTTTTTGCGCTACGAGGAAAATTTGTTTGTCTTTATCCATCGCTGCCTCAAGACAGCGAATTGATTTCTCACGACCAACGAACAAAGGGATTACCATGTGTGGGTAAACCACTACATCCCTAAGTGCCAGTACTGGAATTTCAACGCGATCCGTTCTTTCAAGCGTCATGCTAACTCTCTTCGGACTTCTTAAAATTTAAAGATTACCCAAGTATATGGGGATTGGCAGGGCAAAGTTCAACAAATTTATAAAAAAAGGAGCGAGATGCTCCTTTTTATTTTTATTTGCTCAATTTTTATACTATTTCATTGATATGAAAAGGTATTATTCGGAAGCAGCTTTATCTTGATTGGTGTTCTCATAGATAAGAATAGGGTCTGATTCGCCTTTAATCACGGTTTCATCAATCACCACTTTGCTGACATCTTCCATTGAAGGTAGTTCGTACATAGTGTCTAACAGCACGCCTTCAACAATTGAACGTAGGCCACGTGCACCGGTTTTGCGCTCCATTGCCTTGTGAGCAATGGCCTTTAGTGCGTCATCGCGAAACTCTAGTTCCACATCTTCCATCTCAAACAATGCAGCGAACTGCTTCGTTAACGCATTCTTCGGCTCGTTCAAGATTTGGATTAATGCGTCTTCATCTAATTCAGTCAAGGTCGCAACAACAGGAAGACGACCAATGAATTCAGGAATAAGACCGTACTTCACTAAATCTTCTGGCTCTACATCTTTAAATGTTTCGCTCAAGCTGCGCTCTGATTCAGATGACTTAACGTCTGCACCAAAACCAATACCTGTGTTTTTCGTGCTGCGTTGCTCGATAACTTTATCAAGCCCAGCAAATGCACCACCGCAGATAAACAAGATTTTAGATGTATCAACTTGCAAGAACTCTTGCTGTGGATGCTTACGACCACCTTGTGGTGGTACTGATGCAACGGTACCTTCGATTAACTTCAGTAGCGCCTGCTGCACACCTTCACCAGACACATCTCGAGTGATTGATGGGTTATCAGACTTACGCGAAATTTTGTCAATCTCATCGATATAAACGATACCGCGCTGAGCCTTCTCAACATCGTAGTCGCATTTCTGTAGTAGTTTTTGGATGATGTTCTCAACATCCTCACCCACATAACCAGCTTCAGTTAGTGTGGTTGCATCGGCCATGGTGAATGGCACATCAAGCAAGCGCGCCATTGTTTCAGCAAGCAATGTTTTACCACTACCTGTTGGACCAATAAGCAAAATGTTACTTTTACCAAGTTCCACACCATCACTAGAACCTGCGTTACGTAGACGCTTATAGTGGTTATAAACAGCGACCGAAAGTACCTTTTTCGCGTGTTCTTGACCGATAACGTAATCATCTAGGTGGCTACGGATTTCCTTTGGAACAGGCAACTTGTCAGATGCGTTCGCTTTAGGAGCGATATCCTTGATTTCTTCCCTGATGATGTCGTTACATAAGTCGACACACTCATCACAAATATATACAGATGGGCCTGCGATTAGCTTACGTACTTCGTGCTGAGACTTACCACAAAACGAGCAATACAGCAGTTTGCTTGTCTTTTCGCCGTCTGTTGGTTTATCAGACATTCAGCTACCTCATTCTTTGCGCTACGAACTTTATAACATTGTAGCAAATGGACTTCTTAAACAAATATACCAAACTTCGCGACATTATGCCGCTTCGATGGGATAAAAGAGTAACGCTAAGATTACTTAGCGTTACGTCTATCAAATACTGAGTCAACTAGACCGTACTCTACGGCAGCGTGAGCATTCATGAAGTTGTCACGGTCTGTATCACGAGAGATCACATCCAATGGCTGACCTGTATGCTCTGCCATCAGTCTATTAAGTTTATCTTTAATAGACAGGATTTCTTTAGCATGAATTTCAAAATCAGACGCCTGACCTTGGAATCCACCTAGTGGTTGGTGAATCATAACGCGTGAGTTTGGTAAACAGTGACGCTTACCTTTGGCGCCGCCAGATAACAAAAAAGCACCCATACTTGCTGCCTGACCAACACACAGTGTACTTACATCAGGTTTGATGAAGTTCATTGTGTCGTAAATTGACATACCCGCAGTCACAGAACCGCCTGGTGAATTGATGTATAGGTGAATATCTTTTTCTGGGTTTTCTGATTCTAAAAACAATAATTGTGCGACGATCAAATTGGCCATTTGGTCTTCAACCTGGCCAGTTAAAAAAATGATTCGCTCTTTGAGAAGACGAGAGAAGATGTCGTAAGAACGCTCACCCTTAGCGGTTTGTTCTACTACCATCGGGACTAATGCGTTAAGCGGATCTGTCATACCATTATTCATTATTACTTGATTCCTTAGTGACCGACACAAACTAAAATGGCTCGGTGCTTTGCGAACAAAGCATACGAGCCATTTAAACGTTGCTTGTAACTTAAGTCAACGACTTATTGAGCCGCCTGCGGGTTCATGATGTCGTCAAACGCAGTTTCAACGTCAGTTACTTTCGCTTTCTCAACGATTGCGTCTACCGCTTGCTCTTCTAGAGCAACGTTGCGCATTTGCTGCATAAGCTGGTCGTTAGACTTGTAGTATTCAACTACTTCACTTGGATCTTCGTAAGCTGAAGCCATAGTTTCGATTAGTTCTTCTACTTTCGCGTCGTCAGACTTGATTTCGCCAGCCTTGATTACTTCACCTAGAAGAAGACCTGTTTTAACACGCTTAACTGCTTGCTCGTGGAAAAGCTCTGCAGGTAGCTCAGGCATGTTTTGTGCGTTGCCGCCAAAACGCTGTGCTGCTTGCTGACGTAGCGCATCGATTTCTTGGTCGATAAGTGCTTTAGGTACGTCGATTTCGTTTTGAGCAAGAAGACCGTCGATAGCTTGAGCCTTCACTTTCGCTTTAACAGCTTGAGCAAGTTCACGGCTCATGTTCTTTTTAACTTCTTCTTTAAGAGCGTCAACACCACCTTCAGTGATACCGAATAGTGTAGCGAACTCTTCGTTTAGTTCAGGAAGCTCTTGAACTTCAACTTTCTTCACAGAGATAGTGAATTGAGCAGCTTTACCTTTAAGGTTTTCAGCGTGGTACTCTTCAGGAAAAGTTACGTCTGCAACAACTTCTTCACCCGCTTTCTTACCAACGATGTTGTCTTCGAAACCTGGGATCATACGACCTTGACCAAGCTCTAGTGGGAAGTTTTCAGCTTTACCGCCTTCAAACTCTTCACCGTCGATAGTACCAACGAAGTCGATAGTTACGCGTGCGTTGTCAGCAGCAGCTTCTTCAGTTTCAGCCCAAGATGCGTGTTGCTTACGAAGTGTTTCAAGCATGTTAGCTAGATCTTCGTCTTTAACTTCAACAACTGGCTTTTCAACTTCGATGCTCTCAAGACCTTTAAGTTCGATCTCAGGATATACTTCGAAAGTCGCTTCGAATTCTAGATCTTTACCAGCTTCAAGTGACTTAGGAGCGAACGTAGGTGCGCCTGCTGGGTTGATTTTCTCAGCGATGATAGCGTCGATGTAGTTACGCTGCATAAGGTCGCCAGCAACTTCTTGAAGTACAGCTGGGCCAAAACGCTTTTGAATGATAGAAACAGGAACTTTACCCGGACGGAAACCGTCAATACGCTGTGTTTTAGACAGTTGTTGTAAGCGTTTTTTTACTTCGGTCTCAACGTTCGCTGAAGGAACAGTGATAGTCAGACGGCGCTCAAGGCCTTGAGTCGTCTCAACAGAAACTTGCATGATTTACCTCAATCTTCAAATGTGGCGGCGTTGCGCCTTCCTTACATACATGGCGATCGTTTATCTTGGCCAATCACATTCTTCGGCAAATTGCCTAGGTGATGACGGGGCGATCCCTATGCCTGCACTGCCCTATGGGCACTTATGTTTAACAATAGACGCGGCATTATAACCTAATAATTATAAGAGTCGAGAGCGCAGGCCAATAAAATAGCGGATGATGAGGATTTGTAACAACTACAGCCTAGTTTCAAGTCACACAACGCAAAACTAGCTCAAATTACATACTTTTGCGGAAACAAAAGCTTGCAAAATGCTAACGGTATTATCGATAAGACTGCTTTGGTTTTTGAAAGTTATTTGACGCTTTGAAACGGGCGTTTCGAAATTGAGTAGAGATGGTCGGCGATGCAGGATTTGAACCTGCGACCCCTTGGACCCAAACCAAGTGCGCTACCAAACTGCGCTAATCGCCGATAATCTAATTGTGTTTTCTACCAGGTAAAGAGTGGTCGGCGATGCAGGATTTGAACCTGCGACCCCTTGGACCCAAACCAAGTGCGCTACCAAACTGCGCTAATCGCCGATATATATACCGGTAGAAAAATGGGGCGACTGACGAGACTTGAACTCGCGACAACCGGAATCACAATCCAGGGCTCTACCAACTGAGCTACAGCCGCCACAATAATGGCGCACCCGGAAGGATTCGAACCTTCGACCGACGGCTTAGAAGGCCGTTGCTCTATCCGACTGAGCTACGGGCGCGGTGCAACGAATACTTCTTCGTGTGCAAACCAAGTGACACTTTCAGCAGAAAGTGGTCGGCGATGCAGGATTTGAACCTGCGACCCCTTGGACCCAAACCAAGTGCGCTACCAAACTGCGCTAATCGCCGATACTTGTTTTGTCTGAGGTTTCGAACTCGACCCCTCGTTGACAACGGGGTGCATAATAGTGATTTGACCTGATGACGTCAAACACTTTTTTCACGCAATGTGTGCGTTTGCTCATTTTTAACACGCTTTGTCTAAGTTTTGTTATTTTTGGTCGATATTTTATCAATTTAGCCTATAAAACAGTGCTTTCATTTATTACACAGCTTGGCTACTCAACGCTTTTCTGCGAAAATATCGGCCATGTTCATTTGCGGTCACCCCTTTTATACACCGCAGAGAATAATGGTAAGTATTTCGTTCTAATTATGTGTAGTGATTTAGTGCCCCCTAAATACACACAACCCCAAATTAAAGGTTACTCATGACGGCAAACATCATTGATGGCAAGGCGATTGCGAAACAAGTTCGTACGCAAGTTGCACAACGCGTTGCAGAACGCAAAGAACAAGGGCTTCGTGCTCCAGGTTTAGCAGTTGTGCTCGTGGGCCAAGACCCAGCAAGCCAAGTCTATGTTGGTTCAAAGCGTAAAGCGTGTGAAGAAGTGGGCTTTGTTTCTAAGTCGTTCGACCTTCCGGGCGACACGAGTGAAGAGCAGCTTCTTGATTTGGTGGACCAGCTCAATGCCGACCCAGAAATTGATGGTATCTTGGTGCAACTGCCTTTACCTGAAGGGTTGAACGCTGAGAAAGTACTTGAGCGTATTACCCCACATAAAGATGTAGATGGCTTCCACCCTTACAATATTGGCCGTCTTGCGCAGCGTATGCCTGCCCTTCGCCCTTGTACACCAAAAGGTATTATTACCTTATTAGACTCGACTGGTGTGCGTTACAAAGGTATGCACGCAGTTGTTGTTGGTGCTTCTAATATCGTTGGCCGTCCAATGTCGCTTGAACTACTCCTTGCCGGCTGCACAACGACTGTATGCCACAAGTTCACACAAGACCTAGAAGCGCATGTACGCCGCGCAGATTTAGTTGTTGTGGCCGTGGGTAAACCTGAATTCATCCCAGGCGAGTGGATTAAAGAAGGTGCACTGGTGATCGATGTGGGTATCAACCGTCTTGACAGTGGCAAGCTTGTGGGTGATGTCGCCTATGACGTTGCAAGCCAACGCGCAAGTTATATCACGCCTGTGCCAGGTGGTGTTGGCCCAATGACTGTAGCAAGCCTAATTGAGAATACGCTTGAAGCATGTGAAAACTTCCACAGCTAATCGTCAGTCAACTAAAACATCAAAAAAGCCAGCTTAATTGCTGGCTTTTTTACTACTGTACATAACGCTTACGCTTTGCGCCATGTGGTTTTACCGGCGCTGTCTTCAAGAATAACACCCAACGCATTTAATGCGTCTCTGGCTTCGTCCGCAGCTGCCCAATCTTTGTTTTCACGGGCAACTCGACGTTTTTCAATCAGCGCTTCAATTTCTGCTGCTTCATCATCGTCTTGCTCACCTTGTAAGAAGGAGGCTGGGTCTTGTTGCGCAATACCCAACACTGCAGCTAATTTTACAAGAATGTATGCGTGTTGACCCGCGGCTTGAGCGTCCTCGCCCTTAAGACGATTAACTTCTTTCGATAGCTCAAACAATACAGGCAATGCTTCTGGCGTATTGAAGTCATCATTCATTGCAGTTTCAAAACGCTGAACGTATTCATTGTCTTTGAGGTCAACTTCAACCAACTCAACATCGCGCAGAGAGGTATAGATTCGCTCCAACGAAGAGCGAGCTTGTTCTAGGTTTTCTTGCGAATAGTTCAACTGGCTACGGTAATGACCATTAATCAAGAAATAACGCACGGTTTCACGGTCAAAGGCCTTGAGGACTTCGCGCACGGTGAAGAAATTGCCTAAAGACTTAGACATTTTCTCTTTATTCACTTGTACCATGCCGGTGTGAATCCAGGTTTTCACATAACGGCCGTTATTGGCACAGCAAGATTGTGCAATTTCATTTTCATGGTGCGGGAACTGCAAATCAGAACCACCACCGTGAATGTCAAAATATTCGCCAAGATGTTTTGAACTCATCGCCGAACATTCAATGTGCCAACCTGGACGACCTTCTCCCCATGGAGACGACCAGCTAGGCTCACCTGCTTTGGCTTTTTTCCATAATACGAAATCAAGCGGATCATCTTTGCCCGCGGCCACTTCAACACGTGCGCCTGCTTGCAGCATTTCCAAATCTTGTTGTGACAATGCTCCGTATTCTTTGAACGTCGACACGTCGAAAAGTACGTCACCGCTTTGTGCTACGTATGCATGCTCTTTAGCAATCAAGCGCTCAATCATGGCGATGATATCGTCCATGTGTGCCGTTACAGTCGGCTCAATATCAGCATCAAGAATATTCAATGCACGGAAATCTTCATGCATTGCAGCCGTCATACGCTCAGTTAGAGCGTTAATTGGCTCATTATTCTCGTTCGCACGATTGATAATTTTGTCATCGACATCGGTGATGTTACGCACATAAGTTACATCGTATCCTAGATAACGAAGGTAACGGTTCATAACGTCGAATGACACGTAAGTACGCGCGTGACCTACGTGGCAATAATCGTAAATGGTGATCCCACACACATACATGTCCACTTTATTCGCGTTTAATGGCTTAAAGTGTTCTTTTTGACGTGAAAGTGTGTTGTATATCTGCAACATTGCCAGGGGATCCTATCTGTTTTATTAATCGCGCTATCTTACCATCGCCCTGCGCAACTCGCCACATGACGGACACCGAAAAGCGACAAAAATAAACAGCTTGTACAGCTTTGTAACGGCCTTGTGCATTGAGAGTTTTAAGGTGCTGAGATAAAATAGTATCTTCACCTAATTAGAATAGAGATTCCCCATGGTTGTATTAGAAACCAATTTCGGCACCATCAAACTAGCTATGTTTGAAGCTGAAGCTCCTAAGACTGTAGCTAACTTCCTTAACTACGCTAAATCTGGCTTTTATGATGGCACTATTTTCCACCGTGTTATCGACGGTTTTATGATCCAAGGTGGTGGTTTTACACCGGGTATGGATCAAAAGTCAGTGCAAGATTCAATAGAGAACGAAGCAAACAACGGCCTTAGCAATAAAAAAGGCACTGTAGCGATGGCTCGCACGCCAGATCCACACTCAGCTACAGCACAGTTCTTTATCAACGTTAACGACAATGACTTCTTAAACTTCACCAGTGAAACCTCACAAGGCTGGGGTTACTGTGTATTTGCTGAAGTGGTTGAAGGCATGGATGTAGTTGAAAAGATCAAAGGTGTTGCGACTGGCTCTGCTGGTTTCCACCAAGATGTACCACTTGAAGATGTGGTAATTACTAAAGTTACTGTAGAGTAATTTAATATCAGCGCGGCTTTGCCGCGCTTTTGCTTTAAAGGCCCTCATGAGACGTACACTGTTTATTTCTGACTTGCACTTAAGTGCAACCCAGCCAGATATCACCGCTGCATTTTTCGATTTTCTTGATACCCAAGTCACCGATGAGGTCGATGCTCTTTATATTCTGGGGGATTTCTTTGAGGTATGGGTGGGTGATGATGCCAACGAACCGCTTAGCGATGAAGTAGCAGCACGTTTAAAAACAATCTCAGAGCACGGCATCAAGGTCTATTTCATTCATGGCAACCGCGACTTCTTGCTCGGTCAAAAGTATGCGCAGCGGGCGGGAATGACACTACTACCTGAACAAACCGTTATCAACCTTTATGGCACACCAACGCTGCTGTTGCATGGCGATGAAATGTGTACTCAAGACGTTGAATACCAAAAGTTCCGCAAAAAGTCGCGCGGTTGGTGGTGGCCAAAACTCATGTTGTCCATGCCGCTGTGGTACCGCCGTCGTGTTGCCCGAAATGCCCGTATAAAAAGTAAAATGAGCCAACAAAACAAGCGCGCTGAGATACTCGATGTAGAACCTAGCTCTGTCAGTGAGACGTTCACCCAGCACAATGTTGCACTCATGATCCATGGACATACTCACCGCCCAGCTATTCATTCTCATGGCGAAAACACTCGAATTGTTCTTGGTGATTGGTATACCCAAGCGTCCTATCTAGTGGCAACTGAACACTGTATCTCATTGCACTATGCGAATGAAATCAAAGAATTTTGTTTAGCTAATCAATCCTAAAGCGAACGATAGGCTATACTCCATAGCAAATCTTGCCAACAATGAGGTGTAGATTTGCTCACTCGTTTATTAGGCTCCATTGTATTCATTATGTCACTTGGCTTGTGTGCGCAAGCTCATGAGCGTGTGCGCATCGTAACTGAGCCATTCCCCCCCTATTTCTCACCAGAGCTTCCACACAATGGGTGGCTTGCGCATGTAGTCCATGAGGCATTTAGCCTTCAAGATATAGATTCCAATGTGAGTTATACCCTGTGGAGTCGCGCACTTAAAAACAGTGAAAGGCACAAAAATGTTGCTCTGTTGGGCAGTTATAAAACCCCATCAAGAGTGCAGCGCTACTTTTTTAGTTGCCAAATTGCGCAAACAAGCACGGGGTTTTTTCGTAATCGCCAAAGCAGCAAAAACTTTAACGGCAATGTAGCTATGCTTAATAACAGCATAGTGGTAACAGGGCGAGGCTACGCCACTGATATCGACATGCTTAAAGGCCTTAATACACAAATTCTTGAAGTGCCAGAAATTATTAAAGCCATTGAGTTACTCGCAAACAAGCGTGTAGATTGGGTATTGGGATCTAAGGAAGTCACGGAGTTTTACATCAAGCAATCTGAGTATGCCGACCTTATTGAGTTTGATGCGCCCGAACTCGAAAAAAGCTCACTGCATTTAGTTTTCAGTCGTGACTTCAAAGAAAATAAAGACCTACTTAAACACTTCCATCAAGGTCTCAAACTACTCATTTCATCAGGAAGAATAAACGAAATTCTTTCTCTGCATGGCTTTAATGAGCTGCAACAGCAAGAATATGTGCAACAGCTCAAACAAACGCTTTATGACACTGCAAGCTGCACGGGTTTGCCAGAGTGAAACTTAAAATCTTCATCGGCCGATGAAATAAGTTCAGCTTCAACCTCACCAAAGAAAGCTATACGTTCAGAGATATCCTCACCGGCGATTTCTTCAGCCAAAGAAAGATAATCTTGATAATGACGTGCTTCTGAGCGCAACAAGGAAATATAAAATTCACCTAAACGCGCATCAACATGAGGAGCAAGCATGGCGAAGCGTTCACATGAGCGGGCTTCAATGTAGGCCCCACAGATTAATTTATCAATGAGAGCTTGTGGCTCATAAGTACGAACGTGGCGCAATAATCCTTTGGCATACCGACTCGAAGTGATTTTATCGTATTCGATACCCGACTCTTGCATGATTTCGAGTACCTGATAAAAGTGATGCAGCTCTTCTTTTATAAGTAGCACCATCTTATCAATCAAATCTTGCCCGTAGGGTGCACTCGATTTTGGGATCATCGATTTATTTAAACGGTTATGCTCAGCAAGGTCTCGCCAGTCACCCACTTGGCGATAAGTGAAATCTTCATAAGGCTTGAGCCATTGCAAAAGCGCTTCGCCACTTTGCTCATCAACTGCATAACGACGAATAAGAAACATGGCACTTTGCGCGGCTTTGAGCTCACAAATTAAATGATCGGTCAAAATAACACGTAAGTTTTCTGGCTTTTGAGCTTGTTCAACCCACTCTGCGGGCGTTACGCATTGTAAAAAATCGTTAATGGGAGCCAATAGTTGCTGATACTTCTCGAGCATAAATACGAATAAATCATTGAGTAATGCCGCTATTTTACCACATTCGTGAGGTTTCGGGACTTTCTTGACAAAACTCGTGCTCTGAACGATACATAAATAAGTGCTGGTGAAAAATAATACAGCCAAAACAACCAGTTTAATTAAGGGGCACACTATGATCCTAAATCACTTATGGGGCTTATACGCTCATCCAGTTGAAGAGTGGCAAACGATTGATAACCGTCATGAAAGCTTACTTTACAGCTTATCTCACATCCTACTTATCGCATTAATTCCCAGCGCTATGGGCTATTATTCTGCGGTACACCTAGGATGGAGTATCGGTGCTGGCGATCCAGTTTATCTGACCCATGACAGTGCGGTTATGATTGGCGTAGCTATGTACGCGGCGCTGATAGTCGGCGTGTTTGCACTTGCTTATTTAGCACATTGGATGGCAAAAACATTTGGTGCTGAACCGACGTTCACCCAAACACTTGAGCTTGCAGCATACACCTCAACACCTGTTTTTATGGCGGCTTTTGCAGCGTTTTACCCAACACTTTGGTTCATCGTTTGTGTCGGCTTAGTGGCTCTTAGCTACTCTGTGTACCTACTGTACACGGGCGTGCCTATCTTAATGCACATTCCGCACGAACGTGGTTTTATTTATGCGAGTTCAGTGGTGACCTGTGGCTTGGTATTGTTAGTGATTATTCTCGCTGCCACCGCAATTCTTTGGACCAACGGTATTGTATCTCCTGTATTCAGTTAACGTTTTCGACTGAAATTAAAAAAGGCCGCATATGCGGCCTTTTTCTTAAGCGAATGCTTAGTCGTCTTGGTTATGAATTTCCAAGTTAGCAGACATCGCCTTCTCACGACCTGATTTAGCAGAATCGTTACGTAGCTCATCAATTCGATTTAAGTACGCTTGGTTAATGTCGCCCGTCACGTAGTTACCATCAAATACAGATGTTTCGAAGCGAGTGATCTCAGGGTTTTCCAATGATACCGCATCAACTAAATCATCAAGTGATTGGTAGATAAGACCGTTTGCACCGATGCTTGCGTTGATATCTTCAACTTCACGGCCGTGGGCAATAAGCTCAGCAGCAGAAGGCATATCAATACCGTATACGTTAGGGAAACGCACTTCAGGTGCAGCAGATGCAAAGTATACATTCTTAGCACCCGCTTCACGCGCCATCTCTACGATTTGCGCTGAAGTTGTTCCACGTACAATTGAGTCATCAACCAGTAACACGTTCTTACCTTTGAACTCGCGCGCAATAGCATTAAGTTTACGGCGTACCGACTTCTTGCGAAGTTCTTGGCCTGGCATAATGAAAGTACGGCCGATGTAACGGTTTTTCACAAAACCTTGGCGGTAAGGCAAGTTAAGCACTGACGCAATTTCGAGCGCTATGTCACATGAAGTTTCTGGAATAGGGATAACAACGTCGATATCTTTGTCTGCCCATTCACGCTTGATCTTTTCACCTAACTTAGTACCCATGTTGACGCGCGTCGCGTACACAGACATGTTATCGATTGTAGAATCTGGGCGAGCGAAGTATACAAACTCGAACAAACATGGGTTGTAAACTGATTTGTCAGCACATAATTTTGAGAACAACTGACCATCTTCGGTTACGTAAATCGCTTCGCCTGGCGCCACATCACGAATTACTTCAAAACCGTCAGTATCAAGTGCAACGCTCTCAGAAGAGAACATATACTCAGTGCCCTTTTCAGTCTCACGCTTACCGAAAATAAGTGGACGGATACCGTGCGGGTCACGAAATGCAACCATACCGTGACCGATGATCATTGCAAGTGTTGCATAACCACCGATTACTTTTGAGTTTACTTCCGAGATAGCAGCAAAGATATCATCTGGGTCTAGACGCATTTTGCCAGACTTGCACAGTTCGTGCGCAACAACGTTAAGAAGGATTTCTGAATCAGAAGTCGTATTTACGTGGCGACGAGCCTCAGTAAATAACTGCTCTTTCAACTGCTCTGCATTGGTTAAGTTACCATTGTGCGCCATGGCAATACCAAATGGAGAGTTTACATAGAAAGGCTGCGCTTCTGCTGAACTTGACGTTCCTGCGGTTGGGTAGCGTACATGGCCGAGACCAATATTGCCCTGCAGACGTTTCATGTGTCTTGTATGGAATACATCCTTAACAAGACCATTAGCCTTACGCAGACTGAAGGTATTATCTTCAATAGTAATAATACCCGCCGCGTCTTGGCCGCGGTGTTGCAAAACAGTTAAGCCATCATACAACGCTTGATTGACAGGCGATGTTCCGACTATACCAACGATACCACACATTAATTTTTCCTCGCCGATTAACGGTTAGCTGAATTTAAAAAGCTTGAGTTGTTTTCAAGGTAGTCGAAGAACCACTCGATAACAAAGCCAAATTCAGGGATTAGTCGAGATGCGCTCCACCAGTTTGTATTTGGGGCTCCGGTAAAGGCATCCAGAAAGAAAAGAATAGCGCTTACGACCAACACGCCACGCAGTGCACCGAACACAATACCAAAGAGGCGGTCGGTGCCTGATAAACCAGTACGTTCTACTAGTTCACCAAGGATGTAATTTAGCAATCCGCCCAATAGCAGCGTAGAGAAAAACAGTATGGCTATCGCTGCTGCATTTCTTAAAAGGGGTTCTGAAATGTTCGTAAGGTAGGAAGCTAAATAGGGATAAAAGATACTGGATACAAAAAACGCGGCGGCCCAAACAGCAAGTGACATAGACTCTTTAATAAAGCCTCGCACCAAGCCAATAATGGTAGACAGTGCAATAATGCCGGCAATGGCGTAATCAACCCAGATCATAATAACCACTAGTCGTTAGTTTGGGGCGCATTCTATCGGAGCGAGGCACTAAATGCCAGATCATTTTGTCACTTGAAATTGAGTGATGCGGCCTTTCAAATTGGTGAGCTTTTGCAGTTTAGGTAACTGTTGCTCAAGCTTAGACTTATCTAGTTCTGGGCCAACCAACACTTTAGTTAACGTGCCGTTTGGCGTCTTTACCGCACGGGTAAACACATTAAAACCATTGTCTTTAAGCTTTTTAGTCAGCGCATCTACACTGCCCTGACGAGAAAAAGCACCTAATTGAACCACGTAGGCCATTTGCGTCAAATTACTTTGTGCAGGGCGTTCCAGCGGCTCTGGCGGAGTAAGAGTCGATACAGTTACTGTTTCTTCGTCTGCTTCATCTGCCTTAGGTTGCTCGGTGTCAGTTGCTTGTGCTTGTGCAGGGGGTTGCTCGGGTGTTGACTCAGGAGTTTGAGCCACGAGCTTTTCATCATCAGCATCAAGTTCTTGCACCGCTGCATCAGCTGGTAGTTTGGCTTCATCAGCTTTTTGCGACAAAGCCTCTTGAAGGTCAATAGACTTAAACTCAGGGCGCTCTGGTATTGCTTTAAAGCCCTCTTTGTAGCGCACTTTGTCGCCATCAAGAATATTGGGGATAAAAACAATAGCAGCGACTACAACGATGGTGGTACCAACTAAGCGATTAACAAACCCTGAGTTCACTTTTTAAGCCCTTAACTATCAAAAAATGTGATTGCTTCTGCAACAGTGTAAAACGATCCGAATATAATCAAAAGGTTTTGCTCACAAAGTTGTGGTAAAACCGATGAAATTGCATCGCCCACTGTATCATAAGTACCGTTTACAGATACAAAAGACTGTAACGTTTTAGCTAATTGCTCAGCTTCAGTACCGCGAGGGTTATCCAAGCTTGCCACATGCCAAAAATCAACAGCATCTTGCATCGCAGTGGCCACATCACCATGTTCTTTGTCAGCCAGCATGCCGACCAAAGCGTGAATAGTAAACCCCTGCTCCTTAAACGAATTTAAACGTTTGGCCAAAAAGCGAGCTGATTCTCTATTGTGAGCGACATCGGTATAAACCAAAGGATCTTCACTGAGTTTTTGGAAACGCCCCTGCACAGTTAGGCTTTTAAGCGCATCTGCAATCACCGTGGCATCGGGTAATAAGTCCAACTTGTAAAGCACACTCAATGCGGTTGCCGCGTTCTGCGCAGGAATGGCTGGCTGCGCGAAACACAAGTCGTAATCAGCCATCTTCCAACTAAAGGTGAGCGAGTCCTCACTGAAATGAAAATCACGACGTGACAAACATAAATCAGCGTTAATTTCTTCACCGTAATCAATAACGGTATGTGGGATATCTAAATCACCGACAATTGCAGGCGTACCAGTACGGAAAATACCCGCTTTGTCGTAGCCAACAAGCTCACGGGTATCACCTAAATATTCTTTGTGGTCTAAATCGACCGTGGTGATCACGCTAGCGACTGGTGTCACTATGTTTGTTGCGTCATAACGACCACCTAACCCCACTTCAAGCAGTACATAATCGACATCCATACGCTTGAAAATCGCCAGCGCGCCCAAAGTGCCATATTCAAAGTAGGTTAACGCTGTATCACCACGACTCTGGTCAAGCTCGTAAAACGCATCGACATGGAATTGATCGTCTAATTCTGCGCCATTAATACGCACTCGTTCGTTGTATCGAATAAGGTGTGGGGAAGCATAGGTGCCTACAGAAAACCCCTGAGCCAACAGAAGCTTTTCAAGGCATTGGGCTGTGGTGCCTTTGCCATTGGTTCCCGCGATAAGGATAATCTTGCTGCGAGTTTGTAGTAAACCGACCTGTTGCGCTACTTTCTGTACGCGCTCAAGGCCCATTTCAATGTTGGCAGGATGAAGTTGCTCTAAATAACAAAGCCAATCATCTAAGCTAGACGATTGGCTCGGTTTAAAATCTGACATAGGTAAGTTTCTAGATTGCCGAGAAATTTACGCTACTCTATGCTCTTGTTCCGTAGAAGGCAAGTTCATTAGCTTGGCAACTAAGCGAGCCAGTGTGTCTCGCATTTCACGACGGTCAACGATCATGTCAATTGCACCGTGCTCAAGCAAGAATTCACTGCGTTGGAAACCATCTGGTAGTGTTTCACGTACAGTTTGCTCAATAACACGTGGCCCAGCGAAACCGATTAGCGCTTTTGGTTCAGCAACATTTACGTCACCTAGCATCGCTAATGAAGCAGATACACCACCCATAGTTGGATCCGTCAGTACTGAGATGAAAGGCAAGCCTTTTTCACTCATCTTAGCCAGTGCAGCACTTGTTTTAGCCATTTGCATCAATGACATAAGTGCCTCTTGCATACGTGCACCGCCTGACGCTGAGAAACAGATAAGTGGCATGTTGTGCTCTAAACACACATTCACTGCTTCAACAAAACGAGCGCCAACAACTGAACCCATTGAACCGCCCATGTAAGCGAACTCAAATGACACAGCTGCCACTGGAATACCCTTTAGTTGGCCTTTCATAGCCACTAAGGCATCTTTCTCACCACTGCTCTTTTGTGCAGCGTTGATGCGGTCTGAATACTTCTTAGAGTCTTTAAACTTCAGCACATCTTTTGGTTCGAATTGTGCGCCTAATTCTGAGCGACCAGCATCATCTAAAAATAGCTCCAAACGCTTACGCGCGGTAATACGCATGTGGTGGTCACACTTCGGACATACATTCATTGCCTTTTCTAGCTCAGCCTTGTAAAGGATGGCATCGCATGAAGTACATTTAGCCCATACACCCTCAGGAATTTCTTTTTTGCCTGAAGACTTAGTCGTTTTTGGTAAGATCTTTTCTAACCAGCTCATTTGCAACTCTCTTAATGCTTGTTAGTAGCGGGGTAACTCAGCACCCCAAAATTAGCCGATAAATTAGCACAATTAAAACATGAATTTAGTTGCTTAGATATAAAAAACTGGTCGGCGTAGTCTAATACGGCGACCAGTCAAACTATTGTATGAACAAATTTAGGCTGATGTGTCTTAATTATTAGGTAGGAACAGCGGCCCTAATGGCGTTGAAGGAATTTGCCATTTCTCAGGATAATCAACGTCGACGAGATATAAACCGTTCGGTTTTGCTGTTGCACTGGCTTGCGTTCTGTCTTTGATCTGCAGTAAGTGTTGCATCCAATCTGGCTCTTGCTCACCGACACCGATATCAATTAAACAGCCCGTGATATTGCGTACCATGTGGTGCAAAAACGCATTGGCTTTGATATCAATGACAATGTAATCGCCCACACGCTCAACATTGAGGTGGTGAATGTTACGAAACGGCGTATTGGATTGGCAGTGTACAGCTCGAAACGAAGTAAAGTCTTGCTCACCTAACATGTAATGACACGCTGCCTGCATGCGTTTTTCATCCAAAGGATGATGGTAGTGAGTCACACCTGAGCGCAAAATACCAGGGCGATAAGGGTGATTGTAAATTACGTAACGGTAACGTCTTGCCGTTGCACTGAAACGAGCGTGAAACTCATCATCCGTCTGCATCGCATAACGTACAGCAATGTCATCTGGAAGCTGTGAGTTCATGCCGAGTGTAAATGCGCCCATGTCACGCTCAGCATGAGTATCAAAATGAACCACCTGGCCTGTCGCATGTACACCAGCATCAGTGCGCCCTGCACAGGTGATCTCCACTGGGTGGTTACAGATACGGGATAAGGCTGTTTCGATTTCTTGTTGGATACTGCTGACATGAGATTGACGCTGCCAACCACTGTAGCGAGCACCGTTGTATTCAATTCCTAAAGCGACGCGCATTGACTTACTGTATTGCTGAAAATTTCCGGCATTTTATATGCTCCACGAGGAAATAGCTAATTTCCCACCCTTTACTGCTGTTATTAACCCCAACAAACAAAGAGAAGTAAACATTTAAAAACAAAAAAAGCAGCCTAAGCTGCCTTTTTCAATGTTAACTTTGTAATCGTTCTTTAAGCGCTTGCGCTTCCTCTTGCAACGACTCGGGTCCATTATCTAAAACTTCTTGAAGTGCCTCCAAGGCAGAGTCTACATCATCAATTTCCATGTAAGCTCTTGCTAAATCGAGTTTGGCGCTAAAGCCGCCGTCTTCAGCATCAACATCTGTTTTTGGCGTATCTTCAAGCAAATCATCGAACTCCCCTAGCCCGACATCCATATTAGGATCCTTGTAAGGCTCGTCTTCGGAATCCGCTTCATCACTTTGTTCTAGCAACTCATCAATATCCACGTACGCCTGCTCATCGATTGCAGTCTGTGGCTCACTAAGTGGAGATTCACTAGTCTGGGTGTCATCTGCAAGTAGCGCACCTAAGTCTAATTCTTCCTCTTGAGCATCAGCTGAAATATCGTCAGGCTCTGCCAGCTCATTGAGTAACGCGTCAAAATCGGTTTGCGTTAAATCAGCAAGGAAGTCTTCATCCATTTGCGAGTCATCTGCTTGGACAAAGTCTTCGTCAAACGAGGCGTTTAGGTCGCTCTCTAAGTCATCATCAAGTAAATCACCTAGCTCTTGTGCACCTGCCAAAGCCATCGCTTCACTTAATTGTTGTTCAGTTTCACTACTGAAATCTTCGTCAAGCTCGAGCTCTGGGTAATCCTCTAATTGCGCACTTGGATTCTCAACGTCTCCCATTTCAACGGGCTGTTCAATGACTGTCGCTTCTTGTTCAGGGTCATCCAGTAATGGGTCATCGCCTAAATCGATTTCTAAGCCAGGCTCTTCAAAATCAGAAAAGTCGTCTTCTAACCCTTGCTCCAAAGCGTCACCATCAGCAACTAATTCATCAGTGATAGTGTCGTCTTCTAATTCCAGCTCTAAGCTTGGTTCATCAAACTCTGAGAAATCTTCATCTTTGGCCGTTGATGCCAACTCATCTAACTCAGTTTGCTCTTTTGCTGGCTCCGAGTAAGGAATATCAAAATCATCTTCGTCTGCGCTTGCGAGTTGGTCCTCAAGCGATAATTCGTCTTCATCCTGCTGCCCATCAGCAAGTTCGGGCTCATCTGAATGGCTATCCAAAACAGCTTCTGTGGTCAGTGCACTTGCTAATTCTTCATCAACACTCGTCCCTGAATCTTCACCAAGCTGCTCCTCTAACCCAAGCTCGTCTTCATCATCAAGTTCGACATCATCACCAAGATCGACATCATCCGCGGCAGTTTCGTCTAGTAACGCATCTGCGTCTAATTCATCTTGGGCAGCAAGTTCGGTACTCTCATCGGCTGCTTCATCTGTCTGTTCATCGAGCAGTGAATCAACTTCCTGCTCATCTTCTGTAACAAGCTCAGTATCATCCGCTGCGGTTTCATCCAGCAACGCATCAGCGTCTAACTCGTCTTCCGATTCAAGCTCTGCACTGTCGTCTGTTGCTTCATCCAGTACAGCATCAACATCTAATTCGTCTTCTTCGCCAAGTTCGACCTCATCCGCCGTCGTCTCATCCAGCAACGCGTCAACGTCTAACTCGTCTTCCGATTCAAGCTCTGCACTATCGTCTGTCGCTTCATCCAATAAAGCATCGACATCTAATTCGTCTTCTTCGCCAAGTTCAGCATCATCCGCCGCCGTTTCATCTAGCAACGCATCAACGTCTAACTCGTCTTCCGATTCAAGCTCTGCACTGTCGTCTGTTGCTTCATCCAGTACAGCATCAACATCTAATTCGTCCTCTTCGCCAAGTTCAGCATCATCCGTCGCTGTTTCATCCAGCAACGCGTCAACGTCTAACTCGTCTTCCGATTCAAGCTCTGCACTGTCGTCTGTTGCTTCATCCAGTAAAGCATCGACATCTAATTCGTCTTCTTCGCCAAGTTCAGCATCATCCGTCGCTGTTTCATCTAGCAACGCATCAACGTCTAACTCGTCTTCCGATTCAAGTTCTGTACTATCGTCTGTCGCTTCATCCAGTAAAGCATCGACATCTAATTCGTCTTCTTCGCCAAGCTCAGCATCATCCGTCGCCGTTTCATCTAGCAACGCATCAACGTCTAACTCGTCTTCCGATTCAAGCTCTGCACCGTCATCTGTCGTTTCATCAAGCAAAGCATCGACATCTAATTCGTCCTCTTCGCCAAGTTCAGCATCATCCGTCACTGTTTCATCTAGCAACGCATCAACGTCTAACTCGTCTTCCGATTCAAGTTCTGCACTGTCATCTGTCGTTTCATCCAGTAAAGCATCAACATCAAGTTCATCTTCTTCACCAAGCTCAACGTCTTCGCTCGCTGGTTCATCCAGTAGCGCATCGACATCTAATTCGTCTTCGTCACCGAGAGCGTCAAGGTCTTGCGGTAATTGCTCATCAGCTAGCTCTTCTGAAAAAGCAGCCATAGCCTCGTCGCTATCATCACCCGTTTCCAAAGCTGACGCTTCCTCGACTTCATCGCTTAGGTCATCATCTGTGGCAAACAAATCATCGATGTCGTCATCTGATAGGATGTCGTCCGGCTCACTCTCTGGTGGCACATCAACACTGATGTCTTCATTGGGTAAATCAAAATTTTGCTGTAAAACTGCCTCTTCTTGCGACACTACGCCGTTGTCTTCATCATCAAAAACAATGTCGTTGTCACCAAGTAGATCGTCCAGTTCATCTTGATCGAGTAAAGAGTCTGTATCTGCTGCGCTTGCATCGTCTTCGTATAAAATGTCATCGCCAGAATCAAGGAAGTCATCATCATCTAGTTGAATACCCGGCTCATCGAGTGGCTCATCCAACATGTCATCTAAAGGCCCATCAAGTGGATCATCTAGCGGTAAATCGTCTAATCCATCATCACTTGCTGACAAGTCCAAATCATCAATGCCACTTGTTGTCGCTTTCTCAGTATTGAGCGTCGGTGCTTGGGGAATAAATTCGTCGTCATTAGTTGGCTGCGTGGGTTCCTTCGCGCCGCGTTTTTTCAAGATGAAGATGATGAGGGCCAATATTGCTAAGGCTGGAATCGTCATCATCAGGACCAGCTTTAGCCAATCGGGAATGCCATCTAAAACGCTTTTATTTGCTTCTTCTTGCGCCTTCTGTTTTCTTGCCAAGGCCTCTCGCTCAGCAAGGATTTGTTGCAATTGCTGCTGTAGTTCCGCATCTTTTTCATCAAGTTGCGTTTTTACTGTGCTCAGCTGCTGGGTAATTTTCTCTAACTGTGACTTTAATTGCTGGTTTTCAGCCAAGATTGATTCAACGTCTGTCACCGAAAGCTTAAATTGTTCCTGCAATTGCGCTAGGCGCTCGCTTTGCTCTTGCTTTACCTGTTCCAGTTCGGTCTTTAGTTCAGATTTCGCTTTTTCTACGTCTGCTTGACGCGCTGAGTCAGTTTGTTTGGCAACAAGGTCGATTTCACCCGCGTTGAGTTTGCCGGACTTAATTTTCTCCCATAACGCATCATCAAGCTCAGACTTTTGGCGCGCGCGCTTGGGATCAATAGTACGAATTTCTTGCAGCGATGGAATGCGCAGATAAGCACCATCAACCATATGGTTTAGGTTCTTATCTAAAAAAGAATCAGGATTTTTCTCATACAGAGCGACCATGACTTGGTACATAGTCACCGAATTGTCTGGCCTCACCTTAGCAGCGATACGCCAAAGGGTATCGGTCGGTTTTATAGGGCCGATTGAGCGCCCCTGCTCACCATAATCAACGCCTTTGGGGCCGCGAATTTCTGTGTTCTGTGCGCTTGCACCACTGTGTGTAAGGGCTGCTATCAAAAAAACCAGTGTGACTAAAGTGCGCATGCTCTTCCTTTAATAACTTTTATACTGTGTTTGCAGGCTGTGATCGTGTGACCATTTTCTGACGAATCGTTGTTATTCTTATGCTTACCAGCAAGCATCATTCCACTTTCAAACTATAAACCAGTTATTTATGAATATCCACGGCCAAAAAGGCAAATTGCATACTTTGTAAAGTTTTTGATAAATAACAAAAAAGCGGCCTTCGGCCGCTTTTACTATAGATAGTGAGCAATAAGCTCTTCAGCAATCTGCACGCTGTTCGTTGCAGCCCCCTTACGGGTGTTATCGCTGACAACCCACATGTTCAAGCCATGGGGATGTGAAATATCTTGCCGTACTCGGCCAACATATACACTGTCATTGCCACTGGCGTCAGAAACAGGCGTTGGGTAGTCATGTTCGTCTTCAATCAACTCTACGCCCGGCGCATCTTGCAGCAACTGTTTTACATGCTCAATGTCTACTGGCATACGGGTTTCTAAGTGAATCGCTTCAGCATGGCCGAAAAAGACAGGTACGCGCACAGCTGTTGGGTTAACCATGACAGTCTCATCACCCAAGATTTTTTTCGTTTCCCATACCATTTTCATTTCTTCACGGGTGTAGCCATTGTCTTCAAAGGCATCAATCTGTGGAATAACATTAAACGCCATTTGTTTGGTGAACACTTTGTTGTCCATCGGGCGGCCGTTCATTAGATTCGCTGTTTGTTTAGCGAGTTCGTCCACCGCTTCTTTGCCAGCGCCAGAAACAGCCTGGTACGTGGATACGTTAATGCGCTCAATGCCATATGCATCGTAAATTGGCTTCAATGCCACAAGCATTTGGATGGTCGAACAATTAGGATTTGCAATAATGTTACGGTTACGGAAATCCGCGAGGCTCGCGCTGTTCACTTCAGGCACAACTAACGGGACATCGTAGTCATAGCGAAACTGTGAGGTGTTGTCGATAACAACGCAACCAGCCTCGGCAGCGATAGGTGCATACTTTTCAGATACGCTGCCACCTGCTGAAAACAAACCAATATGTGCTTGTGAGAAGTCAAATTCTTCTACGTCTAGCACTTCAATAGTTTCGCCATTAAATTCGGTGTCTTCACCCGCAGAGCGACTACTCGCCAGAGGGAACAGCTGATCGACCGGAAAGTTTCGCTCAGCGAGAGTTTCGATGATTTGGCGTCCAACCAAACCGGTAGCGCCCAGTACGGCAACATTAAATTTTTGCGACATGCTTTCTTCCTCAAGGCATTAAATACTGAACCCAAACGCTGCCAAAGCGCTCAGGTTAGGGTTATCACCAGTAAGCTTCAGTGTACTTAGCTCACGGCGAACCGGATATGTTTTACGCAAAACGTCAAAGCCATGGCTATGCAGTTGTGCGCGCAAGATGGCGTCATCGCGACGCACATCGTAAATTAGGTGAACAAGAGAGCCTAATTCGTCTAGGCTCCAAGTGCTGGCGAGCGTCAGCTCACTCAAGCTCGGTGTCGGTAAGTGATCCGTTAGCGTACTTTGGGGTTCGATACCAAGGTGTTGGCACAGAGTTTCGTACAACATAAACGTGCCGCGCCCTTTGCCTTCTAACGTATGGCCGGCGATGTGCACAGTGGCCAGTTCTACAAACGGCAATAAATCTTCTAAGATGTCAGGCTCGTTTTCCCATACATCAAGCACTAAACACAAGTCATCGAGCTGCTCTTGGCGCGCCAATAGTGCTTGGTTGTCAATCACATCACCACGACTTGCGTTGATCACAATTTTATCGGCGGCTAGCGCATTGATACGCTGCTGGTCGAGTAAATGATAGGTGCAATGCGCGCCCTCTTTGACCAAAGGAACATGGAAAGTGATGATGTCCGCTTGTGCCATGGCCGTATCTAAATCATGCCATTGTCCTGCATCACCGCGCTCTTGGCGAGGGGGATCCACCAGCAAGGTTTTCATACCGATGGCTGAGAGTTTATCCGCCAAACACTGGCCGATACTGCCCACACCAACAATGGCAACGGTTTTGTCGAACACTGAAAAATGCTGCTCTTGCGCCAATGTAAAAATAGCGCTCAATACATATTCGGCAACAGCTACAGAGTTGCAGCCAGGGGCGCTTGAGAATGGCACATTACGGCCATTGAGGTACTGCTCGTCGATATGGTCGACGCCAATCGTAGCAGTGCCCACAAACTTGAGTTTGTCGTTGCGTGCCAACAGCGCTTCGTTGACTTGCGTCACTGAGCGAGTTAATAACACATCTGCATGCTGAGCTTGCTCTGGGGTGAGAGACCTGCCATCAAAGCGTTCTATTTCACCCAATGAAGAGAAAAACGCCTCTACAAGCGGCATATTTTGGTCTGCTAATATTTTCATTATTTGTCCCAGCAACAACAGCGGAGCGGTATTTTATACCAAGTTGAGTAAATATTTAATCTCTAAGGGACGATTTAGGTCATTCGTGTCAGCCAGCGCCAAAACAAAAAAGCCACGCTATAGCGTGGCTTTTTTAACACGGTGAACTGGTTTAGCTCTTGAACTTGCTCATTACTAATGTCGCGTTCGTACCACCAAAACCAAAACTGTTAGACATAACAGTGTTCAATTCAACGTCACGACGTTCAGTCACGATGTCTAGACCTTGTGCTTGTTCGTCTAATTCGTCGATGTTGATTGAAGGCGCAACGAAGTTGTTTTCAAGCATCAACAACGAGTAAATAGCTTCGTGCACACCAGCAGCACCTAACGCGTGACCTGTCATCGCTTTAGTTGCACTGATAGCCGGAGAGTTACCACCAAATACTTCTTGAATTGCACCTAATTCCTTCACGTCACCTACTGGTGTAGATGTACCGTGTGTGTTTAGGTAATCAACTGGAGCATTTAGGCTTTGCATCGCTTGACGCATACAACGTACTGCACCTTCACCTGATGGTGCTACCATGTCGTAGCCATCTGATGTTGCGCCGTAACCTGTGATTTCAGCATAGATTTTAGCGCCACGAGCAAGTGCATGCTCTAATTCTTCAACAACAACGATACCGCCGCCGCCTGAGATTACGAAACCGTCACGGTTTGCATCATATGTACGCGATGCTTTTTCTGGTGTTTCGTTGTACTTAGTAGAAAGCGCGCCCATTGCGTCGAATTCCATCGCTAGTGTCCAGTGCAGTTCTTCACCGCCACCTGCGAAAATTACGTCTTGCTTACCCAGTTGGATTTGCTCAACCGCGTGACCGATACAGTGTGCAGAAGTAGCACATGCAGAGCTGATTGAGTAGTTAACACCTTTGATTTTGAATGGTGTCGCCAAACATGCTGACGTTGTGCTCGCCATAGTACGAGGAACCATGTATGGACCTACGCGCTTAACGCCTTTCTCACGAAGCGTATCTGCCGCTTCCACTTGGTATTTAGAAGAGCCACCACCTGAACCTACGATTAGGCCAGTGCGCTCGTTAGATACTTGCTCATCAGTTAGCTTCGCATCTTCAATCGCTTGTGCCATTGAGATATAAGCGTAGGCAGCCGCATCACCCATGAAACGAAATGCTTTGCGGTCAACGTGCTCTTTTACGTCTAAATCGATGCTGCCTGAAACTTGGCTACGTAAGTTGTAGTCTGCGAATTCTTGGTTGTAAGCAATACCGCTTTTGCCCGTTTTTAAAGACTCTAGTACTTCTTCTTTATTATTACCGATGCTTGATACAACACCGATTCCCGTAATAACGGCTCTTCTCATGAGAATTTACCCTAGCTTAATCTAAATTGCGTGTAGTGTACGCGTAAATGTCCTACGAAGTGGTCATTCCAGCGTACATCTGTACTCTGAATTTTTCAAGCGTCATGCGATGATCTTTTAGTGACAATATACGTACCGCTTCAAAGGGGCTAAAATAGCGCGCAAATTGACGAATACCGAGTCCTAATGATTACCCACGCCACCTTACATTTTAATGAAACTGGCACCCCTGTTGCCGACGATTTTGACGACGTTTATTTTTCCAATGACGATGGTCTTGCTGAATCAGACTATGTATTTTATCAGCATAATCAGATAGATGAGAGATTAAAATCGCATCCTCGCCGTCATTTCGTTATCGCCGAGACAGGCTTTGGGACGGGTTTAAACTTTCTAAATGCATGGCAGCGCTTTGATAATTGTGAAAATAGGCAAGCGCAAGCACTGCATTTTATCTCCTTTGAAAAATTTCCAATTCGCAAAGAAGACTTGGTTATCGCACTGAACAACTGGCCGCAACTAAAAGACTATGCGGACAAACTGATAGCCCAGTACCCAGATGCTTTGGCAGGCTGCCACCGCCTACATTTTGGCGATGTTACTTTGGATTTATGGATAGGCGATGTACACGACTCGCTTGCGGCCATGAATTACGGTAGCCAAGGTTTAGTTGATGCTTGGTTTTTGGATGGCTTTGCACCGAGTAAAAACCCTGACATGTGGCAACAAAGTTTATTTGATGCCATGGCTCATCTGGCCCGTGAAAATGCCACCTTCGCAACCTTTACTGCTGCAGGGTTCGTGCGCCGCGGCCTAAAAGATGCGGGGTTTGAAGTGCAAAAGGTGAAAGGCTACGGCAGAAAACGAGAAATGGTAGTTGGCAAAATTACGACGCCAACAGCCAAAGCCAACTGTTTGGCACCACTGCGACGCATGCCAAGAGCGCTTAAAAAGGTCGCAGTGATCGGCGGTGGTATCGCCAGCGCCACCTTAGTGCACCGTTTAAGTGCGCGAGGTATTGTTGCCAGTTTATTCTGTGCGGATGATTCGCTTGCACAAGGTGCCTCACAGAATAACCAAGGCGCGGTTTACCCTCACTTGCAAGCAGACAACTCCCCTTCCAGTGAGTTTTTTGCTCACAGTTTTGCGTATGCAAGGCGTTTCTACGATTCATTGTTAGCATCTGGCCATCATTTTGATCATCAGTGGTGTGGCGTACTGCTCCAAGGCGTGAAAGAAGAAATCGTAAAACGTCAAACTAATCTGGTTGAAAAAGATAATTGGCCTAATTGGCTTATTCATCAGGTTGATGCCCAACAAGCATCTGAAATTGCCGGTGTGGAAACTCCCTATGGCGGTTTGTTTATCCCAAAAGCTGGTTGGGTCAGCCCCCCACAATTAGTTAAGGCTACGCTCGATGCAGCCTGTGCACAGCTCAACCATACATTACACTTTAACGCCCCTATCACCGCCTTAGAAAAAGTGGGCAATCAATGGCTGCTCCAAAGTGGCGAGCAAGAGCATGGACCTTTTGATGATGTCTTTGTGTGTATGGGTGAGCATAGCGAGCAACTATTGCAAGGCAAGGGGATTGGCTTACAAAGCGTGCGTGGGCAAGTATCGCATTTAGCGCAAAGTGACGCGTCCGCTAAATTAAAAACCGTGCTTTGCCACAAAGGCTATTTCACTCCAAGTGCCTTGGGTGAACATTGCATGGGTGCCACTTTTACTAAAGACAGCCAAGAACGCGATATTCGCGAACAAGACAATCAAACCAACTGGCAACAATTTGCCGGATTTTATGGTGACTGTGAGTGGACAAAAGAGTTGGGGCAAATCAATGGCGCAAAGGCCGCCATTCGGGCAACCCTTGCCGATCACTTGCCGATTTTTGGTCAATACGCTCAAGAGCATGAATACATTCACGCCTTTCCAATGTTGGGCAAAGGTAAATGGCAACAAGCTCAGCAACTTAATCACGATGCGCAGGGCCTTCATTTATTTACTGGGCTTGGTGCTCGTGGGCTATGCACGGCGCCACTGTGTGCCGAGGCTCTTGTAGCTAGCTTGTGTGATGAGCCTTTACCCATTAGTTTACGAGTCGATAATGCACTTCACCCCGCCCGTTTTATCACTCGCAACTTAAAACGCGGACAAATAACATGATTTTTTGTTAAACATGAGTTAACTTTATAATATAGCCAAACTTCTTTAGTAGACATGTTTCGGTGTTTAGACAAAGAGTTAGGAACTAATTACTAAGCGAATTTCATAAATGGAGTGAAACCATGAACAACGCCCTTCGTCGAGCGGCAACTATGATAGCAGGGGGAATGCTATTTGCAGTCAGCCATCAGGCTTTTGCTGACTTGTCAGTCGTGCCCTTGCCAGAAGACTTTCAAACCCGAATGACGGTTGAGAAGAAGTACCCTATGGTATTAGATGGTTTTACTCGATTAAGCGATGCAGAAGTTCAGTCTTTTTACAGCAACAAGCTAGGCGAGCCACTTAAAACAACCAGTGATATTGGCCGCTTCACCCTGTTCTATAATGTTGCCGGTCACCCTGTAAAAATCAGTGTGTATCAACGTGGCGAATGGACTGAAGTCAGCGCCATGGTCAGCGCGTCAGCTGGCGGTGAGATGTAAACCATCTACATTGCGACTTAAACTATATAAAAAGCCAGCTTAGTGCTGGCTTTTTTGTGTCTGACATAAGTTCAGTCAGCGACTAGGGTTTGGCTATTTGAATCACCACCCTGCGGTTTTTACCACGGCCAATCACCGTTTCGTTAGGCGCAACATGGCGTTTTTCGCCGTAACCTGTTGTCACCAACTTCCCTTCGTCTACACCTAATTCTTTGATGTAATTGGCAATCGCTTCGGCACGGCGTATCGACAATTGTTCATTGATCCAACGACCGCCGTAGCTGTCGGTGTAAGTGGAGATAGTAATTTGCTCAATCTCTTTGTCGTGCTTGAGGTATTCCCCGATTTGCTGCAGGCGCTTTTTCGACGCTTTAGTCAGTTCGCTGGAGTTCTTTTTATAATTCATTACCGTGAAGGCAATATCTTCAAAACTGTACGGCAATAAACCATCTCGGCATTGTAAGAATGACCAGTACGCGTCTTTAAAATTGATTGACGACAGCGCAACAGCTATTCGGTCTTGCTTATTGCGCCAGTCTTGATAATAAAACGTGGGGTGATTACCCTTTTCGAGTTCAGATAGCATCAGCCAAGACGTTTTATTACCTAACTCACCATCAAATTGACGCAGTAGCTCCATGGACGCTAATGGCGTGGCTAGTTGACCTGGGCGCCATGAGGGTGGCACTGCCTCAAGGGCGGCAATATCGTAGTTGTCGGGCTGCACGACCATATCGAGGTTGAACAACAAATCTCGATTTTTACTGGCATTGGCGCGAAACACTGCTTCGCCATAGTATGGAACCTCATGATTTAATTGGCACTGTAGCCGAGAGTTTTCGACTAGATCCCAATTAGAGCTTTGCGCATTAGCCTCATAGGTACGCATGGCACCATAAGCACTACTGGTTAAGCAAAGCGCAATTGCTAATGCTGAAAACTTAATCATGAATACACCCTACTCCGTCGGTATTTTGTCACCTGAAATCACACAACAATAAGAAAGCAAAAATTATACCACCGAACACCTTCAGACCCGCCGCAACATCACAATTTTTTACCATTGCCCCTGTCGTGCTCGGACTGTTTTTGACATAATAGCCGACCTTTATTGGTATTTGGCAGTATTTGAATGGCAGACGCTCAACAACCTCTTTTCGCAAAACGTTTTCGTGGCTTCTTTCCTGTGGTTATCGACGTCGAAACAGCGGGCTTTAATAAAGACACCGACGCGTTACTTGAAATTGCGGTAACCACCTTAAAAATGGATGACCAAGGTGTGCTTAGCCTAGATGAAACGCAGCACTTTCACATTGAGCCATTTGAAGGCGCCAACATTGAACAATCTGCGATTGATTTCAATGGCATCGACCCATTTTCGCCGCTGCGTGGTGCCGTCGATGAGTCTGAAGCGATGAAGAGCATTTGTAAGTTTGTGCGCAAGGCGCAAAAAGACGCAGGTTGTCAGCGTTCAGTGATAGTAGCCCACAACGCCGCATTTGATCACGGCTTTCTCAATGCCGCTATCGAGCGCTGTAAAATTAAACGCACCCCGTTTCACCCGTTTGTGAGCTTTGATACCACCTCACTTGCTGGCTTAGCGCTTGGCCAAACTGTATTGGCAAAAGCCTGCCGCGCTGCAGGGATAGAGTTTGATAATTCACAAGCACACAGCGCCCTATACGATACCGAGCGCACAGCCGAGTTATACTGTTACATCGTTAATAAATGGCAAGCCCTCGGTGGTTGGCCTCTGCCTGAAGAACCCGTTGATGAAGAGGCAAACGAGGAACAAAGCGACAGCGAATAAGCGTTTTGATTATCGCGCTTAACTGCTCGGTTACAGCGCGAATCCCCCTTACTTAGCAATACTTTGTGAAACCCTAACTCTGTGCGTGTTTGTCCAACGTGCGGGCAGGTTTAAGAACACATATGGCGCTGCCGATTAAAAACACAACGGCTAAATAAATAACGATATTGTACTGCTCCCCACTCAGTACCAAAGCAGCAACCATAGGCCCTGATGCCAGCCCCATTTTCGATGCAAACCCACCCATGGCGGCAAATTGCCCTGCTATATCCAACTCGGAGCAAATACCAAACATGTACGGAAGTACGAAGGCCCAACCGATACCAATAACAATATTGGCATAGAGATACACGTTACTGTTGTCACTGTAGATTAATACCCATGAGCACACTGCCGTAACAGATATCCCCAGCATTAACGCTCCCAGGCGGCCAAATTTCTTACCTATGATGATAACCAGCGCGGCACCCACTAAGGCGACCCAGCTGGCCATTCCCAAGGATGCACTCATAAAATCCATATCCAAGTTTGCTGCCAAGCCAAGCGCAATCATGTAAGCGAACAGCCCCATATTGGCCCCTTGAAACAAAAAGATAGCCACCAGCGTCAATATCAGCAGCAGATGGTTCTTTGCAGTACCAACAGCAATAGGCTTATTCGCTTTCTCAACTTCGTAATGCGGCAAAAAGATCAACATCACAAGCGCGACGAAGCTAAAAGCGATTAACGCGCAAAATAGTGCGCCGGTGCCGTAGCTAGGCACCAAGCCAGGCAAGTACATAAGCCCTAAGCCACCGAGCCCCCATTGGATCAGCAGCAGGTAGCCAAATGTTTTGTCAGGATCTTGGGTGCGCGAGATAATACTAAAACCGATACCAACAAGCAGGCCTCCCGTTAAGCCATGCAAAGCTCTAATGACAATCATTGGCCATGGGGAGTCAATATGCATAGAAGCAAAGTCTATAGCTAGCAAAGCAATTAATAAGCAATATGCCCAGCGCTGCCAGCGAATCTTCTTAATAATAAATACCGCGACCAAAGAACCAATTGACGCACCGTATAGATTTGCTGAGCTCACAAACCCCGCTTCTTTGTTGGTAAACCCTAACGCTTCAATTAAGCCACTGACCACGGCAGGCATAATGTTGATGTAAAAAATGCCGGCGGTGGTGAGAAATGCCAACATTACCTTAGCCATTACGCTATTAGGCGCCACTTTATACGTGTGGGTCGTGGCTAAATCGCTCTGCTGTGCTGCTGGCGTTACTGAGTCTGACATGGAACCTCTCTTATTATTCTAATGATGAGCTCAGTGGTTAATCGCATGCTATCCCCGCTTTTGTTAGTTGTTGTTTTAGCGGAGATAATAGCAATTCGTAATTTCGCCATTGATCCCGAGACGTTGAGTAAAGGCCTTGTCTCACCTGCGAAGCACTGGCTGTTGTGCTAGCAGCTTGGTTAGCCTCAAAGGCAAGCATGTTTGCTGATACTTCGATATTGCAGTAGTTCGCAAGCTCAGCAACACTGCCCTCGAAGTCATCAACTAAGTCCTCATACTGCACTGTGAGCATCGACGAACCGAGAGCCTGTTGGAATTGCACCATCATGTTGTGATGGGCGATGTAATATTGCGCAAGTTCTTCTAAATGGTAAGAGAATGGGTAGCCCTGAGTGAACAACTGTTTGTAAATGGCATAGCAACTCGCCATAGGATGACGTTGTATATAAATGATTTTGGCGTTCGGTAATGCCTTGTGAATTAGCCCTGTGTACAGCGAGTTCAACGGCAGTTTATCTATGACAAAGCGTGAACTTGGGTTTTCATCACGTAAACACGACAAATACCCCTCACCCAATTCCCGAAAGTTAAGTTTCGCACTCAGTGCTACTAACTCTGATTTTGAGTGCTTCACTTTGGGGCTGGTGGTTCTAATCAATTGCGTCATGACCTTAGCGAAATGATTTAATTCACCTGCGCTGGCGATGTCGGGATGCTGAGTAAGGATCCGCTCCACTAGCGTGCTGCCAGTTCTTGGCAAACCTAAGATGAAAATGGGTGTATCGCTATCACATGATGGTGACGAAGATGCCAAAAACTCCGGAGTATACACCTGCCGCAACTGCTCGAGGGTAGCCACATCTGCAGCAACATCGTAGCGCATGTGCGCGCGTCGAGTATCGGCGCCTTGTTTTAAAAAGTGCGCACTGCGGGAATAATCCTTTAGATCTTCATATTCTTTAGCTAACGCATAACTTAACTGCGTGGAGGCCAAAGGCGATAATGATGCTTCTTTGAGAATCTTGAGCATCTCATCAATATGATTATGCTTGGCTGTTTGCTTATTTAGACTACTACGTAAAAGGTGTGCTTCTGTATCTTTTGGGTTCAGAAAGATGGCCTCATCCAAATGTTTTTCGGCTTCCTTCAACTCCCCTAAATACCGCTCTACCGATGCCAAATTGAAATACAGGCCGCTGCGATGTTGCTCTGCATCTTGGCTATTAAGTGCCCGCAGGTATTGTGATTTTGCTAACACATAGTGCCCAAGTTGATTCGCCAACATGGCCAACTCGCTATGCTTTGCATAACCTGCGTCCACAGGCAATTCGATACTGCTTAACACCTTAGATGCTAACTGCTTATTCCCTGCGAGGATTAAACAACGTACCTTGTGCATTCGCCAACGGGGCTCATTGGGCTCTATCAGCAATGCCTTATCAATGGCCTCTAGTGCACTAATAAATCGCCCCTGATGCATAGCTAAAAAGCTAGAAACAAACCAACTTTGTACTTGCCTAGGAAACCGCTGAGATAAGGTGTGGCAATGAGGCTGCGCTTGAATAAACTGGCGCTGATTTATCATTTTCCATACTTGATTTAATTGTGCTTTGTATTGCTCATCGCTCTCAATATGCATCTTTGCCTCTCACCAACCCGACTCAATCCACACTATCACTGACGTTTACAAACTAATAGCGAAAAGCAGGCTAACTTTAGTGCTATTTGCACTGTTAACCCGCTGTATTTACGTTAGAAGTTGTAACTCACCGACAAGCCGATTGTGCGTGGCAAACTAATGTAGGACTTGGACGAGTTACCTAAAAAGTTCTCACTTGGATCTGTTCCCATATGGCCTTCGGTAATTAACCCTGTCACCCCTTCTTCGTTGGTGAGGTTTTTCACGTACAAGGTCAGATCCCATTGGTCCATATTCAAACGCGTGCTGGCATTGAAAATAGTAAACCCATCAATCTCTGCTTGGCGCGTTGGGTTTTCACCTAGCCAATTCAGAGAATCCGATTGATAGTAGGCATTTGCTCGAGTGATCCAATAAATGCCACCATCCAAGGTGTGGGTGTAGTCGAGAGAGAAACTCAGCGTATGCTCGGGTGTTAACGGTAACGTATCGCCTTTGTCAGCCACTTGCGTTGTGGGTGAGTCAACCCACACCGGTGACGGCGCAAAGAAATCTTCGCTAAGCTCTGCTTTTACGTGGGCATAACCGAGCACATAACGTAAATCATCCGTAATATAACCTTGTAACTCAGCCTCTAACCCCTTTGTTTCTGCAGCTTCGCCATTGGCAACGGTAAAGAAACCCCATGCTGACGCGGTATTAAGCTGTGGGTTTTGCCAATCCATATAGAATGCAGATAATGTGTAACTGTGCGCTCTATCAGCCAAATAGCCTTTTACACCGAACTCATAGTTTGTCACGCTATCAGATTGATAACTTTGCCATTGTGGGCGCTCCGCTAAGTTCCCCTCCAATGGCACCGCATTGGCACCACCACGGCGGTAGCCTTCCGAAATAGTACCGTAGAGCATAGTGTCAGCACTGATGTCATAGGAGATATTACCTTTGAACAAAATGTCATCTTCTTCGCTGGTAAAGCTAGGATCGTCGCCCAAGTAAGGCCAAATAGGCAAAATCAGATCGGTTTCATTGACGTACTCATTGTCAAAATAACGCGCGCCAATCGTTGTCCTGAGCTTATCGGAGAAATGATAGGTCAGCTCGCCGAATATCGCGGTGTCTTTGAAGTCTACATTGCGGCGATAGTAAAAGTCTTGGTCGGTATAGACCATGCCGTAATCACCCATCACATCCCACCAATCAAATGCAGCCGCAGCCCATGCTTGGTAACCTGGCATAATACTATCTTGATAAGTGAACGACTCCTGATCCATGTAGTACAGGCCAAATACCCAATCGATATTGTTTTTGGTTTCATTGGAAACGAGACGAATTTCTTGAACTAAGGCCTCGTCTTCATAGCCACGAATCGCTTTTGCTAAAGGTCGTGGTGAGCCATAGTACAAGTCAGCAAACCAATCCTGCTGGGCATAGAAACCGGTGTTGTCACTGGTCGCTTCACCGTCATGCTCGTACATTGATGTACTTGAGGTCAAAGTAGCAAAACCTAAATCCCATTCTACTTCAAGCGCTGTCAATGACACATCACGCTCTGATGGCTCCAAGATTGCAGCACCATTTTCATACTCGCCGTATTGCTCCTCTTGGCCATTGACCCAGTGAGTTCCTTTCGTTACTTGGCGGCGCCCACCCGTTTCATCTTCTTGAAACTGATGTGAAATAAGAATGTTCAACGTATCGGTTGCTTGAAATAGCAGTGACGCGCGGCCGTAACTGATGTCCACGTAATCAGCATCTTCAACACGCTCAAAAAGTGGAGCGCCGTTAGCGATATCACCATCTTGTGCAAGTGGCGCATAGTTGTTGCTATCTAACTGATAAACATGGGCATAATCTACGATGCCGTCGTTATCCACCTTGCCAAAGTTAGCGCGAAAGGCGACGCTATCACCCAAAGGGATATTAATCATGGCATCGAGGTTGAGGTTGTTACCTTCAGAACCATCTGTTTGGCTGTAGTTAAGGCCAACTTTACCGTAAAGGTCCCCTGTGTCTGGGCGATTCATACGATATTTTACGGTGCCTGCGAGTGAGCCTGAACCATACAATGTGCCTTGTGGGCCACGTAATACCTCAACCATTTGCACATCTTTCAAGATGAAGTTGGCATAAAGAGGTGTATCGTTCACGTAGGAAGCAACAGTAGGTACAGCTGATAAAGGCACGTCACCATTGGCACCATTATCGACGTTTACACCACGAATGATCACGCCATTAACCGTACCCGAGTTACGATAGCCGCGGTCAACAACAGAGATACCAGCCACGTTTCTCATTAATTCGGATGAGTCCACAATGTTGCCATTGGTCAACTCTTCACCCGACACTGCAGAAATATTGTAGGGTACTTCTTGAATGCTTTGAGTGCGGCGGTTCGCTGTTACTTCAATACGTTCCATTTTGCCCGCTTGTTCAGCTTCTTGCTCATCTGCAAATACCTGTGTTGGCATGACACACAGCATTAATGCTGAGCTGATTGCAGTACCTAATAGAGATTTTTTAAACGTAACCTGTTGCATAGCGTTGGCTCCATCAATTTGTTGTTTTTTTCGCCTTTGATTCAGACTAATTCATGCTTATGGGATCAAATAGAACCAGTTTTTATAAATCGATTGGTCCAGTTTGCTTTCTTCCCTACTGCAATTTTTTTGTGTCTGACGCTGGAATTTTTAGTTCACCAAGACTATTTAGTTCATTGTTTTTATTAATTATTTCTGAGTACTTGCCGACAGCTACTTTGTTATCTCTGAAGCTTTTGAGCGGCTGCCCTAACATCAATAGACCACGCTCTCGGTTTCTGCGTACCACTGAAAAGTCCACTTCAATGGGGAGCACTTCAGTGTCACTTCCTGCTTGGTACAACACATCACCTTGTGGGCCCACGGCAATTGATTGACCGTTACCCAAAGAGCCGGCAGCATTAACAGCAAGCACGTAACATTGATTTTGAATAGCTGTAGCTTGGGCAAGTATTAACTCTTGCGGGCGGTCGATGGTGCCAGTCAATGTTGGGTAGATGATCATCTCAGCACCGAGGCAGGTAAGCGCTCTAGCCACTTCGGGAAACCACAAGTCATAACAAATTGCGATGCCTATTCTACCCTGCGGCACATCAAACACCACATAGTTACTGCCGCATTCCACACCTTGCTCATAGGGATAAAATGGGAATATTTTTCTATACCTATCAACCACTTCACCTTTGTTGTTGATAATAGATGTAGTGTTGTATATGTGCTCGCCATCGCGTTCAAACAACGAACCAGGTATAAGCCAGATATCGTGTTCCTTGGCGAGTTGGCAATAGAAATCTTCCGTTTTATTAGGCAGGGGCTCCGCATATTTTTTATCTATGCCGAAACTGGCCAACTCGCTGAGGACTATCATATCTAGCCATGGATAGCGCTTTTTGGTGCTGGCGATATACTTGGCAATGAGTGCTAATGAGTCTTCATTAGCGAGCTCAAGTTGCAGTCCAGCGATGGAAAAGTGGTTCATGTGTGCAATACCTGCGTGAAGTTATTCATAAATGTGTGCGTCCTTGAAACCAATCTATAAACTCATGCGGGTAATGAGTAGTACCAGATACAACAAACCAATGGAGCCAGTTAGCTTAAGTAATCAACAATATTGAGGTAGCGTACAAACGCATAGTTGGTGTCGAACCATTTGATTTGCTGGCCGTCACTGACCACGTAATAGCTCTTCTCTTCGCCATAGCCCCACAATTGCCAACGTCGATAATAACGACCATTGGCTATCCACCACACACCGACATCCGTTTCTTTATCTAATCCGCCAGTGCTACCCCGCATAGTGCCATCAGGCCATAATTCAATAAGACACGGCACGCCATACACCATTTGGCATTCGAGGCGTACACCGCTGAGCACCTGTTCAAGGCGTGCATCATCCAGCAATTGCCCTTTGGCATTGGACAGGGTTTCTTCATCATCAGAAAGAGTGTGAATAAGGTCGGCCAGCTTACTGACACCATCGCGAATACGATCGTTTGCGATACTTGTGACCCCCATGCGAAAACAGTTTTCGGGGTAATCACTGCGGGCGTAATAGCGCTTAACTGGCTCCAACAAAATTCCGATATCGGCTGCTTCTTTGAGCAGGCGCTCACCATCGAGATTTTTCGGGCCAGTGACCCAATAAGCTGTGCCACCTTGTATGGGACCTGTATTTATACAGTTAGGCAAATAGATATTCAGCGCTTCTCGTAAGGTTAACCAGCGCTCAAAGAACACCTTATGTAAGTGCATCATATAGGCATCGAAATAACCCATAGCTAAGAAGTGGGCCACCGCTCGCTGGTTATTCAGAGGCGGTGTACGAGTTGTCACTTTGCGTAACTTTTTGAGCTCATGGATCACGCCGCTATCAGCTACTACAAAGGCAATTTGTACCCCAGAGGCCATCACTTTAGACAAGCATGACACATACAGCACTCGGTTCTGCGTATCGAGAGAGCGCAGTGCTGGGTGCGGTTGGCCAAGAAAGTTACTTTCAAACTCGAAGTCATCTTCAATGATTAATAAATCGTGCTCTTGGGCTTTATTAAGCAACTCCCGACGACGTTCCATGGACATGGTCACACTGGTCGGTGTTTGGTGACTGGGCGTGGTGTATAGCATGTCGCAATCATTCAGTGCATCGCTCACCACCACTCCCTGTGAGTCAACATCTTGATAGACCAGCTGCGCACCTTGGCGCGTGAGCAAGTCACGTATTTCCGGAAAGCCGGGTTCTTCTACCGCCACTTTCACTGAATCATCAACGAATAATTGGGTGATTAAATGCAGTGCCTGTTGGGAACCCACCGTGATGAGGATTTCATCTCTGTCTGCAACTATGCCGCGACGCGGTAGAATCTTACTACGGATTTCATCGAGCAGCATTGGGTCGTCTTCCAACCCCTGTAATTTAGACCACTGGGCGATTTCTTTGGGCGCATTCGCCTTACGGTTTGCGTCGCGCCACTGGGCAACCGGATACAAAGAGGCATCAAATTTGCCATCTAGAAATGGATAAGGATAACTGTGCCAATTCAATGGACTAGAAGTTTCATTGGTACTTTGCAAAGCCCCTTTAAAGCGATGCGCATTATCTTGTGATTGATGTTTGTGGGTATGTAAATGCCGGTTAGCGACCTTGCCTTGAGCAATTAACTCATTGACGTAAATACCACTGCGTTGGCGGCTAACCAAGTAGCCCTCATCGAGCAATGCTTGATACACCAGAACGACAGTATTTCTGGATACGCCTAGTTGATCCGCCAGTTTGCGTGAGGACAACATTTTGGTACCAGGCAAAAAGGTGCCATGGACTATGCCCTCAACCAATTGCTGACGAATTTGATTTTGCAGACTCGAATCACTGGCTGAGTCGATATGAATTAAATGCTTGCTCATTTTTTCAACTTATCTGCTAGTTGCTTCTTTTGCAATAACATTAGAATGCAAATATGAGCCAATAACCTATTGATTTGTAGCCAATTAACAAACAACAAAACTGAGTATTGAAACAAGGCTCCACTTTCAAAAAACTGCCTGCATGCTATACAAGTTCTGGCGTGTACGCGGTGTTTCGGCGCAGAGCCATGGCCATAAACATGCGTCACAAAGTAAACAATTAACCGATAAATTTGGCACCATAAAAACTTATAAACTGGCACTATTATTTTGTAAGCCTGTTGATAGTTTAATTTTTAGGCAAGCAACTTCGCATACAACATTGGACGATGTATCACCCCGCTAATGCCTAAATAGGCTGCGAATAAACACTCTGTGGCTGATTCAAACTATTACTAGGACTTACGAATGAAAACAACAATATTGATACCCATCGTCCTCACACTTGCTTGCTCCGCCAGTATTGGCCATGCACAAGTGGTAGAAGATTTTGAAAACGGCAGCATAAGCGCGTGGACAACCTCTGGCATAGTGGAAATTCATTCCATCACTGCGCTCGGAAGCTACGCAATGCGACTCAAAGGGGATGCCAGCGCCGAGCGCGCGTTTGCCACCAGTGGTGATGTCACTGTATATATGAGTGCAAAAAGCCTTGAAACTGGGGACTCGTGCGATGTGTTTGTATCGCAAGACGGTGTAAACTGGGGCGCCCCTATTCTCACCTTAAACAACGGCCAAGATGATGGTCAATTTTCATCTGCTACAGCAACTACAACAGGCGGACAAACGCACATTCGCTATGTTCAAAATGGCACCTCAGCAGATTATTGTTTTGCCGACAATATCAGCATTGAAAATGCCGGACCCGCAACACCTATTTTGACCCTGAGCGGATCTGGTTCATTTGGTAACGTTACGGTAGGTAGCACGAAAACAAACGCATTTACAATTACCAACACTGGGAATGCTGATTTAACCGTGCAAAATATTACAGGCATCAGCGCGCCCTTTAACCTCTCTGGCGACACATGCAGCGCCACAACGCTCATGGCTAACGAGCAATGTGATTTTAACGTCACCTTCTCGCCTAGTGCAGTCGGGGCAGCAACAGTCATACTGAATATCAACAGCAATGTGGCAACTCAGAGTATCAATGTGCAAGGATCGGGAGTGGATGGTACGCCACCGCCGCCGCCCTCTGGTGATTTACCTGTGTTTAATGGTGATGGCAACGTAAGCCGAACTGCGTTAACGCTGAGCCAGCTCAACGGCTCAACTCTGTCTATGATGGACTTTAGCCACTACAGCCATGGCACCAGTGAATTAAATGCTGATAATTCCCATGCCAAAGAGCCAAGCAATACCTTTAATGGTCGGCTAGTACTGAATCAAGGCAACAGCACTGCACTTAACTTTGTAGAGCGCACATCTGGGCGAGGCATTGCCAGTGACTATAACGACCCTGGTCGATTACCTGCGTTTGACTTTGAGTTCGTGCAAGTGGGCTCACATATTATTCCTAAGCAGCGCGGCTTAATTGTTTCTGGCAACATTGGCGCGCCTGATTACCAAGACTGGAATTACATCCTCGAACCTGGCCGAGTATGGGATGAAAATGCCGACAACGGCTACTCTCGTGTGGCTATTCCATTTGCGCTACAAGAAAATCAAGCAAACTGCACACACAACGGCATGATCACCTTTGCCTTCAAAGACGATGGCTCGGTAACCAACGCTGCCGTGCAAGTGGGCGGTGAAACCTGCTTATATTTTCAATATGACCTCTGGGGTATGGTAGACGCAGACTATATTGCCGGCCCCGTTGCCAACAGCGCTACTATCGTCACAGCATATGAATCAGAAGTGCTCAACCGTTTGCCAGTTAAGCCTATCAGCGCATTGGCGACTGATTACCCAAGCAGCAATGTCAATGTGGCGAATATCGCCTCCGAGCAAGCATCAGCACCTACTACTCACGGCGTACTTTACAATGGTGTGCATTATGCTGCACCTTGCTCTACCCGCTATGGCGACTACCCCTATTGTGAAGTGATGAGTTTGCCCTCTTACTCCACAGCTAAAACGGCGGTTACCAACTTCGCCTATGCGCTATTGCTAGAACAAGATGCGGGTGTGCGTAACTTGATGATTTCTGCCAATGTGCCCGAATGCCAAGACAACATTAACGGCACCGAGTCTATTTGGAGTGACGTAACTATTGAGAATGCGCTGGATATGGCCACAGGTAACTATCGACTCTCTTCATACGAAGGTGATGAAGGCAGCACAGCGGTGCTTAATGAGTTCTTTTTAACCTACAGCCACGATGACAAAATTAAACACGCATGCGAGCGCTATATTCGTAAATCTGCGCCCAACACGCATTTTTCTTATCATTCATCTGACACCTATATCGCGGGCGTAGCGCTGGATAATTACACCTCTGGCGATTTGTTCGATAAATTGGTGAACGAGGTATACAAACCGCTGCACTTAAGCCCTGCAACCTACACCACCGTGCGCACTCAAGGTGCTGTTAACGATCCGTTCTGGAGCCATGGTATGACGTGGCACGCAGACGACATGGCTAAACTCGGCCAGCTTGTGAATGACCGAGGTGTTATTGCTGGTCAACAAGTACTCAACAGCGCCTTTATGGATGAAATGCTGTTACAAACCAGTGACATTGGCCTACAAACCTACGGCCCAGAATCGACGTATATCAATGGCATGTGGACATACGATATGGGCCAACGCACCAATGCCGTTTGCCCAAGCGGCTCTTGGGTGCCTTATATGTCTGGCTATGGCGGCATCGGCATAGTGCTCTTCCCTAACGGCGCTGTGTATTACTACGTAAGCGACAGCAATAGCTTTGCCTTTGGTGGTGCAGAGGCTGAGCTACATAAAATCAGTAATATTTGCCCGTAATAACCCCCCAAAGCCCAGTTAGCTCCGCTCAGAATGAGCCTGCTAACTGGGTTTCTTTGTTCTGAGCACTTGAAATAAGACTACTTCGCACCCATATCGATTAAAGAACAAGCAAACAATTGATTTCAATAGCTTAGCAAAGCGCAGAATATGCGAAATGTATTGATAAGCGAAATCGTAGGGGCTACAATGCCCGCAAATGTTGACTTTGACGCACTAGCCGATAAGTTAGTATTAACTGAATTTTTTGGATTCAGGGGCTGATTAGGATTCGACGGGATTCAAGAAGCCTGAGGTGCATGTCGAGGTGCGGTTGGCCTCGTAAAAAAGCCGCATTTAAAGTAATCGCAAACGACGATAACTACGCTCTAGCGGCATAATAGCCCGCTAGCACTTCTCCGGTGTATGTCTGTGGACCCGGTTTTGAAGTGTCACCCTACACGGACTCGCTACGGAAACCCTGGCCGGGGTTGAAGGGCTAAAACTAAGCGGCCTCGCCTTTGTTTATCGTGTTCGTCCGAGACTCAAAGGTTAACTAATAGACGATACTAAACATGTAGGACCGATGGTCGAGGTTTTCCGGACGGGGGTTCAAATCCCCCCAGCTCCACCAATAACAAACCCTGTGCTGACAAGCACGGGGTTTTTTATTGCGTGGAATTTGGGTGGTGAATGAAACCCCACGGGTTCACAAAATGTCGGGAGCATTTTGTACCGCGCAGGCGCCCGAAGGGGCAAATGCATGGATGCATTTGAGTACAATCAGCACAAACACCACCTTGGATAAAAAAGGCGCCCCACAGCGCCTTTTGAACATCTAAAACTCGACAGTCAAACTCGCTTTAGTTATCCCTTGCCCTGCTCCCTTATAAGCTGCTTGAGCTCTTGGATTTCTCGATGTAAATCTTCAATCGTTGGTGTGTTGTCTTCGGCTTCTTGTTCTTTTCTCGCCTTTGCATGCTCATCTTCCATCACGTTTACCACAATACCAATCACCATGTTTAAGAACGCAAATGCAGTGAAAAAGATAAAGGTTAAATAGAAGATCCATGACATGGGGTAGACTTCCATGGTCTCGTATTGAATATCTGTCCAGTCTTCAAAGGTCATGATGCGGAACAAGGTCAGCATCGAGATAGCGATATCTCCCCAAAGTGTTGGGTTGATATCTTTAAAGATAAAACTGCCAATCGCTGCATAAATGTAGAAGATGATAAACATCAACAAAATCACATAACCCAGCTGCGGCAAGGCTTTGAGTAATGAGTTAATGAGTACACGCAGCTCTGGTACCACAGAGACCATACGCAGAACACGAAACACCCTAACGAGTCGCGCTAACAGCGCCATTTCACTGTCGTTGATTGGAATTAAACTAACTGCGACCACCAGCGTGTCGAAGATATTCCAGCCCTTTTTGAAGAAGCTCTTTTTATCATCATCGGCGATGAAACGAATGGTGATCTCAAATAAGAAGAAAACGGTGATAAATACATCAAGCACTTGAGTAAACGACAAGGCACCATCTGGTAACGGGAACGTTTTCGCTCCAATTTCAAGTGCCGAGATAATAATTACCGTAACCACAGCAAGCTCAAACAACTTATTGTTTTTTAGGTTATTTAATGAGGTTCTAATGTTTTCGTACATGATTTGCTAAATTTTATAAACCAAAGTAGACGCACTGAGCGCGATTCTATCACTGGAACACAAAAAGCGTAGTGTTTATTTAACATCTGGGTATCCTCATCTCCCCAGAATAAGTGGGTCGATAATTCCACTGGATTATGTATGATGTTATCAAAAGCCGAATACATAACTGGCTCTTTAATAAGGACTTTATACTTTGTCAGATAATATAAGCTTCTACTCTGTTAATGCTGAATCCCTTGCTGTGCAGTACGACAAGGTACCTTTTGAGTTAGTTCATAAAGACTGGATAAATGAACTACCCAGCGACGGAGTAGCACTCGATGTTGGAGCAGGCTCTGGTCGTGATGCGCGCTATTTAGCCGCGAGAGGGCTGAGTGTTGTAGCGGTCGAGCCAGCTGAAGGTATTCGAGAATTAGCACAACGTTACGTCACCTCACATTCTATTCACTGGCTCGACGACCGTTTACCTGATTTGGCTAATGTATTTACTTTGCAGATGAAGTTTGATCTGATTTTACTCAGTGCTGTTTGGATGCATATTCCCCCCAGTCAAAGGGAGCGTAGTTTTCGGAAGTTAAGCTCATTGCTCAAGCCTAATGGCAGAATCGTCATTTCCCTGCGCCATGGCAGTTGTGAAGACGAACGAACGATGTATGACGTTTGTGAAGCTGAATTATCCAAATTGGCCCGTCAATTTGGTCTCACGTTTAAATTGCTAAGTGATACAAAACAGCAAGATGAGTTAGGCCGAGACAACGTTTCTTGGCAAACCGTTATATGTACACTGCCCGACGATGGTACGGGCGCGTTCCCCCTCATTCGCAACATAGTCGTTAACGACAGTAAAGCATCAACTTACAAAATAGCGTTATTAAGAAGCCTGTTGCGAATCGCGGAGGGTCACCCCGGCGCCGTAATTGAGCGAAATGATGAGCACGTAGTTCTACCCATGGGATTGGTGGCTCTGTATTGGTTGAAACTGTATAAGCCGTTGATAGATACACATTCAATGCAACAAAGCAGCAACAACTCAAAAGGCCTCGGTTTCATAAAGGAAAATGGCTGGGGTGCGCTCTCAACTTTCACCAGCAGTGACTTCTATGTGGGCGCAAGTTACCAAGAGCCCGTATTGATGGGTTCCTTGTACAAAGCCCTTAAAGACATTGCCTCTACAATTAAGAACATGCCAGCCAAGTACACGACGATTCCGGGTACAAAAAATACGGTTTTTGATGTTGAATTATTCAAAAGCCGCGCGCCCAAAGAGGCGCTAAATTTAGACTTCGATTTTCTTTGTTCACTCGGCAAGTTTTATGTGCCTAAACACATCTGGGACGCCTTATCTCGATTTAGCATATGGATTGAGCCTGCATTAATAAATGAATGGGCCACGCTTATGTCTGGCTACGGCCTAAACAAATCTAAGCACTTTACCAAGCTGGATTATTTGAATGCTTTAACTTGGCATGATCCACAAAGAAGCACCAATAAAGTGAGAGATCGAGTAAACGATTTGCTGCACTCAACCGATTTAGCCTGTTGTTGGTCCGGCAAGTCCTTGAGTCACAAAAATTACGCAGTCGACCATGCCTTTCCATACTCTCGATGGCCAAATAATGACCTTTGGAATCTGCTGCCCACATTGAGTCGCATAAACGCAGTGAAGTCAGACAAGCTTCCAACCACGTCCAAACTCGCTACTAGTCGCGAGTTTATAACTCACTGGTGGCAAGAAGGCTGGGACCAAAACGGCGCGGAGTTTTTTAGCCAAGCAAACCTCGCTTTACCTAACCTATCTCCCACAAACAGAAACTTCGACGATGTGTTCGAAGCGATGAAATTACAAAGGGATAGAATCAAAGATATACAGCAACTTCAAGATTGGTATTAGCCTCAAATTAACTAACCAAAAAAATAGGCTATCGTAAAATACCCATGCATATCTATGAAATGACTCTATGCAGCCAACATAGAAAAAGGGTTATTTCAAAGTAGATGAGCAAATAAGGTGAACGTTGATTTTCGACAAAGATAATAATTTACATGTCAGTGGTCATCGGGGTTCAAGTTGATGAGAATATCGGCTAATGCATTGGCAGCACCGTCAAAGTCATAGGACTCAATTGCGGCTTTTAAGGTGTTCAACGTAGAGGTAGATGAAGTCTCACTGAGTGTAGGCATCAATAGTTCCAATAGCGCGACTGCATCTGTATCAAATTCAGAAATAAGCGTCTGTAATTCTTCTAGTTTGGCTCTAAGAGCGGGTTGCTCCAACGCTACTTGTGTTTGCTCACCGTACTTGTCTAAGTCCAGCGAGCTTAAACTTGATAGCACAGCATTTAGTTCTTTCATCACTGCGGTGAAATGGCGGCTTATTTCTTGGCTTTGTTCCGTTGCAGAGCAAGCTAGTTCGAGTTGTTCAGCCTCACGGTATAAGGTCGATGCGCCAATATTACCAGCCGTTGCCTTAAGATTATGCACGCAACGGATCGCTTCTTCACGGTCATCAGCACCGCGCGCCGCCTCAAACTGCACTGCAAAATTCTGATATCCCTCGTAAAAGCGCTTGAGCAGTTTTACGTATAACTGTGGGTTATCTTGGGTTGTTTGCAAACCTCTTTGCGTATCGATGCCATGTATTCGGCTAAAATCATGAGACTCGACATTCTTCACGGTGGGTCGTGATGCAACATATTTTGCGGGCGTGATCCACTTCGCCATAATATCGAACATTTCATTGACGTCGATAGGCTTCGCAATATGGTCGTTCATGCCCACCGCCAACACTTTTTCTCTGTCTCCGGCCATGGCGTTAGCAGTCATGGCGATTATTGGCAAGTCTGCAAACCTGTTTTGCGCTCGTATCCGTTTGGTTGCGGTGTAGCCGTCCATAATCGGCATTTGGCAATCCATCAATACGCCATCAAAATGCTCTGTTGCGAGTAAATCCAGTGCTTGCTGGCCATTTTCAGCGAGTGTCGGCACCAGTCCATTGCGGCTGAGCAACTCAATGGCAAGTTCTTGGTTTATCTCATTGTCTTCAACTAGCAAAACCTCGGCCCCTTGCAACTTAGTGATTGCCGGAGAAATGTGGCTGACATGATGGGGCATACGACGCTCTATAGAACACGACTTACCTAATGCTGCATGCAAGCACTCCAAAAGGCTGGACGGTGTTACGGGTTTTGTTAGATAGCCGTTTACATCAATATGTTGTGCTGCGAGTTTTGCTTCCTCGCGGCCATATGCGGTAACAATTATGATGGCTGGAATATGCTCAAGCTGCATACTTTGTTGGATTTCTCTGCTCAGCTCTATGCCATCTTGTACTGGCATTTTCCAATCCATAAGTATCAAATCGAAAGGACAGTGCGCATCGGCGAACTCTAGTAACTCTTTGGCCCGTTCACTGCCATCAGCTTGCGACACCTCAATGTCGACCTCTTTGAGCATTTGCGACATTATGTTGCGAGCAGTGGCATTATCATCAACGATTAATACCTTGAGTTTACCAAGGTCTTTATCGAGGTGGCGCTCCCGAGTTGCTAAACCTTGTTGTTTATCAAATCGCGCGGTAAAGCTAAATGTACTGCCTTTGGTTGGCTCGGATTCAAGCCAAATTTGCCCTCCCATCATATTGACCAATCGTTTTGAGATGGTCAGGCCCAAGCCTGTACCGCCATGCTTGCGGGTTGTAGACGAGTCAGCTTGGGAAAATGATTTAAACAGGTTCTTTTGCTGCTCCTTTGACATCCCCATGCCTGTGTCTGCGATTGAAAACAATAATTCGATGGTGTCTTCTTGGGAATTTAATACCCGCACTTTCACAACCACTTCGCCGCCAGTGTCAGTGAATTTAACCGCATTATTACCAAGATTGATAAGGATCTGCCCCAACCTAAGTGGATCACCAACCAAGCCAGTCACCACGTTGGGCATAATATCGAAGTAAAATTCAATCCCCTTTTCTTGGGCTTTGAGCCCCACCAAGCTTGCGAGGTTGTCCATCACATCTTCGAGCCAAAATGGAATGTTTTCCATATTGAGTTTGCCGGCCTCAATCTTTGAGAAATCGAGAATATCATTGATAATTCCAAGCAAAGACTCCGCGCTTCGATGTACTTTCTCGATATAGTTACGCTGCTTAGCATTTAGGTTGGTTTGCAGCGCTAGATGACTCATACCGATGATGGCATTCATTGGGGTACGAATTTCATGGGACATATTCGCTAGAAAATCAGATTTTGCCTGACTCGCTTCATCGGCGGCCTGCTTTGCATCTGTAAGTGCATCTTCCCAGTATTTGCGCTCTGTGATGTCTTCAACAGCAACTGCTACACCGCCCCCCGCATATTCATCCAAAGGAGCGGCACTAACACTGACCCACACCAAATCGCCTTGCGGTCGATACACGCCCATTTCAAAGTTCTTGACCATTTCCCCTGTTCGCAGCGCGACATTAACTGGCATTTGTTCAGTGCTAAGCGGTTGCCCTTCACTATTAATTAATTGCCAATAAGACGATGCAAATTCTTGCGCCTTTTGCTCATTCGCTGACACGCCAAGGATCTCTTCCGACATACTATTAGCTTCAAGCACTTGCCCCTCGTTTGAAACCATAGAAACCCCTACGGGGAGCGCAGCAAACAAGGCTTTGAGTTGCTCTTGCTTACTGAACAGCTCATTTTGCATCGCTTTAGAGGCGTCGATATCAATATGAATACCAATAATACGTACCCCTTGCTGTTCTGGCTCTGGCGTTGCATTTCGCCCTACCGACAAAATCCATTTCCATTTTCCATCTTTAGTTTTCATCCTAAATTCAGCGCGATAGGTAGTCGTTTTCCCTGCTAAATGATCATGTAACTTTTGTGATGCCTCTTGGATATCGTCTGGATGCACAAGGTATTGCCAGCGCTCATAACACTCTCCAAACTCTCGGTCTAACTCCTCTTTGGTGTAACCCAATAAGTTGGCCCAAATCTCATTCGTGTGCAAAATTTCAGTATGGGTGTCCCAATCCCATAGACCCGCATTTGCTCCTTGCAGTGCTCGTTCTAATTGCTGCTGGCTCTCATGTAAGGCAATCTCTGTGTCCTTTAGCTCAGTAATATCAAGCGCAAAACACCCTAAGCCTACTAGCTCTTTTGCGTGATTAAATAAGGGGAATTTATGGCAGATGTACACAAACTCACCACCATCGTCCATAGTGAGTGTTTCTTCGCTGACAATTGACTGCGCCAGCTCAATGACTGTGTTGTCGTCTTCGACCAAAGCATGAGCATAGTGGTGATGGGACCAAATTTGCCTATCATCTTTACCAATTGCTTCCTCACTACTGACACCCGTATATGCACACCAACTTTTGTTCACAATCTGGTAGCAGCCGTGAATGTCTTTGTAATAAGCAATTGCAGGCAGGTTATCAAGGAAGTCTTTAGTTTGACGTTGACTATTTTCCAATTCGATCGCGGCTAACTTTGCCTCAGTTATATCAGCAATGTTGCCAATGACCCCTATAATCACGCCATCTCGATATATGGGTTCCCCAGTGGTGCGAATCCATTTTTGCTTGCCAGAGAAGGTTTTAAAGCGGGCGGTGATATCATAAGGTGTCCCCTCTTTGGCACAAAGGGCAAATGCATTCATCACCTGCTCGCGCTCTGGCCCTTGAATACAGGCAACGCCGTCTCTGACCCACTCTTTGCGGTCTGATACGGGCACTTCATGAATTTTGTAGACCTCTTCAGACCAACTAAACTCATCCAATGCAATGTTGTACTCCCAACCACCAATTTTGGCTAAAGATTGGCTGCGATTGAGTAAGGTTTGGCTCTTTTCTATTTCCCTTTGTGCCCTGCGAATATCTTCGATATCCCGAATAAAGCAAATTACAGCCCCCTCTCCTTGGTGGGTCACGGGTATGAGTGTAACCTCTGCCAACCACTGCTTTTGCCCACGCAAATGCGTCCATTCGAAGCGCATAATCTCTTTTTTGCGGATCACACTATCGATAATGTCCTGTGCAAACTGAGCGGATGGCTTCCCACTGGGTTGAGTCAAAGGTGAAATTAACGGATCATTCGGTTGTTTGTTCAGTAAATCAGCGTCTGATGTAAGGCCACATAAGGCTACAAATGCCGGATTTACCTTCTGAAAGCCAGCTTCGGTCAGTACTGCTATTCCATCGGTTAGATTATCAAATATGGCTTCTGTTTGTTGCTTTTGCCGATACAGCTCCGTCATATCAGACGCCAGACCAATCACCCCTTGAGTTTTCCCATTGAGTGCGAATGCTGTGCGGGTATAAACAATATTGTGGCTTTCTTTGTCCGCCAGTGTCACGGTAAGTTCGTTAGTGCGAACTCCACCTTGCTCAATCATTTCTTTATCTTCGTAATAAAAGGCTTCTCGCGTCTCTTTTGGGAAAAAAGTAACATCCAGTAAGTTGCGGCCGATCAGTTGTTCACGGTTGATGCCAAATGCTTGCTCAAATGCACTATTAACATCAGCAACATAGAGATTTGAGTCTTTCACTAAAATAGGGTTAGGAATGGCATCGAGTAACGCCGTTTGATACGCCAGCATGTGCTCGCGCTCTTGGCGTTTCAGGTTCGCACGATGTACTTGAGCGGCAATAAGAATACTAATAAAAAATATGAATGCGGGGATCTTCATTAAGTCATCTGGATACTGACTATAGATCTTGGGGTTGGCACCGGTGAACTTCACCTCCCATTCTTTGCCACCCACTAAAATGGTGGTGTCATACACTAACGCCGTTTTGCCCTGCACTTCCTCCAGTGGTTTTGAATCGTTAGAAGCCGCAAAATGAGTGTACAATGGCTCGCCATTACCACGGTCTGTAAACTCTATGTGAAAATAATCTTCGTTAAAATTACTTTCCAGCAAAGTGTCTATCATCACATTGATTTGCACTACCACGAGAACAAACCCCATCAACGCAGCTCTGCGCTCATCCAATGTTTCTCTGGGCAAAAACAAATCGTAAACTGGCATTAAAATTAACAAGCCACCCTGTCCGGAATTGATCAAACTGACTCTGTCTGAAGCGGCGGGCGCGTTTATGGTTAGTGCCAAATCCATTGCGTCGTGCACATGCCCAATCGAGGCGAGGTCAAATCCCATAACATCTGAATTAGCCCGCAGTGGTTCTGTGTAGAAAACGGGATAGTAGTATGACTTTTGAGTGAGTTTTGCTCGGCGGCCATCTTGCAACGTGAAAATATCATAGTCTGGAATACCACTTTGGCGAGTCTGCTCTATGTGTTCTGTTAGGTCATCTCTTGCAATCTTAGGTGCCCATTCCATTGCAATTAAACCAGAAAATCTATCGATTGAGCGCTGAACCATGCCCTTAAAATCTTCGCGGGATACGTTTTTATTGATATGGAAGCCAGTTTGTATGGTGTATAAGGTTTCAAAGTAAGGGAGAACTGCCAACTCCAATGCTTTTGCCCTTCTTTCGGACTCTACATAAAAGTCTTCTATGATCCCCTCTTTGAAATCATCATTACTCACCTGATATATCACGCTGGCAAGTAGCACCCCAATAATGACTATAATGCCTTCAAACGACCAATTTCGTGGTTTTTTGTGGTCCATCGCGACACAAGAAGCCCAATACAAAATTGATAATGTGAGGACAATACCCAGCAACAAAACTATTTCGGCTGTATAGGAAGAACGCAACAAGTAATCATTTTTCAATAAAATAGACTCTCGATGCTCTATGGCAAACCAATTAAGCAACGAAGCCCCAAAACCGCCGATGCAAATCGGCACAACATACCAGTTATGAGACGAATTCTCGGGACGAGGAAGAAAGCGTATACACAAACTGATGATGAGGACTGTACTGAGTAAAGTGAATCCGATAGCCGTGGGCAACGCCATGGGAATAAACGGGCCCCAACCATATGCGGACTTTAGTTCGAAAAGATAGCCATTGATAGCAGTTAAGCTCAACGCTGACACCAAAGCGATAACAATCGATTCAAATTTAGGGCTTTTGTTGAACACTGCGCTCCAAAATGCCAAAGCACACAGCGAAAAACATAACGCAGTGTTCGGCGCCATCCTGCCGGGATACGCGTAGTTTTGAGGTACGTCGTAGCGCATAAACAGCTCATCAATACCAAAGTTGAGCCCCGTCACATATTGCGTCAAGCTCAAAAAGCCGAGAACAAAAACAATGAACGCAGCCACAAGGCACAGCTTTTTACGATGCGTTAATAGCGCTGAAAGTGAAATACCACTGAATAACATACCCAGCGCAGTATTAAATTGCATCGGTGAAAAATTTGGGCCGAGCTTCATCAGCGGGTAGTTTTTTGTGAACCACGCGAAAATGACGACCACACCGATAGCCACTAATAATGCACAAAGTACCAGTGCTAAGACCGTTAGATTACGCCTGTTAGTCGATTGCATCGCAATCCTTAGGAGCTAAAACAGACATCATCGTCAGCATCCATATACAATTTTTGGATCTCTCTGACGCGAGGAATACAGGTCAAAAACGCCGTGACTAACTGGGGATCAAAATGCTTACCAGACTCATCCCTTAGATACTGTATCGCTTCTTCTTCTGTCCATGCCCGCTTGTATGGGCGCGCACTGGTTAGTGCATCATACACATCACAAATGGCAACAATACGCGCCGACAACGGAATTGCCTCCCCGGATAATCCTCGAGGATATCCCTGCCCATCAAATTTTTCGTGGTGGTACATGGCCACTTCCTTAGCCAATTGCATCAATGGAGAACGGTGGTCTCCAATGATATGCACGCCGTATTCGGTATGCTTTTTCATAATTTCCCACTCTTGCTCATTCAGCTTCCCTGGTTTGAGTAAAATATTATCGGGTATCCCAATTTTACCGACATCGTGCATCGGGGCGGCGTTGTAGAGGAGCTCACACCAATCATCGTCTTGGCCTATTTGCTCTGCTAAAAAGCGACAAAACCAGCTCATGCGAATGACATGCATGCCCGTTTCGTTGTCTTTAAACTCTGCCGCCCTGCCTAGTCTGCGAATTATTTCTACCCGCGTTTCATTGAGCTCAGCGGTGCGTTGCTGAACCAACTTCTCTAGATGTCGTGCTTGGTCATACAGATGCAACTGCGTTTTCACACGAGTCAGGACAATAGGTGGGCTAATGGGTTTAGTAATGTAATCCACCGCACCAAGCTCAAAACCAATGCGCTCATCCGCAACTTCCGCTTTAGCAGTTACGAAGATAATGGGGATCATACTGGTGAGCGGGTTACTCTTGAGTACTTTGCATAACTCAAAGCCATTCATTTGAGGCATGACAACATCAAGTAAAATCAAATCTGGCTTGTCGTCTGCCAGTGCAATTTTAAGCGCTGATTGGCCATTCAATGCTGCTTTAACTCGGTATTCATCGTGCAAAATACCACTAAGAACATCGATATTTTCGACTGTATCATCAACAACTAAGATCGTTGCCTTTGCAATTTTTCCCATAAAACTACCCATAATAAAGAACAGCATTAAGGTAGTACCAACGCACGATATACCCAGCTGTATAAATCACTTTCATCTAAAGCGTTAAGCGCAGGTCTTAGCAAAAATGAGCCACACGCTTGTTATGAATACCCAAGGAGCACTGCGTGCCTCCTCTATTAAAGTCACCTTTGCCTTATATCAACTGCTTCTTCACGTCAGATGTTGGATTGCTTTATAAAAACACTGGGTAAAATCTAAAAATGCCTCCTCAATTTCGCAGCTAAGCTATGCTTAACAAGTTGTACCTGTTTTCTAAAACCTACTTATAAATGTAGGCCAACAGGAACCGTCATGCATGAGATAATTTCTAATTCAATAAAAGACACATCATTTCAACAACTAACTGTTTTAGTCGTTGACTCGATAGATAACATGCGCGTCACTGTAGCTAAAATGCTCCACGCGATGTGCTTTGGCGAAGTGCTTCAAGCCAGCAATGGAGCCGATGCGCTCAACTTAATTAAAAAGCAACATATCGACCTTGTTATCACAGAACTTAAATTGCCGAAACTTGATGGTATTGAGCTATTAAAAGCAATACGCGCGGATGAAAGTAGCGCCCTTATCCCCGTTGTATTCATGTCTGCTGTAATTGAACAGCAAGAAGTCATTGCCGCAATAAAACATGGTGCTTCGGAATACGTCGTCAAACCCTTTTCCGGCAAAATACTGGCTGAGCGTTTAGTTCGTGCGTTAGAGAAACCCGTGAAAAAGTTTCGGTCTAAACAACAAAGCACAATCAAAGATAAGCCCACCGAAGAAACCGCTGAACCCATTCATATTCTGGTCGTGGATGATGTCGCAGATAACATCCAAGTTATCAGTGAAATTCTACGAAAGGACTACAAAATTAAAGCAGCGATCAGTGGTGAAAAAGCATTGGCCATTTGTAATGCTCAGGTGCAACCAGATCTAGTGTTACTGGATATCATGATGCCCACTATGGATGGTCTAGAGGTGTGTCGTCGTCTTAAAGAAAACCCTAATACTCAGCACATCGCCATTATCTTTTTATCGGCTCTGGATCAAAACAAAGACGTCATTACAGGTTTAGAACTTGGCGCGGTTGACTACATTACTAAACCCGTAAATCCTTTGGTGGTTAAAGCCCGCATAGCGGCTCACACACATACGCTGTTATCGACTCGCATGATGCGCAACCAAATCGACACGTTCATTGAGAATCAGCGCTTGCGCGATGAGTTCGAGCGCATTATGCAAAACGATCTCAAGCATCCGTTAAATGAGATGGTCAAAACACTAGAATTGTTGGAGCGTTATCATAAAGACGCTGACAAAGTGAAAAGCTCTACTGCGGCCATCAAACAGTCCACCACCAGCTTGTCGCACATGATTGATAATATGCTGACTCTTAGCCAGCTCGAAGATGGCAGCTATCACTTGTGCCCTGTACCGTTAAACTTACTGCGCTTGGTGACCGCCGTGCTTGATAACTATCGCCTGTCAGCCAACGATAAACACCTGGAAATTCAAAATGAAATTGCTCCTAGCACGCAAATAAAAGCGGAAGAGCTACTCACTATGTCGCTGCTATCTAACTTGATTCAAAATGCTATCGACGCCGCCCCCAGAGGTTCAGCAATCAATCTCAGCGCAACAAGAAACGGTATGTATATGCTTATTAATATTCATAACCATGGTGCTGTTGCCGAAGAGGTTGTGAACTGCTTTTTCGACAAATATGTCTCCTATGGCAAGCGCAATGCCGCGGGTATTGGTACCTACGCAGCTAAATTGATGACCGAAGTACAAAATGGTTCAATTAGCTTTGACACCCATATTGAGCACGGTACAACGTTAAGCGTATCTTTACCTTGCGATTAAATAGTTTATGTCGCTTTTTGATTGCGTTGATGCTGCGCTTCGACCAGCATTAGTTCCGCTTTTGCACCAAGAAACACGTACACGCCCAAACCGATGAGCAGGCCGATGACACTGATCATCATCAATAATGCAGGTGTGCTGTATTCACTTTGTCCCAATGATGCTTTAAACATGGTCAGCAGCGCTTCAATGGAGATGGCAATTAAAATAGTGGAAATAAAACGCGTGATGGTGCGTCGTGTGGAGCTGTGCCGAAAGATATCTTTGTGCATCAAAATCTCTTCTTCAAGTATAGTTTTACCCAAATCGAAGATAGATAAAGCCAAAGTAATGAAAATGATGATGCCAAAAGGTTTGAGTGGGTCATTGTTCACCCCAAGGTTGAACAGCAATTGGCTAATATCAATACATACGTTGTAAACCAGCACGATTACCAGCGTAAATAAACTAACTACAATGACCGAATAACCAGCTTTGAATACACCACTGAAGCGCCCTCGCGAGCGATCGCCCATGACGTATTCGATGAGTTTGCAAAGATTAATATCCACCACCACATACTGACTCTCAATATCGGATAGGCTCGATTTCATCATAACGGAGACACAAAGATTGCCTGTAGCTAATGAAATGTAGGGTTCAGTGATGACCACGCTTATATCGCTACCTTCTAACGCTGTAAAATAAGGACGGTTGGCACGAGACACGCCTTCACCTTTGAGGTACTCGCCTTTGCTTGTTATGTTGGCGCTGACTTGCAAACCCTCTTTATTCAATACATACGCCAGCTCAGCAAATGAATAGCAGCGACACAAAGCGACAAACGCTGTATTTGGTTGCCGCTGCCAATCTTCATGTTCCACCAGCGCGTGAATGAGTGACTCCAGCAAAGGATAAATTTCGATGTAATGTTCGCGATATCGTTCAATAACACTTAGATAGCTCATGGCCATAGCTCAAGTCTCCCTTGAAGGCTTGAAACATAACACGCAGAATTGATGCCAAAATAAAATAGTCTTATTTTTTAATTGCTTATAAAAAATCTGATACAGCATGTGCGCAATATCAGTGCAATCTATTCTCGCTATTCGCCCTGCTTCGGTGCGTCTTAGAATCGATTCATTCCCTATTTAAGTTATTGTTCTATAATGAACCCATTAGTTAAACAAAAAAGGGAAAATGTTATGAAACAACTATTTGCAGTGATCACATTAGTGGCATCAGCATTGATACTGACCGCGTGTGAAGACGCGAAAGAAACATCAGCTCAAGCAAAAGAAAAAGCGGCAGAAGCGAAAGAGGAAATTGCAGCGGCGTGGAACGATGCTGTGGACGAAGTCAAAGAAGCATCTGAAAATTTCGACAAAGAGTCCTTCTCTGAGCAAGTTGATGAGCTGTTAGCTGAGTCCAAGGCGTTGGCAGCGACTGCGAGTGAAGAAGGCAAAGTGCAATTCAATAGCCTAGTGGCTGATTCAAAAGAACTAGCCGCTAAAGCGTGGGAAGAATCAAAAGAAGGCGCAGGTGAGCTTTCTGAAGAAACCAAAGCAAAAATTGAAGAACTGAAAGAAAAAATTCGCCAAACGCGTGAAGAGCTCGAAGCGAATCAATAAGTTTACTGTCTATGTGATGCACCAAACCCAGCACTATGCTGGGTTTTTTCATAGTTATTCCACAAGTTGAAAGCCAATACTTAACTTACTTACTCATAAAAAGAATTGGCCAAACAAAAAGCGCTTAACAACCACCTTTAGGCTGGTACAATGCCAAAAAAAATGGAGAACCCAAATGATCAGGATCATCTATCTCACTCTATGTTTTAGCCTTTTCGCTATCAGCGCCAATGCAAATGAATATTACGTGGGTATCGACCATACGCAAATTCGCTCCGACTTTGCTGGTGTGGATGCCAAGCCTACTGCAGTGACTTTTAAATTAGCTGCCGAACTTTATAATCGCACTTTCTTAGAGCTGCAAACCGATTTAAGTCAATCTGACGATGAATTATTAGGCGTCAGTATTGATGCTAGCAAGACTCAAGCAGCACTCATTCGATTTCGAACACCTAACTTTGATAGTTTTAGCTATGACCTAGCACTAGGCTATGCAAAAACTGAATTGAACTTCACTGGCAACGCGCAAGTTTATGATGGAATAGAAGAATTTTCTGGGTTTGCATGGGGTGGCCGAATTAGTTATGACTTGCCCTACAACATGCGACTAAGTGCCGATTATCTATCACGCTACAACCAAGACAATTTAAAACTCGATTCTTGGAGCGTTGGCTTCAGTTACCATTTCTAAGGGATTAAATACAATGAGAGCAACTATTTACACATTAAGTATCACAATGATGCTTACTATAACTGGGTGCAGTGAAAATGAAAACGCCAACGCTATTAACGATGCCTTCAATAAAGGCGAGCAAGAACAAACCGGTGACCTTATCGAATCTATCGTGGTAAAAGGGGGGAATATTCGTATTGAACCCGGAGACACTCTACAGTTAACTGCTATCGGCACAGATTTAAATGGCGTGACGAGGGATATAACCTCGGAGGTGACGTGGACATCATCACATCCAGAGTCTGCTTCCATAGATGAAGATGGCCTCGTTAGTGCAATAGCTAAAAGCGACACTCAATACTCACTAGTCACATTTACAGCAACAGCACTTGGTGACGCTAGTGAGACAGCGCAAGTTTCTGTCAAAGATATTGCTATCGATACAATTATACTTTCTACTGCAAACGCCATCGTCCGCGCTTGTCAGCCCAACACCATCAATAGCAACATCATTTTTACCGATGGCTATCAAGGTAAGATAAAAAGTAGCGAACTAATCTGGCACGCCCACAACAACGAGCAAACACTCTTTAGTGAGGAGGGTTTGCTTTATACTAGTGCTGCTCCTGGCACGAACCTTAATATCACAGCGTCTTATGGCGACACACAGAGTAACCGCTATCAATTAGATGTAGCTGCAACCGAAGTTACAAGCATCAGCTTTATCAATTCAAATGATGAAACAGTGGAGTCTATTGATATCGACTTAGGAAGCAGAGACCAATTACAGATAATTGGCAACCTTGATGAACTAAGCTACGACATTACACCTATCATCCAGTGGCAACAACAAAATGAAGGGCTAGTCCATATCGCAACCGAGAAACCGAACAACGGGGCAATCCTTGCGACCAATGTTGGTACCGGGCTAATATACGCTGAGTGCACAGATAACCTAATAGAATCTCTCTCGGTAGAAGTGCAAAGCTCAGGGACTGGAACACTTCAGGACATCTCTTTAAACGATGGTCTAGAGAAGCTATCAATTGTGTCCGGAGAAACACAAACTCTGACACTACTTGCCAACTACGACGGCCTTACCAATGCAGTGAATGTAACCGATGCCAGTGATGTGTCTGTTAGCAACGATTTGCTCACTGTATCTATTAAAGACGCCGGCAGTAGCAATGCAGTTCTGGAGGTAAAGGCTTCAGAAAATGTCTCTGGCGCCTCAACGCTCACATTTAAATTTTTAGAGGCTCGCCTTGTGGTAGATGTGGCTGTTACTGAGCCACAATAAAATACCTTAGAGCGCTGCGAAAAGCGCTCTACCCTTTCATGTGCACATACTCATGTGCTGTCATTTTGTGGTACGACACGTCAGGGTGCAAAACATGCGTAGGTTCTGGGTCTACCACTTCAATGGGTATAGCCATGCTGCGGGCAATATCCAGAGCCATTTGGGTAATATTGACGCTAAAAGAGGTGCCCATAAACACCATTTTATCAGCCTCTAGCATACGTTGTTGCGCCGCCGTGATGCCGTATAAGTCGGTGTAATACTCATCAAATAGCAACACAAATGGCTTGTAGGAGCGATACATGGCTGGTGCTCCGTTGTCGATAGCAAAAATCTCAAACAAAGACTCTGTTAAATGGCTTTCATCAACGTCATTCCAAGGTGTTGTTATTTTTTCAACTAAGTCACCTTGCTCATGAAATTGAGTCATTTGGTCCAAACGTCCGTGAATAGCGATGTAATCTTGATTGCCTGCTTTGCCGTCTAAGCCATCAATGTTTTGGGTGATAAGGTTTTTATCAGCTAACCAGTGATGCACCTCATTTGGGCCGTGGTCGCGATAAGTAGCAAAACGATGATAGTACCAAGCTAAAAATTGCTCAGGGCAGTTTTGGTACATGTGCCGAGTAGCCATTTCCATGGGCGTGTAGTTTTTACTACCGATACGCCAATACCCATCCTCACCGCGAAAAGTAGGAATGCCACCGGCGGCACTGACGCCCGCTCCGGTGATGTATAGGGTATTGCTCATTATGATGTCCAGGCTACAAAAACGTTTGAAATATGATTATACGTGAACAATTGGCAAGTTCACACGCACCACTAAGCCACCACCCTCTTGATTGTGCAAGCTAATATCACCATGGTGCGCCTCACATATTTCTCGGCACAAGGCCAAACCTAAACCACTGCCCGACGCTTTAGTGGAATAAAACGGCACTAAAGCGCTTGCCATCACGGTTTCAGTCATCCCTTTGCCTTTATCACCGACACAAATGACCTGCTGCTCGTCACAACTGATACTTAACCACACATCCTCAGGCGCACTGCCCGATTCATGGGCGTTTTTAAGGAGGTTGATAAGTAATTGTTGGATTTGCGTCTCGTCGCCATAACCTTGCTCACTTACTTCCCCACGAATTTCAAAAGGCCACTGTTCCCGGAGGCTAGTAACCAAGGTTTGCCAGTTAAAATAACTCAGTTGCGGTTGCGGCAATTTAGCAAACTTGCCATAACCTTGAACGAACTCGCTCAAGCGCGCGATACGCTCATCAATGGTATTAAACACGCGTTCAAGGCGCTCATCTTGATTGCGCTGAGAAAGCAATTTGCCTGAGTGCAACATTGAAGAAATAGGTGCCAAGGAATTGTTCAACTCATGGCTAATGATACGAATAACCTTCTTCCATACCTGCACTTCCTGACGCGATATTTCTCGCGTCATGGGTTTGAGAATATAAAGCAAATGAGCCTGATTATTGAGTAAAAACTGCCCCGTTGCCATGTGCCATGTTTGTCTTTGCTGGTTTTCTTGCTCAACGCTAAACAAACCATCACCACCGCGGCCAATGGCAAGCGCAATCGACTCTGGCATACCATCAAAGAGGTTATCAAGTGATTCACCTTCGACTTTGTTGCCGCCAAACAATAGACTACGCGCACTGTGATTAGTGTATACCACTTGTTCTTTGGAATTGACCAACAACAAAGCTTGCGGCGAATTGTGCAGCACTTTATCTAACATGAGTTCACGCTGATAAATCCACTGGCGTTCTTGATGAAGCTTATTGGCGGTTTCATTGTATAACTGGCACAAATCGCCCAATTCATCGCTCTTTCGATAAGCCAAAGAAGTGGAAAAGTCGCCATCTTTAAAGTTAAGCAAGCCTGACTCAATGGCTTGCAACCCCCTTACTCTGGGTGTGATAACGAGACTTACAAAAATAGCCTGAAATGCGCCTAACAGCAGCCCGAGTAACAATCCCTGAATCAGCGTAAATGTACCAACCACAACACCTGCGCCAACGGGTAAACAGATAAAAAGACTGAGCCAAATGCTCAATTGCCAAGTCAGTCGGCTGGCGCCTGTAGGAAGTAACTTCATTAGTAATCAATACCAAACTTTTGCATGCGACGATAAAGTGCTTGTCGCGATAAACCAAACTCGCGCGCTACCTTGGCAATCACCCCTTGGTGCGCTCGCATCGCATCTTCAATTTCCTGTTTGTTGGGCTCTGCTTTGTTTTGCACGCCTGGCTCAGCCTGTTGCAAAGCAAAGTCTTCAGCTTCTAACACACCGTCCGGTTTAAGCACGGCAATGCGTTTACAAGCGTTTTCAAGCTCGCGCACATTACCAGGCCAGGAATGTTGGCGTAGAAGCGTTTCCGCGTGGGGGCTCAACTCTCGCTCAGGTAAGAAGTGACCGATAAGCGCAGGAATATCATCCTTTCGATGCGCCAAAGGTGGAATGCTTAATTCAATGACGTTCAGGCGATAGTATAAGTCTTCGCGAAAGCGCCCTTGTTTGATATCTGCAAGTAAGTCGGCGTTGGTGGCGGAGATCACTCGCACGTTCACCTTACGTGTTTGTGTTGAGCCCACGCGTTCAAATTCGCCGGTTTGTAACACGCGCAATAACTTAACTTGTCCTTCCAATGGCAAGTTACCGATTTCATCTAAAAACAAGGTACCGCCATCTGCAGCCTCAAAACGACCAATACGCGTTTGCTTTGCGCCGGTGTAAGCGCCGGCTTCGGCACCAAAGAGTTCAGCTTCGATAAGGTCCGCTGGCAGTGCTCCCGCATTGACCTTGATAAAGGGTTTGTCTCGCAAGTGCGAGTTACGATGTACTATCTCAGCAATTCCTTCTTTACCACTGCCGTTTGCGCCAGTGATTAAGGTGGGTACGTCTGATTTAGCAACCTGCAAGGCCATATCTACAACTCGTTGCATAGCAGGACTGGCAAAGACGAGCCCAGCCAAATCGGCACCTTGGTGCGCTTGGTCACGCTCTTGCGCTTGGCGTTTAAACACCGCATTTTCACTGGCAGCTTCGCCAAGCGCCACCAAGTTCTCGATTGTTGTAAGCAGTTTTTGGTCGTCCCACGGCTTGCTGAGATAATCCGCCGCGCCGGCTTTGACCAGTTCAACAGCGGTACTTAGCTCGGTCCACGCAGTAATAAGTACTATCGGCAGATGAGGATTAATCTCACGCAAATCATAAAACAGTTTTTTGCCCTCTTCACCTGAGGTGGTGTCGGCACTGAAGTTCATATCTTGAAGGACCAAGGCGATGCGCTGATAACGCACTATGTGCAGAGCTTGAGCGGGTGTTTCGCACGTTATTGCATGGTAGTCATGCAGCTCTAGAAGTAACGCTAAGGCATCTAAAACGGCTGGGTTGTCATCAACAATCAGTATTTTTTTCATATTATCCATAATGTCGCGCGCCCGTAGGCGCGCTTTTCTTATTGTTATTATATCGAGCGTGTTGCCACACTAGGCGGTACATTTGCAGCCCTAAGCGCTGGCCCCCAAGCGGCAACTAGACTCATTATGAGCATAAATAGCGCGCTCGCCAAGACGAATGTAAAAGATAGACTAGGCAATGAGAACACTTTCATCAATTGTTGCCCTAAAACCATCGCCAACATCGAGCCAATAACTAACCCCATACCCGCCACTAGGGTATTCTCAATCAAGAAGTAGCGCACAATGGCTGACTTACGCGCACCTAGCGCACGACGAGTACCAATTTGCTTGGTGCGTTTAGAAATGTTGAACAAGGTTAGACCGAAGATACCCAGTGCTGTTACTAACACTAGCACCACGATTAATACGACCAACATACGCATTACTAGTTTATCACGAGCCATGTAGCTTGCTTTGCTCTCATCCAGACCTTGAATGCCATAAATTACCCGGCGAGATTCGCCTTTTAATAGCACTTGCTCAACTTGTGCCATCACTTCAGCGCGCTGCTGCGGTGTTGTACGCACCACAAACTCGCTGCGAGGTTGTGAGAAGTTAAATGGGAATATCACAACATTTGCTGGACGACTGTCATTCAACCAAGGACCTTTAATGGTATCGATAATGCCGATGATCTCAACAGCATCATTACCTTGATAAAGGAACTGACCGAGTGCCGGCGTATCTGGGAAAAGTTCTTTGGCAAAATCCTTAGTGACAATCGCTTTAGTCGGAAGCGTGTCGTAATTATCGCTATGAACCACTTCTTCTGGGTAAAAATTGCGCCCTTCAATTAAGGTTGCGTCTAATGTGTTGAGTAGGTGCTCATTAGTTGTAAAGTATGACGCACGTACACCCGAACCAATTTCTGGGTCAGGTACGGTATGCATACTACTGGATGAGCCACTACCTGAAAGTGGCACCCAATTTACCATCGCGGCATCGATGACACCTTCAATAGCACGTAAATCACGCTCGTCCTGGGCATATTGCTGAATAAGGTCGATGCTCGGGTCAAATGTGCTGACGCTAACACTGAATATTGCTTGCTCATCGTAGCCTGTTTCTTGGTTCAAATAGGTCAAACGATCGCTGATCATAAAGGCCGCATTACTAACAATGGCAAGAGTAATGGCTACTTGAATCAGCAGCAGTGCAGCGCCAATTTTTGAACGCATAAGCGCACTTATCATAGGTTTTAGTTCTAACATTGGGCTCTCCTACTGAGTCTTTAAGTAATACGCAGGGTTAGTGCGACACACTTGCCACGCAGGGAATAGACCCGCGATGATACAAGCCGTGATGGCAATTAGCGGTGCACTGAGCAGCATCAATAAATCCATGGTCGCAAGATTTGAGTAATAGCTGTAACTCTCTCTCACTCCCCACAAGCTCAGTTGCGCCAGCAAAATACCTAACACACCACCAAATACGCCCAGTAAAGCCACTTCGACAAGGTGCTGCATGAACACTTGAGTTTTACTTGCACCTAATGCGCGGCGAACGCCCACTTCTGGGGCACGGCGCATAAATTTGGCCAGTAGCAGCCCTAGGATATTGGCCAGACACACAGCCAAAAACATGAAGCTTAAAAGTACCAATATCTTGTTATCTTCACTGACAACTTCGTTGTACTGCATCCATTCGTTTACGTCACGAACCACGGCCTTGGGCTCTTTGCGTGCAAAACGACCGATTTTTTGTTGCTCTTTGATATAGTTTTGTAGGTATTGCTGGTAGTCAGATTTGGCCTGCTCAGTGTCCAATTGTACCCAATATTGAATCCACACAATTTCTGACTCTAGGCGCTCTGCGTAGGTTTTCACTAGCTCACGTTTCCAACCATTGCTGTTACCCCAAGTCGGGATCTCCAGCTCTTTTACCAAAGAGAATGGATAGAACACACGTTCAGGTCGCTTGAATGCACCATTGTTTAAGTCGTAATATTTAATGTTGTCGGTAACAGGCTCTACGACACCCACCACTTCAAAAAGGAACTTGTCTAAATACACGGTTTGCCCTACGGGGTTGCTATCACCGAATAAGTCTTCACTTAGTGAGCGTTCAATAACCACTTTTTGCACTGCGTTATCTTCGTCAGATTGCTGCCAAGGACCACCGTATACGAACTGGGCGTTGAACATGCTGAAGAAATCGCGTCCTGTAGCACGTGCATCCATCAATTTTGGAGATTGACTCTCGTTCCCTAAGTGCACTGCAAATCCTGTACGCACCATCGCTGCTTGCTTGTTGCCTTGTGCGTCTGTCATCAATTTTTGAGCGTCTTGGTAGGTTAGTTGGTAAGGAATATCATCTTTTGTAAACCACCCCTCACCTTCATCCATTGTTTGCAATTGCACGGCGAACAGCTTATCGCTTTTGCTTGGGATAGGGTCTGCGCTCATCATGTGATAAACGGACAGTGTGGTCATAGTAATACCAATACCGATAGCAATGGCAATTACCATGAGCGCACTAACCAAGGGAGTGCGTTTAAACGAACGCCAGCTTAAGTCTAAATAGTACCAAAACATATTAGGCCTCCACTGCACGTGCGGCGATTTCGCCAGCCGTTTGTTCTTTGCCCGGCGCGCCTTGATACAAGCTGAAGTCAGCGAGCTGGCCATCAACAACTTGAATATTACGCGGTGCACGACGGGCGAGTTCAGGATCGTGGGTTACCATCACAATGGTGGCGCCTTCACGGTTAATGTCTTCAAGAATTTCCATCACTTGGCGCGCCATTAGGCTATCTAGGTTACCCGTTGGTTCGTCCGCAAGTAGGAAACGTGGTTCACCAGCCAAAGCACGAGCAATCGCTACGCGTTGCTGCTGACCACCTGAAAGCTGCTGCGGTAAGTGCTTTGCTCGCGCACCCAGCCCAACTAATTCAAGGCAACGCTCAATACGCTTTTTACGTTCATTGGATTTGATGCCACGATATCGCAATGGCACTTCAACGTTTTCATAAAGGTTCAAATCGGGGATCAGGTTAAAGCCCTGAAAGATAAAGCCGATCTTTTGATTTCGAAGGTCCGCACGTTGATTGTCGTTAAGCTTACCGACATCGATGCCATCAAGTTCATAGGTACCATCAGTAAAAGGTTCCAACATACCCGCAATGTTTAAAAAGGTGGTTTTGCCGCTTCCACTCGGCCCCGTTACTGCAATAAATTCACCCTGTTTAACTTCAAGATTGAAATCGCGAAGTGCATGAGTTTGCACCATTTCCGTTTGGTATACTTTGTTGATGTTATTCATCTTAATCATTATTTTGTTCCTTATTGCGAGTTCGAGTTAACGCAGTAGTACGCGCTCTGAGCGCTTAAATGAGTCGTAGTTTGAAATCACGATTTGGTCGCCTTCTTGGGCACCATTGGTAATTTCAACATTTGCGATGCTAGTTGCACCGGTTTGAATTTGAATTCTCTCTGCCACATCACCATTGACGCGATAGGCTACCAAGCCACCTTCATTCAAAAAGGCACCACGGCGAACCATGAGTACGTTCTCACGATTTTCCAAAAGAATACGAGCTGATAAACGCTGGTTTTGACGGATTTTATCCACTTGATTTTGGTCAAAGCGTACACGGGCGCTCACTTGGCGATCTTTGACTTCGGGGGAGATAGACGCCAACGTACCGCGTACCGTGTCACCGCCAATTTTAAGCTCTACTTCTAGGCCCAAGCCCAACTCGTTAGCATAACTTTCTGGTACTTGAAGTTCAGCTTCAAAGGCGCTCAAATCCACTAATGTCATTAACGCTTGGCTCGGTGAAACTGCCGCTTGTTGTTGCACCAGCAAGTTACCGACAACGCCTGTCACAGGCGCCGCGATGTCTAATTCATTGACGCGACGTTTGAGTTCATCCACAACAAGTTGCTGGCGCGCTACATCGGCTTGGGCTGACTTCAGCTCAAACGCTAAGGTGTCTTTGCCAATTTCGATTTCCTGCTGCGCGTGTTTAAACGCCAGCTTCGCGCGAGCTAAATCATCCTGTGCTTGTTCCATATCAATTTGGCTGATGAGGTTGTCTTTAATCGACAATAGCGCACGACGGTGTTCGCGGTTCGCGGCATTCAAGGTGACCTCGGCCATGTCTAATGTTCTTGCTAGTGCTAGCTTGTCTCGGCGAACTTGCAGCTCTTTGCGAGAAAGCTCGTCGGTCAGACGCTGTAACTCAGACTCATGCTGCTTGAGTTCATTGGTAAGCTCTGGGCTATACACTGAGGCAATGATTTGTCCTTGTTCTACTTCATCACCAGGGTCGACCATCAGCTGCACATAACCTTGTGATGAGCTGTAAATTTGTGGTGCATTGGCAGCCACGATGAAACCTGTTGTGGCGATATCACGAGTAAGGTCACCACGTGTGACTTGGGCAATTTTCACTGTGTCTCTATTCAACGACATAGTGGTATTGGCGCTGCTGCTCGAAAAATAAAAGGCACCTAAGGCCAAAAGCGAGCCAGCTATAACGGCAGCGAACAAATATTTACCGCGCTTGCTCTTCACAACAATTTGCGTGTCCTGCGCCTGAGTATCACGGATCATAGTGATACCTCAGAGTGAGATGCATTGTTGTTTTTATCTGCAAAAGTGTTTACCAACGCCACGATGAGCATCAACAGCGGTGAGGTAAAAAACACGAAAGTCGTTAAAAGCATGGCTAGTGTCCATTTTATTTGTGTACTGGTTATCTACTTACGAAAACCATGCCAAAACGAAAATAAAAACTAAGGCTATGTTTTATATAAACAATTTAATTTTAAGTGAATTTTACAAACTGTCCGCGGACGATAAAAGTGTCCGCCACGGACACTTTCCCTATGTATTTAACTTAATGAAATAACGAGAAATCTTGTTATATACGCGATTGATTCTAAGCTTTTATAGAGTCCATTAGGTCATAATAGGAATATCAACATGAAAAAGACGTTATTAGCTTTATCGGTAATGACGGGGTTATATAGCGCCACGGCCAGCGCAGAGATCCGTATCAACGGATTTGCATCAATCTCTGCAGGTATGACGTTAGATGATGACGATACCCTGTATGGTTATGACAGTGATGTCAGCTTTAAACCCGAAAGCTTATTTGCTTTGCAGGTTTCGGCTGATTTGCACGATAAATTGAGTGCTACTGCACAAATCATCGCTCGTGGAGAGGATGATTTTGACGCTGAGTTTGAGTGGGCCTATATCACTTATGAAATATCAGATAATAGTCAACTCAGCGCGGGGAAAATGCGCATTCCTTTTTATCGTTATTCCGACTTCCTCGATGTTGGTTATGCCTATCGGTGGATCAGACCACCACAGTCGGTGTACAACTTAAGTTTCTCAACGTATGAGGGGCTGAGCTATTTGCACAATGGCACCATAGGCAATTGGGACAGTAGCTTACAACTCGTCTTTGGCAGTGTTGATGATGATATAGCCGCAGTTTCGGCATCAGATGCTGCTGAGCTCAACAATACTCTGGGCTTTAACTGGACCATCAGCAAGGATTGGTTTAGCGCGCGGGCAGCCTACTTCATTAGTGAAGCGACTATAGACCTCAGTAACAGCGCAGATCTTACTGGGTTGCTTGCTGGTTTGAACAATTATGGTTTAACGGCACAAGCCGAGGATATCGCCATTAATGAAGATGACGCTTATTTTGCCGCGATTGGCTTTAGTATTGACCACGAGAATCTCCTGTTTGATGCTGAATACACGGAGTTCGATGTTGACGATAGTATTTTAGCCAAACAGCAGCAATACTACATTTCTCTCGGATACCGCATAGATGAATGGACTCTCAATTTAACCTATGAAGACAATGAAGATGACAATAATAGTGATGAGTTTAATACGGTGCCATTAACGGTTGATTCTCAATTGGGGAACATCCCAGTTACAACCAATCCCATGGACCCCAACGCCCCCTACCTTCGAGATCTGACCAACTTAGCACTAGCGTCACAATCAGTATCATCGAATTCCTATTCAGTGGGTGCACGCTATAACTTCCATCCGTCAGCAGCATTTAAAATAGACCTCACGCAAGTCGATTACGATATTACCGACACTAAAGTGGAAGTCCTATCGCTTGGCGTAGACATTGTCTTTTAAGGAGGCTTACCATGTATAGATTAATCACAACGCTGGCATTAGTATTGAGTACGAGCGCCTTCGCCGATATTTCAGTGATTACACACCCAAGCAATAGTGGTGCTGATGCTGATACTGTCAAAAAGATATACCTAGGCAAAGCTAAGTCTTTTGCTGACGGGAGTTCTGCAAAACCGGTAAATCAAGATGGCAATGCCGTGTTTGACGAGTTCAATGACAAGGTGCTGGGCAAATCAAGTGCACAATTAAATGCACACTGGTCTAAATTAGTCTTTACTGGCAAGGGTACTCCTCCTGATAAACTTGCCAATGACCAAGCTGTTATTGAATTTGTAGCAAATAACCCGGGAGCAGTTGGTTATGTGAGCAGTAGCAATGTTACGGGTGACGTAAAGGTTATCGCAACTTTTTAAGCAGCGAAATACGCTTCTAAAAGCTCAACATAAAGTTGAGCTTTTTTTGGCGATTACACTTTGAATTTAGCGGTGGCACCGAGTAAATTATCTGACAGTGTATGCAGGTTTTGTGCTACATCGCGCACCTCACTCAGCGCCTGCATAGTGTCCTCGAAGGAACGATGCATTGAGGTAACATTATCAACCACCATGGTCGCCACGGACGTTTGCTCTTCGGTCGCCGCTGCGATTTGCCCGTTCATACTGTTTATCGAGAGTATTTGCTCGGCTATTTGCTCAATAGACAACCCTGTTTGCTCAGCCGCTGACGCATTATTTGTAGCCATGTCTCTGGCGGAAGTCATAGCGCTAACGGCATCATTAGCAGCCACGGTGAGGACGTTTATCAAATCGCGGATTTCGTTCGTCGATTTAGCCGTTCGTGATGCGAGTTCTCTTACTTCGTCAGCCACCACAGCAAAACCACGTCCTTGCTCACCGGCGCGGGCAGCCTCGATAGCCGCATTAAGCGCCAACAAGTTCGTTTGTTCTGCGATTGAGGTGATAACGTTTAAAATCTGCTCGACATTCTGGGTATCGTCCGCAAGCTTATTGATAGTTTCTGCGGCGCGATTAATCTCTTCACTCAAAGCTTTTGATTCGTTCACCGAGGTGCTTATCTGGGTCTTACTTTGAGCTACTTCACGCTCAGCAACTTGCGCTGCATCCGACGCCTGTGAAGCAGAATGGGAAATATCACCAACACTTTGACGCATTTCCTCCATGGACTGGCGTACAACCTCAGCATCGTTAGTTTGCTGATGAGTCGCAGATTCGGCTTTTTCCATGCCTTGTACTAATCGAGTAGAGTTTTCCATCAGTGGTTCAACAACATTCATCACTTCTAAAACCGTCGATTTTAGTAGCGCAATAAAAGCGTTAAAGTTTATAGATACCTGCCCTATCTCATCATGAGAGCGCACGTTTAGAGAAGAAGACAACGACCCCTCTCCACGCGCCAATAGATCTAGGTTTGAAGCTGCATCCTTGGCTGCATTTCCTATCCCCTTAGCAATCCATACAGCTAGTAAAATCACGATAATCAGTGACACTGACGCAACTGCCAACATAGTCGTCATGGCGTTACCTGAACGGGTTTTAGTATCATCAATTAATTCAATAAAGCGGCTATTCGCTTTGCTTTTTGCTGCGTCGAAGTCACTTACCAAAGAGTCAAAAATGGCCGTCTTATTCTGGGCGTCTTGCTGTATTTTACTGAAATCAGCCGTGCCATCGATCATCCCTCTTGCAATTTGAGCTGCAATAGCCTCATAGTTGTCTAGTCTGGTTGTTGTGTTGTCGGGCAGGAGATTGGGCTGCATTTTCTTTAATTGTGCCAAGTTTGCTTTGATATCTTTATACGTTTGGGCAGCATTATCTAATAATTCACTATCTCCAAAGGTGACAGCTTGAGTATAAAGTTCATCTATTTTCTTTAAGTGAGTGACATTACTGGTAGTGATGGTTAGCAGCGTATAAGTAGATGTTTGTAGTTCATCGAGCGCATCTTGGTTGGAGTTCATTGCAGTGAAGTTGACCAATACAATCGCCAAAAAGGCAATGACAGCCACTAAGGTAATGGCGTGTATTTTCTTGGTAATACTCAAATCTGCAAATGAAAAACTTTGATTCATACCTAACACCTCAAAACTATAACTTATTGGTTATCGGCCGCTACCCACTAATTGTTGACCAATTTTGGGAAAAATCTAACTTTTTCTTGAATTTATATACTTTTAGCGAATCACAATGGGTAGCAAGCAAAGGCGAATTGGCAATCGAAATTCAACCTCGCAACTGTTGATGAGTGCTGTTCAATAGCTACGTAATAACTGAGTATTAGACCCTAACGAGCTTAAATTAAGTTTATTAAAGACATAAAAAATGGCGCTTAAGCGCCACTTTTTATTGATTTGCAAATTTAATCATCTTCGATGTTATCCATTCCTTTGGTGCCCTCTTTGGCCTGCAATTCGTGGTGAATCGCTGACTTGATAAGCATGTAACCTGTTATTGGCGCGGTAATAAGCAAGAAGATTGAAATCAAGATTTCCTTGATATTCACTTCACCACTGTTAACGCTAAAAAACACGTTGGCAGCAATCAGCAAAGACGCCATGCCTAGCGTGGTCGCTTTGGTTGGGCCATGCAAACGCATGAAAAAGTCAGGCATTTTCACCAGACCAATGGAGCCAATCAAGATAAACATACCACCGGCCAACAATAAGAAAGAAATAATCCATTCAGTCATAACAGTGCCTATTCAATAATATCGCCACGTAGTAGGTATTTGCATACAGCTACTGTGCTCACAAAGCCCAACATGGCAATCAACAATGCCGCTTCAAAATAAATCTGCGTTTTCATCCCAATACCATAAAGCACAATCAGCGCGATGGTGTTGATGTACATGGTATCGAGCGCCAAGATTCTATCTGGGACCGAAGGACCTACGATTAAGCGCCATAAGTTCAACACTAAGGAAATCCCAATCATTGCAAAAACAACCAGTAATACATGCTCTAGCATTGGAAAATCTCCTTAAGTGGCGCCTCATAGCGGCTCTTAATGGTGTTAATCAACTCTTGCTCATCGTCTAAATCTAACACGTGGATGAGCAAAAAACGCTGCTCTGGCACCTGCCCTTTGGGCAGTGACTCGGGAATTGGATAGACTTCCGCGCTCACCGTACCTGGAGTTAACGACACGGTACTTGCCAGCATCGTGATAGGTAGGTCTTGGTCCAAGTCCAACGGCACTTTAATAAAACCTGGGCGCAGCCGTTTCGTTGGACCCAAAATTTTAAATGCGACTTCAATGTTGGCAGTCAGTATGTCCCACAGCACTATCATCAACTGCTTAAGTGCTAACCCTGGACGCATAATTAACGGCTGAGGTTTACGAAACGGTGCGATGACTAACGGGATAACAATGGCTAACACAGCACCGAGAATAAGGTGACCCGCAGACACGCTATCGTTTAACAGCAACCACACTAAAAACAGCAGAATGCTTCGAAACGGGGTGGGTAGCCATTTATAACGAGCTTCTAATTGCATGTTATTGCTCCTTTGCCAACGCGAACACAGTATCTATAGCCACTTGCGTGTTATGTAATGACGCCGCAGCTTGTGAGCTAATATCACTAATGTGTGATGCAAACACGCTCATTAATACTGGTACAGACAAAATGATAACCAAGGCCATAGCACGACGCTTGCCGGCATAGACATTGTCTTCAAACTGCTCTTCGTGATTTGGGTGGTCATGCCAAAACAGGCTTGTTCCTGCGCGCGATAAAGCTACTAACGTTGCAAGGCTGCCGAGTAAATAGATAGGCCAGAACACCCAAGCAACACCCACAGAGTAGGATGCTTCGAGTAACCACAGTTTAGCGATAAAACCAGAAAGCGGTGGTAATCCAGCAAGTGCAATGGCCGCGGTGACAAAACAAAAGCCAAGCAGTTTAGGCTCTGCCACACTGCGACTGTTTACAAAGCGGTCTTGCACTTTACCGCGCTGCAACGCCACCATATCAGCCACTAAAAACATGGCTGCACAGGCAATCGTTGAATGAATCATGTAGAAAATCGCAACCGCAGTCGCTTTCTCGTCGTTCAACGCAACCATAGCAATCAAGGTACCCACAGAAACGATGACAAGGTTAGCACTTAAGCGACGTAAATCTTCTGCAGCAAGTACCCCTACAGCACCAACGACCAAGGTCACAAGCGCCAGTGGCCATAACCATGTTGATGCTAAGCCACTGAGCTCTCCCGCTTGCTCACCAAAAATCATGGTGAATACACGCATCATGGCGTACACACCCACTTTGGTCATGATTGCGAACTGCGCTGCAACCACAGGCATTGCTCGGCCATAGGTAGCGGGTAGCCATAAATGAAGCGGCAATAGAGCAGCTTTGAGTGCAAAGACAATAAGCAGCATTAAGCCACCTATTTTTGCGAGGAAAATATCATCTCCTTGTAATGCAGCAACTTTTACCGCCATATCGGCGATATTCAGAGTCCCCAACACACCGTATAAAATCCCCAATGCAATTAGGAAGATGCTTGAGCCTACAAGGTTTAGAATCACATAATGCAGTGCAGCTTTGGTGGTGTGCTTATCCTTTTTGTGCATCATCAGGGCATAGGATGCAATCAGTAACACCTCAAAGAACACAAATAGGTTAAATAAATCGCCCGTTAAGAACGCACCATTGACACCCATGAGCAAGAAATGCGTCAGAGGGTGATAAAAACTGCCTGCTTTATCGTCGGCCCGGCTAGCGTATATAACCGTCACGAGTGTGAGGAAGCTAGTCAAAATAGTAAGAATGACCGCCAATGGATCGGCAAATAATACGATACCGAAAGGTGGTTGCCATTCACCAATGGCATAAACGATTGAACCGTGGTTGATGACCTCATTGAGTAACATCATTGACGTAATACAAGTAAAGAGCGCCATAAAGGTGGCAACCCAACGTCTCATTACTAAACTCTTACCGCACGGCGGCAGTAAGAGGATGATCCCCGCAATCAGCGGCAATAAAATAGGAAGCGTGATCAAATGCTGCATTTATTTTGACCCCTTTTTCGAACGCGGTTGTCCATCTACGTGATCATTACCTAAATCCGCACGACCACGAATCGACAAAATCACCACGAACGCCGTCATTGCAAAACCAATTACAATCGCAGTAAGCACAAGAGCTTGTGGCAAAGGATCCGCGTAACTCGCTGATTGTCCCAGTACTGGTGCTTGGTTGATTTTCAATCGCCCTGATGAGAACAAAAACAAATTCACCGCATATGACAACATGGTTAATCCCAGTACCACAGGGAAAGTCCTAGCGCGTAAAATCAGATAAACACCGCAGGCCACTAATAGACCTACACAACATGCATATAAGAGTTCCATTAGAGATTAACCTTTTCTTTTGGTGTTTCCGCCGTCAATTTACCCAGACTTGCGAGAATCATTAGTGTTGCACCTACTACCGTGAGGTATACCCCGAGGTCAAATATCATCGCACTTGCCAACTCTGTTTTGCCCACCAGTGGAATATCGAAATAGTCAAACCAGCTGGTAAGGAAATTGCGACCAAATGCCCAACTACCCAAGCCGCTGAGCGTTGCAATTGCTAAACCAGACGCGATAACTTTGCGATAGTTGATATCCATGCGCGCCATAATCCAATTTGAACCATTGGCCATGTACTGCAATATGAAAGCGATAGACGTAACCAGACCTGCGATAAAGCCGCCGCCTGGCATATTGTGACCGCGCAAGAAGATATACACAGAAACCATAATCGCGAGCGGTAACAAGCTTTGTGAAATACTTGCAAGCAACAGTGGGTGGCGTTCACGCGCCCATGGGCGACCTTCACTGTCTGATGCAGGCATAAACAATGGCAAGTTAAGCAACAGTTTATATATACCCAACGCCGCTATGCCCAGTACAGTTATTTCACCTAAGGTATCGAAGCCGCGGAAATCGACGAGGATCACGTTAACTACGTTGGTACCACCACCGCCTGTTTTGGCGTTGCCGATAAAAAACTGCGAGATACTCTCTTGTGGGCGCGTCAAGATTGCGTAACAAATACTGCCTATCACAATCCCGATGGCACTGCTGATCCCCAAGTCGCGTAAGATACGCAAAGAGCTCGATTCTTTCGGCGTACGCTGAGGTAAGAAGAACAGCGCTAGCATCAGTAGCATTACGGTTACTACTTCTACCGTTAACTGCGTTAGCGCTAAATCAGGCGCAGAAAAGCGTGTAAATGCCACTGAGGTCATCAAACCAACAACCGACACCAAGATCAAGGCAACCATACGCGAACGGTGCCAAATCAAAGTGGCTAAAGAGCCGACCATTAATAAGCCTGCACCAATTGCATTGTGGGCATCAATGTCAGTTAGACCTGTTGCTCCCGCTAAAGTGTGCATTTCAAACAAGGGTAAACCAGCAACAATCAAGGTCGATAAAATCAGTATGAATACGTAACGTTGCAATGAGCCATTTTCGATACGTAGAATTTGCTCGCGAGACCAATCGATTACGCGTTGAATACTCGAGTCAAATGCCTTCTTAGCACTGACGTTCGGCAACGATGCTTGGAACTGGAATAAATATTTGCGTTGCGAGTAAATAAACAAACCACCGGCAACCGCCACGGCACTCATGAACAGCGGCAAGTTAAATCCGTGCCAAATAGCAATGTGGTAATCCGGAGCTTCACCGCCGAGTACAACGTTTGACGCCACCATCAAGATTGGGTCAACTACAAAGCCTGGGAACAAACCCACAAGAATACACAGCAGCACTAAAATCTCGATTGGAACGCGCATATAGCGCGGCGCTTCATGCGGCTGTTTAGGCAAGTCTTTGGGCTCGCCATTGAAGAATACATCGTGAATAAATCGTGCAGAGTAAGCCACTGACAAGGCCCCTGCTACGGTCGCCAATACTGGAATTAACCACGACATTGAGCCTAGCATTTGCTGGTGCAGAGTCTCCGCAAAGAACATCTCTTTCGATAAGAAACCATTTAGTAACGGCACACCTGCCATAGAGGATGCCGCCACCATAGCTAAGGTTGCGGTGTAAGGCATATACCGCCACATACCGTTGATTTTACGCATGTCACGCGTACCGGTTTCATGGTCGATAATGCCGGTTGCCATAAACAGTGACGCTTTAAAGATAGCGTGGTTGATAATATGGAAGATGGCCGCTACAGCGGCAAGCTGAGTGTCCAGACCCAATAGCAGCGTAATCAAGCCTAAGTGGCTGATGGTTGAGTAAGCCAATAAGCCTTTGAGGTCATGTTTGAATAAGGCAATATACGCCCCCATCAGCAAGGTTGTTAAACCCGTAACGCCAACGATGATAAACCACAATTCAGTGCCCGCTAACGCTGGGTAGAAACGTGCGAGCAAGAAGATACCAGCCTTTACCATAGTGGCCGAGTGTAAGTAGGCACTCACAGGTGTTGGCGCTGCCATTGCATGCGGTAACCAAAAGTGGAATGGGAACTGCGCTGACTTGGTGAAGGCGCCAAGCAATACCAAGACAAGAATAAGCGGATACCACTTAGAGCTCTTGATTAATTCACCATGTTGTAAAATCACATCGAGTTCGTAGCTGCCTACTAGCTGGCCAATTAACACCAAACCAGCAAGTAACGCCAGACCACCGGCACCGGTAATAGCCAACGCCATACGCGCACCCTTGCGCGCTTCTGGGTTAAACCACCAGTAACTAATCAGCAAGAATGAGCTAACACTGGTTAACTCCCAGAAAAACCACATTTGAATGATATTGTTGGCTGTAACAATGCCGAGCATCGCAGTCATGAACAACATCAAATAGGCATACAGTTTTGGCATAGAATCTTTCGCGCTCAAATAGTAGCGCGCATACAAGATGACCAATAAGCCAATGCCGAGAATAAGAATACAAAATAGCAATGCTAGACCGTCTAGACGGAAGGATAAATTCACGCCTAGTTCAGGGATCCAAGGTAGGCTGGCGTAAAGAATCTCGCCGGCAAGCACTTGCGGTGCCATGCTGATCACTAACGCCAAACATATAATGGGCATTACTGCAGTGACGGCCGCGCTTTGATTGCGCGTCAATTTGCCGGTAAAACTCGCAAGTAGACTGCCAATAAGGGATAACAGGGGTATCCACAGCAATGTCATAGTGTATGAACCTTTTTGTTGTTGCCGATAATACTGGCAATCATTTTGTTATCACCCATTATGAAGCGGGTGCTTTTTGTACAGATGTTGTCACTAATAAGATTAGTATAGTGCCAATTAAATATTAATAATTAACCAGTTATACTGGGCTGCCCAGCCTTTGTCTAGACTACACCGGCCTATTCGGCTAAAACTTAGGCGGACGTTAACACCCTACTAACCTACCTAACATTATTTCTTGCAAGCTCAAGCAATCCAAGTGCTTATGCGTTATTTTTATTCTCCAGTGCAAGGCGGTACTGGCGCCATTTTTCGTTACCACTGATAGCAAAAAACCAATCTGCAAAACGCAGCTGCTTTTGCGAGTTTTCTAATTGCTCAACCCACAATTCTCGGTATGGCTGTGAAAGGCCAACTTCTGAGTGCTCCATGATGGATACTGCACTCGTTGGTTTGTATCCACGGCCATTCGTACAATAGTCACTCTGCGCCCAACCTTTAGGAGCCGAATCACCCACATATAAGTTAGCAAACAAGTGCCCCTGCTGCTCACAATATCGCTGTTGTTTCATCGGCGCAGGGTATTCATCTGTAAAGCCAGAGAAGTGCAGTAATTCGTGCAAAAACGTGTGGTACTTACTTTGTACACTCATGTGCATGATACCTGCGCGCACGTTAGCAAGGCCGGATTGCGTCATCATGATAATAAAGTCAAAACCCTGGGGGAAATCTACAGGCTTTGCTGCAATGCGCCGCCAATCACACAGACTAAATTGCGCATCATTGAGTGCACACTCTATATGACCGCCAATATAATTCGGTTGCGATAAGCAAATAAGGCCAGATTGTGGTTCCGGTTGCGCTTCGTACTGGGATTTAATCCGTTGCAGTTGCTCCATGGCCGCGAGGCTATCACCGAGTAACAATACGTTATAAGGACATGTACCAGCTTGCGCGTGCGCCAGCGCTGTACCAAAGCCTAATTCAATTGAGGTGTTATCTCGCACTGAATCGACCGGCAAGCCTTCATTGATGCGCCACATTAGCTCAGCATCCTCAGGCAGTTTTACGCTCTGGCGAATGACAGCTAAAGCTTGCCACTGTTGATGCTCTTTGAGTAGCCCACAGAGTGTATGCCAAAATGGCAACATGCTAGCCACGTCATAGTCGAGTGCTTTTTGCCAATAAACCTGCGCTCCACGGTAGTCTTTAGCACTTACTAAACGCTGAGCAAGCTGTAATAAGGCCAATGGTGCGTTGTTTGATGCAAGGGCGCGAAGGCTTGATTCATCGAGTAAAGAATAAGGAATGTGTTGCTCGGAGCGATTATAAAACGCCAATGCCGCTTGAGGATTCTCAATGGCATGAAAAAGGGCAGCGTCGCGATGTTGACTCACACTCGCACACAACCCTAAAGTAAATAATGCAAGCAGGCTAGAGCGCACCCTCGCCTGCCATGATATCTAATTCAAGTCGCGCATATTTATACTCGACAAATTCATACACATTGGTCGACAACGCAAGCTTGAAGTAATCACTCGCTAAAGTGTTATGACCTTGAGCTTGATGACTCTTAGCGAGATAGAAATAGGCCTCACAAAGACGCTCAGCGAATTCATGGTGTGATTCCACTCCATCAGCCAAGCTAGATAATAAATCTTGCTCGGAAATATCACCTTTAAAATAAGCAACCAACTTATATGCCCAGTTTTGTGGGTCAAGTGCTTGCGCCATGTTGTTTAAGCTTGTTTGCGCGCGTTGTGAATCTTGGGCCTTTTGAGCAAGGTAGACCCAAAGCACGCGGTAAGGATCATCAGGTGCGAAATTCAAAAAGGCTTGTAGGTCATCCTCGGCCAATTCTGGTCGCTCACCATAGTACAGGGCGATGCCGCGATTAAGATAAGCATATTCATGCTCAGCATTGAGCTCCAATACAGAGTCAAACATCTCATAAGCTTTGCTGTACTGCTGCATCAAGGTGTGGTGAATACCCAAGAAGTTATACACTTCTGCAAAGTCTGGCTTGAGGTTAATTGCACGGCTGAAATCGATGCGTGCCAAGGTGGTTAAGCCTAAGCTTTCAAATAGTTTACCGCGGTCATAGTACAAGACAGCTTGTTGGTCATTCGCCAGCTCTGCCTGTTCAATTAATTCGGTGTAACGAGCTACCGCTACTTCACTGCGGTAATCGCTGGGCAAAGGTGCCGCAAACGGGACTGTAACGACATATTGAGGACTTTCGGGTGTGGTTTGACAGCCTGTTAGCATGATTGCCGCGACACTGGAAACACAAAGCGCTAGAAGTTTTCTCAAAGTCCTGAACCTATTTATCCATACATGGACTTTCATTAAAACATAAAAAAGGGGCCTAAACAGCCCCTTTTACTATGCTTTTATCGCTTATTCAGCGTCTTTTGACTCATCAGCAGCTGGCGCAGAAGACCCTTGCGCTTCTTTGATGCTCAAACGTACGCGACCTTGGCGATCTACTTCTAGTACTTTAACTTTTACTTCCTGACCAACACTTAGGTGATCTGCAACGTTGTTCACACGCTCATCACTGATTTGTGAAATGTGAACTAGGCCATCTTTACCAGGAAGAACGTTTACGAACGCACCAAAGTCTACGATACGTACAACTTTACCTTCGTAGATAGTACCTACTTCAAGTTCAGCTGTTAGCTGTTCAACGCGTGCGATAGCTGCACGAGCGCTGTCGCCGTTTGTTGCTGCAATCTTAACAGTACCGTCATCTTCGATTTCAATCGTTGTGCCCGTTTCTTCAGTAAGTGCACGGATTGTTGCGCCACCTTTACCGATAACATCAGCAATTTTCTTAGGTGGAATGTTCACAACGTAGATACGTGGTGCATAGTCTGAAAGCTCAGCAGCTGGTGCAGAAATCGCTTCGTCCATTACGTTTAGGATGTGTAGACGTGCAGCTTTTGCTTGGTTAAGCGCAATTTGCATGATTTCTTGAGTGATACCTTCAATCTTGATATCCATTTGTAGTGCAGTTACACCTTCAGCTGTACCCGCTACTTTAAAGTCCATGTCACCAAGGTGATCTTCGTCACCTAGGATGTCAGAAAGAACTACGAAATCTTCACCTTCTTTCACAAGACCCATCGCGATACCCGCTACAGATGCTTTAGTTGGTACACCTGCGTTCATAAGCGCAAGTGAAGTACCACATACTGAAGCCATTGAAGATGAACCGTTAGATTCAGTGATTTCAGATACTACACGGATTGAGTATGGGAATTCTTCAAGAGTCGGAAGAACCGCCGCAATACCGCGTTTAGCTAGGTTACCGTGGCCGATTTCACGACGCTTAGGTGAACCAACGAAACCAGTTTCGCCCACACAGAATGGAGGGAAGTTGTAGTGCAACATGAAACGGCTTGTAGATGTACCGAATAGGTCATCGATCATCTGTGAATCACGCTCTGTACCAAGTGTTGCTGTTACAAGTGCTTGAGTTTCACCACGTGTGAAGATTGCGCTACCGTGTGTACGTGCAAGTACGCCAGTTTTAACGTCAAGTGCACGAATCATGTCTGGAGAACGACCATCGATACGCTTTTCACCAGCAATGATACGACCACGAACGATTTTCTTCTCTAGTGAACCGAAAACGCCTGATACTTCTTGCTCGTCTAGGCTTTCATCTTCGCCAAGCTCTGCGCTTAGTTTTTCGATTACTTCAGCTTTCGCTGCGCTTAGTGCATCTTTACGCGCTACTTTATCAGTGATGCGGTACGCTTCGCCGATTTTCTCTTCAGCGATTGCTGCTACTTTTTCGCCAAGCGTTTCGTCTTTTGCAGGTGCAGTCCAATCCCATGCAGGCTTGCCAGCTTCAGCTGCAAATTCGTTGATTGCATTGATGATTGCTTGTGATTGCTCATGACCGTAAACAACAGCACCCAACATTACGTCTTCTGCTAGCGTTTCAGCTTCTGACTCAACCATAAGTACAGCGTTGTCTGTACCAGCAACAACTAGGTCAAGCTTACTTTCTTTAAGCTCTGTCATTGACGGGTTAAGAACGTATTGACCGTCGATGTAACCTACACGTGATGCACCGATTGGACCATTAAATGGAATACCAGAAAGCGCAAGCGCCGCTGATGTACCAATTAAGGCAACGATATCAGGTTGGATTTCAGGGTTTACTGAAACAACTGTCGCGATTACCTGTACTTCGTTTACGAAACCTTTAGGGAAAAGTGGACGAATTGGACGGTCAATAAGACGTGCAATTAGCGTCTCACCATCGTTAGGACGACCTTCACGCTTTAGGAAACCACCTGGGATACGGCCAGCCGCATACATTTTTTCTTGGTAGTTTACTGTTAGAGGGAAGAAATCTTGACCTGGGTTTGCGTCGCGCTTACCTACTACTGTTACAAGAACAGAAGTGTCGCCGATGCTAGCAAGTACTGCGCCGTCTGCTTGACGTGCAATCGCGCCTGTTTCAAGTGTTACTGTGTGTTGTCCGTATTGGAATTCTTTAATAATTGCTTGCACTTAAATGTTTCCTTAAGTTGCAGTTAGCCTGTTCACAAACAGTGAACTGACTAAGGATTTTCTTAAGCACCTCACCAATTACAGTAAATAACCACACTCGAACGAATGCCTTTATTTACTACAATTGGCAATATGGTGCCATCTAGTCTGCCTAATCGCGAAACTTAGACAGCGCTAAGTATACTCGTCAAAGGCGCACAAAAAAAGGGGCGATTAGGCCCCTTTTTCAAACTGGTATCAAAGAATTAGCGACGTAGGCCAAGTTCTTGGATTAGCGCAGTGTAACGCTCGATGCTTTTACCTTTAAGGTAGTTAAGAAGGTTACGGCGCTGGCTTACTTTGCGAAGAAGACCACGACGTGAGTGGTTGTCTTGCTTGTGGTTAGCAAAGTGGCCTTGAAGCTTGTTGATATCGAAAGTTAAAAGTGCAACTTGTACTTCAGGTGAACCAGTGTCGCCTTCAGCGCGTGCAAATTTAGCAATGATTTCTGCTTTTTCTTGGTTGCTTAGTGACATAATTTACTCCAAAAATTGAGTGTTTATATACGGTAAGAGCCGATCACTAATCCAGCCCCACCAATTGAGCGCGCTATTTTACCAAGCTTGTATAGAACTACAAGTTATTTGTGATAGCTACAGCACGCTTCGCTTTAAGGTGTCCGTGTTGGTTTCGCTCGCCAACACCGAGGAAACGCTCACCACAACGCACAGCGCAAACGTCTTCTGGCACTTCGCCGATAACCACCGTTTGTCCGTGAGCAAAAGCAATCGCTTGCTCTTCGTCTACTTCAACGCTCGGTAAATCTTGTACCGCAGTGTCCATAGGTAATAACAAAGCGTCCAACACCTCACTGGGTGATAGGTCTTTGCTTTTGGCGTCATCGAGGAGTGCTTGTAATTTGTCTAAGGTGACCATTTTCTCGCTAGGATAATGCCCTACCTTGGAGCGATGCAGCATAATTACATGTGCGCCACATCCGAGTAACTCACCTAAGTCATCAACGATAGTGCGAATATAGGTGCCCTTTGAGACATGCGCAGTCATCTGAATCTCGTTTGCTTGCTCGTCAAACTCGTCCAGAGTTAAGCTATACACGTTGATACGACGACACTTGCGCGGTACTTCAATGCCTTCGCGCGCGTATTTGTATAAAGGCTGGCCTTGATACTTTAGCGCTGAGTACATAGAAGGATATTGATCAGACTCACCCAAGAATCCAGCAACATGTTGCTCAACTTGCTCTTTAGTGACGTTCACATCGCGCGTTTCAACCACTTCACCGTCAGCATCAGAGGTGGTTGTACGCTCACCTAACTTAGCCCGTACGACATAGGTTTTATCTGTATCGAGTAGGAACTGACTGAACTTGGTTGCCTCACCAAAACAAATGGGGAGCATGCCTGTGGCCAACGGATCGAGTGCCCCGGTGTGGCCAGCTTTTTGCGCGTAATAAATGCCTTTGGCTTGCTGCAAAGCACGATTACTGGAAATACCTTGCGGCTTATGTAACAAGAGTACGCCATCAACTGGACGGCCTTTGGTACGTCTAGCCATAGTGCTTATTCTTCCTCGTCTGACTGAGTGCCACGCTTTTGCTCGTCTTCACGCATAACAGAGTCAACAAGGTTGGAAATACGCATACCTTCCATCAACGAGGTATCAACCACGAAACGAAGTTCTGGAACGATGCGTGCACGGATACGCTTACCTAACAGCGAGCGAATATAGCCGCTAGCATCGTTAAGAATGCGCATACTTTGTTTAGTTTTGCTTTCATCTTCTTGGTTGAATACCGTCACGAAGATTTTGGCGTAAGATAAGTCACGCGATACTTCTACCGCAGACACAGTCACCATGCCTAAACGCGGGTCTTTGACTTCACGTTGGATGATCACGGCGATTTCTTTTTGAATCTGTTGCGCTACGCGCTCTGTGCGAGAAAACTCTCTCATTATCACCACTTATATAAAAAATACCTGACACATTTTCAAACGTGTATCAGGTAATACACAATGCACAAATGGGGGCACGAAGGCCCCCATCAATTCGTTAGGTCAACGAGGATTAAAGTGAACGTTGAACTTCAACCGTCTCGAATACTTCGATTTGGTCGCCAACTTTAACGTCGTTGTAGTTCTTAACGCCGATACCACATTCCATACCGTTACGAACTTCTTGCACGTCGTCTTTAAAGCGACGAAGTGATTCAAGTTCACCTTCATAGATAACAACGTTATCACGAAGTACACGGATAGGTGCGCTGCGTTTAACAATACCTTCAGTAACCATACAGCCTGCAATTGCACCAATCTTCGGTGACTTAAACACGTCACGTACTTCAGCAAGACCGATGATCTCTTGCTTAAATTCTGGTGCAAGCATACCTGACATCGCCTGTTTCACTTCTTCAATCAGGCTGTAGATAACGCTGTAGTAACGTAGGTCTAGGTTCTCAGCTTCAATCACTTTACGTGCAGATGCGTCAGCACGTACGTTAAAGCCAACAACGATTGCATTTGAAGCCGCTGCTAAAGTAGCGTCAGTTTCAGTAATACCACCTACACCTGAACCTACAATCTTCACTTTTACTTCATCAGTAGAAAGCTTAGTTAATGAATCAGAAATTGCTTCAATTGAACCTTGTACGTCAGCTTTAAGTACCACGTTAACTTCTGATACATCGCCCTCAGTCATGTTAGCAAACATGTTTTCAAGCTTCGCTTTCTGTTGACGTGCAAGCTTCACTTCGCGGAATTTACCTTGACGATACAATGCTACTTCACGTGCTTTACGCTCGTCACGAACAACCGTTGCTTCATCACCTGCTGCTGGGATACCAGATAGACCTAGAATCTCAACTGGGATAGATGGACCTGCCGACTTGATGTCTTTACCGTTCTCATCTTTCATCGCACGAACGCGGCCGTATTCTAGACCACACAGTACAATATCACCTTGGTTAAGCGTACCTGATTGAACAAGGATAGATGCAACTGGACCACGACCTTTATCTAGGCGCGATTCAATAACAACACCTGCCGCCATACCTTCAGTCGGGGCAGTAAGCTCAAGGATTTCAGCCTGCATTAGTACTGCTTCAAGAAGATCATCAATGCCTAGACCTGTTTTCGCAGAGATGTGTACGAATTGCGTGTCACCACCCCACTCTTCAGGGATAACGTCAAGCTGTGCTAATTCGTTCTTAACGCGATCTGGGTCGATACCTTCTTTATCCATCTTGTTTACTGCGATGATTAAAGGAACACCTGCAGCACGGGCGTGCTGAACCGCTTCTTTAGTCTGTGGCATTACACCATCATCTGCTGCCACAACAAGGATTACGATATCCGTTGCTTTCGCACCACGAGCACGCATTGAGGTAAACGCTGCGTGTCCAGGAGTATCAAGGAAAGTGATCATGTGACCGTTTGTTTCAACGTGGTATGCACCGATGTGCTGGGTAATACCACCGGCCTCGCCAGAGGCAACCTTCGCTGAACGAATGTAGTCAAGCGTTGATGTTTTACCGTGGTCAACGTGACCCATAACTGTAACAACTGGCGCACGAGGAACGGCTTTACCTTCTTCGTTACGATCGCTTAGTACTTTCTCTTCTAGTTCGTTTTCACGAACAACAACCACTTTGTGACCCATTTCTTCAGCAACTAATTGCGCTGTTTCTTGGTCAATTACTTGGTTGATGGTAACCATGTCGCCCATTTTCATCATGGTCTTAACGACTTCAGCACCTTTAACAGCCATACGAGAAGCAAGTTCAGCAACTGTGATAGTCTCACCGATGCGCACTTCTGCTTTCTTATCCGCTACTGGCTTTTGGAAACCGTGTTGTAATGATGTAGGCGCTTTTAGCTTACCTTTTTTACCTTTACCAAATTTTAAAGGTACTTCAACTTCTTTGCCTTTCGGCTTTTTCTTTTTACGACGCGCGCTTTTCTCTTCGCGTGCATCTGACTCGTCTTCTGCTTCACGAGCATAAGTAGAAGTAGTTAGGTGGTGATCAGCCGTTTCTTCACGGCGTTTACGCTCCTCTTCTTCTTGCTTCCAGCGTGCTTCGTTTTCTTCAGCTAGGCGACGAGCTTCTTCTGCTTGACGTTGTGCTTCTTCTTCAGCTTTCTTCAATGCTGCCTCTTCTGCTTCTTTCTGTAAGCGCTCAGCTTCTTCACGTTCTTTCTGAGTTTGCGCCTCATCCTTTGCAGAACCTTTACTTTCTTTGCGCTGTGCTTCGGCTTTACGCTTCGCTTCTTCTTTGGCTTTACGATCAGCTTCTTCTTTAGCCTTACGATCTGCCTCTTCTTTCGCCTTACGTTCAGCGTCTTCTTTCGCCTTACGCTCAGCTTCTAACTTAGCCGCTTCAAGACGCGCTTGCTCTTCAGCTTCTAAACGCGCTTGTTCTTGCTGTTCCTCTAGGGCACTTTTCTTCACGTAGGTGCGCTTTTTGCGCACTTCTACTTGAACCGCTTTCGCTTTGCCCGTAGAGCCTGTCACGCTTAGCGTACTTTTCTTTTTACGCTGCAGCGTCATGCGCTCTGGACCTGAAACACCAGAACCGCCATGTTGCTTTGACAAATGATCAAGCAATTGAGCTTTTTCTGACTCGTTTACCTGGTCATCAGCTTGCTTTTTAATGCCAGCACTGTCCAATTGCTGGAGCAATTTATCAACAGTTGTACCAATGTCCTCGGCTAGTTTTGCTACACTTACTTCTGCCATGTTGTTTGTTACCTCCGTTAATAAATTACTCTTCACCGAACCAGCAGATATTACGTGCAGCCATGATTAGGTCGCCCGCTTCCTGTTCAGAAAGCTCAGTAATTTCTACTAGTTCGTCAATTCCTTGCTCAGCTAGATCTTCAAGTGTGATTACACCTTTGCTTGCCATGACATAGGCAAGGTGACGATCTAAACCTTCAAGGCTTAATAGGTCTTCTGCTGGTTCAGCACCTTCAAGACTTTCCTCGTCTTTCAACGCTTTCGTTGTTAAAGCGTCTTTGGCACGGTTACGCAGCTCTTCGACGGTGTCTTCATCAAGACCATCGATTTCTAAGAATTCGCTTGTTGGTACATACGCAACTTCTTCAAGTGTTGAGAAGCCTTCACCAATTAATAGCGCTGCGAAGTCATCATCAATATCCAAGCCCTCAGTAAATAGAGAGATTAGCTTGTCTGATTCAGCCTGGTTTTTAGACTGCATGTCTTCAACCGTCATTACGTTTAGCTCCCAGCCTGTTAATTGGCTAGCTAGACGTACGTTTTGGCCGTTACGGCCAATCGCTTGCGCAAGGTTGTCAGATTCAACTGCGATATCCATAGAACGTGAATCTTCGTCCATTACGATAGATGCAACCTCGGCTGGGGCCATTGCGTTGATAACGAATTGCGCTGGGTTATCATCGTAAAGCACGATATCAACACGCTCACCGCCCAACTCTGAAGATACGGCCTGCACACGTGCACCACGCATACCTACGCACGCACCCACTGGGTCGATACGTTTGTCGTTCGACTTAACAGCGATTTTTGCACGAGAACCAGGATCGCGAGCTGCCGAACGAAGTTCAATCATCTCTTCACCGATTTCTGGCACTTCGATGCGGAATAGTTCCATTAGCATCTCAGGCTTAGAACGAGTCACGAATAATTGTGCGCCACGAGCTTCTGGACGAACTGCGTATAACAAGCCACGTACACGGTCGCCTGGACGGAAGTTTTCACGCGGTAACATATCGTCACGGTAAATAACTGCTTCTGCGTTGTTGCCTAAATCCAGGATGATTGCATCACGGCTTGCCTTCTTAACAACGCCCGTTACCAATTCACCTTCTTGATCTTTATAAGCTTCAACAACAAGCGCGCGCTCAGCTTCACGTACTTTTTGTACGATAACTTGCTTGGCCATTTGCGTTGTAATACGGTCAAACTTGATTGACTCGATCTGTTCTTCAACGAAGTCACCTAGTTGCTTTTCTGGTTCTTCAACCTGCGCAGCTTCAAGGGTGATTTCGCGATACGGGTTTTCTAAGCTGCCATCTTCTTGCGCTTCTACGATCTGCCAGCGACGGAACGTGTCGTACTCACCTGTTTTACGGTCGATAGATACGCGTACATCAATGTCACCATCGTGTTTTTTCTTTGTTGCGGTCGCTAGTGCGAACTCTAATGCTTCAAAAATTTTCTCTTTGGGGACCGCTTTTTCATTGGAAACGGCTTCCGCCACCAATAGGATTTCTTTTGCCATAGGTATTGCCTCGCTTGCCCTATTCCTTCGCACTGAAATTAAAGTTTGGCGATGATGTTCGCACGCTCAACGTTGCTGATCATGAGCATAAACTCTTCATTATCAACATTGATTGTGATCATATCACCGTTAACTGCTACTAGGTCGCCTTTAAAATTACGACGACCATCTTGTGGAAGCTTGGTTCTCAATCTGACTTCTTCACCCACTGCATTTTGATAATGTTCTGGTTTGAACAGTGGACGATCTACGCCAGGTGATGACACTTCCAAATCGTATTCATTAGTAATTGGATCTTCTACATCGAGGATCGCACCAACTTGTCGAGAGACATCAGCACAGTTATCCACCGTGATCCCGTCTGGATGGTCGATATACACACGCAGTGTAGAATGGCGACCCGCTTGAATGAACTCAAGCCCCAGAAGCTCAAAGCCTATCGCTTCGACCGCCGGTGTTAACATCTCAGTTAATGTTTGTTCGAGCTTTGTCACGAAACTTCTCCATAGAAACAAAAAAAGGGCTAAAGCCCCATTTTCAATACAGATACAATAACGCCCCGAACCAAGCGGGGCGTCACACTGGAAATATCTACTGGAAAGTAAACACTTCCTGATTTTCTGTGCGGCCTAGGGCCAAGCTTGGCTGCGGGCTGTATCTGTACGATAAACCGCTGCGACGACTTAGCAAAATCTCTTCTGCTAAACGCAAAACGCGCATTTCAGAGAATGCGCGAACTTCAATCAGCAACCAAAGGAGAACCTTTAGCTGTTTAAAAATCTGCTGCATGAAGCGCTAGCTGACGCTGTGCTTCATTAATGGCACCTATTATAGTGCCGTGGTTATCAATAAGCAACCATCGATAACGCCTAAAGCCTGATTTAACAAGGCCTTTACATAAAAAAACCAAGCTAAATGCTTGGTCTCTTTATTTGGTGCCGTGAGCGGGACTTGAACCCGCACGAGCTATGCTCACCACCCCCTCAAGATGGCGTGTCTACCAATTCCACCACCACGGCTTAATTTTTTTAGTTAGGAACGTCAGTGTTAGTGTTCTTTGGTTCCTCAACTGGGATATCGCTTGCTGCGTCGTTCACGGTTTCAACCGCTGGAGCTGCTTCTAGATTTTCCCATTGATCTGTCTTCTTGATTTGGCCTGCAGTTAGGTTACCTAACACGATGCTCAAAATGAAGAATACAGTTGCTAACACTGTGGTCGTTTTAGTCATAAAGTTACCAGCGCCTGACGAACCGAAAACGGTTGCAGATGCACCAGCACCGAATGACGAACCCATGTCAGCGCCTTTACCTTGTTGAATTAACACAAAACCAATCAGTGCAATTGCAACAATCAAATAAACTACTAAAAGAATCTCGTACATTTAATTCTATCCTTTTGCACTTTCACAGATACTAATGAAGGCATCCGTCTTAAGACTTGCTCCGCCAATTAGGCCACCGTCAATGTCTTGCTGTGCAAATAATTCACTACTGTTTTTTTCGTTTACGCTGCCACCGTATAGGATAAGCAAGCGCTGTGCTATCTCGCTGTCTAACGACGCAATTTTTGCACGAATAAATTGGTGTACTTGTTGAGCTTGTTCTGGCGATGCAGTTTTACCTGTGCCTATGGCCCAAACCGGCTCGTATGCTATCACAGATTGCTTAAGACCAGCCACACCTAATTTTCTAACCACTGCGTCAATTTGCGCACTGATTACAGATTCTGTTTCGTTTTGCTCTCGTTGTTGCTCAGTTTCACCAACACACAACACAGGAACTAATCCCTGCTGCTGTGCCATTACGAACTTATCGGCAACAACCTCATCGCTCTCACCAAAAATATGGCGACGCTCCGAGTGACCAACCAGTGCATACTCTGCACCTAAGTCTTTTGCTAAACTTGCTTGTATCTCACCTGTGTATGCACCCGCCTCAAATTCTGACACTGTTTGCACACCGGTTTTAACGCCTAATTTGGCGCATTCACCTACAAGTAAAGCTGGAACAAAAAGCGCTACATCAACATCTTCACCAGAAACCGCATTTATTTCATTTGCCATTTCATTTAGTAGTTCAAGTGAACCGTTTAACTTCCAGTTACCTGCCACAAAAGGCTTACGTGATGCCATGTTTTACTCCATGTTCGAAAGCGGGCGAGATACTATCGTGACTCGCCCAAAGTTACAAGATAATATTTTTGCAAAAGCGTTTAACTGCTCACACTTTCAACAACTTGGGCGATTTTCTGACTAAAATCGAGGACTTGTTTCTCTTGCTCTGCTTCAACCATGACACGCACAACAGGTTCAGTACCGGATTTGCGTAACAGCACACGACCTTTGCCTGCAAGTAATTGCTCAACTTCTGCAACGACTGCCTTCACTTGGGGCGCGACCGTTGGATCTGTACCTGCCTTGTAGCACACGTTAATCATGTTCATTGGATACTTAACAAAACCCTGGCCTAAATCGCGCAGTGTTTTATTGGTTGTTACCATCGCAGCCAACACTTGTAGACTTGAGATAATGCCGTCACCTGTGCTGATCAAATCCAAGTTAAGTACGTGTCCAGAACTTTCACCACCAATTTTCCAGCCTTTTTCTTTCAGCAGCGCCATTACATAGCGGTCACCTACTTTAGAACGAGCAAATTCAATACCTTTCGCTTGAAGGGCATTTTCTAGGCCCATGTTTGACATCACAGTACCAACAACACCACCACCCAACTGGCCTTGTTCATGCAGTAAGTTTGCGATGATATATACAATATCGTCACCATCGAATATATGGCCTTTGTGATCCACCATCATCACGCGGTCACCGTCACCGTCGTAGGCAATGCCCACATCTGCATTCTCTTCGAGCACTTTACGCTTCAATGCTGCGACATCTGTGGCACCACATTTCGCATTGATGTTTAGACCATTTGGTTCACAGGCAAAGGTAATAACTTGTGCACCCAGTTCCTGCATTACTGCGGGTGCGATGTGATAAGTTGCGCCATTGGCACAATCAAGTACTATTTTAAGCCCCTCTAGTGATTTACCTTGCGGGAACTGGCTCTTACAGAATTCGATATAACGCCCATCAGCGCTAACAAGGCGGCGCGCCTTACCAAGTTTTTCAGATGGCACGCATTCCATGTCTCGGTCCATCATGGCTTCAATTTCAAGTTCCACTTCATCAGGTAACTTAAGACCTTCACTTGAGAAGAATTTGATACCGTTATCGTGATAAGGGTTGTGCGATGCACTAATAACAATACCCGCTTCTGCACGGAAAGTTTGCGTTAGGTAAGCAACGGCAGGCGTTGGCATTGGACCAAGTAAAACGACATCAATGCCCGCAGCAATAAGACCAGACTCGAGTGATGTTTCCAGTAAATAACCTGAAATACGAGTATCTTTACCGATGATGACCTTGCGCGTGCCTATTTTTGAAAAGACTTTTCCCGCAGCCCAGCCAAGCTTAAGTGCGAATTCTGGCGTGATTGGATATTCACCAACTAGGCCTCTTACGCCGTCGGTACCAAAATATTTTCTGTTGCTCATACGTTTCTTTCCTAAGCGTTATACTGCTGATTGCGCTTGCAACGGGTTCGTTGTTGCTTCATGCACCCGAACCACGTCCATTGTTTCTTTTACATCATGTACTCGGACAATAACGGCACCTTTTTGCATACAAATTAGAGCACCTGCTAGGCTTGCACTTAGACGCTCATCCGCACTGCGGTTGAGCAATTGTCCGAACATGGATTTCCTTGATAGCCCCGTCAGTATTGGGTAGCCCAAGCTTTTCAGCTGCTCTAACTCATTGAGCAATTTATAGTTATGCTGGAGCGACTTACCAAAACCAAAACCCGGGTCAATAATAATGTTTTTAGCTGAGATACCCGCGTCAACGCAGCACTGCGCGCGCTGTGCTAAATAATCGGCCACTTCTTGTGTGACATTGGTATAGTCAGGCGCAGTTTGCATTGAACGTGGTTGCCCCTTCATATGCATTATGCATACTGGCACATTAGCCTTAGCCGCAACTTCAAGAGCTCCGGGCTCTTCAAGTGCACGCACATCATTGATGATATCTGCACCGGCCTGAACTGCCGCTTGCATAACAGCAGCTTTACTTGTGTCTATCGATATCACGCAATCACTACGTTCACGAATCGCTTGGATAACCGGAATTACACGTTCTAATTCTTCTTGTTCAAGCACATCTGCTGCACCTGGGCGCGTAGACTCGCCACCTACATCGATTATATTGGCGCCTTCGCCAAGCATTTTCATCGCTCGATTGACAGCGCTGTCGATATCATTGTGCTGGCCGCCATCAGAAAAAGAATCTGGAGTTACGTTGAGGATCCCCATTACCTGTGGGGTTGTGAGGTCGAGTTGACGGCCTCGAGGTAAAAGTAGCATTGTTATTATTGTCTCTGTAAAGAGGCCATCCCAGACTCTACCTTGGAGCGGCAGCTCAAGAGTGAGTCGGTAAAGTCTAAGATGGAAAAGCCCCAAAGGTATATGGGACTATTGGTTTACTTGTCGTCTTGTGTACTTGGCTTATCGTCAGTACTTGGTGCAGGCTCTTTATCCTTCACCGCATCTGCCTTTGCCTTAGATTTATCTTGATGCTTTAGGTCATGAGCGTCGCTTGGTGGGCGCACTTCACGACGAGCCATCAAGTCATCTATTTGCTTCGCATCAATGGTTTCGTACTTCATTAGCGCGTCTTTCATGGTGTGTAGAATATCCATGTTGTCACGCAAAATTTGTTCAGCGCGTTGATAGTTACGATCAGACAGTTCGCGTACTTCAACGTCGATAGCTTTTGCAGTCTCATCGGACATACTCATGCTACGAGACGAACCTCGACCCATGAATACTTCGCCTTCTTCTTCAGCATAAAGAAGCGGTCCCATTTTCGCGCTTAAGCCCCATTGGGTAACCATTTTACGGGCGATTTGTGTCGCTCGCTCAATGTCATTACTCGCACCCGTTGTTACCTTATCGTCGCCGTATATCAAGGCTTCAGCGATACGACCACCGTATAAGCTTGAAATCATCGACTCTAAGTGCTCTTTTGAGTGACTTACACGGTCTTGTTCTGGCAAGTACATGGTCACACCCAACGCACGGCCGCGTGGAATAATAGATACTTTATAAACAGGATCATGCTCTGGCACCATACGTCCCACAATAGCGTGGCCCGCTTCGTGATATGCAGTCATCTCTTTTTCTTGCTCAGACATCACCATTGACTTGCGCTCAGCACCCATCATGATCTTATCTTTCGCAGCATCGAATTCGGCCATGCTAACAACACGTTTATTACCACGTGCGGCAAACAATGCAGCTTCATTCACGAGGTTTGCCAAGTCAGCACCTGAGAAACCTGGTGTACCGCGCGCAATAACTGACGCTTCCACGTCATCCGCTAGAGGCACTTTGCGCATGTGTACTTTCAAAATCTGCTCACGACCACGGATGTCTGGCAGACCAACGACAACTTGACGGTCAAAACGACCAGGACGAAGTAATGCTGGGTCTAAAACATCAGGTCGGTTGGTTGCAGCGATAACGATGATACCTTCGTTACCCTCAAAACCATCCATTTCTACAAGCATTTGGTTAAGTGTTTGCTCACGCTCATCGTGACCACCACCCATGCCGGCACCACGTTGACGGCCTACAGCATCGATTTCATCGATGAAGATGATACAAGGTGCAGCCTTTTTCGCTTGCTCGAACATATCGCGCACACGTGATGCACCGACACCCACAAACATCTCTACGAAATCAGAACCAGAGATTGTGAAAAATGGTACTTTCGCCTCCCCTGCAACGGCCTTAGCTAAAAGCGTTTTACCGGTACCTGGAGGGCCGACCATCAACACACCTTTAGGAATGCTGCCACCAAGCTTTTGGAACTTCGAAGGATCGCGTAGGAAATCTACAAGCTCCGTGACGTCTTCTTTTGCTTCGTCACAACCTGCAACGTCTGCAAATGTCGTCTTCACTTGATCTTCGCTCATCAGGCGCGCTTTACTCTTACCGAAAGACATTGCGCCCTTACCGCCACCGCCTTGCATTTGACGCATGAAGAATATCCACACACCAATAAGCAATAACATTGGGAACCAAGAAACAAAGATAGTCGCTAAGAACGACTGCTCTTCTGGAAGAACACCTTTAACGTTGACGTCGTTTTTCAACAAGTCGTTGATCAAGTCTTCGTCGTACATTGGCATGACTGTTTGGAAACGATCGCCATTGGTTTTAACCCCGGTGATCATGCCTGTGCCGCGGTCCATTACTACTTCACGTAACTGTTGATTACGCACGTCCTTTACAAATTGTGTATAACTGGTTTGTCTATCGAGATTGTCTGAGCCATTAAAGCCCTGAAAAACCGACATTAAAACCACGGCAATAACGAGCCAGAGTATTAAATTCTTTGCCATATCACTCAAGGTGTTAACCTCTTGTATCTAAATTAATTAAATTCAACTTTTCCCGACAACTGTACTACAGTTTGTAGCCTGTCGCTACTACATATACCTCGCGAGAACGCGGTCTCGACGCATCGGGCTTGCGGATTTTTACTGTTTTGAAACAGTCACGAACATCTTTCACAAACTGGTCAAACCCTTCACCTTGGAACACTTTTACCGCAAAAGCACCGTTCTTTTTGAGAACTTGGTGACACATATCCAGTGCTAATTCCACCAAATACATACTTCCAGCTTGGTCGGTACTCATGTTTCCGCTCATGTTAGGCGCCATATCTGAGAACACAACATCGACATTCTTACCGTTAATACGTTGCAACAACGCATTTAGCACAGCTTCTTCACGAAAATCACCTTGCAAGAAATCCACACCAGCGAGCGAGTCCATTGGCAGTATGTCACATGCAACCACCTGACCATTGTCACCTACTTGCTGAGCGAGGTATTGCGACCAACTGCCAGGTGCTGCACCTAAGTCGACAACCGTCATACCTTGGCGCAGTAATTTGTCTTTTTGCTGTATTTCTTCAAGCTTGAACACAGCTCGAGAACGCCACCCTTGCTTTTGCGCTTCGTGCACATAGTGGTCGTCGAAATGCTCTTTGAGCCAACGCTTCGAGCTCGCAGAGTGTTTTTTATTCGTCATAAATTACACGTAACTTAATAGTATTATCTGCTAGATGGCGTTAGAATACCGATAATTCAAGCTCGAATCAGCAAAATTTAGAAAATCTATGAAACTATCGAATAAACAAAAGCAGTATCTCAAAAGCCTTGCACATCCGCTTAAGCCAGTGGTGTTGCTGGGTGCGAACGGCTTAACTGAAGGCGTTATTGCGGAAATAGACAGTGCTTTGAATATTCACGAGTTGATCAAAGTACGTGTGCCAACTAACGATCGCGAGACCAAAGCGCTTATTTTTGAAGCGATCATCCGTGAAACTGGTGCGCATAAAGTACAAGCAATTGGTCACATCATTGCTCTGTATCGACAAAGTGAAGACCGCAAGATTCAATTACCTCGCAGTTAAAAAGCTTCCACAAAAAAGGTTAGCATCGCTGACCTTTTTTATTTAAAGTCCTTTCTAAGCACTAAGCTTTGCGCTCCATTACCAACAATTGGTCAATAAACTGTGTGGTCAATTCATTAATCAGCCCAGTCTCTGCATTGAGCAACAGACTAAAGCCGACATTAAGCCGCGGTATTACCACGATGTCAGTACGGTATCCCTGTACCCAGCCGCTGTGATAGTAAATGGTTTCATTATCATATTGATAGATCCGCCAACCCAGACCGTAATGCGCTTGCTTTACATGCTTTTTCCAAATGCGCCGACGCTTCTCTTTCGTGGTAAGTGTGTAAGGTTGCACTTGTGTTTGCAGTGCTTCTAAAGACAAAACGCTTGGGTACATACCCAGTTGCGCCTTGAGCCATTGCACCATGTCCGCGGCACTGGCATTCACGCCTGCGGCAGGAAGCACCTTGTAATAGTTCTTCTTAAGGCGCGCTGTGTGCCAGCTTTTTCTTCCTCTTACATGAGGGTAGGCGTAATTATCATCAGCAATCATGCCCTCATAACCGACACTGGCATGGCGCATACGTAACGGTCTGAAAATAAATTCCTGCATCCACGTTTCGTAATCCATGCCGCTGGCACGCTCAATAACATCGCCAACGAGTGAAAACATCACATTTTGATAACCATAACATTGCCCTGGCTGACAAATCGGTTCAACTTGAAGCAGACGCTCCACAATATCTGGGTAGGACATGCGTGATTCGATAAGGTTGTCATAAGCATTGGGCACCAAGCCACTGCCATGACTCAATAGATGAGAAACCTTAAGCGAATTTTGATACTGCGTATTTTTCAGTTCAGGAATGTACTTATCAACAGGTGCATCAAGGTCTATCACGCCTTGAGCATCGAGTTTTGCAGCCAAAGAACCCGCAAACGTTTTTGATACGGAGGCAAGACGAAAACGCGTGTTGACGTCAACTTGACGCCCTTTTTTTAATTTTGTTTTCCCAAAACCCAACGCAATCGAGGGGTAATCACCATGAACAATCGACAGTGCCGCACCGGGTATCTTTTTTTGTTCAAGTTGACGCTCAAGATCGGAAACATAGGAATCAACAAAGTCATGCCAATGATTGGCATCCGCGGCTGGTTTACTTGCTTGAGAAGATGTAGGAGCCAAAAACATCAAGGCAAATAAACACAGTAAGGAAGTTAAACTCTTCTTTCTCATTATTTTTGTTTTTGTTCAGTAAGACGCTTATTGAAGCAAATAATATCATGAAGTTTAGGTTAAACTCACGTACAATACAGCGTTTGAATCTGCAGGCCGATACTTGGGATTGAAAAACGCTTTATGCGCAAGGTGCTATCTTAACAATGCGCCTTTGGGTATGGGCTTTTTAATAACAACAATGGCTGAGTATAACTTATTTCGAGCCCGAGTTTGTAACTAAGAGTTTTTAAAACGATGACTAAAAATATATTAAAAAGTGGATTAGTTTTTACAACGCTTGTGCTTGTGGGCTGTAGTAGTTTCAACGTGCCGATGCCAGTGCTAGAGTCACAAACGGAACGTGTAGTCATGCCGGCGAAGCCTACACTAAGTGAGCGCACTTATGTACTTGAGTATCAAATTGAGCATCAGAGCCCGCGTTTAAAATCAGTGCAATTACCTGCTCATCCAGTCAATCGTGGTCAGACTGTAGTCATCGACAGTCAGCAGGTTGCCTTGACCGATCGTTTGCGTAATAGACTGATAGCCATTTTCAATGAAAAAGAATTGATTGTTATCAACGATCCTAAACAAGCGGATTATATGTTGAGTATCAACCAGCTAGACATCAGTGAAACTGACGATGCTGAGTACACTCTTAGCAACGGACATATTCTGAGTAAAGAAGATCTCCAGGAGCAGTTGGCAAAGCAAAAATGCAGCAACATATCTGGTTCAGTTAGCATGAAATTAACTCATCAATCTTCAAAGGATGTGGTGTGGTTTGCGAAGTCATCCTTAGACACGGCAAGCTTCCAACGCAATCCTTTGCGTTGGAAGCTAACTCTGACAGACAGTATTGAGAACCAAGAGCAGGTTCAGCAATTTGTAGAAACGCATAATTCACCGGACGCGCTCGCCGAGCGTGGTGATAAACCCGCTCCTGTTGCCCCAAGCTACCAGATTGTAACTAAGTCTTCAGAGCTCGAGAAAATTGCTGGAGCTTGCACCACGACAGAAGTGAGTGCCTTGGTTCCTGATCTACACTATTACCTCAGCGGCATCATACTTGAGAAAATAAGTATCAATTAAATTGGGCGACTCACCTAGAGTCGCTTACTTCCTACAATTTCTTACAGTTTGTAGTAGTAACTGTCATTACAATAAAAATAAAAAAGCGTGACACTATGCCAATGCGTTGTTTATTTATATGCGTTTTACTTCTACTCTCGAGCACCAGTTTCGCGAGTAACCGTTACTACTCTGACAATCAACTCGAGCCGCAACAAGGCTTCAACTGGGATTGGAGTATTGGTGCTGGTTATTACATTGAAGACTCCTATTTAGTTGGCTTAGATTCCTATGACGATGGCCTAGAGCCAGATTTAAACCTAGTTATCACCTACGATAAATTTTACTTAGACGTTGATCACAGTCAGCTCAGTGGTGGCATGGTGATTGGCTATTCGCTGATTGATAAATATGAGTGGGGGCTTGATATCGTCGGCACGAACGTGCAATCAGGCTTTGACGAAACTGGGCTAAAAGTCTATGACCGTGACGTGGTTGAAGAGCTCAAAGGCATCGACAGACGACACTATGATTTTGACGTAGGTTTGAGAATGTCGCGCCGTTTTGAAGATAGCCAAATCTCGTTTGAAATGTTGCATGATGTCACTGGTACGCATAATGGCTGGATATTCACGGGCTTCTTAACCAGTATTGAACAATACCGCAATTGGGAGTTCCGTGCGGGCATGGGGATCAACTATTATTCCAGCGATTTCACCGATTATTATTTTGGTATCGCACCGCATGAAGCCACCACAGAGCGACCAATTTACAACGCCACATCCTCACATTCATATGTTTTAGAATTTCATGCTGAATACCCTTTAACACAAAACTGGGTGTTTTTAGCGGGTTGGCTTTCCACTTGGTTTTCAGAAGGAATTGCTGATAGCCCAATTATTTCTCAGTCATATCAGCATAAGGCCAAGGTAGGCGTGCGCTATGTCTTTTAAACACTCACTTTTCACCCTTGTTTTAGGGGTGCAACCTCTTATTTACGCGTCTGCTGCAGATAACCCAAGCGAAGACAATGCGTTATTGTCGACACCCAATACCTGCGTCGCATTACGCCAAGGCCGGACATGTTATTCAGACATTACCTTTAACTGGCAGGTAAACAGTGAGGATCGGTATTGTATACGCCGAGCAGATAACAGTAAGCCGCTGCATTGTTGGGAGCGCACTTTGCGCGGTGAGATCAGCATTGATTTTGCCAGTGCAACAGCACAAAGCTATGAACTCTTTCATGTTACCACTCAGCAAGTGCTCGCGCGCAGCGAAGTAAAAGTACAATGGGTTTACACCAGTAAACAGAGAAAGCGCAGGTGGAGATTATTTTAAATGAGCCAAGAGCCACATATTTTAGTTGTTGAAGACGATGTGTCACTGAGTGAGTGGATGGCTGACTTTTTGACTCAGAATGGATACAAAGTAGGTATTTGTGACAATGGCCTACAGGTTGAAGATTATGTTCGTGCACAGCAGCCTGATTTGATCTTGTTAGATATCATGTTGCCCGGTTTGGACGGCATTAGCGTTTGCACGCGCTTGCGCCAATTTTATCAACAACCCATTATTATGCTTACTGCCCGAGATGATGAACTCGATGAGGTGATTGGTCTTGAAGTTGGTGCCAGTGATTACATCGCCAAACCTGCACGCCCACGAGTATTGCTGGCACGCATCAAAGCGAATTTACGAGACGCCAGTGAGGAGCAACCTAGCACCAGTGTACAAACACACCTTAATGTTGGGCAATTACATATCGATATGCAGTCACACAGGGTATCCTTTGGCAAAGAAAACATAGAGTTATCTCATGCGGAATTCTCTTTGCTTGCTTACCTTGCACAACACGCCGGTGAAGTCGTTGACCGCGATTCGGTGTTCAAAGCGGTAAAAGGTCGAGAGTATGACGGTTTGGATCGCAGTGTGGACGTCGTTATATCGGCTCTGCGCAAACGATTCAACGACAGTGGCAATCAACCCCAGCGTATCAAAACGATATGGGGTAAAGGCTACTTACTGGTTAAAGATGCGTGGTAATAGCTAGGTTCAAGGAAGGCACATGAAAAAGCTCTACGTTTCTTTGCTGTGTACCGCGCTACTTTCCGTGGTGCTGTTAAGCTGGCTCATTGATAGCTTTGCCACTGACAGCTACGAACAGGATGATTTTAGCCAGCAAAGGGATGTACTCGGGGGCATGGTTTCTTATTTGGAAAATGTCAGTATCGAGGAGCAACAAAAGACACTGTCTGAACTCAACAAGCACTTCAACCTGGATATGAAGTTCGCCGCAAACAGTACGCTGGCACTGCCCTCACCTTTACGCCAACAGTTATTTCAACCCAGTGGACTGGTGCTCGCGGATGAAGAAGGACTTTATCTTGTGCGCTCCTCCGAACGGCTCAACGACCACCATTTGGCGATGCGATTGCCAAAGCCCGAGCAGCCAAAACAAGACCTATTACTAACCGTACTATTTTATACGGGTGTGAGCCTCTGTATGTGGCTGCCATTGGTACCGTTAACACAGCGGATATCCGTGCTTGCGAGCGCAGCAGCTAAATTTGCCAGTGGTAAACTCAGCACCCGAGTCGCCCCAAGCCGTTTTAGTTACACCAAGCAGTTGGAACAAAGCTTTAATAGTATGGCGGAGCAAATTAACGCCCTGCTCGAAGAAAATAAACTCATGGCATCAAGCCTTTCACACGATATACGTACACCGATTGCGTGTTTGCGGTTTGGCTTGGATGCAGCATTAGATTCAGACGACCCAAGTGCACAACAACGCTATCTCTCGCGCATGGAAAAAGACTTGGACACCATGGAGTCTATGCTAAGCAGCTACCTCAACTTTGCGGCATTGCAGCAGCAAAGTGCTGAGTTAAATTTCAGTAGCGTTGAGCTTAAAAGTTACTTAGAGGAAATTGTCGAGCAGCTCAGCTCTCAGTTTAACTCACTGTCGGTAACAGTTGATTGTCCACCTGAGCAAATTATCAATGCTGATTTGCACTGGCTAGCCAGAGCTATTCAGAACATTATCGGTAATGCCCTGCGTTACGCTCAATCTCGTATCGCAATTGAAGTGCAAGTGGGCAATCAATTCCTCGATATTAATATCGCCGATGATGGTCCTGGCATTGCTCAACAAGAACAACATGCGGTGTTGAAACCTTTCTATCAAAGTGCAAAACATCGCAACCAACAAGGGTATGGATTAGGTCTTGCTATTTGTAATAAAGTGTTGATGTGGCACAAAGGCGAATTATTGGTCAGTAACAGTGCTGAACTGAATGGCGCAAAATTCACCTTACGTTTGCCACTGTAACATTGGATTTACAACCAAAACTTACTTTCACAATTCGATACAGAACGATGTATTGTGCGTGCTCCAGCGGTTCTATACGAAAGGCAAAACCAAGGTCGTATTGCGCACTTTACCCTCGTTTGACGCCACTAATTACCGTATTGCGCTTTTTATTTCATGCAAATTACAGTAGATTTAGGGCGCAATTGAGCAATAGAGAAATTATAATAATATGAGTGCGTCGCGTGGGGAGTTTAGCTCCCGTTTTGGTTTTATTATGGCCGCTGCTGGCTCTGCAGTTGGTCTCGGAAATATTTGGGGATTTCCAACCCAAACGGCTACCAATGGTGGAGCCGCTTTCGTTTTAGCTTACCTCGTTCTTGCGTTTTGTTTGGCATATCCAGCTTTAATGGCCGAACTTGTTGTTGGTCGCTATGGCCAAGCAAATGCCGTGAGTTCGTTAAAGAAGATATCCAATCATAAATGGCAACATCCTTTGGCTTTTTTGGTCGGCTTTGGTGGTATTATTTGCGCTGGTTTAATTCTAAGCTTTTACGCCATCGTTGCTGGCTGGATGATCAGCTACACCGCTGAACCCGTTGCCGAACTTGTAGGGGCGCAAGAAGCTGCAACTTGGATGACAAGCCAATCATTAGTTCGCAACCTGTTATTCGCAGGTGGCTTTATCCTTCTAACTGTAATGATCATCAGTAAGGGCGTAGAAAACGGCATTGAAAAGTGGTCAAAGCGACTCATGCCTGCACTACTGGGAATTCTTTTCGCGTTGATAGCTTACGTTATGAGCCAAGATGGCGCATCTGAAGGTCTTCGCAACTACCTGCTACCTGATTTTACTGCTATTTTTGAGCCAGCATTACTTGTAAGTGCACTAGGCCAAGCGTTTTTCTCATTGTCACTGGGCACCAGTGTGATGATCATTTACGGTTCTTACGTTTCTAAGAATGAGAATCTTGTGACCTTAGGCGCTTCGGTAACACTTATAGATGTATTTATCGCATTTGTGGCTGGCCTTTTAATCATTCCTGCGATGTATGTTGCCCAAGCGCAAGGTGTACAAATTTTTGATGAAGCCGGTAAATTGCTCTCAGAAGACACGTTAGTATTCCAAGTGTTACCCGCGTTATTTGATTCTATGGGCAGCGCCGGGTTATTTGTAGGCTTTGCTTTCTTCGCCTTGATGAGTATTGCTGCACTTACCTCGTCAATCTCTATGTTAGAAGCGCCGGTATCTTACACAGTTGAGAAATTTGGCTTAGATAGAAAGCCGGCGACGTGGACAATAGGTGCAATCATTGGTGGCATTAGTACACTCATTTTGCTGAACTTCGAACAATTGTTTGGCTTCGTAATTGCGCTGACAACACGCTTTGGTCAACCATTACTTGGGTTGATGTGCTGTGTGTTTGTAGGTTGGATTTGGCACCGAGCTTCGCTTCTTAAGGAAATCCAATCGGGCAACCCGGATGCAGCATCTGGTTGGTTCTGGAAGATTTGGCCGTGGTACATAAAATTTGTATGTCCAGTGTGCATTTCTTTGGTGTTTATCAACTCCCTACGATAAACACGACGCTGAATCAAAAAAAGGAAGCCAAGGCTTCCTTTTTTTAGCTTTGCACAAACCTGCTAGTTCATAGGTAGCATCATATCTTGATGTTCAATGCCATCCTCAAGATAAGGCTCACCTTGGGTCACAAACCCAAACTGCTGATAGAAATCCAGCAAGTAAGTTTGCGCACTCAATACCACTTGGCGATTGGGAAATGACTCTTGGCACACATGGAGCGCCTGATTCATTAGGGTGTGGGCGAACCCTTTGCCACGTTGCGAGGCCACAACTAACACTCTACCAATGGCCACCATGTTACCCTTGATTAAACAACGCGCATAGACGGCCAGTTCATTATCGACATAACCAAGAATATGCTGGGTATGCTCGTTTATATCGGCATCGTCTAGTTCGGGGTATGGACAATTTTGTTCTACCACGAACACATCCACCCGCGCACGCATCAAAGAGAATAATTCCACCGTATCCAACTGTGAAAATGACTTACAAGTCCAATCAATAGTCATGAACGACCTCATTAATAAAAAAGCCCAGAAAACTGGGCTCTTTTCTATCATTAATATGTTTGTGATTTAGTGAATTAAACGCTCAAGTTGATCACAAATTTGCGATAAATTCACATGATCGTGCTCAATCGTTAAGTCGATGTATCCGTCCGAGCGAAACGCTCTGTCTAATTCTATCAGTACGTGTGTTTGATGCGTTTCTGGCACAAACGACAGCTCTACCTCTTGAATACCGAACATACCGCCACGATTAGGGCGATACTCTAGCTCCTGATAGCAACCGGAAGTTGACTGAAAACTAGGAGCACGCAAATAGCCTTGCTCAACATCGGCTTTCATTAAGCCAAATCCTAGTTTTTCCATAGCTTGCATGCAGGTTTTCACCGCTTCATTCGGATAAATGTGTAATACGTCGCGGTCACTTGCATCAATTGCTAAGTCTATATTTAAGCCGGTTTGGATCCACACTTGCGTTTGGTTGTATCCAGCATGAAGCTCAGTAATTGGCGTTTCAGAGTGCAGACGCGCCTCGAATGGGATCCGTTGCTCTTCGCCTGGTTGAATCGTCAACTGCTCGCTAATACGCCATTTTTGAATAACGTGATTGCTAAAATAGTCTCCGTCATCTGATTCAACTTTTACCCTGGTCATTAAGGCTAATTCAAGGCCCGAGATATCCTGTTCAACATCACCACCATTTATGATGATTTCCGCATGAAATTTCTGTCCTGGATGCAAATGCTCAGTTTGCAACACTGTATCTACTTTCGCCGCCCCAATACCCACTGAGGCCAGGATTTTTTTAAACATAACTACTCCTGTTTGAAATATCCTTTTGAGCATCTTAACCACATTTTTATGGCCTTGTCAGTGAAAAGTTTGTTTTGACGCCAAAATGGATACACTTTAGGTAGCGACCCCCTTTGGGACGTGAAGATTAGTCATGTGTATTTTCAATATGCGAGGCATTCGTTACACTGTAAACACCAAGCATATAAAAAGAATTTTATGGAACTCATCTTTTTTGCAGTCGCATTTGTATGTGGCTTTATCGCTTTCCAAGTCAAACTTCCTCCCATGGTGGGCTTTTTGCTCGCTGGTTTTGTGCTGCATTGGGCTGGATACAAAACGACAGACTTGCTCAATAACATTGCCGATTTGGGGATCACCCTATTATTGTTTAGCATCGGCCTAAAACTGAAAGTGTCGAGCTTAATGAAAGTCCAAGTGTGGGCACCAGCAAGCGCCCACATAATAATAAGTACCGCCTTGTTCGGTGGGTTACTACTGTTGCTTGGCGCATTAACACTGCCATTGTTCGTGGAGCTGAATTGGCAAACGGCGCTATTACTAGGCTTCGCATTTAGCTTCTCTAGCACTGTATTTGCGGTGAAGGTCCTCGAAGATCGCGGGGAGATGGCGAGCTTACACGGTAAAATCTCTATCGGTATCTTGGTTATGCAAGACATCTTTGCCGTGCTCTTTTTAGTGGCTAGTACAGGAAAGTTACCTAACTATTGGGCATTGGCCCTCCTCGCTCTTCTACCACTTATGCGTCCTGTGATGTTTTGGATTCTAAATCGCTCAAAACACGGTGAGTTATTGCCTTTATTCGGTTTCTTCTTCGCGCTGGTCGCGGGCTATCACGCTTTCGAATTCGCAGGTATAAAAGGTGACTTGGGCGCCCTCATATTAGGCATGTTATTTGCCAGCCATAAAAAGGCAAGTGAGCTGGCTAAATCCTTGTTGAGCTTCAAGGACATCTTACTTGTAGGCTTTTTCCTTACCATAGGACTAAACGCAGACTTAACCTTCAATGCTGTCATTGCCGCATTGCTTATCGTCTCTGTGTTGGGCATCAAGGTGGCCTTGTACTACGTACTTACCAACGCCGCTAAGTTGCGTGCCCGTACATCCTTATTAAGCGCCTTTACCCTCGCCAATTACAGTGAGTTCGGACTTATCGTGTGCGCCGTCGCGGCAAGCTCTGGTTGGGTCTCACCGCAATGGCTTGCTGTTGTTGCTGCGGCTGTGGCTATTACTTTTATCATCGCATCGCCTCTCAATGCGCGCTCAAATGAATTATATGTAAAGATGGAAAACTGGTTATTACGCTTTGAAAGTGATACTCGATTGGCAGAGGAATTACCCGTGAACCTTCATAACACGCGTATCGTTATTTTTGGGATGGGCAGAATTGGTACGGGTGCCTATGAAACCATTGCTGGTAGTTTTCCTGATGCAGTTGCGGGTATTGATATCAAACCTGAGGTGGTAGAGAAGCATGTGAAAAGAGGCCGTCGCGTGTTAACCGCCGATGCAACCGACCCTGATTTCTGGCAACGTCTGAATCACTCAGACGTAGAGATGGTTATGTTGGCTATGCCCAAACACAACCAAAATATCTTTGCATTACAACAGTTAAAAGCCTCCGGTTACGCAGGCCAAGTAACCGCTATTGCTAATTACCCAGACCAACAAAAAGAACTTAAAGAACTTGGCGTTAACTCCACATACAACTTCTATTTAGAAGCCGGTAGTGGTTTTGCTGAGCACGTGAAAGAAAAGATATCCCCTGCTCAGTCCTAACTCCTTTTGAAGAAGTGATAACACATTCTTTGGTGTTATCACTTACTTTCTGAATTCGCACCAATCTACACATCTGTACCCAAATTTATATCACCTTATTTACAAAGCTTTACACGGTTGTTGGTAACAACCCAGAAAAAAGGAGTACACTTATTTCGTAGTCTGATGTAAGTCTCTATTTTTAACACAGAATTTGTGAGGGAATTGCTGAGTTACATTAGTTAAATTTTGAGCAGTAAATAGGTAGGAGTAAGTATGTCGCTAACGAAGAAAACGCCGACAATGCATGACCTAGATCCGCAGCAAATGCATGACGTTCAGCAGCAGCTAGAAAGCATCCAAGATGCGGGGGTGACTCCACAGTATTTACGCTATGTACTCTTTCAGAAGATGCTGGATGTGTATCAAGTTCCGAAGGACCATATGATCCGCTCTAATAGCGCACCTGAAAGATTGGACGACCCGAGTCTTATCAATAAATTACATAAGATGGGCTTTTCAAAGCAGAAGACCTATCACTAGAACCAGTTTTTGAGGGCCTACTCCCTCATTTAAATAGGCTGGCACTGCCCGTCGTCAGCCTATTTTCCCTTCTTAATTTGCACTGACGTGCTGCCAACGTCTACCTTACCAAAAAGAGATTTAAACGAGTCTACAACTGGCTTGGTATAAATATCTCGAATAGTATTGTGCCCTGCGTCATATTGTCCAACGCCTATCGATATCTTACCCACTTCATCAGCGCGAATTAACGTTCCGAACATCCGATCCCATACCGCTAATGCCGAGCCTAAGTTGGTATCAAAGTGGCGAGGGTTATCGCTGTGATGTATTTGGTGTTGGGCTGGGCTTATAAACCATTTTTCAACGTGTTTACCCCAACTCAGCCACACATGCGAGTGGCGTAAATTAGAGCCCATAGCATTAAACATAAACACAAACACATTGGCGCCGAGAATATCGTACATAGACAACTGGGTGCCAAACCAATAGAAGCATATGCCAACCACAAAGCCCTGAGACAATGCCATGCGACACGCGTACAAGTAGCTTTCTACGGGGTGAGAGCGATAAATGGTAAACGGTGTGAGCACTTTCGCTGAATGGTGAACTTTATGATAGTGCCATAAAAATGGAATTTTATGCAGCGCGTAATGAAGAATGAAGCGCGTAAAATCATCGGCAATAAATAAAAGAATCGTGAATATCGCGACGACTGAAAATTCACTTAACACATAGGGAGAGTGCGGACCAAATATCGTCTCCAGTGCCTCAGTTGTACCCAAGGCTATCGGCACCATGGTGACTACAATGGGCGCGAAAAGCAGTGCTTTTAAGAGACGGTTGTATATCCAAAGCTGATAATCTTGGCGGGCACTGGGCGCCCACCAGATTTTTTTGGCAAACACATAACGAAAAAATCCACGCATAGAACGCTTGGACTTTCGCTTCGCGTACACTACCAGTGCAAGAACTAAAGCCGTGACAATGTAGCCAACAAAGATACGTTTATTAGCATCAACAAGATAATCAGGCGTCTGTAAAATACTCTGCCAAATCGTCTCTATCACGGCCTATACCTCAACTAAAACTGGTATTTGTAACCAATAGACATTGTACGCGGTTTACCTGGCCTCGCACCATAAGGGCGGCGACTGACGATATTATCCTGATCGAACAAGTTGTCTATCTTCGCGTAAATGCGACCATATTGGCCTAGCTCATAATGAGCTGCAAGGTCCACCACTGTGGTAGCAGGCACTTCTTTGCCAGCCAATGGCATGTCAAAGTTTTCGTATCCTACCCCTGCCGTTTCTGGCATTTCGCTTACGTATTTAACCAACAAATCAACCGCCCAATCTTGGTGTGCAAGACCCACGCTAAACGTCGCTTGATGGGTTGGTAAGTAGGGTAAACGGTCTCCTGGACGAATATGCCCCCATTGTACAAACTCAGAGTATAACTCTTCTTGGAATTCACTCTGTGTGTAAGTGTACGTCATGCTCATCGGCACATCGAGATGGATATTCAGCGGGTAAGTTTGAGCGAATTGCGACTCGACACCCCATACATCTACTTCACCACCGCTAAACTCGGTATCTAGCTGTACTTGGGTACCACAGTTTGATTGGCCACAGCTTTCAATTAGGTTTGAATAATCATTGTAGAAACCAACGATTTCAAACTGGGTAACGCCGTCATTAAAGCGTCCACCAAATTCGTAGTTTACACTCTTTTCAAACTCATCATCATCGCCACGCGCTGGTGATGAAGGGCTTGATGGCACAAAGCCTTGATGTACACCGAACAATAGACCGCTGTTGTCATTGAGTTGGTAGAAGCCGCTTACACCGGGTAGCCAAATACGGGTTGTCTTGGTCTGATAGTCATCCGCTGAATCTGGTTTATCGTTTTGATATTCCATATCCATCAACTCACCTCGAACACCCACGCCCAGCGTCAATTTATCAAGCGTAACTTGGTCTTCAATATAAACCGACCATGCATCCGTTGACTCAGTGTCTTCAGTGGTAAAGGTTTTAGTACCCTCAACGCGGGTGCTGACGCCATCAATCATCGAATAGGTATCTTCGAAGTGATTGCGTTCAATTTCATCCTGATGGAAACGTACACCAAAGGACACATTGTGCGTTAGTCCAAACACAGGAACTCGCCAGTCGCCATCAACCTGAATACCTTGAGAGTAGTATTCGCGATCATTGGTGCCCATAGTCAAAAAGTGAGTGGTTTCACCCGCAACAACGGAGTTGCGTTCGCCGCGGATCACATCATATTGCGCTTCAAACAACTCTGGGCTGGCGAGAATGTCAGATAGACTTGCGCTTGAATTGCTTAAACCGTTCAATTTCAACCATGCACGCTCGTAATCATTACGATAAACGCGAGTGGTTAAATCAACACTTTGGCTGGTTAATTGATGGGTAAACATCACTTGTGTGTGTTTTGTATCCATTTGCGCAGGCTGAGACGCTGCATAACGGCGATAAGGGTTTCCGGCAAAATCACTGTCAGTCAAACCAAGGTAAGTCTCGTCAGAAAGCTCATCGGCATATGACAATTTAACTTCAAAGCGTTGGTCAAATTGCTGTCCGTCCAACTTGTAGTCTGCCTTGATAAGGAAATCATCTTTCTTAAAACCGGTGTCGCCACCGCCATCAAGCTCTTTGAAGCCATCACTTTCAAGGTGAACACCTTCAACTAAAAAGCCGATGTTGTCCTGACGATTGCCATAATAACCATGCGCTTTGGCGTAACCATCACTGCCTGTCGCCAAGTCTAAGCCACCAATTGCGTAATCTGGTACTTGGCGCGTTACCAAGTTCAAGGTCCCAGCAACAGTTTGTGGGCCGTATTTAATGGCCGCCGGACCTTTAAATACTTCCACTGCTGTCATGCGAGTGGTAACAGGGAAATAGTAAGCAGCAGGCGCTGAATAAGGCGCAGGTCCAATCAATACACCATCTTCAAGTATGGTTATCTTTTTACTACGCTCAGGGGTTACACCGCGAAAGCCAATATTTGGACGCAAACCAAAACCATCTTCTTCACGAATATTTACGCCAGGAACCTGCGATAAAATACGGTGAATATCGTCAAATTCAAACTCTTCAAGTTGCTCTTCACTGATCAGCGTTGCAGAGCCTGCTTCAGTGCGCAATTTGTCGTGATGACTGATAATTTGAATGTGCTCAAGATTTTTATCTTCCGCCAGTGCGTTAAAACCAAGGGCTGCAACACCTACGGCCAAGGCTAATTTACTGAATTTCATGGTCATCCTTAATCGTTGTCGCCGGCAGACGTGGTTGGTAATTCAAGAGCAAGCTCATTGATAAAGTCGTTCTTCAGCTCATCAGTGATTGACTTCACCTTAGTGTGAACATCTCGAACTTGCTCTTCGTTTTCGATAAGTGCTGTACCTAGGTCTGATTCAATAGCCGCAATTGCAGCTTTAGTCTCTGCGATAGCAGCAAGCATACGTTCTTTCGTTGCGCTCGCTTGCTCTTCATCCAGGTAATCATCAAAACCCAGCATGGCTTCTGCGCCATAAGTATTACCAACAAGTAACGCTTCAAACGCTAGCAAGTTGGCTTGGATGTTCGCCAATGAACTTTTAGCATCCACACTTTCAACATCCTCTGGACATGCTGAAGTACCGCAGGTGTTTGGCAAAATACCAATTGGCTCGGCGAGTTTTTTATCTTTTACCATTTCAGTTAAGTAGAACATGGCATCGGTAATGTGATTCAACGCCACGTGTGCATTTTCAAACTGTGAACCTGCTTCACCTGCCGTTTTTAACTGTACGGCAAATCCAGTTTCACCCTGCCACTTATCGAGCAACTCTTGAGCCGACACAATAACGTCGTCTGCAGCGGTTACTGCATATTCACAGCGCGCTACTTTTCTGTCTAACACAGTACGGCCGTTCCAATCTGCTAGCGCTTCATTAGCGACACTACAATGATGATCGTATTGCTCATTGAACAACACATGCTGAAGAGCAAATAGACCACGGCGTGTTGCCGTGCGCGCGGTAATATCATATGGGCGAGTTTCGTCTTTGTTGATCACTCCATCTTGGTGATACACCACGTCTTGATCCACTCCACAGCGGCTGATTGCCGGCCATGAATAAATACGATTACGAAGCTCTGCATTGTTGTCTAACAGTGGCCCCATCTGCATTACTTCAATATGTTGCCAAGCGCTCATGGCATCTAACCATGCAGTCTGTGCATCATCCATTGCTGCCAGCGCTGCTTCTGAGCTTGACTCAATACTTTGTTGCTCCAGTGCGCAATAAGCATCAATTGCTGCGCGTTGCGCAACGGCTTGGCTGTAGAAAAGGTTGTAAGCTGGGGTAATAACATTATCGACGAGGTTTGCAACCAGTTGCGCTTCATCAAATGTGGTTGGATCGATCACCACTCCTTGGTCGCCGCCATTGTTAAAGCCATCACCTTGAGAGCTCGACGTGCTCTCGCCACACCCTGTTAAGGCAAGTACCAGAGCCAAACTAACAGCTCCTAAGCGAAAATTCGCAGTTTTCATACTCAATCCTATGTTTGCTCAGACTCCAATTTTGAAGTCAGATAAAACGACAAAAAGGTCAGCTCTGAATTCAATCAAAGCTAACCTTTTACTTATACTATTTTGGCGCAATGCCGGCGTTCATAACTTACCAGTTTGCAACATTCTGAGCGTTGAAGCCGTATACGTCTTGCAGTAAGTCACGCGCTTCCAACAACTGCGCTTGGTAAGCACTCACGGCGCTTGCGTCTGCCACTACTGGTGCATCACCTAATAGCGTGTGTAAAGTTTCGAACTTTCCTGCATTTGCAGCATCATTAAAAGGCGAGAACGGGCTGAACTGGAAGTTCATTGCAAAGCCTTTCATTTCTGAGAAGTGCTTAGCAAGATTTGCGAAATCATCCGCTGTGAAATCACCAGAGCTGATAGTCGCAAGGTCAGCGTGAGTATCATTAATGTAGTGAACTACCGTTGCAGCAATGGCCATTTCCCAGTTCGCGACAGCAATATCACGCTGCGCTTTTAGGGCATCCATTTGTTCCGTTGTCAGTACTGACCCAACGTTATCATTAATGATTTTACGACCCGCAATAAATGCGTTCATCGCGGCTGCTGAGAAATCAGTAGTTACCGCTGCGCCACGGTCACGTTTGGCGGCATTGGTTGAGTTACCCCAGTTGTACTCAGCAGCAAGGTCAATCAGGCCATCGCCAGTATAGTCATTGTAGCTACCCGAGAATGCTTCACGGCCGCCTTTTGCTGCAATCTCATCATCGCTGTACTCAAGGTAGTTACGCGCAGCACCGAAGTAACCAAAGCCTTCGTCGAATTGGTGTTCAAGTTCTGTGTAAACATCACCACCGACGTTATCGGCTTCTAAGCCCTGCTCTAGGTAATCATCTGTACCTTGAGAAAACATTAATGCACCTAACGTATGCTTTTGAATCAGCTGGTTAAGGTCTAAGCCGGTTTCAGTAAGATATAGTTTAGTGATTGGGTTACCCGCAGGGTCCATCATCACTTCACCATCGTTGTGCTTGTCGATGTTTGCAGCAAGCATGTCAAAGTAATGGTAAATCAAGCCTTCAGGCGTTGCTGACTGGGCACCGAATTCAGTCCAACCTTTGAATACACCCGCAACTTCCCACGTTTTGTACATTTTTGAAGTATCGTTACCCGCAATTTTAGCGTGCAAGTCTTTACCCGATGCAGAAATTTGTGCAAATGAGCTTTGCTTAGTCGTGATATCACCCGCGAAGCTAAAGCTTGAGTCTTTAACCACTTCGTAGTCATTCCAAAACGCCATAAGCTGCGCTTTGACAGCGTCACCTGTTAGGCTGTTTGTTGTTACGTAGTCACTCGTTAGCTTACCGATGTAGCTTTTGATTTCAGCTGATAATGCATGACGTGCGATTTGGCCTGTGTAAGAAACAGATGAACCTGCACCTAGTTTTGAAGCAAACTCATAGACGTTTACACCGTCTTGAGCTTCAACGTCAGATACCGAAACTGTTAATTCTTTTTCGAAGCTAAGGCCACCAGCATCTGTTACTTTCACGGTCACTGTTGCTTGTGTTTGCTGCTCAAAGTTAAGCGCGATGCCCTCTTTTAATTTAAGCGTCGTGCCATCAACGATTTCAAACAACATTTCATCTTCCGCCAGAGTAAAGCTCAGACCAGAAGTGCTGTCGTCACTTGCGCTTAGCGTGCCTACTACTGAACCAACAACATCATCATTCACAGATGTTGCTGAAAGTGAAATGTCAGTTGGTGCTGTGTTCGCAGGAGGTGGTGTTGGAGTGCCACCGTTGTTATCAGAACCTGATCCGCCGCCACATGCAGTAAGACCCATAGTTGCCGCTAATACAGCTGATGTAATAAGAGATTTGCGCAAGTTCATTGTGTTATCCCAAGTTAGATAATAATCATTCTTGTTTGTAATTGCGGCCCATTATAGCGACATGTAAATAACAATCAATATCATTTATTAGATTATTTAAATTTTGTTGTAAGTTTTATTAAACACTTATTCGAACAAGAATTACATCTGCTGTTTTGGCTTAGTAAAAGGGAGGGCCACAATGAATTTGGCACCACCCAACTCACTGTCTTCAACAGTGATTTTACCATGGTGCCACTGCACAATTTTTGCGGTAATAGCTAGGCCAAGACCATAACCACCGGTGCTTTTATCACGGCTTTGGTCAAGGCGAATAAAGGGTTTGAAAATATCCGCTCGTTTATGCGGAGCTATTCCGGCGCCATCATCTTCAACAATGATAAGGCACACATCTTCATCAGCCACCAATGTGACTTGGATATGCTGATGCGCATGTTTGAGGGCGTTACCTAGCAGATTTTGTATTGCTCGGGCTAGAAAATGTGGGTCACAACGTAATAAGTTAGGTTGCTCGTGAATGATATCTATCGCTACATTGCTGTCGAAGTGAAGCTTTTCAACGAGGTTGTCTACAAGCTCGTTGAGATCAACAAGTTCAAGTACCAAGGTTGGACTTTGTGCATCCAAACGGGCGTAGTGGAGCATTTCACTGACTAAATTTTCCAACTCAGTCACATCTGAGGTCATTGAACGCAGGTATTTCTTATGTCGCTCATCCCCTCCCTCTTCCATCATCGCTAACGCAAACTTCAAACGCGCCAGTGGGGTTCTAAACTCGTGAGAAACTGACGACGTCAACTCGCGTTGGGCACTGAGCAGGCTGTTAATACGCCTTTGCATCACTTGCAGGGCATCGGTTATTGGCAATAGAAAAGAACGCCCCATGTTGCTCATGTTAATATCCATGCGCCCATCAACTTGAGCGCAGGTTTCACTGAGCTTATTAAAGTCTCGCCATAACATTAAACTCCATAGACCTACTGGCGCACCAACAACTAGGAGCAACAGTAAATATGGGCCAACGAAGCTTTCTTTTTGCTGTTTAGGGAGTTCAACGGGGCCGACTTGCAACAGCTTGCCGTCATCGGTGGGCACATACCAAATGAGTCGGTCACGTGCATCGTAAACATGCACTGACTCATTTTGTTCAAGACGTTGCTGCAGGCTTTGTGGCAGTACAATGGCTTCCTTATCTATGTACTGCGTAATGTATTGGCTTTGAATATACATGCGCCCAAGCTTACTTTGGGCGAGAGCTTTAAAATTATTACCTAACTCTAAAGCAAGAGGTGTGGATTGTTCAGCTGCAGGCCAGATCCTTTCTATTGCACCGGTTACAATCACCAAAGAAACAATAATGTATAAATACAGGCTTACAAACAGCTTTCCCAACTTAGTTAATCACTCCACGCATCACTAACGAATAAGTAACCTTGGCCCCACACAGTTTTTATCTTGTATGGTTTATCGCTGTTATCTCCGAGCTTTTTACGCAATCGAGAAATACGCACATCCACTGTTCTATCGAGACCATCGTATTGGCGACCAATCATTTGCTCGTGCACATATTCACGGCTCAAAACGTCACCAGCGTTACTTGCAAGCAACCATAATAACTCAAATTCATGTGACGTGAGGGTAATTTCCTCATTTTTTAATGTCACGATACGGCTATTTTTGTCAATTTTTAGCTCGCCAAATGCCACACTCTGTACATTTTTCTCTTGTTCTTGAGAGCGGCGCAACAAAGCGGTAATTCGGGCTAGCAGTACACGCGGCTCTGCAGGTTTAATCACATAGTCATCAGCACCGAGCTCTAAACCAATTACCTGGTCGAAATCTTCACCTTTGGCTGTGAGCATCAAAATTGGTAGCGAGTATTTATCTCGGACTTCACGACATACACTAAAGCCATCTTTACCGGGTAACATAACATCTAAGATCATCAAATCTACTTGATGCTTACTTAGATATTCCATTACCTCATCACCACGAGATAAAACGGCAACTGACAAGTTGTTCTGTTCTAAATAATCTCGTGTTAACTCTTGAAGCGCTATATCGTCTTCCACTAAGAGTATATTTGCCATGTGCCAACTCCTGAATTAAAAAAAGCTCCAAACTGAACGTAATCGTCGACGTGAACTGCGAGACGTTTGAAGTTCAAGTTGGGTATCTACCACTAATTCGCCTGTATGCGCGTGAGTGATGGAGTATATGGTTGGTAACTGAACCTTTGCTTTATACTGCCAAGCCCCAGTTTTACTCGCATCCCAGCAGGAAAGTAGTCGCTGATTTTCCCGTAAACACACAGGTGTTGCGTCGGGCAATATCCACGACACTGTGATTTGCGTATCACAGGGAGTGTCTTTGCGCTCAACGACACAATATTGAGGTGTGAGTTTTATTTGCGCTTTATCAACAGACGGTGTCACTGCTTGTACAGCGTGAGCACTGATTATCAACAACGCCGCCATGCTCATCATAATTAGAATATGTATTTCACACCAATAAACGCAGTGACTGAATAGGACTCATCAAATAGCGGACTGTCTGAAGACACGGCACTGAAGTCTATATAGTTAATGTGCATCCGTAGGGCACTGCGCTCAGTTAAAATGTAGGACGCATCGATTCTAACATAAGGGTGAACACTGCTGCCAAGGGATACAGCGTTGAAATCCCCCACTTCGTCGTCACTGAGGCCATAGAAGTAAGTATTCAATTCGTTGTTGCTGTATTGCACGCCGATACTGGGTTCAATTATCCATTGCTTGAATGCATAGCCTTGCGACCACGCGATCTCACCTCTAACGCCTCGGTACACATCGGTGACATCAGCAAGCAATTTCATTGACCATTTGCCGAAACGACTGAAGTAATGATATTCAAAACCACTGTCTAGCGCCCATCGGCGCTCTTTAATTTCGTCGATGTAAATCGCTTTAGGTCCTTCAGCTTCCGAGGGTGCAAACATGCTTGATTGCAGTGCGAATAAATTAGCCGGATGCCAGTTAACGAAAAAGCGAGTATGTGGGTTAAACTCAACAATCGCACTCAGGACATGTTCAGACTTATTGATAAAGGTGTAACCGAGTTGAGTATTATCGAGATACCAAGTGTCTGTGTAATAGGCTATATCAGGAACCACGTAAAGATTCAGGTCATCTCCGCCGTTAAGCGGGTTGCTCATCACCCCATAGCCTAGATTGACCCCTATCAGCCACTCACCGGTAGAGATTTCACCACTGCGCACGTCAGACGCAACCGCGTCTGTACTTAGCAGACTAATAATAATGGCAACAGTTAACCCAAGCCTAAACACACTGGCTTTCCTTATAGATTACATCAACGCTATCCTAGCAACAGTTGTTGCTCAATACAGCATCGAATAACAACTGTTAACAAATTGCTTCCTTTTAATCACTCTTGGCTTTGTTAGATTTGCGCCGCCACTTGCCATACCGCTTCTAGCACGGGTTCTGACAAACGTCGCTGCAATGCCACTAAACCAATTTCAAAGGGCGGCGGAGCATCATCAACTTGTACAATTTGCACCTTGTCATTGAATGGACTATTTTCTAGCACCACCTGCGGTATGAGTGCCACACCCAAACCTAAGCTCACCATAGACACCAGCGCTTCATGTCCGCTTACCTGCGCATAGATAGGCGGCTGTATATGCCTAGCACGCCACCAGTTGGTAAGCCGAGTTCGATTCTCTCCCTGCTCAGGCACTATAAATGGCAGCTGCTGCCAAGGGATTTGTGCTGACGACACTAAACTATTCACTTCACAGGTGATTGTAGGGGCAATAAAAACCAGTTCAGACCAGCCCAATCGTCTAAAGGCCAACTGTTGTGGTAATTTGGCTGGCTTGGCTGCAATAGCAACATCTTCATGGTGGTCCAGCACACGCTCCAATGCATAGGCTGGGTCGCCAGTGTGCAACTTCATTTCAATTTGTGCGTAACGAGCGCGCAAAGAACTCAGCAACGGGTTAAGGAAACTGTACGCTGCGCTCACAGAGCAATAGATACTCAGCTCCCCTCGCACTTCCTGAGCATCGTTAAGGCTGGCTTTAAATTGGTGCCAGTTTAATATCGTTGATTTCGCATAATTGCAAAATGCCTCGCCCGCTGCAGTCAGTTGCACATGTCGGTTATCACGAATAAAAAGCTCACATCCAACCTGTTCTTCAAGCTGCTTAATATTGCGACTCAAAGTCGGCGCGCTGATATAACATCGGCTGCTGGCGCGACCAAAATGCAGTGTTTCGGCTAACGCAAGAAAGTATTCAAGTTGTTTATGTTGCACAGCTCACCTATATTTCAAAATATGAAACATAAAGATTTAAATATATCATTTTACGAAACACTAAAGATTACCTAGAGTCATTGCAATACCTTTTTGCAGTAAACATTTTTAAGGAACAGCAATGGCAAACTATTTCAACTCGCTTTCTCTTCGCGAACAATTGGCGCAATTAGGCCAATGTGATTTTATGGACCGCAGTGAATTTAGCGACGGTGTAAATGTACTTTTGGGCAAGAAACTTGTCATTGTTGGCTGTGGCGCGCAAGGCCTTAACCAAGGTCTAAACCTACGTGACTCTGGGTTAAACGTAAGCTATGCATTGCGTGAGTCAGCCATTGCAGAAAAGCGTCAATCATATCTAAATGCTTCTGAGAATGGCTTTATAGTAGGCACCTACGATGAACTCATCCCCGATGCAGATTTGGTATTGAACCTAACACCGGATAAACAACACAGTGCTGTGGTTGATGCAGTGATGCCACTGATGAAACAAGGAGCAACGCTTGCCTACTCACATGGCTTCAATATTGTAGAAGAAGGTAAAAAAATTCGTGATGACATCACAGTGATCATGGTGGCACCTAAGTGTCCAGGCTCTGAAGTGCGCGAAGAATATAAGCGCGGTTTTGGTGTACCCACACTGATTGCCGTACACCCTGAAAATGATCCAGAGGGTAAAGGTCTTGCACAAGCGAAGGCGTATGCCGCGGGCACTGGTGGAGACCGTGCAGGCGTACTGTTGTCGTCGTTCGTTGCGGAAGTGAAATCAGACTTAATGGGTGAACAAACAATTCTGTGCGGCATGCTGCAAACAGGTTCGTTACTGTGCTTCGATAAAATGGTTGAAAAAGGTATCGACGCAGGCTATGCATCAAAGCTGATTCAATATGGTTGGGAAGTGATCACCGAAGCGCTCAAGCACGGTGGTGTAACGAACATGCTAGACCGTCTGAGCAACCCTGCAAAATTGAAAGCGTTCGCGCTAAGTGAAGAGCTAAAAACCATCATGCGCCCGTTGTACAACAAACACATGGACGACATTATCAGTGGCGATTTCTCATCGGGTATGATGGCTGACTGGGCAGAAGACGACGCAAAATTGCTTGGTTGGCGCGCGCAAACAGCTGAAACAGCGTTTGAACAGCAAGAAAATAGCGATGTGAACATCAGTGAACAAGAATTCTTTGATAATGGCATTTTGATGGTGGCTATGGTTAAAGCGGGTGTAGAACTTGCGTTTGAAACCATGACTGCCGCGGGTATTAAAGAAGAGTCAGCATACTACGAGTCACTGCACGAAACGCCACTTATCGCCAACACCATTGCGCGTAAAAAGCTATACGAAATGAATCGCACTATTTCAGACACCGCAGAGTATGGTTGCTATTTGTATAATCACGCCTGTTTACCTCTGCTACAGCCGTTCATGCAAGGCATTGAAACTGATGTGATTGGTCGTGGTCTTGAACAGACAGACAATGGCGTTGATAACCAAGCACTGATCCAAGTTAACGAAGCACTACGTAGCCACCCAGTTGAAAAAATCGGTACCAAACTACGTAGCTACATGTCTGCGATGAAAAAGATTGTTTAAGAAGTACCCTTTCGCTTGTTAGAACCCAAGCCCAGCCGCTTTGCGATGGGCTTTTTTCTTTTTAATTCATCGGTCATACACGCTTTGTAACAATTCCAAGAGCACCCAGTTTCCCGCCTTTGGCTATACTTAACTGAGAGTCCGTTCAATAAGCAGACATTTAACGTGCAAATTTGTGCCTGAGTTGTGGAGGCTAGTATGCGAGCTTTAACTGTATTAATTTGTTCACTTGTGTTGTTATCTGGTTGTCAGAGTACAGAAACACAGGTGTCTCCTCCCCCTGTTAACCTAGCTAACGTTCAGCAATTCGAAATTCACACCGTAGAAACTATCGACGAAATATTTGCACTTGATGAGCGGATGAAAACCCAACTCGACAAAGCTTTTGCTTCTCGCTTCGGCGATTTAAGTTCAACACGACGTCTTATGATGTTTCTTCTAAACAATGGAGATAAAAGCGTCCGCTACCAATCGGGTGCAACACTCACAGCATCACAAACTTACAATCAACTCAACGCCAACTGCTTATCCCTGTCGATTTTAGCATTCAGTATGGCTGAACATCTTGGCTTGCGGGGCCAATTTCAACGAGTACACATCCCAGAGTATTGGGCACTCAACAGAGGCTATAATCTACTGACCGGACATATCAACCTGCGTCTGGACATGCCTCGCCAACAACGCGGCGATTTTGTCGAAATATACAATGACCGCCGACAAGTATTGGTGGATTTTGCCCCTGATATTTCAGGAAGTGAATTTAAAACAACAGACATCACCAAGGAACGCGTTGCCGCTATGTTCTACAACAACAAGGGCGCCGCTGCCTTGGTTGAAAATGACTTCAATCTTGCTTATAGCTACTTCATCGCAGCGACTAACATCGATCCATACTATTCAGGTGGCTGGGGTAATTTAGGAGTCTTGTTCCGTACAGTCAACGATTTTGAGCGAGCAGAAATTGCCTATGAATATGCGATTGAAGTTGACCAAAGAAACAACACTGCGCTTGGCAATCTCGCTATTTTATATCGCCTTACCGACCGAGACGACTTAGCCCAAAACATCGAAACTCGGTTGGCCGAAATACGCAAAGAAAATCCTTATTACCAAATCGCTTTAGGTAACGAACGTCTGCTTCAGCAAGAATTCGGGCAAGCGTTAAAGCATTTTAGACAAGCGAAGGAATTAGATGAAAGAATTCACGAAAGCTATTTCGGGATGGCACACACATACTATTTGATGGGCGATATCAAGGCGGCAAAAAAATTTATGAAGATGGCGCAACAAAGAGCACAATTTGATTATGACAAGTTACGATATCAAGGTAAGCTGGCAACATTAAACCTCTTTGCTCAGAACTAATGCGCCACCAACTGACCTTTTGTGTTTTTGCTGCGATTTGTAGCCTTGTGTGCTGCAAAGCAATTGCAAGACAAATCAATGCTGAGCCAGCTTGGTATATCGATATCGCAACTTTAACCAGTGACACTATGGCTGGTCGCCAAGCTGGCACCCCATCAGCCACCATGGCAACTCAATATATCCAAAGCCGATTACAAGAACTGGGTTATAGCACTGAGCTACAAGAGTTTGAATTTAAAAAAGGGTTCTTTTCAAAAGCCATAGGATATAACGTTGTTAGCACTGACTGTCAGCGAAATTGCTTAGTGATCAGCGCCCACTATGATCACCTCGGTACCAAGGGCAATAAAATATACGCAGGCGCCAATGATAATGCCTCTGGTGTAGCGGCCATGCTGTATCTTGCGCAGCGACTTGAGCCTTTTAAAGACAGAATTACATTTGTTGCCTTTGACGCAGAAGAGCCTGGGCTCTACGGGGCTTATCATTTCGTTGCGCGAGTACCGCATGAGCAGTTAGCTATGAACATCAACTTAGATATGTTGAAGTTGCCTAAAGCCAACAGTCGTTTGTTTTTCTTTACCAGAGATAATCTGTGCACGCGAGCTATTGAACAGCTGGACAACACCACCATTAAAACTCAGATTGCTAAGTCAAACCAAGCAATTAATAGGCGTGTAAAAGACGATAGAGTCGATTGGCTGCGCGCCAGCGACCACTGGGCGTTTGCGAAGCAAAAAATTCCATTTGTTTTTATAACGGGGGCGGAAGACCCGCATTACCACAGCCCAACAGACACGCTCAGCAACTTTGATACTGACCGTTATCAACAAACACTGTATCTCCTTCAGGGCTTTACAGAGCAGCTCCTTTCAGCACATTGCAGTGATTCTTTTGTTCTTGGATAAACTGCTCTTTTGCTTTACGCGTGAGCTTTTTTACTTGCGCTTCTAATTTACATGCATCACTGCGAGAACCCACTGGCATTGCAAAAACCAGGGTCAATGGCCCTTTTCCTTTGAGGTTTTTGGCACCTTTTCCTTGTTGGTGTGCGTCAAAACGCTTCACCACATCATTGCTGACTCCTGTATACCAATGGCCAAACCGCGTTTGTACAATATATAACCACCAAGAGTCGGAATTTTGTAAACTCATTAAACTAATTACCTCAGATACGGTCTGATTTACGATTTCGCGCTTTACCTTCAGTGTCGAATGGGTATCATGCTAACAACAACAAATAAGGACTGATAATCGAACATGCAGTGGTTTAAACAGTTTTCGCTGGTAGCAGCCATCGTTATTGTATGCAGTAGTTTAAGTGCATGCTCTAGTTGGGTCTACCGCATCAACATTCCTCAGGGTAACTTTTTAGAACAATCGGACGTAGACAAACTTCGTGTTGAAATGACGACAGAACAAGTATTGTACGTGTTGGGTAAGCCTGTAGCACAGGACCCGTTTGATAAAGACACGTGGTACTACCTATATGTGTTTAACCTAGGTCGTGATTTTGAACAGCGTAAACAATTAAAGCTTGAGTTTGAGAACGACAGATTAGCAAGTATTGTCTCTGAAGATTATGAGCGTCCCGAAGAATTCGATACGCCTTTGGAACAATAAGAAAATTAAAAAACGCGGTCTGTACCGCGTTTTTTATTACTCAAGATTGCTGATATTTTCTCACATTCGCATGTTCTCGCTTCATCACCGCTCGTTCATGGGCAAGTAAGTGGGCGTATTCATCCACTGTTACAGGTACTTTAGCTCCATGATAAACCCTTTGGACATCATCAAATAACGCATCAAAAATAAATGCCACACGAGCAAGGTGAAAACCTGAGGTAACAATGTGCAAGGTCTGCACTGTGTCAACGTCTATTTCATCAAGCGCCAAAGTGGCATCTTCAAAAGTGAAACGACTGGAAATACCAGCCAAAAAGTCCGCTTGGTCAACGCCCAGTGTTCTCAGATGGTTCTGCTGCCATTGCCAATGTGGTAAAGAAGAGCGATTAAAATGCTCGCCCATACCACCGGTGCACAGCACTTTACAGTGCTTGGATGATTTTAATTGCTGATATATATGAGCTGCGAGATTGCCGCGCTCTGCGGCGATTGGGCTTAGGGTGCCGTCATCTTCGTTGGGCGCACCCAGCACGATGATGACAGCGAGATTAGTCATGGTCGTCGCTTTTCACTTTTGCGCCGGTTATTTTATTCGCACGTCCCTCTTCTTTTGCTTTGTCAGCGCGACGTCGACGTGCTTCTTTGGGGTCAGCTACCAGTGGGCGGTAAATTTCTACTCTGTCACCCTCTTTGAGTACAGTATCGAGTTTACAGGTACGATTCCACACGCCTAGGGTTAAGCTTTTCATATCAATCTCAGGGCACTTTTCTACAATGCCGGATTTCAAAACCGCTTCCTCAGCCGTGCTTCCTTTTGGCACTTCCACTCGCATCACTGTTGCTTTATCTGGTAGCGCAAAAACCACTTCAACATTAATCATTAACGTTCTCCGTACACTACTTTCGCGCGTTGTGTAAACGCTTGCACCATGTTCTTGGCTACTTCGTTAAATACTTTGCCAAAAGCCATTTCCACCAGTTTGCTGGCAAACTCGAACTCAAGTTTCAAGCTCACCTTGCATGCATGTTCATCAAGGGCCATAAATTGCCAACGACCATGTAAATGCTTAAAAGGACCATCGACCAACTCTAGTGCGATGCTGTGATTACTTTGATCGAGTTTATTATGGGTTGTGAACCACTTTTTTAAGCCAGCTTTAGAAATTTCCAAACCTGCGCGCATTTCATCAACCTGTGAAGAAAACACCTTAGCATCGCTGCAATGTGGCAAAAATTCTGGGTACGAATCAACATCGTTCACTAGGTCGAACATTTCTTGGCTGCTGTACATTACCAGCGCTGATTTTTCTATTTGTGGCATAACCTCTCCTCACAACCACGCAATTCTAGCAAGCTTTGTGCAATGGCCCAAGAGACATTAGACACTCTTAGCTGATTGGCTAGCATAACGAGTGAAGAACATAGATTCACGACAATAAAAAACTGGTGTAAATCCTCAGACAATCAGTATAATGGCGCCACTATGGCAAAGAAAAAATCAGCAAAATCGACCTCTAATACCATCGCGCTCAACAAAAAGGCGCGACATGAGTACTTTTTACACGATAAATTCGAAGCTGGCCTTGAACTTCAGGGCTGGGAAGTAAAGAGTATCCGTGAAGGCAAGGTCAATATTTCAGAAACGTACATTCACTTAAAAAATGGCGAGGCCTTTTTATTAGGCAGTCAAATACAGCCATTAAACAGTGCATCAACGCACGTTATTTGCGACCCACTTCGTTACCGTAAACTGCTGCTCAACAAACGCGAAATCGATCGCCTAGTTGGTGCAACAGAGCGCGACGGTTTCTCGCTTATCGCCACCGCTATGTATTGGAAAAAATGCTGGGTAAAACTAGAGTTCCATTTAGCTAAAGGTAAAAAGATGCACGATAAGCGTGCTGATACCAAAGAAAAAGATTGGGCTCGTGAAAAAGAGCGAACGATGAAACATACCGTACGATAAAGCGAGCCCTGGCTCGCTTTTTTTATGCCCAAAAACACGTAACAAGATGTGTTGTCTATACCACCAGTTTTTGCCGTTAAACCCCGCTATTACGCGCATGTTCCTAAATAAAAGCAACTGATACCTATAAACTTTTTTACAGAACCCTCCAAAAAGCGCATTGCCAGACATGTGTTAATAATGTTAATCCTATGTAGCTGTAAATGTCGGCCAAATTTTTTGGTCATATTTTACATTATGACAACACATCCCTTTGGGGAGACAAGAACAAGGATTTCAGGATGACAAAGTTTACTCCATGCACTTTGCGTGCAGCACTTGCCATTGCTTTGGGCTCAAGCGCTCTATCCGTATCTACAGTTGCACTTGCAGATGAAGAAGGCGCAGATAAAGTAGAACGAATTGAAGTAACTGGCTCTCGCATTAAGCGAACAGATATGGAAGGCCCTTCTCCAGTGCAAAGTATTGGTAAAGAAGACATTGCCAATATGGGTTATGACAACTTACAACAACTGCTAGAGCGTATGCCTGTCGCAGGTAACGGTACCTTTTCAACACGCGGCAACAACCAAGACTCAACCGCAAACGGGGGGGCTGCGGTCAGTTTACGTGGTTTAGGTCCAGATGCGACTTTGGTGCTGATCAACGGCCGACGTGTTGCAATCAGTGCGTTTGCTGAAAGCATTACTAATTCATTCGTTGATATTAACTCTATTCCTGTTTCGGCCATTGAACGTATCGACATCCTTAAAGATGGCGCTTCTGCAATTTATGGCTCAGATGCGGTTGCGGGTGTAGTTAACGTTATTCTTAAAAAAGACATTGATGGTATTGAAGTTAACCTAGGTTATGGCGCCACTACAGGCCCTAGTCATGAAGAAACAACAGCCAGCCTAGTTTGGGGTACCACGAGCGACAAAAGCAGCGCGTCTTTGATCTTAGATTACTTTAAAAATACAGGTTTAGAGTCAGACGAAATGGGCCGCCTTGGTACTGCCAACCAAGAACCTTATGGTGGTATGGATTTCCGCTCATCTCGCGGTTTCCCAGGTTACTTCTATGTTGATGGCGTAAAAACTATTGACCCTAGTTGTCCACCTGAAAATGCCACAGCCAGTGGTAGCTGTTTATTTGACTACGGCCCATATGGATTCATCGCGCCACCTGCAGAGCGTGTGGGTGCTATTGCCCAGTTCGATTATAAATTCAACAGCGATGTAAGTGCATTCCTAGAAATCGCAGCGCAGCACAACACGTCTGAAGCTGGCGGTGCGCCTACGCCACTTGATGAAGATGCGGGCCTTACCGTACCTGCAAATCATCCGTTCAACCCATTTGGTCAAGATATCGATATTGGCCGTTACCGTACCGTTGATGCAGGCCCACGTCGTTGGGATATCGAATCTGACACGCTTCGTTTAGTTGCTGGCTTACGCGGTGAAATTAATGATTGGGGTTGGGAAGTTGCAGCGCAAAAAGGCCGCAGTAAATCAGAGCAGACAGGTGATCGCTCTATGGGCTGGGTTCGTGTTGACTACCTTCAGCAAGAAATTGACGCGGGTAATTACAACCCATTCGGTGGTGTACAAAACTCACCTGAGGTTATCGACCGTATTACTACCAGCCTAGTGCGCCGCGGTGAATCACACATGACCTCGTTTGATGCCAGCATCACAGGTGATGTATTTGAGTTCAATAACAACACAGTGATGATGGCTGCGGGTCTTGAGTACCGTGAAGAAGACGTTAGTGATGTGCCAGATGACCAGTTCCAACGCGGTCTTATTTTTGGTACTGAGTCTGTTTCAGCAGCGGCAGAGCGTGACCAATGGGCAGCGTATGTGGAATTCTCAATTCCATTGAACGACGAGTTTGAATTACAACTTGCTGGTCGTCACGATGACTACAGCGACTTTGGTTCAACAACCAACCCCAAAGTGGCGTTCAAATGGGCACCGAACCGTGAATTTTCACTCCGTGGTTCATGGGCACAAGGTTTCCGAGCACCATCACTTGCACAGATTGGCTTAGGCCCATCTGAAGAAAGCCAGTTCTTCATCGATACCTACCGTTGCCAAGCGACGGGCCAAGACTGTGACCTACTCGACTACAACATCGAGTTCGCAGGTAACCCTGATTTGGACGCTGAAGAGTCAGAATCTTGGAACTTGGGCGCCATCTGGGCTCCAGTGACAGAATTTGGTATCTCAGTTGATGTATGGAGCATCGAACAAGACAACAAGATTGACGAGCAAGATTTTGGCTTTGTTTACAACACCCATTGCAACGACCAAAACAGCACAGTATGTGTTCGCTTACCAGCGGTTAACGGCGAAGCACTTGGCGTGATTCAAACAGTCAACAGCACCTTTGAAAACGTGAGCTCGCAAGAAGCATCAGGTATCGACTTGTCAACCAACTACAATCTAGACCTCAATGACATGGGTCTATTGAAGTTCAATCTTGAATGGTCGTACATGCATGAATTTACTCGCGATGACCGTGAGTACATCGGTGAATACGAGTACCCGCGCCATCGTGGTTTATTCGCCACCAACTGGGAATTTGACAAGTTCAACGTCAATATGAACATCAGTTACATCGGCTCATTTGAGGATACACCTGATATCGACTTCGACGGTGCGCTTGATTTCGACACTGAGAAATCTCGAGATGTTGATGCCCAAACTCTGGTTGATATCCAAGGTGCTTACAACGTGAGTGATGCAATTCGCATCTCTGTAGGTATGAACAACGTATTTGATGAAGAGCCACCGTTTGCAATCGGTGATGGTGATTCAGACTTATACGGCTATGCTGGCTCTGTGCACAACCCGCGTGGACGTTATATCTACACAAACTTCACTTGGCGCTTTAACTAAGCCCAGTGCTAGTTACAAAAAAGGCCGCATTAGCGGCCTTTTTTTGTACGTGTAAACGTTTATCCGTAAGTGTAAGAAGCTTGAATACCCAAAGGAATACCTAAGCCCCAATACGCCAGTAAGAATAAGCTCCAACCAATCAAGAAAGCGATAGAGTATGGCAACATCATCGCGATAAGCGTGCCAATGCCAGTGTTCTTCACATACTTTTGGCAATAAACGACTACCAGAGGGAAGTAAGGCATCAAAGGTGTAATGATGTTTGAGCTTGAATCACCCACACGATACGCCGCTTGGGTTAAATCTGGAGAGATATTGAGCTGCATCAACATAGGCACAAAAATGGGTCCTAACAGCGCCCATTTCGCTGAGCTTGAACCAACGAACAAGTTTACAAAGGCAGTTAAGAAGATAATGCCAACAATGGTAACGCCACTAGGTAATGACATTGCCTTGAGCACTGCAGCCCCTTCAATTGCCAATAAAGCACCTAAATTTGACTGCGCAAACGCCGAGATAAACAAGGCACAGAAGAATGCCATAACAATGTAGTACGCCATTCCTTCCATGGCTTTAGTCATCGCCATGATCATGTCTTTCGAGCTAGTGAATGTGCCCGCTACAAAGCCGTAAACCGCACCAGGAACCCAGAACAATAAGAAAATAAGCGGCACAATAGATTGCATAATAGGCGCGCTAAAATCCGCTAATTTGCCATTTTCAGCACGCAGCGGCGAATCTTCTATGCCAGCAACATAAGCAAGTAAGCCCAAACCGGCAATCATCACTAAAGTTGCTATCGCAAATGCTTTCTTTTCTTTACTCGTTGCCTGCTCAAACGCTGGTAGTTCGTCTGTGTTGCCGTCAACTTCAGAGTTTTTAAGGCGCGGTTCAATAATTTTATCGGTGATGTACCAACCTACAAGGATGATAAAGACACTTGAGATAGACGTGAAGTAGTAGTTGTTAAGTGGGTTCACTTCCATCGTTGGATTGATTATCTGTGCCGCACTTTGAGTAAAGCTTTGCAGTAATGGGTCTATACCTGAGGGAATAAAGTTAGCACTGAAACCACCACTGACCCCAGCAAATGCTGCGGCGATACCTGCAAGTGGATGACGGCCCATGGCATAGAAAATAACACCGGCAAGCGGAATGACCAGCACGTAGCCAGCATCTGTAGCTGTGTGTGAAACAATCCCCACTAAAATAACCATAGGGGTAAGTAACATCTGCGGCGTGCGCTTAAGCATTAATTTAATGCCTGTGTTAATAAAGCCTGAGTGCTCGGCAACGCCTACACCTAACATAGCCACAAGTACAACACCCAATGGTGCGAAGCCTGTGAATGTTTTCACCATCGAGGCTAAAAAGCCAGCGAGAGAATCACCTGTCAGCAGGTTATTTACGACGATAGGCGCATTAGTACGGGGGTCGATGACATCAAAGGTCACCCCGGAAAAGGCCCAGGATAATGCCCAAATAAGCAGCATAGCGAATAAGAATATCATGGCCGGATCTGGCAACTTATTCCCTACGTGTTCAATAGTATTTAAAAAGCGCGCGATGGCGCCACTTGGTGCAGCTCCTTGCTGGTCACCGTTATTATTATTCATTGTGACTCCTTAGATAATTCATTTACATGTCTGCTGAACGAGAAGTGGTAGTGTTTACCGCACATCATACCGTCAGGGATGTAATTTTTTTCACAAGCAGCCTACTCGAAAATTAACATAAAGGCCACAAATGCAAGATGACGAGGAGCGTCAAGGTGTAAAGTCACAAAGAGGGAGTGTAAAGGGTAAGCGAGAATAGGCTTACCCCACAAAGATAGTGCTAGTTTGCAAGCGCCTTAACTTGCTCCCAAATCACCACAACATGGTCGCGGTCTTCGTCAGTCAATTCACCATTGTGGTAGGCTTTAACTAAGCTTTTCTCTATGTTGTCATTCAACTCATCAGCACTGAGGGCCAAATTTTCAACCTGCGCATAGCCCACAGCTAAATCGAAATGCCCACGTAAGTAGCCCCCAGCAAACAGTTGGTCGTCGTCGGCGTGATCAACTAAATCATCAAAAAACTGTTGTGCTGCATCTACGTATTCTAAAAAAGCCATTACTGCTCCTCACTGTGACCAACGGCATACAATACGTGGTCATTAAAACCTGTGGTCACTTGAATGTAACCTGATAATTCATCGTCTAATTCGCTGTCACCCGTGTCACAAATGAGTGGACGGCCGTTAAGCGCCTGTAGTTTGCTCTTGGTTGCAACAACTATGATGTTCTCTTTACCAATAAGGCGGATAAGCTCTGGGCTTAGCTGCTGGTTACCACGCCCGAAAATGTGGCCTTGACCACCAATTAAGGTGATCACCAACTTGGTTGCTTTACCCTTACACGCTGCTAATAAATCAGCCGCCATCATGTCTTGGCCAATCAGAGCTTGGTCTTGCACCAAATCAACACCGAGCAAGGTATTTTCAAGACCCATTTCCTCCATCACCGCCGCAACGGTTGAACCTGAGCCCATAATGTACTGCCAGTCTTCATCCATTTCGCTGACAACATACGCAGCGATGTCAGCAAGCACTAACTCATCAACTTCCTTGCCACCGCCATTTTTCACGGCCTGCACATAACGCAACTCGCTAGGCACACGCATCTCGCCGTAACGTTTAGCGCGCACAGTGCCTGCTCGAAATGCATCTTCATCGATGTCCATTACGTCGCTTTCGGCCAATGTCACCAGTTCGCCATTAACGAGCATTTCAACAACTCGCCCAGCGGCTTTTGGCGTTATCGCATAAACACCAGAATGAATTTTACAGCCGGCTGGGATACCAAGCACAGGGACTTCATCACCAATAGCGTGACAGACATTACGTGCCGTGCCATCACCACCAGCAAAGAGGATTAAATCAACCCCGTGTTTGGCCAAAGCTTGCGCCGCAAGCTCTGTATCATCTGGGGTAGTTGGCTCGTTGCTTCGGTATACCACCTCAACATTAAAGCCCAACTCTTTGGCAATGTTTTCACCCATAGCGCCATTAACGGTAAAGACAGTTAAGTCTGCTTGATACGGCAACAACTGTTCAAGCGCTGCTTTGGCGCGAAGGTGGGACTTAGGCTGCGCGCCCAAGGCCATCGCTTTTGCTGCGGTATCCTCACCATCGCTGCCTTTGAGGGCAACACTCCCACCGAGTCCCGCTACAGGGTTGATAATAAAACCCAATTTAAACTGCATAATCCAATTCCTCTGGCGGCCGCCAAGTTACGTGATGTGCCTCTAGTGGATAAGGTTGCTGGTAATGCTCAGCTAACGCCCGCATTAACAGCTGTGTTCTCTCGTTGAACCCCGTCGCTATCAAACTCTGTAATTTGTCGTGCACTCTTTGCTGGAAACTAAAGCGACAGGTTTGTTCACCACCGAGGTTATCTGCTGAGACATTGAAATCAAACCCAGCACTAAGACACAGTGCCCACTCAATCGCTTGTGGATGAACTTCAACACTCTCAAACTCATGTTGCTGCTCTTTGCTGCGGCCATCGGGGCAATACCAATAGCCATAATCTTCGAGTAATCTACGCTGCTCACCGGCTACCAACCAATGTGCAATTTCATGTAATGCGCTGGCGTAGAAGCCATGAGCAAAAACGATACGGTGATAACTACACTCGTCGTTCGCAGGCAAGTAGATTGGCTCGTCAGTGCCGAGCACTAATCGAGTGCGATAGCGCTTAAAAAATGTTCGCTCAAAAATAGCGATGAGTTCGTCGACTTGATGCATAACTACACGGGGATTTAAAACTAGGCGGGATTGTACGTACTTTAGCGCTGTTTGTAAAAATTCGCGGATGAAAAAACGCACCGTTTGGTGCGCTTTGTATTACTGTCTCTTCCCTGGAATTGGACCGTGAGGCAATTGCACATTGGGGTTTTGCCCTCGTTGACGCAATAAGTGGTCCATCAAGGTGATTGCCATCATGGCTTCAGCAATTGGGATTGCACGAATACCCACACAAGGGTCGTGACGACCTTTGGTGATCATCTCAACCGACTCATTGCTGGTATTAATGCTTTGTCCCGGTACTGTGATACTGGAAGTCGGCTTTAACGCGATACTGGCGATAATGTCCTGCCCAGTAGAAATACCGGCCAATACACCACCTGCATGATTTGAGGTAAAACCCTCTGGCGTCAATTCGTCGCGATGCGCTGAGCCTTTTTGCTCTACCACATCAAAACCATCGCCAATTTCAACCCCTTTTACCGCATTAATGCTCATCAAGGAGTGAGCAATTTCCGCATCTAAACGGTCGAATACCGGCTCACCCAATCCCACAGGCACATTCGATGCAACAACTTTGACCTTAGCACCGATGGAATCACCTTCTTTTTTAAGATCCCGCATGTACTGATCAAGTGCTTCGAGCTTGCTTACGTCCGGAAAGAAAAAGGGATTTTGCTCCACTTCGTTCCAGTCGTATTGCTCGGCCTTAATAGGACCAAGTTGTGATAAACACGCTTTTATTTCAATGCCATGGAATTGCTTTAAGTATTTTTTAGCAATAGCACCAGCCGCTACACGGATGGCTGTCTCACGAGCAGATGAACGACCACCACCGCGATAGTCACGAATGCCGTATTTGTGCCAATAGGTATAATCACCGTGACCCGGACGGAAAACATCTTTAATTTTACCGTAGTCTTTGGAGCGCTGATCGGTGTTTTCAATCAACAGGCCAATACTGGTGCCCGTTGTTTTCCCTTCAAATACCCCAGAGAGAATCTTAACTTGGTCTTCTTCTCGGCGTGCTGTGGTGTAACGGCTCTGTCCAGGCTTGCGACGATCTAAATCAATTTGTAAGTCTGCTTCTTCAAGCTCTAGGCCCGCGGGGCAACCGTCAACGACACCGCCTAAGGCGAGTCCGTGGCTCTCTCCGAATGTGGACACTTTAAACATCTGTCCAATACTATTACCTGCCATACTTCATCCTCATTCCAAATGGCGCGAAATTCAGCTAAGTGTGATGATTATTCACCAAAATAAGCATCAAGCTCAGCTTTAGAAATCATAAATACTCCAAGACCACCGCGTTCAAATTCAAGCCACGTAAATGGTGCATCTGGGTATAGAGCATCCATATGTACCATAGAGTTACCTACTTCAACAAATAACAAACCGTTATCTGTTAGATGTGACGACGCTTTAGCAAGCAGTTCACGGGTCACGTCCAAGCCATCTTCACCTGAGGCTAAACCAAGCTCAGGCTCATGGTGGAATTCATCAGGTAAATCGGCCATGTCTTCAGCATCCACATATGGTGGATTAGCGACGATTAAATCGTATTTTTCGTCACCCACACCTGAGAACACATCAGAAAGGATTGGCATCACTCGGTCTTCAAGGTTGTAACTATGAATATTAAAATCAGCAACGACCAAGGCATCCGGTGAAATATCCACGGCATCTACCATGGCGTTTTCAAATGTTTGTGCCAAGGCAATCGCGATACAGCCTGAACCTGTGCACATATCCAACACGCGTGTAATTTGCACTGGGTCATCTACCCAAGGCGCAAACTGTTTGTTGATAAGCTCACCAAATGGCGAGCGCGGAACCAATACTCGCTCATCCACATAAAACGGCATTCCAGCAAAAAATGCTTGGTTAGTAAGATAAGCCACAGGCGTACGCTGATTAATACGGCGTTCAATTAATTCACAAACATGCATTTTTTCGCTGGTAGTTAGGCGCGCAGCAAGCAGTTCTTGTGGTGCATCCATGGGTAAATGCAACGCAGGCAATATGAGCGATACCGCCTCATCCCATGCATTGTCAGTACCATGGCCAAAGAAAATACCATGGGCACTAAATTGACTTGTTGCCCACCGTAACCAATCACTAATGCTATGCATTTCCTGCTGCGCTTCGTGTAGCTCAGCTTCGCTAATAAGATTTTCGTTCATACTTTTCGCAATATCTGCTCACTAATAATGGCCTCATTGTAGCGTGTTTAGCGCTAGGTTTTTACGCTTTTTTTGGCTAAACTCTCGGCCATGAAAAAAGAACACACTTTGCACATTGACGACAGCGATTTATCGCAAGATGACATAGACTTGTTTCGTCAATCTATCGGTAGCACAAAACGCGTTACCAATGACACTGTGCGCCTAAGCGCTCAAAAGAAAAAGCACATTGGCGAGCGCCAACAAGTGCAGCGCCAAAGTAAGACCGAATTCTACTTTTCGGACGAATACATCCCGGACATCGACACTAGCGGTACAATCAGTTACGTCAAAGACGGTGAAGACAGATATCTCGCCAAACAACTGCGCCGTGGTGATTATTCACCAGAACTTATTCTTGACTGCCACGGCATGAGCAAAGAAACGGTGAAATTAGAGCTGGCGGCACTGATCAGTGCCTGTAAAAAGCAGCATGTGCAATGTGCTTGCGTGGTTCATGGTATCGGTGAGCGCATTTTGAAACACAAAGTGCCTCAGTATCTTGTGCAGCACCCTGATGTTATTGCCATGCACCAAGCTCCGCTGGAATATGGTGGCCGTGGAGCTGTGGTGATTTTGATTGACTTGCCAGTGGATGTGAGCCCTCTTTTATAAGCATTACCTGAGCAGGTGCAAAGGTAATGCTTATACGTTGATAGTGCTCTACTTTCCTACCATCGCTAATCCGGCAAAGTATTCAGGAAGCTCCAATACATCGGCTTCGGTTAATGGCTTACTGAAATAGTAACCTTGAACGACGAAGCAGTTATTGGCTTTTAAGAATTCCATTTGCTCTTTGGTTTCTACACCTTCAGCAACGACATTTAAATTCAATTTTTGCGCCATCGCGATAATCGCCGCAGTGATCTCCATGTCATTTGGATCATCCGGAATATCTTGGACGAATGAGCGGTCAACCTTTAACACATCCACAGGGAAGCGTTTTAGATAACTCAATGAAGAATAGCCGGTGCCAAAATCATCGATAGAAATTGATACGCCTAAACGTTTTATCTCGTGCAATTGGCCTATCGCCGTATCCACGTCCCCCATCAGCATGCTTTCTGTTAATTCAAGATGCAAATTGCGAGGTGCCACATTGGTTTCTTTCAAAATGCTCGCAAGGGTCGGAATAAGCGTCGCATCTTGGAATTGGCGCACAGATAAATTAACGGATATGTTCGCTTCTAGGCCTGCTTTGGCGCGTCGTGAAGAGAAATAGCACGCTTCACGCAATACCCATTCGCCCAGCTCAACAATTAATCCGGTGGCCTCAGCAATCGGGATAAACTTAACGGGTGAAATAACACCTCGAGTTGGGTGAGTCCAACGGATCAAGGCTTCAAACCCAAGTATCTTGCCGGTGCGGCTATCAACCTGAGGCTGATAGTTCAGATGGAATTGACTGTCTCGTATCCCATGACGCAATTCGTTTTCAATATATAATCGCTCATTCGCAGCAGCATTTAGCTCACGCGAATAGAAGTGATGGGTATTCCTACCTTTAGCTTTGGCTTCATACATCGCCAAGTCGGCATGTTTAAGCAGTTGGTCTTCTTCGCTGCTGTCATCCGGCGCCATGGTGATACCTATACTGGCACTAACAATGATTTCATTGTTCCCCAGTTGAATAGGCTCGTTTAACGTACGTTGAATGGTGTTCGCTACTTCTGCCGCTCGTTCCTGATTCTCGATACCACTCAACAGCACTGCAAACTCATCCCCGCCTAAACGAGCAATCGTATCTTCAGTGCGCAAACGGTTTTTAAGCCTGTTTGCAACTTCTACAAGTAGTTGGTCACCAATGTCATGGCCAAGCGTGTCGTTGATACGTTTGAATTCATCTAAGTCAAAATAGAACAGCGCAAACGCATAATGTCCGCGCTCTGCCAGTGCCATAGACTTACGTAGCTGCATTCTGAAGAAGGTGCGGTTTGCCAGCCCTGTTAGGGTATCGAAGTAAGCTAGCTGCTCCATTTTGCGCTGACTTTCTTTTACGAAAGAAATATCCTGCGCAGACACCACATAGCTGTTTACCACTCCATCTTCATCGCGGATGGGTGACACACTCAACGAAACCCAAAGCGCTTGACCATCAGCGCGCTCAAGCATGGTGTCACCACGCCAATAATTGCGCGTGCGTAGGTCGTACTCGATATCGTCGTTGAATATGGCCATCTCTTTGGCTATAACACTCAATAACTTAGCATCACTGAAATGGTCTTCATCAAAGCCCGTCATTTCCAGCATTTTCGGGTTAACGTACTCAATGTTTAATTGGTAATTAGTGATCAATACACCCGTACCAGAGTGCGCCACGGCTTTGGATAAACGATTCGCCGCTTGCTCAGCAATTTCTTTTTCTTTAATGCGCTGATTTAAACCTGAAATAGTGTTACTGAGCTCCACACTCATGTCTTTGAACGAGCCATTGAGCACACCTATCTCATCAGTGCTTTCCGGTGGAAACTCAGTGTCCATTTTACCTTTACCAAAGCTGGAAACCGCGTCAACCAGCAGATAAATACGGCGTAACACGAGCTGGTACAAAGCTTGGTGTAATAACAAAGCAACTAAAATAGCATATAAAATAAACAACCCCAGAAACTTCAACTGTAAGGTTTCAAGCGCTTCTAACGCGTTAGATTGTTTACGATAAATACCCACGTACCAATCCAACCCTTCAACTTTGCGAATGGTGGTGAGGTAAGTTTCTCCCTCGTAATCAAAGTCCTCTGTCACTGTCGGTAAACGAGTGCGCATTGCATCAGTTACCAACTCCACTAAATTGGAATTGACAAAATCTGACATTCGTAAGCGTTTGCCCGCGCGTCCATACTCTTTATATGTTTCTTGATCTATATTCGGATGCGCCAATAGCTGGCCTTTTGAGTCCACTACAAACAATTGTTGTTTGGTGTCTTCAATTGGTAAGAAACTCAATAAACTAGACAATTCGATGTCTGCGCCCGTCAGAGCCACATGCTGATTTTCTTTATAAATCGGAGTAACTATGCTTACGACCCATTTTCCAAGCACATCATCATAGTATACCGGTGTCCAAATCGCGGCTCTTTCGGAGTTATTATCTGGACCCGCGCGGTCAAATTTAATGGCATTATGGGCGCGATAATCGGCTGGCACATCTAAAGCCCAATTCGCTGGGGCAACACGCACAAAATCATCTTCTGTGAGCACGAAAAAATTAAAGAACTCTTGCGTCAATGTAGGTGAAATAACCTGCCAAAGAGCCTCTGAGCGCGCAAATAAACTTTCGTAGTATCCGTTGAAGTTTGCTTTAGGCAGGACCGCTCCAGATAAGCCATCTCGCGATACAGATCGCAATGTAAGTTCGTCTGTTGCTAAAAATTGGGGGAGAGTGACACTAAATTGAACATCGTCTGTAAACAACGCACGGCTTACAACTGCATTTGCTTGTTCCGCAATATTAGTCTTGGTATCAATGAGCTGGTCAAATTGACCGATGAATCGCGCACTGTATTGCTCCAGCTCCTCGCGCTCTTCGAACATAAGCTGCTTTTGCTCAGACTTGAGCATAAAAACAGCGGCAAAAATACCCGCTATCAAACAAATGGCAGAGATCAATGCCGATAGCTTGATGCTCAACGAGTGGATGCCAAATCGTGATGGTGGACGCCTATAAACCACAGCCGATCCTTTTTAAGTATCTGGTTTTTTATTATTTTAGCCAGCTAGCAAATATAACAGCCACAGCGCGCATGTATATACTTTTTGACGCAAAAAATCCGTCTATTTTGTTACCAGCTAATACAAAAGCACTAACTCAACCCTAAATATACCCACAACGGGAACAAAAACACAATAAGTTCGTAGTCTTATCACGTATTTTTGTAACCAAATTAAAAACAATTTACTAATTTCAATTTAGGCCACCTGTGGCTATTGACTTTTAGGCGGCCAAGCCAGTAGATTGGAGGTATGAACATTATGTCTTACGTATTTTTTCGCTTTTTTATTTTCCACCCTTGCTAGGGAGGCGCAAGCGAGTACGTGAGATTCACACATATTCTAAAGCCTCCCAAATGGGAGGCTTTTTTCGTTATGGGAATGAGGAAACCTAACAATGACCAATGATACGCTGCATGCATTGCGCCGAGATATCAATGAAATAGACTCTGAGTTATTGATATTACTGGCTAAACGACGCCGAATTAGCCACTCGGTTGTGGAATATAAAATAGCTAATAACAAACCAATTCGAGATGAAGCTAGAGAGCAAGAGCTACTCGAAAAGCTAATCAGCTATGGTAAGTCTCTGGGCTTAGACGCCTACTACATCAACAGTGTGTTCCAGCGTGTATTGGAAGATTCAGTACTACACCAGCAAGCCATGCTACAACAAAACCTCAACCCTGAAGCGCTCGGTGAAACTAATCGCGTGGCCTATTTAGGTGGCCAAGGTTCCTATTCACAGTTGGCGGTGCATAAGTATTTCAGTCGCCGCCCAGGTAAGTTAGTGGAAATGGGGTGCTCTCAGTTTGATGAAATCACTGGTGCAGTTGAAAAAGGGCAAGCAGATTTCGGTGTTTTGCCTATCGAAAACACCAGCTCAGGCAGTATCAATGAAGTGTTCGATTTATTACAGCACGCGCAAGTATCCATTGTTGGCGAAGTGACTCACAGCGTAGAACACTGCTTACTGGTAAAGCCAGGAACTGAACTCTCTGATATCACAAAGTTATTTGGTCACCCGCAGCCATTTGCCCAGTGCAGCCGCTTCATTCAAGGTTTAGATGATGTGCAACTTGAGAACTGCGACTCAACCACCAGCGCCATGAAGGCCGCACTCAACTGTGACAACAGCGCTGCTATTGGTTCTGCTGAGGCAGGCAAACATTTAGGTTTAGAAGTTCTTAAAACGGGGATTGCTAACCAAAGCGAAAACCACAGCCGTTTCATCGTTGTGGCACGCAAAGCCATGCAGGTTTCGACACAAATACCGACGAAAACCACATTAATTATGGCTACTGAGCAGCATGTAGGCTCATTGGCCGATGCGCTAATGGTATTTAAGGAACACGGCATCAATATGGTTAAGTTGGAATCGCGCCCTGTACCAGGCAACCCCTGGGAAGAAGTGTTTTATGTTGACCTTATTGCGAACTTAGCCGAACCAAAAGTACAAGGTGCCCTCGAAGCATTGAAAGATCACACCCAATTTGTGCGTATTTTAGGTTGTTATCAAAGTGAATCGCTGCAAGCAGTAGAAGTGAAGTAACAAAAAAAGAGCCAGAAGAAGTAGGCTTCTGGCTCTGCTGTGTTGATGATTCAAACAACACAGTTTGGGCAGACTAGTTGGCTAAGCCAATTAACTCGATTTCCGCGATTTGCACTAAGCCATCGTTATTGGCATTCTTACTGATACTCACGCGGTAGCTGCTATACGCAAAACCGTTATTGAAACTAAAGCTTCTGCGTTGCAATCGTTCATCCCAGCTCTCGCCAACCCAAGATGCTACTTCTGTCCACGTTGCCCCGCCATCATTTGAACCTAACAGGGTAAAGTTTTCAGGATCACGCTCTGGAGCATCATTGGCACTGGTGATGGCAATTTCACTTACAATTTGCGCATCGCTGAAGTCCGCTTGAATCCAAGAAGGGTCTTCAATTGTCGGCGCCCCCTGCCAATCATTATGATCAAGCCATTTTGTGGCAACATCATTGTCGAACGCCTTGTCTTGATTCTCTGCGTCACCAATGCTGTTACGTGCACTGAACACAGTACCAGTCAATTCGGTTAAATCTTGCAATTGATACTGCGGTCCAATGAACCCCACTTCGGCAATTTGTACCAAGCCATCGTTGTTGGCATTGGCACTAATGGATAGGCGATAGTTGGTATATGCCAAGCCATTGCTCAATGTGAAATTGCGTTGCTGGAAGCGCTCGGTGAACTCTTCACCCACCCAACTGGCAAGTTCTAGCCATGTTTCACCATCATTAGACCCCAATAACTGGAAAGTCGCAGGGTCACGTTCAGGTGCATCATTGGCACTGGTGATCATCAGCTCGTTCACCGCCTGAGCTTCAGCCAATTGCACATGAATCCACGCTGGGTTTTCCTCAGTTGGTGCTCCTTGCCATTCATTGTGATCCAGCCATTTAGTCGCGACGTCACGGTCGAACGCCTGTGCAGCTCCCTCAGAATCACTGATGCTGAAACGCGCACTGTAGCTTGCGCCGCTGCTCAAAGAGTGATCGGCACCCGCTAGCTCAGGGCCAATTAGCTCTACTTCGGCCAGCTGTAATAAACCGTCGTTATTTTTGTTCTTGGTGATTTCTAAGCGATAGCTCGAATAGGCAAGTTGATTCGCCACGGCAAAGCTACGACGCTCGGCACGCTCATCAAATGACTCCCCTACCCAGCTTGCCAAATTCACCCAGGTTTCACCCCCGTCGTTTGACCCGAGTAAACTAAAATTCTCAGGGTCGCGTTCAGGCGCATCGTTCGCACTGGTAATAGCTAACTCATTCACAGCTTTCGCAGCGCTTAAATCTAGCTGGATCCATGATGGGTCTTCCTCAGTCGGCGCACCTTGCCAATCATTGTGGTCGAGCCATTTGGTTGTTGGATCGTTATCAAAGGCTTTGTCTTGGTTTTCAGCATCACCGATACTATTGCGGGCACTAGCAATTGCTTGCGCATCATCGCTGTGATCAATGCTAGCAAAGACAGGGCCGACGAATTCAATTTCACCGAGCTGCATCAAACCATCATTGCCTTGGTTTTTGGTGATACTGACACGATACGAGCTATATCTTTGTGCATTAGCAAAGGCAAACTCTTGACGTTCAAAACGCTCGTCGAATGCAGCACCTACTACGCTTCCTAATGATATCCACGTCTCGCCGCCATCGTTTGAGGCTAATAACTCGAAGTTTTCTGGGTCGCGCGCAGGGGCGTCATTGGCACTGGTGATAAATACACTGCTGATTGCTTGTGGCTGCGCAAAATCTACTTGAACCCATGAAGGGTCTTCAACACTTGGCGCACCCAGCCAATCATTATGGTCCAACCATTTGGTGGTAGGGTCCTTATCAAATGCTTTATCGGCACTTTCAGCATCGCTGATGGCGTTACGCGCAGTAATAGTCGCATCCGCCAGAATTACTGCTGTGCTTATTTCTTGGCGAGGACCAGAGCTAGATAATTCGTCATAGAGCGACAGGCCTACATCAACAATTGTTGCTGCACTAAGCCCGAGTTCAGCAGTGAGAGGATGGGCATCTATGGCATCATAAACTCCTTGGCGCAGTCGCGCTAACGCATCGGCATCGTCCGCTAATGCCGCAGCTAAATCGGCTTTTGCTGCACTCATGTTAGCAGCCAGAGTCTCACCACTGCCCAAGTGTGCAAAGGCTGCATTGAGCAGCGACAACTTAAGTGTTGCTTCATCAAGAAGTGGCGTTTGGCATTGCTGCTCACCCGCATCGTTTGTCTCACATTGTTGCTCATCCATGAAGTTATCTATCACGTGGGCACTAACAACAGGCATACTAAACACATTGGTGTTATTGGTGCGCCAACCCAACGCTCGCAGTAACAGCGATGACATATCAGCTTGCGCCAACGCCATTAATTCAGGGCTGGAAACATTGCGACCGTTAGCGATTTCTTGTTCGACTAAGAAGGTTGCTAAAGTTGTTAATGCATTTACTTGCATATTGGCATCTGCAACACCATCGGTGCTGTTGGCAAATGGCACACTGACATGAGCAAGGGTACTTAACTGCGCGCCAACTATGGCTTCGCCTGTTAATTCTTGGCCAAATTGCGCATCACCACACATGAGCGCATCACATACCATGGCTGATTGCTCATCAGTCGAGGCCGTTACTTTCACCGTGGTATTGATACCAAAGCCAGGCGCGCCAGTGAGCGTAACAAACACGCCAGCATCGACGTCGCTGACAGCGTTTGCGTTGACGCTCAGCACAGTACCATTGATGCTTTGCACGCTGATCTGCGCGCCGCTTAGATTGCCTTTTATAACCGAGCCAGCAAGCTCAGCCGAAGTACTCGCCGGTGTTACTGGGATATCCTGAGGGTCTGGATCATCACTGCCGCCACCACAGGCACTTAGCAAACCACATAGCACCAAAGATATGGGCGTAGCCTTGTTGAAATTAGACTTATTCATAGTGTTACCTTGTCCTTTTAAGTCGCACACCGAATCTGATAACTGGTTGTTTTTAATGATTTATTCCAGCTACAGTGTTCCCGCGCATGACTCTACTAATATGTTGATTAAAAACGGTACGTTAGGCCTGCATAATAACGTTGGCCTGTATAACTGCTGCTTCGCAGTCGCGCCTTCGAGTCCTGACCATAGAAAGTGCGAGGCTCCTCTTTGGTCAAATTGATGACCGACGCGGTGAATGACAGGTTGTCCATCAAGCTATAAGACGCATTCAAATCAACTTGCTGATACGGTTCTTGATACACAGTTAAACCATCAGCCAAACCTAACGCGGTTTCGCCGCGGCGGTTGTAAGACGCGCGCACGCTGTAAGTGTCGTTCTCGAAATACACAGAGAAGTTGAACTGGTTATCCGCACTACCTACGAGAGCTGATTCACCCACCTTTTCGCCGTCAACACTGACATCTGCTTGGTTAGTATCATTGAGGGTGTAGTTGGCATTGATACCAAAACCATTGTCGAACGCATGCTGGGCGAATAATTCGATACCTCGTGAGGTTGCGTTAGTCCCGTTGGCGGTGGTGGTAAATGGTGTAACCGTGATATCACCTGCAGGAACAATCACTTCACCAGTATTGGGGTTGGTGAACCCTTCGAATGGACGCACAGAAGTGATAATCAAAGGCACGATAAAGTTATCGACATCTTTGTTAAACAAAGCAATACCAACCGCTGAACCATCGCCGTAATAGTATTCCGCGCTAAGATCGGTTTGCACTGATTCATATGGTTTGAGGTCTTTGTTACCGCCAGAGCCTTGCCAACCTTGGTCGACTGGGTTTCCACGGAACTCTAAGCGGTCATCGGCCCATTCTTGTGAGATAAAGGTCAATTGTTCAGGCGCGCCCAAATCGTTGTATGGTGCGCGCGACATAGTCTTCGCCGCGGCCGCACGAATAACGAGTTTGTCTGTTGCGTCCCACACCAAGTTTAAGCTCGGTAAAAATTGGTGATCCGTTGATGTACGACCGTTTGTTGTCTCAACATCAATCAAGCGGCGATCGCCTAGGATATCTTCTTGTGTCACGTCGTCGATATCATCAAGGAAGTAATTGATTTTATCTGACGACATAATGCTGGTTTGTGTCTTCACATAACGCACACCCACATTACCGCGCAGGCTTTCGTAAGAGAAATCAGCTTGCACATAAGCGGCTGTGATTTTCTCCTCGATGTCGAACACGAAATCAGGCTCTTTGCGGGTCAGTTTTACGTATTCACTGGTTACCACATCGCGGTACTTATCCCAATCTATCGTCGGCATCACGTTAACACTAAAGCCGCCAGGGATATTGCCTTCTGATTGCTGGTTGAGCACATCTTCAAGACGTGGCATTCCGCCGATCCATTGATAAGAAACCTCGTCAATTGCACCTTGACTAAATGGGTCTAACTCACCACTTTCAACTTGTTGTGCGCCCTCTGGGGTAATGAAGAAAGTATTATTGGTTTCGCGGTGCAACGTAGTTTTTCTATGTTTTACACCGAAACGCAGCGTTTCTACCCAACCAGAAGCGATATGGTAGTTGAAGTCCAATTGTCCGTAGTCTTCTTCAAGATCGCTGACAATATAACTAGAGCCTGTTGAGCCCGGATCTGGATCGCCTGCAACACCGGCCAGTAAATTGTCCATCAGAGCTGGATCTGCGTACAGAGAAACACGCTCCCCCAAGCGCCAACCCGCGTAGGCTGCCGCGTTTTCCACAGCACCAGAGTCGCTACGCCCAGCGGGTTGGCCACTTTTGTATGCTGCACGCCAAGACTCAGAGGGACCACCACTGGCTTCTGTATGACCCAACTTGCCCGATAATTCAAAAACATCGCCAGCGTAGTCAAAACCGAAGTTATAAGTATCTGACGTATCCTCTTCTAGGGTGTAACTACCGATGATCCAAGGGAACTCCATGTTACCCTCAGTGCCACCAGCGCCCGTGGTAAAATCCATACCCGTTACAATCGTGCCACTGTCGTCTAATTCGACACCAACCAAATGATTGGGATTGTATTTCCACTCAGGGATCCACATTTGCGATGTAGTTCTGTCTTGACCAAGTTGGAAGTGGAAGTAGTTCGCTGTGAGCTCAAGGTTTTCCGTAGCAAGCCATTGCAACGTGGTTTGAATACCTTGGCGCTCACGCTTTTCTTCGGTAACGCCAACACCAGCAACTTGCGGCGCCCACACACCGTCATAGACATTGCCGTAAGCATCTTCAAGTGCAGCAAATCTGCGTGTACTGTCGGTGATTTCATTGCCTTGGGTGTCCACAGCTGGCAAATCAGAACTTGTTGCCCAGCGCCAACCACCACCGCCACTCATATCCCCGCCTAATGAGCGATTGGTACGGTCTTGACGAGAATAGCCAACCAGCATACCGAAGTTTTCATTGTCGTTTTTCCATGAATATACGCCGCTGAAATTAGGTTCATATTTTTCACTGACATCAGCGTAAGTGTATTCGACATTGAATGCACCGGAATTCGCCTCCATATCAAGTGGCTTACGGCTGTTGATAATAACCGTACCACCTACACCACCCTCATCGAGGCGAGCTTCTGATGATTTAAATACCTCAACAGATTGCACCATAGTCGATGGCAATAATGAATAGCTGAACGAACGCGAGGGGGAACCCGGAGATGAGGCGATAAAGTTACCGTTTAGCTGCGTGAAGGTAAGGTCAGAAGACAAACCTCGGATACTGACATTTTCACCTTCACCACCGCTGCGAGAAATAACCACACCGGGAACACGCTGCAATGAATCAGCCACGTTTTTGTCAGGAAATTTACCAATGTCTTCAGCGGTAATTGCATCAACAATAGCGTTCGAAAGGCGTTTAATCGCCATGTTTTCCGCCATTGACGCACGAATACCACGCACTTCAATGGTTTCCATTTCCTTTTCTTCTTGCTCTTGAGCTTCTTCAGCAGCAACGTAACTGGCGTTACACGCTGCCACCAATGCTAAAAATAATGCAGACTTTTTAAACCCCAAGGTGTGAAACGCACCTCGTCGGTTTTTATTATTGTTGGCCATATTAGTCTCCAGGTTCTCTCATGTGTGTCACTCGCTGCCATATACGCTATGTGCATGCGAGAAATTTCGCTTACTTGCTATTCCTGAACCACATATCAAGGTTAATAGGTTGTAAAACTTAAAATCAGCATAGGGTCATGCCCTTCAAGGGGGATAATATAAATTCGGTGAGCACTAAGACAAAATCGGCGTTTAGATTAAAAAAAGATCCATTTACCTTTGACCTAGTTTATAGTTCAGCGCATCAAAAAGCGCTTACACGCAGATAGAACAAAAAACCTAACAATCTGATTATATTAAAATAAATTAAAATTTAGATATCGGTAAGTTAGAAGTTCGCTTCATTGTCTAGCCGCACTTAAAAAAGAAATAAAAATGGGCAATAGTAAAATTCTTGAAGTTTGTATCAACGCAGACAACCTTGTTGCATTGCATCAAAATATATCTACAGCATGTGAATACGGTGCAAAACGCATTGAACTTTGTGCCAACATGCATTTGGGTGGTACGACCCCAAATGAACAAACAATCAAGACGGTGCGTGAATTAATGCCTAACAACACAGAGTTGTTGGTCATGATTCGCCCTCATGCGAACTCGTTCGTTATGAGCGGTGAAGACATTACCATTATGGCAAAGCAAATTGAGTCCGCCGCTTCTGTTGGCGCGACAGGCGTGGTTCTTGGCACTCTCACCTCAGCACAAATAATTGATACCTGCGCACTGTCACACTTGCTAGCAATCGCACGCACTCACAACCAAAAAGTGACCTTTCATCGTGCTTTTGATGCCTGCTGCAATCAACTTACTGCACTGAATACCTTGATTGAGCTAGGCGTTGAACGCGTTCTGACCAGCGGTACTCCTTGGCAAAGTGATTTAGATGCGTGTTTGGGTGTAGAAAATATAAAAGCCTGGATGAGGTGTGCCCAAGGGAACATTGAATTTGTTATCGGTGGAGGGGTATCACCGAGCAATGCAGCACAATTATGGCAACTCAAAACAGAGACTCAATTGCCATTGTCATTACACAGCTACAGCGGGGTATTAGATTACACCGGACGGATATCACACTCAGCAATAGAGGCTATCTTAAATGCATAAAAATCAACTCTATGGTCGCAGTGAGGCGCTGTATCTTGGCATCGACGGGGGCGGCAGTAAATGCAAAGTACGTCTGGAAGATAGCAGCGGTTTGGTACTCGCAGAAGCAATTTCGGGGCCGGCCAATATAGCTACGTCCGTTGAACAAGCACAGCAATCTATCTACGATGCCGCGGTGTGCGCCCTCATGTATGCAGATATACCCATCAATAAACTAAATACCATCCATGCCTATGCCGGTTTAGCCGGTGCCAATGTGCCATCTGCCCTTTGCAAAATGCGCCAGTGGCAGCACCCGTTCGCAACGCTCGAAGTAACAACGGATATGCATATAGCCTGCGCAGGAGCCCACCAAGACCGCTCAGGTGCCGTTATCATCATTGGTACTGGATTTTGTGCAGGTGTCATCAAGGATAACAAGGTCATTGAATACGGTGGACACGGCTTGTTACTAAGCGATGGCGCCAGTGGTGCTTGGCTTGGACTTAACTTAGTCAGGCATACGTTAGAAGTACTCGATGGCTTAGCCAAGCCCTGCGCACTGAGCAATGCCCTGCTGCACTACACCCAATGCCATTGTAGCGCAGAGTTAACCGCCAAATGTATTGATGCAAAACCGAGATACTTTGCCCAATTTGCGCCTTTGATCTTTAGCCATGCCAGCTCGCCGACTGGTATAAGCCTATTGGCCAGTGCCGCCCAATACGTAGCACGGTACATCAATTACTTACAAAAACTAGGTTATGCCGATATTTGTTTAATGGGCGGCATCGCAGACGCGTTGGCGCCTTGGCTCGATGAACAAGCTCGAAAAAGTTTGGTGGATATCAAAGACACACCTGAAGCAGGCGCCATATATCTTCTGCACCAGCTCGACGAGCGAGACTAGTTGTCGATAGTTTCGCGTAACTTTGATGGGATATCACCAAATAATCGTTTGAATTGCTTACTAAAATAGCTTGGTTCAGAGAAACCACACTGATATGCAATTTGCGACACGGGTAACTGAGTTTCCACCAGCAACTTACGCGCATTTTCCAACCGCACTTCGTTGATGTACTGATTAGGGGTTTTTGCTAAGTGCTTTTTAAAACGCCTTTCTAAGGCACTGACGGACAGATGCGCCAGCTCTGCGAGTTCTTCGATGCCGATATGCCGATGATAATGACTACGAATATATTCCACTGGCGCTTCGATTGCTTTTACGTGTGAAAGCGCTTTAGACGTCTTTTGTAAGTGTCGTGTGACCCCATAGGTGCCAATAATTTCACCCTGCTCATCTTTGAGCACATGTTTAGACGTTGAAAACCATCCTAACTCACCGTTGTCGGTGTAGTTTAATTCTAATCGGTCAGTCACCACGAAGCCTTGAAGCACTCGCTTATCGTCATTCACATATTGAAAGGCCAAATGCTTAGGTGAGAAATCAAAGTCAGTTTTAAATAGGATTTGGTCCAACGATTTAAATCCCTGATGCTCAATAAAGTGTTGATTACCATGTAAGATTCTACTGTTGGTGTCTTTCACCCAAAAGAGAATGTCCGGAATTAAATCAAATGCCGCAATCAATTGATTTACGCCAACTTTATTCAAAAATTCACACCGTTCCATAGGTTTGTCTACAGTCTAACAAAAGGCTTGGTATTTATATTGTAAACGCCGATTTTGTTGCATTGTCAACCGAATTTTTATTACCGCAACAGGCACTCTGTTCCCTATTATCGATAACAATATGTTAACTAAACTCAGAACAACCGTGTTTTTAACCGTGTTCCACACCAGTGTTTTATAACTGTATTTAAAGGAGTGTTGGATGAGTAATAAACGAGTTCGCATGGCGATGGTAGGTGGTGGTGAAGGAGCATTCATTGGCGCTGTACACCGAATCGCTGCGCGTCTAGATGGTCACATCGACCTCGTTGCTGGTGCCTTTAGCTCAGACCCAGCACGTTGCTTAACTACAGGCGCACAACTGGGCCTGTCCCCCGAACGCTGTTACCCTGATTATCAAAGCCTATTGCAAAAAGAGGCACAACTTCCTGCGGATATCCGCGCTGACTTCATTGCCATTGTCACCCCAAATCACTTGCATTTTCCTGTTGCAAAAATGGCCATTGAGCAGGGTTTTCACGTGCTATCAGACAAGCCGGCAACATTGTCATTGAGAGAGGCAAAAGAGCTTGAAGCTGTGCTAAGTCAGCACTCGAGCCTGTATGGTCTAACCCATACTTACACTGGCTACCCCATGATCAAAGAAGCGAAACATCGCGTGGCAACGGGGCAATTAGGTGAAATTCGAAAAGTTGTGGTTGAGTATTCTCAAGGCTGGCTATCTCAAGCGACTGACGAACAAGGCAAGCAAGCCAAGTGGCGATTAGACTCCAGTAAGTCGGGGATCAGCTGCTGTATGGGCGACATTGGTGTTCATGCAGCTAATTTGGCTGAGTACGTTAGCGGCTTAGCTATCACTGAGCTCTGCGCTGATTTAAATCATGTGCTGCCAGGGCGTGCACTTGATGACGACGGCACTGTGCTGCTGCGCTTCAATAATGCCGCCAAAGGCGTTTTGATGGCAAGCCAGATTGCTGTAGGGGAAGAAAATAACCTGCGTTTGCGAATCTATGGCGATAAAGCGAGCCTAGATTGGTCACAAATGGAACCAAACAGTCTCTGGCTGCGCCCACATAACACTGCTGCGACTTTACTTCGCGCTGGCGTGGGTGAACTTTGCGATGCCACTATGAAAGCACTGCGCACACCTGCTGGGCATCCTGAAGGATACCTTGAAGCCTTTGCCAATATTTATAGCAACTTCGCTGCACAAATTACTGCCTTCAAAGCGGGAGACACTGCGACTAACGAAGCGTTTGATGTACCGGGCATTCATGATGCTTTGCGTGGTATGGCATTTATTACCAATGCCGTTGAGGCGTCAACACACGACACCAAATGGCACCCTTTTAAAATGGATCTATAACCAATGAAACAAATTAAAGGACCCGCTATTTTTCTTGCGCAATTTGTGAGTGATGAAGCGCCATTTAATAATTTACCAAATATTTGTGAGTGGGCAGCAAGCTTAGGTTACAAAGGCATACAGATACCAAGCGGTGACAAACGCTTATTTGACTTAGAGCAGGCAGCAAATTCACAGGAATACTGCGATTCAATACTCGCAACTGTGAATGATGCAGGACTTTCAATCACAGAGCTATCCACCCACTTGCAAGGTCAGTTAGTGGCCGTGCACCCAGCCTACGATGAAATGTTTGATAACTTTGCGCCGGACGAAGTTAAAGGTCAGCCACAAGCTAGGCAAAAGTGGGCAACTGAACAATTGAAAATGGCAGCTAAAGCGAGTCAGCGTTTAGGTCTTAAAAGTCATGCGACCTTCTCTGGCTCCCTACTTTGGCACACTATGTATCCTTGGCCACAGCGTCCTCAAGGATTGGTTGAGCAAGGGTTTGAAGAATTAGCTAAACGCTGGCTCCCCATTCTTGATGCGTTTGATGAAGCGGGTGTGGATGTCTGTTACGAGCTCCACCCAGGTGAAGATTTGCACGACGGTGTCACCTTTGAGCGCTTCCTCGCTGCGACCAATAATCACCCGCGTGCGCACATCCTCTACGATCCCAGTCACTTCGTCTTACAACAGTTGGACTATCTGCAATTTATTGATATTTATCATCAACGCATCAGAGCCTTCCATGTGAAGGATGCTGAGTTCAACGCCAATGGCCGCAGTGGTGTATATGGCGGCTATCAAGATTGGTTATCTCGTCCAGGGCGTTTCCGCTCACTGGGTGACGGCCAAGTCGATTTCAAAGCCATTTTCAGCAAATTGACCCAATACGACTTTGACGGTTGGGCGGTGCTGGAATGGGAATGCTGCTTGAAACACCCTGAATCAGGTGCTCAAGAAGGTGCCACGTTTATCGCTGAGCATCTAATCAGGCCCACAAATAAAGCCTTTGATGATTTTGCTGGCGCAAGCGCCGATAGCGAACGTAATAAACGTATTTTGGGCCTTAACTAACGCAGGAAACACACTATGGAAAATAATCATAATAATCGCCTTGTGTTCCGACTTTGCTGTATTGCATTGGTCGTGACCTCTATGACCTTCGCGATTCGCGCTGGCATTCTTGGCCAGCTCGGTGAACAGTTTGCCCTAAGCGATACAGAGCTTGGCTGGGTCAATGCCATGGCGTTTTTAGGCTTCCCAATTGCGACTATGGTTGGCGGCGCCATTTATAACGCCATTGGTGCGAAGAAATTAGTTGCTCTTGCCTTTGTTTGCCACTTCGCCGGTTTGGTGATGACTATTTACGCCGATGGTTTCTGGGCGCTGCTGCTGTCTACGTTCTTAATTGGTTTTGCCAACGGTTCGGTGGAGGCTGGGTGTAATCCGCTTATTGCTGAAATGTACCCGAAGAATAAAACCACCATGCTTAACCGATTCCATGTTTGGTTCCCTGGTGGCATTGTAATTGGTGCATTGGCGTCAAGTGCTATGACATCGAGCGGGTTTAACTGGCAGTGGCAAGTGGGCCTAATCATCATCCCTACCATCATTTATGGTTTAATGATGTTCAAAGCACAATTCCCGCAATTCGATACCCGCACACACTCAACGTTGAGTAATTTGAAGAACTTATTCTCACCTGTATACCTTTTCTTAGTGGTGTGTATGACTTTAACAGCAACCACAGAGTTAGGCACTCAGCAATGGATTGAGCGAATTCTAGGTGCCTCTGGCGCATCACCGATGATGATCCTCGCGTTAATCACAGGTTTGATGGCTATCGGTCGCTTTTTTGCCGGTCCGATTGTGCATAAATTTAACCCAACAGGCGTGCTATTAGGCTCTGCTCTATGTGCAACGGCCGGTATTTTCGTGATGAGCCAAGCAACAGGCAGTATGGTGTATGTAGCAGCTGTACTATTTGCCATCGGTGTGACTTACTTCTGGCCAACCATGTTAGGGTGCGTGGCTGAATACACGCCAAAAACCGGTGCGCTAGGCATGTCGCTAATCGGCGGTGCTGGCATGTTCGCAGTGAGTTTGTGGAATCCTGTTATTGGAAGCTGGATTGACGCTGCTCGCACGCAGGCACAAGCCGCAAATCTTGACGCACAACAAGCAGATCTATTAGCGGGTCAAGCAGTACTTGGCAACATTCTGTTGTTCCCCACCATTCTGATTTTCGCCTTCTTAGGCTTCTATTTTTATATCAAAAACAATAAGGGCGCTCCAACACACGCCCAAGTAGCAACAAGTAAAGAGTAATAGGGGTTTCACACTATGAAAAATTCTATCAAAGCCCTACCGTTAATGTTAGCTCTAAGCTCCACGGCCTGTGCGTGGGCGCAGGAAAACCAATTGACGCAACAAGAGCAACAAGCCGGTTGGCAACTGTTATTTGACGGCAAAGATATGTCGCAGTGGCGTAACTTCAAAGGCGAAGGCCTAAATGAGCAGTGGCAAATTGAGGGCAACACTATGACTCTCACCGCAGGGGGCGGCGGTGATATTCTGACCAAGAAAAGTTACCAGAACTTTGAACTGCAGTTACAGTGGAAAATCGCCAAAAAAGGTAACAGTGGCATTTTTGTGCTAGCGGATGAAAAAGGCAGTGCCATCTACTCACATGCACCAGAAATTCAAATCCTTGATAACAAAGAGCACCCAGATAACAAAATTGACTCGCACTTATCGGGCTCCATTTACGATTTATTCGCAGCACCTAGCTCAGCCCACAAACCAGCAGAGCAATGGAATGATGTGCGTATTCGTTTAAATAACAATCACTTGGAAGTTTGGCAAAACGGTGTCAGCACTACCAGTATCGTGATAGGCAGCACCACATGGGATGCGCTGGTGAAAAACAGCAAGTTCGCCACATGGCAGGGTTTTGCACAGGGGCAACAGGGCCACATCGGCTTGCAAGATCATGGTGATCGCGTGTGGTTCAAAAACATTAAAATCAAGGAGCTGTAGTGATGGCTAAATTTGATCATAAAGTGCTGGTAGTCGGTTCAGGTGCCGGTGGTGCCATGGCAGCTTACACACTGGCAAAACTGGGCCATAAAGTACTCATGCTTGAAGCAGGACGTAATTACGATCCAAAAACTGAAAGCCCTATGTTCAAGCGCAACAGTGAAGCGCCGTTAATGGGTGCTGGCAATAAAGATAAGAACTTTGGCTTTTATGACGCTACAGTTGACGGTGGCTGGCAAGTGCCCGACGAGCCCTATACCGAAGCCCAGGGTACAGACTTCTATTGGTGGCGAGCACGCATGCTAGGCGGGCGCACCAATCACTGGGGACGTTACTCATTACGTTTCTCCGAGCATGATTTTAAGGCAAAAAGCCGCGACGGTCATGGCGCTGATTGGCCGTTCGAATACGAAGACATAGCACCTTGGTACGATAAAACCGAAGCTATCGTTGGTGTGTGCGGCACCAATACGGGCCTAGATGATATGCCACCTTCTTCTGAAGGCATTTTGCAGCCACCACCAAAACCTCGTGTACCAGAGTTGCTTGTAGCCGCCGCAGCGAAGAAGTTAGGTATTCCTGCAGCGCCGATGCATCGTGCTGTGCTCACCCGCCCTATCGATGATCGTATGGCATGTTTTTATGCAACCCCCTGTGGCAGTGGTTGTTCTATAGGTGCTGCGTTTCAAACCACTACTTCTTTGATTCCTATGGCTAAAGCAACAGGGAATTTGCAGGTGATCACCGACGCTATGGTGAAGTCTGTGAACGTCAACGACGATGGTAAAGTGACGGGGGTTACCTATGTGGACAAAAATACCATCAGTGAACATGCTATTAGTGCAGATGTTGTTATTTTGGCTGCGAGTGCCTGTGAATCGGCACGTATCATGTTGAACTCTAAATCAGCGTCACACCCTAACGGTGTTGCTAACTCCAGCGGCCAAATTGGCAAAAACCTCATGGATTCAACCGGTGCTTGGCTCGGAGCGCAAATTCCAGCGCTAAAAGGGCGTCCTCGTTACAACGAAGATGGACACACCGCTAATCATCTATTCATCCCATGGTGGGGCCACAAAGCGCAAGCAAAAGGTGAGCTGGACTTCCCTCGAGGTTATCACTTCGAAATCAGTAGCGGTTTTGGTCAACCTGGATCTGGTGTATCTGGCGATAAGCAAGGATATGGCCCTGAACTTAAGCAACAAATTCGCGATGCTTATGGTTCATATGTTGGTTTTGCATTACGCGGGGAGATGCTGCCAAACAAAGATACCTACATGGAAATTGATCCTGAAGTAAAAGATAAGTGGGGTATCCCTGTGTCTAAGTTTCATTTCAAATGGTCAGACAGAGAACTCAAGCAAATCGAACATGGCCTAAAAACAGCCAAACAAATCCTTGAAACAATGGGTGCAAAAGTGGGCGAATTACCACCTGCCGAAAAAGCAATTTCAAAAGGTGGTGAAATTATTCACGAAGTGGGCACGACTCGTATGGGGAGCTCTCCAGCAGAGTCGGTAACAAACCAATGGGGCCAAACATGGGATTGTGACAATCTCTTTGTAATGGACGCTGGCGTGTTTGCATCTAACCCGCACAAGAACTGCACGCTTACAATAATGACATTAGCGATGCGCAACTCCACTTGGCTCAGCGAACAAATCGGCAAAGGAGCGTTATAATGCATCATCACGACAGAGACAACGCCTATCAATATCGTTCTGGAATGACTCGCCGAGAGTCACTAAAATGGCTTGGCTTATTAGCTGCGGGTTCTGCTGTAACTGTAACGGCTGGCTGCTCCAAAGCACTGGATGTGACTGAAACAAGCAACGCAGGCCACTGGCCTGACTTAGACCTAAAACCAATAACGGCGCCAGGTTATGGGACTGATCCCAATTTAGTCATTCCACCGCAGTCACCTTGGCCACTCACTTTAAGTGCCGCTGAGCTCACTTTGGTCGCGGTGTTAGCGGATTGGATTGTGCCGCGTGAGGGTGAAATACCATCAGCCTCAGAGCTACAAGTTCCTGCTGTGATTGATGAATGGGTCAGTGCACCTTATGAAGGACAACAACGCGACCGAATAAAAATTTTGAATGCGCTCGCTTGGATTGACGATGAAGCCAATTTACGCTTTAAAGCGAAATTTGTGGCACTGAACAAAACACAACAGCAAGCTATTATTGATGACATAGCTTACTACTCAGACAAAACCCCTGAGCAATTTAAGCGTATTGGCAAAGCATTTTTACGCTTTAAAGAGTTAGTCTTGGGTGCATTCTTTTGCTCTCCAGAAGGATGCAAAGACATTGGCTACCTTGGAAATGTGCCTATTGCTGGCGACTATCCAGGGCCAAACGACGAGGCCAAAGCGCATTTGGCTTTAGTGCTCGACGAGCTTGGGCTCAGTGAATACGCCTATCAAGACTAACTACTCGTTTTGTGAGCCCATTAAGGGCTCACTTTATTGGACACGCTATGAGACAACATCTATTTGCGCTGGTAATTACCTGCATATTGGCATTGCCTTCATTTACCCAAGCACACACAAGCGACTCCTCTGCTCCACTTGTAAGTGTGCAACTTTGGTCAGTTAAAGAAGCATTAAAAGAGGATTTCCACGGTACCTTAGGTGCCCTCGCTGATATGGGGTTTGATGGCATTGAGTTTGCGGGTGATTACGGCCCGTATGCAAACAATCCGAGTGAGTTAAAAAAGGTGCTTGATCGTTTGGGGCTTAAAGCCAGTAGCGCACACGTTGGCTTTGACGCGCTTAATGACAAGAATATCGCTAACACGCTTCTATACTTTAAGACATTAGAAGTAAAAACCCTTTACATTCCCTGGGATGAACGAGCGTGGGATAGCAAAAAAGTAGCGCAATTCACCCAGCAGCTCACTGCTGCACATCACCAAGCACGGCGCTTTAATATGGAGATCGGTTTTCACAACCATGAGCGCGAGTTTGAGCCATATAGAAATAAAACTTTTTGGCAGTACATCGCTGCGAATACGCCGGATTCTCTGCCACTGCAACTCGATATTGGTTGGGTACACTATGCCAAACAAGACGCCATCGAATTGATCAAAGCCTACCCGCAGCGAATTCGCTCTGCGCATTTAAAAGTGGTGGCCAAGGACAACGCTTTGAGCCCCATTTTGGGCAACAACGGTTTTGCATGGGAGAAAATCATTACTTCCTTGATCAAGGATGGTCACACACAATGGCTGGTGGTGGAGCAAGAGCAATATCCACAAGGTTTGACACCGATGGAGAGTGTCGCAGCCTCCAAGGAAAGCTTAGAACCAATTATCAAAACGTTAGCCAAGTAACTAACGTATAGAATCAGGTGCGTTTTTCAGCGGGTGTTCCTACCGGTATTCACATAAACTCCTGTTGAGAAGCCACCTTTTATTTCTTAGTACGCAACAATCTTCCAACCCACTATACTGATATTAGTGATTGGAGTTGCGAAATGAGTCAGAAAAAAGCCTTTTACCGCGTACACGATAACGTGATTTACATGTCATTTAAGCCCGCGTGTTTGACTTGCCCATCAAACGAAACACTTTCAGTCCGACTTCACAATATGCCAGCAAAAGTCATCTCACTGAGCTCCATTCGAGTGCAAGGAAAGCCCACAAGAAAATAATAACAGAATAGGTGATTACGCCTCTCTGAAACCACATTACACATTTATTGCAAAATACCGAACTATACTTTAAGTAGGTTTACCGTCGCTTTGTCCTCGACGTAAACAAAATCGTGAACCTCTTAGTCCACGCCAAAATAGGGCAAAGGAGGTCTAAATCATGAATAAGGTCACCTCTTGTGTAGTTGGAATTCTGTGTTATCTGGTGGGGTTAGGCGGTTTAAGTGCGTTTATGCTGTTTATGGGTGGCTGGAGTTTCCTTCCGATTCACATAAACTCTCGCCCTATTGCGGATAATACAATCACCGCAGTCACGCTTAACTTTGTGATTCTGATGTTATTTGCTCTACACCACTCGTTTGCTGCGCGAAGCGGCTTCAAAGATAAACTCACTGAATATATCTCCCCGGCTCTCGAGCGCAGCATATACGTTCTCGTATCTGGATTATTTATGTTCGCGTTTTGCTTGCTCTGGCAGCCACTATCTGGTGTGGTGTGGAGCACACACAATGAAGTGGCAACTATACTCTTGCGTGCATTGCATGTGTTTGGTTGGCTCTTTTTAGTCGCAGCGACATTCGAAATCAACCACTTTCATTTAATGGGACTAAAGCAAAGTATCTCGATGAACCCTAATGAAGGGAACCAATTTAAAGAAGTGTTCTTATACAAAATCGTTCGCCACCCTATTCAAACTGGAATTCTATTGGGAATATGGGCGACTCCCTACATGAGCATGACGCAGTTTATGTTGTCTTTGGGATTCACAATCTACATTTTTATCGGCTTATATTTCGAAGAAAAATCTCTCATACAGCGCTTTGGAGATGTCTACATGGATTACAAAAAACGAGTCCCTGCGGTGATCCCATTTTTGAAAATGCCCTAACCTATTGTGTTGGTGTGCATCATTTGAGTACGTCGCTTTGCTCAAATAGTGCATACCGTCGATGGGTAGCACGACTTAAATAATAGTTCAGCGGTATGATAAAAATAACGAGCCATTGAACGTGGGCATAACCCCAATCAAACACTGAAAATATCGCTAACGACAATTCGAAAGCTTCAAGTTGTGGTATCACAAATATACTCAGCACGATCACTGGCAATAGTACGATTGCTAAGAGAAGCTGTATCAGTGTTGAAAAGCCAAGCACTGACGCATAAAACAAATAGATGTTATCTACTCTCTTTATCTTGGCGTAAATAAAAGGGATGGATAGAGCGAATAGTGGAGCGATTAAAATTAAAAAATCCATCATTGGTGATATAGCTCCTTAAATATCTTTTTTAACAAAAGCACTGCCCAACAAGATAAAGAAAAGAGGCACCCACCAACCAAACCAAGAACAAAAACACCCGATGCAGGTACTAATATGCATATAGCAAACACTGCATAAACAGTGACCCCGTACACGAAAAAACGAGCATAAATCATGACAACTCCTTTTGTATAAATACGCCACTCTCATATAAAATTTTTGGCAGTAAAACACTGCCATGTGTCATCAACTAGACACTGAAATAGTTCACTCTAAATGAGCCTCATTGCCACTCATAAAAGCGAGCAACTTCTCCCCACGACTCTGCAGAACAGTCACTTCACTAAGTGGTGCTTCAGTGCAATGGCCACTTAGAGTTTAAACTACCTTAGTTACACATGAGGTAACTAAGTATGGAATTGTTGAAATAATCAATGTTCTTTACTAGTTTTATTTAAATTCAAAGTGATTGCTCTAACTAAATGGATAAAATTTATAATCTTAATGACACTGGGACGTGTTCACTGCTCCAAGCTGCATATTTCACAATGAGCGTAATTGTAGGTGGATACCTATTGTCTTTGGCTTATCAAAATGAAGGCAATGTATCTTTATTGACATTAAAGCAAGTGTTAAGTGGCAATAGCAATATTTCAGCTATCTTCTCAACTGACAACAGAGCTAACCCTGGGTACGAGATTAGGCGCAGAACAACTCACTTATACAAAGTATCCAACTATACAGAATTTGCGTTAGATGATGAAACTCGTTACTTCTCACCCGAACAATCTATAGGCTTACCCGGTTTGTTACTTCATTTTATGTTTACTATCAATAATGGTGATCCCAACAAAGTAATTAATCATTTAAATAGAACTTCACCTCATAGGTACTCGTTATTACAAGAGTTGGTGCCTTTCAATTCTAGTTGGGATGATTTTTCTTATTTTTGGGTGGCTAAAGGTGATGTATCGGTTGTGATAGAAAAGCCACTTTTAAAGCTAGTGAAAGATGGGAAACAAGTCTTAAACCCTGCATCTATACTGGAAACATTTATCCAACTATACAGCTATGAGGAAGTAAAGCTGATTATGGCTACGCGTGGCTGGCTTCATAAATTCGATAACAAAAGATTGCAGCATTACAATATTATTTTGGAATACGACGATACAGGAAAATTCCAAAAAATGAGTTACAGATAAAGATAGAAGCTCCTATCTAAGCATCTATTTTTACCCAAACACCTTTTAAGCTGGCGAAAAAAGAGCACTTCGTAGTGCTCTTCGAAGGCGTCTAATCCAACACTTTAGCATCATTGGCTTTATTCAGCAGTGCCCTACTTTGACGCAAAAACTGGTCGCTGGCATCGCTAAAGAAGTGTTTGGCCTGATTGAAAGCCTCAATCAAGGCTTCTTTGTCTTTATCTCTGAGCATGCAAAGCGTCTGCTCATAGGTGTTCTGATACGCCTCTAGCAAAGGCTCTACTCGGTCAAATTGAGCGAGCATAATATCGCTGTATAACTCAGGGCTTTGGGCGAATAAGCGCCCTACCATCATAAGTTCGAGCTGATAAATAGGTGATGAGCAGTCGCGGATTTCTTGTAAACTGTGTTCTTGTCGAGCTAGGAACTGGCCGTAAACAAAGGTGGTTAAGTGGCGCATCACCTGAATGATCTGCATTGCCTCATCGTGTTTACGCGCGCTCATTTGCACTAGCTGACACCCCCACACTTTTAACTGCGCAGTCAAAGCATGCGCAGCTTTGCTTGGTCGGCCAGGGCACACCACCACCGTTTGTTTAACCCAATGACTGATATCTGGGCCAAACATCGGGTGTAAGCCCAACACTGGCCCTGTATGTTTGCGCTTAAGCGCGGCTAGCGGCTTTTCTTTTACAGAGGTAATGTCTACTAGCAATGCGTCGTCATCAAGCTTAGGGAGCGATTCAACAACTTTATCGACGGCATTAATAGGCACACTGACTATTACACACTTTGCCCCGTTAATTAGTTGCTCCGCGAGCCCCTGCTGTTGCTCTTCTTTATCAAGAATACGAACTTCAACACCGCTTCGCTGTAATTGCTTGGCAAATAGTTGCCCCATTGCACCACGACCACCAACAATCACAACTGGGCTGAGCTCAGGACAAACACAAGCTAACTCGCTTTGTTGATTTTGATAGGCCTCTCTCATCATGCGACGCAAGATATCTTCAACTAAATCGGGGTTAACGCCTTGTTCTTCTGCTTGTTCGCGCCTAGCTGCTATTAATTTGGCTTCTCTATCTGGCGCATGGAGTGGCTCGCCATAGCGTTGCTTCACTTTACCAACTTGCTCGGTAATGCGATTTCGTTGTGCTAAAAGACGGACTAATTCACTGTCGCAGGCATCTATCTCACTGCGTAATTGGGCTAACTGCTGCTCGGCTGACATAGTGTAAACTTAGAATTACATAAGGTAAATTATTAATTACACCGATACTAACATATTAAAAAGGGAAAAAAAGGGGGAAACTGGTTGGCTCTGTTGATTGACCGAGGTGGCAGCGCTAAAACTTGATGCTTTGTATCAAGCTACCATATATTCTCGCTTTTAGAGATTTTCAAAACCAAAACGGGCCAGCTATTACTAGCTGGCCCGTTTTTTCACGTTTTAGTAAAACGCGCGTATTAATTAAGTTTTTCTTTAATACGTGCAGATTTACCAGAACGCTCACGCAAGTAGTAAAGCTTAGCGCGACGAACCGCACCACGGCGTTTAACTGCAATGCTGCTAACAAGAGGGCTGTGCGTTTGGAATACACGCTCAACGCCTTCACCGCTCGAGATTTTACGAACTGTGAATGCAGAGTGTAGGCCACGGTTACGCTTAGCGATTACAACACCTTCAAAGGCCTGTAGACGCTCTTTTTCACCTTCTTTTACACGTACCTGTACAACAACTGTGTCACCAGCGCCGAACGCAGGTACGTCTTGCTTAAGCTGTTCAGCTTCAAGCTCTTTAATAATATTTTGGTTTACTTTTGCCATTTTATTTCTCACTTTCCTAGGTGTAACTGTCTTCTAGCCACAAGCTATTCTGTTTCTTGCTGATATTCAGCAAGTAAACTTGCTTGCTCCTCAGTCAGAGCTAGGTTTTGCAACAAGTCTGGACGTCTTGTCCAAGTCCTTCCGAGTGACTGCTTAAGCCGCCATTTCGCAATTTCTTGGTGGTTACCACTTAGTAAAACTGGTGGAACCGATTTACCATCCAATATTTCTGGCCGAGTATAGTGTGGACAATCAAGCAAGCCATCCGAAAATGAGTCTTGCTCAGCCGACTGGTTATGACCTAACACCCCTGGCACTAATCGCGCTACTGCGTCAATTAATGTCATGGCCGGTAGTTCACCACCGCTGAGGATAAAATCCCCAATCGACCATTCTTCATCGATATAGGACTCGATGATCCGTTCATCTATACCTTCGTAACGACCAGCTACTAAAATCAGTTTGTCGCTAAGAGCAAGCTCTTGAGCGCCTTGCTGATCTAGCTTTCGCCCTTGAGGCGACATATAAATTACTTTGGCTCCCTCGCCCGCAGCGGCTTTGGCATCGAGTATGGCTTGCTTTAATGGTTCAACCATCATCAACATGCCTGGACCACCGCCATAAGGGCGATCATCCACTGTCCGATGCTTATCCGTTGCGTAATCGCGTGGATTCCAACAGTGAAAGTCGATTAAACCGCGTTTCACTGCTCGGCCTGTAACGCCTTGTTCAGTAATAGCTGAAAACATCTCGGGGAATAGAGTAATAACCCCAACCCATAAAGGTGCTTGCGCCATTAAAAACCTGGGTCCCAGTCCACAGTAATTTGGCGAGCTTCATGGTCCACACTCTGAATAACCGAATCGGTTAAAAATGGGATTAAACGCTCACCTTTGCCAAACGCATCTTTGCTATTTGCTTTCACAACTAGCACGTCGTTTGAGCCTGTCTCCATCAAGTCATCAACTTGGCCTAAGTCATAACCTTTATCGGTTACAACAGCCATGCCGATGAGATCTCGCCAATAGAACTCACCATCAGGCAGTTCTGGAAGCTGCGCCGCATTTACAGAAATTTCCACATTGGTAAAAGCCATTGCTTGGTCTCTGTCGTTTACTTGCGCGAACTTGGCGATAAAGCCTTTGTTGTGGCGACGCCAGTCACTCACTTCAAAGGTTTGCCATTTACCTTGTTGCCCTATCAACCATGGGCTGAAATCGAAGATCCCTTCGGGATCATCAGTAAATGAATGCACCTTAAGCCAACCCTTAATCCCATACGGGGCTCCGAGTTTACCAACGACAATTGTAGAGGCTTGCTCTTGTTGACTCATGGTTACACTTACGCCTATTAAGCCGCTTTACGAGCGTCTTTAACTAACTTAGCTACGCGATCTGTAAGAGATGCACCTTGACCTACCCAGTGATCAACACGAGATAAATCTAAACGTACTTTTTCTTCCTGACCTGCAGCGATTGGGTTAAAGAAACCAACTTTCTCGATGAAGCGACCGTCACGCGAGAAACGGCTATCCGCAACCACAATTTGATAGAAAGGACGCTTCTTAGCGCCACCACGTTGCAAACGAATAGTTACCATACCGTCCTCTAAATAGATTGACTGTTTTCATTAATAAGTTTACTTCCCCATAGAGGGAAGCTGGGGAATTGTACGAATTTTTTGCCACAATGCAAGTAAGAACTGCATTTAATCCTTTGTTTGTGTCGGTTAAATACTGATCTTTTGGGAGGATTTCCTGAGGATAGTGTGATTATTCATCCGCTTGTCTGTTTAAAATTAACGCAAAGAGGTGTGCATCGAAAAATTGCTGATTTTTACAAATTGCGTTCTTTAGTTGTCCTTCTTTGACGAATCCACATTTTTGCAGCACGTTAACTGAAGCATGATTGCCTTCAAAAACCATAGCAAATAAACGCACCCATTGGCTCGTTTCTACGACTTCTTCAATAAGCAAAGTCAGTGCTTTTTGGGCAAAACCTTGTCCCCAGTGTTCTTTGCCAAACCAATAACCTACTTCTGCACTATGTTGGTATTCATGCACGCCCGCGAGCGCACCAATGCAACCGACCAACTTGCCGTCGACTTGTACAGCGCGCGTAAGGCCTGCACATGAGCCTTCTTCCACCCACCAAGTGGCATCTTCATAGGTATAAGGAAAAGGTATCTTCGGTGACAAAAAGCGCTGCACATTCTCATCATTGAGCATGGCAACAAGTGAGTCGATATCTGCGTGGATAAAAGGACGAAGCGTCATTACACTATCTTTATTTGGCATAGCCGCTGCCTATGGCTGAAAAAGGCATCTCCAATTCTAGCTCTGGTACTTGCAGTCCTATCCACGCAGGAAAGGTATTACTATTTGGTCCGGGAAATAACGTATATTCATCGGCCCAAGGATAACGTTCCGCTGCTTCAGCTATTTTTGGGATAAGCTTTTGCGCTCGCTCTCCAGTAATAGAAAGAAACTTTTCTGGCTTAGCGCCATACCAATATCTATCAGGTGTGTCGGTTTTATAAATACGCAGAGCCTTGCGGCCTTTATCAACACCCCAACCTACTACCTCATACACAGTGTACTGTTGAGCGCCTTCTTCTTTGAGCGCAAACCAAGTGTGTACAGCGAACCAACCACGCCAACTGAATGCATCTGCTGCATAAAATTCGATAGCGGCTTGTGTTTGAGAAAGAGGGATAGCGATGCCTGCAGGTTCACGACTAGCAGTTCGCCAATCAGATTTGGCGCATCCAAACATAAAGAGTGCAAAAAAGGTAATTAAAATAACGCGACGCATAACGAACAATAAATGATGATGTCTGTATCACTATTCCACGAGCTGACAAGGTTTGCAAATCCATAAAAAAAGCGCGGTATAAACCGCGCTTCCATCGCTAAATTGCTTGTTAGAATTTCGGGCCGCCTGGTCCACCCATCATACCCGGTGGTAACATCCCTTTCATGCCGCGCATCATTTTCATCATGCCGCCTTTGCCTTTCATCTTCTTCATCATTTTCTGCATTTGCGTGAATTGCTTCAACAGCTTGTTGATTTCTTGCACTTGCGTACCTGAACCCGCAGCGATACGTTTTTTGCGAGAGCCTTTGATGATTTCTGGACGAGCACGCTCTTTTGCAGTCATGGAGTTAATAATAGCTTCCATTTGCACAAAGGTTTTATCACTCATTTGGCCTTTTACCGCATCAGGAAGGTTGTTCATGCCAGGCAATTTATCAAGCATGGACATCATACCGCCCATATTTTTCATCTGGCGTAATTGCTCAGCAAAGTCCTCTAAGGTAAAGCCATCGCCTTTAAATACTTTATCAGCAACTTTAGCGGCCTTCTCCTTGTCGACCTTCATCTCCACTTCTTCGATAAGTGACAACACGTCACCCATACCGAGAATACGTGATGCTACACGATCTGGGTGGAAAGGCTCTAAGGCATCTGTACGCTCACCTACACCGATAAACTTAATTGGCTTACCGGTGATGTGACGAATCGATAATGCAGCACCACCGCGTGCGTCACCATCTGTTTTAGTCAGAATGACACCTGACAAAGGCAGTGCTTCGTCAAAAGCTTTGGCTGTGTTCGCTGCATCTTGACCCGTCATGGAGTCAACAACAAAGAGTGTTTCAATCGGCTTAATAGCAGCGTGTAGCTCTTTAATTTCGTCCATCATGTCACTGTCGACATGCAAACGACCCGCTGTATCTACTAGCACCACATCAATGAATTTCTTCTTGGCATGGCTAATTGCACCCGTCGCGATATCTACTGGCTTTTGGCTGATATCACTTGGGAAAAATTCCACATCAACTTCAGCGGCAAGTGTTTCTAGCTGCTTAATCGCCGCTGGGCGATAGACATCAGCACTCACAACGAGTACAGATTTCTTTTTACGCTCTTTAAGGAATTTGGCGAGTTTACCAACACTGGTTGTCTTACCGGCACCTTGAAGACCCGCCATCATGACAACTGCTGGCGGCTGCGCATTGAGGTTCAGCTCTTCATTTGCTTCACCCATTGCCTTTTCAAGCTCTTCACGGACGATTTTAATGAAAACTTGACCTGGGCTTAGGCTCTTAGTTACTTCTGTACCTACTGCACGTTCTTTTACTTGTTTTACAAATTCACGTACAACAGGGAGCGCGACGTCGGCTTCAAGTAACGCCATACGCACTTCGCGCAGCGTTTCTTTAATATTGTCTTCGGTAAGACGGCCGCGGCCACTGATATTTTTTAGGGTCTTTCCTAATCGTTCCTGAAGGTTTTCAAACATCGCTATCGAGTCCGTTGCTACTTACATTTTTGCCGATTATAACTGAAAGCATGGGGCAAATCCCAGTAGCATCTGCAATGGATTCACATAATTAGATCTAGGCAAGCGTGTGCGCTTTACATACAATGTCCTTTTAAAGCATTCATTTAATCCCTTATAAAGGTCATTATGCTGATTACAGTTTTGACAATACTGAGTTGTGTTTTTTACGGTGCGGCGACTGCACACGTTTTGTCTCGCTTATTTCACGCCCAAGGACCTTCGCAAAAGGTTACCGTTATTCTCAGCACATTGGCTATTTTGACGCACATGGTGTTGCTGGTGAATTCGGTGTTCACCAGTGCAGGGCAAGATGTTAGTTTCGTTAATGTTTCCTTATTAACCTGTTGGGTTATCGTGCTCAGCGTAACGGCAGTTTCTTTGAAATTCCCTGCAACCTTGCTGTTGCCCGTAGTGTACGGCTTTGCGGCAATATTGTTGTTCGCAAGTTTATTTATGCCTCATCACATGATTGTGCAAAACATCCAGCTTGAAGTTGAGCTAGTGGCGCATATCTCGTTATCTCTGTTGGCGTATTGCGTGTTGATCATTGCGACACTCTACGCAGTCCAATTTTATTTCATCGACAAACGTTTAAAACGTAAAGATTTAGCGATTGTCTATAGCCACTTACCTCCTTTAATGGTGGTAGAGCGCCAGCTGTATCAACTTGTTACCGTGGGTACGGCTTTGCTCACAATCGCTATTGCGTCTGGGTTTATTTTTGTGGATTCAATGGTCAGTAAAGAATTTGCCCACAAGACGGTGCTGTCTGTTATCGCTTGGGCAGTATTTTTAGCCGTTGTGATTGGTCGTAAAACCCGCGGGTGGCGTGGCAAGTCTTCAGTTATCACTATCATGGTAGGCGCAGCTTTATTAACGCTCGCATACTTCGGAAGTCGCTTTGTACAAGAAGTGATTTTGCATCGTTTTTAATCATTTAATAATAACGACCAGCGACTAAACTTGACTCTGCGCGTTGAGTACCGCTTAATATACCCTGGTTTTTAACAAAAGGATCCCTCTTTGGACGACATATCGACGAGTACGTTATTTATAATTTTAATAGTGTTAATCGTACTCTCCGCTTATTTCTCGAGCTCAGAAACGGGTATGCTTTCGATCAACAAATATCGACTGCGCCACCTAGAAAAACACAATCACTCTGGTGCTAAACGTGTAAGTTCATTACTCAAACGTCCAGACCGTTTGATTGGCCTTATTCTGATTGGTAACAACCTTGTAAACATTGCAGCTTCATCGATCGCAACCATTGTTGGCATCCGATTGTTTGGCGATGTTGTAGGCCTTGCCGTGGCAACTTTTGGTTTAACCTTTATCTTGCTGGTTTTTGCAGAGGTAACACCAAAAACGATCGCAGCTTTGTACCCTGAGAAAATTGCCTTCCCAAGTTCGTTTATCCTGAAATATTTACTCAAGCTTACTCTACCGTTTGTTATGGCCTTGAACTGGATCACTAACGGCTTGTTGCGTTTGCTGGGCTTCAGCCCAGAGCAGGTTGAAGAGCACAGTTTAAGTAAGGAAGAATTAAAAACGGTAGTTAGCGAAGCAGGTGCAATGCTTCCTGCTGAACACAAAAGCATGTTGACCTCGATTCTAGATTTAGAGCAGGTCACTGTTGAAGACATCATGATCCCGCGTAATGAAATTAACGCCATTGATATCAATGATGATTGGAAAGTGATCAGCAAACAGCTCACGCAAATCCAACATACTCGTGTACTGCTGTATCGCGACCAGATTGATGACGCCGTGGGTTTTATTCATTCTCGTGACGCACTACGCCTACTTTCAAAAGAACAGTTCAACAAAGCATCTTTACTGCGTGCTGTACGTGAAATTTACTTCATTCCTGAAGGCACATCGCTAAATACTCAGCTGCATAAATTCCAACAAGTTAAAGAGCGAATCGGCCTTGTAGTAGACGAATATGGCGATATTCAAGGCTTAGTGACGCTTGAGGATATCCTTGAAGAAGTCGTAGGAGATTTCACCACAACGACAGCGCGTGCGCCAAGTGAAGAAGTGGATGTCCAAGCCGATGGTTCAGTGCTCGTGGAGGGCGGTGCCAACATTCGTGATCTGAATAAAGAGATGGGCTGGAAGCTTCCTATCGACGGCCCTAAGACCCTCAGCGGCTTGATTGTGGAATACCTCGAAGACATTCCAGACGCTAATTTGGGAATGAAAATCGCGGGTTATCCAATCGAAGTATTGGAAGTCAAAGAAAACATGATCAAACTTGTACGTGTTATTCCGCCTAAAAAGCGAAAAAAATCTTAGATTTAAACTCATCTCACCTGTTATCTGTGCTTTAATACTCTTTAGTCTCTAAAAAAGGAAAGCACAGATGACAGATATATCCCTCGAAAGTATCTATAACAAAGCCATCGAAATGCTGATGCAGTATGGCCCCAAGTTTATTTTGGCCTTAGTTGTTCTCGTTGTTGGTTGGTGGTTTATCGGCCGCGTCGCTAACATGACTGAAAAGTCCATGAATAAGATGAAGGTGGAGCCTGGTCTCACCCACTTCTTAGTCTCCTTTATAAGCGCTATCCTCAAGATTCTTTTGCTTATATCTGTCGCTTCGATGATTGGCGTAGAAACGACGTCGTTTATTGCTATGCTCGGTGCCGCAGGTTTAGCCGTAGGTATGGCGCTTCAAGGCAGCTTATCGAACTTTGCAGGGGGCGTGCTCATCCTATTCTTTAAACCGTTTAAAGTTGGTGACGTCATTGAAGCTCAAGGTCACATGGGTAAGGTGGTTGAGATTCAAATTTTTGTGACTGTGCTGCTTACTTACGACAACCAAAAAATCATTATTCCTAATGGTGCCCTTTCAAATGGAACGGTTAAGAACTTATTTGCTGAGGAAAACCGTCGTGTAGATATTGAGTTTGGTATCAGTTATGGCGATGACGTACATAAAGCCCGTGACGTCTTGATGTCAGTGCTGAAAGACTATGACATGGTACTAGAGGACCCTGAACCTGTTGTTCACGTGAGTCAGCATGGCGATAGCCACATTGGTATGCTGGTTTGGGCTTGGGTGAAATCTGAAAACTACTGGCCCGTTTATTTTGGTCTATATGAGCGCGTTAAAATCGCCTTTGACGAAGCAGATATCACCATCCCGTTCCCACAACGCGATGTGTATATTCACACTTTCCCGAATCAACCACAGTAACAACTTATTACGAGAAACGGCGCTTAAGCGCCGTTTTTTATCAATGTTAAGAAAATAATCGTTGGAACCAGCTTTTGTCTAAATCAGCTTCGCAACGTTTCAATTGCACGCCGTAGCGCCCCGCTCGACTTTTTACTTTATTAGCAACGGACATCAACCACTTTTTATTTTTATAGGTACCGCGCTTATAGCCGCCCCATCCTTCGTGATAATTCAGATATTGTGCATAGGCATCCCATTTAGACACACCATTGACTTGATGAGTTTTCCAAACAAACCACGCCATAAAGTCGATAGCATCGTCAAAATCATCACGATCTGCACCGCCATTACCCGTTTCGCGGATGTAATCGTCCCATGTCATGGTCTTCGCTTGCGAGTAGCCATACGCATCACTGGCACGCCCTACCGGGATAAAACCAAGGAAATACTCCATCGGAGGTGCTGCATCGTGCTTAAATGAACTTTCTTGGTACATCATGGCCATCAGCACATGCTTGGGGGAACCCCACTTTTCTTGGGCATCTTTTGCGTCAAAGTACCAATCTTCTTTTTCTTCAAAAATCTTACAAATATCATCAGGTTGCTTAGGGGGGGCCGTAGCACAACCGGTCATTATTGTAGTAACTAAGACAATTAAAGAAATTTTTTTCATTTTTTTTGAACTTACTCAATTTGCCTAGGTCTGAATATACGAATGCAGCAGTTTAGCATTGTTTCATCCCTGTAGAATAATTTGCGCGGCCACCTTAGCCGCGCTTTTTTTATGCCTGAAAATAGCTATCTAAAAACGCCTCAAAACTCACGCTATCAGCTTCTTCCAACTCTTTTTGAGCTTGTAAAGATTGTTGCGCTTTTGCTGTTAAATGCGCGTCATCAAAACTGTGGTATTGCCACTGTTGATGATTACTTAAATATTCTTTCGCTAGCGATAACGCAAAGGTGCCATTGTCAGAATTTGTTTCGAGCAACTTGGCCATGTAGCGTCCAGACGTAGTCTTCTCTGGTGATGAAACCCAGGTTGCCATATCACCAATGGTGTCACTGTAGTAACTTACGCCGTAGGCTTCGTCCATGTACTTGGCGACCAATTCAAGCTCAACAAAGATATCATTCGCCCATTGACGCAAGCTGACTTCTTGCTCACCACGCAGCAAGGTCAATTCAGGGTTGCGTCCTTCGTTAACGACACGGTCTAAATTTAACTGTGTTTGTTTTTGTTCATCCCAACTCATAGGCGCTGAGGCTTTCAACAGGCAGTATGTTAAAAACACATCCAAGAAGTGTATCTGCTCAATATCAATACCTGTATCTGCAAATGGGTTTACATCCAACGCGCGAATTTCAATGTACTCAATACCACCGCGTAACAAAGCTTCTGTAGGTTTTTCACCTGATTGTGCGTTACGCTTTGGTCTGATTGGCGAATAGAACTCATTTTCTATTTGCAGAATGTTCTTGTTGAGTTGTTGCGGTTGAGCCGCATGATAATCATCAAGATTTTGGTATAAATCTGATGGCAAGCTAATCGCTTTTTTAAGGCCATCAACATACTCGTCGAGAGAGTTATACATCACTCGCAAACTCGACTGCGCGCTGTTGGTATAACCCAAATCACCTAAACGTAACGCCGTACCATACTCAAGGTATAACGACCCCTTACCCAGCGACTTAAAGGGTAAGTCTGTTTCACGTCCTTCCAAGAAAGAGCGACACAAAGCAGGCGAAGCGCCAAATAGATAGCTTATAAGCCATAGCTCTCGCTTGAAATTGCGAATTAACCCCAGATAGCCTGCAGAAATAAAAGATTGTAAGTCTCCCTTGTCACCAGCTTGGCGTTGTAAGCTTTGCCATAAACTCTCAGGGAACGAGATATTAAAATGCACACCAGCTATCGCTTGCATCATACTGCCGTAGCGATTCTTTAACCCTTCTCGATACAAGGTTTTCATTCTACCGATATTTGAACTGCCAAATTGTGCCAGTGGAATTTCATCTTGGCTTTGGATGTAGCACGGCATACTGACTGGCCACAGCAATTCATTATCTAAGTTCGCGAGGGTGAACTTTTGCAAATCACGAAGCTGTGCCAAGGTTTCATTAGCGTCGGTACTAACCGGCGTGATGAACTCCAACAAAGCCTCAGAAAAGTCTGTCGTAATCATTGAATTAGTTAGTGCACTACCCACACTTTCTGGGTGGGGACGTGCCGATAAACCGCCGCTGTGATTTGTGCGCAACGCTTCACGCTCAACACCGCGTTGAATGCCAACGATAGCCCCTAGCTCTTCAGCTGTGCTAAGAGTGCTAAGTCGTTGCTTTAATTGTGTACAAGTCAAAAATTCTACCTCTAGCCAATAGGCCCAATTGTGTTGTTATGGGGTGCACAAATAAATACTCAAGACCAAGGCAATAAAATAACCTTTTCTTTGCTGTTATTTTGTTCGATTTGCTGATGTGCAAACCCTGCGGCACTCAACGGCATTGTTTTATGAGCTAAAACCAATTTGCCCTGTTGATACCACGAATAAATTCTCTGCAATTGCGCTTTATTTTTAACAACAAGCACACCTTTACCATTGACGCCCTGCAATTTAGCAGCCGCAATGATCTGTGCTTGTGACAAAGTTGGGATAGTAACAATACTGCTTTGCACTGAAAGCCCTTGCAAACAGCGCATTCCCACTTCCAAACCAACAACATCGATTAAGTAACGCTTGCTTGGATTACTGACAAATTCATCATAATCCATTTGCACAAATTTCCCGGCTAAGCCTGCAGGCAGTTCACTTCGCGTCACTGCAATTACTTGGTATCCCATATTTGCTGCAATTTGAATTGCTAACGAGCCAACCGTGCCATTTGCACCATTTACATACAAAGGCTGATTTTTTGGACAATCAAGTGAAGAAATAGCTTGGAATGCCGTCAATCCTGCCAAACAAAGACCGGATAACTGCGGTTCTATATTCGTATTATCTACTTTAATAAGCTCGTTTGATCGGGCTTTGGCATATTGTGCGTAGGTACCAGGCTGGGTGGCAAAACCTATCATACCAATGACGAAGTCTCCCTGCTTAAAACCCGTAACGTCAGAACCGCACTGCTCGACCTCGCCGAATAAGTCGTATCCGAGTACCAGTGGCAAGTTCCCTTTGTTTTGCTCTGCTGCAAAACCTATTCCGGCTCGTGTCTTAACATCAATGGGGTTAATTGCTGTACTGCGTACTTTAATAAGCATTTCATCTTTTTGAGGCTGCAGCATGGGGAGAGATATTGGTTTAAGCACACCCGGCTCACCAAAGGCATGAATTGCCATGGCTTGGTAGTCACTTTGCATAACTAGCACTTTAAGTTCGGTTCCTTTGCCTTATATTGACATTACCACAGCGCACAGACAATAAAAAAGGCGGCAAAAATGCCGCCTTTTAGTTATTTCTTATCAACTTATTTACTATTAAAAGTGAAGCCCTCGTCATCTGCATCGATACAAATGATATTTCCGGCCGTTAACTCCCCAGCCAAGAGCTTATGAGCAAGTGGGTTTTCAATAGCCTGCTGGATTGCGCGTTTGAGTGGGCGCGCTCCATAAACGGGATCAAAACCACTTTGTGCCAACTTCGCTAAGGCCGCATCTGTAACCTCAAGAATGTACCCTTTCTCAGTGAGACGCTCATAAAGCTTCGCTAATTGAATATCAGCGATTTGCTTGATGTGCTCGCTTGCTAAAGGATGGAACACCACGGTTTCATCAATGCGGTTAATAAACTCTGGACGGAACTGCTGCGCCAATACCGCCATTACTTTTTCTTTCAACAGAGCATAATCATTTTTGCTAGCTTGCTCCTGAATGACATCAGAACCCAAGTTGGAAGTCATGATAATCACAGTGTTCTTAAAGTCGACCGTGCGCCCTTGCCCGTCGGTTAAACGACCATCGTCCAGCACTTGCAGTAAAATGTTAAACACATCTGGATGCGCTTTTTCCACTTCATCGAGCAATACCACTGAATAGGGGCGACGACGAACTGCTTCGGTAAGGTATCCACCTTCTTCATAACCGACATAACCAGGAGGTGCTCCCACTAAACGCGCGACTGAGTGTTTTTCCATAAACTCGGACATATCAATGCGCACCATCGCATCTTCGGTATCAAACATAAGATGCGCTAAGGCTTTGGTCAGTTCTGTTTTACCCACACCTGTTGGCCCAAGGAATAGAAACGAGCCAATCGGGCGATTTGGATCAGCTAGCCCCGCGCGAGAGCGACGAATGGCATTTGCAACCGCGGTAACCGCTTCATCTTGACCAATCACGCGCTGATGAAGCTCATCTTCCATTTGTAGTAGTTTCTCACGCTCACCTTGGAGCATTTTTGCCACAGGAATACCCGTCCAGCGCGATAAGATTTCGGCAATTTCATCTTCTCCTACTTTATTACGCAGCAAACTCATATCCTGCATTTCTACTTGAGATGCTAAGTCTAACTTGCGCTCCAACTCAGGGATCCGGCCATACTGCAATTCAGACATACGCTGTAAGTCACCCGCTCGGCGCGCGACTTCTAAGTCTAATCTTGCTTGCTCTAGTTCAGCTTTAATGACTTGTGTACCTTGCAATGAGGCTTTCTCTGCATTCCACACCTCATCAAGCTCTGCATATTCAGACTCAAGTTCTTTAATAAGCTCTTGCATCTCTTCACGGCGCTTTTGTGAGGCTTCATCTTTTTCTTTGGCTAAGGCATTGTCTTCGAGCTTGAGCTGAATAATGCGACGTTCGAGGCGGTCCAATTGCTCCGGTTTAGAGTCAATCTGTAAACGAATTGACGAACCCGCTTCATCTATGAGGTCAATGGCTTTATCCGGTAATTGACGGTCACTGATGTATCGGTGCGACAAATTCGCCGCCGCAACAATGGCAGGATCTGTTATTTCAACCGAATGGTGTAATTCGTATCGTTCTTTCAGACCACGTAAAATAGCAATTGTGTCTTCTACACTTGGCTCTTGCACCAACACCTTCTGGAAGCGGCGCTCCAACGCTGCATCTTTTTCGATGTACTGGCGATACTCATCAAGGGTGGTGGCGCCAACGCAGTGCAATTCACCACGGGCTAAGGCAGGCTTGAGCATATTGCCCGCATCCATCGCACCGTCTGTTTTACCCGCACCCACCATAGTGTGGATTTCATCGATGAAGAGGATCACTTGTCCTTCTTCCTTTGCAAGCTCATTAAGCACGGACTTTAAACGCTCTTCAAATTCGCCACGATACTTCGCACCGGCCACCAAAGCGCCTAGGTCTAACGACAATACACGTTTATTCTTCAGACCCTCTGGCACTTCACCATTCACAATACGCTGTGCGAGCCCCTCGACTATGGCGGTTTTGCCGACGCCAGGCTCACCGATAAGCACGGGGTTGTTCTTGGTGCGACGCTGCAATACTTGAACCGTTCTACGGATTTCTTCATCACGACCTATTACAGGGTCTAATTTTCCCTGCTCTGCGCGTTCAGTTAAATCAATAGTGAATTTTTCGAGAGCTTGACGCGTTTCTTCCGCATTAGGGTCATCTACTTTTTGACCTCCACGGATTGCATCAATCGCTTTTTCAACCTTACTGGTCGTGATATTTAGCGCTTTGAATATATTGCCTAACGGCCCCTTGTCTTCACACGCAGCAAGGACGAATAATTCACTGGAGATGAATTTGTCTTTGCGTTTTTGCGCATACTTATCACAGAGGTTAAGCAACGAAACCATATTGTTTGAGAGTTGGACGTCACCACCAACGCCTTCCACTTTGAAAAGCTTCTCTATTTCTTGCGATAACTTGGTGTTTAGTTCATCGGCACTGACACCTGCTTGCACTAACAAAGCACGAATACTCGATCCGCTTTGCTGTAAAAGCGCATACATAAGGTGTACAGGCTCTATAAATTGATGATCGCGCCCGAGCGCCAAAGATTGAGCATCGGAAAGCGCTTGTTGAAATTTACTGGTAAATCTATCTAAACGCATGTGTCTGTTTCCACTAAAAAGTTCTATTACTTATTTAATGGGTGCTGGCACAGAATTGTTCAAGTTTAGATTAAAAAAAACAGTTTAAAATTTGCGCCAGATCACGGATGCCATTCTCCCAGTTTCACCATCGCGGCGATAGGAGAAGTACTTATCGTTGAGGGTATAGGTGCATTCACTTTGATTACTGACTGCTTTTACTCCTAGTCGATTGAGCTTTTGAGTTGCGATAAGCGCTAAGTCAGCGAGGTATTTGTCGCGATGTTTTTTAAAAGCCAATTCATGTTCAGCTGAGGATGCCAAAAATTGTGCCCTGACTTCAACGCCTACTTCAAAGGCCATCGGACCAATCGCAGGTCCTAGCCAAGCGGCTATCAAAGATGGTTTACTTTGAAATAAAGGTAATGCCTTCTCAATAATTCCACCGGCGAGAGAGCGCCAACCGCAATGCAGTGCAGCAACCTCAGTACCATCCTTACTTGCTAACAACACGGGCAAACAATCTGCTGTCATTATTGCTAGAGGCTGACCGACTAGATTGGTAAAAAGACCATCTGCTATGACGGTATCGGTTGAAGATTCATCGTTGACGATATGAATATCAGTACCGTGCACTTGTTGCACATAACGTGCTGGGTTGGGCAATAGCGAGTCTAAATGAGCGCGATTTTTTAAAACCTTGAGGGGATCGTCGCCGACATGTAGCCCAAGGTTAAAACTGCTATAAGGAGCAAGACTTGCTCCTTCACAGCGAGTACTTTGGCAAGCACCCACATTTGCGGGAGATTGCCAATTTGGTACGAACATAGATGAATGACTAGAACTCTTCATGACCGTTTTGCGCTGTATCAGCACGCAAAGCTTCTGTTAAGTCAATCATGTCTTGCGGTACTGGCGCTTGCCAACGCATTTGCTCACCTGTGATCGGGTGCGCAAGTTGCAATTTGATCGCATGCAACGCTTGGCGTTTAAAGCCACGAAGTGTAGTTAAAAACTCTTCTGATGCATTTTTAGGTGGGCGCGGACGACCACCATAAAACTGATCACCCACAAGCGGATGGCTAATATGCGCCATGTGCACACGGATTTGGTGTGTACGACCTGACTCGAGGCGAAGACGAAGACGCGTGTGCGCTCGGAACTTTTCAGCAACACGGAAATGCGTTACCGCTGGCTTACCAAATTGGGTAACAGCCATGTGAGTACGCTTAGTTGCGTGACGTCCGATAGGCGCATCAACCATGCCGCCGGCAGTCATCGTTCCGTAACAAATAGCTTCATATTCACGAGTAAAGTTTTCACGCTTTTGCAGCGCTGCTACCAAGTGAGTTTGCGCTGGAATCGTTTTGGCTACAACCATCAAACCTGTAGTGTCTTTATCAAGACGATGGACAATACCCGCGCGCGGTACATTCTCAATTTCAGGACAATGATGAAGTAAAGCATTGAGTACCGTACCATCTGGATTGCCGGCACCTGGGTGCACAACGAGACCAGCTGGTTTGTTGATTACTAAAATGTCGTCATCTTCGTAGACGATATTAAGTTCAATATCTTGTGCTTCGTATTCACGTGGAGCTTCAACCTGTGCCTCGATGCTTACCTGCTCACCACCTAACAATTTTTCTCTAGGGGTGTTTACGACAGTGCCATTTACATGCACCATGTCGTCTAAAATCCAAGTTTTTATGCGCGAGCGCGAATAATCTGGGAACAATTGCGCCAGAATTTGGTCTAGACGTTTACCGCCCAGCTCTACGGGAACCTCTGCACTGAGGAAAATTTGTTCTGCCATAAGCAAGTTTTACCTAATTTACCAGTGCAAGGTCTGCTTGACTGGGTTAGAATCGCATAATTCGCATAGTTTACTCGGTTTTACCTACTTGGCCTAGCCAAAGACAACTAAGGTACCTAATTAATGATAAATAAAATAAGTAAACGGGCACTAGCAGTCGTATTTACGGCCTCCTTACTTAGCGCATGTTCATCAGCACCAGAGCAAGAAGAAATAGAAAAAGTGCCTAACAAGTCAGCGCAAGCTCTGTACGAAGAAGCCCGTGAGACGCTGGATTCAGCTTTATATGCTCGTGCTATCGAGCTTCTTTCGGCCATTGACGCACGTTACCCATTTGGTCCATTTTCAAAACAAGTGCAAATGGATTTAGTGTATGCCTACTTCCAAACAGGTAATACAGAACAAGCTCTTGCAACGATCGATCGTTTTATTCGTCTGAATCCAAACCACAAAGACTTAGACTACATGTACTACATGCGTGGTCTGGTGAATATCAAAGCAGATAAAAATGCGTTCCAAGAATATTTTGGTGTAGACCGTGCTGACCGTGACGCTCAGCGTACCCGTGTAGCCTTTAAAGATTTGTCCACTTTAGTTAATAACTACCCAGACAGTAAATATGCGCCTGAAGCAAAGCGCAGACTGGTTTGGTTGCTGAACAAGATGGCCCGTAATGAGCTAAAAGTAGCTGAATATTATTATGAGCGCGAGGCATATTTGGCCGCAGCTAACCGCGGTAAATATGTGTTAGAGCACTTCTCACAAAGCAGTTACTTAGAACCTGCGCTGGAAATGATGGTAAAAAGTTATGAAAAGCTTGGGTTAACAGATATGGCTGAGCATGCTCGCCAAACTCTGGCGGTTAACAAAACCAATCGCTAAGTAGCAACAAAGAAAAACCCGATGTACAACATCGGGTTTTTTTGTGGGAAAAATTAGTGGCGATTAAATCGCATCCTCATCTTCTTCTTGTGTACGTATACGTACCACACGTTCTACTTCGGTCACGAAAATCTTACCGTCACCGATTTTACCTGTCTGTGCCGTTTTAATGATTACTTCAATTGCGCGGTCAACATCTTCATCTGCAAGTACAATATCTAATTTTACCTTAGGTAAGAAATCAACCATGTACTCTGCACCGCGGTATAGTTCTGTGTGACCTTTTTGACGCCCGAACCCTTTTACTTCACATACAGTCATACCTGTAATGCCCACTTCTGACAGGGCTTCACGTACGTCGTCTAATTTAAATGGTTTGATGATGGCTTCTATCTTTTTCATTGTCTTTATTTTGCTCTGGCAGGTGCGCCGATTTTAGTCAATTGTTCGCCATGAAGCAAACTTCAAAAAGGGTGACTAATGCGTTAATGGTGTTAAAATTAATATAATGACACCAACAGGACGATGTTATGAAAACCTGTCAACAATCAAATAATAAGGGATTTACCCTTCTTGAGTTGATGCTCACCTTAGCTATTGCATCAATTCTTATAGGGATAGCGCTGTTCAATACTACAGAGCTTACCACGCGTGAAAAAGCAAATAACTTCGCTGCAGAGTTCAAACGACACACTAAGTTTGCTCGCTCAAAAGCAATTACCACGGGGGATCCTGTGATCATGTGTGCGATGTCTAATCCTGGCGCTACTGGCGCATGCCAGAACAGTTGGCAAACAGGAACGATCGTGATTTTCTCGGACGTCAACAACAATCAGAGCTTTGACTCAAGCGAAGATATTCTATTGCGCAGCGTTTCAAACCTAGTTACTGGCAGTAAATTAGTGCATAACGGTGGAGCAACTAATATTCGGTTCAACCAGCAAGGTCTTGTCACCGCTGGTCAAGATGGGTTATTTATCTTTTGTCCCAAGGGGGATAATAGCTTCAACGTAGCAGTAGAAATTCTCGACTCTGGTACTGTTCGTTCACGTGGGAAAACTAATTTAGCTTGCGGATAATGCATTTTAGCCTAAGCTTAAAGGACCCAAAAAAGGACCGGAACTTCATGGATGAAGATATGTCACCCTCGCTTACATTACGGTAGCTATGGCTTTACAATCGTTGAGTTAGTTACAGCGGTAACTATTATGGGTATTTTAACCTTAGTTGGTTTGTACTACCTCCAAGATTTAGGGCCGCAAAATCGTCGCTCTAACTATATAACAAGACTAAATACCAATCTGTTTTCTGCAAGAGCCTACGCTATATATAACAACCACAATATCACGATTTGCCCTTCTATTAACGAGCAGTGTGTAACTAATTGGCAAAACGACATCATGGTGTTTATTGACATGGATAATAATCAAAACAGAGGCACTGACGAGCAAATTTTAAGAATATTAGAGATGCCGAGTGCTGGTGATACGATTTCATACCCCAGAAACGCTCTTACATTTCGACCAACAGGAGCATTAGCAGGCTTTCAAAGTGGAAGTTTTATTTATTGTTCAGTGGATACAAAGCTTAACAAGCCTGCCAAACGAATTGTAGTAAGCCAGGCAGGCCGATTAAGAGTGAAACTCGATAGCAATAAATGCTAACGCAGTTTCGTTTTGTCTAATTTCTGTGCTTCGATGTTAATGAACTGTTCAGTCCGAGGAACACATTCCTTCACCTCCAGTACACTCTTTTTCTTTTGCTGTGGATACTTGTGACCTTCAAGAATAGCCGCCTCACGAGCGGCTTCTATACTGTCAGGCTTAACTTCAACATCAATCACAGCGTGCTTGTTATCTTCCAATAATGCATAACACTTAAAAGCGTTTAGCTTGCCAGCATTTACTGTACAGCTCATGCCAGCGAGAATAATAACTGCTAACCCGTTAATATATAAATGTTTCATATTCTACCTCTTCCAGCATGTATCTGCATCAGCGCTACCGGTAGAGCCTTTAACACCGGCTTCATTAATGGTAAATGACGTGCATTTACCATCTTGAAGAGCTATACCACCTGCAGCTGTGGCAGTGATTACAAAGCTCTGCCCATTCACTGCAGCTGCTAACGTATACAAACCTGATTCTGTTGTTGTGTTCACGCCGATATCAGCTAAAGAAGTTGTGTACTGACGATTGTCAGCAAAATACTGTTCTTCTTTATTTGCAGCGTTAAGGACCGCTGTCATCGCCTCAGAACGAGCACTACTAATTACAAACTCGGTATAACTTGGGTAGGCAATCGCAGCAAGAACGCCGACGATTGCGACTACTACCATCAACTCAATCAGTGTAAAGCCCTTATTATTATCCATTAATTAATTGCCTCTAATCTGTATATATAAGTCCTGTGAGTCTTGAAGCCAAAAGGATCTGGATCGCAATCTGCCATACCACATTCACCAGGTCGACCGTTCTCGTTGATGGATTTAGCTTTGATGGTACCCGTGCCATCTTCACCACCACCAACACCGATTAACAAGAACTGACTCTCATCTTCCTCTTCTGTTGTAGTTGGATCGTCAACCTTATCAAAAAATAACTGTGGTGTATCCGGCACACGATTACCAACATTAAATGTCAGGCTATTGTATATCTTTGCGCCATAGTGCAAGTGAAATGCATATAACAGACCCGCTCCACCGGTTAGCTTACAGTTTTCTAAGTCGTTGTCTGCCCCAGGGGTAAAGGTTGAAAAATATGCTACACCACCAACAACAGTTGCTGATGACAGAGCCTTCTCAGTAGGTCCAAGTGTATAACGCCACCCTTTAAAGTTTGAAAAATCTTTTTCAAGTTCTAAAAATGCATCGGCATTATCAAGCGCAGCACTGAAAGGATCTGCAGATATGTCCTTCAAATCACCAATGTTGATCACGTCCGGAGTATTTTCAACAGTAAATGATTGTGTAATGGTGTTTTCATCTCGGATCATGAAAAGATAATCCTGCTCGGTATCATCAAGAGGGTGAGCTCGGTTACCGCTACCTACGACTACAGCTTCGTAAGGGCGATTTTCTCTTACTACCTGAGATGAAGACTGGCCATCAATATCTGTAGTAATTTCAGTCACCTGACTAAAGAAGGTTCTTGCAACTGCAGGTTCATAAAAGAATTTCCTGTCACGATTTAAACCACCTAGATCAGCAAGTTCAAATACAGTCCATGGCTCAGAACCAGTTGGGTCTGAACTAGGCATGTCGAAGCGCCAAATATGACCACCTGTATCTGCCGCATACATACGATCTGTAAAACCGTCGTAATTCGAATCCAATAACTCAATTGATCCAGGAATACTGTCTTGACCAGGGAAAGGTGTATTAGAGCCACCACCAGCTGACTCAGTAAATGCCCAAACTAAATCACCGGTTTCCGCATCAAGGATATACACTCCTCGACCTACACCGTCAGCTGATGCACTGCTGTCTTTGTTGGTATCGTACCCTGCACCGACCACTAACACAGGTTTGTTGCCATGTTTTCTAATGAATGTCACTTTTGGCTGAGACCACGTCTGCCCTAATTCGCCCAATCCAGGACTTTGGCTATTTTTATGCCATAGTAAACGTGGTGTAGAGGGAGTACTTAAATCAAATGCATAGTAAGAATCACCACCACGGCGCATACCGATGAACACCCACACACGGTCTGTTGAATCAACTACACCGTTTTGGTTCTTATCATCAAAATACATGCTCGCCGAACCATCGATTCCATATACTTTTGAACCAGGAGTATTGTCTCTTAATGTCGATAAATTTCCATAGAGTTCGTATGGAATGAAGCTCCACTCTTCCGTCAACGTGTCATTGTAGTCTTTAAACACATGGAAAAATCCTCCATTTGTTCCAAACATCACACGTACAGACCCATCAGCATAGGTAACAGCTAACGGACGTGAATGAAGAGGGTCACCAAGAATGTCTTTACGGTTCTCAGAGGTATTGCCGTCATTATCATCATCGTCGACATCAATACCACGAGCCCATTTAATCATCTCATCAACTTCATCTTCGCTGACACCCAGCTTTCCTGCGAGTGCGCCTTTACTTCCTGCACGGCTAACAGCATTACCAACACTGAAGTTAGCGAGACCACCATTAGAGCCAACGTCTGAATAGACAGTCCTGCTCGATTGGCCAGACAGAACATAACCTGCGCCACCACTCAATACATCATTACCATCTTGCAAACCGGCTGGGCTCCAGAACGTAGTTGCAGTGTCTTTGATGTTTCCGTTTCCTTCCTCACTACTATCGATTGCAAGAGCACCCGTTGCATCGACTATTTCACTTCCTACAACCTTAAGTTTCTTCAAGTTACCGCCCCAACGAGCTCCTTCTGTTGGCAAAAACATTGCGTAATAAACAGAATTAAGCGTTTGGGTTCTATCGAAGTTGTTACTTGCAACCGAAGGTGCTGTAAACGAGCTTGAAGTCTCCAAGATAGAGACAAGAGATTCTCTGATAGCATCAGCTAGAGATATACCATCTCCAGCAAACTGGAAGGAACCACCACCTACTTCTGCCGCAGTTTCAAGTAGTTCTACAGGTGCGCCTTCGCCAAAACCAATCGTATAAAGTTCTACGTGTTGATCGCCATCGACACTTGTGTTGACGTCGTTGTTGTACATCCACTGAGATAAAACGGGCAAGTAACTACCGTCTTTAACCAGAGATACATCCGCATTCGGCAAGGACGCTATCTTTTCATCAGCGCTAGTATCAACCGTTGGCACACCATCAGTAATATAGATCACGCTCGAGTTAGCGGCGCAATCACTCGCTTTGAATGGCGTTTTATACGTGTTTCCTTGCCCATCAATCGTTGTATTGGCTTCGTCAAATGGTGGGGTATTACCCTGGTAATAAAATTCGAATCCACACGAATCTTCTCCTAGCAATGTACAGTCAACATCATCATCACCAAACATCACTGAGTTGCCGGCGTAAAAATTGTAAGCTTCAAATAACGTTTCACACAAAGGCGTATTCGTTTCACCTTCAATTGCATCTACAATACTTACAATGTTCTCGTCACTCTGACCGAAGCCTGCTACGATTCGGCCTCCATCACGCTTTCCTTCTTCAGGAAAGTTGAGATTGAAGAGCATTAAGGCAAAATCAACCCCCTCTGTTGCGCCTAATGTTTGACGAATAGCTTCTTTAGCAACCTCAATTTTCTTCTCTTCTACAAGGTTTGAGCTTTTATCGATATACCAACGAATATAGTTTGGTGAAAATAACGTTACGACTGTTGCATCAGAGAACTTCGCAATAAGGGAATTATATTCATCGGATGTTAGATCTCCTTTAGACTTATTTGAGTAACCAAAATAAGGGCGAGTATTGTTGTCATTTGAAAGCGACGGCATACCTTTGAGTTGAGAATCGCTTGCAGATGTATAGGTACGACCATTGGTCGCGACTTGCAAGTAACTGACGGTTCCATCCTTCGCAGTAAATTGATTGTTGGCATCATCGTTTAAGATATCATCTAAACAATCAACAGCGCTGTTCATGTTCGCACCGTTATCATTTTTTATCTTGGTCCATTCACCACTTTTACCCTTACCAGTGAACTCAAGCATTTTACCAGTATAAAAACCAAACTCTTCTATTGCAGCTTTGGCTGCATCGCAGCCATTTAGAAAGTCATTGAAGCGCTTAGCGTCACTTCTGTTTTCCAAATCGCTTAGTAGAATTTGATCAATTGGTTGGCCTACAGTATAAAAAATAAAGCCGTCGCCAAAACCATTACCAGCTCCAACGCCCTCATAATACTCATCTGGTTTATACCCTTCGGGGGTCTCAATACTCTCGTTCATACTCCCTGAGTTATCGAGAATAATCAGCACTTGTGGCTTTTTGGGCCCACTGACAAAGTTTTTACCAACGTAAAGCTCGATGTCTTCACCGTATGAATTGGTCGTTGCAAATACCAGTGCTGCAACAGCCAAGCTTTTAAAAAATTTCATAATTTCACCTATATTTGCCTAGCCGCTCTACTGCCCAGTCATACTAGCCATTTCTTGCGCAATACCAGAAACGACAGTCACGTTATGTCTATCAGACCTTCCATAATCAACACTACTTTGAATGTTCAACATGTTGCATTTAATTCCAGGCGTAGGGTTAGCTCTTGGTGGGCAATCTAAATCCTGAGGTCCATCATTTTCGTGAGACATAGTCAAAGTTGCTTCAGCTCCCGGAACGACCAATGCGATAACCCCCCCGCCACCAGCGTTAAATTGTCCTTTGCTAAAATACAAAGCACTATTCGTTGCAGCTTTTTGCTTCTCAGAAAAAACCGCTCTGTCTGAATCTGCAGATGCTCGTTCGCTCGCTTCATCATAATCTTGAGCCGCATTGACTACTTTCATATCAACACTACTTGCGCTCATCAGCGTTACGGCTATTCCTGAAACAACTAACACCATGACTATCGCAGCTACCAAGACCACGCCTTGCTGCCTGTGTCGAAGAGCTACCATGTCTCCACCTCCGAATTTTTCACCTTAATGGTTGAAACGAATAATAATCGCCTAAAATTATCAGCAAAAGTTAACGACCTACTAGTTCCGCCGTCTCCCCCCAGCGTGAACGTCTTGTTTGTACGATTTAAATCAGCATCTTCTTCAATAGCTCTCACTAAAACAAACAATTGTGCAGTAACAATTTTAGATGTAACTTGCTCCCATTCATTAACTGTCATTTGCCCTGCCGTTAGGTAAGTATCAACATTGCGATCACCATCGTTATCGATTCCGTAAAGTAACCTTATATTCTCGACTCCTTCCAATACAGATTCCGTCGTCATTCCTCCAGCAGGAGTGAGTCTTTTGCGCATCAAAACTGGCACCGAAACTGTTCGGTTTCCCATTTGATATTGCTGCTCATTGACATAATAAACATGGTGCATATAACGCCACACTGTGCCATTGGCATTTGCAGCATTCACCATGTTACCATCACCAGCAAAGATTCGACCTTCTGCAATATCAGCTTCCAAATAATAACTATTCGCGCTCGTAGCTTGACCATTTATATTTTGACCGCTAACTCTTTTAATTTGAATAATATCACTCTGACCTACTGCATCTGTAATACACCCCATATTTGCGCCTTCAGTTGCCTCTAAGCCAAAAATGTACTTAAAGCTACTCGGGCTATTTTGAGGAAAACTACCATTATTCAAGCCCACACTACAATCGTTGCCAGGGTTAGCTACAGCAGTCACATCAATAGTTGTTGATTCTAGGGAGAGTCCATTAAAGGACCCCCAAAAGCCTGCCATTTCTAAGTCTTTGCCAATAATATCCAGTGCCATTCGACCAGTTTCTTGCAGCTCTCCCATTTCAATCGTATCACTGGTAGTAGTTTTCATACTCAAATAGGTGAACATAACGCCACCTAACAGAAATACGCCAACAACCGTCGCTACGACGAGCTCAATGAGAGTAAAGCCCGATTGAGAGCCTTTAATACTATTAACGCACATACGCGTATGACTCCATTGCTAACATTCTTCTGGTGTTGGTATTGCCTCCACACCCTTGCTTGCTTATACCTGCATCAGCACTACTACCCAACTCCTGCCTTGATGCCCACGTAATAGTCACATCAATATTGAGTTGTTCTGCTGCCAATGCAGCCTCGATACAAACAGTTGCATCCGCGAGTGCACCTGTATTTTCCTGACCGCGTATTGCTCTACGCCATTGTTCAGCATCATATGCTGCCAATCCACCAGGATCGCAATCCACATTAATGCAAGAGGCAAATCCAGAGCCAACACCATCATTGCTACTGATGGTTAAGTTGTATGCCCCGGCCTGTGCCCCCAAAGGGTTAGCTTTGATTCTTTCAACAATATCCTGAGCTACCCCCAAAGCAGCGGCGCGTTGCATAGAATCGTATGTCGCTTGTTTGGCACGGGCTTGAAGTGCAACAGCACCCAATAAACCAAACACTAAAACGATAAACGCAATGAGTGTTTCTAAAAGTGTGAAACCCTGTTGTTTACGCATAAAAAACCATAGTTCAATAGTAATAGTTAACAGTCTAGTTACTTCTATTTAAAGCTCAATGGGGAAAGGATTAAACGGCAGTATTTAAGGATTAAACGGTAATGGTGGTAATACTTTGGTAAAAAAGTCTTATTTTACTTGAAGATAAAGAATCAATACCAAATTACTCGCCATCATAACAACGACTTAACCAACTTCAACGCGCGCCTCGAAACAGGCAAAACGGCATTGGAACTTTTTAAGCGTACAAAGTGACCATGAACGGTTTGTTCCAACGCAGAGATTTCGTCGCAATTCACTAAGCTGTGTCTATGAATACGGATGAAGGCATTACCTAAACGCGACTCTAAATCTTTTAGTGACTCGTCCACAAGCCCTTCACTACCGTGCATAGTAACGAGCGCCGTGTACTTTCCATCGGCGTGAAAATAGCACACTTCATTAGAATTTATGCGCACCAATTTATTGCCAAGTTGATAGCTAATGTCTGCGCTTTTTGATGCACGGTGACTGGCTTGAATACGATTAACTTTAGCGAGCTTACCTAAAATATCAGCCAAAGCATGCGTTTCTATAGGCTTAAGTAAGTATCCTACGGCTTGAAGGTTCACTGCGGTGATTGCATATTCACTGTATGCTGTTGTAAAAATGATCGCTGGCGGCACGTCCATTTTCGCAAGAGACTTGGCGACATCAATGCCCGAAACATCTCGCATTTCTATATCAAGAAACACAACATCAAAGTTACCATTGGCTATCTTGGTCAATGCCTCGGAGCCATCGTCTGCTTCTGCGGCGACTGAAATGAAGTCTGAATGACTTTCAAGTAGACGCTTTAGACGCGCTCTAGCTAACGCCTCATCATCAACAACAAGCGCTTGAATCATAGCACTCGCCCCCGAGGTATCACGAGCTTTACCCTGAATTCGTTGCCAAGTTTGCGCGTGTGTAATTGCGCTGCATCACCAAACTTAAGTTGTAAGCGCTGAGCTATATTTCCCAAGGCAATTCCGTTGCCTTGCTTGCTCTCTATAGACGTTTCGTTGATGTGGTTTTGCACAACGACAGTCACCGTCTTTTGTGTTTCAACAAGCTCTACCTTAATGGTTGAATCGCCTTTCTCTCCTTGCATACTGTAATACACTGCGTTTTCCAGCAAAGGTTGTAATGTTAGACAGGGCATTGCCGTGTTCGGAATACTTTCTGGCAGTTTCCAATCTAGGTGCAAACGCTCCCCAAAGCGCCATTGTTCCAATAAGATATAACGTTTCGCCAACGCTATTTCTTGCTCGAGGGTGCTGTCCTCACCTGCATGCAGGGCTGCTCGTGATAAAGACGCTAATGCCAACGCCGCATCCTCTGCTGCATCGGCATCTTGATGCGCAAGTTCAGCAACCGTGTTTAGGGTATTAAACAAAAAGTGCGGCTTTATTCGCGCTTGAAGTGCATCAAGTTGGGCTTTTGCAAAAGCCGAGTGGGTATTCGCATGCTCGTTATAAATGGCCATAAACTGTGCAAACAGTGCGGCCACCACCAAACTAATCGCACAACTTTTAAGCACAAACCACGTGCCATAGCTAGCGCCAAAGTCACCTAAATAAGCGGTGTAGGAGGCCGTGATAAAAGTAATACATACGAGTACACAAACAACACAAATTAGTTGCGTGAGATTCGAAAGGGTGAGTTTTGTTCGGCTCAGTAAATAGAGCATAGCAATACTCAAAGAGGTGATAAATTGCGCGAGTAAACTAACTTGCCCAAGAGTCAGCCAAAAAGCACTTGAATCATCAATACTAAAACTAATAATCAGTGAAAGTGATTGCGCAACGATGAAGGCACTTAGAATGCCTCGCCCTTGACACAAGGTAGTAAGTAAAGAATAGGAGTGCGAATGAGTAGGCATCTGTACGCGCATTCAACACTCCTTTGGATTATCTTAGTTCTGCAGGGACCGCGAAGACAATATCTTCTTCACGACCAGGGTTTTCCACCGCGTCTTCACCACCTAATGACTTTAGATGACTTACAACTTGTTGAACAAGTACCTCTGGTGCTGATGCACCAGCAGTAACCCCTACTGATTGGATACCTTGCAGCCAAGCTTCGTCAATTGATTGCGCATCATCAATAAGGTAAGCCGTAGTGCCCATTTTATTGGCAAGCTCACGCAGTCGATTCGAGTTAGAGCTGTTCTTAGCGCCTACAACAAGCAGCACATCGACTTTGTCTGCCAAATCACGCACCGCATCTTGGCGATTTTGCGTTGCATAGCAAATGTCATCTTTGCGCGGGCCATCAATTTCAGGGAAGCGCGCACGCAGCGCATCAATTACATCAGCTGTGTCATCTACAGATAAGGTTGTCTGGCTGCAATAGAAAAGGTTAGATGCATCTTTAACTTCAAGCTTAGCAACATCTTCCGGAGTTTCAACAAGATAGATGCCACCCTCGTCGTTGTCATATTGGCCCATGGTGCCCTCCACTTCGGGATGACCTTGGTGACCAATCAACACACACTCGGTACCACGACGTGAAGCGCGTGTTACTTCCATATGTACTTTGGTAACCAGTGGGCAGGTAGCATCAAAGACCTTCAACTCTCGACGCTTCGCTTCACTACGTACCGCTTGCGACACACCGTGGGCACTGAAGATCACAATGCTGTCATCGGGCACTTGATCCAGCTCTTCAACAAACACTGCGCCACGGTCTTTTAAGCCGTTAACTACGTATTTGTTATGTACTACTTCATGACGCACATAAATCGGTGCTTCGAAAATATCGAGAGCACGCTCCACAATGCTAATCGCACGGTCAACGCCTGCACAGAAGCCACGAGGGTTTGCTAGCATGATTTTCATCAGTTAATCACCTCTAAAATCTCAACTTCAAATGTAAGCTTTTGACCTGCCAGTGGGTGATTAAAATCAATGGTCACCGACTGCCCTTGAACTTCACGAACAACACCTGGTAGTTCCGTTCCGTCTGGCTGAGTAAAAGCTATAATAGCTCCTACCTGCGCGGGTGCATCGGCAGTGAATTTACTGCGGTCGACATGATAGATGTTATCTGGGTTTGGCTGACCAAACGCATCTTCTGGCTCTAACTCAAAGCTTTTCTCGTCACCGGCTGAAAGACCAAGTAAACACTTCTCAAAGTTAGCGGTTAAGCTGCCATCACCCATGACTAATTTTGCAGGCTTGTTGTGTACCTTAGTAGAGTCAGCGGCCGAACCATCAGACAACTTGATAGAAAAGTGAAATACAACCTCAGAGTTTGCACCTATTACTACTTCACTCATTCACTGACTCCTTTTTACTGCTCGATTTAAAGGCATCGATTAATAACAGCGCTGCGCCAATACAAATAGCGCAATCAGCAATATTAAATTTTGGATAGTGCCAATCTTGATAATACACATGAATAAAATCAATAACATGGCCGTACACAACACGATCATACAAGTTACCCAACGCGCCGGCTAACACCAGCGAGTAGGCACTGCCCAGTAACTTATTTGACGCTGGCAAACGTTTAAGCCACCAGACTAACAACACCGAAATAACCACAGCGATAGCGCTTAAAAACCATCGCTGCCAGCCACCTGCTTCACTTAAAAAGCTAAATGCTGCGCCTGGGTTATGTACATAAGTAATGTTAAAAACTGGCAGAATATCAATGCTCTGACCGATCGTCATTGAATTAACAACATAAGTTTTGGTGGCCCAGTCGACCACCAAAATCACAGCTGTTAGCACCAACCAGATTAATCCATTTCGTTTTGCTAACACGACAACTCCTAAATGCACAAATTAAGCAAATTGACGTGTTTCACCATCGCCATCAACGTTAGTCACACAGCGACCACACAACTCTGGGTGGGCTTCAACACTACCCACGTCATCACAGTAGTGCCAACAACGCTCACATTTGTGCGCACTTGTTGCTGCAACAGCCACAGCTAAACCTTCTAATTCAGAAGCGACTACATCCGCAGGCTTGTCTGCGCTAGCAAGCACAGTGACTTTCGAAGTAAGAAGTACAAAGCGTAGTTCGTCACAAAGTGCATCTAATGTCGCTTTGAGTTCGTCATTTGCGTACAAGGTCACTTCTGCTTGTAATGTTGCACCAATCACGTCTTCTTTACGTGCGCTCTCTAGTACACGGTTTACCGCATCACGCACATTTAGGACTGTCTGCCACTGCTGGTCAGAGAATTTACCTGCAACAGATGATAAGCCTTCATACCAAGTGTCAGTGAACACAAATTCAGTGCGCTCGCCCGGTAGCACTTGCCAAATTTCCTGCGCTGTGAAGCTCAGAATTGGCGCCATCCAGCGCGTCATTGCTTCAGCAATATGATAAAGCGCGCTTTGACATGAACGACGAGCGTGAGAATCCGCTTTCGCTGTGTACTGACGATCTTTGATAACGTCTAGGTAGAATGAACCAAGCTCTCCAGTGCAGAAGTTCATCAGCTTTTGCGTCACTACAAGAAGTGAGTACTCATCGTACGCGTTGATGATTTCTTCTTGTAACTGCGCAGCACGCGAAACAATCCAGCGGTCTAACTCAACCATATCAGCAATATCAACCAAGTCAGTTGCTGGGTTGAAACCACTTAGGTTAGCCAACAAGTAACGGCTAGTGTTACGGATACGACGGTAACGGTCCGCTGCACGCTTGAAGATTTCATCTGACACTGTCATTTCTGCAGTAAAGTCTGTAGATGCAACCCATAGACGAAGGATGTCGGCACCCATTTTGTTCATAACGTCTTGCGGAGAAATAACGTTACCCAAAGATTTCGACATCTTGCGGCCGTTTTCATCAACGGTGAAGCCGTGAGTCATTACTTGACGGTATGGTGCGCGACCATGGATGGCGACGCTTGTCATCAATGACGACATAAACCAACCACGGTGTTGGTCAGAACCTTCAAGGTATAAATCTGCCGGAGAAGATAAATCATCACGGGCATCCAAAACACACGCGTGAGTTACACCTGAGTCGAACCACACGTCTAATGTATCTTGTACTTTTACATAACGTTCAGCATCTGCACCAAGCAGTGTTTCAGGGTCAAGGTCGTACCACGCTTGAATCCCGCCCTTTTCTACCAGCTGTGCTGCTTTTTCAATTAGCTCATTTGTATTTGGGTGTAGATCGCCTGTGTCCTTATCAACGAACAACGCGATTGGCACGCCCCAAGTACGTTGGCGCGAGATACACCAATCAGGACGACCTTCTACCATGTTTTCAATACGGCTTTCGCCCCAACTTGGTAGCCACTGAGTTTTCTTGATTTCGGCGATTGAATCTTGGCGCAAACCTGCTTTGTCCATCGAAATGAACCATTGCGGTGTCGCACGGAAAATAATGGGTGTCTTATGGCGCCAGCAGTGCGGATAGCTGTGCTGCAGCGCATGGTGGTGCATTAACGCACCTTTTTCTTGCAGTAATTCGATTACAGCTGGATTCGCTTTGAATACATGTTGCCCTGCAAAAATTGGCGTATCTAGTAAATACACACCATTTGCACCTACTGGGTTTGCAACTTCTAAACCATACGCAAGACCAGCCGAGTAGTCTTCTTGACCGTGACCTGGGGCCGTGTGCACGATACCTGTACCTGAGTCAGTCGTAACATGTTCACCTAAAATGACAGGCACGTTGAACTCTAAGAATGGGTGAGCAGCTTGCAAGTTTTCCAGTGCTGCACCTTTTACATAGCCAAGCGTATGGAAATGCTTAAAGCCGAAGCGATCCATACAATCTTTAACTAGCTCAGAACCCAGTACTAAACGCTGTTGATGACCTTCGTCCTCAACTTGAACCAACGCATACTCAAGGTTGGCGTGTACTGCTACTGCACGGTTTGCAGGTAATGTCCAAGGCGTTGTTGTCCAAATCACAGTGCCAATGCTGCCTGCGCCTTTGTGGTCAGCGTTGAGGGCGAAAGCTGCTTCAACGGCTTGTTCATCTGTGAATACAAATTTCACATCGATAGCAGGTGATTGCTTGTCTTGGTATTCCACTTCCGCTTCAGCAAGAGCTGAACCACAATCTGTACACCAATGTACTGGCTTAGCACCTTTGTGTAAGTGACCTTTGTCAATGATGCGACCAAGGGTACGAATTGCATTAGCTTCAAAGTCGAAGTTCATTGTTAGGTATGGGTTTTCCCAATCACCGAATACGCCTAAGCGTTTAAAATCAGCTTTTTGGCCATCAACTTGCTTAGCGGCATATTCACGACATTTTTGTCTAAATTCTGCGGCCGTCACCTTGTTGCCTGGTTTGCCTACTTTCTTTTCAACCATCAGCTCGATAGGAAGACCGTGACAGTCCCAACCGGGAACATAAGGCGCGTCAAAATCAGAAAGTGTTTTCGACTTAATAATAACGTCTTTAAGGATTTTGTTTACTGAGTGACCAAGGTGAATATTACCGTTTGCATAAGGAGGTCCATCATGCAAGATGAAAGACTTCTTACCTTTTTTCGCAGCGCGAATTTGCCCGTACAAGTCTTGCTCGTACCATTGCTTCAACATTTGCGGTTCGCGCTGGGCAAGGTTGCCACGCATTGGAAACTCAGTTTCCGGTAAGTTTAAGGTATGTTTATAGTCGCTCATTAATCCTACTTTCCGTATCGGCTACAGACTTTCGCTACGTTCAGCGTTTGTCGATAAAGTAAAAAACTGCTTTGCCGCAATGGCGTCGCGCTGAATTTGCTGCACGAGTTCATCGAGGCCATTAAATTTTTGTTCGTCGCGAAGCTTATGCATCAGCTTCACTTCAATAAATTGTCCGTATATCGACTCTTCAAAGTCGAATAAGTGTACTTCTAACAGCGCGCGAGTACCATTAAATGTGGGCTTATTACCTACATTGGCAACGCCGTTAACGAGTCGCCCTGCAATGTTCACCTGAACGGCAAACACACCACTCAACGGGCACACTTGTAGTTTTAGTGCCACATTGGCGGTTGGGAAACCAAGCTCCCTGCCCTTTTTCCAACCATGGATAACGCGCCCACTAATGGTGTAATTGTGGCCCAACATTTCTTTTGCAAGAGGCAAATCCCCCTCTTTTAGGGCATTGCGAATTGCAGTGCTGCTAACTCGAGCATTGGCCTTTTTAAAGCTTTCAGTGCTTTTCACCGCCATTGCGGTTTGTGAGCCAATCGCTTGCAGCAAAGAAAAGTCCCCTTCTCGGCCACGACCAAAGCGGAAATCATCCCCTACAGTCAACGCTTTTACACCTAGTTTATTAACCAAAACTTGGCGTACAAATTCTTCTGCACCGTAATTGGCAAACTTGGCATTAAAGCTCACGCAGATTACCCGCTCAACACCTAATTGCGCTAGCAGCGCAAGTTTATCGCGTAAGCGAGTAAGGCGCGCAGGCGCTTGCTCTTTACGAAAGAACTCTTGAGGTTGCGGTTCGAAAATCATCACGGTACTTGGAAGCTGCAAAGCTTTTGCGTCACGCAACAAGCCTTTGATCACCTCTCGGTGACCAAGATGCACACCATCGAAATTACCAATAGTGAGTACACACCCATGATGTTTGTCGCGTATGTTGTGGATTCCGCGTATAAGCTCCATCGCTCAAATGCCTTTTATTTACGCACTACTGCTGACGAAAGTGCTCGATTATAATCTTTTTTTTACTGTGATTCAGTAGTTGCCACACTTTTTATCGTACTTAGGCGCACACCGGTTAAAAATAGCACAGCAAAGTAGCTGACTGCTGCACTGACAATGAGTACGCTAAGCAAAGTAATTTGCTCTAACAACGCCCACTCTTGCCACACAAACTGTGCTTGAATTGCGTAAACCAGTACCCCCATCACAGCGCTTGCCGCAATGCATTTTATCGTGAATGCGACACTAAAGGCTGAGAAATGATACACCCCTTCTTTGGCTAATCCGCGATACAGTAAGTATGCGTTGCATGTTGCGGACATGGCCGTTGCTAATGCTAGCCCGAGGTAACCAATGAAAGGCGCGAGCATGAGGTTAAACACCATGTTCAATGCCATTGCAATAATACCAATGCGTACAGGCGTACGGGTATCTTGACGCGCATAAAAACCCGGCGCCAGTACCTTGATGAGCATAAAACTCACCAAGCCTACGGCGTACGCCGCAACCCCCATAGCAACAGCATGGACATGATCGTGTTCTGAGCTAGAAAATGCACCGTGGTCAAACAGCACGGTAATAATGAGTGGGCTAATGAGCATCAAACCAATCATGGCTGGCAGGCCAAGAAAAATTACGAATCGCACCCCCCAATCCAATGTGACCTGGAAATCCGAACCTTTATCGCCCGCATGCAGTTTGGATAAAGTCGGCAAAATAACGGTGGCGATACCAATGCCAAACAGCCCGAGCGGAAATTCAATTAAGCGATCTGAATAATACAGCCAAGCGATAGATCCCGTGACTAGGAAAGAAGCGATCACCGTGTCTAAAAATAAGTTAATTTGCGACACAGACACCCCAAATAAAGCGGGGATCATCAAGGTTCTTACTTTCTTCACCCCTTCGTCTTGCCATCCCCACCTTGGGCGAACCAACATTTTTGCGCGGTATAAAAAAGGAATTTGGAAGGCCAATTGCACCACACCGCCAACAAACACACCAATGGCAAGTGCGTAGGCACCCACATCGAACTGCTGATGCAGATAAATAGCGCAACCAATGATAGAGATATTAAGAAGAACGGGTGTAAACGCTGCTACCGCGAAGCGGTTGTAAACATTAAGGATGGCTCCACTGAGCGCCACTAATGATACGAAGAATAGATAAGGGAAGGTCCATTTAAGCAAACTCGAAGCGAGTACAAACTTATCACCATCGCCCGTGCCGTGATACCAGTCAACAAACCAACCGGCACCAAAAAGTGCCGCGATGACGGGTGAGCCAATCACCCCTAACAAGGTAACGATAATAAGTATGGTGCCCAAAGTTCCAGCCGCACGCGCAACAAATAAGCGTACAGCATCGTCCCCCTGTTGCTCTTTTATTTCACTTAAAACGGGAACAAATGCTTGAGCAAATGCGCCTTCAGCAAATAATCTGCGTAAAAAGTTAGGAATGCGATTAGCAAAAAGAAATACGTCAGCACTGGCATTCGCACCCAATAAATTTGCTACTACGGCGTCTCGAACTAGCCCCAAAACACGGGAAATCATCGTCATTGCACTGACTATCATTCCGGAGCGAAATAAACTGTTAGCCACACATCCTCTCTTGGGCTGACATTAATTGCAGCATTATGCCAATAAAATACAAGTGAATACAGCGCTGGTCTGCGACAAATTGCTTTGCTATAATCCGCCGCGGTCACAGGCCTGAAACTGCAATAACAGATCAACTTTTATTGGGTATACGGCGCATTAACCCAACATGCGCGCTGTATATATGTGTCTCCCGGTACTCATTGGCGACTCGTTACACCTGCAGTTGGCTTTGCCACGATACTAAATTTGATTGACAAATTTAAAAAAAACGGGCATAGTCCACGGCCTTTAAATATAAGCTTTATTTAAGATTGTTAGGAGCAAACCTTGGCTAACATCAAGTCTGCAAAGAAACGCGCTGTAACGAGCGAAAAACGCCGTCAGCACAACGCAAGCCGTCGTTCAATGATGCGCACGTACACTAAAAAAGTAATCGCTGCCATCCAAGCTGGCGACAAAGAAGCTGCACAAGCTGCTTTCGCTGTAGCGACACCAATCCTAGACCGTTACGCAACTAAGGGTCTAATCCACAAGAACAAGGCAGCTCGTCATAAGAGCCGTCTTGCTGCTAAGATCAAAGCTCTTTAATTAGCGCTTAATCTTAGAAAAAAACCGGCCTAGGCCGGTTTTTTTATATCTTAATTTTGTCACTAAGCAAATTCGATAGAGGGATAAAACTTTTTCAACATTGCCGCTATCTTTTTCGGAGAGAAAGGCTTCACTACAAACCCTTTAGCGCCCTTATCGATTGCATCTTTCACATTATCGATAGTCGAATGTGCGCTCACCATCACCACATTGGCTTGCGGCAGCACATTATTGATATCAGCAATCATTGCCTTACCGTCGCCGTCAGGTAATTCGATATCAAGAAAAATAATGTTGTAATCTTTTTTTGCACACGCCGACATACATTGCGCGGCATTGGCAGCCTCATCAACGTTATCTATCCCTAAGTGCATCAAAGTTTGGTTTAAAAAGCTTCTAACAGTGCCAACATCGTCCACTATTAGAATTGCTATATCGTCGTCCATTGAAACGTTCCTAAAAAATCCCAGATGCAGTGGTATTTAACTAACCTATGTTAGTCGACCACGCTATACTAAAAACGATTATATTATAGAGCCCAGTAAAGATAAGGCCAAGCACATCATCAGTTTGCATTATGGTTAAGAAAAACAGTTCAACCACTCTTTTAACTAAAACCCCTGTACGTAAGCGCTCTGCGCAGACGCGCCCATCTGCGAGCTCGCAGCAAAATAAAAACAATATGGCCTCAGACCATGCCGCGGACACAGCAGAGAATACTACAGCGCAAAACACCAAATCAGCATCAAGCAAACTTATCTTTTACGCCATAATTATCGCAATAATTGCATTTATATTTACGCCCAAACCGCAACTGCTTACCTATCAAAAATTAGGCATGGTTACATCGAGCGTCTATTTACCTCCTATTCTAGGAGGCCCGTCACTTGTGGACTCGAGCTTAGTTGTTCAATCAGAGCCTGAAGATAACAGCCTGTATTTGTGCCATGATCTAGGCCAAACAAACACCTGTCAAAAGTATCAAATAGTCAAAAGAGAGGGTGTTTTTGCAGTAATCGTGCATCTTTTTTCAGATTAAAAAAACTTATCCGATTCAGATATATTTTCTCGCTTGTTCAAGCTCCATTTGCCTCTCATAATAGCGCTCCTTTTTTAACCTATTATTACTTTGGAGTGAAGTAAATTGGACATAAACCTCGGAATTCAACTAATGCTTGGAGCTCTTGCTATTGGTGCATTCTTTATTAGTCACGGCACTTTATTGCGCATCGCAGCAAGTCTTGCCATCGGATTGTTGTTTTTTGTCCATGCACAACAGCTTGTTACTCCTAATGGGTTAACTAACATTACTCTGGTTTTAATAAATACATTTTATTTGTTTAAAGTGTATACCAGTCGTGTAGGCCGCCCCATACTGTAGGTTTACTGCGGTATAAAAAGCGAGCACTTGATACCACAGCAACACAATGCTGTGGTACACATCTAAAAAAATAAGCTAACATGAAGCCTAGCTGTATTATTCTTTGGCGAGGCGATTATGAGCTCTTCATCTGAAGCACACGACAGCAATCTATTTGCTGAATTTATGGGTGACGTCACACCATTAGCTAAACCCGATACCGTTAGCCACTTCGGGCGTTCTACTCAACCAACCTTAGCCCAACAAGAAAAACGTAAAGCTGCTGAGCAAGCTATTATTCTCGATGACAATCTTCTTGCAAGTGAACACGTAGAATTGCTCGATCCCCATGACTTTTTGTCCTTCAAAAAATCAGGGGTGCAAGAAGGCGTATTTAAAAACCTGAGACTCGGAAAATACGATGTCGATGCAACCTTAGATCTGCATGGTCAAACCTTAGTGCAAGCTAGAAAAGCGCTCTACGAAAGCATCAGAGACAGTCATGAGCGTAATATTCGCGTGGTGCTTATTCGCCATGGAATTGGGGAAAAAAGCCAACCCCACAAAGGCATTTTAAAAAGTTATGTATACCACTGGTTGCAGCAACTCGATTGTGTCCTGGCATTTCACAGTGCCTTGAAGTGCCATGGAGGACTGGGTTCAACCTATGTACTATTGAAGAAAAGTGCACTTAAGAAACTCGAAAACAGAGAGTTACACGCAAAAAGATAAGCAAAAAAATGCCGAGCTATGCTCGGCACTTTTATGCTTTGGAATGTTAGTACTTGAACTAAGTCCGAAAAAGGAACTTACAGAGGCATTGCATTGGCTTGGTTAAACCACGCTGCTAGCCCTAAAAGAGCGACCCAGACGAGGACATAACTAAGTTTTGCACCACCTTGATTGTGTTTCATTGCGCTTCCCATTTGGTTTTAGCTTAAAACAGCTTGTTTATTATTTTTGTTATACATCAAGTATGTAACACTATTACTATAAGCAAGCACACATCATTTAACAAGCTGTTTACTTAAACAGTAGTTTAAAGGTACGAATTGGATGCGACATGAACAATCTAGTACCTTAATACTGCTTTTCTCTATCTATCCTATGTAACAAAGTCTTGCCCGCACATAGACGCTGGTAGTTCTCAACAACCTGTGCAACAACGGCATCTATTTGACTTAACGCACTGCAATGTGGCGTCACTATCACGTTTGGTGTCGACCAAAAAGGATGTGACTGCCGTAATGGCTCTTCGATGAAAACATCTAAGGATGCGCCCGCCAGTTCCCCGCTATTGAGCGCTTCGACAAGCGCGTCCTCGTCAACATGTTGTCCACGACCAACATTGATCAAAACACAATGGTTTGGCAAATGCTTGAGCAATTCTTCATCGATAATCTTATGTGTTTGCTCAGTCAATGGCAGCACATTGACCAGATAATCGCACTGCTTCAACATGGCTTCTAAGGCGTCTTCACCGTAATAGTGAACTATGCCGTCAGTATTATTTTTGGCACTGTTTGACCACGCACACACGGCAAAATCATTGGCTACTAAACGCTGGGCAATCGCCTGACCGAGCTGACCGAACCCAAGCATGCCAACTTGGTTGTATGGTTTCACCCGCTTTGGACGCCATTGTTGGTGCTGTTGCTGGCTCACATACCTTGGCATATTCAATTTATGAAATAACACATGACCGAGCACATACTCAGCCATATCAGTCGCAAGGCCATTATCAACAATTCGAGCAACGGGTAAATGCGCAGGAATAGCGTTTAAATTAAGACCGTCAACGCCTGCCCCAAATGATGAGACCGCTTGCACGTTTGGCAATTGTTGCCAAAGTTCAGCAGGCACCTGCCAGCCAAGCACCATGGTAACGTCGTCAGGCCGGCTAATATCCGGCCATATCTGAACATGCTCCGCGCCGAGCTGTTCGTGTAGTTTCGCCACCAATTTGTCAATGTTTCGATTGGGTATCGCCACCAATAAACTCATGGTCTTATTCCTAGCGTAAAAATCTAAGTATCCCATAGCTGAGATAACGCGTCATCTGAGCATTTCACTGGCTATCAAGTCTTAAAACTGTCACTTATATTACACCTTAGTGTCATGGACAATTTTTAATCTAGCGATAATTTCGTTGCGAAAAGGGTTTACCATGATCAGCATTGATAAGGTTGTGGAAGATAATCTTCCAAGCTTGGCCAATTCCCCAAAAGTAAAAGGCCTAGTTAAAAAAGGCCTCGGCTACTTACTACATGAACAAGAATTTGTAGCATTTGGCGATAATTACCCTCACCTGCAAGGCTTGGAGTTTATAGAACAAGTCTTAGAAGAATTAGATTTCAGCGCGCGATTCAATAGTGCTCAACTGGACAATATTCCGAGCGACGGCCGCTTAGTCATCGTCGCCAACCACCCGATTGGCTCACTGGATGCACTCGCACTTATCAGCGTACTAGCAAAAGTACGCCCGGATATCAAAGTGGTCGCTAACCGACTTCTTATGAGTGTGACACCGCTGCACTCCTTGTTACTTCCTGTTGATAACATGTCAGGCAACAGCCGCAAGAAAGAGCTCAGTGCCATTAACCAACATCTAAAAGATGAAGGCGCACTGCTCATTTTCCCAGCTGGAGAAGTTTCTCGCTTACGACCGACAGGAGTGAAAGACTGCACATGGAATCATGGCTTTTTGCGCATTGCGAAAAAGGCCAATGCGCCGATAATTCCAATTCTCGTTAAGGCCAAAAACAGCCCACTGTTTTACGGCACCTCAATGATCTACAAACCACTGGCGAGTTTGCTGTTGGTTAAAGAAATGTTTAAGCAACGACAAAAGTCGCTGGAATTTGAGATTGGAGCGTCTATCGTTCCGAAATCTTATTTACTGGATAACTTAAACGACAAAGAAATTAGTCGCTTAATCAGAAAGCAATTATATCGCTTGGGAACAAAAAAGCCTGAGTTACTGAAAACCCAAACCCCTATTGCCCACGCCGAGTGCCGCAAAGCACTCGTCAGCGCCTTAAATGAGTGTGAACGCCTTGGTGAAACTCAAGATGGTATGCACATTTACTTGTATCAGTATCAAGGCAGTTCAGCACTATTTAGGGAGCTAGGCCGTCTTCGGGAAATTGCTTTTCGAGCGGTCGGTGAAGGCAGCGGAAAGCGCCGCGATATTGATAAATACGATATGGATTATCATCACCTATTATTGTGGGACCCGAAACAATTAGAGTTAGTGGGTGCTTACAGACTCGCTTGTGCCAATGAAATAATCGAAAAGCAAGGTCAAAATGGCTTATATACCGACAGCCTATTTAACTATGAAGCAAAGATGCAACCTTACTTTGACCAAGGGATCGAACTGGGCCGCAGTTTTGTGCAACCAAAATACTGGGGCAAAAAGAGTTTGGATTACTTGTGGTTTGGTATAGGTGCCTTTATCAGCCGTTACCCACAATACCGGTATCTATTTGGCGCGGTGAGTCTCTCAAACGCCATTGCCGAAAATGCCAAGGAGCTACTGGTTTATCACTATCAACATTACTACGCACAGAGTGAGGTACTTGCTACACCCAAACATGAATTTAAGATTCAAGAAGCAGTGCTGCAACAAGCTAAAAATGTATTTTGTGATACTGACGCCAAAGCCGATTTCACCGAGCTCAAGCACATATTGGCAAACATGGGCGCACAAGTGCCAACGCTCTTCAAGCAATATACAGAACTTTGCCAACCAGGCGGGGTCTCCTTCTTGAGCTTCAGCGTCGATCCTGACTTCAATAACTGTATCGACGGTTTAGTACTTGTAGATATGACGAAACTCAAAGAAAAGAAAGCTAAGCGCTATCTCACTAACGAAACGCTGCTCAAAAACATCCAACAATAACGAAGACGAAAAACCTAATCCCAACCATTAAAAAGCCGGCTTAAACCGGCTTTTTTATCGCTATGCAAAGACCTTTCTGAGGGTGGCCGTGTATATATCCGTGATCTTTAGCAAATCTTTCACTGGTACACGCTCATTATCTTGGTGAATCGTGTGATTTCGCACACCGCATTCAATCACTTGAGTATGCGCATTGGCAAAAAACCGGCCATCTGAAGTGCCGCCGCTGGTACTCAATTTGGGATAGCTGTGAGTGCACTGGAAAATCGCGCCTTCAACCAGTGTGATAAAATCAAAGTCTTTATTTCCGGCTGTATAATAAGGTTCACACGGACGCTCCCACGATATATTGATGTGTTCATGCCAACGCGATAAAGCTTCACCGATCTGCAACTGAATATCGCGACTCATGTAGCCATGACTGTATCTTACATTGAAGTTAATTTGGCACTGTGCTGGCACTAGGTTATCCAAACTATTGGGCACGTGAAGTCCTGTCACTTGTAAGCTGGTCTTGGAACCTTCAATGTCTTTATGCCAAACAATTTCTTGTAACGCCATGGCAATTTGAGCACCTAAATGAGCTGCATTTATCGTATGTTCCGGATAGGCCACATGCCCAGCTTTACCCGAAACTTGTAACTTAGCTGATAGCGCACCGCGACGACCATTCTTGATAGTGTCTCCCACTTTTTGCTCAGAGGTTGGCTCACCGACTATACATGCATCTAGCACCACACCATGCTGCTCAAGGTAGTCGGCTATCAGGGCGCTACCATACTCAGCCTCCCCTTCTTCATCTGATGTAATGAGCCAATAAAAGGTGCCTTTTGACGGCGCATCAGCCAACAACCTGTCCGTTGCTTCAAGCATGGCTGCGACGCCACCTTTCATATCCGCTGCACCACGACCAATTATCTCACCGGCAATAATATCGCCAGCGAATGGGTCACACTGCCATCGACTCGCAACCGCGGGGACGACATCGATGTGGCCACAAAATGCAACGCTTGGGCCTGAACCAAATTCTATTTTCGCGATAAGGTTAGTGACGCCTGCTATGGTGAATCTGTGACAACAAAACCCTCTTTGTTCAAGTTGCTCGCTTAACCAGCCAATGGCTCCCGCTTCGTCTGGAGTAACGGATCGGAAGCGTATCAGCTGTTGCAAGTAACGGACTTCATTTGCAAGTGTGGAGGCATTATCTGTAATCGGCGCAGCAGGTAACATAAGCAGCTCCTAAATAAATAGTCCTGCCCATTACAACGACTGTTTATTACACGTTGATGTCAAAATCATCGCCATAAAACATGGCAAAGTTTAATCTAAATCAAAGTTCCCATCAGATAGGAGTGAAACTACCGCCAAAGCTTGATCTAGAACAGTTTTTGTTTTTTCACTGCACAGATAATAGCGCCAACAGCACAACGAATTAGATATTTCTACTAGGAAGATGACGATGAAAAAATTAGTTAGCGCAGCTTTGGTTGGTCTTTTACTGGGTACCTCTTCTCTTGCTCATGCAAACTTGAGCATCAACGTAGGTGCTATCAACGTAAACCCTGACAATAGCACGTCAAAAATCAACGAAGCACCATCGCTGGGTCTTAATGCCGAAGACGATACGCAACTTGGTTTAACTTTTGACTATGCGTTAAATGACAATTGGGTAATTGAACTTGTGGCAGCAACACCTTTTAGCCACGATGTAAGTGGCCAAGCAGGTCTTGCAGGTGCATCAATTGGTAAAATTAAGCACCTACCACCAACATTACTTGGCCAATATCACTTCGGTCAGGCAGGTGACAAATTCCGCCCATTTATCGGCGCAGGTGTGAACTACACAATTTTCTTTGAAGAAGAAGCAAGCCAAGACCTAAAAACAACCTTAGGTACTCAGAATGTAGAACTTGAGTTAGATGACTCATTCGGCCTCGCAGCGCAAGCTGGTTTTAATTACGCGTTTGACAAACATTGGGGTCTACACGCAATGGTGAGTTACATCGATATTGATAGTGATGCAACTGTTTACGCAGATGGCGTAAAAGCACTGACAGTTGACGTAAAAGTTGACCCTGTTGTTGCTATGGTAGGTGTTCGCTACAGCTTCTAATATCAGCGCTGGCGCGCTGATAGCGACTCTAAAATGACATAAAAGTCATGCCCACTTGCTAATGTAAGCGACTAACGTTTGTTAGTCGCTTTTTTTTGTTCCAACATTTCTTTCCAATGCATGATTTCCGCAGGAAGTATTGGCATTTCACCTTCGTAACCACTCAAAGCTACGATTTCCGTCACATCCACCACGCCTTGACGACTACGAAATACACCGCGTACATAAGCAATAGCATGAAGACCCCGGTGGGAACTAAACTTCTGTTCAATATAGAAATATTTGTGATCCCAACCAACGAGACGGGTCGAAACCGTAAATTTTTGCCAAGGCTTAATATCACGAATATAGGTGATCGCTGTGGCATTGACGATGGGAAACCAACGACGCTTCATTACTGCACCCAATAACCCCAGTCGTTCAGTCATCCAGGTACGTGCTACATCCATAAGCGCAAGATAGCGTGAATTAGTCAAATGCATATTAATGTCGCAATCAAGTGGCCAAGCACGGAACTCAATATCCACTGTCTCTAACAAACTTTGATGCGCTTTGTTGCGCTTAATTTTAAAAAATAACCACAGTAGTCGAAAATACAAATTCACCGCGAGCTCCTTGCTTATGCTCATTTGACAACAGGTAAGACCAGAATAATAACATCGCTTCTTACAAACCTCACGTTATTCCAATAAGTTGCAACCCTGCGCCGACTACTCTATGTTAGTAACCATAAACAGTTGGTGGGTAACCTTATGAATAAGTATGTATTGCTTGCATGTGCATCGATGATGAGCACGCCGTGTTTCGCCGATTTTGATTTTGTTGGCAAAGGCACAACACAAAGTGCAACTGGTGAGCAAAAAGCGTTTTCTTTTGGCTTTGGTTGGCAAGCGGATAAAGGCAAACTGCGCATTGGCAAAAAGACCTATGACATGGACTCATTGCCGGAGTCATACTCGTTAGCGCTGGTACTCAGTAAAGACGAAAAGCAAGTGTGGTTGCAAGAGTTCCACAACGGTTGGTTTGAGAGCTTCTATTGGGAGTTGGGCGACCATGTTATTCGCCTAGATAAGCGTGAGTTTGATCCGCCAGTAAAAGGCAATTACGAGTTAAAGATAGATGACCGAAGCTTCTTTTTGATGAATAACAATGTGGCGATAACCCTCAATTTCAGTGAGGATGGTATCGAAAGCATCACGGCCACTGGAGTTAACAAAAACATGGGCACTAAAGATTAGTGCCCATGACGATTAAACCTTTACAGTTTTTCTATTGATGCCATATTCGCGCAGCTTGTTGGCTACCGCGGTATGGCTCAAGCCTAAGCGTTTGGCGAGCTGGCGCGAGCTAGGATAAGCAGGATAAAGCTTTCTCAATAACGTTGCTTCAAAACGCTTCACCGCTTGATCTAAACTACCTTCGAAATCTGATTCCAAGTAACCCAAATCATTGGTGAATGTTGGCAATTGCAAATGCTCTGTGGTCAATTCAGCATCATCAAGGAGTGACACCGCACGGTAAATGGCATTTTCTAGCTGACGCACATTGCCTGGCCATGGATAGGCTTGCAAATACTCAATTGTTTCTTCACTTAAGGTTGGGATCGGCGCACCATTTTGCTGAGCGTACTTTTGCACAAAATGCTCTGCTAATGGGCCAATATCAGCCTTTCTGTCGCGAAGTGGCGCGATTTCCAGCGTTAACACATTAATGCGGTAGTATAAGTCTTCACGGAACTTACCTTCTTGCACCATCGCAGGTAAATCCTTTTGCGTAGCTGCAATAATACGCACATTGACCTTCACTTCGTTCTCGTCGCCGACTTTACGGAATGTACCGTCCTGCAAGAAACGCAGCAGCTTGGTTTGTAGTTGAGACGACATCTCCCCGACTTCATCAAGGAATACGGTGCCACCATCTGCTTGCTCTAACACACCGCGCTTAGGTGCAGCATTGTCTTCGTAGCCGGCATAGCCAAATAGCTCAGACTCAGCCACATCATCAGGAAGCGAAGCACATGACAGGGCAATAAAAGGTTTAATCGAACGGTTCGAGGCATAGTGACACGCACGCGCCAACAACTCTTTACCCGTTCCGGTTTCACCGGTAATAAGAATAGGGGCTTCGAGCTGCGCCATTTTGCGCGCTTCACGCACCGTGCGGCGCATGGCCGTCGAATAGTTGTGAATAGTAGCGAAGCTTTCTTGGCCGTAGCGGCGAAACGCACTGACCTGCTGACCTAAGCGACTTTGCGACTTGATATTAATCACGGCACCGGCAAGTGCATTTTGGTCATCACCTTGAGGAACTGAAATCGGCAAAATGTCAGCAATAAAATCTTCACCCGCCACTTCAACACGAGTTGTTTGACCCAGCACTTCTTTACCTTCCAACCAACGCGTGAAGTTAAATCCTTTAAGCAGGTTGTTGATGTTCGCACCAACAGCTTCTTGCTCAGTCATTTGTAAATCACGACACGCAGCCGAATTACACAAACGCACCCAACCTTTGTTGTCGATAGAGATGACACCATCGGGCAATGCACTTAATAAGGTATTAAGCTCGTTATGTTCACGTTCTGATGGTAAAAACGCCGTAGTGCGGACGTCTTCAACGCCATCAATCAAACGGATAGACGGCATAATCTTTTGGAATTGCTCGAACTCGATGGGCGGGAAACTAACATACATACGGCAGTTCTTGGCATCGACCTCAATACCTTTTAGATCCACCTGATAGTTAACCAGAATATTTAGTACCTCTTGGGCGATACCAATTCGGTCCTGACAGTATATTTCAAGACGCATGTGTTCCTCAGTCGCACTTTACCTGTATATAGCTGGCGCAATCATACGCTAATTTACCCGCCATTGGGTAGCAAATTGTAAAGATTATTGCACGAATCAAACAAATGAGCCTAACACCCCATGGTGTACCTAAAAATATACACACTCACCATTGCTGTACCTATGGTTCACTTATGGTTAAGCCTAAATACTTCCCCTAATGGTAGCTGATATGTATACTGTCGCGCGTTTGTCGCTAGGATAAAGCAGCGCCCGCTGCACCTATCCAGGTAGTTAGCCGCTCTTTTATCCTGCCGATAACGGGCCATTTTTGACGTAAGTCATCACTTAATAAAAGCAATAATTTCAGGCCGAAAATTAACAGTGATGGAAAACATCACGATAAAACAACTATTTAAGTTAGGAAGTATTTTTAATGAGTTCATTACCTAAAGCGGGTGACTTTTTAGGGCATCCTAAGGGGCTATTCCTATTGTTCGGCACAGAAATGTGGGAACGTTTCGGTTATTACGGCATGCGCGCTATTCTAGTTTTGTATTTGGTTGCGCTTGTTCAAGAAGGTGGTTTTGGCTGGTCAAATGCCGATGCACTAAGTCTTTACGGTACATTCACAATGGCCGTATACATTACTCCTCTATTCGGTGGTTGGTTAGCCGATAATGTCCTAGGACAACGCAAAGCTATCATTCTTGGTGGTCTATTGATGGCTGCGGGCCATTTCACTATGGGTGTTCCGCACAGCTACCTAGCTGGACAGGAAGAAAATGTCTTCTATGTAGGTCTAGCACTTTTGTGTTTGGGTAATGGTTTATTCAAGCCAAATATCTCAACCATGGTGGGTGATCTATATCAAGAGGGTGACCAGCGTCGAGATGGTGCGTTCACTATTTTCTACATGGGTATCAACTTAGGCGGTGCTTTAGGTCCACTTGTTGCTGGTTACGCTGCGGCAACAATGGGATGGCAGTCAGGTTTCATCGTGGCCGGTATCGGCATGGTGATTTCTGTTGTGATGCAAATGGCGCTAAGCAACAAATACTTAGGTGATATTGGTGTAATTCCATCCGCTAAGCTATCTCAGGCTCAGTCGGAATCAAACACCAAAGAGCCACTTACTAAAGTAGAAATGGACCGTATTAAAGTCATCTTCACCATGAGTGTGTTCAGCATCATCTTCTGGATGGGCTTCGAGCAAGCAGGTGGACTTATGAACCTATTTGCAAACAATTATACTGACCGTATGTTGTTTGATTTTGAAGTGCCAGCTTCATGGTTCCAGTCTTTAAACTCAATTTTCATCATTGTTTTCGCTCCGTTAGTTGCCATTATTTGGTTGAAGCTGGATAAACGTGAGCCAAACTCGCCAGTTAAGTTTGCAATCGCGCTTATTTTCCTAGCGTTGGGCTTTATCACTATGATCTTAGCTCTTATGACTCAAGGCCAAGGTGACAACCTACAAATCAGTATGATGTGGTTAGTGTTGTTCTATCTTTTCCATACGCTGGGTGAATTATGTCTATCACCAATTGGTTTATCTATGGTGAGTAAACTTGCGCCACTGCGTTTAGCGTCAATGCTAATGGGTATCTGGTTCCTATGTACTGCGGTAGCCAATAAGATTGCTGGCTTCGTGGGTTCATTCCTAGGTGAAGGTGAAGCCGCTGTTGAGAATGCGATGGGTATCTTCATCGGCTTAGGTGCTACAGCGATTATCTCTGCTGTAATTATGTACTTACTAAGCGATAAGCTAGTTATGTGGATGCACGGCGCCGAAGGGCAGCATGAGCCGCATACAACAGAGCACATCTTAGCTGAAGAGCTAGAAATAACTGCAGAGAAACAATAACTCTCAGATAATGCAGAAAAGGCGCCTTTTGGCGCCTTTTTTAATGCAAAAAAAGTGAAGTGAATTTAACGAAAACCTTACACTTGCGCTTTTTTGTCCACAATAATTTACAGTCTAGGCATTCCCTAATTCCCTCCCAAAGCTTCCGCTTTCGAACATTTTCTCCGATCATGCGCTCAAACAATTATGGCTTGGTGCCAATGCGGCGCTTTATTCGAATGTTCAACATTTACCGCGAGTACCGAGCAAATAACAGCAAGTGGAGCACAATCATGAGTGAAGTAAATAATCCATTGGGCCTTATGGGCATCGAGTTTACCGAGTACGCAACACCAGATGCGGACTACATGGACAAGATCTTTACTGACTTTGGTTTTTCAAAGTTAAAGACCTTCAAAGATAAAGACATCGTTTACTACAACCAAAACGACATTCACTTCCTGTTGAACAACGAGCGTGGTGGCTTCTCTGCGGAATTCGCGAAAAGTCACGGTCCAGCGATTTGTTCTATGGGTTGGCGTGTAGAAGATGCGCAAAAAGCATTTGATACTGCGGTTGCTCGTGGTGCAAAACCAGCAACTGATTCAACACATAAAGACCTACCATACCCTGCTATTTACGGTATCGGTGACAGCCTTATCTATTTCATTGAACAGTTTGGTGACAAAGGCAGCATCTACGACACAGATTTCGTTGACCTAGAAGAGCCAAACGTAGTGCAAAGCAAAGGCTTCTTGCGCATCGACCACCTAACAAACAATGTTTATAAAGGTACCATGGAAACATGGGCTAACTTCTATAAAGACGTATTCGGCTTTACTGAAGTTCGTTACTTCGACATCAAAGGTCAAAAAACAGCGCTATTGTCTTACGCACTTAAATCTCCGTGCGGCACTTTCTCGATTCCAATCAACGAAGGCAAAGACAACAACAACAACCAGATCGATGAGTACTTAAACGAGTACAATGGTCCAGGTGTACAGCACCTTGCATTTTTGACTGATGACCTCGTTGCGTCTCTTGACCAACTTGACCAGAGCAACATCGCAACGTTAGACATCGTTGATCACTATTACGACACTATCTTCGACCGTGTTCCTTGGGTAAAAGAAGATAAAGAAAAGATCAAACAGCACCAAATCCTTGTAGATAGCCAAAGCGAAGATTGCTACTTACTACAGATCTTCACTAAGAACCTGTTCGGTCCTATCTTCATCGAAATGATTCAACGTGTTGATGACGGTGGCTTTGGTGAAGGTAACTTCCAAGCGTTATTCGAGTCTATCGAGCGTGACCAAGAGCGCCGCGGTGTAATCTAAACGCACTTTTATCTAGCGTGAAAGGCAGAGCCCACTTAATGTGGGCGCTGCTTTTTTAAGTTCCGAGCCCTTGTTTTTTTCTCTTATGGCTCAATAACACATAAAAGCTTTAGCAAAAGGAATATCTCATGCAACTCAATGAAACGCACGACAGCAATCTGACCAGCTGGGTTAGCTCTGCGAACGATGGCAACACAGATTTCCCAATCCAAAATTTACCGTTTGCCACATTTCGTCGCGCTGGTAGCAACGAAGCATTTCGTGGTGGCGTTGCTATTGGTGATCACGTACTTGATTTAGCAGCTGTAGCCAAACTTGCGATCTTTGACGGTTTAGCTCAAGAAGCGGTTGAAGCAACAGCACAGCCAACTCTGAACACCTTTATGGGTATGGGCCAGGCTCATTGGTCTGCACTGCGCCTAGCGTTATCTAAAGCGTTACGAGCTGGCAGCGAGCACGAGCAAGTGCTTAGCGACGCACTGATTGCACAAGCGGAAGTAGAATTTGATCTTCCGTGTCATATCGGCGACTACACAGACTTTTACACTTCAATCTACCACGCAACTGCAGTAGGTAGCTTGTTCCGCCCAGATAACCCTCTTCTACCTAACTACAAGTGGGTGCCAATTGGTTATCACGGTCGTGCATCAAGCATCGGCGTAAGCGGTCAAACCTTCCCTCGCCCTAAAGGCCAAACTAAAGCGCCAGACGCTGAAGCGCCGTCTTTTGGTCCTTGTAAGCGTTTAGACTACGAATTAGAGCTAGGTATCTATCTAGGCAAAGGTAACGAATTAGGTGATTCGATTGCCCTTGACGATACCGATGAGCATGTTTTTGGTTTCTGCTTGTTCAATGACTGGTCTGCACGTGATTTACAAGCATGGGAATACCAGCCTCTTGGTCCATTCCTAGCGAAGAACTTTGCCTCAACTGTGTCTCCTTGGATTGTTACAAACGAAGCGCTTGCACCTTTCCGTATGGCATGGACTCGTGACGAAAATGATCCACAGCCGCTTGAGTACTTAGAGTCAGCGAAAAACCGCGAACAAGGCGCTCTAGATATCCAAATGGATGTGTCTGTAGAAACAGAAAAAATGCGCGCTGAAGGCACCCCTGCGGCGAAGCTTTCGCAATCAAGCTTTAAACACTCTTACTGGACAGTGGCGCAAATGGTTGCCCACCACACAGTGAATGGTTGTAACTTCAATGCCGGTGACATGCTAGGTTCTGGTACGCAGTCTGGTCCACAACATGAAGAAGCGGGTTCATTACTAGAGTTGTCTCGTGGCGGTAAAGAGTCACTGGACCTAGGCAATGGTGAAAGCCGTACATTCTTGGAAGATGGCGATTGTGTAATCATGCGCGGATGGTGTGAAAAGCAAGGTTTTGCCCGCATCGGCTTTGGCGAATGTCGCTCTACGGTATTACCAGCTAAGTAATACCAAATAATGATCTAATTAATGCAGTTTATTGCGGTTGTTCCTGCGATAAACTGCATTTTTTTTGAGTTCAGTTACAATTTTTTGCTGGCTTTTTAATCTCACCTTGATATCTTACTTTGGTTTTGGTCAGAAGTTTGTATTTATGAAACGAGTAAAGTCATACTTTATAACTAAGTTATTTCCAGCTAGACAGTTGCTAATTCGCCAATCAGGTGAAGTAAAAGTGGTTGAACTAACCACTCAAAAGCAATGCACTGTAGCGGCCGGCGCTTTGTTATGCGTTGCCTCTCTCGCGACCTTCGGTGCGTATAACTTCTGGCAACAAAGCCAGCTGCAAGTAAGCAGTGGTGATGTTGTTGCTGAAAATGAAGCATTGCGTCTGCAATTGGTTCAAGCGCAGCAAAAACAAGAACAATTTATAGCGCAGCTCGCTAAGCTCGAGCAGCGTCAGCAACTCACTCAAAACGTGCTTGCTTCACTTCCACCCTCATTGATGCCATCACAGGGTGTGCCTTTTGAAGCAAGTGATACGCAATCAGATTCTATTCTGGATGAGCGCTTAGCTAATCTGGAACAACGCCAACAAGATACCTTCTTCTTACTTGATCAAGCGATTGTAAAACGTGAGCAAATGCTCGCAGAAGCGATTTCGCGTGCAGGATTACCTGAAACCGTAATGGCTGAATTAGTCGCTAAAAGTGAAGAACAAGTCGCCCAAGGTGGGCCGCTTGAGCCTCTCGATGCAGATGAGTTAGATACCGATTCAATGTCAGTGGTCGATAAACTGCTCACTCTGAACCAGCTTGAAAATATGCTCGCGCAAGTACCGCATATGCTTCCTGCTGCTGATTATTACATTTCCAGCAGCTTTGGTATTCGTAAGGATCCAATCAATGGTAGCCGAGCTATGCATAAAGGGGTTGATTTAGCGGCATGGCGTAATACTGAAATTTTCGCACCAGCGGATGGTACCGTTGTTCGTGCGGGGCGTAATGGTGGTTATGGTCGCTTTATCGAAATAGAGCACGCCAACGGGTTTACCACGCGCTTTGGTCATTTAAATAAAATTAACGTAAAGCGTGGCGATGTCGTTTCCAAAGGGGAGGTCATTGCGTTAATGGGAAGTACTGGGCGTAGTACCGCGACTCACCTACACTACGAGGTGTTGCACAATAATAAGCATATTAATCCGGTAAAAATCACCAAGGCATTAACCGATGTTTTCAAAGAGCAAAGATACACAGAAGAGTAGCCCAGTGTTGAATAATAATAAAAGCAATCAAGCCCCCTCCCTTATTTCAGCGGACGTTCGCCTGACAGGCTCGCTAGTCAGTCAAGGTGAAGTCCAGTTAGATGGCCGCATTGACGGAGACATCAAAGCAGATGTGTTACTGATTGGCAATCAAGGCCAGGTCGATGGCAGTGTGCAGGCTAATGAAGTCACGATTCACGGTCGCGTGAGTGGCTCAATCAGTGCCAACAAAGTGGCCATTGAAAGCTCTGCTCAAGTGCACGGTGACGTGTATCATAATACTCTGAGCATCGCAGCTGGTGCGCAGATGGAAGGACAAATCAAGCAGCTTGCACAACAAGAGTCTCTATCTGTTGTGCACACTGAGGAAGAGGAAGATCTCGCTCTCGAGTCTTAAGCTTTCTTTCGCGCAGTAATGTACATAGTCACTGCTGCGCGAAACACCAACTCTCCTTTCTCATTCGTTATTTCTACCGGCACAATTAAGTCTTCCTTGTCCTCAAACTCATGGGGCATCGGTATTTGCGCCGTGGCCTGCATATCCGTTTCCACCTTGTTAAGATATTCCACCGTCATCCCTTTTGGGATCCAACGATGTGTTTTTGGCGGTACGGTCGCGTCTGTCATCACACCAGCAACTAGCTCAGCCAAGTTACACTGGGCAATAGCATGAATAGTACCGATATGGTTGTGGATCGCGCGGCGGTTTTTGACCTTGGCGACGCACTTCCCAGGTTCCAATGAAATAATCTGAGGTTTGATAGAACCAAAATACGGTGCCTTAAGACACACAGCTTTGGAAAATAGCCAATGACCAGCAGGCCATTTGGTCAGCTTTTGGTAAGTTTTTAATAATCCTGGAGTCGACATTATCATTCTCTTTCTTTAACTCGTCGTACCAGTAGATATCAGTTCGTTGATAAATGCAACTTCCAGCGATAACCTGAATCACATAAAAACGTTTCACAATTAACAGCAGGTTCGTTTTGCTGCTTCGTAACTAGGAAACATCATGTAATGATTAGTGCGCTAGGTTACTTAGCGTTACTATGCGTACAGCAAGTCGTTGCGTGAGAAGTGACGTTCTGAAACACAGTTAACCGTGAGCACCATGGCACAATAAGCAAAAATTGAATTTACAAGGAATGTCCACTTGCCCATTCATATCTCAGATACACTTTATTTGACCCCACTGACTAAGACTGACGCTGAGTGTATTTTTGACTTGGTTAACAGTAATCGTGCTCAACTGCGCGAATTCCTTTATTGGGTTGATGATGTCATCAGTGTTGAATCAGCGCGCGCATACATAGCGCAAAGAGTGGACAGTAGCTTGCCCAATGCACATTGGTTCAAAGTGCATTTCAACAACAAGACATGCGGAATTTTCGCTATTAAATCCGTGTGTAAGGAAACATACACCGCCGAGTTGGGGTACTGGTTATGTAGCTCGGTGCATGGCAATGGACTGATCAATAAAATCATAGAGCACCTAGTCTTGTTAGTGCCTAGCTTGCAGGTAGAAGTGATTGAATTTCGTTGCCTTGAACTGAATCACGCTAGCATTAAAGTCGCTTTAAAATCGGGAGCACGGTTTGTTCAGAGTATCCCCAACTACATGGTGGCAAATAATGTCACACAAAGCCTCAATATATACCAGTTAGAGTTGTAAGCCCCCGAGTCAGTGACGCTGCTCTGCCAACACAGCCATTAACCCTTTGGGCGTTACGGTTTACTCAGGTAATTCATTAAAGCAAGGAATGGCACAAATATTATTGGCCCATGTTGGAGAACTACTTACAAAAATTTTCGCCGTTGGTTCTATTGGAACTGGACTATCCAAGCTTCCGGCTGGAATAACCACGCAATTGAATTCTTTCATCCATATCGGCAAAGGCGAGCCGCAATTCAAACAAAAGCTTCTCCTATGCAAAGAATTGGCGTGGGTGTAGGTTGACACATAGTCTTCACCCTGCAACCACCTAAGCGCACTGTTTTGTGCAAACAGATTAGCCCCATGCAAAGAGCCGGTGCCTTTTTGACAGCGAGTGCAATGACACAAATAAAAAGACTGTAAATCACCTGTGAGCTCATACTTTATATGACCGCATAAGCAGGAACCTGAATGTCGGTTGCTCACGAAACCTCCTTATTTACTTTTTGCAACACACATCCATTTTAGCCAATTGCATCGCGATAATACACTGGCGGTTTCTCCCCCGCTCTTTTGGCCTGCTCAACCAAGCCTACAGAGCATTAGCAGGTAACAAGGTTAAACATTATCCATGTTATGAATGAAACGCTAAGCCTGTAGCGCCTTCATTATTCACACACCACACCATCATTGTTACCATCACGCATAAAGTCGTACGCTGCGTGCTCACGTCTTACGGGGGCTATACCGTGTGCACGCGCCTCGGCGCAGGAAATGCGACCGTTGCGATTATCGTCATACTTATCAAGCGCGGTTATCAATATAGGCTCTGATATGGCGCTCTCCTGTGAGTTCCCACGCGTGTAATACACAAGCTCTGTGCTGTCACAGTTTGCCAGCACGGTTTCCAACACTCGGGCTTCAGCGGCATCAACGCTTAATTTATATTTTGTCTTGACTTGAACTACGCGATTGGCAAACCAACATTGATTCTTCGGAGGTAACCACTCATGTGCATCGAGCCCACACTTGCCTTGTGTGCCACAACGGTTAATTTCAGGAGCAGCCAAAGTGAGGTTGAGCAAATCTGTCGCGAATTGTTGTTTTGTTTGTGCAGATGCAGCGCATAAGCCACTGTCATGACCCTCGGATGCAGCCACTATGTGTTCGATGTCTGTTTGTGTGTCAGAATCGAAGTAACGCCCGGTATATGGACCGTAAACCTTTCCTCCCATTGCAGCCACCACGCGGTCTTCCACACTTTGAGGATAGGGATATTGAGATGATTTATCGTAAGGTGAACATCGATTTTCAGACTCAACCACAAGTCCACGCCAAGTTTCTTGAGCGCACACGGTGAAATTAGACAGCAGGCCCAAACAACATAAAACTGCAAAACGCAAAACAACAACCTCTATACTTTTTAGTGCGTTAAATTCATTTAACCATACTTTAAAGCTATTCATCTTAATAAAATGACATAAACAATAAAAACTAAGCTTTTTTAAGGTTAAACGACCTAAATTTACGGTTACACTATGATAAATCCAGAACATAACTCACTGATAAAAATATCTTATCAGCTTAAGTGAGCTTATTTTCGATGATAACGAAGCCGTTTCTCACCAATAAATACTTTATAGAAGGTGCGAGATGCACTGCGAGAGTTGCACTGTCCAAGGCAAAGGGTAAAGCTTCGCGCTTGCGTTACTCAAAATAGAGGTCTCTTCTCACTGGCTACACAAAGGGGAAAACAATATAATGCGTCCTTGAATAATCACCGCGTTGAACATAGTGACCCAAGCTCTTCAAAGTTCTAAAAACCAAAGTAAATCGCTCTTAGCAGTGCTCATGCTGCTCGTTGTTTTCTGCCCGCTTGCCATTGATATTTATCTCCCCGCGTTTGTGGTGATGGCACAACAATTTGCGGTGACGCAGCAACACCTGCAACAAACGGTCGCAATTTTTATGCTGACGGTTGGGCTCGGCCAACTTATAGCTGGTCCACTAGCCGATAAAATAGGCCGCAAGCCTGTGGCACTAATCGGCATAGCTCTTTACGCACTAGCGGCAACAGCAGGAGCGATGGCTAGTAGCTTTGAATGGCTACTCGTTGCTCGCGCTGTACAAGGATTAGGAGCCTGCGCTACTTTCGTTGCAGCATTTGCAATTGTGCGCGATGTATTCGGCCCAACACGAAGCGGGCAAATATTAACTTACCTCAACGGTGTCGTATGCTTCATTCCAGCGTTAGCGCCCATTCTAGGAGCATGGCTAACCGTTTCTATCTCATGGCAGAGTAACTTTATTTTTATGGTGCTCTGGGCCGTAATCGGTGCCTGCGCAACGTACTTTTTCTATAAAGAAACGCGTCCACAGGACAGTCAATATCAAGGGCACTTGTTCGATGTTAGGCGCTTTGCACCTATCCTTCGTAACCCTGTTTTTATGTTCAATGCCTCGATATCCATGCTCACCATGGGCTCGATTCTGATGTTCGTAACCACCGCTCCAGGCTGGATAATTGAACATCTGGACCAAGGTATAGAATCGTTTACCATGTGGTTTACCATTAATGGTGCAATCAGTGTTGTAGCGTGTTTTATTGCCCCCCAATTCATTAAACGTTCGAGCCGCATGGCGTTGATCCTCGGCCTTACCCTTATGATGATTTGTGCTGCCGCTCTTGTGCTCGGCAGCGAGATTGCATCAGCTGCGGCACTCATGTTACCTATGTTCGTTGGTGCTTTGGGCTATTCTTTGATTCTTGGCAGCGCCGCAGGGGCTGCTCTTGCACCGTTTGCTAAACAAGCGGGCACTGCATCAGCGTTAATTGGGGTGATGCAAATGAGTGGTGCTGGGGTATTGGTGCTTCTTACGCAGAGCTTACCACTTTCATCTCCAGAACTGATTGCCCTACACATCGCAATGCTTATTCCTTTTTGGTTGTTGCTGCTGACGCCCAAAGGGCAGCTCTTGCATAACTAAACCCTGAAAATATAAAAAATGCGCAATGTGCGCATTTTTTATTCAACACCATTTTAAATTCTAACTACCTCATACGACCCCATTGAATTAATACCCATTTTGACCACAAAAGAAGCGGGTTTTTTAAATAAAAAACCCAAAATAGGTATTGCTCTTTGTCACAAAAATGGTAAGAATGTTAATGAATGTTAAACATGAGTTAACAAATATCCACTGTTACATCCTGAGGTTTCTATGAAAAAAACAATAATTCGCAGCGCAGTTGCATTAGCTCTTTTAGGTGGCGCAACGCAGTCTTTCGCTGCAGATGACCGTTATATCATCCAAGTAGACAACGATAAGAAAGGCGTCGTGAAAGCGCTCGCTAAAAAGCTTGGTGGTGATGTAAACATGGACGGAAATGGCTTCTTTGCTGCTACCTTCACTGGCAAAGACCTAGCAACAGTTAAAGGATTACTAAACAACCCACATGTTAAACTTGTGGAAGCTGACCAACGTCGTTACGCAATGAGCGTATACAATGATGACCTAGGTAACCCAGCACTAGAACAATTAACACCATATGCTGTGTACCAGTCTCAAGCTAATCAAGTTACTTTCAACCCAAATGCAGGCATGAAAGTATGTGTAATCGACTCAGGTCTTGACCAATCTAACCCTGATTTCAACTGGGGTGCGATCACAGGTGATAACGACTCAGGCACAGGTAACTGGTACGAAAATGGCGGCCCTCACGGCACACACGTTGCCGGTACTATCGGTGCGGCTGACAACAACGTAGGTGTTGTTGGTATGGCTCCTGGCGTAGATATGCATATCATTAAAGTATTCAACGCCGCAGGCTGGGGTTACTCTTCAGATTTAGCTCATGCTGCAAATCTATGTTCACAAGCTGGCGCAAACATCATCAACATGAGTTTGGGTGGCGGCGGCTCTAACAGCACAGAATCAAATGCCTTTGCAAACTTCTCAGCAGCAGGTGGCCTTGTAGTCGCAGCTGCGGGTAACGACGGTAACAGCGTTCGCTCATACCCTGCTGGTTACCCTTCAGTGATGATGATCGGTGCAAATGATGCGGATAACAATATCGCAGATTTCTCTCAGTTCCCTAGCTGTACATCTGGTCGCGGTAAAAACGTAACTGAAGACGAAACAATCTGTGTTGAAGTAACAGCAGGCGGTGTAGATACATTGTCTACTTACCCAGCTGGCATGGCAGCATTTGCTTCTGCTTCTATTGACGGTGCGGGCATTGAAGTATCAGCAATGGAAAATACAGGCTCTGCAACAGCCGACCTTTATTTCATGGGCACAGCCGAAGCAACAGACAACGGCGCATCAGGCAAAGTATGTTTGATTGACCGTGGTAATATTTCATTCCACGACAAAGTAGCAAACTGTGAAGCGTCTGGTGGTGTGGGTGCAATCGTTGTAAACAACGAAGCTGGTATGCTGTACGGCACACTAGGTGACACTAACACAACCTCTATCCCAGCAGTGGGCACAGCGCTTGAAGATCGTGCTGCGTTAATGGCCGCAACATCAGCAACAATCGCTATCGATGCGGGTGACTACGGTTACATGAGCGGTACATCTATGGCTACTCCTGCTGTAGCAGGTCTAGCAGCACTAGTATGGTCAAATCACCCTGAGTGTTCAGGTCAAGACATTCGTGCAGCATTTAAAGCGACTGCAGCAGATGCTGGTGCAACAGGTAAAGATGTTTACTTCGGCTATGGTATCGTTAAAGCAGCTGACGCAGATGCTTACCTAACAGCAAACGGCTGTGGTGGCGACAGTGGTAACGGTGGCAACACAGGCGGCGACGCAGTATCACTAGAAGTCAGTGGCTACAAATCGCGTGGTAACGCGTACGCAGACCTATCATGGTCAGGTGCGGCAACTGCAAACGTTGATATTTACCGCAACGGCGCGAAAATCGCGACTGTGGCAAACAACAACGCGTATTCAGATAGCTTAGGTAAAACTTCTGGCAGCTTCGGATACGAAGTGTGTGAAGCAAACAGCACTGTTTGTTCAGCAACTGTGACTGTTAGCTTCTAAGCGATACGGTTATTAGGCAAAAGCGGGCTCTATGCCCGCTTTTTCATTGCTAATGCCTACCTTTATTGTTCAATCACAAGGTGCTACTCTGTGCGCCAAATTTGATAGCCAACCCAAGTCTCCATGCTCAATCCTGAATTACTCCTTTCATTCCTCGGCGCTAGCTTTTTAATCGCCGTGGGGCCAGGCCCATCGAATGCCTTTTTAATGGCACAAACCTTTGCCAATGGGCGCAGAGCGGGCTTGCATTGTGCGATTGGCTTTGCTCTGGGTGGAGTTGTTCATACCGTTTTTGCGGTAGTGGGATTATCAGCGCTGCTGAAAACCTCTCCTACCGCCTATGCTATTGTGCAATACCTAGGTGCTATCTATCTTGCTTACTTGGGCGTCATGACCTTATGGCAAACGTGGCAACAAGCCAATGCCCAGGAATGTGATGACAAACCTCATGTTTCGCTTAAAAAGCAAAGCCCCTTGTTTCAAGCCATGATGACCGAAGTACTTAATCCCAAAGTGGCATTGTTCTTTATCGCCTTTATACCCCAGTTTGTGGACCCAACTTTAGACACGTCAACGACCTTACAACTGGCTATTTTTGGTTTGTTATATCCTATTTTGGCTTTTCCGATTGACTGTACTTACATCTATTTTGGCGACAAAATTGCCGGCTACTTCAAACGTCATCCAAGTGCACAATTGTGGATTGACCGTCTCACGGGCGCTATTTTTATTGCTTTGGCCATCAACCTATTGTTATAAGTAATACAAAAGAGATAACAGAAACAGGATTATGGAACACAAAGACCAACCTTTGCCAGCGCATAAAACTATCGCCTTGGTAGCACATGACGGCAAGAAGCAAGCACTGATCGATTGGTGTAACAGACACAAAGCCTGTTTGGCAGAGCACACGCTCTACGGCACTGGTACAACGGGTCTTCGCATCGAAAGAGACACAGGTCTAGAAGTTATAAAACTCCTAAGCGGGCCGATGGGTGGCGATCAGCAACTTGGGGCAAAAATTGCTGAGCACCAAATACACATGTTGGTTTTTTTCTGGGATCCGCTATCGTCTCAACCCCACGACCCAGATGTTAAAGCCCTGCTTCGCCTTGCTGCCGTATGGAACATTCCGGTGGCTTGTAATGAAGCAACCGCAGACATGTTACTTGCTTCGAGCTATATGGAAGCAGAGCTGCCGAGAAATTTACCCGATTACGACAAGTATCTTGCCGAGCGCAGCATTAATCTTTAGGGTCTAGGGTTTCCACACCCCGAACGTGCATAAATGAGGCAAATCGGGGTAAGCCCTTGCGGGTAAGTCCATGGTAGGAATAAGTAATAGTACTGCCAATCGCAGGGGGATTTCCCCGCTCGGCATCACTAAAACCTGTGCCGATTTTAAACCGCAACCCCTGCTCATTCACTACTATAAGTGCGCCCATTTTCCCTAAATACTTACCTTTGCCTGGTTGATAACCCACTACCACCGCCTCTGCGTCCATAAACGGTTTTAATTTAATTAGGTTGTTATCACTGCCGCCAGTAAAACTGGCATCAGCAAGATGCAGCATCAGACCTTCGCCACCGAGTGCAACAACGTCATCTAACCAGGAGGTCAAGTCGTCTTGCGTGTGCAGTTGGCGCTGTTCAATCGCGAATAAATACGGTGAGTCGCAATCAGCGATGATGTCTTTATAGTGCCTGTAACGCTCACGAAATGGTTGCGCTGAAGGCGCATCAAATACCATGAAGCGTATTTTGCGCCACATAGATTCATCAGGTTCGTTATCAAGCACTGTAGAGGTGACTATATTGAATTGTCCGCGTCCAGCAAATAGCTCTCCGTCTAGTCGCTCTTGCGGCCAATGCAAAGTAAACCACGTTGGTGGCTTAATCACCTTGCCCCCACGAGTGATAAGACGACCTTGCAACCAAGTGGCGCGAACGCCATCTAGCTTTTCAGATACGAGATAGAGACTGAGATTTACATCTCCTTCAAGCGCCGTGGCCCGCTCAATATCCGGCACGTTGGCAAAGGTAAAGGTACTCAAAAATAGCAGGTAGATAACTGTTAGTAAGCGCATCGACACATCCTTATGTTTAAGCTCTTATTTACAGTTTAGTTCCTAATTTAGGTTTTTGTGAGCTGTGTGTACATTTGCAGCAAATCATCATATTTTTCATCTACATGCGCAAAGTCTTGCTCCTGAGTATATTTGTTAGGGATAGCATATACACAAAGCCGCGCATCTTTGGCAGAGCGAGATCCGGTGCTGGTATCTTCTAATGCAACGCCATGACGCGCATCCACACCCAAGCGACTGAGTGCCAATAGATAAGGTTCAGGGTGCGGCTTGGGGTTGGTCACATCATCTTTGCACACCACAGTCTCAAACAAGTCGGTAAAGCCATACCCCTCAAGAATAGGGGTTACCTCATCCCTTGTGCTTCCAGTGACTAACGCCAGTGTAAATCCAGCTGCTTTTGCTGCATACAGTACATCTTTGGCATGCGGCATCAGAGGTGGTAATTCATTTTTTACCACCTTAGCGAACAAGGCATTTTTTTGCTGCGCCAATGTCTCTGGGTTGGCATCCAAATTGTGCTTCGCGACTACATCAAACGCGGATGCAAGTGTTGGCTTCCCTGAGTAGAGTTGGCAAAACCGTTCTTCATCAAAAAACACGCCAAAGGGCGTCAAGACTTCCTGCCAACAACGAAAGTGAATGACTTCCGAGTCGACCAAGGTGCCATCAAAATCGAATAGCAACGTCGTTATCATTTTCCTCTGACCCTTACATAAAAAGCGCCACATCGGGCGCCTTTTCATTATTATTGAGCTGCAGTAGGTGGCTCAGCAGTTGCTGGTTCGCCCGTGTCAATCTCAACTAATTCATAGCCTCGCGCTTGACGTTCAACTTTAAGCACTGGCTTATCAAAGGCACTTTTTAGACGCTCTGCATCTGCTTGTAGCTCTTCTAGATTACGACCAAAAGGTGCTGCACCTGTTTCTGACCAGTTGCTTACGCGGCCATTGGCTGTGTATTCAACTTCATGAATTTGATAAAGCGGCTCTTTGCCCTGCTCTTCCGCTAAAATTACGCGGTAATTCCAAAATCCTGACATGCTTGTGCTCTCGCAAAATAACAAAGTGGTACTTTATCAGCTCGACACGCTGATATAAATGAAAAAACCCGCCACAAGGGCGGGTTTTTAGTGTCTATATTCGACTTAGAAGAAGTTCACTTTGAACTCTGCACCGAAGAAACGAGGTTCGTTTACGATTGCAGTATTGTTACTGAAATCTACACCACCGATGAATACACGCTCATCTGTGATGTTACGAGCAAATGCTGCTACTTCGAACTCGTTGCCGCCTTGGTACCATTTATAACCAGTACGTAGACCGCCTTCAAACAACGCTTCACCTTCAAACTCAACTGACTCATATAGGAAGAAGTCAATTTCGCTACGGTATGACCAATCAGTGTAAGCGTAGAACTCACCGTCACCTAGCTCTGCTGTATAGCGAAGAGTGAAGTTAGCAATCCACTCTGGAGCGTGTGGAAGACTGTTACCGTCTAGGCTGTAACCTTTTTCAGTAAGAGGGTCAGTCACTGTACATGCAAAACAACCAGGCGAGAACAAGGTATCGTCTTGTAGTTCTGTGTTGTTGTAGCTGAAGTTAAACATTGCATCGATATTGTCAGTCAATACCCATTCAGTATCTACTTCTAGACCGTAACCTACTGTTTTATCAGCATTCAGAAGTCGTGCGAAGTTACCTGAATCACCACCTACAGCGGTAAGTTGTTGGTCATCCATTTGGTAGTAGAAAACAGTAGCGTTAATACGACCGCGGCCGTCAAGAACGTCTGATTTAATACCCGCTTCAATTGAGTTGATAGTTTCTGAATCGGCAACAGTTACTTCATCACCGAATAGGATACGACCTTGAACACTTGGAGCACGGAAACCGTTAGCTGCACGAGCAAATAGGTTAATGTCGTCGCTGTATTTATAAGCAAGCGCTAGGTCCCAAGAAACGTGGCTATCATCTGGAGATACAGACTTAGTCAAGTTAGCTACTGTGTCGCCTTTGTTAGCATAGCGAGATGCCGTGAAATCACGCTCATCGTTTGAGTAGCGAAGACCAGCAGAAAGCTCAAGCTTGTCAGTTAGTTGATACTCACCTGATGCGAACACAGCCCATGCTGTTGTGTCTTGATCTTGGCGAACATAACCAATTGGGAATTCAAAACCTAGGCCGTCCCAACCGTATGTTTCAATTACTTGCTCTTCGCTGTAATAGAAAGCACCTACTTGGTAGTTGAAGTCGCTAGCAAAGTTGCTTGCTAGACGGATCTCTTGAGTAAACTGGTCATGCTCTGGTAATGCATCTGCAGTTTCAGATGCTAGGAAGATAAAGCCTGGGCCCATCTCGTCTGTAGGACATCCAGGAACGAAATCGTTACCACAACCGAAACCGCCATCTACGTCCGCTCGAGAGAAGATCTCAGCGCTTTCCCAGCCAGTGATCGACGTCAATGTGTGGTTCTCAAGGTCAAACTCTAATGTCAGGCTTGCACCTTGGCTCTCTACATTCTGAGTAGAGAATTGAATTGTGTCGTGATAAGTCACTTCAGGATCAAAACCCGGGCGAGCGTTGTTAGTACCTGTTTCAATCGCGTTCGCGTGGAATACGATTGGCTTACCATTTAAGTCACGTGTGTGATAGTTGAATAATGCACTGAATGCGTCTTTCTCATATAAGAACTGAACGCGAGCTGCAGTTTCTTGGTAACCACCAGTTGCATCATCAATAAAGTTATTTGGAGCACGGTTATCGATGTAATTATCGCGTTGTTGGCGAAGTACAGAAACACGTGCAGAAAGGTCGTCAGTAAGACCTGTACTTACAGCACCTTCAAAATCGATTGAGTTAAATGAACCGTATGAAGCAGCTGCATAGCCTTCTAGCTCTTGAGTAGGACGAGCCGAGTCAATTTTTACAAGACCTGCTGGGGTGTTACGACCGAATAGCGTGCCTTGCGGGCCACGTAATACTTCGATACGAGCAACGTCGAATACTGGGAAGCCTTTAAGAATTGGACTTTCCTGTACAACATCGTCTACTACTAATGAAACAGGTTGAGACGCGTTCAAATCAAAATCAGCGTTACCTAGACCACGTACGTAAAAACGTGGGAAAGTACGACCGAATGAAGATTCTACAGTCAAGCTTGGAATTTTCGCGTTTAGGAAACGGATGTCCATACCAGCTGAGCTATACGCTTCTAGGTTGTCGCCCTGTACAGCTGAAGCCGCAACAGGAACTTCCTGTGCGTTTTCAACGCGTTTACGAGCTGTGATTTGAATAACTTCTAGAGAGTTGTCTTTTGCAGCTGGACCTTGTTGTTCAGCAGCAGTAGATGTGAATGCAGTACCTGCAGCAGCAGAGAACAGCGTTGCTTTGATTAAGTTAGCAATCGCAGTACGTTTCATCGCTTTCATGTCGAATTTGACCCTTAAATTGTACTCTTTTGTTCAACGGTAGATATGTAGCGCCCTATCACCTGGCACAATGTTCAATTTTTCGCGCTTCCACGCGGACCTTAAATTGGAGAGTACAAACACAAATAAAAGGCTGAACATTACGGTTGCGAAGTATAGCAGTTAAAAAGGCTTTTACTTCATTTTTATTTCATTTTTTTGCAACATTTAACCGCTAATCTCTGCACATTCGAGAATTTTAATGCATTTTATTAGCAAATAAGGACATTTGTCCTTTAGTGCAAAAAATAAGCATAGCTCATCTATAATATTTCGCGATAGTCCAATAACAAAAAAACATAAAGGACATTTTACCTGTCCTTTTAAATATGTTCTGGAGGAGCTAATTTCATTCCTAATTGTTGTAATAAACTTAATGCAGCTAAATTCAGCTCATCACACCTTGCTACATAAGTATTGAAGTCCGTTGTTTCTATGTAAGCCAATACCTCTATTTTCAAACCACGCGGCTCAAAGCCAACGAATCGCACACGACAAGGTGCAGCAGATACATCCTCTTGTTCACTTAGGATTTCTAGGAATTGGGATTTGAAAGTCTCGATTTGCTCACTGTTACTTTGAGCGTCCAAAACAAATTCAGGGCGATAGGCTATGCGCTCTCGCTCAGAAATGTTTTCTAGCTCCATATCAACAAAACGCGCATTGGGTACATGAATTACAGAACGATTGAGGGTGCGAATGCGCGTAGCACGAAGACCTATTTCTTCGACGGTGCCAACATCATCACCAAAACGACATAGCTGCCCTACCTTTACGGGGGCGGATGTGTATAAAGTAATCGCTCCGATAATATTTTCCACCGACTTTTGCGCCGCTAGGGCTATCGCGATACCCCCGATACCGAGACCAGCCACTAACGTTGTGACACTAAAACCCAAATTATCGAGCCACATAAACAACGCCAAAATAACTAAAGTGATTTTCAGCACATTACCCAGAGGGCGTAACAAATATATCGCTTGTTCGTTACCCCGCTGTTGTAGACGTAATCCGTACCGATACCTGGCCACATCGATTACGCGCACAAAAAACCAGGTGCAGGCAAGGATAAGCAATGTTGCCCCTTCAAACACCGCTTTGGTGGCCAAAGTCGAATTTTCCTCTGAGGCGAAGTTACGCGCCATAATAACGGCTAAGAGTAGGCATAATGGGCCCGTTATCAAACCTTTGGCCTCATCTCCAGTTTGCGGGTTCGCCTTGATCACTAGCCACCTCAGTAGCTGGGTGATAACCAAAGCAATCAATAAAAACAGCAGAAAATTCATGCTGTAGTACACCCATTGCCACAACTTCACGCCCAAAAAAGCGGTGTGCGGCAAGTTCTTATACAACCAAACACCGATTTCAGAATAGCCATACTCTTCTTTTAATAGCGGAATATGCGCCACCGTGGCATTTGAGATTTTCCAAATATAAGAGTCACTTTGTTCTGCTGGCACACGTTGCATTAAAATTTGCACTGGCCCTTGGCTGGTTTTAATTTCGCCGACAAAGTCACGATAGCTTGGCAGAAAGTCTTCTTTCTTACCCTTAGGGTGTGCGCTCAGGGTTTCAAGTTCTATCCACAAGGTTCTATCTAACACGAGATAAAATATCTCTGCTAGTTGAGGTTTACCTATCGCAAGTACATTTTGGTTTAAATTGCGAAAGTCTAGGTATTGGCTCGCAAGCTCATAATCTTCTTTTCGCGCGGCGTTCAAATAAGCCTGCATTGAACTTCTAGGGGTAGCACGATTGAATTCATCCATGGGCATGGCATCGTCAAGTTCTTGGGAGCGTGGGACAGGTGTTCGTGCTGCCAAATCTTGCGCCTTCGCCACAGTGTCCTGTTGAGGCTGTTCCTGAGATTGCTCTTGCTGCAGCAACTCCTTCACTGTGACTTTAGGTTGAGCGCAAACGCTTAATGAACAAACTAGGCAAAAAATAACAAAGGTAATGCGGGTGATCATTGTTGACTCATAATTATTAGGGACAGTTCCTAGCATAGCCAGCTAGCGCAAAAAGCTCACGCTTTATCGCTTAAAATTGCCACAAAAGCAGTCACTTGCTAGATTGAGTTTCTAACTAATAAAACAGAGATTTTTATGTTGAAGCCTGCCCACACGCTAATCAGCTGCGCCCTACTAGCGCTTATGAACCCTGCTTACAGCGCAACCTATGTTAAAGCCGAGAAAATGCTGGATGTCAGCTCTGGTAAACTAGTCAACGATGTAGTGGTAAGTATTAACGATGGCGTTATTACGAATATCGATAAACGCTTACCGGATGTACTAAACGCCGACGATGAAGTCATCGATTTGGGCAACAAAACCCTACTTCCAGGCTTGATGGATATGCACGTTCATCTCACCTCAGATCCGCGCGTGCCTCGTTCAGATCGTTTTACCCAGTCCGCACCTCGCAAGGCGATTAAAGCGGCATATTATGCCAACCAAACTTTATTAGCTGGTTTCACCACGTTGCGCAATGTGGGTGCCACTGGTTACAGCGTTATCGCTTTGCGTGATGGCATCAATGCAGGTGATGTACCTGGCCCACGTATTTGGGCGGCGGGTCCGTCTCTTGGCGTAACTGGCGGTCACTGTGACAACAACCGAGTACCACCAGAACTTGATTACCGAGCAGAAGGCGTCGCTGATGGCCCATGGGCGGTGCGTGCCAAGGTTCGTGAAAACATTAAATACGGCGCCAACGTCATTAAGTTCTGTGCCACGGGCGGAGTATTCTCAAAAGGCACCAAAGTAGGCGTGCAGCAATACTCACAGGAAGAAATGAACGCCCTTGTGGATGAAGCACACATGCGCGGTTTAACCGTGGCGGCTCATGCTCACGGTACCAGTGGCATCAAAGCGGCTATCGTAGCAGGCGTAGACAGTGTTGAGCATGTCTCTTTCATCGACGATGAAGGCATTAAGCTGGCTAAAAAGTACGGCACTTGGCTATCTATGGATATCTACAATACCGAGTACACGCTTACTTACGGTGAACAAAACGGTGTTGCTGAGGAAAACCTCAACAAAGAGCGCCAAGTATCTAAGCGCCAACGCGAAAGCTTTAGCCGCGCTGTGGATGCAGGCTTAAACATGGTGTTTGGTACCGACGCGGCAATCTACCCACACGGTGATAATGCAAAGCAGTTTTCACGCATGGTTGAATATGGCATGACACCATTACAAGCGATTCAAAGTGCTACTATTAATGCGGCGCAGTTATTAAAAGCGCAAGACACGCTTGGGCAGATAAAAGCTAACTACGCAGCCGACATCATTGCGGTTGACGGCAACCCACTTGAAGATGTCAGTGTGTTGGAAAACGTTGACTTTGTTATGAAAGCGGGACAAGTTTATAAGAACGTTGATTAAAGAAAATTAAATTAAGGAAGCATGGAATGGCGATAAACACTTCATTACCGAGTCAGTGGCCTGTATTTATGATGCAGGGCGTGATAGCAATCATCTTCGCGGCTGTTGCTTGGTTTTTACCTGAGGTTACCCTTGGCGCACTCATTTTCGTGTTTGCAGCCTTCTTTTTGTTTGATGGTGTTTCCCGCATCTGGTTAGCATTCAAACAAAAGTCGTCTTCAAAATACTGGTATGCGACCTTGATTGCCGGCGTGTTAGGCGTGATTGCAGCCATAATTACGGTGTCGATGCCGCAGCTTACAGCCTTAGTCATGCTTTACTTAATAGCTTTTTGGGCTGTCGCCATTGGCGTCATGGAAGTCATTGCGGCTATTCAGCTGTCAAAACACATTCAAGGTTCAATGCTGATCCTGATCAGTGGTGTTTTGTCGGTGATTTTTGGGGTGTATCTGATGGTGAACCCAGGCCAAGGGATCATCGCCATGCTTTGGTTGGTCGCGCTTTATGCACTGATATTCGGAATCATTCTGTGCTGGCTTGGGTTCAAGCTACGTGGCTTAGCCAAGACTCATCAACTCTAAGTAAAAAAAGGGGAAGCCAGTTGGCCTCCCCTTTTTTATATTCGCAGATTAGTGCAATGCGGCGCGATTTGGCAAAGAAGCACATATTTGCGCTTCGCGTCTGATCACCTCAGCCAAACGTGCATCCACTTCATCTTTATCGAAATACTCATACGCAAGCTCAACAAACAAGTTTTTATGCTTTTCTTCTGATTTTGCGATAGCGGTATAAAACTCTTTATCTTTACCTGCTGGCAGTGCTTGCGCAATAAGTGCAAAGCGTTCATGACCACGCGCTTCAATAACGGCGGCTACAAGTAGTCGATCCATCATGAATACGTCTTTGCCGTGGCGGAACATACCGCGCAGCTGGTTCACATACGGGTCTTTTTTATCGTCCCCTAAATTTACGTCACGTTCAGTAAGCAGCTTTACCACTTGCTTGAAGTGAATCATCTCTTCAAGGGCCAAATCGGTCATCGCTTTAACCAATTTACGCTTGTCTGGATAATGAGAAAGCATCGACAAAGCCATGCCTGAGGCCTTTTTTTCTGCTGCCGCATGGTCCTGTAAAAAAGTATCGAAGTCAGCTAATACCGCTTCAGTCCATTCATTTGGAGTTGCAAATTCTAATTCAAACATAGGATTCAATAAGTACTGAAATTGGCGCTATTGTACTGGGACAGTCTCTTCGATGCCAGCACGTGTGACATATTGCTGTTGTGCAGAACGATTGAGCTGGTGTGCTCTAAGGCAACCACCAGCTATCAAGGTTATCTACTTTGCCGTTGCGAGTAGATGAAATTTTAAGTGGACTTTGCACTTCTCGCCACGCCATCACTTTGTTGCCTTTATTTAAATGCGCGAAGCCATCAGAGGTTGGATCAATATCCAAAAATGCACAAAACCGTTGGTAGTCAGCGGCGTTGCTCACATCAATGGTCAACAACCGCTGCGGGTCTGGCGAAAAATACTCTCGAACGGCCTGTTGATGACGCTCATAACAAGCGCTCAAGTGTTGATCATCAGCAAGCGTTTGTGCATTCAATGGCGCGAACACATCTGCATAGCTTTGTTTCAACAAAGGGCTAAAACCACCTTGTTCACACAGCAAGTTCTTTTGCATTCGTAACAAGAGTTGTTTGATGGACGCAAGCCAAGCTTGTCTGTCTCTTTGCAGCAGAATAAAGCGACCGCTGGGGAAATGCTTAGCTAAATATGGGTAATGGCTAAAGCAAGGTGTATCGGCAAAAAATTGTGCCTGTTCAAAGCATTGTTGTGTATAGGCTGTATGGGCTGTTGGGATGCCAGCATTGATTGCGGCTACGCACACGCTTGTAGTACCGGTACGTGGTAGCCCCACAACAAATACTTTATTTTCTAAACTCATAATTGCCCACTCATCGAAAGAGTGGACAATTATACGCGGACAGCTCAATGGTTGAACCCTTAGGGCCGTAACATTGGAGTATATTTTTTTGTGTTTTCACCTGACTTACATAACATCAGTGGGGAATGCAGATTCACCCTCGTCAAATGGTCCAAGGGTCACTGCAAAAGCATCCAGCTAAGATCGACCCACTCTAGTAGTATTTGTCGTGTTTTCCGTCGTCTTTTGGCTCTTCAAATAATTCACGCATACTTTGGGCGAAAGTTTTCAATTTTTCTTTCATCGTGCGCTTAACACTAATTTCCACGCTGCCAAGCACAATTCGACCGTGAATGATAATTTTCGGGCGCTGTACGTCGTTACTGCGCGGTCCCAATGTCACACGTTTATTAGCTATTGAGCCAGCGATATTGGTCACTTGCGTAATAACATCAACATTGTGTGGGACGTATATTTCATGGCTACCTAAATAACAGTTAACGTGAATATGTACTTCTGGGTGAGTAAAAATTGCGTTACTGAAATCCAACTCCATGCAGCCCAATACATTGGTGAGATTAATATGTTTTGGTACGACCCAGTCACCACTGCGCTGATCAGAACTAAGAATTGTGGTGATCTTTGAATCTGCCTGAGCTTGGTCACTGTGAGTATACTGGGGGCGAAAACGTGCGGCTTTCTCACTTTGATAACGCGGGTCTGATTGCAAGGGTAAATCAGCTACAAGTGCCATGAGTTGTTCTTGGTCTTTACACTCATAGGCACTGTCTAGGCGACGCTCAAACGCATCCGCCGATAGTTCACCATGGCTGTAGTTTAAAATAAGTTGATCGATGACCTCTTCTTTTACCACCTCGAGAGGTCTGTCTTTCGCCGCCACTGTCATAATCATTCTCCGTAATAAATCCAAAGCTGTTAAAGCAAGCTCCAGACCAAGATTAAATACTCTTTTAAATCATAGTGTTAATAACAATTAAAATGATAAGAAGTGTAAAAAACACTAACTTTATGGATTTATCACCACTTATTGACAATTATCACTCCAAACGCCCGATTGCACTATACTCACACTACGCTAGACTGAAGCTAGATTAGTCTAGCTTGCAGCAATATGATTCATTTACCAACTTTGATTGGCATATCAACACTGTTAAATTTATTTATCGGGTGTTTTTTATTGGCAATCTACTCACAACGACGACAACGAAGCTTTTGTTATTGGGGGTTATCGTGTGTGGTATTTGCCTCAGCAGAAGTTGTAGCAAGCCTTCGGGTGTTTATTGACTTTACTTTACTCACCTATACTGTTGCCGACATTCTCATTATCACCGCGCCAACCCTCGCATTATATGGTGTACTTTGGCATCTTACTCCAGAGCGTCAGTATCCGGTTGTGAAGTACATTTGTGTTGGCAGTGCTGTGGCCCTGCTAGCGTTATCTCCTTATTTAATGCTATCGCAACTATTCACCAGCCTAGTGGTCGCAACTCTGTTCGCAGCGACCGCATTTCACCTATCTAAAGCAAGAGTCCTGACCAATATTTACATCCTCATTTTAACGTCCCTTTTCGTCCTTCATAGCGTATTAATGCTTGGCCAGGCAGCCTATATGTCATCGATTCTATCGCTGCCGATATCCGATAAGTCAAACCACATCTTGGAAATTATTCTGGTTATTCACTTAGTACTAACGACCTGCACCGCGCTGGTTTTTCCGATGTTGTATTTCACTCGCTCAGAAGCGCACCTTATCAATCTTGCAAACTTTGATGCCCTCACTAACTTGTACAATCGTCGCGCCTTTTTCACCTTTGGCGAGCAACGAATAAAAGAATGCATTGATAAACAGCAACCCATTGCTGTGATGATGATAGATGTCGATTACTTTAAGCGCGTAAACGACCAATTTGGTCATGATGCTGGCGATGCAGCTTTAAAATGGATTGGTAAAAAGATTGGTGATCATATTCGCAGTTCGGACGTGGCCGCTCGCATCGGCGGTGAAGAGTTTGCCTTGATACTGGCAAACACCGATCATGAAACAGCCATCAAAGTAGGACAACGTTTGCGAGCCAGTGTCTTTGAGAGCAATTTCCGCTGGCATGATAAGGCTATCCCGCTGAGTATTAGTATTGGCGTAAATTGCCAACCGCTCGCATGCAAAGATATTAAACACATGCTGATGCAAGCGGATAAGGGCTTATACATCGCCAAAAACAGTGGTCGCAATCAACTGGTTGAGAATGACGACACACTCGTTGGCGCGGCATTGAGCTAGTGAAATAGCCACCACAAACCGACCGCGACAACGCTTATCACCACCATCGCTTTTACTTTGTGTTTTCGTATTAGTTGCTCGGCACGATTACCCGCAAAATATACAAGCACAGCTAAACCAAAATACCGAATAGCACGCGCTATAGCTGTTGCTAGGATAAAGAGGGTGAGCGAATAATGCGTGGCACCTGCTGCCAACATGGCTATTTGAAACGGTATTGGCACAATGCCTAAAGTGAGCACAAACCAAAATCCCTTTTCCTGCATTTGCAGTTTTATTTCTTGAAACTGTTCAGGGCTAGAAAACGTAGAGATTATCCATTGCCCAAGCATATCAAAAAGGTAATAACCCAGCGCATATCCAAATAGTGCGCCCAACATACAACCGAGCGTCGCGAACAGCGCAATCAACCAGATTTTATCTCTTCTGGCCTGCATCAAAGGCACGAGCAGCGCTTCAAGTGGCACGGGCACAATGGTCGATTCCAAGAATGAAGCAAACGTAATGCTCTTGAGCATGTGTTTGGAGTGAATCCACTTTTTAGTCTTTTGCGCTATGCGTTGTTTAACAGACATCCTGTTCCTTTGTTTTGTCGCAACTCGGCGCTTATTGTACCGAAAAAACATTTTAACACGCTAAATACCATGAAAAATTTGCCATTTTCGCTTATAACTCTAGGTATCACTCCAACTTATTGATATTACAGAGGCGTTATGAAGTTGAGCGACATTATGAGTTCACCCGTGGTGACGTGCTCCCCAGATGAAACATTGCGCGTTGTCGGTGATATTTTTAAGCGCACTCAATTTCACCATATTCTAGTCACCGAGCAAGGTGTATTAACAGGTGTTGTATCCGACAGAGACTTTCTCAAAGCCATCAGCCCGAATGTCGGCAAGGCATCAGCCACTGCGGCTGATAGAGCAACCCTCAATAAGCGTGTAAGCCAAGTGATGAGTCATTCACCTATTGCTTTACCAAGCACTGCCAAACTAATCGACGTGGTGGCCTTGTTTAATCAGCACCGCATTTCCTGCGTGCCCATCATTAACGACCAACGAGCCCCTGTAGGCATCATTACGTGGCGCGATATTATGCGCGTCCTGCTCGAAAAATATCAAAGTAAGCAAGGCTCAATTTAATAACTAAACGAGCACGAAGACACACATTGATGTAATGGCTTTGCCTTGATGGTATGTAAATAGTGCTGATAGCAATGCTGATTGTAGTTATCAGAATGTGCATTCATAAATCCATGTAACCCAGTTGCCCTGTGGCAATTAACTTGCTCCTTCGACGACAAAGATGACATCAGTTCTTGCACATCAAAATGTTGCTCTTCATGTGCAAAGACCAGAGTTGTTGGGCAGCTAGGCTGCAATTGTGTGCGTTTTCGAATTTGCCCACCATAAAACAGCAAAGCACCGCTGAGATTAGCTAGTTGGTGCGTACCTATCATTTCCCACACCGCAGAGGCCCCCACACTAAAACCAATTAACGTAACTGGCTCTTGGTAATGCGCTATTGCTTCTTTGACGATAGCGCCATACTCATTCACGCTACTGTGTTCAGTAAAATGGTTATAGGCCTGTGGTTCATCAATAAACCCCAAATCCATGCCGCCGTATGGGTCAATCACTTTGTGAGCATCAATATCAAATGCCAACGCCTCTAACGCTTTAGTTCTTCCGAAAATATCGCTGACAACAACTCGTTTCATTCCAGTTTTCCTTGCCCATCTAGCAACAACATCAATATGCGCTTTTTCACCTTTACAGGTAGTTTCTCAACCACCAGCAAATAAGAGTTATCGATGAATCGTTGCAGCTCACCATTTGGAATGCTGCCATCTAAAATTATGGTATTCCAGTGGCGTTTGTCCATATGATATCCAGGGACAACAGCCGAAAATATTTCTCGCAGGATTAGCGCCTCATGAGGGTCGCATTTTAGGTTCATTTGCCAACACAGCCGCCCATCTGGGGCTGCTCTTTTAATGAGTGTGGCAAACATCTTGCCTTGCACTTTATAAACGTCAACGCCTTCTCCAAAGGGCTGCCCTACCGTTGCGTCAGGTTTATCCAATAAATATTGGCGCACTGAACCTTCATCCATTTTTCACTACTCCCAAAACAAATTAGTGCCTACTATAGGAAATATCAGCATACTTTATCGGCTAAATATTGCACTTGGTCGAGTTCGACTTGAACACAATCCAGTGCCTACTTAGGATGAATCTTTCGCTAATTAAGAAGAAAAAGCTATGACCAAACTTAGTTTCGCTTTGCTCGGCACGTCAATTATGGCTGCCGCATGCGCTCATGCTGCACCAAGTAACTTATTACAGTCAGAAGATATTTTTGCCTTGGAATATGTAAAAGATCCGCAAATCAGCCCAGACGGCAACAAGGTCGTGTATGTGCGTAGCAGCTACGACATTATGACGGATAAAGGCAAACAATCATTATGGTTGTACGATGTAAAAACTGATATGCACACGCCATTGTTTGCGGATGAGCACAATTATTCGTCGGCGCGCTGGTCACCCGATGGCACACGCATCGCCTTTAGCAGCAATCGCAGTGGCTCATCACAACTGCACATGTATTGGCTTGAGCAAAACAAAACCGCTTTACTCACACAACTCCCCAAATCTGTTAGCAACCTAAGTTGGTCACCGGATGGCAAGCAACTCGCCTTCACTATGAGCCTGCCAGAGGGCAAGTCGGATTTTGTGAAGTCGGTAAAATTGCCCGCCAAACCCAAAGGCGCGAGTTGGTCAGAACCCGTAACCGTCATTGATAAAGCCCGCTACCAAGCCGATGGCCGCGGCTTTTTAGAGCCTAGCTTTAGCCAAGTATTTGTGCTTCCGGCTGATGGTGGCTCTGCTCGCCAGCTCACTATGGGCGATTTCCAGCATACCGGTCCTCTTAGCTGGAAACCAGATAGCTCTGAGCTAGTGTATTCAAGTGACCAACACCCAGAGTGGGAATACCGCACCACAGAATCAGACCTTTACGCGGTCAATGTTAATACGGGCGCACAAACCCAATTAACTGACTTACCAGGGCGCGAGTATCACGCAACGTATGCGAACAACGGCCAGAGCATCGCCTTTATCTCTCGCGATAATGAAACAGTGCCTTATGTTAATTCGCAACTGGCCATGCTAACGCTCGACTCTGGCAAAATCAGCAAAGTGAGCAAAGACCTAGATCGCTCTATTGCTGATTATGCTTGGGCAGGCAAAGGCGACTTTGTCGTTCAATATGACGACTACGGCAAGCGCAAGTTGGCCAAAATGACCCGCAGCGGTAAGGTCACGGACATCACAGATTCACTCTCTGGTACAACGCTTGGGCGCCCGTATATCAGTGGTGAATTCTCAATGGCAGACAATGGCGTTATTGCTTATACCCATGGTGACAGCCAGCGTCCTGCTGATTTAGGTATCATCCGCAAGGGTAAAAACGATGTGGTAACTGCCATTAACGAAGACATTTTAGGGCACAAGCAACTTGGCAAAGTCCATGAATTAACGGTGAAATCGCAATTCGATGGGCAGGAGATTCAAGGCTGGTACATTACCCCGCCTAACTTCGATGAAAGCAAAAAGTACCCACTTATTCTTGAGATTCACGGCGGCCCGCATTTGGCCTATGGCCCACACTTTGCATCTGAACTTCAACGCTACGCAGCAGAAGGTTATGTGGTGGTCTATGTGAATTACCGCGGTTCAACCAGCTATGGTAAAGACTTTGCCTTACTACTGGATGGTAAATACTCATCTGAAGAGGATTTTGCAGATCACAACACCGCCGTGGACGCGCTTATCGCTAAAGGCTTCATTGACAGCAATAACCTCTTTATCGCTGGCGGCTCTGCGGGCGGTATTGCCACAGCGTATGCCATTGGTCTGACCGACCGTTTTAACGCTGCGGCCATCACCAAACCTGTCATTAACTGGGTCAGTAAAGTGCTCACAGCTGATAGCTATCTTGGCCAAATCCGCAACCAATTCCCGGGCATGCCTTGGGATAACCTTGAGCATTACTGGAAGCGCTCACCGCTGTCATTGGTAGGGAATGTCACAACCCCGGCGATGATCATGACAGGTGAGCAGGACCGTCGTACGCCAATCTCTGAGTCAGAGCAGTTCTACCAAGCACTAAAACTGCAAAAAGTAGATACCGTACTGATTCGTGTGCCCGGGTCGCCACACGGCATCGCCGGTCGTCCATCACGGATGATTTCAAAAATCGAGCACACACTTGCGTGGTTCGAACGCTACAAGAAGTAACTCAAAATAGCACTGAGGGTCATCACCCTCAGTGCTTTCTTTATTGTGTAGGCTGAGCCTCTGACGCAGTCGAGCCACCTATAACAAACATTCCATCCCAATATCGCTGCCACTGTGCTACAGGAATATCAAGCCGGTATTGATGCCCAAAAAATTGGGCCCCCTCGGCACTGGCTTGTGCCAGCTTGTGTAACTGATCGCCCGAGATAAACAGCGCTTGATGGTCATCTAGTTGATGCGCTTGCGCTAGCTTTGGCTCAATGTGGTATTGGCTCGGCGTGATATTTTTTACCGCCATCGAGACATAATCACGATACTGCCCACCAGCTGCACCAATATGCGCATGGTATACGTCAGTGCCATAGGCTTGGCGCAACAAGCTGCCTAAGTTGTCATAGTGCTTCTCGATGAAGCCGGCATAATTGAGGTGCACAAAATGCCCCCAAACAATCACTTTTTTGTTTTTAAAGGGGTTATCTAGCAACCATTTTACATTGTTCGCCATAGGGATATCGTGCTCATCGTGACGCCGCTCCCCCACTAATGACTGCGCCACAAATGCTAACCCCTCTATAAGCCGAGAACGATAACCGTCACTTTCGAATGGCTTAACACTGGATTGATTCATCTCTAGAAGGTCGCGTAGAACATAAGCGGTATCAATGTAATCAAGCAGTTCTGTGCGCTCAAACTTCTCAATATCACGGTCTATAATGGCTTCAGTCAGTATTTTAAAGCGTGGCACATCAACCCCTTGCACCAAGGAAGGAGGCAAATGAGCAATCGCTTTACCCAGCTCTTCACCCACCTGGTGGCGTGACAATTCGCCACTTAAACGACCATCAAACCCTGACAATATTAACGGAGATTCACTACTGCGCGCACTGTCGATGTAATCGAATAACATCTGTAAAGCCGTGGAATGCGCGTACATATAGAATATGTTCCCAGCCGCTTGGTCTACGATGGGCGTTTTTTCGTTTTCCCACACCTTGGCAACATCGTACAACCCGCTTTCTAGCAGCAGCACATCAAAGCCATGGTGCTGGTGCAAATAACGCACAAGCTTTGCCTTTAACAAGAAATTTTGATGCTCGCCATGAGTGAGCTCATCAAGCATCACGATACGTTTGTCAGCGATAGCATGACCAAACTCAGCGAGCCCTTTGAAATCATCCGTTTGCGCTAGATTAATTTGCGCCTGAACCGGCATGAACACGGTAATAAGTAATAGCAAAGAGAGTAAAATATGCTTCATTCTCGCAACTCCTTTGGCCCACGGATCATGCGCTTTAGGGTGTCGTCTTTGTATTTAAAGTGGTGAATTAACGCGGCAAAAATATGGGCTCCAATGAGCACGGCTAATAATAGCGCGGCTATCACATGCACTTGTAAACCTACCTCGCTTAAGGTCGCATTGATGGCTTCAACACTCCCCAGTTCATCTAGGTTCTTGCTGATTAAGGGTAAAGAGAACAGCGCAATTCCATAGCCACCAAAGCCGCTATAAGATGCCCCTGAAATTAACAGTACTGCCGTTAATAGAATCAAAGACCAATGGAATAAAGAGAGCATGTGCCTCTTTGCTCCTTGCACCGCACTGGGCCAAGGTGCCATGGCTCGCAATGCCGCCCGAGGTATGAATAAACACACCATCACAATAGCCAACGATTTATGCACATGGTACAGGCGATAATCGCTCATGTAAGTCATGTAATAACCAATCATGAGTAGTAACACAGTCATAACGGCACAACTCCAATGCCAAAATCGATGATGTAAGTAGGATTTCATATTCACCTCAGTTCATTAAACACGCCCTTACAATAAAAGCTAAGCAACTGAATTGAATAGATAAGTGACGAAATAACGGGTTTTGGGACGAACGACACCCTAACTGTTTTGTGCTAGGGCGTGTTGACCTTTGTTATGTGTTTTTGCAGCAGCCATTGGGGGATTTTAGTAAGGCAGATTCCAAAGGATTCAACTAAAGGCGTGCACTGCGGTGTCATGGGCTATTAGCATAGCTCACTATGTAACATGACCCATTCCTCGTATTGAACGCCTTTGATTTGAACAAAATTCATACTTCAAAGGTCAACACGCCCTAAAGATTGCTGCAACTGGCTACGAAACGTTTTGCTGACCCCAACACTGTGCCCATTGGCTAACTGCGCCACAGCTTTACCATTATCAGCACGTGTGAGTTTGCTCACGCTGCACAAATTCACAATGTGTGAGCGGTGCACTTGCATAAACATCGCAGGTAATTTCGATGACATTTCCTTAATGGTTGCCCGATATAAATAGACTGCTTGTTGGTCGTAGATCTCCACATAGTTTCCCGCAGCTTTTATATATTGAATTACCTCATAAGGTAATTTCTTCACCATACCTCGGTGTTCAATATGAAGTGAGCCTTGCTCTTCGAGCGCATCCGCTGGTTTATGTAAGTTCGCCTCTTTCGAGTCCCCAAGTGATAGGGGATGTCTTGGTGAAACATCAGATTGGGAGCGACTCTGCCTCATACACACGTGCACCACAGTAATCCCCAAAGCACAGGCAATAATGTACTTTGGCAATAACACAGTGACACTGCTGGCAAGTGTTAGCGCGTAGAATTGAAAATCTACAAAGATACGCGCAGCAGTGCTTAGCCCCACTGCGCAGATGACAACAGCCAATAGTAAAATGGGGCTGCGCAAAACACGCTGCCCTAGCGCTGTGCTAATAAGCAACAATGAGAAAACAAGCAACACGCCCCATTCTTTGAGCCAAAACGTTTGCGAGTCGATGAAATCAAAACGAGCACCACCAATCACATGACGCCACAACAAGCAATATAGATTGAACAGCAATAGAAATACCCCCCAACAAGCAAGTAATCTCGTTTTAGGGCTGGCAGATTGCCACGTTTGATACGCCTTTATCATTCACTCCACCACCGCGCTGGCGCGTTGCACAGCGTAGTTAAACACTCTCAAATTCTTGGCCCACCTTAGGCGAACCATTGCGCCGAGTAAACTAGACCTTTATCGCAATAAAAGGCTCGACTATGGTCGCATATTGTCCGCCAAAAAAAACACCTACATTCTATATGGTCTCTCACATTTTGTATTAGGAGCCGTGTATGTCAGGCCAATACCAACAAGAATATCGTGCTTTCAGTGACAATCCTGAACAATTCTGGATGCAGCAAAGCAAGCGCATCCCGTGGTTTAGCTCACCCCAAAAAGCCTATCATCAGGACGAAAATGGCTTTTATCACTGGTTCGCCGATGCTGAACTAAACACCTGTTACCTTGCACTGGACCAGCATGTTGACATGGGTCATAGCGAGCAAACAGCATTGATTTATGACTCACCGGTTACCAATACCAAGCGCACATACAGCTACCAACAATTACTCAATGAAGTGGAAAAGTTCGCTGGCGTTATGCAAGACCTTGGCGTCACCAAAGGCGACCGCGTCGTGATTTACATGCCGATGATCCCAGAGGCCGTCATTGGCATGTTAGCCTGTGCCCGCCTTGGCGCGATTCACTCCGTAGTATTTGGCGGCTTTGCAGCGCACGAATTAGCAGTACGCATTGATGATGCCACCCCAAAATTAGTGCTCAGCGCCTCATGCGGTATCGAAATTGACCGCGTGATTGAATACAAACCCTTGCTTGATGAGGCCCTAAGCCAAGCGAAACACAAAGTTGAACATTGCGTGGTATATCAGCGTGAACAAGCGCCAGCAGACATACAAGCACCACGCGATGTGGATTGGCAAAGCGCCATGCAAGGTGCCAAAGCTGTAGGTGCAACGCCTGTAATGGGCGACGATCCGCTCTATATCTTGTACACCTCTGGCACCACAGGCACACCCAAAGGCGTGGTGCGCGAAAACGGTGGTCATGCGGTGGCCATGCACTACAGCATGGAAACGGTGTATGGCATGAAGCCCGGCGAGGTATTTTGGGCGGCCTCCGACATAGGCTGGGTGGTTGGCCATTCGTATATTGTGTACGCCCCCCTAATCTTCGGTTGTACGACCGTATTGTATGAGGGCAAACCGGTAAGAACGCCCGATGCCAGTGCATTTTGGCGTGTGGTTGAAGAATATAAAGTCACGGCGTTGTTCAGTGCGCCCACAGCGTTTCGCGCCATTAAAAAAGAAGACCCACATGCACAAGGCTTCAACCAATACGACACCTCTAGCCTAAAACGCTTATTCCTTGCAGGTGAGCGCCTAGACCCACCGACCTATGAATGGCTCAAAGAAAAAACTGGACTGCCTGTACTCGATCATTGGTGGCAAACCGAAACAGGCTGGGCGATTGCCTGTAACCCGATAGGCATTGAATCACTGCTAACCAAAGCGGGCAGCGCTACTGTGCCAACTCCGGGGTTCGATGTACAAATTCTGGATGTACACGGTGAGCAATGTGAGGCCAATGAGCAAGGCGCGGTGGTGATCAAACTGCCATTACCACCCGGTTGCTTACCGACAGTGTGGCAAAATGATACGCGCTTCAAGGCCGGTTACCTCAATCAATATCCGGGATATTACCTTACAGGTGACGGTGGCTACCTAGATGAAGACGGCTACCTATTCATTATGGGGCGCACCGATGATGTGATTAACGTGGCAGGACATCGACTCTCTACAGGAGAAATGGAAGAAATCGTGGCGGGCCACCCAGCCGTTGCCGAATGTGCGGTGTTTGCCATTCACGATGCCCTCAAAGGCCAAGTGCCAATGGCCATGGTGGTGCTTAAAGATGATTACCAGGGTGAATGTGCCACCGTAGAGCAAGAGCTTAAAGCCACGGTTCGCGGTAAAATTGGCGCCATCGCCTGTTTAAAAGACATCGTTTGCGTGCCACGCTTGCCAAAAACACGCTCGGGGAAAATACTGCGAAAGAACCTGCGCCAACTTATTGATGGTGAAGAGTTACAAATCCCTTCAACCATTGATGATGCAAGTATTTTCGATGAAATTAGTGAGTGTTTGCAAACCAGCTAATGAGTTTGTTAGTGGGTGAAATGACAAGAATAAGAGCAACTCATTGAGTTGCTCTGCTTTTAGTAACCCTAGGGTCTGTTGACTCAAGACCCTAGGCGTCTTGCTGTTGACTCATAAAGTCTTCCATACGCTTCATCAGCTCTTCTTCACTAAAATCTTCTTTGTGCGTCGCAATGGTCCAAACATGACCAAATGGGTCTTCAAGCGTGCCTGCTCTGTCACCGTAGAATTGGTCGTGCACCGCTTTGACTTCTTTGGCTCCTGCTTTAATAGCGTTGGCAAAGACCTGATCAACATCTTCAACGTACAGCAATAAGCTTACGGGAGTGCCACCGAGTTTATGCGGACTTTGAAAATGCACTTCGGGACACATGTCTGAGAGCATTAAATGTGAGTCACCAATTTTAATCTCCGCATGGGCAACACCACCATCTGGCATGGGCATCTGCATCACCAGCTGGGCATTGAACACCTCTTGGTAAAATGCAATCGCCCGCGTGGCCCCATCAATAATCAAATACGGGGTAATTGCATGAAATCCGGCAGGAATGGCTGAGGTAGTCATACGCTTATCTCTTTGATGTGTACTGAGTTACTAAGCGTAGTCGCGCAAGGTGAAGAAATAAACGTTGAGTGCTGCGGGCTGGTATGAGCGAAGAGCGGACGGCCACTTCAGCGCGTGTTTGGACAGAAACAATTCAGAGCTGAAGGACAGCTTTGAGCCAAAAGCAGATCTTCAACGCTCTTTTAGGCATTTTTAGCTGATTGGTATTCTCGAAACTGGCTTTCCATTTCTCTTTGCAGCCACTCCTCATTAATACCAAATCGCTCCCAAACTTTTTGACTCAATTTTTCAATGACACAATCTGCTATTTGAAAGAGATTTATAAGGCTCTGAAGTTCCTCTATCATCTCAACGCGCCCATCAATATCAGACATATGAACGGCATAATCGTAAAAGAAATCGTGCGCAAGCCAGTTACGCTTTTTAAGCGAGGTATTCAAAAGTACCAGTAGTTCATCAGTTAGTGCCACTTGTTTTTTTACTTGTCCAAGAAGGCGTCCAAATGTATTTGAATTTAACCCATCATATATCTCAATCCATTCTTCTTGATTGAGAGCAGAGTTATCAACAAGCCTGTAACCCATTGCAAAATTTACAAGAGACTTTTCCGCACATTGGGCATTGAATGATGCCAATCCATAAAATGCAAATACTTCTTTTTCATCACCCAACTCTAATTCTGGGATTGGTTTCAATTCGCCAATATCAATGTCGCCAATCTTCAAAATTACTCCCAAATGCCTAACGTTATGTTTACTTTCTGCTTAACAGAGGCCAACCTAAGTGTAACCTCCAATACATTTCAAGATTTAATGCTTCGGTCTGGAAATCCCATTGTTCTCCAACATCAGGGTCGACTTCTGACTCAAAGTTTGATGTTGGTAAAATAACGTAAGAAAATCGCCATTTATCTAGATCATTCAACGGGGTTTGGCGTATGCACAAGGATCCCGTCCTTGGATCATTTGATGATATTTCTTGCAATATCCTAGATCGTAAGTCGTAACTGGAACCACTAAACCCACCAACACCGTTATAAACAAGACGAAAACCATCATCTTCTTGCTGTTTAATTCCCGCTAATGCGCCAATATTTTTAGCTAAACTGGATATAGGAACGGCGCTTGCTGTAGGGGGGGCACCACAATTTTTCAATTCAGACAGTGAATACGACGTGTAGAAAAAATAGAGGCCAGCACAACGCTTGGCAGGACCTTCTATTAAAGTGTTTCCATTTCTAGCCACTTGTATTGGAGTAATTCTACTCCTTTGAATAGTCTCAATTTCTTCGATAATTTTCTGATACATCTGCGATCACGTCTGTATACATAGCGCTTATTTAAGCGGAAAAATATGGCTGGCTAAAATGTTGAACTGAGTGAAAACAGCCAACTGTATTTTTTCCGTTTGAAGTTCTTGTTAGGCAAAATCGCCACTAATTATGAATGTAGCGATAAGCCTATAAAATGAATGTAATTGAGGTTTAACTTTGAATAGATAACTCAAAGAAATTAGCTGATGCAGTATTAATAACTCTAACTTCTCCCTGTGAATTTTCCACTGATATAAGCGTACCATCTACAGCCTTAACAGTAAGTCCATATTGTGTTTCTTCACCCTGAGGTCCCACAACTATTATTACTTTTTTACCTATGAATTCTTCTAACATTTTATACTCCTTGGTTGATTTAAGTGATGTAAATTTATTTTTGCCTAACAATTTATTATCGAGCGATTGGGTCGTTTTTCTGCCGCAATCTGTCTCGTTTTTGTCCTTAGAACATTGATAGCAAATTTAGGAAGTACTTACCAGCGTTGAAGTTAAGTTACATGCGCTATATGTGGACACGACAAAAACGCCCCATTGGGTCGTTTTCCTGACTATGGAAGAAACTCAATAACCATGGATATATAAACAGTAATTTAGGTGGAAGGATGAAGGCCAGCTTTTGCCTAAAAGCCGCCCTTAGAGTATTTGCGTTAACTCGTTTCGGGGCACAAATGAGTTACATGTAAAGGTCCGCTTCTGGCTTTGAGCTGACCCTCAGGTCAGCTCTATCTTATTACTCTGGCAATAACTCAAGGTTGACTGCTGGCGCAACTTCATGCGGTAAGCGTGTCAGCACTGTATTGTATGGTGTGTGCTCAGAGAAAAAGCCCGTATTCTTCAAGTAGAACCCTGCATCATTTACACCGCCTTGATAGTCAACGCGTGCTTGTTTACGCGCGGTTGCATCGTAGGTAAAACGCGCTGAGGTTACTTCCTGCCAAGGGCCATTTGCGGTTTTCACCCATTGATTGTCATACTGAGCTAAACGTTCAAACTGCCCTGCTCCTGTCATGAAGTTCTCTAAGAAAGAATAGGCTCCCGCCAAGTAGGTGGTTGTTTTTGGGCGTCTAAAACTAGCTATGAGCTGCCATTGTTGCTCATTGGGGTCAAAAAAGTAGGCGGTGAAGTCGGTCTTATCTGTGCCTTCCACCGGGGTAATTTTGGTTAAGAAGCCATACGTGACGCCTGCTTCCCAGTTATATCGCATAAAGCTTTGGCCACCAGAGCCCTCGTTGCCAAACTCACCAACGTGCACATTCTCACCCTTTTTCAGCAGCTCCACACGGTACTCGGGTGGGATCGCTTGTGGGTTGTCTGTGGTGTACGGGCTCCAAATAGAGAACAGTACTCGACGCTCAGTGTCAGAATTCACTTGAATACCAAAGTAACCGCCATCAAAGCCATTGGCCATGTAATAAGAGCCGAGTGTATCTTGCCCTTCTGGCACGGTTACTTCATTGTAAAACCACTCATAATTTTGTGTCTCATCGGGCATTTGATATTGCAAATGCACTGATGGGCCGCGTCGCCCCCAATAAAAATCATCTTTTACGTAGTACGTCTCGCCCGCCGTTGCCTCGCCGCCAATAAGTAAATCACTGATGATTGGCATTGCGTGACTGTCGTTACTTGGGCTTGAAATGATCACTTTCTGGTAGCCTGGGGTTTGCACTTCAAATTTACCCACAGGCACTTGTACCATCTGAGTATTGCTCACTTCGATACGGCGATTTTGTTTGCCCAATGTAACATCAATAGTTACTGGCCTATCGGTTACGCGCGCGAGCATACCCAAATCAAGAGCGCCCACTTCGGAGACATAAAAATAGGTCGCTAACGCGCCATGCTCACTGCGCCATCCGCTTACGCCTTTGTCGCTCACTAAGGTTTCAGAGAGTGCAATCTCTGCGTCAACCCAGCTGTTTCCTCCTACGGGTACTTGTGATGTGTAATGTAATTCAGGAGTTTGCTCTGATTTGGTATTGCACCCTGCCAAAAGTGTGAAAGCCACGCCCACTAGCGCATAGGATAATGTATTTGAAAGGGATAAAGGGTTCGATTTCATTTCTTCACTCGTTTAAGTAGCGCCACTCACTTCAAATTCGATAGCACTCAATTGCTTTTAAATTAGGGTTACGCGCAAGGCCAACTAACAACAGGGTGCAAACACACCGGTTCCCCATACGTAAGCCAACAAAACGGTCCCATCCTTGTTTTAATTTTTGGAAGGATATAAACAGACCAAGGCTAAGAAATATACATTCAACGAAAGAAAAAACCAACAAATAACATACCGAAACTTTCACTTTATTTCTCAATGTCAAAATCCAGCGTCATGGATTTATAGCCAAAGCTGCAAAAGACCACAGAGAAAAGCAAATTTAATCAACATTATAAAAGCATACCTTTGTGCCGCCAGTAGTCGTAAAACAATTAACTAAAGAACAAATAACATAACAATATGAAAGTTGGAATGCACATTCAATTACTAGGCTATGCTCAGCCCTAATGAATAGCTTTAAATTCGCATTTGGGAGTGTGTGGAGCGAAACAATAACAACCTATGTCTTGCTGTGTGCATACAGCAACGCTGAGCCCCTGACAGGGAAGCGTCACAATTTTGCACACATTGATATTTTTTGTTAATTTATAGAAATGAAAAATAAAACCATAAAAAATTGAAATTAAAAGAAAAACAATTCAACAACCGTTTTCAATACACATAATTTACAATTTTTTCGTTTCATTTTTTTAACACCTGTGTTTTTATTACGGGGCCTTAGCGGAGCACCCGTGCAAAAGTTAGTGCCCGCCGACAAACGTCAATACCACTGTGTTTCAGGCACAGCGACAACATAATAATTAATTACAGGTATTAACTATGAAGTCTAAAATCTCTCTCGTAACCTCAGCAACATTACTCGCACTTGGCCTTGGTTCTAGTGTTGCTCAAGCAACTTCACTGCAGCCTAACTTTGAAGCGCAAGGCGCGAAAGAAGTAAAAGCAAATGGTGCAGCGAAAGAACGTGTCATCGTTAAATTCACACGTGGTAACTCTGCGTCTGTAAAAGCCCTTGCGAAGAAGCTAGGTGGTGAGATCAAAGTTGACCTTGCTAAACACGATGCTTTCGCGATGGAAATCCCTGCTGCGGCGTTGAAGGGTTTACGCAATAACCCAAATGTAGAATTCGTAGAAGCTGACGTTAAACGTCACCTTATGGCAACAAACCTAAATACCACTGAAGTCGAACCATGGGGTATTAGCCGCGTAGAAGCTGATATCGTTTCAGACAGCCTAGCGGGTAACCGCACCCTTTGTATCATCGACTCTGGTTACGATATCCGTCATTCAGACTTGGATGCGAACATGGTGTCAGGTACGAACGACTCTGGCACAGGTCAGTGGTCTACTCCTGGCGGTTCACACGGTACCCACGTAGCGGGCACAATCGCAGGTATCACTAATGGTTCTGGTGTTGTGGGTGTAATGCCAAATGGCAACATCAACCTACATATTATCAAAGTATTTAATGAAGCTGGCTGGGGCTACTCTTCAAGCCTAATTGCAGCAGTGGATGACTGTGTGGCTGCTGGCTCAGATGTTATCAGTATGAGTCTAGGTGGCGGTGGCAGTAGCCGTACCGAGGGGAACGCGTTTGCAAACTACTACAGCCAAGGCGTACTAAGCATCGCAGCGGCAGGTAACGACGGTAACACAGCGCACTCTTACCCAGCATCGTACGACGACGTAGTGTCAGTTGCCGCGGTAGACTCAGGCAATATGCATGCAAACTTCTCACAGCGTACTAACCAAGTAGAACTTGCAGGTCCTGGTGAAGCGGTACTTTCAAGCGTTGGCTTAGGTGATGGTCAGCTAGCTCAGCTGAGCGTTGGCGGCACTGATTACTTCGCAAATGGCGTTGTACCTCACCTTTTCTACAACAGCAGTTTGTCATTCGACCCAAGCGGTAACAATGGTTCTGCAAACGGCGCTCTTGGCGTGTGTACAACCACAGGTACTTCGTACTCTTGTGGCGATATGACAGGCAAAATCTGTTTAGTTGAGCGTGGTGAAAACCAAGGTGATAGCTCAACATCGACTGAAAATGCATACCCTGAATTCCGCGGTGCAAACGCATGTGCTGACGCAGGTGCAGAAGGTATCATCGTATACAGTAACGCTGCACGCCCTGGCCTACAAGCGCCATTCATGGTTGATTTCAATGGCAAGATCCAAGGCATTCCAACTGCTTCTGTAGACCGTGCAACGGGCCTAGAGTTGGCAGCTAAAGCAGGTCAAACTGCGAGCCTTTCTAAAGTTGATGGTCAAGATTGGGATTACTACAACGGTACATCAATGGCGACTCCACACGTGAGTGCGGTTGCAGCCTTAGTGTGGTCACACCATACTTCATGTTCAGCGTCAGAAGTACGTAACGCACTTGCGGTAACAGCTGAAGATTTAGATGCTGCAGGTCGTGACGTGAAAACGGGCTACGGTCTAGTAAAAGCACAAGCAGCTATCGACTACCTAGCGAACTCAAGCTGTGGCGGTGGTTCATCTGATACTGCGCCAACGGCTGATTTCAGCTACTCATGTTCAGCGCTAGCGTGTGATTTCACCGACGGCAGCTCAGATGACAATGGCGTAGCAAGCTACTCTTGGAACTTTGGCGATGGCAACACTAGCACAGCGCAAAACCCAAGCCACACGTTTGCAGCGGATGGTTCATACACAGTAACGCTAACAGTAACAGACACTGTGGGCCAAACTGATAGCTCTAGCCAAACAGTAAGCGTAAGCAGTGGCAGCACAGGCGGTAACATCGACCTATCTGCAAATGGCTACAAAGTGAAAGGTCGTCATCGTGTAGACCTTACATGGAGCGGCGCAAGCACTGCCAATGTTGATATCTACCGTAATGGTTCAGTAGTTGCTACAACAGCAAACGATGGCGCATACACTGACGCAATCAATGCTAAAGGTGGCGCAACGTACTCTTACTCTATCTGCGAAGCAGGTACATCTAACTGCTCATCAAGTGTGACTGTTATCTTCTAATTTAGAAGGTCACACACTTGACACCAAAATGCCGGTCCCTACTGACCGGCATTTTTATGTTGGTACGAAAATAACGCTAGGCACGATTAGGCGATAATTTTTGAGCCTTCAAATTTCTTCGCTTCATACATCTTATTGTCGGCTTCTTTTATCATCATATCTATGTCTGGATTATCGTCTTTCGTCACTTCGACAATGCCCACGCTCAGCGACAAGTCTTTATAAGTTTGCATAAACTTGTTGATAATACGCTCACAAATCACTTCTGCATTTTCTATATCGCAATCAGGCAAGATAATACAAAATTCGTCACCACCATAACGGCACGGCACATCGACTTCGCGTAAGGACGCCATCATTATCTGCGACAAATACTTAAGCACTTCGTCACCCTTTATGTGACCTTGTTTGTCATTAACCTCTTTGAAATTATCCACGTCAAAATAAATCAGCGACAACTTGCTGTTATTGCGCTTGAGCATGGCGACTTCCCGCTTAAGTACATCGCGCATAGCCCGCTGATTGTACAAGCCGGTGATTGGGTCTTGTTTGGCCAATTCCTCAAGTTGCTTCGTACGTTCAGCAACTTTTTGTTCCAAACTTTCCGCGTAGGCTTCCGTTTTGCGCTTCGCAGTTTCGATTTCTCCAACTAAGCTACCGATATAGGTATCAAATACCAAAGTAGTGTCAAAATAAAACAGGTTATCAAGTGCTTTGAGGGTTTCTGTTAAGGTCGCTTCTTGGGTGATATTCTCCCTGAGCACCTCTACAATAAGCTCTTTAAGCGAGCGCACCGCGGACAAATAAAGCTTTGGCTCCACCCCAATGCGTTTATGCACCATACCGATACGCAAACGGTTATTCACATACTCACTGTCGTAATTACCTGCGAACAGGTCAACAATGTATTTTCGCTGCGCATTCCTAAGGCGAGTTAAGGTGTCGGCGTCACCAATCAAGAGTGAGATTTCATCGATTTCTGTTTGTCGTAGATAGAATTCATCCACGACTTCATCGACTTTCTCTTCGATTAAAAATCGTTGATTGGCAAGCAGTCTGAAGCAATCATCGGTTAAACCTAAAAGCTCTTTTCGATTAACGATATCAACATCACTGATCTGCATCTGCTCAAGCAGCGTGGTATCGGTTCTTCTCATACTGGCCCTTCTGACAAACTAGACACTATCCATGCGTTTATGCAAACGTTGTAGAGGATTAACGTGCACTCCATTCATTTAAATTTAGGTCAAAAGTAGGGTTGTGCAATAGTGGCTTTAGCGAATCCTTTGCTAAAGATCAAAAAACATAAGCTTTTTCTTATATATGTAAACCATAAGGGTACAAAGTACCCATATAGTGAACTTTCAGTAACTTATATTATTGATGCTGAATAAATTTACTGTATGCGCTGGCCATTTTTTCATCGTAACTATTTTGGGCATAGCCGGGGCCGTTATATGCGCGTGCAAAAGCCGCCCAGTTTTTCGCAACCAGATAACGCACTATATTGTTGCGCTGAATAAACCCCACAAACGCATTTAAGTGCTCCCGCTCTGAACTAAACATGCCTTTGACAAACTGTTTAACCGTGCCATATCCGCATAACTGGCTGTTAAAGCCCATAATTTGAAAGCGCCCCCATGATGCAGAACGAAGCGCCGCTTCGGGATTCAACGTCATCGCCGCCGCAAGGCGTTGATATTCTCGCTCACCACCTAGATACAAAGACTTATCCCATTTGGGACTCGATATTTGCGGGAACTGACTGTCGTATTGATGATTAGTTTGCCGCGAGAATATATGCGCTTCAAAAAGCATTTTCGGGCGCCAATCTGCGAAGAAAGCATTACCTGCACTTTCGACGCTGGCCACCGCTTTGATAGCCGCGACCTCACAGCCAAGGTGAGCGGCAATTTGTTGATAATCTTGATCAGAAAGTAATACGCTCGGGTGTGGGATGGGCAATGCATAACTATTCGCCCCTTCGAACTGGGACAGCTTTAGATTGATCATTTGCTGTGTGCGCCCGCCTACATCAATACGGCCATCAGGGTTGGTCATACCCACAACATCGCGCTGAAATAACTGGATAGCCGCAACCGTGTTTGAGCTTGCAGGCGTTTGCCCCAGCGAGCCATCAACAGCCAGCTTGTTCATGGATGGAAGTGTGTCACTAAGCGCGTTGAGTGCAGTTTGCACCGCGATGACGTCGTCTCGATTGTTGACACCACCGATGCCAACACTGTGAGTAATGTTCATGAGCTTTCCTTGATGATGTAAGTACCGAATCGAATTTGAATATCATCGACTGGTAACCGAAGCACGCGACTAGCGAACATCCGTGGCTCATGGTTTCAATACTTGACCCTACCCAGGGAAAGATCAAGTTATTAACATTTTTTTACATTATCTTGACACTAAGGTTTTGTAGCTCTGCCTTAACCCACATTGAGTTCATTTCAGCTGAGAAACCCAGTCAATGTTTCAATGCCAATCTATAATTTGAAGCATCCTTAGGTAGCAACATGCTGCCTAAATCTATTGGAGGCAACATGAAAACAAAAGGATACGCCGCGCAATCAGCGCAAAGCGAACTTACCAGTTATGAATATGAATGCCGTGCACTGCGCGATGACGATGTAGCAATTGAGATTCTATACAGCGGCGTATGCCACAGCGATTTACACATGGCCAAAAATGACTGGGGATGGACTGTTTACCCAATCGTTCCGGGGCATGAAATTGTTGGCCGCGTTATTGATGTGGGCGCTAAAGTAAACCGCTACAAAAAAGGTGATCATGTTGCTGTAGGCTGTATGGTGGACAGCTGTCAGCAATGTACCCATTGTCACAGCGGTGAGGAACAATTCTGTGAAGAAGGTTTTACACAAACGTATAACAGCCCAGATAGGCACACCCAAGAGCTGACCAAAGGCGGTTATGCGAAAAACGTGATTGTGCGTGAAGAGTTCGTTTTACGTGTACCTGAATCACTTGATTTAGCCAAAGCGGCACCGCTACTGTGTGCCGGTATCACCACCTATTCACCACTGCGCACTTGGGATGTAGGCCCAGGCAGCACGGTTGCCGTTGTAGGTATGGGTGGCCTTGGTCATATGGCTATTAAGCTGGCTGTAGCTATGGGTGCACATGTCACGGTCTTGAGTCGCTCACAGAGTAAAAAAGCCGACGCGATGGAGCTAGGAGCGGATGCATTCTTATTGTCGAATGATGAGCAGAGTATGGAACAGGCTGCCAGTACGTTTGACCTTATTATCGATACCGTGCCAGTAAAACATGACCTCACACCCCACATTCCACTACTCAAAGTGGACGGTACCCTCACGCTAGTTGGCCAAGTGGGTCCAATGGCTGAGTTCAACACCATGCCCATGGTCATGGGTCGTCGCCGTATCGCCGCGTCACTGATTGGTGGCATTGCTGAAACACAAGAAATGCTCGATTTCTGCGCCCGCTTTAACATTTTGCCAGAGGTGGAAATGATCACCATGGAACAAATAAATGAAGCGTTTGAGCGCCTAAAGCGCGCTGATGTGCATTATCGCTTTGTTATTGATATGCAAAAATCATCGTTTTAAACCTAGTGAGATGCGAGCCAAACGCTCGTATCTCCTTCATTTGTAATCTCTACTTACCCTGCAATGCTTGGTGCATCATCGCCTGACCTTCGGTTTCCACATATTCCAAAAACACCTGTGCTATGGGTGAGAGTGTTTGCCCTTTGAGCCATGAAAACGACCATTTGGTCTTAATCGGCAGTGACTCAACATTCACTACTTTCACGCCATAAATTTCGCCAAATGCGAGCGTGTGGGCTGATAAAATAGAGACCCCGAGCCCTGATAAAACCGAGTGAATGATGGCCTCATTACTGGCGATGGTCATTTTGATATTGGGTTGAATATCATGCTCTTTAAAGAATGTTTCTGTCGCGAAGCGCGTGCCAGAGCCTTGCTCACGAATTAAAAATCCGGCCTGGCAAAACTCCTCTAATGACACCTTCTTTTGCTTTGTCAGTGGGTGCGCTGCAGGTGCAATAGCAACGAGATCGTTAGGCATAAACTCACGTACTTCAATTGCCAGCCCTTGTGGTAAATGGCTGAACACATAAAAGTCATCTAACCCTTGCTCAAAACGTTCAATCACTTGCTGGCGGTTAGCAACGGTAAACTGAATATCTATCCCCGGGTAGCGCTCACAAAAGGGCCCAAGTAGATGTGGAATGAAGTATTTTGCGGTAGTTGCGCAAGCTAAGCGCAGCGTACCCGACGTTAACCCACGTAGGTTAGAGAGTCGCATATCCAGCTCTTCACAACTTTGCAGTACTTGTCGTGCGGTTTGCACTGTGGCAATACCCGCATCAGTGAATTTAAGCTTACGACCCACTTGCTGATAAAGCGGAAATCCAATTGCTTCACTGAGTTTCTTCAACTGCATAGACACTGTCGGCTGAGTAAGAAACAAGGTTTCCGCAGCGGCTTTCACACTGCCACCCTCGTACAGTGCCAATAAGATTTCTAATTGCCTAAATGTACCAATATGGGCATGTAAACGTGATGCCATTGCCACCTCAACAAAATAGACTTTTATCTATATTAAAACTAATTAATATCTATTTTTATCTATCAAGTATGAAATGTAAACTTCTCCAAAATCTTGAGGAGGAAAAACATGACTAACCGTGAATTAGTATTTTCTATTGTGACCAGTTTGGTATTACTCGGAGTAAGCCTTATAGGACAACAAATTGGCTACGATTCTCATGGATTTGCCTTGGTAGCGACCGGGTTATTAGCATTCACTGTGGGTAATAAAGCTAAAAGCATATTCTCCAGCAAACAACACAACCGCGCCAATGTTCGCCTTAACGACCCTGTTGGAGAGAAGTAGTCATGGTTATAGACGCTGTTGTCGCCTTTTTCATTCTCGGTGTTGTTGCCCAAATTTTAGGTGCCAAGCTGCCCTTCCCCGACGGCTTATACAAGTCTCTGAGCATGTTCTTAATGATAGCCATCGGTCTTAAAGGGGGCCTAGCGCTCCAAGAACACATTGACCCTGCATTAGTTGGTATGTCGGTAGCAGTGGTCGCGTTTGGTCTGCTATTACCGTTAATCGCCTTTCCAATCCTTCGTTACTTTGGTCAACTAGACAAGATAAACGCTGGTGCAATCGCTGCACACTATGGTTCGGTGAGTGTAGCAACCTATGCGGTTGCAGTAGCCTTGTTAGAGGCTAGTAATATCAGCTACGAAGCTTACTTCCCGCTGTTTGTCGTGTTATTGGAAATGCCTGCAATCTTGGTGGGATTAGTGCTCGCCCGCGGTAGTCTGAAACAAATTGATGGGCATTTTATTAAAAAAGAACTCATTGCTAACCAAAGCATCTTACTGATGCTGGGTAGTCTAGTCATTGGTTACTTTGGCGGCTCGAGTGTTACTAAGTTGGCCCCCTTCTTTATCGAATTATTCTCTGGCATTTTGGCGCTGTTCCTATTGAAGATGGGCCTCGTCGCCGGTGAACAGCTGGCTACACTTAAGCGCAATAGCCTGTTTTTAATTAGCTTTGGTATTCTCATGCCGATAATAGGCGGCCTTGCTGGCACAGGGTTGGGTATAGCGATGGACTTAAGCGCAGGTGGTATCGCACTGATGGCTGTACTCGGTGCGAGTTGCTCCTACATTGCTGTGCCCGCAGCGATGAAAGAAAGCCTACCCGAGGCGAATGCGGGCATGTCTATCACCGCCTCGTTAGGGATAACCTTCCCGTTTAATGTATTGTTTGCAGTGCCGTTTTTTATCGCACTTGCACAGCATGTTGCCTAACCCTGCATATTAGAAGCCCTGAACAGGGCTTCAAATTCCCATCACTTGAGGACGCATCGGTGCGAGCATTTTTAACAAGCGGTTTTGGGTGGGATAATCCACATCGTTTTCTTCTAGGGCGATAATAAGCAACTCGACCACACGATTGAAATCTGCTTCGTTGATGTTCATGCCCGTATGGATATCGACCATGCTATCGCCTTCGTATTCACAAGGGCCGCCCGTAGCAGCGCATAGGTGGGTAATAAAGCCTTGGCGAAAGTGACTCACACTGGATTTAGCGAAATAAGGGAAAATGGCTTCGTCTTTTGCTATTTGCTTTATAAAAGAATCAGTGATCGATTCAATTCCTTGTTTTTCACCCAGCGCTTGATAGATGCTTGGCTGTGGCTTTGACGCGCATCCCAATAGCGCCGTCACACTTAAGACCATCAATAGATATCGGTTGAATGCTCGCATTAGTAATACCCCACTACTGATAAATACCAGCCTTGTTGATCCGGCACAGCGGCAATGGCACCAAGTTGCACATACGCTGCGGTGACACTGATATGCTTATTGGGAAACCAAGCAATAAACACATCTCGCCAATCATCCTCGCCTAGACCCAGATTGTTAGGTTTTTGTCGGTACTCAACACCTACAGCCAGATGCTGATTCAACAATACCGCAGCAGAGAGCTCAGATTGAATTGAGCCATTTCCTTGGCCACCACCAAATCCAAGTAACCCCATTTCATTGGCTTCGGTATATCGCAAAGTGGCATTCCACAAGAAGTTATACCCAGCAACCATGCCTAAATGCAGTTTGCTGGCAGCCAAATAGACATCAGTACCTGAATCGTCTTTGGCACCGACTGCAAACGCGATGTCCGCGGTGTCTAAACGTTTATGTTGTGCGCCCAACGAGATTTGCGGCCAGGTGCTATACACCACATCACCATAAAGACGCACTTTAACCCCTGAGATAGACTGCTTTAGGGTGATATTTAGCGGGTCAACATCGAATCGTTGTTCAGCATAGGATAGCTCAACGCGGTCAAATAAATTGCCCTGTACGCCGCAGCTATCAAGCTGAAAATCATCAACAGATGCGCGGGAACAATAGCCAGATAGTGCCCACTCATCTTCGGTGGCATAGCCGGCAAGTTGTGCCCATGGCACAAGTCCGCCACCAGCGGAACCTTCCACCTGCGAAACTCCAGGGGTGGCCAATATTTTGCCATTTGCATGACACAAAAATGGCATCAAAAGAATACAGGCTGCACTAGCTAGTCTTTTCATAGTCACTGTACCATTGAATTAGTTGTTCCGGCTTTAACGGCCGAGATAAGTAATATCCTTGGGCGTAATCGCACTTATATGATTTTAATAGCGCGAGGCTTTGCTCCGTTTCCACACCTTCGGCAACAACCCGCAGACCCAGCTTATGACCAAGCTCTACGGTAGAAGAAACAATGTCTTGATCCTCTGCACATTTGTCCAAATTGAGGATAAAGCATTTATCTATTTTGAGCTCATCAACAGGCAAGGTTTTGAGCTTCGCCAACGATGATTGACCAATACCGTAATCGTCTACAGACACCTCAAAACCAAGCGATTTAAGATGCGACAAGCGTGAAATTATCAAGGCTTCGTTATCGGCGATATCACGCTCGGTCAGCTCTAAAATGATCTGTTTCGCAGAGACTGAAAATTCACCCACAGTATCAAGCAAGTAGCCCACAAATCCTGTTGCCTGAATATCTTGAGCCGACAAGTTAATCGACACATTAAAGTGATAACCCTGCTCATTCCATTGCGCTACCTGCATGATCACGCGGCGAATGACCCATTGCGTTAAGGTCACAATCAAGCCTGATTTTTCCGCCAAACCCACGAACATTTCAGGGTTAACAAACTCCCCTTCTTTGTTAACCCAACGGATCAATGCTTCTAATTTATCGACCTCACCTGTTTGCAAGTTTAACTTGGGTTGATAATTCAAAAACAAGGGGCTCTCGCGTGCTTCCAACGCTTGCTTTAACTCCTCAATAAGTCGCAGCTTGAGCAAATACGCTTCATCTTCGCCTTGTTTATAATGACGCATCACAACCTGCTCGGTAACAGCCATTGACGCAGCCATCGTTACCCGACGTACGAGCTTTTCTGCATCTTTGCCGTCTTCTTGCGAGTTCGCGATGCCGTAGTAAAAGCTCAACAGCAGATTAATTTCTTCAAGCCAGAAAGGTCGTTCAAGTTCAGCACGTAATAGCGAGCAAAGCACACTAAGGTGATCGAGGTTCTTAATTGGAATGGCCAATAGGAAATCATCGCCACTGGTACGCGATGTTAGAATCGGTTGCTCTACATCGCCCTTATCACAAAACACACTTAAACGTGCGGCAATTTCAACTAGCAACTTGTCGCCGTTGGCTACACCAATGGTGTCATTGAGGCCCTTAAAGCCTTTTACGTTCACGTTCACTAACGCGACATATAAGTTTTCTTTTAAATAACAATCCAGCTCTTCTAAGAACTTAGGGCGGTTAAACAAGCCTGTTAGCAAGTCACGCTCAGCCTGATATTTAATTTTAGATTCACGATTTTCAATGGCATGACCCATGGTAGAAAAGCCACTGTAGAGAGCTTTAAACTCTCTGGGTAACGCTTGTCTAGGTTCGGGCACTTGCAAGTTACCATCGGTGATCTCTTTGGTTAAACGCAGTAGGCTTTTTAGCGGCATGGTAATGCTGCGCGACAACCACCCTGACAATCCGACCGCAATAAGGAGTACCACAAGTGCACCCAAAAATGTGGCGTAAATCAGCTGGTTAAAGTCACGATGAATCTCGTTAAGTGGTGCAGAGAGGATGGCCACAACTTCATTGGAATTGGCAAAAGGCTCTCGCTGATGGAAAAACTCATCGTCAGAGAGCAGTAGCTCAAACGGACTCGTACTCGCGTTATTGGCTAATAGCATATCGGCGCTTGGAGCAGCAAAACTTGACTCAACAATGACCCCATCACTGACCAACGTCACATCAACGGACGATACTTCCTTGAGTTGTTCAAGGGCGCGTTTATCAAACATAAAGCCGATGTAAGCATAGGCGATGATGCGCGGTGCCTTTACTGGCACCACAATCACTTGGTACACATTGTTTTCAATACTCAGTATTTGCGCGTATCCCGCTCGCAGCGGTAATTGGCTAACATAGGGGGTAAGGTCCTCTGGAAGCTCGCGGCCATTGGTACTGATGGCGACCGATTCACCATCAAGATCCGTAAGCATTATCAAATCTGCATTGATACGCTTACCATGATTAAGTAGCGCGCTCTCAATGGTGCCTTGGTCGCGTGTGGCGACGGCTTGCTTGAAACCAAAGTCGGCTGCAAGCACACTCGCGGAGGTACTGAGTACCTGTTCTTGCTGCAAAATAGTTTGTTGTAGAACGTTGCCAGCGACCTGCATTTGCTTTTGCACTTGCTGTTCGATGTAGTGGGCTGTTTTAATGAAGTAATTGGCCGTAAGCACCACGATAGTGAGCAAGATTAACCCTGTGGCCAACCATGTAATTTGCGCTTTGAAACTGAGCTTATTGAGCATTAGTAAATACGTCTTCGAAGCTATCTCTTGCTTGGGCTGGCTGCACATCTATCACAGCCTGATACCCTTTTTCCGTTTTTGAAAGTGAAGAAACAGCCACGACTTGACGTTTTTCTACTCCCGCTTTCGCTCTTGGGTGCCATAGCCACACAGCAGCTCCTAAGGCGGTGTCATCGTCAATCCAAACTTGCCCCTGTGAATCCGTTTTGTAAGCTGGGTGCTCGTGAACATAGATATATCCAACCATGGCATCGTGAATATTGCAGCCCAATACCACCACGCCATTAGTTTCGAAGCGAACAGGCTCTTTCGGCTGACCCGCATACAGCTTTAATTCAAAAGGCTTTGCTTGCGAGAAAGAATAAACGTGATGACGAATATCATCACTATTGGGAAACTGTACCAAAGAACTTTTACCCACCAGCAGCACATGCGGGGCAAATGATTTATCGACTTGGTCCATCACTAAGGGTGAAGAGTCGGGCTGAGCTGGGACGACAGTCTCGCTCTGCAGCTCGATAATCGCATCCGCTAAAGGTTGCCCTTGTTGATCTACAACGGTAATCAAGGTTTTTGCTTCACTACCCAAAGGTAATAATAAGGACAGCGTAGCGACAAATATTATTATTTTTTTCATTATGTTAGTTGTGTTTCATCGGCAAGCAAATAACTCATCTAAGCATAGCCATACTCTGTAGGACTGTCTAATGAAGTGAGACGTAGGAACAGTAAAAAGCGAACAATGACCATATAAATTGAGGAGCTTTGTCCCGTCACATTGAGTCACTGCTGTTTTGCCACCAAAAGTGACATAGGAACACCCAAGCCGAGGAGTTCAGCTGGTAAAGTCAAAAACTTTGTAATTTAATGAGGATCCACAAAAATATTGATTCGCGAAAATTCCGTTATATAAGGCTCCACAGCTTGAGCAAGCGTCTTATAAGCATGATATAATCGCTTTTTCGATTTTAAAGATGATTGCCACTGTGACCTTACCAGCCTTTTCAACCACATCCCTTTCACCGTCATTACTCGATAATCTCGAGACCTTGGGTTATCACACCATGACAGAAATCCAAGCGCAGACATTGCCGCTTATTTTGGCGGGCAAAGACGTGATTGGTCAGGGTAAAACGGGCTCAGGTAAGACAGCCGCATTCGCTTTGGGCCTTTTGCACAACCTCAATGTGAAGCGTTTTCGCGTTCAAGCCTTGGTCGTGTGCCCTACACGTGAATTGGCGGACCAAGTGGCGGTCGAAATACGAAATCTCGCACGTGCCATTCATAATATTAAAGTGCTCACCCTTTGCGGTGGCGCCCCTATGGGGCCGCAAATCGGCTCGCTTGAACATGGTGCGCATATAGTTGTAGGTACACCAGGTCGTATTGAAGAGCATTTACGTAAAGGTCGCTTATCTTTGGATGAAGTAAACACCTTCGTGCTTGATGAAGCAGATCGCATGCTGGAAATGGGTTTTGAAGAGCCATTGCAATACATCATTGACCACTGCCCAACAACGAGGCAAAACTTGCTGTTCAGTGCTACTTATCCGCCTAAAATTGAGCAACTTGCTGAGCATGTGATGAAAGCTCCACACAAAGTGACTGTGGAATCCAAGCACGACAGCAGTTCTATTGAACAATACTTCTATGAAGTGGATGACAATGACATGCGCCTAAACGCGACGCAAAAGTTATTGCTGCACTTTAGACCAAACTCGGCAGTCATTTTCTGCAACACCAAAGCGCAATGCCAAGAAGTCTGTGATGCCTTATCGCAATGTGGTTTCGACGCTGCGTCTTTGCATGGTGATTTGGAACAAAAAGACCGAGATCGTACCCTTGTTCGCTTTGCCAACCAAAGCTTGAGCGTGTTGGTTGCGACCGATGTTGCAGCGCGCGGTATTGACGTTGACCATGTAGACATGGTGATCAACTACCACATCGCCCATGACCCTGAAGTGCATGTACACCGCATTGGCCGCACGGGCCGTGCTGGTAAAAAAGGCGTAGCGTGCTCATTAATGAGCTACAAAGAGTCGCACAAGGTCAATAGCCTTGAGGATTACTTGGATATCACGGTGGAGCCAACCGACTTACCGAACGACAACGTATTCGCGAATCCTATTAGTCGCGCGCCTATGGTCACCATTCAAATCGATGGGGGTAAAAAGTCTAAGCTTCGCCCGGGTGATATCTTGGGTGCCCTAACCGCCAACAATGCGCTAAAGGGTGACCAAATTGGTAAAATCAAAGTCACGGCTATCAGCTCCTATGTCGCTGTTGAACGCAAGTTGGCAAACGCCGCGCTAAAAACCATCAGCGAAGGCAAGATGAAAGGGCGAAACTTCCGCGCCCGCAAACTTACTCGCTAATAAGAAAAGGCGTAGCAACAAAGCTGCGCCTTTTTTGTTGAATCCGCCGACTAAATAAATCCCCATAATTTCAGCCTGTTACCAAAATAAGCTTGCGTCCAGTTAGACTAAACATAAAAAAATCGTAAATATTTGTCAGCTTTAGTGCCTCACTCTCGACTAGGTAGTTAAATTCTATCAATTGAGGTTTACAGCCATGACAACAAACGTTCAAGCACATATCAATGAAGCTCATACTAAGGCTCAACAATCTTGGTTTTATCAAGGATGGGAACTATTTAAAAAGGCACCCTTTTCGCTCTTCCTATTTATGATTATTCCTATGGTTCTGGCTGGGCTCATGCAACTCCTACCCGCACCTTATTCTATTGTCCTTTCTAAGTTTTGCGCGTGGCTGCTGGCCGCAATGGTTTGGCCCGTTATGCATCACTTAGACCAGCACAATAAAGTTTCGGTTACAGCCATTTTTGCCGCCCCGGGTTGGTCGAAAATGCCACTGATGGCTTTGTGTGGGCTTACTGTGTTTGCTTTCGAAGTTCTGGTCGCATTTTTACTATTAGGGAGTCAAGGCATTGAGCTGACTTTGTGGGGCAAGATCAACAATGTGGCACCTTGGCAACTCGGTGTTATCTTTGCAACCAGCGCACCAATAGCGGTAGCTTTAAGTTTGGCAACTGCTTGCTGTTTGCTCTGTTCAACACCAGTGTTTGCGGCCATAAAACGCAGCCTGAAGGTTTGTTTAAACGCCAACAAGGCTTTAGCCCTCCTCATTGTTATCAATGCACTAGCGCTCTTTATTGCACCATTTACATTTGCATTAGGGAGTCTACTTCTGGCACCTTGGTTAACTTGTGTCGGCTATTACGCCTACCGTTCAATGTTTACTACCAATGGATGATAAGAGTGACTAATAGCAAGGAATTTAGCCGAATATTAAGTGAATACGCGCCCTTAGTAGCGCGTGTTGCCACTACTTACGAGGCTGATGCGATGCATCGACAGGATCTAATCCAAGACATCTCCCTCGCGCTGTGGCGTGCATTGGAAACATTCAGAGGTGATGCAAGCCTCAAAACCTTCATTGCCAAGGTCGCTCATAACCGTGCGGTCGATCATGTATTAAAAGAAACTCGGCGGCACGACCGCCTTCAATGTGACGAATCGCTGCATGAGGTCCTTAGTAGTGGCCACAATGACACGCAGGACAAGGCACTTGATTTAATGACCGCTATGCGCCGCTTAAATGTGCGCTATCGCCAAGTGATCGCCCTACAGCTAGAAGGGTTCACGCATGGTGAAATTGCACAAACACTAGGGTTGAGCGAGGCTGCTGTATCGCAGCGAGCACACCGTGCACGGCATGAACTGGAAACGATTATGGGGCAAAAGTAATTATGGACTCACAGTTTAATGAATGGCAACAAGCATTTAAGAAGGCTACACCCAAAATTGATGTAGATGCACTGATTGCGCAAGTAAATCAGAGTCGACGAGCTGAAAAGCGCAAAGCATGGGCTGATTTAGTCATAGGATTCGCGGTCAGCTGTTTGTGCCTATTTATGTTGCTCACACATGCATCCGAGATTGGCGAAAAGATCCTGTTTGCGTTACTTACTCCCATCCCTCTTAGTGTAGGCGTATGGGCGTTTATGCTGCGCAAGAAGCAGTGGCGGACAAGCACATTGGATGTAGAAAGTTTATTGGCATACAAACATCTAGCCCTGCAAGTACAAATGCGATATTGGTGGGTAAACTTACTGGGTGTTACCGCACTTTTTACAGCGGTGTTGGGTGTTTTACTCACGCGCTTAGCGCTGGGGATGAGCTGGCACCTGTGGCTAGCCCAATTAGGTGTATTTGCTGCGATACTGGGTGTGGTAATTATCAAATACACACATATCAAAAGAAATTTCCCGCGTCGCTTAGAGGAAATAGAACGCTTGCGTACTGATGAGTAACTTTGCGTATGCTCACTTTTTCATTACTGCCATTCATGAGCTAGGGTTAATACATATCTTTATCCCTATTTGTACCCAATTAGGGTTTGTGATACAGATAGATACGGCGCAAGCGCCTAGCAACATAACAACGACAATAATGAAACCTAAAAACAGGCGCAGAGGAGCACACGATGAGTAATACCCAAAATGAGGCACTCGAAGAGTGTGAATGCACGGTACCCTGTGACACCATTAGAATGGTATTACACCCCAGAGACAAAGATCTTGGGGGCTTTTCGGTGCGTCGCTCATTACCTACACACCAAGCCAAGATGATTGGCCCATGGATCTTCTTTGATCATATGGGCCCAGCGCAATTTGAACCCGGTGATGGTATCAACGTACGCCCCCACCCACATATTGGTATTGCTACTGTTACGTATTTGTTCGAGGGGGAAATTTTACATCGAGACTCCCTTGGCAGCGTGCAGGCAATTCGCCCCGGCGACATTAACCTGATGGTGGCAGGCAAAGGGATTGTTCACTCAGAGCGCGAAAGTGAAAAGCGTAAAGCATTTCCAAGAACGCTCAACGCCTTACAACTGTGGATTGCATTACCCACTGAGCACGAAGAAATTTCACCCGCTTTTTATCACTACCCTAGTGATGAAATCCCGACTACCGAAATTAATGGCGTGTCAGTGCGCGTAATGATGGGCGATGCTTACGACTTGCACTCGCCAGTGATGACCTTTTCAAAAACCTTGTATGCAGAGGCGCAATTAAAAACGGGGCATACTATAGAGTTACCAAACGCACAAGAGCTTGGTGTTTATGTGGTTGAAGGTTCTTTGCAGGCTAAAGCTACTGAATTACCCACGCACTCCATGACCATACTCGACAACCCAAAAGGGGTTGTTGTTGAAGCAAAAGAGCCTACGCGTATCGCTATTATTGGTGGCAACGCACTCGGTAAGCGTTATATAGATTGGAACTTTGTATCGAGCGATAAAGAGCGCATTGAGTTGGCAAAAACAGATTGGAAGATGGACCGCTTTCCACGCGTCCCAGGCGATGATGAGTCGATTCCACTGCCCAAGTAACCGCAAAGAAATGATGGTAACCCCCATCATTTCCTGAGAATCAATCGCTACAGCTGACTAAAATCAACTTCTGGGAGCCCTTCGAACATGGGCTTAGCGAATAAATAACCTTGCATCAATTCCACCCCTTGAGATTTAAGCCAAAGGTACTCGGCTTGAGTCTCAATTCCCTCTACCAACGCCGTGATATTGAGGTCTTGCATCATGTTCAAGCAATTTTTAACTATCGCTTGGCGAACAATGTCGGTATCGACATTACGAATTAGCTCCATGTCTAATTTAATGATGTCTGTTTGAAAATCAGCGAGGAGATTGAGTCCCGCATACCCTGAGCCAAAATCATCAATCGCTGTACTAAAGCCTAATGATTTGTAGTAGGAAACGACTCGCTCGACGTGCGCGCTATCCTCAATTTTCTCAACTTCAGTGAATTCAAACATAATGTTTTTAGCAGGAAAGTGGTATTTCTGCGCCGCATCCAGTGTGGTTTTAATACAGCGCTCGGGACTGTAAATAGCGTTTGGTAAGAAGTTGATACTGAGTTTAGTGCTCATGCCCAGCTTCGACGCCAACGCAATCGCTTTTACCCTGCATAATTGATCAAATACGTAACGATTAGAATCATTCACCTGCGAAATAACAGAGAATGCAGATTCATTATCAGGCCCGCGAACTAGGGCTTCATAACCAAAAATAGACTGCTCTCTAACATTCACTATAGGCTGGAACGCCATGGTGAAATCAAAACCCAACCCGCTGAGATCTTCGCAATGGCCGCAACGCGACCTATCGCAGTTTTGTGACTCTTCGTTCACTATTCACTCCAGTAATGTGTATTCATTCAGCTTAGTTATATCATGCGTCGGACGCAAACAAGTACTCACGGTTATGTCTACTCGCTGCTTTGTACATTATTGTTTATATGCTGATTTTTCAATTTCATTGTAACGCAAATTGAGTTTTATGCACTGGACACACGCCTACCAAGCCTGACATTATCATTACCACTACAACAAAAATAATCAGGGGAAGCGACGTGCCAAACACACTTTTAGACTCAATAAGCCAATGGTTCGCACTGCTGATGGATTTCAAGCTGTATGAAGCCATTGTTATCCCCATTAATTCGTTGTTCTGGAACTACTATTTCCTTCTCACCTTATTGAGCGCATGCGGCGTGTGGTTTACGTGGAAACTCAAGTTCGTTCAACTGCGTTACTTCACCCATATGTTTGCAGTAATGCGCGGTAGCACCCATGGCAACAAATCAGGTATTAGCTCATTCGGTGCACTGTGTACCAGCTTGTCGGCGCGAGTAGGCACAGGGAACCTCGCGGGCGTGGCCATCGCCATCACTATGGGTGGCCCAGGCGCTGTATTTTGGATGTGGGTGATTGCCTTTGTAGGTATGGCAATTGGATTTGCTGAAAGCGCCCTAGGTCAGCTCTACAAGGTGCGAGATGATAATGGGGAGTTCCGTGGTGGCCCCGCCTACTACATTCAACAGGGTTTAAATAAACGCTGGCTGGCTGTTGCCTTTTCCATGGCGCTATTCTTTGGTTATGGCTTCATATTTAACTCGGTGCAAGCCAACTCTATTACCGACGCGCTCAATCATGCCTATGGTTTTGAGCCGCTCTACGTGGGTATTGTCATTTGTATTCTCGCTGCGCTCATCGTGGTTGGTGGGCTACGAAGCATTGCTCGCTTTTCACAGATGATTGTGCCATTTATGGCCGTTGGCTATGTACTGGTGGCAGTCGGGATTACGCTTTGGAATATCGAACTGGTACCAACCATGATATATCACATAATCAGCTCCGCCTTTGGTTTTGACCAAGTCGCAGGGGGCACCTTCGCAGCGGCTATTCAACACGGGATTAACCGCGGCTTATATTCTAACGAAGCAGGCGCCGGCAGCGTACCCCATGCCGCGGCAAGTGCAGCACCTGTACCCAACCACCCAGCTACGCAAGGCTTTGTGCAAATGCTCGGAGTATTCGTAGACACTATGATTCTGTGTACCTGCACCGCTATCATCGTGCTGCTGGCAGGCGGTGAGCAAACGGGAGAAATGGAAGGCATACGTCTAACACAAGATGCGATGACTTTCCACCTAGGTGCAGGTGGGGAAGACTTTGTCGCCGCTGCGATTGCGCTGTTTTCATTTACCTCCGTCGTGGCAAACTACGCCTATGGCGAGTCCAACCTGCACATGTTCAAACTCGACAATAAAATCGGCAGAACGATATACACTGCGGGTTATTTGAGTGTGATCATTTGGGGGTCAGCAGCCGCACTGCCAAAAGTGTGGGCCATGGCGGATATGGCACTTGGGCTGATGACGGTTATCAACGTGATTGCCATTATTTTGATGACGCCGACTGTGGTTAACATTACCAAGGATTACATCAACCAGCGCAACGCAAATAAAATACCCGAGTACAAAACCGGAAACTGTGAAATTCAAGGTCAATCTGAAAAAGGGATTTGGGACTAAGCGTTATGTGATGTTTCTAGAACCTCTCGCTCATTGAAGCGTTTATCCAATCGCGCAGGAACTAGAAACATTAACCTATGATTGATTATTTGACGCCTTTTCCGTCACACCCTTGCTCCATTAAGAGATCATAAGCGGCTTTAGCTTGCACAAGGCCGTTACCATATTTGTAATCGTACCCTGTATCACCTAAATCCATTGCTGATGCGCTCAGCGCGTTGCGTATCTCGTAGTTGTTACACTGTGGGAAGTGACTCCACACTAATGCGGCAACACCAGAAACATGAGGTGTGGCCATCGATGTACCCGACATTGATGCATACAGGTCCCCGGGGTATGTTGAAATAACATCAACGCCTGGCGCCGCTAGTTCAACTTGTGATGTTCTTTGTGAGAAATCAGCATGGTTCATTTGATCATCAACGGCAGCAACAGACACAACTGAGTCGTACGAGGCTGGGTAGCTGTGTGTAGCGTTACCATCATTACCCGCAGCGGCAATTGCTAACACGCCAGCACGTTCCAAACGTGCAAATGCTCTTTGTTCCACTTTAGTGGAAAATGCACCTCCTAGGCTCATGCTCACTACTTTCGCACCGGCATCAGCACAATCACTCACAGCACCAGCTAAGTCTGACGCGTAAACAAAGCCACCGTCATCATTGAATACACGCACAATGTGAAGGTCTGCCATACCGGACCCAAGTACGCCCGTGACGCCACCATTACCGTCGATACCCGCGATAGTTCCAGCAACATGAGTACCATGACCATGGCCATCCATATACCACGGACCCGCCCCCTCATCATCGCCGGTTACATTTGATGATGGTAGATCCTTATGGCCTAAATCATAACCTGTATCGACAATACAAACCTTGATGCCGCCCAGATAACTCAACTCCCCTGCTTGCACCATATCTATGCCATAAGGAACATAGTCTTGGAAATCTGCTGGTGTAGCAGCCTCTGGACCCATGTTACGAATCGGATCCAGCTCTAGTGACTTTATCGCTTTATTACCTTTGACCGTATTGTAAACATCTAAGTTGATTACAGCGGCAATTGCATTGTCGTTATCCAACTCTTGCATTACCTGGCCACCAGCAGCTTCTATCGCGCTCACTAAATCTTTTTTGTTCCCTTTGTGATATTCAAAAATAATACGGGTACTTTTACTTTCTAATTTAGTTGTATCATCGACCAGCTCTGCCTGTGCTGAAAAAGCAGTGGCAACCATTATGGGTAATAGACTTTTCTTAAACATCTGCTTTCTCCTTATTCAGCGTCAGATTTATCTGGGCAAGTATGTTGTTGAATATTTCCATTAACGGTACCCACATTGGAATAACCATCAAATGGGCCATCGATTAAGTTAAAAGCAGTGATGGCACCATGAAAATTCCCCTTACCTTCACCGGTATCGAAAAAGCACACAAACCCCGTACCATCTCCAGGTGCCGCTGGATTTTTGGATGAATAGCTAAATTGAGCCTCATACTGATCTTCACAGTTACACTCCTGTACACCTGAATCGATACCCTCATCGGTTAATGTACAAAAGCCAAAATTATCGACTTCAGCATTGAGGCTTACACCCCCGATGGACTCAAAATCAATTGCACTGTGATCGATGTAATTTACACGGCCCTTTACTTCTTCGCCTCCGCAGTTTTGGGCGTTAAAGGTAAATACGGCGTTCTTATCGCCCCCAGCGGATGCCATGGAGCCGCCCCCTGTGAACTTGTGTTCTCCAACAAAAGTACATCCTGTTGACAACATGCCGGCCACAAGTGCGGCAGTGATTAGTTTGAGCTTTGATTGGACCATTACGTCCTCCCGTTATAATTGTGTTCAACTTACTTAACGACTTTTCATAGAATGACGCGTTGCAGTTTCGTCGAAGTCATCCGTTGTGAAGTTCAAACAGTTGTTAGAGCTACCCCTAAGTAGCAATGCACCTTCAGCTGTGTGAAGTTTTAGTTTAAAAGGTTAAAACGAAGTAACATATTGAGCGCATTAACTAAAATATGTAGGCATTTGACCTAGAGCACTTAGCAAATGACCTAGGACAAATGATTTATTAACGCCTTACTTAGACTAGGTGTTGCTCCTATTAATCAAACAACACACGCTAATTCATGATGGTGATAGAGGTAATTAGTTGAGAAGAGAATTGATCGTTTTTTTATATTCAATTGCTGCTTGTGTTCTGTTGGTAACATTCAAGTGTCTAAATATTGCACTTGCATGAACTCGAATGGTTTTCTCAGAAAGATTCAGCTGTCGCGCAATAGCCTTGTTACTGTATCCTTCAGATATAAAATGCAGCACTTTTTTCTGACTTGGTGTTAAGTGTTTCAGGTATTCATGTGTTTTAGATAATTCACTAGAGACAGTATTATCCTTGTTTTCACTCAGGTATTTCGAAATGACAGATGTGAAGACAGTATCTAGTTCTGCTTTTGAAATGAACTCTGTAGCCCCTGCATCTAAGCACTGTGTGCAACTCTCAAAATCATCATTGCCGCTAATAACTATGATAGGTGTGAGCGGGTGGTGCTCACGAATGTACTGGATCCCTTGGATTCCAACACAACCTGGCATAGCTAAGTCTGTGATAATTAAATCAATACTGGGTGTGGACTGCTCCATTAATCGAAACAGTTGCTGATAACAATAAGCTGACTCTATCTCAATGCCTCGCCTCAGTGACTTTATCTTATGCGTAATTGCATAAACAATTAGGGGATGATCGTCCGCAACAATAATTTTCATAGCTCGCCCTCCTAGCAATACTTATCGTTGAACAGTTAGGCCCTTAATAAACATAGATTCAACCCGAAAAAGGTACAAATTAAGAACACATCCTTTTACTGCTCTTCGTTCACCATCCTATTAATTAACTGCAAACGCAACAAATAGAAATCTGACCATTAGCCCTGAGTCACACCATCTACCTCGTCCTATGTTCCTATTTTATTTAAATTATATTGGAATTTAGTATTTCTCTTGCTACCCTGCCTTGTAACAATTTTATAACACGTTTGGCAAACCATTCGAAAGGGTGGGACGCAAAGTCACCGGTCTAAGGGGGTCAGCCCTATGATAGCGGGATTGCTAGTACAGTTCGGGAACTCGGGCTGTCTATCTTTGCGTTGCAAATGACCAGATTTATATTTGGAGCAACACTATGAAACTCAGTTCTGCACATAAACTCAGCGCGATCGTTAGCGCTATCAGTATCGCGGTGAGTAGCTATGCAGTAGCAAAACCCGATAGCGAACAACAGCTGCAATTACCCTACCAAGCGCTGGACAAACTGCCCGATAACCGATTAAAGAAAAGTCTGAATAAGCTACCAGCGCATGTGCAAACTAAGGTACTGAGCAAGCTTTCAACACTGAATATCCCAGTTATCGACACCGATTACATCGAAGCAGATGCGTCAGGCGAGTTGTTTTACATTGAAGAAGGCTTAACCTCCTCATCGACAGAGCTCGATATTGCAGTTGTTGCAGCGGCGTTACCCGAGATTGACGTATTCAAGCTACACAGTAAGCCCAATGCAGCGAACACAGTGTATTTGGACTTTGATGGTGGCATCGTCAGTGGTAAAGCATGGGGCGGTGGTAAAACCTATGACACGCTTCCCTATGATTTAGACGGCGATCCAAGCACATTTAACGAAACGGAACGTAGCCGTATTCATTTAATTTGGGCACGTATGGCTGATGACTTCTCAGCGTTCGATATCAATGTAACCACCGAGGCGCCAGCGAGCTTTGGGCCCAAAGTTGGTTGGGTGTTATTTACTAAAGACAGTGATGCCACTGATGTTGCTTTGCCATCACAAGGTGCCGGTGGTGTTGCCTATGTAAATGTTTGGGGTGGCAGTAACTACACTTACTATCAACCCGCTTTCGTATATTACAACCGCCTTGCAGGAGGCGCGGCAACAACCATGTCTGAGGCGGGTTCACACGAACTGGGACACAATCTTGGCCTTAGTCATGACGGAACCTCTACCACCTCTTACTATGGCGGTTTAGGCGAAACCAACGATCTAAATAGTTGGGCGCCAATCATGGGTAACTCGTACAGTAAAAATATTACTCAGTGGAGTAAAGGCGAATACCCTGACGCCAACCAATTTCAAGATGACATCGCCATCATGGCGACCAAATTGGGTTCGTCGATTGACCAAGAGGGCAATGAACAATCACCAATCGCCTTAGTTGTGGATCAAGCGGGTCAATTTTCTGCAACGAATCGCGAAGCGGACCCTAGCAACGTTGAAGCAGCTAACAAGGGTACTATCGAGCAAGGTGACAGCGATTGGTTTCAATTCAGCGCAGGCACTGGTGCCGCTCAATTCACAGCAACGCCAGCGTGGGATGCGTTTACACGCACCAATCGCCGCGGTTCAAATTTGGATGTTGGCTTACGACTGTATGACGCACAGGGCAATTTATTGGCAACGGCAGAGCCACAAACAGATACCAACGCCAATATTCAAATTGATCTGGCGGCGGGCATTCACTTACTTGAAGTGTATGGCACATCAGGCCCTTATGTGAGTGATTACGCAAGCCAAGGTCATTACTACCTAAACGGCTTTGTGCCGCCAGCAGCACCTGACACCACAGCACCAGATCCTAACCCGATGAACTTCGCAGCAGCGCCAGCTGCAATCAGTGACAGTGCAGTGACAATGCAAGCAACCACTGCCATTGATGATAACGGCTCCACTGTCAGTTACTTGTTTAATTGCAACCAAAGCGGCAATGATTGCTCAACGGGCGTATGGCAAAGTAGCACATCATTCACAGCTACAGGCTTGGCGCCGAATACTCAGTATTGTTTTAGCGTGCAGGCGAAAGATTTAGCGAACAATACCACCCTACCTTCTGCGTCCTTGTGTGCGACCACGCTAGATAAATTACTACCTCCAAACGCTCCGTCATTGCTAAGCACAACGAACGGCCAAGATGGCACCGCATCCTTAAGTTGGGCTGACAACAGTGACAACGAGAACAGCTTTGACATTCAACGTGAAAAACAACACAAGAATGGTCAATGGCGTGCAACCCAAATCATTGCGCAAACAGCTGCAGATACCACAGGCTATGTGGATGCCAGCGACAGTGGGACTTTCCGCTACCGCGTACGCGCCACAAATAACGCTGGCGCTTCGACCTGGAGCAATTGGAGTTCGGTGACGGTTACAACCTCTGGAAGCGGCGGTGGCGGCGGTGACAAGCCATGTCGAGGAAAAAACTGTGCAAAGTGAAATGGGAGTAAGACTGGTGCAAGGAAGCACTAAAGCAACACAGTTTGTTCGCTATTTTTAATCAATTGATTCCCCTGAAATTGAGCCCAAAGCAGCCTAATGGCTGCTTTTTTTATATCAGCATCTCGCGACTCGCGCGCCGTGGCTTTAAGCGTTTCGTTCACCGCTCTTGTTGTAACGAGTTTATCAACTCCTTCGGAACATCATATTGATGCTGTAAGAAGTGGCCAACAAGGTAGGTGTGGGTTTGCGCTCCTGTAAAAAAAGGACACTGATTTAGCGTCCTTTTCTTAAATGCATTTATTTACTATCGCTACGCGTAGTTAAAACTATCAATATGAATCCGCTGGTCGCTTACACCCCTTTTGTGCAGAGCCGTGATGGTGTCATCCATCATTGCCTGCGGGCCACAGAGGTAAAAATGAGCACTGAGCAACAACTCATCGGTGATGTCTTGGAACATACTTTGCTGCGCATACCCCTTCCTTCCTTGCCAGTTAGCACTAGGTTGCGATAACACCCCAGTGAAATGGAAGTTGGCAAATTGCTGGCTTAAGCGCTCAAATTCACTGCGGTATAATAAATCGCCTTGGCTGCGAGCACCAAAGTAAAAATGAATCGGCTGTTGATAGTGTCGATTTAACAACAAGTCTTGGATGATGGAATGCAGGGGCGCCATACCTGAACCTGCACCGACCACAATGATAGGCGCGTTAATCGAAGGTTCGACATAAAACTCTTCGAAAGGCCCCACAGCATCTATGGTGTCACCCACTTTGAGATTACACATATAGCTTGAACCGCTGCCAGCTGGCACTCCCTGCTCCGGTGCTCGTTGATATTTAACCGTAAACACCAGTTCATCAGTGAGCTCTGAAACCGAAGCAAGCGAATAATTGCGTGAGCAAGCCTGCGCCTCAAATGTGCCCTCTTCCACCTCCTGCCAGTGTGCTTGATATTGCTCAGGGAGCCTATCTGGCTTCGCTTTGACGACTCCACCTGGAATTAAAAAGCGCATAAACGCTCCCGCTTTGTATTGCAGTCCTTGCGCAGGCAACTTAAAGCGTAACTCTTTGATTTCAGGCGTCACAAACTCACTACTCAACAAGGTCAGTGTCATTTTTTGGGCGTCGGTGATATCAAACAAGGTCATGTCTTGCACATCATCCGAGAAATGCTGACATGCTAGTCGAAATCCTTGCTCAAGCTCTGGCTGCGAGAAATGCTGTTTGTCTGCTGAGGTTACTTGTGGTGCAGGGTTAATAAGCACTTTACAGCGGCCACACGTGCCGCCACCGCCACAGCTCGAAGGCAGAGCAATATTATGCTCGCTAAGCCCATCAAGCAGGTTGGTGGCTGTTGAAATATCAACATGATCCAAAAGCTGCTGTTGATGATCAAAGAGCTTAATTTCTCTGTGCGAAGAGAATAATTTAACCTTGTATTGGCCGCGCTTGATTAAATCCAACGTCCAAATAAATCCTGTTAGGGTTAACCACAAAGTGACGAACGCAAAGAGGATAATTTGAATACTGTTGAAATTGCCTTTATTGCCGTAATCCATAAAGTGCAGCATAAAGAAGATACCAGCGAAACGTTTGTGAGCATCACTGTGACCAACAACACGTCCAGAACCAGCCTCTATGTAGACACTGGTTTCAATGTCATCGTTAAAATCGACACGCCATGAAGCATTTTTCTGCTTGGGGAAATCTTCAATTGGTGGTTGCAACAGACGCACTTGCCCCACCTCACCGGGTCCATTATAAGAGCGCTTTGCAAGTCGCGTAGCAAAAGCGCCATCAATGCGCACTTTGTCACCTGTGTAGGCATCAAATAAGCTGTACTGATTCTCAAAATACGCATACAAACCGCGTTTGTGGCTCACCAAGTAATAGGGCTGGTCCAGCAAGGTTATTTGTTTTAACTCCACGCTGGGCGCTGCACTTTCAAGCACTTGCTTAGGCTCAACTAAAGCGCTGGTGTCAATTTCTATCTCAGAGTGCCCGTGCGCACGGTATGTGTGACCACCGGCTTTATGATGGTCCATGAGATTGAAATAAAGGCCACTACCCAACCACAGTAATAGTTGGATGCCGACAATTACGGACGCCCATTTGTGTATTTTTCTTGTCCACTGCATTACACACGACCCTGTTCAATATTATTATTTTTATGAAGTCGCGGGATTAAACCCTGCACGTTAATCTTGTTTTTGATCACTGTGAAATAGATCAGCACAGCCCCCATAACGGCGGCAAAAATTGCAAATAAAGTCACCCAAAACAACAAGGAGTTATCAATTTCGCTGTCTTGGTAATCCATCACATGAAAGCGAAACATCCAATCAAATAAACGCCACCATTGATGGCGTTTCCCTAAGACCTCCCCTGTGCGCTCCGAGATATAGAGCGTTGGGCTGCCCACGTTATCAAAGTTTACTCGCCATGCCGGTAATGCACTGTGCACTCGGCTGCTTAACTCTGCGGGCGGATTGGCATCAATGTACTCAACACTGTCAATGCTGCCGCTCCCTGCGTATTCATACTGCGCAACCTTGAGGGCTTGTTCTTTGCTCAGGGGCGATAGCAACTCACCCGTTTGCGCATCCACCATGTAATGCACATCATCTTGCACAAAGCGATAAACCGGTTTATCAATATGCATGCCCACAGAGAGCTTTTCTAATTGCGAATATTGCGCTCTAAGCGAACTCATCGGGTAGTTCAACTGCTGCACTGGCACTTTGGTTTGGTGGTTTTTCACTAGGGTATCGCCATGGATATAGTCGATATCAAAAAACACCATATATGCCCCCGTGACCGACCAAATCACAAACTGAGAACCAACAAACAACATGAGCCATTTGTGATATTTGCGACTCGTTTTTAGTGCGCTAAAAGGCGGTGTGTTGTCTGCTTCGATGCTGCGAGCGCGCCAAATGAAATACACCGCAGGCAGCACTAAGAGTGTCAATAACACCGCGCTGAGCATACCACCCACCATAGGTGCGGCAATGCGACTCATGACCTCTGAGCCCGTGCCCGAGCCATAAAGAATCGGCATCAAACCGATAATAATCGTCGCCACCGTCATCATAACAGGGCGAATACGCATCCCCGCCCCTTCCATAATGGCCCGGGTAAGCGCTGACCTATCAAAGGCAATACCCTGTTCCTTACAACGATTAAGCGCTTCTTGGTAAGACTGGTTCAAGTACACCAGCATAATCACGCCGATTTCCACCGCGACCCCAGCTAGGGCAATAAAGCCTACCCCCACAGCAACGGAGAAATTAAAGCCTTCAAGATACATTAACCATAAGCCACCAATCATCGCCATAGGTAAGGTGATGATGATGATTGCTACTTCAACCAACGAACGGAAGTTGAGGTAAAGCAAGATCACGATAATAGCGAGGGTCAGCGGCAGCACGTAAGTCAGCTTTTCTTTCGCGCGCTCCATGTATTCATACTGGCCAGCCCAGTTGATTGAATAGCCAGCGGGCAGGTCTAAGTTCGCCGCCAAATACGCCTTTGCATTTTCAACATAGGTGCCCACATCAACATCCGCGATATCAATGAAGGTCCAGCCGTTAATGCGGGCATTTTCACTTTTGATCCCCGGCGGGCCAATTTCAATACGAATATCCGCCACATCACCTAAGGCGATACGCTGACCATTTGGCGTCACCACTGGCAAACGCGACAATTGCTCAGGAGAGTCACGGTAATCTTGTGGATAGCGCAAGTTAACAGGGTAACGTTCTTGCCCCTCAATAGTTTGCGTCACATTCATGCCGCCAATCGCTGTGGACACAACCTGTTGTACATCCTCGATATTCAAGCCAAAGCGGCTGGCCTTTTCGCGAGAAATATCCACTTTAATGTAACGACCACCCGCTACGCGCTCTGAGTACACAGAAGCAGTGCCTTGTACGTTAGGTAGCAACTGCTCGATTTGCTCACCAATGTCTTGAATTACATCCAATTTCGGACCAGCAACCTTGATGCCCACAGGCGTTTTTATGCCCGTTGCTAGCATGTCGATACGGGTCTTGATAGGCATTACCCACGCATTGGTTAGACCCGGGAATTTAACCAACTTATCAAACTCAGCCTTGAGGCTTTCAGTTGTCACCCCTTCACGCCATTGGTCGCGAGGTTTGAGCTGAATAAAGGTTTCAATCATGGTTAATGGCGCGGGATCGGTCGCCGTTTCCGCTCGACCCACTTTACCGAACACGGTTTCCACCTCTGGCACAGTACGAATGAGCTTATCGGTTTGCTGCAACAACTCTCGGGCTTTACCAATAGATATGCCCGGATAGGTTGTTGGCATGTACATCAGGTCCCCTTCATCCAGAGGTGGGATGAATTCACTGCCAATTTTATCGACCGGATAGAAGCCAACCACAGTCAAAACAATCGCTAACACCACGGTGATCTTCGGAAATTTCATCACCAAATTCAGCGCTGGCTTATAAATGGCAATCAACAAGCGATTAAGGGGGTTTTTCTTCTCAGAGATCACCTTACCGCGAATAAAGTAACCCATCAGCACGGGCACTAAAGTAATAGCCAAGCCCGCAGAGGCCGCCATGGCATAGGTTTTGGTGTAAGCCAACGGCGCGAACATGCGCCCTTCTTGCGCTTCAAGAATAAACACCGGCAAGAATGAAACCGTGATAATCAACAAACTGAAGAACAAGGCTGGCCCCACTTCGGATGCGGCTTTGGCGACAATTTCCCAGCGGTTGTCATCGGTAAGCGGGGTTTTCTCCATGTGCTTATGCATATTTTCTATCATGACGATGGCACCGTCTGTCATCGCACCTATGGCGATAGCAATACCGCCTAGCGACATGATATTAGCGTTGATCCCCTGCATGTGCATGATGATAAACGACACTAAAATCCCCAGAGGCAGCGTTACCACAGCAACAATGGAAGAACGCAGGTGGAATAAGAATGCCACACACACTAACGCGACTATGAAGAGCTCTTCTGCAAGTTTGCTCCACAAATTATCGACCGCACTTTCTATTAGTTTTGAGCGGTCATACACAGTGACGATTTCAACGCCTTCAGGCAGCGATGATTCCAACGACTTAAGCTTTTCTTTGACGCCATTAATGGTTTGCTGGGCATTTTCACCAAAGCGCATCACCACAACACCGCCAACAACTTCGCCCTCACCGTTTAGTTCCGCAATACCGCGACGCATTTGTGGCCCTAAACTAACACTGGCAACGTCACCAATTCGCAGCGGCGTGCCCTGCTCATTCAACCCCAAGGGGATCTTTTCGATATCTTTGACCGAGGTGATGTAACCCGTTGCGGTCACCATGTATTCGGCTTCGGCCATCTCTACAACCGAGGCGCCTGTTTCTTTGTTGCCACGCTGCAGAGCGACTTGAATTTGTGCCAGTGGTACGTTGTAAGCACGCAATTTATCGGGGTCAACTTGCACCTGATATTGCTTTACCATGCCGCCTACTGCCGCCACCTCGGATACACCGGGAACTGTTTGCAACTCGTACTTCAAAAACCAATCTTGAATACTGCGCAATTGGCTTAAGTCATGGTTGCCGGTTTTATCCTCAAGTGCGTAAATGTACACCCAACCCACACCTGTGGCATCAGGACCAAGCTGAGGTTTAGCGGTGTCTGGTAAGCTTGAAGCGACCTGGCTTAAATATTCAAGCACCCGCGAGCGTGCCCAATACAAGTCGGTGTCATCATCAAAAATGATGTAGACATATGAGTCACCAAAGAATGAGAAGCCACGCACCGTTTGCGCGCCCGGCACTGACAACATCGCCGTCGTCAATGGGAAGGTCACTTGGTCTTGCACCACTTGCGGCGCCTGCCCTGGGTAACTCGTTTTAATGATGACTTGGACGTCAGACAAATCAGGAATTGCATCAACGGGGGTATTTTTCAATGAATACAAGCCACCGAAAGCAATGATTAAGGTGATCAGTAAGACAAAAAAGCGATTGCCCACTGACCAGCGAATTATTGATTCAATCATGTTTATTCCCTCTCATTAATGCATAGAGTGGTCAACAGCGTTTTGTTGCTGCTCACCCTCTAACAGAGAGATTTCGGTAATAACGAAGTCATCACGTACCTCAAAGGTAAAGGTCACCGAAGCCCCGATTTTCAATGCCGATACATCAACACCGTCTGCCACTGCAAAGTCCAAAGTTGCAGCTGGCCTACCCCATTTTTCAATAGGGCCTCGGCTAATGTTCAGCACACGACTTTGTTCATCAATCGCGTTTACAACGCCATCAACGGTAGCACTAGAAACCTCAGGCTGTGTCATGATATGAATGCCTGTGAGTTCATAACCACCATCTGCTGTTTTAGTCACTTCAAAATGCAGTGTTTGCCCTGATTTCAAGTCATTGATGTCCACCGTATCTGCCACGGTGAAATCCATGGTCATTTCTGGCCAATCCCATTCTTTGGCTGGACCATGGGTGATGTTCACCATGTTGTGCGATGGCATCACACTATTAATCTCACCTTCCATCCACACTGAGTTCGGCTGTTGCTGTGCAGACATACGTTTGAAGTCAGAGTTTTTGCTTGATTCTGAGTCAATCAAGAATTGCGCGGAGGTAACAATCACATCCCCTTCATTTAGGCCATCAAGGATCTCAATGTCGTCTTCGCCTACACGGCCAAGTGTCACTGCAATTGACTTAAATTGACCATCGCCAAAATCCACCACAACTCTGTCTTGCTTGCCTGTGCGGATCACCGCCTCTTTAGGCACAACCAACCTATTAGCGCTAGGCTCAGCCATAATCGCAACCTGCGCGAACATGTTCGGCTTCAACTCATAACCTGGATTATCGAAACTCAAACGCACACGCAAAGTACGGGTTCGGCTATTGAGCGCCGGATACACATAATCAACTACACCCTGCCATTCTTTGCTTGGCAAATAATCCAAGGTCATAGTAACTGGCAACCCTTCTTTAATGAGTGCCGCGTCACGCTCGAAAACTTCCGCTTCAACCCACACTTCATCCAATTTAGCGATGCTCATTAAGGTCGTGCCCGGGCTTACGTAGAAACCTTCGCGAATTTGCAGGCCGTCAATCACCCCTTTTTGCGGCGAATAGAAAGTAACGTTTTGCTGCACGTGGCCAGTTTTTTCCAAATTGGCAATGAATGCATCGGTCAATTGCAGAGATTTCAAACGAGCGGTCGCCGCTTCAATCAATGAACGGGTGTTGCGTTTAAGCGCAATTAAAAACTCTTCTTGCGCGTTTACAAGCTGTGGCGAATACAGAGTATAGAGCGCTTGGCCTTTTTCCACGGGGTCTCCCGCCGCTTTTACGTATAGCTTCTCAACCCAGCCATCGACTCGAGGATGAATATGAATAAGCTTATCTTCGTCATATTGCACATAACCTACTGTGGAGATTTTCGTATCCAGGGTCTTCATTTCTACATTCGCTGTGCGCACACCTAAATTGTGCACAACGTTTGGTGCTATTTTCACCGCGCCAGGACCGATGTCATCGCCACCGGAGTCTTCTTCGTAAACGGGGACTAAATCCATCCCCATCGGTGATTTACCCGGTTTATCGCGACGATAATTTGAGTCCATAGGCGCCACCCAGTAAAGCGGCTTCTTTTCACCGGATTCGGCACCTTGCCCGTCAGCAGCTGTGTGTTCACCTTGGAAAAGCGTCATCGCGCCTGCTCCGAGCAATGCGCCAACAATTACAGCGATAATAGTTTTGTTAGTAGCAGACATTATTGTTCTCCAATGTGGTATTCACGTTCAGACATCTGATTGCTATTGTCTGAGTGCTCGAAGCGAGATAAGAAGTAATTGATACGCGCCACTGTTTTTAGCACATCAACATCAATTTTAAGCGCGGCAATACGTGCATTTAGCTCAGCGATGCGCGCCCGCACCACCTCTGCGAAGTCGCCATCATCATGGGTGTAAGCTGTCAGCGCAGCTTGCGCTTGGTCATGGGATTGTTTGATCAACTTTTGCGTGTAAATTTCTTTGCGCTGCGATAAACGCGTGAGCTGCATGAGCTCTTTTTCAACAGCGCTGACCATCTGCTTAGTTAGAAGCAGCTTTTCAGTTTTTACCGCTTCGGTTTGCGCCACTGACGCAGCAACTTGCTGGTCTTGGCGTTTTTCCGTAAACAAAGGTAAGTCGAAAGTGACCCCCACGGAGAAGAAATCGGCACGGCTATCGCCGGAAGGCATGTCGTCGCGGTAACCATAACTGGCATTCACACCCCACTGTGGTTTGTAACTTTGCTCCGCTATTTCAATGCCTTTAGCGAATGCCTGCTCTTTTGCATCAATAGCCAACAGTGCAGGATGTGCAGCCAATGCTTGGGCAAGGCGATTGCGCGAGTAAGTATCCGCTGAAAGTAGTTCATGGTTACTTAATCGCAGCATTGGCGGCTCGTTAACCACCGCATTGATGTAGTTGCTGTGGTCATAGTTAAATGCCAATTCTGGCTGGCTTTGGTCATACACATGCAACCATTCATTGAGTTGTGCAAGGCTGGTTTCCAACTTTTGCTTTTCAACCGTTAACCTGTCTTCCAACTGCACAATTTCCAGTTGCGCGCGAATGACATCTTGTTGACGTGTTTTACCTACAGCGCTGGCGTAACTCGCTTCAGCAATTTCGGCAATTTGCTCAAACAGCACGCGGTCTGACTCAATAAGGGCAATGGTGCGCTGCGCTAAATACACATCCAACCATAATTGCGACACATTGCTGCGCAATTGGGCTTTGCGGTTTTCACGCAATAAGGGATATTGGCTTGCCTGCAATTGCAATTGGCTGGCTTTAAGCTGCAAACTATCACCACGGGGAAACATTTGACTTACACCCACTTTCAGCTGGGTCATGCCCTCTTGCTCGAAATCCCACGTATCCACAGGCAGATTCATCAACCCCACTGATACTTGCGGGTCCGCTAAGGTACTCGAGGCGATGCTCTGATTCTCAAGCGCTTGCTGCTGTAGACGATTCCCTTGTAGCCACGGATCGTTTTGCTGTGCCAGTGACACTGCTTGTTCAAGCGAAATTGATGTTTTCCCATAGCTATAAAGTGCATTGCTGCTCAAACTCAACCCCAGTAAGAGCATGACTGAGTGTTTCATATTGAATGACATTAGAACTGCTCCTCGTAGGTATTCACCTTGGCGTAGGGCTTACTCGTACCATCTTTAAAAAGTAGTAACACTTGGTAAGGCATGAACTTGTCTTCTACTTCCATGCCGGGCGAGCCAATAGGCATAGCCGGTACCGAAAGACCAATTGCATCCTCATGTTTTTCAGAGAGAAACTGGCGAATAAACTTCGCCGGAACATGGCCTTCAAATGCGTAACCTTCACGTGAAATAGCTGTGTGGCAAGAGCGGTAATTCGGGGCGATACCTAACTGAGATTTAAACGGGTTGATATCGTAAAAATCCTTACCTTCGGCCTCAAAGCCTTGTTCAACGATATGGCTTATCCACTTTTTGCAGCAACCACAACTTGGCGTTTTCAGCACAATCAGCTCTATCGCATCGAGCGGTGCATCTGCTGCCTTGTGTTGCTCATTTGCATCAGCAAACAGTGGGAAAATAATTAGTAAAATTATTAAGTTAAAATAGGTTTTCATTGTTTTCGTCCTGACAAAACGTCATTTTAGCGCTCAAAATTAGCGCATATTACTGGCGTAAAAATCGATTGTGCGTGAAATTTGGACGCACTGACCCTGTGTTAGGCGAAGATGGGGGGACGGAATAAAGATGTAGAAATAGAGTTAGGTTGCGCGATTCGCAGGCTGTTGACCTCTTCGCTCACCTTGGCAATACCAGCAGCTGAGGTATTCATATTCACTAAGGTGACGGATGTACATGCATTCGTAGGACAAAAACAAGTCACTTCACAGCAATCATCTGCCATGTCATCACCGTTTTGCGTGTATGAGTGCATCATGTTGTCATGGCCCATTGAGGAATGGTCCATCATAGAAGACATGCTCATATGAGACATATGTTGTTCACCAGCCATTTCACAGGACATCGCGCTTGCCATCGAGCTCGCAGCAAATACTTGTCCCACAAGGGCAACCAGCATAACTGTGATGATCAGTGCGTTTGAAAATAGCTTAGACATATCAATCTCAAATGAATTTACCCCAAGAGGGTAAGCCAATTTAAGAAAAATGTAAATGCCGCATAGTCACCCCTATACGGCCCGACATAAAAGCGTATTAACAAAGTTAATAGACTTTCACTAGCGACGATTGAAATCTTTTGTGACATCTTTGCAGTGCAAGTTCGGCGCGTATTCAATTACATTAATACTAGGAAAATCATAATTTTGGACTGAAGCATTGGCGGATTACATTGAAGTAAAACCACCCGCATGGTTATCGCCATATATTGAAGCGTTTTGGCTACGAAAAGTAAGCGGCAGTGTTTCTTTGTTCCCCCAAGGTGTGTTTGACCTACTGCTGCATAACGAACCACTGAGCTATTGTGGTATAAACAGCCAAAACAGCTCCCTTCGTGCGGGGATGAGCCTGCTGGGACAACAACTCTACGCCTATCACATCACCAGTAGCCAGCCACAATGGGTGTTAGCCGTGCGATTAAAACCCTTTGCGTTTTTTCAGCAATCGCATATCAGGGCATACGACATAAAAAATGGCTGCGAAAGTGTCAATGAGTTATTTATCTCATCTTACAATTTTGAGCCCTTATTCACTTGGCTTAACGCTTTAAATGATCAGGTCGACAACGACGAAATAAGTCGGGGCATCCATTTGTTAGCGCCTTGGTTACAGACACAGTTTTGCAGTAGCCACTTTGCCTTGTCGCCAACACTGCGCGCGCAAACCAACTCCATTCTCGATACCCGCGGCAATATTCTTATCAGTGATATTTGCCAGCGCTTTGATACCAGTAAAGTGACGTTGCGTAGTCATTTTATGTCACATGTAGGCCTGCTCCCCAAAGAACTCTGTAAGGTATGGCGAATCAACCATTTTCTTTTACATGCTGCGAACTCTAACCTGAATTTGACCGAGGCATCGTACAACGCCGGCTATTTTGATCAGGCCCACCTCAATAGAGAATTCAAATCCATGTTTGGGCAAACTCCCAAAGCCTTCCTTAAAAGCCAAGTTGTGAGCACTCCACAAATTGCTAGCCTATCGATTCAAAATCGTTTCAGCGGACAATACGATCCTTTTTAGCCCCCTTAACTTTTTTACAATTTTTCGCCTTTGAGATGCGCTTAACTAACTCTACATACTCCTCTAACTTAGGGAATAAGTGGATGAAAACAGTAAAAAGAACCGCACTTTCATTGGCCTTAATGTTGAGCTTTGTGAGCTCTACAGCATTAGCCCAACCTATTGATAAACAACAGAAGAAAGCTGTTGTAGAGCGAATTTCTTCGCTTATGAATGAGCATTACGTCTTCTCTGCAACTGCACAAGCAACGGGTGAGAAGTTAACTGCTGCGCTCGCACAAGGCGAATTCGCTCAATATGAAGACAGCGAGGCATTCGCCGAAGCTCTCTCTACATGGCTACAAGAACACGCCGAAGACCGCCACCTTCGGGTGCGAGCAAATCCTGTGAAAAAAGAAATCACTGGCGCAGAATCACAACTAAGAAAAAAGCTAGTGAGCCAACCCAGATATGGCTCACTCACCAAAGGTGTGGTGGCAGCGCAAGTACTTGAAGGCAATATCGGCTACATGGACTTACGCGGCTTTGCACATCTACCTGAGAGTAAAGAGTACTTGGATTCAGCAATGAAACTGCTCTCAAGTAGTGATGCCATCATTATCGATTTGCGTAAAAATGGAGGGGGTTCGCCCACAACCGTACAGTATTTATGTAGTTATTTCTTCGATGAACCGCTACTTCTGAACAGCCTGTACTATCGTGAAGGCGATGAAACTCGTGACTTTTATGTGCTTGATGAGGTCAACGGCAAAAAGATGCCTGACGTTCCATTGTTTGTGCTCACCAGCGACCGTACCTTCTCCGGCGCAGAAGAGTTTAGCTACAACATGCAAACACGTAACCGCGCAACCCTCGTGGGGCAAACAACAGGCGGTGGCGCAAACCCCGGCGGTATGTTCACTATAAATGACGACTTCCGTATGTTTATCGCCACTGGCACAGCAATCAACCCTGTCACAAAAACAAACTGGGAAAGTGTGGGGGTAAAGCCTGATGTGGAGGTAAACGCGGATGATGCTCTGGACAAAGCCATCGCCTTAGCTACGGAACAACTCGGTGGGGACTGGCAAAAACTCAAAGCTCAGCGCGAAGTCGGTGCTGATAAACTGTTTTCATTATTGGCTAATGTAAAAGCAAGCGATGATAGCCTCAACAGTATCAATAAGGCCTATCAAAATGAGGTCTCGAAGCTCATTACTTCATTAGCTATATCAGACCGTGAACTGGCCTATTTGGCGCATGAGAGTTGGGAGCAACATCCTAAGTATGCGGCTTTTTTGCTGGAAATCGCGGTGGGTATAAATGACACAGAAACCTTCCTATATGAGTATTGGGCACGTTCATTAGCAAAGTTAAACAACCCTGAGAAAGCTAAGCAGATCATTGACCTAGGGCTCACAAAAGTTGAAGGCGAAGAGCACATAGCCATGTTAAAAGAGGCGCTTGCTGAAATTACAGCCGAAACGAAAAAGCTATAAACGTCTAACTGCAAGACTTAGGTTTTTTTATTTAGCTGGCTTTTTTAATTGTTGGGCGAATCCCCCCAAATATAAAAAAGGCCAGCGCTGCTGACCTGTTCAATCTACTCGTGTAAACAATAGCACTGAAGATTAATGCTTCTTCGGCGCGCCACCTTGAATCATTTCTTTACCATTTTCATAAACAGAGGCACTCACCCAACGCCCATAAAGCAATTGGTGGTTTTGATCCAATACCGCTACAAATGGACGACCATCCGCATTGTTGGTTGCTAGCGCAATACCGGTTGCGTTTTCAAGGCCCAAACTGCCACTCTCAACTAAACGTAAGAAAGCCTCTAACTCGTCCAATGTTTCAATGATATCGTTATCGCTAATCATCATCTTTACTCAATTACTACTTAATGAGCCTAGAGTACCAGTTTCGCGCAAATGGATAAATAATGCCTTTACGACTTAGGTTTGTATTCCCTAATAAAACGCAGCTCAAAGTCGGCATACGGCAACTCTTCACACATATGCTCAAAGCCATAATGCATGACGGTATTAATGTCAGATTCAATCGGCACTTCATTAACCAAACGCTGCATGCCACTGAGCAACTGTTTAGCACGCTTATCCTCACCGGTGCAGCCATACTGTACAACGGAATAAAATTTAGCGTACTGGTCACCACCATCAATGGCCGTTTGCAGCATATCACTGGCCTTTTGCCCCTCATTCACTCTGGCCAAAATAAAGGCGGCACGTGGTTCTTGGCGATAATTAACCAGATAGTTAAGTATGGTTTTCGCCTTGAAGGTTGAAAGTGGGTACTCACCTTTGTGTCGACCATACGCATCAAAATGACGGCCAGTGTAGTAGCTGTACGCGTAGAATAGCGCTTCCTTCGTGGTCAGGGTATCGAGGTGTTTAGGGGTCACATCAATATTCTTCGCTTCATGACGCTGCACACTTTTTTGATAATCTTGTGCCCAAGCCAGCTGTTGATTCACACCATGAAAGACATGTATTGCAAACGCTGTTGCCGCACTTGTGATGGTAGAACCCACCAGCACCAAGGGTATAGCCAAATACCATCGGTTTTTTGCAAGCTCCCCGCTGCCATGACTTTGCTGCTCAGTTAACACATAAAACGCATTGTTCTCGGTCATTGGAATGCCTTTTCGAGCAAAAAATGCCGACGCCCAAGCACCAGATAGAAATAGCCCTAGCAAGATAACCCCCCATATCGTGCCCGTGATCACAATGCCAATATTCATCGCAACGACCACCTACACAACGTAGGCAACCAAGGCGATAAGGGCAAACCGACGACGATAACCGTGACCATGAACACGTACCGCAAACCCTAGTCCCACCCCAGCTAAAAACAACATCATGGGCGAAAAATCAGGTGCAAAATAATAGACTCCATACCAAGTCAACAGCAGTGGAATAGACCATATCGCGGCACCGATCGCGGCTTTGATAGCGTGCTGGTTATTGAGTTTTGCGTTAACGCGTTCGAGTTGAGCTTCATCTACGTGCATAGTGTTATCTTATTGTTTTTATGTCTATTTCTTAAATTAATTAGGTTTACTTCAGCCTAAATTAGCCATGCGTTCAGTCACTTGGCGTAGGTGCTCTCGGTAATCCTCTTTTGTCGTTTGCTCCTGCCTTAGTGACAGTAACACATTGATTTGTGCGAGTTGCTCGGCGCTAAACCTTTCAATTTGGAAATTGAGAATGTAGCGGCTCATTTCACTCAACATCACAACATTAGCTGGCATGGGTGTCTTAAACGTTGCTTTGTCATTGAAAACTACCAGAGATTCGATACCACTTTGCAACTCCAAAAATGCCTGTACTGCTTTACAGTGTTTAAAATTCTGACGAAGGGGATTCATAAAGGGCGTTTTTGAGCGCACAGTGCTCTGTGTCCACTTGGTTTGATGCTCACTCCCAAATATCCACCCCTGATAATTCTTACTTTCAATGACGAATATGCCATACGGCGTAACCAATAAGTGATCCACTTCTGTCCATTCACCATTTTCAGCCCTAAACAGCATATTCTTGTATAGAGTAAAGCCAATTCTTTTAGTCATTACTTCGAGCAACCGATTCACCTGCCACTCACCGATTGCTCCCGCTTTTACAGTAACTGTGACTCTAATTGCAGCTATTAATACAATGGCCAGTAAAAACCATAATCCAATCGGGATCAGGCCTTTCAACATTAACTCAAATGCATTAACGGACTGTGTTGAACTAGAGGTTTGAAGTGTATGGTTACTATTTGCAGGCCTATCAATCGCTGCCACTGGCTGGCGAACTTCGCCACCATTCGCTTTCTGTTTAGGTGTATTTGTCAGGTACGCCGCTCTATTGTTGCGCTCGACAACTCTAGGTTTAATACAGTGTTTATCTAGTTTTTGTTTGGCACTGCGGTACTGCGTCGACAATTTATTGTGGCTAAAATCATTTGCTTGATGTTGCAGTAGGATGCACTCAGACTCAGTGTATTGCTCGTTAGCGAGAAGAAAATTAGAAAATAGCGACAATGCTACAAAGAGAATCCATTTCATTGATATTTAAGTAACCACGTCCAGTGTGAAGGATTAAGAGTAAGCGCCCTGACGCTTATTTTCAATCACAAAAAAAGCAGGCATAGGTGCCTGCTTTTAAAATCAATATGAATGCTTACGATTCGCGGTAGAAAACTTCCACTGTGCCTTTGCTTTTAAGCAAAAGAGGTTGGCCGCGACGGTCAAGTGCTTTTGGAGAGGCAACTTTAATCCAACCTTCACTGATGCAGTACTCTTCTACGTCAAAACGCTCTTTACCGTTAAAACGAACGCCGATTTCATGCTTTAGGATTTCTTCGTTGTAGAACTTGCTACGCGGGTTGATTGAAAGCATATCTGGAATTGCTGGCTTTGCACTTGAATCTGTCATTGTGATGTTTCTTTGTGAATAAATGTGAGCGCTATTGTAGGTAATAGCGCTGCGTTGCTCAATCTTGTTTCGCATTTTTTGTTGGCTGGATAACGGCTACTAACTCATTTTGTTGCGCTCTACATACAGACGTAGGATAGTAAGCCTGTACCCGCAATAATAAAAACACTGTATAGGAAAAGCATGACTAAAGTACTTCTTGCCTCCAGCCTAATTCTATCTTCTTTCTCTGGCCTCGGTGCAGACCTAACAGTGGAAGAACAACGCATTGAAAAAGCCACACAAGCCATGCCTCAAGTCATGGCTGCATTTAAAGGTGATATCAAAGCCTTTGAAAAGAAATGGAAAAAGGCCAACAGCTACCAACAAGCCAAAGACTTGGTACTCGATTATTCGAGTCAGTTATGGCGCGACGCGAAAAAACGCATCACGACGGCCAACAACTTTGATGACCGTGAACTTTATTGGGCACGCCTGCTCTCAAGCAAAGTAATGCGCTCAAGCACACCCAAATTTGCTATCAGTGACACTGAGCGCTCCGCGCTATTAGCCTTATTAGAAAATGGTAGTCGTGGTCGCACAGATTTAGAGTACACCCAAGGCACAACCAAAAAGATTCTGTTAACTGGCTTTGACCCCTTCTTACTCGACAAAAACATTAACCAAAGCAATCCATCCGGCGTTGCAGCGTTACTACTCGATGGCCAAGTAATCAGTTATGAGGGCATTGATGCTGAGATAAACACGGTGATGATTCCAGTGCGCTACGAAGATTTCGACAAGGGTATGATTGAAGAGCTTCTTGCGCCCTACTATGCGCTCAATAATGTCGATATGGTGGTCACAGTGAGCATGGGCCGCACCGACTTTGACTTAGAACGTTTCCCCGGTAAGCGCCGCAGTGTGACGGCCCCTGATAATGCCAATATTGTTTATGGTGGCACGCAAACAGCGCCGAAGATTTCGAGCCTAAATGGCCGCCCTCTGCCTGGCAATGAGTTTGTCGAATTCAGTTTACCCGTGGCTTATATGCAAAAGGCACAAGGGCCATACAAAATTAATGATAATCACGAAGTCACAACCTTAGAGCAAACCTTTAGCCCTGGCAGTTTAAGTGCACTGAAATCTGCGATTGCCGTTAATGGTGGTGGCGGTGGTTACCTTTCAAATGAAATCTCTTATCGTAGTATTCGTTTACGTAATGAGCTCAATTCAAGCATTCCAACTGGGCATATCCACACTCCACGAATCGCCCAGTTTGAACCAGAAACAGAAGAAAAAATCGTTAAACAAATCAAAGCTATGCTAGAGCAAAGCTTACCGGCATTGTAAAACTACGGGTATTAAAAAAGCCGCCTGTGTGGGCGGCTTTTTCGTAGCTCAAAACGAATTATACCAATTCTGTTAAATATGTGATCAGATATAGCGCTAGATAAATGACGTGCTAACAAGGCGGAATTTTTCATATGTAGTTATTCTCCATAGAAAAATTACAACGCAGTAAGCATGGTATTTAGCTCGCTAGAATGATTAGCTATTTAAGTGAATTGGTATCAATACAATTCGAATAGTGGTCTGCCATTGGTATCGAACTTCACTTCCATTACACGGGCATGACGGTTGGGATCATAAAGTGGATCTTTTTTGATTTCTTCGAGCGAACGCGTGTCTGTTTTTGGCACCACACTGGGTTCACCTACAGCATGCTCATAGTCTCGAGCATGATAAACACACAGTGGCGTTTCATTATCTTCAGCCACCGTGAAGCAGTTATGACCTGGGCCAAAAATCTGCTTATCATAATCCGTTTCCAACACCGGCATGCGTGTTTTAGTCCACGAGTTACGGTCTAACAAGTCTGCATTTTCATCCGCTTCCATGTAGCCCATGCAGTAGCAAGCACCGGTTGCACTCGCTGAGAATGCGATGAAAATTTTGCCATCATTTTTGAGAACAGCGGGCCCTTCATTAACCCAAAAGTCCACACGCTCCCAATCGTAATCAGGTGTTGTGAGCATAAACTGAGGCGTTTTCAGCTTAATCGGCGATTCCATCTCGGCAAGATACAGGTTCGAAGCGGCAAATTGGCCACCCGTTTTCTCAGCCCAACAGAAATAACGTTTGCCATTGTGCTCAAACACCGTGCCATCAAGGGAGAAATCAGTGAATGACTTTTCATCACCTTCGGCAGCTTGCATCATGCCCAACTCAAGCCATTCATCGTTAAGCGGGTCTTGACCTTGGCACTCCAACACATACGGTCGCAACGCCCAAATATCGTCTTCTTCGCTGGCGGCAAAATAGACATACCATTTACCATCAAGATAATGAATTTCAGGCGCCCAAATATGACGGCTCATGGGGCCGCTGTCATGTTTGAACCACACATCAAACGTTTGCGCGTCTGCCAGACCTTCGAGTGTTTCTGAACGTCTTAACTCGATGCGATCATAGGTAGGCACAGAGCCGGTGAAATAGTAGAAACCATCAGTGTGCTTATAAACAAAAGGATCTGCGCGTTGTTCAACTAGTGGGCTGTTTGTATTAATTGCCATCTTTCAACCTGATTGTGAATGAGTTACTTGCTTTATTTAATATTATATTACTTTTTATTTAAAGCTTAAACACGGTTTTTTTCATTACAGCTTGGCTACACCGTACACAGCATTTCATGAAGCAGCGCGCAAAACTCACATGCAAGCTAATAGCGGCAACTAGTCTTTTACTATTCAACAACTTTTAGCATTCCTCGGTACATTTGCATTTGGCAGTGAAAGGCATATTCTCCGGGAGTTAAGTCGTTGAGTGTTACAGACGTCACTTCTCCTATGGGCAATTGCTCACTGATATCGAGGGCTGGAAATAGCACAGTTTCGGCACAGGGCGATTGATCTTCTCGCTTAAAGTTTAACGTCACGCTTTGGCCTGCTTTGACTTGAATTGACGATGGCGTATACACCCCATCAGCGACCTCAATTTGCACTTCTCTCGCATCAATAACTGTATTGGTCGGTTTATATAGCCAAAACCACCAAACGATGACACCAATGAGCGCAAAGCCGATTAAATTAACGATTATCATCACACTGCTCCCCTAATGTTCTTTAGCTTTAAATAAACGCAATCGATTGGCGTTTGACACCACGGTCACAGATGACAGACCCATCGCAGCCCCCGCAACAACAGGGCTTAACAGCACACCAAAGAATGGATAAAACAAGCCGGTCGCGAACACAATGCCGATACTGTTATAAACAAAGGCACCAAAGAGGTTTTGTTTGATATTGCGCAGGGTGGCCTTACTCACCGCAATCGCATCGGCCAAGCCATGCAAAGAGCCGCGCATCAACGTAATATCTGCACTTTCAATAGCCACATCCGTACCAGTGCCAATCGCAAAACCTACGTCGGCCAAGGCCAGTGCCGGCGCATCATTAATACCATCACCTGTCATGCCTACAATGTGGCCTTGCTGTTGCAATTGCTTGACCTTATCAGCTTTATCTTCTGGCAACACTTCAGCCATAAACTCACTGATCCCTGCTTTTTTAGCCACAGCGGCGGCCGTGTCTTTATTGTCACCGGTGAGCATAAACACCTTGATATGGTTGGCTTTTAGACGCTCAATCGCGGCGATAGAGTCTTGTTTAATCGGATCTGCAACCGCGATTATAGCGGCAAGTGCACAATCCACCGCGAAGTACATTGGGGTTTTCGCTTCTTTCGCCAGCGCTTGAGCGCGTTCTGTGTAGTCATTAAGTTCAATACCCTGCTCTTTCATCAGCTTTTCATTGCCAAAGATCAAGGCTTTGCCCTCACAATTAGCCTCTACGCCTAATCCGGTTAAGGCATTAAAGTCGTCAATTTTGAGTAGTTCAATGTCTTGCTCTTGTGCACTTTCAACAATAGCTTGGGCAAGAGGATGCTCTGAACCACTTTCTAAACTAGCAGCCAGTTGCAGCACTGTTTTTTCATCGTCTGCATGTGCCAATACAATGTCCGTAACCTTAGGTGCACCTTCGGTAATGGTGCCGGTTTTATCCAAAATCATGGCACTGATTTTTGATGCGGTTTGCAACGCCTCACCATTTCGGATCAGTACACCGGCTTCGGCCGCCTTACCGACTCCCACCATAACCGACATAGGTGTTGCTAGTCCCAACGCACAAGGGCAGGCGATGATCAACACAGTCGTAGCACTAACAACAGCAAAGGCAACAGCAGGTTGTGGCCCAAAGTTGAGCCATGCCAACGCACTGAGCACACAGATGATCATTACCGCAGGGACGAAGTACGCTGAAATAACGTCGGCCAATCGACCAATCGAGGGTTTAGAGTTCTGCGCCCGTTTCACCATATTGATGATCTGCGCCAATGCAGTGTCTTTACCTACCCGAGTTGCACAAAAGGTGATCATTCCAGATTTATTGAGTGTTCCAGCCACCACTTCATCATCTTTTGCTTTTTCGACGGGCATAGGCTCACCGGTGAGCATTGACTCATCAATGGCTGTTTGACCTTCAAGCACTATGCCATCGACTGGTATTTTCTCACCCGGTTTAACTTTTACTTGGTCGTCTTTAAGCACATCTTCAATAGCAATTTGTAACTCTTTGCCATCGCGGATCACAGTCGCGGTTTTTGCTTGTAAGCCAATCAAACGCTTGATTGCCTCTGAGGTTTTACCTCGAGCTTTTATTTCTAACGCCAGCCCCAAATCAATTAAGCCAATGATCATCGCTGTTGCTTCAAAGTAAACGTGCCTTGCCATCATAGGCACGGCTTCGGGTGTGAGTACAACCACCATTGAATACAGCCACGCCGTACCCGTACCCAGGGCTATCAGCGTATCCATATTCGCTGAGTGATTCTTAAAACTTCGCCATGCGCCGACATAAAAGTGGCGGCCGGAAAAATACATCACTGCGAGGGTTACCATCCCAACCACCAGCCAAGCAATACGTTCTTGCGGGGTGTTGACCGTCATCGCCCCACCAAGTAAGCCATAAGCCATTAAAGGCACCCCCACGGATAAGGCAATAATGGTGTGACGAATAAGCTTCTTGTAGTAGGCCCAATCTGCAGCTTCTTTTTCATCAAAGGCCTTGCTCGATGAGGAAGTATCAAATGCTTTGGCATTGTACCCAGCGGCTTCAACAGCTTGGATTAGCGCCTCAGTGCTTGCCGTGCCCGTCACTGCAACGGTCCTATCGGCAAAATTCATCTGTGCGCTTTGCACGCCTGAAGTTGCACTCAACGCTTTTTCGATTTTACCAACACAGCTAGCACAACCTGCGCCTTCAATAATGAGCTGCTGCTCAACTGCCTTTGACATGCATGTCTCCTTGTTGTGAGTGTGCACGTTAAAAATCAAGTGATTAATACAATGATACTGGTGCCTAATGAGGTAAATTTCAATTATCCCTCACTTATACCAATTGTATTAGAAAAGCCACACTCTAAACCTTGGACTCACTCCAAGGTCAAGAGCAGTTTAGATGGAATTTTTAGGCAAGCATTTGATGCAGATTAAGTGATATCAGTGGCTATGCGCGCTTTATCAAAGCACTTACTATCAAAGAGGTAGATGGCCCACTTTTACGAGAATCACGGTTTGCTCATCCACGTAAGGAGTATGTTCACTCATGTGTGGGCTGCGCAACCATGTGCCTTGCGGGTAGCTGCCGTGTTCGTCAATAAACTCGCCACTGAGGACTAAAATCTCTTCGCCTCCGAAGTGCCTATGCGGCACAAACTGCTCCCCTGGCGGCCATTTTACTAACGCCGTGTGTTCATGCTCGAAGCTATGCAATGGCATAACTTGTAAGCCTCCTTGGCCTGGCTGCCACGATGTTTCATTGGTATTGATACGTACGGTGGCCAAGTCTTGCTCATGAAACTGATTAAGCTTCACGAAAATCACGCAGCCTTGCTCGCTAAACGGTGCATGCACACTGTTGGGTGGATTACGAATATAGGTGCCTGCGGGGTAATCACCGTGCTCATCAGAGAACACACCTTCGAGTACAAAAATTTCCTCACCTAACGGGTGTGGGTGTGGTTTAAAACGCGAGCCCGCCTCGTACTTCACAATGCTGGTTGTGTGACCCGATTCCTTCTCTTCTCGCTCAAGTGGCTTACGCCATACTCCTTTCGCTGGGCTCGCAAGCCAAGGTTGTTCTGCCGTTTTGATCGCAAGCTTTTTGGCAAAATCCATATTTAGCATGGTTACTCCTAGTTAGCTAACACAGGGTGATGTCATAAAATACATTTGTTAAGAATACTGTACTAGCAACAATTTAGTTCAATTAACGCAGCTTCCTCACTGAATAGTATGCTAGGTGCACCGATTATGGTCACAGCACCAAAGTACTATGTTCAGCACTGTTCAACTTTTATACGTTGTAAATGAAACGTTAAAAGGAGAGCACACAATGATACGTTTATTGACCATAATTGCGCTATGCGCAGGTATGAGCACAACCGCATTTGCGGCGTGCAGAGATAATGTTGTTTTGGTACATGGCAATACGGCATCGCCATCAAGCTGGAACAATACGATTAACGAATTACTCAGCAAGGGTTATTCAAGTAGCGAAATTTTTACCCCTAACTGGGGTTCCAAATCTTGCGCAAGTTGCAATGATCATAATGGCAGCGAAGAAACGCCTGTGCGCAATGCCATTCTTTCGGCTATCAACCAATCATGCACTGGTAAGATTGATGTTATCGGCCATTCAATGGGCGTAACCCTTGCTGCACAACAAATCTATAAGCTGGGGATGGCATCAGATGTCGATACCTTTGTAGGTGTAGCGGGCGCTGCTCGTGGTTTGCTCAGTTGCGGTGTTTACCCATACAACGTGTGGAACAGTACCTGCGGCTACTATGGATTATCCGTTGGCAGCCCATTCCTCAATAGCATTTATGGTAAGGCTTTGGGAGATAAAGTGTATTCCATTAAGAGCTACTCCGACCAAATCGTTTGCTCAACGGGCACGTGCTATGTGTATGGCATCCACAGCAGCCGTCTGTGGAATGAAGATGCCACCTTCACCTATGTGCTGGGCCACTTCGGGCTACAAACCGATACCTATGTCAAACAAGTGAGTTTGATTCAGTAGCAAGCATAAAAAAAGCGAACCGCTTGGTTCGCTTTTGGGATAAAAAGGGAGATGTGGCGCCTCCCTTGGACTGGTATCGCGGATGCAATTATTTCAGTGATGACTTGACTGATAACACCACATCTACGGGCATTACCTCCCCCGACACTTTAACAACTTTTAAAGTATGTTGGCCGGGAGCTAAATTATGCTTTTCAAACACTATGCTTTGGACCTGCCTGTAATTATTGCTATCCAAAATAGAGTAAATACCTTGAGAAACACCATCTACAAACACTTCAACGTCCCCCTGATTGGCGGCCTTAGACGTTGCATAGACAATACTTGAGCCTTCAAAATCGTATGTGAAGTAGGCACCATTGACATCAGTGATGTGCATATCTTGATGGTATTCACCTTCTCCCGTATTCGACATTTGCAGCCAATCACCGTCTTTACTGTACACAATTCGCGGATCGTCATCGTTTACTAATTCAAGGCGCGAATATGTGGTGTCTGACGTTGTTCCCACCGTATTTCCAACGCTTTGAATTTGCACTAAACGGTCCACCAACCAAGTGCCATTAGGGTTGATAGCGACATCCAAAGTAGTGACTCCACCGGCTTCAGAAATGGCTTTTACACGCTGTGCCACCTCATCATTGCTGTATTTTAAGCTGCGCTTTACTTGGCCCCAGCCACCAAAAAGAGGGTCTTCCAATGACGTGTAGGTAAAGCCATGCCATTGCACCACAGTTCCGAGTGCTGTGCTCACAGCACCTGACTCAGGAATCGGTGGCAATTCATTGTGTTCACCTTGGGTGTAGTTACTCTGGGGATCATTGGGCACAAAACTGTAATCAAAACCATCGCTGATAGTGATCACCGCATTGGGGTTACCGCTTCTAACTGACTGAGCTAGCTTGTCGGCGACTGGGTATTCGTTTTCAGGGGCAAGGATTTGTTCTGACTCATCGGCCTGATACCAACCATCAAACCACCAGCCAGCAATATGCTCACCCCATGTTTGAGCTCGCTCGCTAACAAAATCCTCGATAAACCAATCAGGGTATTGCGCTTTCACTTTTGTGCCAGTCCATCTATCACCCAAATGTGATGGTAAGTAGGCAATCAGTTTGATGTCTTTTTCTTTGAGGGCTAATGCCAAATCCAATACTAGGTCACGCGTTGGCGTATAATCCGCTTGGTTTGTATTTTGCTGAACAACACACCCAGGTGCGATGTCTTTACTCGGGCAGGCGGGCGAGTGGGCATCGTAAATAGCACTTGTGGTTGAAAGGTACCCGCGATTTTGCGTTATGGTGAAGATAACGTAGCGGTAACCTAGCTTTTGCGCCTTGTCTGCATAGGCTTGCACATCGAAGCCATTAACGTAATTGTTCCACTCGTTGTAATCAGTAATGGTGTACCAAGCGTTATCCAATGTACCACCGGCAAGATAATGGTGGCTGATGCCCCACTTAGCTTCTTGCATCCATTGCACTTCAGACGGCACTTTTTGAGCACATGCGCTCACGCTTGTAACCGCGCTCACAGCCGCAAGGGCTGCCACTGGGATTAACTGCTGGACTGCTTTTTTCATTACTTCAAACCTACCACTCTCTTAACTGTCTGACCTCGAGTCTACATGTTCACATCTTAGTAACAAGTCACAAAGCGCACGATTTAAGATTGAATCTCACACATTTCAAATATGAATAATTGCGCATGATGAGGTTTGCTATATAAAACAATCAGGACTTAAATGACGCTCTAAAACAAGCGCTTATAACAACACAGGACAAAAAAAACTCTTTGCCCCGCTCATATACTTCACAAGTACAATGGCTCTAACAGAAAACACCAAGGTACGAGTAGCTAGACCTCTTGTCGTAACGCCGCCACAACTTTTGGCATTTTTCGTTGCACTACCCAGCCGGATAACACAATAAAGGCAAGGTATACAAAGAAGGTGTTCCACTGCTCGAATAACATGCTACCGATACCTAATAGCAGTGAATAAATAAACACGATGCTAGCTACACAGGCTATGGCGTTGTCTTTTATGCCAGCCGCAACTGGCTCTATTGCGGTCATCTCTCTGACCTTTTTCCACCCTCTACCATGAATTCTTATCCGCGAGTAAAACTCAATGGTTTTCGGGCTCGGTGTTTTGCTTGAGGTAAGCAAGGTAACAACTAAACTAACTCCCAAAGTCATGATAGTTGTTACTAACATGCGGACCGCGAACCATTTGGCCTCCCCTTCATCAGGTAAGAGGTACATCAATGCATTGCCCACCACCACAGCAGTAATGAGCGCACTGATCTCTGACCACACATTGATTCGCCACCAATACCAGCGCGCTATTAACACCACTGAAATTGGAATAATTATCACACTGATGTATTCATATGCTCCTAAAATACTCTCAAGTTGTGTTGTCACTATAAGGGCAACCAAAGTAAGCCCTAACATACTCAAGCGTGCGGCTTTGATGTAATGCGCCTTTTCTCGCCCTTTTACAAGGTAAGGCTCATATACATCATTGACCAAGTAGGACGACCCCCAATTGAGCTGAGTGTCCAACGTACTCATAAAGGCTGCCAGTAATGACGCGACCATGATCCCCTTTAATCCGATTGGAAGAAATTCATCAATCATTCTCGGGTAGGACTGCTCTGCATCTTGAAGCGCAGGGAAGTAAACCAACGAAGCAACCCCAACAATAATCCAAGGCCAACTTCTTAGCACAAGGTGACAGAATGCAAACCAGTACAGACTTAACATCGCATCTTTTTCACTTCGTGCAGCCAAAGTACGTTGTAAAAAAAAGCCAAAACCAGGGGCATAATTCAACCAGCCAATACCCACCAAAATTAAAAACGTAGCTGTTTTTAAATCCCATTCAAAGTCAGGGATCATTTTCAGTGTATCCGCATTAAACCCAGGAGCTGCCTCTACCGCAGCAACAATGCCGCCATGCTCTTGTAAATCAACATACACAATGATCGCTAGCACCACAGAGCCAATAATGGCTAAAGCAAATTGAATTAGGTCGGTGTATACCACTCCATATAGACCAGACATGGCGGTGTACAGCACAGCGGCAACCGCTAATACAACAAGAATCAGTGTTGTAGCAGTAATGCCACCAAACAGAGGAATGCTAAAAAGAGGCTCGGGAGAGAGCCCCAGGATCACCACAATGATTTTCGACATCGCAAGAGTCACTGAGGCAATTATGATGCAATTTACGAAGACACCATCAAACAGCGCCTTGAAAATACGTAAAAAATCAGTGGCTTTACTTTTATCATAGCGCTGTGAAATCAACTCTATTTCAGTCAGAGCTTTAGAACGGCGCCACAGGCTCGCAAAGAAAAACACCGAGATAATGACCCCGATTACACTGACCCACCATATCCAATTGGCGTAAATTCCTTGTTCTCGCACCGCCCCAGCAACAAATAAAGGGGTGTCTGATGAGAAAGTTGTCGCCACCATAGACGTGCCAGCGACATACCAAGGTAAAGAGCGACCTGCGACAAAAAAGTCAGCTGTACTTTCACTGGCCTTTTTCGTAAACAGCAAGCCAATGACCACTGCGGCTACGACATAAAAGGCAACAATTAGCCAATCTATCAAGACCATGTGAATTACCTCATAGCGTTGTTATTATTATTTATGTAAATAGCTATCAAACTTCTTCCATGTTTGAGTCATGTCTATCACCGCACTTTTTTGACGCGCTTCATCCAGCTTGATTGCTGTTAGACCCGCTTGCAAAGCATCGATAATTGATACCGGTAAGGGAGTGCCTTTTTCAAAAAAGGCAATCCAATCCGCCGCCATCTGCTCTTCAGCACCATAGTGCATGGAAATAGAGTCATCATGGTCATAGGTTTTATCCACCAGCGCCCCGGATGTAATACAGTCATGCACCTTGAGGTAGTTACGCACAAAATCGCCTTCCGCCATTCCTATCGTGCCAAACACACTGAAATGGCGATAATCATTTGGCACATTTAAGTTAGTGTGAAAACTTAAATTGACTCCGTTTTCGTACTCAATCAACACGGTTTGGTGATCTACCAATTCCGAGTCATTGTCGAATACTTCTTCAATACCCCTCCAGCGTGACTTACGCTGATGGTATACCGGATATTTTCCTAGGTGCTTATTTTTGGGAATAAAGGTGCGACGCCCACCAAAACTCACTAACTTCGCAGGGCGACTTTTTACCAGCCCCTGATAAAGATCCAAGTCATGACAACATTTCTCCAGCAAAAATCCCCCAGATAACCCCTGATGTCTGCGCCAATCACGCATAAAAAAGGCACCATGTTCAGGTGGGATATGTTCTGATGCTTCGATGCTGGTGATATCGCCCAATTGATTATTCGCCACGGCGGTCATTAAATCTTTATATAAAGGAGCATAGCGTAAAACCATGCCAACCAAGATGCGAGAGAACGCATTATGTTTGGCGATAAGCTCCAGCAGATCATAGGTTTGCTGTTCTGACATTACGATGGGCTTTTCTGCAAAAATTAACAGCCCAGCTTCAATGCCTAAGCGCATATGTTCCATATGCATGTGGTTAGGAGAACCTATCATCAGCATATCGAGCGTTTCATTTGCCAGCATGTCGGACAGTTCATCATAAGCTTTCATAAAAATGCCATGAGACTTCATGTATTCCACTTTCACCGACTCGGGATCCGCATACGCCACCAATTCAAAGTTTGGGATCAACTCATGCATTACCTTAGCGACATAACTTAAGCGATCGCCCAACCCACAAATACCTACTTTCACAATATTTTCCCAGCAACTGGTGTACTTAAGTACCTAACGTTAGAGATGGATAACTTCTGTGGTCAACTCTTGCTAAGAGCCAGCTAAGTAAGGTTTTTATGATGAAACAAACGCCCTGTAGAAATTTTATATACAAAACATTTGTACGTAATACGGCTTATTTACCACCATAAAAAAGTAAAGCATTAGCGCCTTAAAATGCCTCTCACGCCTGTAACCATAAAACCTCTGGGTACAATAAATATTTATCAACGCTGCTCACAAACCCATAATTTTTATAAAAATTCATGTTCCTAATTATTGACCGCGATGAAATAGATACGGTATACACATTAGCCGAGCATCCATTTGCAATGTAGTTAAGTGCACGTTAGTGATTGAAACGACTACACTTATGGATACAACATCGTTTTGAATAGAAGTAGTTAGACGTACTCAATGGCTGAAAAAGAAACTAAATACAAAGCGCCAGCGCTAGAAAAAGGCATGGCCATCATTGAGCTGTTAGCCAAAACCCCCGAAGGACTCAGCCTTACGCAAATATCAGAATCAATGGGGAAGTCGAAAGCGGAAATTTTCCGTATGGTTGCAGTATTGAACGATCTACATTATTTGGAGTTTTATCAAACCGAACGAGTCTATAGACTCTCACTCAAGCTTTATCGGCTCACCCATCGCTACGCGCCTGTGCACCACCTTAACACTGTGGCATTTCCCATAATTCAAACTTTGTGCAATGACATACAACAATCCTGTCACCTCGTTGTGTATTCAGATGGCGGTGGCCTTATTTTGTCGCATCAAGACTATGACACCAACAGCAACTGCTTAACTTTACCCGTTGGCGGGCGTGGACCGCTGACAGATAACTGTGCAGGCCACGTTTTGTTGGCATATGCCACTTATGACAATCGCGAGCGAATGCTCAAAGCCTACCAACACCACCACCCTGATTTATCTTTAGATTTAATGGCGCTGCGTAATATTTGGTTGCGCGTCAAAGAGCAAGGCCATGAAGCCATGCCAAGCCCAGTGCTCGCTGGAGTGTATGATATTGGCGTCCCCATTTTTGACTACTATCACAACGCTGTTGCTGTATTAATGACTTCAATCCTCACCTACAGAGACGAATCGAGAAATCCCAACTTTGACGTCATTACTACCAAGCTAAAAGAAACGTCTATGCTCATCTCAACAAAGATGGGGTTTCTTGAAGAGACATAAGCGTCCGAATTAATCAAAGTTATAAAAATCAACATGTTGAAAGTCAACAAACTCTTCGCAATATCCCATAACTCACTGTTTTATATATCCATAAAATACCTAAGCCTAGTCTCTTACTCGTTCAGCTAGGGCTATACTCAATTAACAGTCTTGTAACGAATTTTGTTTCATTTATGAAACATTCATCCTGACAAAATTTTAACCAAGAAACCTAAATCACCTAACCAATGAAGCGCGTTGACGGCATTTTGGACTTTATATATCACTGAATAAGCATTTGGGCATTTACAAGAACAATACGCGAAGAGCGATGAGGTCAATATGATGAAATTCACCAGAAGCCAAATAGCCTTATCTGTGGCACTTTCTTTAATTGGAAGCGCAGCATTGGCAGAGGAGAACACACCAGCACAGGATGCCAAAAACGATGATATCGAAGTAATCGCCGTTAGTGGCGTAAGACTGAGTTTGAAAGAAGCCATCGCAACAAAGCGCAGCTCCGACAAAATTCAAGATTCGATTGCCGCCGAGGACATGGGTAAATTCCCCGATGAAAACGTTGCCCAATCGTTGCAACGTGTCCCTGGTATCTCAATAGACAGACCAAGAGGCAGCCCGAACGGGGGGACCAACGGCAGCACTGATGGTCGCTTAGGCGGTCAATACGTACAGATCCGTGGCCTGCCCGTTGACTTCACACAGGTCACCCTCAATGGTCGTTCATTGTCGTCTGGCCGTAGCATTGGCCGACAATTTTCACTCGATGTGTTGCCCTCGGAACTGATTGGTCAGCTTGATGTTTATAAAACCGCATCAGCCGACATGCTCGAAGGTGGTATCGGCGGTAATGCCGACATCAAAACCCGTAAACCACTCGATGCCGACGAAGCAGGCTTCTCTGGTGCATGGTCAGCGGAAGGAGTTTACAGTGAACTTGCCGACTCAACAGACCCGCGTATTTCCGGCATTGTGAACTGGAAGTCTGATGATGAAACCTTTGGTGTGCTTGTTGGCGTTACCTATTCTGAGCGACAAACGCGTGAAGATGAGTACTTCTCATGGGGTAATGTAAACTTTGGCCCAGGCACGGGTGACGGTGTTGAAATTCGCCCCGACCTTGCCACTGTGCCTGGCGGCACAAATGATGGCAGTATTGACTACCCTAATTCGCTCTATCCTATTGAGCCACTGACTCAATATTATGGTGATGACAGAACGCGTACAGGGTTAAATGCCGTTATCGAGTTTGCGCCTAGCGATGAGCTAAACGTAACATTTGATGCCCTATACGCAACCTTTGACGTAGATGAAACAGCACTGCAATTACCTGCTCGTTTCCAATTCCGTGGCCCGCAAGATCCTAGCCAATGGGTTGCAGCTGACATCAACGATGTTAATGGTCGCGGTGTAGGCGGTATATTCCCTTTCCTAGTCACCGAAGCGGTAGTTGAAAACGACAACCTAGTGTACGCCGTTGCTCCACAAACACAATTCCGTAGTGTGTCAGAGTTAACCACCCTCGAGTCAGATACCCTTGCGCTAGGCACCCATGTTAATTGGGCACCTCATGATGATTGGGAGCTTGATTTTGATATCGGTTACTCTAAAGGTGAACAAACACGCGACCTCAAAAGCGTGCTGTTACAAGCATTTGCCGATGTAGTTTACGATGCACGTACCCCTGATAACGGTATTCCGGACCTGTACGTTACCGGTACTGATCTGAACGATCCTGCGAACTACCGTGTGGCCTTTGGTAACTCCAATGCACGTGACGTAAAAGACACATCCTTGTCATTTGCCTTTGACGCTAAACGCTTTTTGGATGGTGACTATTTCACTAGCCTAGAAACCGGTTTTCGCTACACGCAACGCTCTAAAGAAATCAATGCATACGTAGGTAACAGCTTCACTGGAGCCAATGGTGTGCCTGATGTACTGCCGACATCTGCCATTAACTTACTAGATTTCCCTGTTGATGACTTTTTAGGTGAAGCACCCAATGCCAACGTTATTCGCAGCTTTGTCATCGGTGATCCGCTTGATTTCCATGCCAAATACGGTGTTGAGCGCCAATTTGATAGCATCAGTTCATTCCAAGTCGACGAAGACATCACCGCCGCTTACATCAAAGCGAATATGGCCTTCGATATTGGTGATGTGCCAGTGAAAGGTAATGTGGGTGTTCGTGCTGTTAAAACGGAAGTAGAAGCAACCGGTGCACTCCCAGTCGAAATTATCATTCGCAGCGCTGGTGACTATGATGTAGTAGGTGAAACAAGCTCTACCAGCAGTGATTACACCAACGTTTTACCGAGCCTAAGTTTAACCGGTGAACTAACTGACGAACTTTATCTGCGTTTTGGCGCAAGCAAAACGGTCACGCGCCCTACGCTGTCGCAGCTTTCACCACGTTTTACATTTAGCACCACCACACTGACAGGCTCTGCGGGTAACCCAGCTCTTGAGCCATTTGAATCAGACTCATTAGATTTATCACTTGAGTGGTACTTCAGTGACACTGGTTTAGCGAGTGCTGCGCTGTTCCAAAAAGACATCGATGGTTTTGTGTTTAACTCCAGTGCGCCAGAGACGATCGCAGGAATTAACTGGGCATCCGTTGACCGCCCACGAAATGCAGCTTCTGCGACTATTTCAGGTGCCGAACTGAGTTATCAAACAACCTTTGATTTCTTACCTGCACCGTTTGATGGCTTAGGTATGCTCGCGAACTACACCTATACAGACAGTGATACTGACTTTGGTGATGGCTTCAGCGGACAAACGTTCAGCTACACTGGCCTCTCTAAAAACGTATATAACTTAGTGACTTACTATGAAAAAGGCCCAGCGTCAGTGCGTCTTTCTTACAACTACCGTGAGAAGTACCTACTGGAGCCATCGTTTGGTTTCTTTGCTGGCCCACGTCATGTAAATGATTATCAGCAGTTAGATTTAAGTACATCGTACAAAATCAATGATAACTATACGCTCACGTTTAACGTAACCAACTTGACCAATGAGCGTTTCGACCGTTACTTCAATAACGACGAATCAATTATCGCCACAACCAACTTTACAGGGCGCCAATATTTCCTCGGTATCCGCGGAACCTTCTAACTAATCGTGTTGTTATAAGTGGTAAACCCTGCACCCAAAGCCCCTTCCTACTGAGGGGCTTTTTTTTCATGGGAATCTAAATACCTTTTGTTATCGGATATTAGTGAGATGCTTCAATTGCTGAAAAATGTAGAGTAGTTAACAGGCCAGCACACTGTTCGATTTGCTTCACACTCATCATTTGTGTCACCTTTTTAGCGCCTTGCTCGATGCTATCAGTTGCTTCTTGATAGACTCTGATACCACTCTCACTGAGTCTGACTAAACTCATTCGGGCGTCTCTTTGATTAGTAACCTTTTCCACCAATCCAATTTTTTCCATCGGCTTGAGTAATCGGGTTACCCCAGACGCCGTTAAGCCAATACTATTCGCTAGTGATGCGCGTTTTAGGCTGCGATCTGACGCAACATTCAGCTTATGCATAACCAGCCATTCAGAAAAGCTCATACCATGTAACGAAAGAGCATTCTCAATAGGTTTAAGCACTTGCCCTTGTGTTTTCACAAGCGCCAAAATCAATTGCATCGAATTTGAAAGTTCTGTCACGATTCTTATTCCAATCTATATAATACAATTAAAATATACTTGACCACTCAACCATTAATCAAGCTTTTACTTTTTATGGAATGCTGATTTATCAAAAGTGATTGGTATGGGGTTTACTTATTTAAGTGCATGAGCGGGTCTGTTCTTGCGCCTTTGGGCAGGGCTTTTAGGGCAGTTATGAAGAGGTTAAAAAGCTCAGATTGAGAGTTTATATCTAGCTTACGGTACATATTCTTGCGATGGTATTTGATGGTCTCGATGGCGTTATCCATCTTTTGGGCAATAAATTTAACTGAGTATCCCTGCAAAGTGAAACGAAGCACTGCACACTCTTTTGGCGTTAAAACAGAACTACCGAATAAATTTAAGGCTTCATCTAACTGCCAGCCCAGAGGCTCTTTTGTTCTTTCGCTATTGGCCAAATACCAATTGCTTATCAATGCACCTATGACGGGGTAAACACTCTCTAAATCAGATATTTCTCGCTGTGAAAAGTTATTTTTACCCTCTGAGCGAACAAGAGACAAACTAAAAAACACCCCATCATCCACTCTAACGATGATGCACACCTCATCCCGAACGTTTATCAAAGAATAAAACAGCCGATAGTACTCAGATTCATAGAAGCCAGCAGGAGCTACACTCTTAAGTGCAAACACTCCAGTCGTTTGAGAATCAACGATGAGCCGATAAAATGGGTCCAGCAAATATGCAACTTCCGCATAATGATTGATTTGTAAATGTTTACTTTCAGATGCCAGCAAGCGCTGGTGAGTGATTTCGGGTTTATCACCAGCTACGTATTTTGTCGCCAGCCCACTTGTTGCATCAACCAACTCCTCCAAGGAGTACAATAGTGTGTTGAGTGAATCTGCGCGTTCGCATTGATTTAGCACCTTGGCTAAGTTTAGGTGCCAAGTAACCCATTTATTATCTTCCATAATTTGATAATGCCCGCCGTCATGTAGAAAAACGATCCCATTTTTAGGGGATCTACAATCCTATCGCCTGATGAAATACTGCCAACAGAATTTCCACCTACAGGAAGCGATTATGACCCGCCCAACTGATTTTGCAATTACCCGAGAAAACTTGCTCGGCACCGATATTGAACCCACCTTTGCTGGTGTACTAAGTTTCTTACGCAGGAAGTACAGTAAAGATTTAACCTATGCTGATGTGGCCGTTACCGGCATACCCTATGACTTAGCCTTAAGTAATCGTGCTGGTGCACGTATGGGGCCACGCTCAATTCGCGCCGCCTCGAGTAACCTGGCTTGGGGTCGGGTCGCACATTGGGGATTTGACCCTTTTGAACAACTAGCGGTAGTGGATTATGGTGATTGTGGTATCGATACCAGCTTACCTGAGCGCGCACCGGAACATATAGAACAACATGTTAGTCATATTTTGGCACAAGATTGCGCCAGTCTATGTCTAGGTGGTGACCACTTTATTACCTACCCTATTTTAAAAGCTTACGCCAAGAAATTTGGCACCGCCATGTCGCTCATTCACTTTGATGCTCATTACGATACGTGGAACGACTCCACAGGAAAAATTGACCACGGCACCATGTTTTATCACGCCGCAAAAGAAGGTCTCATAGAGCCAGAGCGTTCCGTGCAATTAGGTATGCGAACGTCAATTGATGACACCCTTGGCTTTCATGTTTTTGATAACAATCTAATTCATGCCAATCAACCCGCTTATATCGCCAAACAAATCAAGCAAATCGTGGGAGACAATCCGTGTTACATAACATTCGATATTGATTGCTTAGACCCCGCATATGCCCCAGGTACTGGGACACCTGTTGTGGGCGGACTGAGCACCTACCAAGCGCAGCAAATTCTTCGCGCTCTAGAAGGTATAAATGTTGTGGGCATGGACCTTGTTGAAGTATCTCCTGCTTATGATACCGCTGAAATTACATCACTCGCTGCGGCATCACTTGCGTTAGATTTACTATGTTTATATGCCAAGGCTAGCCACAGAAATACACACAATAAATAGCCACACCTGAGAAGCCATAACTAAAATAATAACTAGGAAAATATACAATGCTTCATACAAAAAACTTACCAAACATGTTTGGTTTCAAAGACATGGTTTTCTACTGTGTGTCTGCCATTTTATTAGTAGAACAAATAGCCATGTCAGCCTCTGTGGGACCTTATGCCGTATTTTGGTGGCTTGTTACAGTCATCTTTTTTATGTTGCCCAACACAATGGTTACCTCTGAGCTAGGTGCAAGTTACCCTGAACAAGGTGGCATCTATGCATGGGTAAGAGATGCATTTGGCGCTCGTTGGGGCGCTAGGATCACTTGGTTGTACTGGATTAACATAGCACTGTGGGTTCCTTCTGTGTTCATTATGTTCTCAGGGATGTTATCAGCGATGTTTATCCCTGACATGCGTTTGTGGAGCCAAATCGCAGTTGCTATATGTTTGTGCGTTTTGCTTGCAGCCGTGAACAGCTTGCCGCTTAACTACACAAAATGGGCTCTGTCCATTGCCACACCATTGAAGTTTATTATCGTATTGGTTATTGGCTTCGCTGGCATCAATTATGGCATGAGCAATGGCTTCGCCAATGATTTAAGTCTCGCAACAGCAACCTCGGATTGGTCTGCTGGGCTGGCTTATATCCCCGTTATTGTTTACGGGTGTTTAGGGCTAGAGTTGATTATGTCCGAGAGTAAGAAAATAATTTCTCCAGATAAAAACATCCCAAAAGCGATGTTCGCCTCGGGTCTGATCACCGCCATTCTATACGTGTTTGGTTCCGTTGGCGTGTTAGCGGCAGTCCCTGCTGAGGAAGTGGAAATTGTGACTATTTTTGCAGTCACACTGCAGGAGCTTTTCGGCGGAACGCCTTGGGGCGATAAGCTGGTTTTAGTGCTAGGCATAGCAACATTGTTTACCTTTTTTGCATCAATGATTGCGTGGACCCTAGGCGGCAATGCGGCGATGGCTGAGGCAGGCCAAGAAGGTGAGATGCCAAGACTATTCGCTATTTTGACCAAGAAGTACGACATGCCGTTAGGCTCCGCCGTCATACTCGCCAGCGTATGCGTCCTCATGTTGATAGTGTATGGTGTAATGGCTAAAAACGCAGAAGAATTATACTGGACCTTGTTCTCGTTTGGCGCAATTATCTTCTTAATGCCTTACATCGCGATGCACTGCTCATTTTTAAAGTTGAGACTCAGAGATCCACTTAAACCTCGCCCATTTAAAGTACCCGGAGGCATGGTGGCTGCGCACCTAATCGCAGGGTTGTGTATTGGCATTTTAGTGATGTCGATTACGCTATTCTTTTGGATCCCTGGAGAGCCATTTGACCTAAATTATGTATTGCAAGTAAGTATCGGTTTACTGATTACACTCCTTGTCGGCGAGGCGTTAGTTAGACGAAGTGAACACACACTAAAGCACAGCAAGTTCGCACCACACGTCTAACAAGGTCATCAGGTGTCATTGAGCCTGGTAATTTCAACTAGGCTCAACACCAAGCTTTGTAACTCAATCATCTATGCAACCTCATAGCTCAGCGTTTTTGTGGGAGTACATCTTGTGTAGGTTTAGGAGCTTGTCTTTGAGTCGCTGTGAGTAAGTGACAAAGTTTGTCAGGGCGCCAGCGTCTTTTCTGTTGGTATCAGCCAGTAACATTAACAGTTTACGCTGCGCTTGATTGAGGTGAAGTTGCAAGGACTTCGCCGCCTTATCGATTTCATCATTTTTGGGTTGGTCGAGGTGTTCACTGGTGTGGGTGAACAGGGTGAGCGTATCACTCGAGAGCTCGCGAATAAGGATCAAAATATCACTTTTGAGCTCAATAAATTGATCATTCATTATGCGTTTGCTTTCGAAAAGATCGGTAATTGAATCATGAATTTGGAACAAGTAATCGAAGCGATTAATTTGCAGCATTAACTCTCGTGACTGCTCTTCATCATTGATTTTACTCACAATCGTCGTGAAGTAAGTAATGTATTCCTTCTCTACAAAGCTGGCATATTCCAAACGCTTTTGAGCCGTGTCTTGAATGCCCTTGTAGTTTGTTTCTAAGCTTAGCGTGACTTGGTTGTAGTTCTCTTTTAAAAAATTGAGCAGCTGTTGATTACCTGACTCGAGCTTGTCCACAACGTGCTGAAACTCTTCATCTTCTTGGTAGGTTGGTAACTCAAGGCGCTCAAAATCCATCTTCCCCTCCCCCAGTAGGAAATCCACAAATCGCGTAAAGGGGTTAAGAAAAAGAATAAACACCAAGCTGGCAACTACATTGAAAATAAAGTGGATATTCGCCAGCGCGATTGCTGGGTCCATGGTGACTTCACTGAGTTTATTGCCAAAGAGTAAAATGAAGGGCAAGAACAACAACACTCCCCCCACATTAAACAAGAAGTGACTAAGCGCCGCTTTCTTCGCGGCGATGTCCATACCAAATACCGCTATCATAGCCGTTGCCGTGGTACCAATGTTGGCGCCCATAATGATAGGCACTGCATTCTCCAGCCCCAGTATTCCTTGTTGTGTAAAGACGATTGCCAGCCCAGTGGTTACCGAGCTTGATTGCACCATAGCAGTAAATACACAGCCCACTAAAATTGCAATCAGCGGGTTTTGCGGTTGCGTTAAAATCTCGATGAGCGCGGGGTTATTTTGCAGCGGTGCAAGTGACGAAGAGATCAGATTCAGGCTGAAAAACACAAAACCAAAATAGAAAATGGCCTTACCAAAAATCGAAAAACGATTACGTGTCAGCGACAAGAAAAAGCCAATAATAATGATCACTGGTGCAAACACTGTGAGTTTAAATGCCACCAGCTGCGCTGTGATTGTGGTACCCACATTTGAGCCAAAAATGATGCCGACACTGTTTTTGAACGTTAATACACCCGCGTTAACAAGACTGATAGTGATCACTGAGGTGGCCGAGCTTGACTGAATAAAGGCCGTAACCACCGCACCAATCAATACACCCACAATCGGAATGTTCGTAGCCCGGCTCAAAGATTTGCGAAAGCGTTCACCCGAAATGCTCTCGATTTCACGGGAAAAGTTCTCGAGCCCAAAAATAAATAAAATAATGGCGGTGAGCCCAGCCATGGCTATCGTCAGGTTTTCCATTCGTTTATAAGGTACTGATATTATTAATCAACATCGATACAAAAAGCATAGGTTTGCGCACCCTATAGCGCAATGATCGAGCACAAACTAACGTGAGTTTTGTAATCGCCCGCGGAGGTAAAACACATAATTTTGAGTATTTACCGCTACAAGGCTGGAAAAGAAGCAATAAATTAGGCAAGGTAGACATCTTGTTGTAAACAGAGTGTGAACAAATGAAAAAGTGTGCAGTATCCTTCATGTTGTTGTTGGCTGGGGTCTTTTCTAGCTTTACGTGGTCTGCGAATTCACTGCACTTTGTTGCCGAAGATTTATACCCCCTGCACTTTGAGAATCACGATAAAGAGCCACAGGGCTTTTTAGTGGATGTGGTAAAAGCAGTGCTAACACACTGTGGCTGCGATGGCCGGGTGGAGATTATGCCTCAAGCGAGGGCGTTCAAAGAGTTACAAGAGACTCCAAATATCCTAATGATGTCTCTACTGAAAACTCCTAGCCGTGAACAGCAATTTAAGTTTTTGGGGCCAGTGTATAACGCCCACGCTTATTTGTTGGGCTTAAAAGAAAGGCAATTTACACTTACCGACTTGCAAAGCGCACGTGGTCTGCGCGTAAGCACAGTTCGCGGTTACTATAGCCAACAGTATTTAGAGCAAGCCGGCTTCTCACTGGAACGCGATTTAGTATTGGCACCGGAGCCAGCTAGTTTGATGAAAATGCTTTACAAGGAGCGCACCGACTTGGTGCTGACTAATACCTTATCCTTGGATAAAGAGCTCAAAAACATTGGCCTAAACCCAAGGTTACTCGAGAAAAAACTGCGTCTAAACGACTTCCCTAATGAGCTACACATCACTGCCAATAAACAACTGCCGCAAGAAACTGCCGATAAAATCAGCGCATCCCTTCAAGCAATTAAAGAGTCTGGGCACTACCAAGCGCTGCTAAATAAATGGCAACTTAAATTAGAAACGGAATAAAGCAAACTTGCACGTTTAATTAGTCAAACTCAAAGCAATCAAGCTTTGCGCAAGGTAGTAAGTGGCAAGAATCGCCCCTTGGCTCCATGCATAGCCTTTTACGAAGCGACGGTAGGCAAGAATAGAGTCTGACACCATAAACAACACGGCTCCGACAAAGGCATACAAGCCCAGTTCGTAACCGGATACTTGAAAGAAACTATAGCTGGTCAGCACCATCAAAGTAAGTACTGTGGCGTAGGCATAAACAGGGATCCGTAATTTACCTAATTGCTTGTTTAATATCGTTATTAATAACCCTGCGTAGGCAAGTAATGCCACCAGTAACACAGTACTCAACGCAAACTCCGAGGTGTGAGTAAAGGCAATCACATACGCGACATGGGCCACAAAGAACGCTATTAGCCCTTGCAAGAAATAGTCTTTTTTCAACATCAAGAAGATGTCGCCAATCAAGGACAACGCCAAACCCGCAAATACCCAATAATGCACAGGGGTAAATGTGCTGGTTTGTGCCCAAGCCAAAGCAATGACTAACAGGGTTGTTAAGGGTTTAAAGACATAACAAAGCACATCTTTTTTTAAGTAATCAGCAACAATATGGCTAAATCCAGACAACACGATAACTAGCAGTAAGACGTTGAACATAATCAGTATTTTCACAAAATAATTGCGACCAACATACGCAGTATGAGTGCAAAATACAACGGCAAGAAGGTTGCAGTGTGGTTTGTAAGCGGGCAATAATTAGAGTGAGTCAGTGCTTATTTATGCAACTGGGTTAAACACCCTAAAACGACCTCAGCCTGCTAACGCACATCTCACCCACAAAAAAGCCACTTCGTTGGAAGTGGCTTGAGAGGATACAGAAAACCAGAACTATACCTACTTATAGCCCCCGCTTCCCTGTAATAACTTGTGCCTTCAATAGAGCCTGCCCATGGGTGTGTGACCCGCCCTCATGAATTCACAAGTATGGGGGTTAGTGTCTATTTAACACCACGACCATCACAACTGTTTTCAGTTAGGTAGTCGTATGCTGCTTTCGCCTGAACGAGGCCGTGACCATATTTATAGTCGTAACCTTCATCACCTAGGTCTTTCGCTGAATTAGCTAAAGCAGCACGGATCTCATAGTTGTTACAATGCGGGAAGTAGCTCCACACCAACGCAGCTACACCAGCAACGTGCGGGCTCGCCATTGAAGTACCACTCATGTAAGCGTACAGATCCTGTGTATTGCCTGGGATTAGATTTCTAGCAACCGTAGAGACAACATCTACACCTGGTGCAGCCAATTCAACTTGAGAAGTGCGTTGTGAGAATTCTGCATGCTCCATTTGATCATCCACTGCAGCAACTGACACCACACCGTCATAAGATGCAGGGTAGCTATGCGTCGCATTACCATCGTTACCTGCGGCGGCTATCAATAACACGCCTTCCTTTTCTAATCGGGAATAGGCGCGCTCTTCTACCTTGGTCGAGAAGGCACCGCCCAAACTCATGTTTACCACCTTTGCGCCCGCATCAGCACAGTCATTCACAGCCCCCGCTAAGTCGGACGCATAAACGAAGTTGCCATTGTCGTTGAATACGCGTGCAATGTGCAGCTCTGGCATACCTGAACCAATCACACCTGTTAAGGTATTTTCGCCTGTACCATCTAAACCTGCGATCGTGCCAGCAACGTGCGTACCATGACCATGGCCGTCTTGATACCAAGGACCTGCTCCCTCGCTGTCACCATCTACCGTTGATGAAGGCAGGTCGCCGTGGCCTAAGTCATAACCCGTGTCGACGATACACACCTTGATACCGCCCATATACTTTAGCTGATCTGCCTGAACCATTGGCAAACCGTAAGGTACATAATCTGCAAAGTTTGCTGGTTCCGCGTCAATTTCCATTTGCGGTATTGCAAAACGCTTAGCATCAAATTCTGCCGATTTGATAGCTTTGCTGTCTTTGATTTGTGCATATACATCTGCATTGATAGTCGCTGCAAATGAGTTATCAATATCTAATTCACGAACGATTGTTCCGCCAGCAGTTTCAATCGCAGAGATTAATTCCGCCTTGTTGCCTTGATGATACTCAAACACTACGCGTACTTCGCGGTCTTGCGTGGCATCAGGATTATTAACTAATTCAGCATTGGCAGAAAAGGCACTAGCCACTAATACGGCAATTAAACTTTTGTTTTTCATTTCGTTACTCCTTATTCTGACTCTGTTTCTTTGTTTTTATCCGGGCAACTGTGTGTTTGAATGTTGCCATTCATGGTGCCTGCATTGAAATACCCAGCATAAGGACCACTATCCAAGTTCATAGCAGTAACAACACCGTGGAAGTTTCCTTTGCCTTCTCCAGTATCTACGAAGCACGCAAAGCCAGTACCTTCACCTTGCGCCTGAGGATTTTTTGAATCATAGCTAAATTGCGCTTCAAATTGATTTTCGCAATTACAAGGAGTTCCATTCTCCAGATCCTCTATCGCTCCGAGTGTACAAAAGCCAAAATCATCTACTTTTGCGTTGAAACTCACGCCGCCTACTTGTTCAAAGTCAATGGCTGAATGGTCGATGTAGTTCACTTGACCTGACGCTTCTTCCCCACAGCTTTCAACATTGAAAGTGAAGACTGCATTTTTGTCGCCACCCGCAGATGCCATGGTGCCGCCACCTGTCATCTTATGCTCACCGACAAGAGTACAGCCCGTTGACAATGTGCCTACTAACAGAGCCATTGTGATTACTTTTAATTTTTTTTGGACCATCGAGTCCCCCTATTTGATTCTTGTTTATTGGGATTTTGCGTATGGGTTTATCACGCAAAGTTTTGTGGCTTCGCTGGAGAACAACCTCATAGGCTTCAGTAAGGAGTCAGCGCATAATCATTGTGGTTGGGGCCCAACGCCTTACTGATGAAGGGACAGTTTATGGGTTTACAATTAATTAAAATATTGAACATATAACCCAATTTTCTGAGTCTTGAGACTTAAGTCATTTGACTCAAAAAAGGGAATTGAGCAGCTTAATCAACTGAAAAAAATGAATTATTTGTAAAACAACGATTCTTTACATTGAAATAGGATTTTACGAAGAGCGGCCTGGAACAGGCCGATTGGGATGAGCTTATTGATTCAATAGTTGTTGGTATTTAACTGTGGCTTGTGTGCGATTTTCTACCTCCAGCAGTTTGAATATCGTATAGGCATGAGAGCGTACCGTTTTCTCAGAGATATTGAGCTCATTGGCTATCGCTTTATTACTCAAACCTGAGGCTATCAAGGCCATGACTTTTTGCTGCTGCCGAGTAAAAATAGGTAAGCTCGCAGACGCACTAGGCACATCTAATATTTTACCGATGTCAGCATGGTCATCGTCTAAATACTTGGCGATGAGTTTAACGATGTCAGTATCAATTTCCGTTTTCGATACGAACGCAGAAGCCCCTGCTTTTAGGCAGGCATTCATGCTTTGAAAGTCATCATGTGCACTGATGATAATAAGCGGTAATGCGGGGTAGTTTTGGGCAATGTACTGCGCTCCCTCAACGCCTTCGCATCCCGGCATGGATAAATCGACGATGGCCAAATCAAGGTCGTCTTCTTTGTCACCCAACAGGCGAAAAAGTTGCTGATAGCTGTTGGCGCTGTGGATAACAGCATCAGGCCATATAGCCTTTATTTTTTGCTCTAGTGCGAACACAAAAAGCGGGTGATCATCAGCAATCACAACCTGAAAAACACTCATTGCTTTAATCCTCTGATGAGAAGTTGCTCTAACTTTTTAAGCTTTATGGGCTTTTTCATAAAGTACGCACCACACCCTTTCGTTAGACGTATCTTGGCATTTTCATTCCCAGAAACATATACGATCACACCACTGTTTCTCAACTTTTGCCGATAATCGCCCATATGTTCAATGCCATCTTTAGCTTGTGCTAAGTCCACATCAGAAATAATTGCAGCAAAATCATCATCGCTACACGCAATAAGTTCATCTGCATTTGTAAAGCCATGAACCTCATACCCTATCTCGCCAAGTGCGCTTGCCAGCCAATCAAGTTGTTGAGGGTCATCTTCAACAACTGCCAGCTTAGCGTTCACTGGAGATGGCAGTTGCGAGTCATCCTCACAATGGTTCTCAGTGAGCGTTACAGTGGGCAGCACAAGCTCAAAAATAGCACCGTGCGGATGCCCATTGCGATAGTTTAAGGTGATATTCAAAAGCTCTGCTATTTTGCTCACCACAGATAAGCCCAAACCACTGCCTGTGTAAGTGTGGGTTCCTCGAGAAAAAGGCGTTATCGTGTCGAGGCTGATTTCATCCGGTAACCCCGGCCCAGTATCTTTCACTGTTAAATGGCATTCATCACCGACGAGCACAGCACTAATGGCTACCTCACCGTTTTCTGGGGTATTTTTAATGGCATTATCGACTAGGTTGTTGACCAAGCGTAAAAGTAAGTGACCGTCTGTATGGACCCTCTGGTCGGCCGTCGCTGTCAATTTCAATGTCAGGTGTTTGGACTGGCACAGCGGTGAAAATACGTTATCAACAGACTGCAAAATATCGACAATAGCCACATCGCCTTTTATAGGCTCGATGATCCCAGCATCAAGTTTTGACAACTGCACAATGTTGTCCGTGAGATGATCCAAACTCTCTACGATGCTGCCGACATGCGCGTCGCTTCGCGCTTTTGGCGAGTCATCCGGCGAGCGCTTAACCACATTGAGCTTTAGCAAACTAACAAGGTTTCTTAAATCATGACTCGCGCCAGTAATGAAACGCGCCTTTTCTTGCTGCTCTTTAATGCGCATTCGCTGCTTGTGCTCTAGCTCTTCAGTAGTTTGCTTGATTTGATGCTGTAACTCACGTGTGTACGCGTCTTGTAGGGATTGTTGCTTCTCTAAATAACTCAGCCTATCGAGTTTGTTGCGCATTATCAGGCTGTAAATCCAAACAATAAACGCGGCGAATAAAAGCGTGTATAAGATAATTGCTGGCAGCTGCAGCCACATTGGCGGCTTAACTTTGAATTGAAATTTAAGGGTATTGCTTAGTGTGCCGTTGTTTAAACGGGCGCGAACAAAAAGCTGGTATGTGCCGGACGATAAGGAAGGCAGCGTCACCAAGGTTTCCTCTTGCTTTGTCCACTCCCCCTGCTGGGAATTCAGGGCGTATTCAATGAGGGTATCGTCATTGAGCGATGTAAAACTCAGTGCAGTTTTGAATGCCAACATATCCGGCGCGGTAAATACTTGCTCGTCGTCATAAATAGTGAATGACTGGCCGTCGACCTTAGAACTGACCCAATTTAACTGAGGCCGAGGTTTGCTCGGCACCTTATCATGAAATATCGTTAGCCCATTAATGCCCACATTTATGGTGCTGTTATTTATTTTCGTGCAGCCAAACTGAATGCTTTCACGATGGCTCAGGCCATCATCCATGGTTAAATAGCTTTTTAAAGTCAGCGTGTTATCAAATACAGCCACCCCGTTGTTAGTTGACACTATCCAGTCGTCATCCAAATAAGGCGCCATACACAAAGTGACCTTGTTGATTAACAAGTCATTGTCGTCAATTTCAATTACTTGAAATCCCTCTGGCGTGGACGAAACACGAGATAAACCATGCCCTAAAGAGAGCATCACTAACGAGTCGTCACTTTGCTCGATACCCGTTAAATTCTTCTCTTTGACTGAAATTTGCCAATTTTCGGGGGCCCTCTCACTCTGCCAATCCGCTATTAATAACCCGTCTTTGAATGTTGCTATAAAGAGTGTGTTGTCTCGCACGGTTACACCAAAAGCGAGAGCGGTTGGCAATTGCGTACGCCACTGAACAACATACTTGTCAGCGTTTTCGCGCATAAACACCAATTCATCAAGATACAACAGTAGCAAATCGCCTGATGCGAACTCGTATACATCCGACAACGGCGTCGTCTCTTTCGCTAATTCTGGCATAAGCGCACCTAGAGGCTGCCACTGGCCATTAGCGTAGAACAAGGCGCCCGAACGATAGGAGTTTAAGTAAACCCGGCTGGGCGTTTCAATAAAGTGAACTGGCTCAAAGGCCTCTGGATAGTCTTGCTGCTCAAGTAAAGTAAGCTCACCGCGCTGCTCTTCAAAATACAGCAACGAATTAGACCCCGCGACCACCAAACGCGGCATCTCATTTACATCAATAGCCGCTGCCGACAACGGCTCTTCGCCAAATAAGGAATCAAAATCGGGGTAGCTTGAAATGGCGGCGTAGCTTGAGGGTAACAGATACAACCCCTCCATCGCGCCAATAAGAATATCGCCGTTCTCGCTAAGCAAAAGGCTTTGGTAATGCAGTCGTTTGTTAAAGATGTTTTTATGACGCTCAGTGGTCAATAAACGGATATCGCTCAGCGCTGAATCAACAACAAATAAGCCTTCGCTGCTTGTCATAAAGAGTTTGCCACCTTCGAACACAACGCGCCCCGCTGAGGCAACTTCGCCGCTATTGTTCACCAAGCTCACAGCTTCACATTGTTGCTCGTCGCACCGATGTACACTCCCGCCGAGCGACACAACCCAAAGAAAATTATCACTATCGACTGTGTAGCTAATGACTCTGCGTTCGCTCGGTACGGGATACGCGGGTGTGAGTGCGAAAGTGTGCGGGTCAACCCAGCTAAAGCCATCGGCTTGTTTGATTAACAATCGGCCATTAATGGCGACTTGGTTATGTACGGCTTCGAACGAATCAGGAGCGTTTGCAACGCTAAGATCCGTTGTATCAATCAACACTAGTTGGTTATCAGCAAGTACCGCTACGCGGCTATCATCCCATTGAATTAAGTCGATGAACTCCTGCGCTTCAGGAAGAGTGGGAACGAAGTCAGTCACCTTGTAACTCAATGTATCAAGGCGTTCGATACCGTGGTTTGATACCACCCAAAGACCATACTGATGATCAATCAGCAGCTCGTAAATATAACTGCCTTTGAGCCCTTGCTCTTCGTGCGACGGGCCAAATGCAACCACCTGATTACCATCAAGCATGTTTACGCCATCTTGGGTAGCGACCCAAAGCCGAGCAAACTTATCAAACTCGATATCTTGTATGGGGTTGGCTGATAGGCCATCGTCTACATTCAGCGTACTGGCATTCACACTATGTTGGTGCTCAGCTTTGAGAACGAGGTTCGCGTGTGCATGCGTGGCAAACCCAAGTAAGCAACTCAGTACCACCAGAGCCAGCAATGTATGAGGCCTAAATTTCATCATAGAAGTATTTTGAAGGTTAGTAAGTTATCGCTAACCTTAGTCTGCACTCAAATCTAAACACCGCGGCAGTATAACGAGAAAAGTGATTCAACATCTAGCAAAACTGCATAAATACCCACCACCTATAGGAACAGCAAGCGCGAGTCTTTATCACCGAGCCATTGGCCTTGCAGGTTAGTATTAAAGGTAGGTACACTGGTATTCAAAACACTGCGGCTACAAAAGCCACTACCTGAGTCACCCGCACCTGATTGCAGATACGAGTCTCCATTCAATAAAAAACATGGACAGGTATAATGACCCCAGAAAAGGAAGCACAATCACTCACCACCGAAGAGCTACTTGCACAACTTCGAGAATTGGATTTAGAGAGTGATTTATACCTTACCTATTACGACGAACTAAGACGACGAAACGTTATTGAGGATGGTAGAGGTTTTATCTACTGGTTTTTTGTTTTAACCCCCGCCATACCTATATTTGGGTTGTATTTCGACCTATTCCGTTTTACAGAACAAAGGGTAATACCAAAAGAAGGTGCCACCTTATGGCTGATGTTTATGCTATTAATATGGGGCCTTGGCATCTTTCGGTATACAGTTCAAATAAATCTGTGTAAAAAATACGCAAAAGAAAACAGGTAGTTCCAAAGTAGGCAATTTTATAGGGAGTGTAATAAATGCTTAAAAACGTTATACCTTTAACAAGCTCTAATAACTGGCAATCTGGTTGGATTATGCGTGTTGCCGAGTCGAGTTATGGCAAGCCTTTAACTGGGCATAAAAGAAATTTAGTTTACTCGATGTTTTTCGGGGTATTTGCCGGTGTTGCTCTCACGGCGTTAGCGTTATGTATTTCGATTTTCTTAATCAAGCATCCCTTTACTAGTGAACTAGTATTAGTTCAAGGAATAGTGTTTCTAAAGTATGCAGTTTTTGTTTTTTTAGTTTCAATGATATCAACAGAAGCAGATGTTCTTGCAAAGAAAATAAAGGAAAATAGGAAACATTACTTTGTACTTGCAGCATTAATAAATATAGGTGCGTCCATAATCGTAGTTTTTCTTAGTCTTGTGTTTTATTTCTACTTCATTAAACCCAGTGAATCTTTTAACACAACTGAATTATACCCCTACGCGAGCCCTAGTGAGGTATCGACCATACAGCCCAACCTTACTTTATCCAACGTAAGAGAGATTTCAGAAAAGAATCTGCTCAAGGTTGAAGATGGAAAAGGAAAAAGTGAGTTAGTTGCGGGTATTGATTTTGACACATTATCAATAGACAAATTTGACGAGTTTCTAGTTAACAGTGGTTTTGAAGAATTCAGCATCAAAACTACCGAGGCACAAATGATATCATCATTTGGCGAAATCAGCCTCTTTCCGGATAAGAATGTAGATTGGAAGCAGTTCCTAGTAGAGCTGGATGATGTGGCTCTCAACAGCCCTCGTTATGTAGATTTTAAGATATCTTCGGCAATAATGAAGGAAGTTCCACTTGAGATTTTAAATGATATCTTAAATAGAGGTCACGAACTCAATGGAAATCACATTACAGGTCTAGCTAAATATTTCACCGTTGAAGAGTTCCAGCAATTGGAGAACTATGGCATTGATTTGTCCGCACACGATTCAATTGGTGGTAGCGCGTTAGATAGATCTTTAATGAATAAACAAGGGCCTGAACTCTTCGAGTACTTATTGACAAAAGACGAATTGGTAATGGCGGAAGACGTCAATGTCGTAAAGGAAGCATTAATGCTCTCTAGCAAATTCAATCGTTCAATAAAATATACTCAACAGCTAATAAACAGAGGCGCGCCTGTGACCGACGAGACAAAAGAGTGGATTGAAACGGAGCTGCGTAAAGAGAATCTAGTCTATTACGCCATTGTAAAATCTCAACTGACCTATTAAAAACAAAATTAGTGCATTATTAAAATCCAATACGACCCATCACTTTTATTGTACTTACTTATTCATACATATGATTTTTGGCGATTTTATATATAAAAAACCACCTGTGTAGCAGGTGGCTTTTGCTTTATTCAACTCCTAATTGCAACCGACGCTCAGCCTCTTCTTTCGACTCCTTACATTGGTGTCGTGCATAGCGCCTTTTTATCTCTTCAATGGCTGAAACTGTGAATCTTTCGCTGCCCTCACTACCGAATAACATGCCAGGTGGTTTGGCGACCCGCTAAGTACCACACTTCTTTGCCATCAAATACCGCGCCTTGCTCTAGCTTAATTTGCACCCATTGGTTATCCCACTCGGGCACCTGCGTTTTAATATTTCCTTCAATGGCATAGGCGGTATTGGCGTACAACGGCCAATCGCCTTGCACTGGAGTTGGGCCTTGGTTGTCCCACATGCCAATGGTCGGCCCCGATGCGTGACCCACAAAACCTAGAGGGTGGGTGTAAGTGCTGCTGAGAATGTTTGCCGCCTTACTGTCTTTAATGGTGTTAGCCAGTATCTCGTTACCCGTTAGCCCTGTTTTGAAGTTGCTGGTGAGGATATCTTGCCAACGATTACCAATCGCCAATGCGTTTTTGAGACCTTGTGGCACATCGGTTTCACCCAATTTAAGTACATAGCCCATTTCTTGGGTATCAGTGCAAAGGTTCAAGTAACAAATGCCCACATCGGTGTGCAATACATCGCCTGGCAGAATAACGCGGTCGCTCTTGCCCATGTACACATCGTCTTTTTTTGTGTCATCACCTTGGCGTTGAATATTCACATAAGGCTGGAACCAAGGGCGTAGTTGCAGCTCTTCAAAGCGTTCACGTATGTACCACGCCACATCGTCGGTGGTGGTCGCCCCGGGAGTGATGACTTTATTTGAGAATGCCTCGGCAATTACACGCCGTGCAATCGTCACCGCCTGCGGATACACATTGAGCTCTTTGTCGCTGCGCGTTTCTAACCATCGCACTACCAGATTTTCAGCGCTCACTAAGCGCTGTTCATACTTCTTCGGCAAGTACTTAACGAGTTGCTGATGCAAGCCAATACTTAAACCATCCGCTAAGGCCCAATCTTTGCTGATATTAATGCCGATACGCTGTGGATCTCGCTCTGCCACGACCTCTGCTAAGCGTTGCCATTGATCTTGCAATGTGCCGCCCTCCCACACCGTTGGGTAAAGCTCGCCAATGGGGTAACGACTCACACTAAAGCGCTCAATACTGCCGTCTTCTTGCTTTGCAAATACCAAAATAGTGGTTCGCCTTGCTGCAAAAGTCGGTTGTGGCACCAGTGTATAAAACAAACGGTCTTCCCCGTATTCACGGTTGACCACCAACCACATATCCAAATCCGCCTCGCGCATTAGCTGTGGCAGTAAGTTATCCAGCCTGTCTGTGACCATGTCATTAATTGGTGCTACGCGGTCTTTAAACGACAATACATCCGGCATCTCGCTAATTTCGCGACCCTGTGAAAATTGCTCAGCAGCGACAGGAGTCCAAAGGCCTAAACAGACCAAAAGTGAACTCAGTAGTGTTTTCATTATTATCCAAGTATTAATTAACTGTCTGTAAGTTAACCAAAACTATAAGAGGTTGTGGTGATAAAACCAAATGGATTGCGTTTAAGCGGATAAATAGTCGCTGTGCCCTTGAAGTAAAAATTACGGCCAAAACCCTTAGGGCTCGTTCAACTCAGCGATTCACTTTTAAGAAAAGATATAAAAACGAGAATAAAAAGACATTAAAGATGTTGCCAAAATGGCCACAAAGTAACAATCTTAACATTTCATGACAATGCATTAACAAACCCAATCCTGCCTTGTCGTGAGCTCAACTAAATCCCAACCAAAAGAGGATGGTTACTATGTTTTCATCTCGTTATGTTCTAAAGCCACTGTTACTTAGTACGATAATATCAGCCCCACTCGCTGCTACCGCTCAGCCAGAGATATCTGAGCCACTGCAGCTGTTCACTCAACCTGCGTTTTCAGTATTGCCATCGAAGCATGGTTTGTCTGCCGTAAGAGGTAAATTGAACGCACAGGCAGTGGTTAATGGCACTGAGCAGATGCTGATGACTCTGCCAAATGGCAGAACGATTACGCTGCAGCGTCACAATAATCGCGGACAACTCAATAATGCCTCGTGGCATGGCCAAGTAATGGGCCGAAAAGACAGTGATGTTAGCTTAACGGTATACAAAGGGTTGGTATTTGGGCGGATCGGCTTAGGTCAACAGACCTATGAAATTCGCAGCAAAGGCGGATACACCGTTGTTGAACAGTTAGACACAGAGTCATTTCCTGAGTGTGATAGCGCCAGCCACGACTTCAATACCGCAAACAACTTTGTTGAGCAAAATGAACAAGCCGCCAATGAGGAAAGCGGCACAGTGATTATCGATTTACTGTCTGTTTATACTCAAGATGCTATCGACAGCGCCGGTGGTGTTGCCGAAGTTAATGCGCTTATACAAGCCGCGGTTGATGTTGCCAATACAACCTTTATAAACAGCCAAGTAAATGCTGAATATCGTTTAGTGCACACTGAGCTCGTAGACTATGACGGCACGCAATCAACTACAGGTGAAGCGCTAAGCTGGGCAAAAAATAGTCCACAAGTGCAAGCTCTACGCGACCAGTACAGTGCCGATATGGTTTCTATTGTCTTAGACACGCCATCAAGCTGCGGCACTGCATACGTGCAACGCTCACCAGGTCTAGACTTTGCTCCTAGCGCTTATCAAGCAACTGATGTCGATTGTGCGGTTGGGAATATGACATTTAGTCACGAGCATGGCCATAACTTAGGCATGGAACACAATCCTGAAAACTCCAGTGCCACGCCCGATAGCGCCTCTTACGAATACTCCTTTGGCCTATACCATGACGGCGATTACCGCACGACCATGTCTTATTCATCACCTTGCAGCAACGGCTGCAGCCGTGTTCCCTACTTTTCCAACCCAGATGTGGTATACAACGGCAAACCCACTGGTATTGCGAATCAGCGTAATAACGCGCAAACAGCGCGCAATACCACACCTATCGTAGAGCAGTTTCGCGCCTCGGTTCCCCCTAGTGGCGACCCTAACGCACAATTTGATACCAATGTGAGTGGCTTAACCGTTAACTTTACTGACTTGTCGGCTGATGCCAATGGCACCATTGAAAGCTGGTTGTGGGACTTTGGCGATGGCGCAACATCAAGCGAACAAAACCCCCAGCACAGCTACCAAGCCAATGGCACTTATTCGGTAAGCTTAACGGTTACGGATAACGACAACGCTACGGATACCAGCACCCAGTCTGTAACCGTGATGGCTCAAGCTCCGGACTCACCGAGCAATTTAGTAGCGAACTACACCTACACTGGCAAAGGAAAAGATAAAACAATCACCGAAGTCGTGTTGGTGTGGAGCGACAATTCCGGCAATGAAACCAGTTTTGAACTAGAACGTTGCTTTGAGACAACTTCGGGCAAAGGCAAAAACCAAACCGTCACCTGTGATTACAGCCTATATCAAACACTCGCGGCGGATACACAAAGCACATCGGTGGGTACTGAGTCAGGCTGGCGCTATCGCGTTCGTGCGCTGAACAATAACGGGGCGTCTGATTATTCAAATTCGGTTATCGTGGACTAAAACCAACAAAAGACTGAATTTGAGTTAAAGAAAAAAGCCGAGCGCTATGCTCGGCTTTTTGTTATCGAGGCAGTGCCTCTTTTCTAGAGCGAATCCCCTTGGAGATTAAAGGCTTGATGCATAAATGCACCAATATGGACACAACACTGAATATTACTACGCCAACAAAAGGCATTGCTGGGCCGGTGAAGAAGGTTGAACCTAACACATAGCCGAGAACACACTCCAAGCGATGTAGTGGGAATACCAAGGCTGCGAGTATTAAGCCAAGTAACACAAACATTGCCACTTCATGATAGCCAAGGCTAAATACCGTTGACTGTGCAACACTAACTAACAGCATTGCCGAAAAAGCGATGCACACATTGCGGTAGAACTTCGATTGGCCACCAGCGTGGTTTGCAGCTCGTTTTTTAATACTGTAAGAGGTGCATAAAACAAGCACAGGCAAAATCACCAGCCCCCACCAATTTGAGACACCCGGCAGGTCTTTTCGCATAAGGAAGTGGTGAGTTACCACTCCACCATTCATAAACTCCCATGCTAAGCACAGCGCTTGAAATACCATTACCCCAATCAGCACACCAATTGTTATTTTATTATGTTGCTGCGTATTCATATGACATCCTTTTATCATTTTTAGTAACTAGACGCGGTTAATTAGCAATTATCGAACCAAAACATAAACCACTAATTTTATTGGCATTTCATCATTTTCACTTGGTCATATTCGTTAAGTTTCGTTGTTTTAAGCTAACTATTAACGCATTAGTCAAAGTGCGCGAGTACACAGCTATCGATTGAAGTGAGGTACTTCTCCTGTTGAGGAAGGAGTGATTCAGTGAGTTGAAAGTGGTTCTAAGCTAGGGCTAGAGCAGTTGCACACAGCAGAACCTCATTCCAAATGCCACTAGAACGAAACGCCAAAAGCATTTTAAGTAGATAGTTCTGCAATCGTTAACTATGGTTAATCAACCTGTTATTCAATGTGAGAGTAATAATCATGTGATGAGCTTAAGCTCACAGCCTTGCAGTAGCTGAATTGAACTTCAAAGCCTCCAAGATTCTATATCTCTAGGGAATGGAAATGAACAAAGCACTTTTTCTGATACTGCCCACCATTATCCTCTTTTCATTTAGCGCTAATGGCGCGCCAAAATCACCAACAACGGATGTTTCCTCAACTGAAACACGCACCTCAATGATTGAAGATGAGAATGGAGCTTATAACGTACTCTCTATTTTTGAATTTGAATACAACAAACGCGGCGAGCTACTCAGAAGAATTCAAAAAGCAGGAAGTGGCGATGTTACGGTTACTTATGTTCATAACAAAAAAGGGCAACTAATAGAAAAACACCTCGTGTATTCAGACCAATATACGAATAAATATACATATAGCTACAACCCAGACGGCACATTTTGGAAGCGAGAATACGATTTACTCAATGACGGCTCTGTTGAGCGCAGTGTTGAAGTCATATACGACAACAATGGCAATATAATGGAGGCGATTCATTTTGGAAACGGAACTTACTACTCTTACAGCTTCGACTACCTCACTCCTACCGCATTTGTAAAAACTCACAGTAATACTGGAAATTTTGATTACTACACCACCGATGATAACGGTAACATTGTGACGAAAAGCCATTATCTAATGGACCAAGTTTACGCCGTGGATCTTCCTCAGTATTCGCTATTGTCTATCTATAACAAGCAAGGAGCATTGCTCGCGGAGTATGAAACCAATGGCTTTGGTTTGGATGCTAAGCGACGATCATACATCTACAGTTACGATGGGGGTTATAATGGCCCTCAACTAGACGATTGGATATACAACTACCTTCAATAATCAGCAAAACGATAAGGAGTTGTGAGAGTAAATCAAGAGCAGAAATAAGGAAAACTTACCTTACTATTGCAGTGCGGTTTGTGAACTAGGTGCTTGCGTCAAATTAATCGGCAACGAGTAGAATGCGTAAGCACTTTTGTTATGCGGCGACTTTAGGGGTACACTCATCTAACAACGTGTAAATACTCAACCCAAGGAAAGGTTATGACTAGATGGACTGTGTTGCTTATAAGCTTACTGTATTCGTTCATGATTAACGCACAGGAATACCCACACCGCCAGAAGCCAACAGATCCCCCGTTATTTGAAACGCTCGCCAAAATGCAAAAGGAGATACTCACAATTGAGCCAAGAAACGGAGTCATCATAGAATATCAGACCATCGCGACTCGAGATTCTGGCTTCTTCCTTTTAGATATTTGTGAAAATACAGATGCCGAACACATTGAGTACGGCTGTTCCACATTCTCAACACTGGGTGTGGACATAGAGTATGGCTTACCTGAATACGGGCAACACAATATTTACTACAAACCTGACTTCATCATAGATGGTTATAAAGTACGTGAAGCTGTAATTATTGACTCAACACTGCAAGAGATCACCTTCAATGACAACTTAACGGGTAGATACTTTCGCATTGGCAGCAATAACGTACTGCACGACCTTATAAAAATGAAAGTCACTCTCGATGATCTCAACCCCTCTGATAATTACTTGGGCACAGATGAAGTGAATAAAGATGCGTTTAAACTGCGAGAAACACGGCCAGTGCAGAATTAACGTTTTTGGCCACCTATAGACACCCTGAGCGCCTATAAATGCCTTGTCTACTTTGTCTTTTATTTATTGAGGGGTGAGGTTAAAGATAGTGCAATCTCCAAACCTGTATCTATGCCCCGTGAAACCCATTGTCCTTACTCAATCAGCGGGGTAATGCTTTGATATTCACAATTCAAGTATTCAATGTGTTCAAGCTCGCTGTTTCTATAGGGGACTAATTGCATAACCAGCTCTCGTGCGTTCCCGTTTCTTTTATATTCGTTTGAATAGGTAAATTTTTGCCTGTTGTCTTGTTGTGAAATGCTCAACGTATCCCCGTTTCTTGACCACAGCATCGGTATCTTATTAACCCTTGCATTGCCGTCTTTGCCAAAGGTGAGTCTGTAGAGCTCGGAACAATTCGTGCTGGTAAATTCGACTTCTGTAATATCAACGGCAAAGTCTGCAGCCAACTGCTCCTGCATAGACATCAGGCCGTTGGTCTTTACTAGGTATAGACCAATATTGTGACCGTCCCGGTATTCGTGATTTCTAACCCTGTTTTTGGCAATGAGTCCTGTAGGGTATCCCTTCTCATTGATGATATTGAGAATTTTAACCAAATCGTCATTATCACCATTATCTTGGGGATAAATAATGAAGCTGCCGAATGCCAGTAGTGGTGGCTCGCGTTCACTTATCAAGACATCAAATCCTGTTGCTTTCAATGCCATCACTATTTCTTTTGTATTGGCTTCAGGCACGTTATAGCTATGAAGATGAACTGTAGTAGGGGCACACGCTGTTAAAGCGAACATGAGAAAAATAACGTAAGTTTTGACCAACTCCTTCGGCATAATAATATCTCTTCCTTAAAAAACGCTTGGGCTGCCCTGTTCAAATAAAAACTAAGCATTAGTGGGACACACACTCTAACATTTCACAAAGCAAGACCAACCTCAATAATATTTAAAACATTATTAGCTAGACACCAAACCTACTATTTTCCACATTCCATACCGCTCTAGGTCCAGTTATAATTAAGCTTTGTTACCCTAACTCCTTATCTCGAACTTCCATGAAAAAGCTCTCCAAAGTCCAGCTAAAACAACAAGCACTGGTGCTCAACGTTGCCGATGCACTCGAACAACAAGCGCGCGCAGAAATACCCGGCATGTTGCAATGCTGGTTTGATGTGGAATACCACTTGTTCCCCGGCTCCCTGCTCCTGTGTTTTCAGTTCGAAAATGACCAAGCTCTAAAGGCCGCAGAACCTCACCTACTCAAATGGCAAAAACGCCTAAGCGCCGCCATGCTGAAAAAAGGCGTGATCCTAAAAGATATGCGCAAGCACTTAACCTTTACCCTGAAAGGGCCAGAGGATTGAGATAGGAGATAAAAGAGGTCAGGTGAATTTGCTGGACTGCACAATGCAAGACCCGCCCCCTTTATTTCCTTCTAGAGTGGGTGTCTGTGTTATTTTTTCCTCTCATGTAAATTCCCTTTAATTTATCTCTAGTTGTTTATTTACCATACACTGTGATTCGAGAGTCTTGAGGAGGTTTGTAAAAGCTAATGTTTTTATAGCCTTCGCTCTCTAGCAACTTAACAAGAGGCTCCAGTTCCTGGAGTTGGTCTGTGCCTGTGGTCGCATCATAAAAACACCCAGAAATTTCAGATTCAAAAGAGCGCGCTCCTTCAACCGAGTCATCGAACACCACATAGTGGTCATCAAAATATTCAGGCCCCCAGATTTGTTGTTTGGCGTATGTCTTCTTTTTCCAGTTCTCCAAACAAGCAACTTGATCTTTTGTCGCAATAAACACTTTCTGATCTTTAGGTTCGGACATTCCCTTGAGCAACACTGCAACCAATACGAGATTGAGTAAAACTGAGGCTATAAGCTTCTTGTCCATCGTTTATCACTCCATTTATAAATGAATATATCGCCGTGTATTTTCTTTGTTCTTTACAGGCACGAAGTTAGAGTGTTCTTCCATTCTATCCCCACGTAAATTTGCACTTACCAAGAATTCCATGGGCAATAAAATAAGAGCTTGATTAAGCAAACGGTAGGCCTTTACCAGACTTAAAGAGCCAGCAATAACCATAATGATAGGGATTATCATCGCGAGAGCACTTTCTAAACTAAAGTACTTATATGCAAACTGATAAAGTACTGCGCCAAAAACCCCTGTGATGGAATAGAAAAAAGATAGAGAAATGAAGCGCCCAAAACGGCTCCACCCACTGTTAAACTTTTCCCGCCATTTAAACGCGTCTTTCTCGTAATCTATATCTATAAATTCGATTTTTTTTCCATACTCTTGAAGGTAGCGAAATGCACCCGGCGTCCAAATGAACCATTCAATTTCTTTATTCGTAAGGTGAGCCCGCGTGAACAAACGTAAGATGACTAAAATTTCTGACAAGTTGGTATTCGCATCAGCACCACAAAGCTTTTGTAATTGCTGGTATAACTCAACTCGTTTGTAGTTCTGTGAACTAAGATCTATATGGATTTTGCTAATAGCGAGCGCAACAGCAAAGACACTAGCTAATAACTTTGCAATTGGCTCAAGGTCAAAATTAAGGATTGCTTCCATTCTTATCGATTAATTCCATGTATAAGTGCTTATTCTTAGCCTACCTCAACTGATAGAGGCATTGCAAAAAGCAAGACTTAGCCCCCCCTCCCAAATATTTTCCACATTCCATAGCGCTCTGGACGCGGTTATAATTATGCTCTATTACCGTAACTCCTTATCTCGAACTTCCATGAAAAAGCTCTCCAAAGTCCAGCTAAAACAACAAGCACTGGTGCTCAACGTTGCCGATGCACTCGAACAACAAGCGCGCGCAGAAATACCCGGCATGTTGCAATGCTGGTTTGACGTGGAGTACCACTTGTTCCCCGGCTCCCTGCTCCTATGTTTTCAATTCGAAAATGACCAAGCACTAAAGGCCGCCGAACCTCACCTACTCAAATGGCAAAAACGCCTAAGCGCCGCCATGCTAAAAAAAGGCGTGATCCTAAAAGATATGCGTAAGCACTTAACCTTTACCCTGAAAGGGCCAGAGGATTGAGATAGGAGATAAAAGAGTTCAGGTGAATTTGCTGGACTGCAGGATGCAGACCGGCCCCATTTTTTTTCCTTTTTGGAGGGGGTGTCTTGTTATTCCCTCCTCCGTAGCAGCCTAGAATTGTTTGCTTGAATATCAGCCACACCCTTCTCGACCCGTTAACGCCTATAGTTCCTAATGAACGGATATTTCAGATGACGTTACCTTTTAGGATTTATCATATTGAACACAAATATTGGTTATTTCTGCAGTCAAGCCAAATGAAAATATCCTCTCTGTATCTTATCTACCTGAAGTGGGTGTTTTGTTTGTTCCGGTTTGGTCCACTTGTTCCTCCCCTTCATTCCTACCAGCTTCACTATCATGGAAATCAACCACTTCTGCCCTATCGATTACTGAACTTTCACTCTCGTCAGAACTCTCAGCAAAATTGGCCCACTTAACTTTTGCCTCATTTACGTGCTTTTCCGTTATTGCATCTCCAACATTTTTTGCAGTCAAAGCTAATGCAGCGACATCGTCAGTGAACCCCACTCCCGCTATAAAGTCAGGAACTAAATCAGTGGGTAACACAAAGTAAGCGAGGCCCGCTCCTAATATCGCTTTAGTCTGAGTGGGTGTATCCGTGTCAACCATCGCTATGTAAGTTTGCATTACCAGAACATATAACTCTTCACCGACTTTCTTTGCCGAACTTTTAAGCTTTTCAGCGAGAGAGCGCTTGTCTGGAGTTTCGCTACCTCTTGTCCAATCCTCTATTACAGCTAAGTTAATGGATTTAAGTTTAGCTGAAACCTTTTTACTAACTCCAGCTTCATCAAACTTATTCTTAATATTGTTTGATGCCTCACTAGCCGAGCTAGCTACTTTAGCTGCTTTATCTTTAAACTTTTTAAACATTTCGACATCCTTGCTTTGAAATATAAACCTTCATTTAAGTCTGGTTAATTCGTAGATAGAAAAGCTTATTCTGAACCCTCTAAATTTACCCTACTATTACTTTGTTAACCTTTGACAACTCGATAGCTCTAAACCCACTTTATCTAGGTAAGTAATCGTTAGCAAAAAGTAATAAAAGTGAGCGTCTTATCTATTTTATCTGCTTGAGAATTAAAATGTTAGCGATTAACATGACAGATTAACAAGTTATATAATGGATTGCGGTTGAACGAAATATGCGAATTAGGGACTCAAAGCATAAAAAAGCTAACCGAAAAATATCAGAGAAGCGTTTGCGCTCTCAGCGAGGCGGTGGCAAAAAATTTAGCGGTACGAGGAAATATCCAGATAAAAAATCTCGCTTAAAGTCAGAGCTGAAAGTTATAGCGCCTCAGCAAATAGACTTATATAAGCCTAAGGTACATACTAAAACAATGGCGTTCATGATCAATCTTGAGAAGAAAGCCGTCGAAGCGAATGCTAGCGGAGCCACACTTCGGATCTGCTTTAGGAACACCTCTTTAATCACTGCAGCTGCAGGTATTGTTCTACTCTCTACGACGGAAGTTTTGCTTAGGCGCTTTCCTACGCTAAAGGTCAAAATCACGAGACCTCCAAATACCAGAAGTAAAAATGAGACTGAAAGAACAAATGTTGTACATGCTGTTTTAGAACGAATTGGGTTCTATCGAATATTACGTTTAGGTCCTTTTAAAACAAAGTCATTCCCACATGTAGATAACTGGTACATTGGTTCTTCCGATCAAGTTGAAGGGGAAAGCTTGTCGGATGCAATTAAAATTACAGGAGATCTTGGCGTAAAGACGAAAGAGCTATACCGCAGTGGTATTGAAGCTATAAGCAACGCAGTTGAGCATGCATATTCTAATTTAATTCCAACCCGAAAACTTTTTCCAGTAAAGAAATGGTGGATATTTGTTGGAATAATTAATTCGCAACTCATAATTCTAGTATGCGACAGAGGCCATGGTATCCCAAATACACTGCCCTATACTCAAAGTGAATCTTTACTCAAACAAATAACCCAAACCTTAAAGAATTTCTATAAGGATAAGAAAAACCAATCTCCCGTCAGTGGTGACGCTTTTCAAATTCATGCTTCCACACTAGTGAAAGAGACGAGAACAAAAATGACTCATCGAGGCAAGGGGGGACAAGACATAAAGAGCTTTGTGACAGCTCACGATGGAGCTCAATTGATAATATTTTCTAACAAAGGGACTTATCAATACAAAGGAAAAGGGTCAAAGTACGTTGAATTAGGTTACAATAACCACCATTCTATAGGTGGGACAGTAATACAGTGGTCAATACCAATAAAACCGGAATAAGAGTGCTACAAAGTGCAAATTATTAAAGTAAAAGATTTTTCAAGGTTCCCTGGACCTAGGTACATAAAGCTAGGTAAGTATAGCGGAGAGGAATTTCGCGATAATGTTTTGATACCTGCAATTTTAGAGCATAATCTTGTTAAAGTAGATTTGGATGGAACAGTTGGATATGGTTCATCATTTCTCGACGAAGCTTTTGCAGGTTTACTCCGAAAAGGTATTTCTCAAGACATTGTATGGGGCATAATCAACCATCTAAAATCTGACGAAGATGAAATTCTCATAGAAGAGATAAAAGGTTATGTCGAAGATGAAATAGAAAAAGATTAATGAATTGTTTCTATAACGTCTGAGGCCACTATGCATTTAAATGGAATAGCTTGGTTAGAGCTAATAATCTCGATACTTTTAGTACTACTGGGTACTGGAATCGGTTTCTTTATAAGAGCCTTTTTTCAAAAGAAGAAATCTAGAGTTGATATTACGAATAAGCTAATAGATAAGCTAGAGGCAATATTAGACGAAATGCGTGGCCATGCATTTGAACTTATAAAATCTGACGAATCAAATTTGATAGAGGTAACCCATCATATATTTGTGGCTCAAAACAGTCGTATTAAGGCTGTATGTAATCAACTAAATGATATAAATCCGCACTTTCCCGCTGTTCAGGATAAGCTCCTAGAGTTAAAAAAGAGCTGTGACCAAATCATTGAACATCAGAGTGAAGCGACAGTATACGGAGCATTAATCTCCGCTCAACAAGAGCTTCTACACACATACAAATACGTAATATCTGGCTACTTCAAATGATATTTGGAGTAATATCTCAGGTAAAAAGTTACAATTTTTAAGTTACCCCTTGATATATGGTTAATTAGCACCAAGTACTTTCAAATTTATTTAACTGAAGTTTTGGCTCCAAAATACAAAAATCTCAACAAGATATCCAAGTATAGATTCGCGTTTCCGAGCTCAGCTTTTGTTACGCAGTGTGTTGGTGACAGCTAAGCAGGACGCCAAGCTAGAGCTAGCATTCATGTCAGCAGCTCACAGCATCCAGTCCCCCTGCATTTGCGCTGAGCATGACGGAGTTGATAGCACAATTTGACCTTGGATGGTCAAATTAAGCGAACCGAGGCAGGGATAGCCGAGTTTCGCTGTGTGCGTGGGCAACGCCAACAAGCGCAAGCAAAAAGCGAATGCGGGGGTGTCCTAGGAGATCCAAGAGGAAATGGACAAGCATTTCCTTTTGGCCGAAGTCGGCGGCCCGACCAGGGAGTAATTTGAAAAGCCATGTTATCCAGCATTCCTCAGCAATTATGAAATCTTATATTAGCCTTTGTCGGCCTAAAGACCGACCTACAACCTTGGCGGTAAAGACCAACCTACAAGACATGCGGCCTTATTGGCAATGTGCCACCGCATTGTCGGCCTGAAGACCGACCTACAGGTCGCCAAGTTTTGCATTATTACAACAGCTCAAAACTTTCCGCCATGCACCCAACTAACAGCACCCTATCCCCCGTTAAATTCGCGCTGTAGAAATCAGCTTTTGTTGCGAAGCGTGCTGGTGTCAGCGAGGCACGACGCCGAGCTAGATTTACCAGCACAGGGATGTGCTGTTAAATCGTGTCAGCAGCTAAGCAGAGCGTTTAACAAAAGATATGAGTTCGAAAGCAATTGCGAATTACGGGTTCGCGGAGTTTCCAAAGAGGGAGTCGAATCACTCCCTCTTTGGTTGTCGTCGCCAACGCGACAAAATACCAATGTGAAAGAATACTCTCACCCGTTAACACCAGAGCAAATTCGAGAAAATAACCCTTTATTGTCGGCCTTATCGGCAATATGCTCCTGCATTGCCCTACTACCGACATCCATGTCGGCAAAGACCGACCTACAAGCGAACTACTAGCGACCTACAAGCACAAAAAAAAGCGCCCCTTTTCAGGGGCGCTTTCCAAATGTTGTTAATCAGCCCTCGCTCTGCAGCGAGAATAAAGCCAATTACTCGTCGCGATACGTATCTACCGCAGGACAAGAACAAATAAGGTTACGGTCACCGAACACGTCATCGATACGTGTTACTGTTGGCCAGAACTTGTTCTTCGCTACGCTTTCAACTGGGAATGCAGCATAGAAACGGTCGTATGCGCGGTTCCAGTCGTTGCCTAGTACGTCTGCTTGCGTGTGCGGCGCGTATACTAGCGGGTTGTCTTCAATTGACCATTCGCCGTTAGCAATCTTGTCGATTTCGCTCTTGATTGACACCATCGCTTCGATGAAACGGTCGATCTCAACTTTAGACTCAGATTCAGTTGGCTCAATCATCAATGTGCCCGCTACTGGGAACGACATTGTTGGTGAATGGAAACCGTAGTCCATTAAGCGCTTAGCGATATCCATTTCAGACACACCAGTGGCTTCTTTAAGTGGGCGTAGGTCAACAATACACTCGTGCGCAACGCGGTTGTTACGGCCACGGTATAGAATTGGGTAATGCTCGCTTAGCTTTTCAGCTAGGTAGTTTGCATTCACAATCGCTGTTTCTGTTGCTTCACGTAGGCCTTCGCTACCCATCATGGCGATATATGCCCATGAAATTGGTAGGATTGCCGCAGAGCCGTAAGGAGCAGCTGACACCGCGCCGTTGTCTACGTTTGTACCCGGTACGTTGATTACGCTGTGGTTAGGCATAAATGGCGCTAGGTGTGATTTAACACCGATTGGGCCAACACCTGGGCCACCGCCACCGTGTGGGATACAGAATGTTTTGTGTAGGTTAAGGTGCGATACGTCTGAACCGATAAAGCCTGGGCTTGTTACACCTACTTGCGCGTTCATGTTCGCGCCATCCATATAAACTTGGCCGCCGTGCTGGTGCACGATGTCGCAAATTTCACGGATTGTTTCTTCGTATACACCGTGTGTAGACGGGTATGTGATCATGATGCACGATAGGTTCTCTGACACTTCTTCAGCTTTCGCTTTAAGGTCAGCCATATCCACGTTACCTTGCTTGTCGCAATCAACAACCACAATCTTCATGCTAGCCATTTGTGCTGATGCAGGGTTAGTACCGTGTGCAGAGCTTGGGATCAAACATACGTTACGGTGACCTTCGCCACGTGACTCGTGGTATTTACGAATCGCGATAAGACCTGCGTATTCACCCTGTGCACCTGAGTTAGGCTGTAGTGATACTGCATCGTAACCTGTGATGTTTACTAACCAGTCGTGTAGCTCGTTGATCATCACTTGGTAACCTGCCGCTTGATCCAATGGGCAGAATGGGTGCAAGTTTGCAAACTCTGGCCATGTGATTGGGATCATCTCTGCTGTCGCGTTTAGTTTCATCGTACATGAACCTAACGAGATCATTGAGTGGTTAAGCGATAAGTCTTTGTTTTCTAGACGCTTGATATAACGAAGCATCTCAGTTTCGCTGTGGTACGAGTTGAAGTTCGGGTGCGTTAACACTTCGTCATCACGTACTAGACTAGCTGGGATAGACTGTGAACCATTGGCGCTGATTTGTGCATCAAGTGCTGCTACGTCTAGACCATGACCTTCACCTAGGATGATGTCGAATAGCTCTAGTACGTCTTCACGAGTTGTGGTCTCAGATACAGAGATTGAGTACTCACCTGCGTGGTTAGTCGCGAAGTTAACTTCTGCTGCCAGTGCGCGTGCAATAACTTCGTCTTTGTTATCAGCAACAACAGTGATGGTGTCGAACCATGTGTCGTGCTTAAGCGCTACGCCTTTCTCTTTAAGGCCAGCAGCTAGGATGTCAGCAAAACGGTGGATACGCTCAGCGATTGTTTTCAGACCTTGTGGGCCGTGGTAAACCGCGTAGAACGCTGCCATGTTCGCTAGTAACACCTGTGCAGTACAGATGTTTGAGTTCGCTTTTTCACGGCGGATGTGCTGTTCACGTGTTTGCATTGCCATACGCAATGCGTCGTTACCTAGGCGGTCTTTTGACACACCGATGATACGACCTGGTAGTGAACGCTTGTATGCATCACGCGTGGTGAAGAATGCCGCGTGTGGACCACCGTAGCCCATAGGAACACCAAAACGCTGTGCAGAACCAAGTACCACGTCTGCACCTAGTTTACCTGGTGCTTTAAGTAGCATAAGCGCCATGATGTCTGCAGCAACACACGCAAGTGCTTTTTTGCTTTGTACAGCAGCGATAAGGTCAGTTAAATCAACCACTTCACCGCTTGTTGTTGGATACTGGAATAAGGCACCGAAGATCTCATGGTTTGCAGCTTCGCTTGCAGGACCAATGATGATGTCAAAACCAAACTGCTCGGCACGTGTTTTTACTACGTCGATAGTTTGTACGTGAACGTCTTCTGCGATGAAGAATGCATTCGCTTTTTTCGCTTTAGAAACGCGCTTTGCAAGTGCCATTGCTTCAGCAGCAGCAGTTGACTCGTCAAGTAGTGACGCGCTTGCAAGGTCAAGGCCGGTCAAGTCCATTGATAGCGTTTGGAAGTTAAGTAGTGATTCCAAACGACCTTGTGCAATCTCTGGCTGGTAAGGCGTGTATGCTGTGTACCAACCTGGGTTTTCTAAAACGTTACGCAGGATCACGTGAGGTACATGTGTCGGGTGGTAACCCTGACCAATGTATGATTTGAATACCTTGTTTTGGCTAGCTACTGATTTTAGGTAGCTCAGGGTTTCAACCTCAGTGCGGCTTTCGCCAATTTGCAGGCCGTTCTCAAGACGAATGCTAGCAGGAACAGTTTGTTCCATAAGCTCTTCAACACTCGATACTCCAAGAGCGCTAAGCATGTCGCTCATTTGCGCCGGGCTCGGGCCAATGTGACGACGAATAAAATCTTGCTTTTGCTCTAACTGTTCAAGAGATTTGGCATTTGACATATGTCCAGATTCCTATGATCCAAGAAATTTAATGCGATTTGGTGGGGGTTTTGCCTACAAACAAGGCGTTACACCAAACCTGTAAAGGTGCCGATATGGCGGCACATAAACTTAAAAAGCCCCGAAACGGGGCTTTTTAGGGCCGCAGCCCAAACGAATATTACTCGTCGTCGATGCTGTTCGTGTAGCCTTCAGCGTCAAGTAAGTTATCAAGCTCAGACTCGTCTGACGCTTTAATACGGAACAACCAGCCGTCACCGTATGGGTCTGAGTTAACTGTCTCAGGCGCGTCTTCTAGTTCTTCGTTGATTGCAACGATTTCACCGCCGATTGGCGCGTAGATGTCTGAAGCAGCTTTTACAGACTCAGCAACTGCACAGTCTTCACCTGCGTCAACTTCGTCACCCACTTCTGGTAATTCTACGAATACCATGTCGCCTAGAAGCTCTTGCGCGTGCTCAGTGATACCTACAGTGTAAGTACCATCGCCTTCAGCGCGTACCCACTCGTGTGAACTAGCGTACTTTAACTCGCTTGGAATGTTGCTCATTGTCTGTTCCTTTGGTGTAAATTTAAATTCTTATACTACGGCTTTACCTTGACGCACAAAGCAAGGCTTAACCACTTTAACATTGACTAATTTTTTACGCATTTCAACTTGCGCTGTGTCGCCGATTTCGCGCGGTACACGTGCAAGTGCAATACTGTGACCTAGTGTAGGTGAGAAAGTACCCGAGGTGATCACCCCTTCGCCTGCATCACAAATTACTTTTAGGCCACCGCGTAACACGCCTTTTTCTTCAAGCACAAGACCAACAAGTTTGTCAGTGCTCTTATCAGCGCGTTGTTGTTCTACTACTTCACGGCCGATGAAGTTACGCTCAGCTGGTTCCCAAGCAATGGTCCAAGCCATGTTCGCCGCAAGTGGCGACACGCTTTCGTCCATGTCTTGACCGTATAGGTTCATACCCGCTTCAAGACGTAGTGTGTCACGAGCACCTAGACCTGCTGGCGCTACGCCTGCGTCTAGAAGCTGCTGCCATAGGTCAGCTGCTTGCTCGTTTGGTACTACGATTTCGTACCCATCTTCGCCAGTATAGCCTGTTGTGGCGATAAATAAATCACCCGCTTGCACACCAAAGAATGGCTTCATGTCTGCCACTGCTTCTTGTTGCGCTGCGCTTAATACTGTTGCTGTTTTCGCTTTCGCGTTAGGGCCTTGAACCGCAATCATTGCAAACTCTGGGCGCTCTGTAACAGTCACGCTGAAATCAGCAGAAACTACGCTTAGGTGCGCTAAGTCTTTTTCACGCGTTGCTGAGTTAACAACTAGGCGGTACTCAGTGTCGCTGAAGAAATAGATGATCAAATCGTCGATCACACCGCCTTGCTCGTTAAGCATACCTGTGTAAAGTGCTTTACCCGGTACAGTTAACTTAGCAACGTCATTAGCTACAAGTTTTTGTAGGAATGCTTTTGCGTCATCGCCTTGAACGTCAACGATGGTCATGTGTGATACGTCGAACATGCCAGCATCGGTACGCACAGCGTTGTGTTCTTCGATTTGCGAACCGTAGTTGATCGGCATATCCCAGCCGAAGAAATCAACCATTTTGGCACCAGCTTCTAGGTGCTTGGCATGTAGAGGTGTTTTAGAAGACATAATATTCCTTCACTTTTTACAAACCCAGTATGGTGGGCGTGGCCTCATAAATTGAGGGGGAATAACATGGGCCGCGATTATACATAAGTTGTTCGCCGCTGACACCCAAATTAATAATTACTTTTGTAACATCTGTTAGAAAAAGCGTACATTTCTTCCGGCGTCATTTAAGCAGCATCTGCTTGGGGGTTAAAACGCGCACCGGTCAAACTATTGGTCAGTGTATTCAATGTGTGCGGATGTGCAAACACGCGGTAGTATTGCTCACCGTTATCAGCACTGGCCACCACAAAACAGGCATCACATTGCACGCCATAATGCTGGGTGACTTGGCCAAGCGCCATACCCATATATAAGCTAAATTGCGTGCTTAAAAACTCTTCGGCATCAGGGCCACTAAAGTGCAAACTGGCAAGCTCGGGGCGCGGCATCACATCCACATCAAACTGCTCGCTGGCTTCAATAAGAATTGCTGTTAGTTTTGGCGCATCATTAGTGACAATACGCAGCGCTGTGTCGCTTAAGAAAAATACATCGAATGACACACCGATATCAGTTAAGTCGTAGCGCACTGCCATACCGGATTTGGTTGCCCAGTTTAGGGTGCTGCTTTTTAAGCTTTGCAATAACAACAACACTTCTGAGCCACCTAAATCGATGATTTGCTCGTGTGCATTTACAAAGGTATTGGTGCTGGCATCAACTGCCCCGTGATGACGGGCAAAAAAGAGTGATTGAATTGCCATGGCTGCCTCAACTGATAATTTTTAACTTGATGGCAGTATAGAGCTGGGCTTTTTCAACAACAAATTGTAATTTTTTATCGATTGATAAATAATGCAAATGTATTTTAAGCAATAAATTTCGATAGCTAATATGAAAAACATCCCAATGGACAGCCTGCGTACTTTGGTCACCGTGGTAGACGTAGGTGGCTTTGCAAAGGCAGGTGAATTACTGGGTTTATCGCAACCAGCGGTGAGTTTGCAGATTAAACGACTCGAAGATCTACTCGGTCGCAAGCTGTTTAAAAAGCAAGGTCAGCGCCAAGTGCTTAATCACCAAGGTGAACAACTGCTCCCCTTAGCTAAGCAAATTCTCAAAGAGAATGATGCCATCTTGCAGCTGTTCAGCAATGAAACGGTGACAGGTAAAGTACGTTTGGGGATCCCCAGTGAATTCGCGGCGAGTATTTTGCCCTCGATCATTGGCGATTTTGTGTCGCTGTATCCGGATGTATCGTTGGAAGTGAAATCAGAGCTCAGCAAGCAACTGATGCATGTGAGTAATCGCGATGAGTTTGATTTGGTGCTGACGCTGGTAGAGCAATTAGATAACCCCCACTATCCGAGCTTTTTGCAAGATGACCTAGTGTGGGTAGGTAACACCGCCATTAGCCCGAGCACACCTGTGACTTTGGTGGTGGCGCCACAAGGTTGTATTTATCGCCGTCGTGCGATTGAAGCGCTGGAGCAAGCGGGTATTCCTTGGCGCGTGGTTTACACCAACGCCGACTTAACTGGCTTAACAGCGGCTATTAAAGAGCAATTGGGGATCACTGTATTGGCGCGTAAAACGGTGCCGGAAGAGTTGCCGTTTACAACCAGCACCGATGTACTGCCTGCGCTTGGCCAAGTGGGAATTAGTTTAATCAAACGTGCTCAAGAACCCGCCAATGCCATCGATAAACTGGCCGAGTTTATTACCTTACGCTTGAGCTAGCTTAAAATAGGCTTTGGGCTATTTGCCCAAAGCTTGCTCAGCAAAGAGTTGCTTCAATGGCTTAATGTCGTTTACCGCACTTAAACCTAAACCACGCACCAATTTTTTGATTGGGTTCGCGCCCGCAAACACGCTTTTCAAACCTTGCATGGTGGCGATGTGCTTTTGTGCATCCAGTTTGCGCTCACGTTCATAACTACGCAGTGCGCGAGGTAAATCTGCATCTGCATTTTTCAGCGGCTCAGCCACTAATTGCGCAAAACGGGCCGCATCTTTCAAACCTAGGTTCATCCCCAAGCCCGCAAGTGGGTGAATGGTATGCGCGGCATCGCCCATCAGAACAATACGATCAAGTACCCATTGGCGTGCGTAGCGCATGGTTAATGGGAATACTGGACGCGCCGATTGCACCTCCACTAACCCACATTGGCCATCAAAGGCTGTGAATAAAGCTTTATTAAAGTCTTCATCACTCATGGCTTGATAGGCTTTCGCTTGTTGTGGTGAGCACGACCATACAATGGAATGCATGTGTTCATCTGGCAGCGGTAAAAAGGCCAATGGACCATCAGGTAAGAACACCTGACGCGCGCACTGCTGGTTACTGTGCTGGGTTTTCACAATCGCGACTAGCGCATGATGATCGTAATCCTTAAAGGTGATCGGCATATTAAAGCGCTGACGCACGCCTGAATTAGCGCCATCAGCTGCAATCAGTAACTCACACATGACCGGTGAGCCATTATCCAGCGTGATCAGCACATTACTTTCACTTTGGTGAATATCTTTGTAGGCATGATTAAACAGCAAGGTAACATTACTTTGCTGCTCAAGCTCAGTGACCAAGGCGCGATGAATGACGTCATTCTCGATAATATGGCCTAGGTGCGATACGTCGTAGTCGTCGCTGCTGAAGTGGATATGAGCGAAGCTGTCTTTATCGCGTACATCCATTTGCGTGTAGGGGCTTATGCGCTGTGTTTGCATGTGTGGCCACGCACCGAGTTCAGTAAACAAAGCTTCACTGGCGTGGTTAATAGCACTGACGCGCAGGCCGTAGTCATCGCTTAAAGGTGCGCATTTGTCACCAGCATCAATGACGACTACCGAAATGCCTTGTAAACTCAGTGCCAGTGCTGCACTTAAGCCAACACACCCACCACCGATCACGGCTACCTTTGCTTGAAACATGCGTTAATTAAACCCCATTAATTGTTTTGCTAATGGTTGGCGCAGCGAGCTGCATAGCTGCATGGATGCCAAACCGACACTGCGCCCAAGGGCAATACTGCGCGCACTGTTTGAAAATGTACGTACCAACCCATCTGTGAGGGTCATTACGCGGGTAATATCTTGCTCACGTGCTTGTGCGTAAGCGCAAGTAAAGGCATAGGAGCCTAAATCGTCGCTAGCATAAGCGATACGCGCGACCAATTCTTTGATATCACGCAGACCAAGGTTAAAACCTTGCCCTGCAATGGGATGAATAGCGTGAGCGGCATTACCTATCACCACCGCACGGTTACTCACCAAACTATTTATACGCCCCCACACCAAAGGATACACACTGCGCTCCCCTACTTGAGTGAACAAGCCAGCGCGATAGCCGAACTCATCTTGTAATGCCTTTACAAACTCATCGCTGCTCAGCTGTTGCAGTTCGTTAAGTTTGTCTGCTTCGTCGCACCACACCAGTGAATATCTTTTACGCGACATCGGCAGCAAGGCCAAAGGCCCATGGTGAGTAAAACGCTCATAGGCATGACCTTGGTGATCGGCTTGCACTTCCACATTGGCAATTAAGGCGTGCTGAGTGTATTGCTGAGTGTGGAAATCAAGGTGCATTAATGAACGCGTGTGTGACTGCGCGCCATCGGCAATTACCGTGAGCTTAGCTGCTAGTTCGGTGCCATCATCCAGGGTGATGTGATTGTGATCTGCATGCATAGACACGGCTGTGACCTTTGCAGGGCAGAATTGTGTAATTTGTGGGTGTGCGCTCAGGGCGCGGTGCAACGCATGCCCCCAAGGACGTACCTCAACCACATAGCCTAACGCATCAAGGGCATAGTCTTGGTGGCTGATTTGGGTTTTACCGAAATGGCCTCTATCGGATACCTGCACATTTTTAATGGCACAGGCATAGTCACTGTGCTCATTAAACAGATTATGTGCTTTGAGGTAATTAACAGAATCTGCCGCCAAGGCAATTGAGCGGTCGTCAAAGCTTGGGTGTGGTGCATCATTACTTGGCACAAAGGCTTCAATAACTGCAATGCTCAGCGCTGGATACTGCTGCGCCACCACATTTGCCAGTGTACTTCCAGCAAGGCCGCCACCAACAATCACCACATCAACGTGCTGCACTGTTTAGCTCTCCTGCATTAACGCTTCGATTTCAGCTATTTCTTTTGGTACTGAAGCCGTGAGGTTTTCATGGCCATTTTCTGTAACCAGCACATCGTCTTCAATGCGAATGCCAATGCCACGGTATTGCTCGGCAACCGGTGCATCTTCGCTGATGTATAAACCCGGCTCAATGGTCAGCACCATGCCTGGTTCAAACGGGCGGTCTTTTTCGTCTTGTTTGTACTCACCAACATCGTGCACATCCAGGCCTAGCCAATGCCCTAAACCGTGCATGTAGAACGCGCGATAGGCTTGGCTCTCTAGTAACTCTTCAAGGTCGCCTTCAAGTAGTCCTAGATCAATAAGTCCTTCAGTCAAAACACGATTTACCACCTGTGCAGCTTGCGCCAGAGTATTACCTGGTTTAACTAAATCAAGCGCCGCGTATTGCGCTTTAAGTACAACGTTGTACACCGCTTTCTGCGCATCTGAGAAAGTACCATTGACTGGGAATGTACGGGTGATATCAGCCGCATAACCTTCAAGTTCACAGCCTGAGTCTATCAAGACTAAGTCGCCGTCTTTGAGCGGTGATTCGTTCTCGGTGTAGTGCAGGATAGTCGCGTTATCGCCGCTACCGACTATGGTGCCGTATGCTGGGTAACGCGCACCATTCATAGCGTAATGATGATGTAACTCGGCTTCGAGTTGATATTCGGTAGCGCCTGGTTTGGCAAAGCGCATCGCACGCTTGTGAGCTTGCGCACTAATTTCCCCTGCACGGCGCATAATCGCTTGCTCAGCAGGTGATTTAAACAAACGCATCTCATGCACTAATGAACGCACATCACGAATAACTTCTGGCGCACGATACCCTTTTTTCGGTGCGCCGCGTAATGTGTTTAACAGCGCGAAGATTTGCTCATCGATGTCTTTATACACGCCCTGACCAAAATAAAGCGTGCTCTTTTGATTCACTGCATCAATCAAGCCTTGGTCGAGTTCAGCCAAGGTGTATGCTTCATCAACGGGTAGTTGCGTTACTGCTGCTTCGGCGCCCATACGACGGCCATGCCAAATCTCTGCGGTTTTATCTTTAGCGCGCACATAGATAACAGACTTTTGTACTTCGCCTTTGATGAGTACCAGCATGGCATCGGGTTCGTTAAACCCTGTAAGGTAGAAAAAGTCGCTGTCTTGGCGAAATGGGAATTCTGTATCGCGGCTACGGGTGATCTCTTTTGCAGCTGGGATCACCGCCACTGAATTATGTTTCATCTGCGCCAGCAATTGATGCTGGCGAGCAAGGTATTCTTCTTTGGTAATATTCATTAGTGTAGCGTCTTCGAAGTGGTCGCTGTGGTATCACGTTTGCCTAATTCAGCAAAACACAGCATGGCTGATACGCGCACGTATTCAAGAACCTCATGAAGTGCTTGCTTGTCCTCTTCGCTTTCATCGAAATGTGTATCCAGACGGCTGATTTCAGTGAAGTCTTGAATCACCTCTTTCACATCCGCTGACAGCGTACCGTAGTCTTGTTGTTTCAAACCAAAACCTAGGAGAAAGCCATTAACCCAAGCAACCAAGGCATTCGCTTGGTCGATTAGACTTTCTTCTTCATCAGGTAGCATTAATTCAAACTGTAGCTGCTCGTTAGAAAAGCTCTCTACCACTTGGGTGTAGATCTCGCTGAGCCATTGCTTGAGTGTTTTCTCGAAGCTGATGCCATCGTTAAGCACATCACTTAACAGCCCCTGATATTCATGTTCTTCGATATCTAAGCCACAGGCTAATAAGCCAGTGATAATGCCATGCACTTCTGATGGCATGACAAAAATATCGTTACTTTCTAATAATAGTTGGGCTGCTTGGTAGCTACGTTGTTCGCTCATGATAGGCTCGCGTGTGACGAAATTATTTAGATTACAGTCAGTAATGCTACCACCGCTCGGTGACTGACTCCACCGTATTGTAGCAATGGCGATATGATAACGATCAAATAACGCCCAGCTTGTTCACTTTGCCTGCATTTAAACACAAATATTGCGATTAAACTGTATCCCTGCGGCACTGTCTTATATAATTAACTTGTTCCCTAGCTTGTTGGCCAGCGAATGATGTCCCTGAGCCGATAAATTTTAAACAGGAATGCATCTTGCGGGCTACTGCGCAAGCTCGGCATGTACCGAGAAGCCTACGGCCTGTAGTTGTCTTCCGCCTTGAACCTCAGGGTTCAAGGGCTGATATTCGTAACCGCAACGCCGGGGAACATCCTTTTCTTTTATGCTCCGCCAATATCAAATCATTATTTCACGCTTTCTTCATTGGTATTTTCCGGTTACACAGGGTGCTGGCTAGTATGTGGGGAAGCAGATATAGAGTGAGATGACGGGCTGTATCAGCATACACCTCACTAATACAACCACATAATCTTGATAAGAAAGATTAGCTATTCGCTGACCTGTAAAAAACCGCTGCCGACAAATTTATTCACCAATGCCACGCGCACATCATTACCGATATCACCTGGAATATCTCTCACTACAAAACTCGGCGTTTGTTCAATAAATCGAACTGCTTTTTCTACACTGCTGTTAATGAGTATATGCTCGCCAGGTAAGGTGAAATCCACAAAGTCCCTAGTCATCACAATCTCACTCATCGCTAATGGGTGACGTTTTAAGCGAGTATCAGGGCTAATGTCCTGTGGTGGGGCTTTGTCTAATTTTGGTAGTTCAGCAATCATCCGCGCTCTTCGACGTGCCAGCGCAGCTTTAATAAAGTCATCGGACTGGCACTGAGTTACCAGCTGAGCAAGCTCTTTTCTAATTTTATTAGCGACCTGCTTAAAAGTATCACCATCTAATTGCTCATCCACGCTCGGGAACAAACCGCTTCGTAGCGAAAAGCTATGCTCTGAAAGAAAATCAGCCATTGCTATTACGCCTTCGCGTGCGGTTACAGGTACAAAGCCAATAGACAGATGCAATGATTCACTGGTTGATTGCACTGTATGAACAGTGCCGCGTGGTAAATAAATTAAATCGCCAGGCTCGACATCCAGCGTTTGATAATTGGTTAATGTTGACGCAGGTTCACCCGCATTTTTCCACTTATTTGGAAGAGTCGATGGCTCATTCGAGATGAACCAACGTTTGGTACCTTGTAATTGAATAACAAAAACATCTACTTCGTCATAATGGACAGGCGCAGCTGCACCCGGTGCACTCCAAAAAACTACTACCCCTACTTCATTGTTTACTAACTTTTCTAAAGAACGGGTAAATTCAGTGAGATTGGCAAAGAGATCAGTAACATCTGGAATTCGAACAGTATACCCAAGTTTATGGTATTCAGATACTAAACCCAAAAAAGCGGATGCATCATTGACAGGTCTAGCATGTGGAGGGGGTCCACTCGGAGAATGAGCATGGCAAGTTAAGGTACTCGCATATTTCTTATAATCACTGAGAATTTTGCCTTTAGGATCTTCACCTGCAATGTTGAATCTACTTCCTTTTCCTTTGACGACTAATGGCTTTTTACCTAAATACTCATCAAAGAACTGCTGTGCTGAACAAGGCGCTAAGACCTGCGAAACAACATCAGTTGCACTGCGTGTCATTTAAAATACTCACTCTACAAACTACCTCAAAACCAAGACTATCGAGTCTAACACTCGCATAAGCCGCACGCTACCGCTTGAAGGTGGTTTTGCTTCCCCCCTTGTCACCTTAAACCCCAAACGCAAAAAACCCAGCTATAAGCTGGGTTCTTCATATAATTAGGAGCTTGGCTCGCTACGAAGTTGGATGTTCTATTTCGTAGCGACTACTTTACTTCGGGCTATCCTGCCCTTGCCCTGCGGGTCGCCTGCGCGATGTAAAGCTGTTCCCGACAGCTTTATCACAGGAATGAACTCGCTTCGCTCAGCTTTTTTCCTGCCATGTTCAAGTAGAGCATCAATGCTTTTAAACGAAAAAACCCAGCTATAAGCTGGGTTCTTCGTATAATTAGGAGCTTGGCGATGTTCTACTTTCACATGGCAAATGCCACACTATCATCGACGCTGTTTCGTTTCACTTCTGAGTTCGGCATGGGGTCAGGTGGTTCCAAAACGCTATTGTCGCCAAGCAAAAGCTTGTAAATTCTTTTTTTGCTCTAAAAAGCCCGACTCATTCGAATCGGGCTTTTCTAAAATTAGGAGCCTGGTGATGACCTACTTTCACATGGCAAATGCCACACTATCATCGGCGCAGTTCCGTTTCACTTCTGAGTTCGGCATGGGGTCAGGTGGGTCCAGAACGCTATTATCACCAAGCAAAGTTGGTTACTAATCGCTGTCGCAATCAGTATTAATTCGGAAAGCTGCTCTTTATTTCAAAGTAATAAGTAATTGTCTACTTCAGTCTTTATTTCTAACTTCTAACTTAACAGTCTCACACCATTTTGGCGTTGTATGGTTAAGCCTCACGGGTAATTAGTACAGGTTAGCTTAACGCCTCACAGCGCTTCCACATCCTGCCTATCAACGTTGTAGT
>NZ_JBDODM010000010.1:0-44483 GCF_039831865.1 Pseudoalteromonas pernae
ATTACTCACCCGTCCGCCGCTCGTCATCTTCTAGCAAGCTAGAAATGTTACCGCTCGACTTGCATGTGTTAGGCCTGCCGCCAGCGTTCAATCTGAGCCATGATCAAACTCTTCAATTAAAAGTTTTTTGAATCCGAAGATTCGGCGCTCATTGAATTCTGATTTTGATATCTTTCGATATCGAATTGACTGTGCTGAAACAAGTAAACTTGTTTCCGTTGGTCACTCAGTTCAATTGAGACTCTAAATTTGTTTGCGTCATCTAGCGAACTAGAATCTGCTGTTAGAACTCAACCTGTACGAGTGCCCACACAGATGATTGCTTCATATTTTTAAAGAACAGTCCGGTTACCCGGTTTCGAGTTGCTTTCGCGTCTCGAGGGCTGTGCATTCTACTCAACCCTGATTTGTTGTCAACACTTAATTTTGAGAAAATTTAAAGTTTCTTAAAACCCAGTTTTACTTGACTCAACCTTCACTTCGTATTGCTTGTTTGTAAGCAGTCCGCCGTGTCGGTGGATGCGCATTATAGGGAGATCCAAAATCAGATCAACACTTTTTTTAAAGATCTTTTCCGTTCGCTCAAAATACATACAAAAAGTCTTTTTTTGATGTTTTTTCACTCAAAATTAGCGTTAGATCAACCAATATAAGCGAAGTTAACTGCTTTATCTGTTGCTATGTGAAGGAATCTCGTTAAGATAAGACTTTGCATTTTGTTAACTTAATGTTTATTTCATGTATATCTGGTAGATCACAATGACATCACCCAATCTAAAAACAATTATAATTACAGTTTGTATCGCGGCATTAGGCTATTTAGTTTTAGCTTTCGCTTTGTCAGCTTCTGCTTTTTCTTCACCTCTTTCTTTCGCATTAGGCGCATTGATCACAGGAATCGCTTTAGTATTGGCTAACAGCAATAGTAGTGGCAGCACTACCTCTAGTAATACAGAGGATGCCGACACCAAGACCTTATATGTAGGTAATTTGCCTTATCGTGCAAACGAGCACATGGTTAAAGAGCTGTTTGAACAGCATGGTACGGTATTTAGCGTGCGTCTCCTTAAAGACAAACACACAGGTAAGCGCAGAGGTTTTGGTTTCGTAGAAGTCGCAATGAATGATGCGAGCGCTATGATTTCAAAGTTGAACGACAATGAATATCAAGAGCGCACCCTAAAGGTGCGTGAAGCCAAACAAAAGCAAGACGGTAACGACGAATAAAAAAGAGGGCTTAGCCCTCTTTTTTATTTCTATATCCGCAATTAAATACCATCGCCGTCTATATGAAGTCCACATTCCCGGCCAATACCAAAGAATCTCGTTTCTTCCTCTGTCATACCTGGCTCTAGTTTTCTGGTGGTGTGCACATCTCCCATAGACACATAACCTTGCTCCCATAATGGGTGGTACGGTAAATCATGTTGGGTCAGGTATTGGTAAACGTCACGGTTATGCCATTCAATGATAGGATACACCTTAACTGTGCCACGACTGATCTCAACAATGTTCTTGTCTTGACGAGTACTTGACTGTTGTCTGCGCAAGCCACTAAACCAAGTACCGACATTTAGATCTTTTAATGCCTGTGTCATTGGCTCAACTTTATTCATTTGATTGTACAGCTTGATACCGCCTTCACCTTGCTCCCACAACTTACCGTACTTCGCTTCTTGCCATGCGGGACTATACTTAGCTTTATATACTTTCAGATTCAGTTTCAACCTATCTGTCATTTGATCTATAAATTGATAGGTTTCAGGAAACAAATAACCTGTGTCAGTTAATACAACTGGTATATCTTTTTTCACACTAGTAACCATGTGCAGCATGACAGCTGATTGGATACCAAAACTCGAGGACAAGATATGGCTGTCAGGTAAGTGGCCCACAGCCCATTCGACACGCTCAACAGCTGATTTATCAGCCAAAATTGCGTTTACATTAGCTAACTTTGCCTTTCGTGCATTGTCATCGAGCGTCAAAATGTCTTTAAACTCGCTCATTAACCTGCCCTCTTACCTATTTATGCGTGAAAGTCTGTTTTTGAGACTCTAACTTCTGCAACGATCCCCTGACGGATCACAAAATCACCGAAACCTTCATCTTGATTGCGCTCTTTTGCCCAACGTCCGATTAGTTCATCCAGTGCCTCGAGATATACCTCTTCACCAACGTTTTCCAAATACAATTTCGGAATACGCGTACCCTCTCGGTTACCACCAAGGTAAAGGTTGTACTTTCCAGGGCCTTTACCTACCAAACCGGCTTCTGCCAGCATTGCGCGGCCACAGCCGTTCGGGCAACCTACCACGCGAAGGATAATGTGCTCATCTGCGACATCATGCTTCTCAAGTAGTGCTTCTGTTTTTTCGATCAATTCAGGTAAATAGCGCTCAGCTTCAGCCATTGCTAATGGACAAGTCGGCAGTGATACACACGCCATTGATGCTTTGCGCTGCTCTGTGTGACTATCATCAATCAAACCATGCTCACGAGCGAGTTGTTCAATCACGTATTTCTGATCAGCTGGTACACCTGCGATGATCAAGTTTTGGTTCGCCGTCATGCGGAAATCACCTTGGTGGATTTCTGCAATTTTGCGACAGCCCGTTTTCAGAGCTTTATCAGGGAAATCAAGAATACGGCCATTTTGAATGAACACAGTCAGGTGATGCTTACCATCGATCCCTTCGACCCAACCAAAGCGGTCACCGCGATGCGTGAATTCATAAGGACGACTGTCTTCAAACTTTACGCCCGCACGCTTTTCAACTTCGGCTTTAAACGCATCACTGCCGAATGTATCGAGTGTATATTTAGTTTTCGCATTCTTACGATTTACACGGTTACCCCAATCACGCTGCACTGAAACCACATGCTCAGCGATTGCTAAAGTGTGCTCAAGTGGCACAAAACCAAAATCATCAGCTTTGCGCGGATAGGTATTTACGTCACCGTGTGTCATTGCCAAGCCGCCACCAACGAGTACGTTAAAACCAACAAGCTTGCCGTTGTCAGCAATAGCGACAAAGTTCAGATCGTTGGCATGCACATCAACTTCGTTGTTCGGCGGAATGGTCACGGTAGTTTTAAACTTACGTGGTAAGTAAGTCGAACCTAAGATGGGCTCTTCATCCGTTGTTTCTGACTTTTCACCATTTAACCAAATCTCTGCATAAGCGCGTGTTTTAGGTAGCAAGTGCTCTGAAATTTTTGCTGCCCACTCATACGCTTCTTGGTGCAATTCAGATTCAACAGGATTGGTGGTGCACAAAACATTTCGGTTTACGTCACCAGCTGTCGCAATTGAGTCAATGCCCACGCTGTTCAGCATTTGGTGCATATCTTTGATGTTTGGCTTTAACACACCATGGAACTGAAATGTTTGGCGTGTAGTTAAACGAATAGAACCATACATGGTCTTCTCGTCAGCAAACTTATCAATCGCAAGCCATTGCTCCGGCTTGATGATGCCACCAGGCATACGTGCACGCAGCATTACGTTGTGCAGCGGCTCAAGCTTTTGCTTCGTTCGCTCTGGACGAATGTCACGATCATCTTGTTGGTACATACCGTGGAAACGAATCAGTTGGAAGTTATCCGCAGTAAAACCACCTGTAATTTGGTCTTTGAGATCAGCTTCTATGGTACCGCGTAAAAAGTTGCTCTGGGTTTTTAGACGCTCATTGTCAGCAAGTTTCGCTTGTGGATCGTGCTTGCTATTTGGCTTGTAATCGCTCATATCAATTCCTACATTAACTGCGCTGACGGGCGCTTAATAAACATCTTTTTGATAACGGTTGGCACTGCGCAAATCTTTTAGGTATTGCTGTGCACCTTCATCGTCTTTGTTGCCAAATTCTTTAACTACATCAATCAGTGCTTGGTGAACGTCTTTGGCCATGTGATTTGCATCACCACAAATATAGAAATGTGCACCTTGCTCTAGCCATGCAAATACTTGTTCGCCTTGCTCACGGATACGATCTTGTACATACACTTTCTGTGCTTGATCGCGACTCCAGGCAACATCAACACGGCTTAATAAGCCTGATTTCAAATAGCCTTGGATTTCTGTTTGGTATAAGAAATCTTGGGTGAAATGCGGATTCCCAAAGAACAACCAGTTTTGACCTTCTGCTTCGCGGGCATCGCGCTCTTGCAGGAATGCTCTAAATGGTGCAATCCCTGTCCCAGGACCCACCATGATAATCGGTGTATTGTCGTCCACTGGTAAACGGAAGTTATCATTGTGCTCGGTAAACACCTTGATTTGTGTGCCTTCTTCAGCAAATCGGCATAAATAACCAGAACAGCCGCCTAGGTGTTGTTCACCAAAGCTTTCGAACTCGACCACACCGACTGTCAGGTGCACTTCTTCTTCCACTTCAGCTTGGCTTGACGCTATCGAATAAAGACGAGGCTGAACTTTGCGCAGGCTATCCACCAACTCTTGAGCACTTATTTTTGCAGGATTCTGTAAGATTACGTCGTAAGTTTGACGCGCTTCGATGTACTCACGCATCGCAGCTTTGTCATCGACTAAAGCTAACAGATCTGCGGCTTGTGTTAATTGCGCGTATTTTTCAACAAAACCTGGATAAGACTGAGTTAGCTCTAGCTTTTCAATCAGCGCTTCACGCAGGCTCAAAGATTCATCGCCCAGTTTGATTTGCGTTTCGCCATCTAATGCGAGCGCATTCAACACGCTATCCACCTTATTTTCATCATTAAGGAAGTAAACGCCCAACGAGTCACCCGGCTGATATTGAATATCCGACCCTTCTAGTGAAATTTCGATATGGCGCACATCTTTTGTTGAGTCACGACCAGTAATTTTTTGTACCGTTGCTAACTCTGCTGTAAATGGGTTTTGCTTGTTGAATTGACTGTGACTGGCAACACCCGCCGTTAATGGCATACTGACGACATTAGCGTCATTTTGTTGCGCTTTTAGGTCTGGCTCGAATGCATCCAACGCACCTGAGATCCACGCTTCGCTATGATCTTCGTAATCAACGTCGAGATCAGCACGCTGGTGAATTACTTCGGCTCCCAGTTTCACTAGGCGCTCTTCAAAATCTTTTGCTGTTTGACAGAAGAATTCGTAACTAGAGTCTCCCAAACCAAGTACAGCAATTTTGACGCCATCCAGCTTAGGTGCTTTCTTAGTTGTTAAGAACTCATGCAAGGTTTCAGCATCTTCAGGTGGTTCACCCTCACCATAAGTTGAAACCACAATGCTGATAAACTGCTCTTTTTTCAGTGCAGTGGGTTTGTAATCTGCCATGCTAACGAGCTTCACAGCTAAACCACGTGATTGCGCTTGCTGTTGCAACTTGGTCGCAACACTTTTCGCGTTACCAGTTTGCGAGCCATATAAAATTGTCAGGGTTGCAGCTTCGCCTGCTTGCGCGGCAGGTGCTGTTGTTAAACCACCAGCAAGTGCTGCAGTATTTGCATTGGCAGCTAGGTAACCACTCACCCACGCTTGCTGAATTGGATTTAGTTCGGCCACCAAACCTTGAAGCTTTTGCACCTGTTCGGGTGATAACGGACTGGCTGCGGCACTCAGCTGGTTTAACAACATCTTCTTTCCTCTAACCCATAGCTGTGCCCTTGTTATCGACACAGATAAATAAATTCCTACCTAGGTGAGTGAAGATTCACGGCTAGGCTATTGTGAGCATGAAGAATACCTAGATGACGGGTTATAAAAAAAGAATAGAAAATGCTTTGATATTCCATTTGGTTATTAATTTAGATTTTTTCCAAAGAAAACAGTTTATAGCCAATTGGGAAGGGGGAAGTTTTGAATAAACATTGATGGTCACAACGCCCGTAGGCGCTGCGCCAACCGCTCAAAGGAGTTTTTGAAAGAAATTAAGACTCTTGGACAGGATAAATCGTTACTTCGATACCCGCACCAATTGCAGAGATGCGTAATAAAGTATCGGCGCTGATTGCTTCATTGAAACATTTAGGTGAGTGACCAGAGTTAAACCCTAAATCAAACGTTCGACGCGAGCAGCTAAGCCATTGTTTAAGGCCCGCTTTAGAGCATGATTCAATGATTTCGCACAATTCATTAATGGCTTTATCCGGACTCATGGCATCGCTTTTTGCTTCTATGCGCGCTAATTGACGAGTTTCATCTTTGTCGTAATGCAGCACTACAGCACGTTTATCTAAATCCGCCACCAGCGCACTGATGTCATGCTTAGATTCCAACTCAAGATCAACATTAAGAAATTGAATATCTGCCATGTACGGTATTACTCCAATCAACGCATTTGCGTAAGAATTAATTAAGACCTTGTCATTGTGTCATATTGACCATGAATAACAAGGGCACACTGGGCTGTGTGCATGCGAATAAAGCGCAATTAAGCACGAAAATACTGTTTCAGTAATTGTGCAAAAGCCTGCACTTTCGCACTGCGGTGCATTTGGTGATGAGTCACCAACCAGATATCACTGCGCCAACTGAGCTCGCTTTCAAGAATAGGCCGCAACTCGGGGTACAACTTCGCGGCCTCTTTTTGCATACCACCAATACCTAAGCCTCCAGCAATAGCGCGATTCGCATCGGAGGTTTCTGACACCCGCAAAGAAATCTGCGAAGCGGGTATATGTTCATCTACCCAAGCAAAATAAGGAACGCGATTGTTGTATCCCGCGACACCGGAAATAAAGTGATGCTCTCGCAAATCAGCCAACGATTTTGGTTCGCCCATCCTTGAAAGGTATCGCTCATGAGCGAAAAGGCCAGATTCATTGCTACACAAATGTTGTGCAATATAGTCACCTTCATCAGGACGCGGACCAGCTCGCACAGCAATATGTGCTTGCCCATGGTCAAGACGCAAACGCTTTTGATCGAGCAAAATTTCAAGCTGTACATTAGGGTGCTGCTGCTGGAACTGTTCGCACACAGGAGCGAGCAAATCGATAAAGCCACTCACCGTAGTCACTAACAACGAACCTGACAAGGTCGTATCTGCCGCCATAATACTGTTGTGTAAAGACTCGAGCTGCTCATTGATTTGCTCGGCTGTGCTAAACAACTTTTGCCCTGTTTCTGTGACAGTGTAACCGCGAGCATGGCGGTGAAATAACCGCGCGTTTAAGCTTTGCTCGAGGTGATTGATACGCCTGAGTACCGTGCTGTGGTGCACGCCTAATGCTTCAGCGGCTGAAGTGAGCGTCCCTCGACGAGCCACCTCAAACGCCACTTTGATATCCTGCCAATCATTAAACTCAATCGCCATACCCTGCACCTTATGTGTATATACGCACACAAGCTTTGCGTTTTTTGCGCTTTTTTGCAAGTCGGTTTTCTATTAAAGTTACAAACACGCAAACAGTCATCATTGCATCGAATAAGGATCACTATCATGGCAAACGCAAAAATTATCGCCCTAGCAGGCAGCCTTCGTAAAAATAGTTTTAACCACGCTGTGATTGAACACGCAGCAGAGCTTGCAAAGCAACAAGGTGCTGAAGTGGAAATTCTGTCACTGGCTGAACTTGATCTCCCTATGTTCAATGAAGATGTTGAAGCACAAGGCGTACCCGCCAATGTGCAAATCCTCAAAGACAAACTGCGCAGCGCAGACGCTATTTTGTTAGCGAGCCCAGAATATAATGGCTCAATCACAGCCGTACTGAAAAATGCGATCGATTGGGCATCACGTACTGAAGCGGGCGCAGAGCCTGCATTTCGCAATAAGGTCGTGGCACTTTTTGCCGCGTCACCTGGTGGTTTAGGTGGGTTACGTGGATTAAACCACGTTCGTGATATTTTAAGTGGTATCGGCGCACTAGTACTAGGTGACCAACTGGCAGTTCCAGCGATTCATACACTTCTCGATGAGAATGGTAAAATCAGTGATGCAGGCGCAAGTGAGAAGATTGGCGGCCTAACCAGCCAGCTAGTTGAAGTAACCAGCAAGCTTAATAGCTAATTCATAAAGCGCTCGGTGGCTAATACCGAGCGCCTACTCTTGTTGAGCTGCTAGCTTTGCGCGTATGAAGTCATTGTGCGTGACATACAGCAGATCGGCTACCTTTCTAATCACATGCTCTTCATATCTATCTAACTTACCATCGGCATAGGCGAGTTGCCACAACAGCTCAAGTATTTCGATTCGTTGTTCTGCGCTGGTGTTATCGTTTATCTGCTTGGAAAAGCGGTAATAATCAATTGCGTCATCTAGACTCGAGCTTGCGTCTGACACCAAAGTGCTGGCTTCTTCGATACTGAGCCCGAAGTGTTTTTGTAACAAGGCGAGGATCATTTCCTGCTCCTGCGCTTGTAGCTCATCATCAGCTCGCATCACTTCCACCAACAGTGCCGCGACAGCAGTTTTAAAGTCAGGTACTTCATTTTCAGTGGTAACTTCATTGAACGAATTAAATAGACGCTTTAGGTTCTCTAGCATGGCAGTGACCTCGTTAAGTGTTACAATCACTGTAATGGATACGCTGTCGGCATACAACTAGAGGAACTAACCATGCGCAATTCAAGCTTACTGCTTATTCCTTGTGCTCTCTTAGCCGCTTGTTCCTATACAGCACCACCTATAGGTGAACAAGAAAAACTCTATGATTTCGACGAACGCGTGCATTACTACCAAACCAAGTTATCGAGCAAAAAGTATCGCGTCGAAGTAGTTGAAGATGGCTATCAAAATTTCCAAAGACAAAGCGTGTTTATACTGCGCCATGCTAATAACTTGTGCAAAGGACGTACCTTCACGCTCAAGGTTATTAAAGGTGTGCAGGAGTACGACCGTTTCCCTACCACACCCCGTAAATACGAACCAAACTTACTGACCGAAGTCACCTGCGACTAATCGCTGTAACCCCAAGGAGCTGTTGGTGGCGTAATTGGTTTGGTTAAATCAAAATCCACGCGGAATTCACGCCCTTCTCTGACTAAGCGATAGGTAAACTGCTCGGGATAAATATACATTTGCCATGTATTACCCATTGATTGTGGAATACCTTGGCTTATGAATAATTCTTTTGAATATTGATCGGCAGGGAATGATTGCGCATTAGCAAATCCTGCATCAAGGGTGTGGCCACCATACATGGTTGATGCATCATCACTGCCATCTTCATGGCGATGATCATGCTTCAAACTTAAACCACTACCTGTTTTAGTGATGATCCATGTGCGCGATGCATCGTCACCGACATGAAATGGGATTTGTAGCTCGCGGTCGTTACAACGGCGAACATGCATCACTAGCTTGGCATCGCTAAAGCTGCTTGGTCCAGCGTTATCGACTGTTACCTGCCCTTCATAGGCTTTACCACAATGCGCTTTGATGTTGTTAAAAAACGCGTCGTGGCTGGGGATCGATACCAAAGGCGCTGGTCGCGCCAAAACACTCGCACTTAAACAAAAAAGCGTGGCAGTGGCTGCAAAAGCTAATTTCATTAGATTCATCCATAAAGATATAAAGCGCTATAGTAGCGCTTTATATATCGAATGTGCGAACAATTGCGATGAGGCCCGCAGATGCTATTGCCAAGGACGTGCTTCGTTCAATTGTTTTTCAAACGCATCGATTTGCGGATTATATTGCTCAGTCACACCAATAAAATCGAGACCGCTTAGCAAACGCTCTTTGATATCAGCACGCACCTCGAAGTAAATTGGTTCGAATGCATCGCTGTGCAGCACTTGGTTTTGCAAATCGATATCAATGTTTAAAGGCGCATCGCCTTGTGCCAAAGCAAATAACCTGTCGAGTTGTTCACTTGATAAAGCAATCGCCAGCATTTGGTTATTGGCACAGTTATTAAAAAAGATATCGGCAAAACTTTCGGCAATGATGATGTCAAAACCGTATTGCTTTAACGCCCATGGCGCGTGTTCACGAGAAGAACCACAACCAAAATTGTCGCGGCTGAGCAAAATCGTAGCACCTTGATAGCGCTCATAGTTCAACACAAACTCTGGATTCGGTTCACCATTTTCAAGGTAACGCCAATCAAAAAATAGGGCTTTATCAAAGCCATCGCGGCTGGTCGACGTTAAAAACTGCTTCGGAATAATTTGGTCTGTATCCACATTGTTTTTATCCAACGGTGCCACTAAACCACTGTGGTAACTGCTCATTGGGCTTCTCCTTGAATATCTACAAAGCGACCCGCAATCGCTGCCGCTGCAGCCATAGCAGGACTCACTAAATGAGTGCGCCCACCTCGACCTTGGCGACCTTCAAAATTACGGTTTGAAGTTGAGGCACATCGTTTACCCGGCTCTAGGCGGTCATCATTCATCGCCAGACACATAGAGCAACCCGGCTCACGCCACTCAAAACCAGCGGCTTTGAATATATCCGCCAAACCTTCGTCTTCCGCTTGTTTCTTCACAAGGCCGGAGCCAGGTACGATTAAGGCTTCAATGCCTGAGGCTACATGTTTACCTTGAACAATGTGCGCCGCGGCACGCAAGTCTTCAATACGACTGTTGGTGCACGAACCAATAAACACGGTATCTACACTCACATCACTGATTTTTTGCCCGGGTTGTAAATCCATGTATTTCAGTGCATTGCGAATTGCATCGGCTTTAATTAAATCGGTTTCTTTGTCAGGGTCTGGGATCACATCATTCACGCCAATGACCTGCTCGGGGCTAGTACCCCAAGTGATCTGTGGCTGAATTTCCGATGCATCGAGCTCAACCACCTTATCAAATACCGCACCGTCATCGCTGCGCAAGGTTTGCCAATAGGCAACTGCGTCAATAAAATCCTGACCTTTAGGCGCAAATGGACGCCCCTCTAGGTAGGCATAGGTTTTCTCATCCGGCGCGATAAGGCCCGCTTTTGCCCCCATTTCAATGCTCATGTTGCACAGGGTCATCCTCGCTTCCATCGACAGCGCCTCAATGCCCGTGCCACAGAACTCAGCTACATACCCCGTGCCGCCTGCCGTGCCCAACTTACCGATCACCGCCATTATCAGATCTTTAGCAGTAACGGTCGGACGTAGCACACCATTGACTTGGATTTTTAACGACTTGGCTTTTTTCTGCTGCAATGTTTGCGTCGCAAGTACATGCTCAACTTCTGAGGTACCAATACCATGCGCCAGAGCACCAAAGGCACCGTGAGTTGAGGTATGACTATCACCGCAAACGATTGTAGTACCCGGCAAGGTGATCCCTTGTTCAGGGCCCATTACATGAACAATACCTTGATTAATCGAGTTTAAATCATATAAAACGATGCCAAAATCTTCACAGTTTTTTGCTAATGCCATTAGCTGATTGCGTGAAACTTCACTGGCTGCGTCTAACGAACGGCTCTTTGTAGAAACATTGTGGTCCATGGTTGCAAAAGTTTTCTCAGGGCAACGCACTGGGCGATTCTTTTCACGTAAGCCCGCAAACGCTTGCGGAGAGGTCACCTCATGTACAAGGTGACGGTCAATATAAAGCAAGTCTGTCTGCTCATTGATTTTGGCAACCGTATGCGCCTGCCAAATTTTGTCATATAGAGTATTTGCCACGACCCGCTCCTCTAAATACGCTCAACAATGGCATTAGCCACGTCACGCGTGGTATACCCTGCATTCGGGAAGATATCCGGCGTTCCTACACCGGCGGCTACCGCTTCGGCCACGGCCTTTTCAATACGTCTTGCTGCTTCATCTTGACCCAATGAGTAACGAAGCATCAGGGCCGCGCTCAAGATTTGTGCGATTGGGTTGGCCACTCCTTTGCCCGCGATGTCCGGCGCCGAGCCACCGGCTGGTTCATACAAACCAAAACCAGACTGATTAAGACTCGCTGATGGCAATAATCCCATTGAACCGGTGATCATCGCACACTCATCAGAAAGTATGTCGCCGAACAAGTTATCGCACAGCAACACATCAAATTGGCTAGGCTGTTTCACTAGCTGCATCGCAGCATTATCGATGTAGATGTGATCTAAAGTCACATCTGGAAACTCTTTACTTACCTCATTCACTACTTCACGCCATAGCACGCTAGTTGCTAATACATTCGCTTTATCAACCGAGGTAACATGATTATGACGCAAACGCGCCGCTTCAAATGCGAAACGTGCAATGCGCTCAATTTCTTTACGCGAATAAGTTTGCGTATCAAACGCAGCTTCCTGTTCTCCCTCACCACTGCGACCTTTCTCGCCAAAGTAGATACCGCCAGTTAGCTCACGTACACACAAGATATCAAAGCCATTAGCACTGATATCTTGGCGTAACGGCGATGAACTACTCAATGCAGGCAATAACTGTGCAGGACGCAGGTTACAGAACAGGCCAAAATGCTTACGTAGCGGCAGCAAAGATGCACGTTCAGGTTGTTGCTCCGGAGGCAAGTTTTCCCACTTGGGACCTCCAACCGCGCCGAACAAAATGGCATCGGCTTGCTCACAGGCAGATAGCGTCGGGGCTGGAAGCGCTTCACCAAATTCATCGATAGCACAACCACCTACGGCGTGATGATGCAGACTCAAGGAAAAACCGAATTCTTTACTTGTTGCGGCTAACACTTGCTCTGCGGCAGCCATGACTTCTGGACCAATACCATCACCTGCTAATACGGCGATGCTGTAATTCTTTTGACTCATCCTGCTTTCCTTTGTTGCTTTAAGCTAGACACCTGTTGTGCCCGATGAATAATGTTGTAAACGCGCACCATGGCATGGACAGATGCTTCGACAATGTCTGCCGCAAGCCCTGCACCGTGGTATGTGCGCCCTTGGTATTTGGCGATGATGTCAACTTGGCCGAGTGAGCTTGCGCCTTGCCCTGTTGCATCAAGGTTGTATTCAATCACTTCGACTTCCATTCCCGTTAAGCGAGCCAAGGCAGCAAAAGAAGCTTCAACAGGCCCGTTACCCGTGGCGGCTTCTTGCTTTTCCTCGTCACCAATTCTCAAACCAATCGTAGCGCTGGCCACTGACTGAGAATTAGAAGCGGAGTTCACAAAATTAAGTTGATAGTGGTCGTCTTTATCACGGATTTGATTGAAGTAAATCATGGCTTCAAGGTCATAGTCATAAACCGTGCCTTTTTGGTCAGCCAACTCTAGAAAGCTTTCATATAAGCTATCCATGTCATAGTCATCAGCTTGATAACCTAATTCGCTTAAGCGATGTTCAATAACGTGACGACCCGATCGCGAAGTCATATTCAATTGATTATTTGGAACACCCACACTTTCCGGCGACATAATTTCATAGGTGTTTTGCGCTTTAAGCACGCCGTCTTGGTGGATGCCTGAGCTGTGTGCGAAGGCATTTTCACCCACAATAGCTTTATTAGGTTGCACAGGCATATTGCAAATCTTTGCCACTTGGCGCGAAGCGCGGTAGATTTCTTCGCTGCGAATATCGGTATGCACTTTTAAGTGGTCTTGGCGCATCTTCATGATCATCGCCACCTCTTCTAACGAACAGTTCCCCGCGCGCTCACCAATACCATTGACCGTACATTCAATTTGGCGCGCCCCCGCTTGCACTGCTGCAATCGAGTTAGCAACTGCCAACCCCAAATCATTGTGGCAATGTACACTCAATCTCGCCTTATCAATATTCGGCACATTGTTCATTAAGTGATGGATCATCGCTGCGTATTCGTCTGGCGTCACATAACCCACGGTATCTGGCAAGTTGATGGTGTTCGCACCCGCATCAATCGCACGTTCAACAATGCGACATAAGTCGGCATGAGGAGTTCGACCAGCATCTTCACATGAGAATTCAACATCGTCAGTATAGTTACGGGCTTGTTTAATCGCTTTAACCGCCATAGCCGTGGCATCGTCTAACGACATTCTTAATTTATGCTCTAAATGCAAAGGAGAAGTGGCGATAAAGGTATGAATACGACCACGCTCAGCGGGCTTAAGCGCTTCACCACAGGCTTCAATATCTTTTGCAACCGCGCGAGCTAAGCCACATATGACTGGTTTGCGTACTTCGGTTGCAATTCGCTGCACCGCTCGGAAATCAGCAGGACTGGAAACTGGAAAGCCCACTTCCATTACATCCACATTCAGACGGCTAATTGCATGCGCGAGTTGTAGCTTGTCATCTTCCGTTAGACTCGCTTTTAGCGCTTGCTCACCATCTCGTAATGTGGTGTCGAAGATCCATACCTTGTCTTGCATTGTTTGTCCTCATTCTCAGTGCCAGATGCACAAATAAAAAACCCCGCTCAATGCGGGGTCTTATTATTGTGTGTTTATACACAGCTATAACACTACGCCCCGCGATGATGCTCAATGAGCAGCAGGTTAAGTAGAAGTGTAATTAGCTGAGTAAAATGCATCATGTGTGTTCTTTATTTGTAAAGCTGGCTAATTTTTATCATTAACCCGAGCACACTGGCAAGCATAAAAATTCCCGAAAAACGGTTAAAGCAGGAATTTTGTAGGGTTTATAATTCCCAAATAAGACCGAACATGAATTTTTAATGCAGAACAAGCAAACAAAACACAGAGACTAGCTCTGTGTTGATGGAAAATGGTGAAGACTATTTTATTTTCGAGCTAGCAACTAACTGTTGGTTTTTTGCGCGTAATGGTTGCCACCGAAGGAAATATAACGCAGTTGCCAAATCAAGCGTTCAACCAACTCTTCGCGGGAATGCCCCTCAAGATCCAACGCTTCAGCACCGGATGTAAATACAATTGTCACCATGGCTTCTGCTTGCATATAGGCATGATGACTGTCACAGCCCGTTTCATTTTCTAAGTAATGGGCAAGTTCGAGAATAAAGTGCTTAATCTCTCGGGCAACGGCTGAACGAAATGCTTTTGATGTGCCAGAGCGTTCACGCAACAACAACCGAAATTGGTTTGGTTGATTGTCGATAAATTCCATAAAGGTTAAAACAGACGTAGAAATAACACTGCCGCCACTGGCAATGCGTCTTCTAGCTTGGCGCATTAACTGGCGTAATGTTAAGCCAGCTTCATCAACCATGGTTAATCCCAACTCATTCATATCTTTGAAATGTCGATAAAAAGAAGTGGGTGCAATGCCAGCTTCGCGAGCTACTTCACGCAGACTCAAGTTTGAGAAGCTATGTTCAGCACTGAGCTGATTGAACGCCGCTTCTATCAAAGCTTGACGTGTTTTCAATTTTTGCTGGGCACGAACTCCGGCCATGGTTGCCACCTAAGCGATTAAAAACTCAAGTCTAATACTTGACGCTGAGAGATTGAACCTCTATTTTAGCGTACAGTTGTACGCTGAGATTAAATTATCATGAAAAAAGCTCCTATTTTATGGGTCAATGTGCTGTTCTTCAGTATCTCTTTTTTGGCCGCTATCACCCTTGTTCCTTGGTATGGGATGACCTATGGATTCACTAGTTCGCATTGGATAGCGTTTATTGCCTGTATGTTTTACGCGGGGCTTTCGATTACCGCCGGTTACCATCGCTTATGGGCACACAAAACTTATGAAGCGCACCCAGTTATTGAAGTTATTTTTGCTTTGGGTGGTGCGTTTGCACTGCAAAACAGCGCGCTGCACTGGAGTAGTGACCACCGCATTCACCACGGTAAAGTAGATGACCCAATAAATGATCCCTATGCCGCAACCCGAGGTTTTTGGTATAGCCACATCGGATGGATGTTACGAGACTATCAAGGCGAGAAATACAGTGATTACAGTAACGCCCGTGACCTACAAAAAAACAAGGTCGTCATGTGGCAACACCGTCACTATATGAAGCTTGTGGCGCTAATGAACATTGGCCTGCCGCTAACATTAGGAATGATTTTCGGTGATGTTATCGGCATGTTGTTACTCGCTGGCTTATTGCGCCTAGTGCTTTCGCAACACTTCACTTTCTTTATCAACTCACTGGCGCATATTTGGGGCACTCGTCCATACACGGAAAAGAACACCGCACGAGACAATGCCTTTTTAGCCTTCCTAACCTACGGCGAAGGCTATCATAACTTCCATCACATTTTTGCCAGTGACTATCGCAATGGGATCCGTTGGTGGCATTACGACCCAACGAAATGGATGATCCGTACGTTTGCCTTTTTAGGACTTGCGAAAAAGCTTAAGCGCACACCAATTGAGCGTATTGAGCAGGCCAAAGCGCAAACGCTTATGGCTAAAACGCAAGTAAAATTGGCCGCATTTGAAAGCGCACAAGACAAACTCGCTCTTTTGCAAAACGAATATGATATGTTGCTGAAAAAATTGCAGCACTTTTGTCATGTACAGAAGCAGGTTATTGAAGCAAAAAAGAATTCAATGCTGCAACAATGTGAAAAATCCGCTTTAATGAAGCAATACCATGAATTAGAAAGTGCCTGGCAATTACAAAAGCAAGCTTGGTTAGAACTAAACTCGCGCTTGCGTAAGGCACATTGTTAATGCCCCAAGGAGTCACCGTGGCAAAGCAAAAAGCAAGCAAGCATATTCAGCCTGAAGCGTCATATAATTATGACGCTATTATTATAGGCACAGGTCCTGGCGGTGAAGGTACCGCCATGAACCTTGCAAAAAGTAATAAGAAAGTCGCTGTCATTGAGCGTCAACGAGATGTGGGCGGGGGCTGTGTACATTGGGGAACTATTCCTTCAAAAGCGCTGCGTCACTCAGTCAGTCGTTACATTGAGTACAAAGCTAATCCACTGTTTCATATCAATGAGCGACCGGGCCGACTGACCTTCCCTGATATCTTAAAGCACAGCAGCGCGGTGATTTCTAAACAGTCGAGTCTACGTAGTAGCTTTTATGAACGTAATCGCATAGATCTATTCCAAGGTGATGCCAGTTTTGTTGATAAACACACCATTAATGTGCGCCATCAAGACGGTTCCTTTGAGCAACTTACGGCACCAACCATTGTTATTGCCACAGGCTCACGTCCGTATCGTCCGCCTGAAATAGACTTTACTCACCCACGCGTCTACGACAGTGACACGATTTTAAACCTGCAGCATGACCCACAACGCATTCTTATCTATGGTGCGGGCGTTATCGGTTGTGAGTACGCCTCTATCTTTAAAGGATTAGGCACAAAAGTGGACTTGGTTAATACCCGCGATAGGCTCTTAGCGTTTATGGATGATGAAATTTCCGATGCGTTGAGTTACCACTTCTGGAATAGCGGGATTTTTATTCGCCATAATGAAGAGTTTGAACGTGTTGAAACACGTGATGATGGCATCATCATGCATATGAAATCGGGAAAACGTGTCAAAGCCGATTGCTTGTTATTTGCTAACGGCCGAACAGGTAATACAGACACATTGAACCTTGATGCCGTTGGCTTGAAGTCTGATAGTCGTGGCCAGCTCCGAGTAAATGAAAGCTATCAGACTGAAGTAGACAACATTTACGCCGTGGGTGACGTTATCGGCTACCCGAGCCTAGCCAGTGCAGCCTTTGACCAAGGCCGTATCTGCGCCGATGCAATTGTTCATGGTCAATGCAGTGAAAAGCTGATCATTGATATTCCGGCTGGTATTTACACTATTCCGGAAATGAGTTCAGTGGGCAAAACAGAACAACAGCTCACAGCAGCAAGAATTCCTTATGAAGTGGGCCGTGCTCAGTTTAAGCACCTTGCTCGCGCTCAAATCGCAGGCACAGACGTAGGCAGCTTGAAGATTTTGTTCCACAGTGAAACGAAAGAAGTGCTTGGCGTGCATTGTTTTGGCGAACGTGCTTCTGAGATTGTTCACATCGGCCAAGCTATCATGGAACAAAAAAATGGTGGCAATAATGTTGAGTACTTTGTGAACACTACGTTCAATTATCCAACAATGGCCGAAGCGTACCGCGTTGCGGCACTTAATGGCTTGAATCGCCTCGTTTGATATAGATTAAATAACGAATTCATATACTTTAAAAAATGAGCCAATGGCTCATTTTTTGTTATTCATCCCTTGTTCAACTGTAAAATTCTTGTAAACTCGGTGATATAAGAAGAAAAAGTAGGTAAAAGGGAATGAAAATTCGTACTTTTGGTCTATGTACTGCGCTAAGTTTGGCTAGTTTTGCCACGTTCGCGGATTACTCCAGTGCTATGAAAGACTTAAATAATTCAGAATATGATCAAGCATTTTCTGAATTTCAAAAGCTTGCCCATCAAGGTCATGCTAACGCCATGTATGAACTGGCGAAAATGTATGAGCAAGGTTTAGGCACGAAGCAAAACATTTACGATGCTTTTTCTTGGTATATGTTAGCGATCGACTATGGAAATGAAGAGGCTAAAGAAAACTACAAAACCATTCGTAGCCAAATTCCATCGCGCAAAGACGGTAAAGACCGATACAAAGCGCTCGCTTTTGAATATGGCTATGATAAGCACCAAAGCTTATTAGCACCCGTTCGTGATAAGTCTGGCCATGATGCTCGCTATATCACGGTGAAAAGTAAAGTCGCGCCAAGTTACGGCGAAAGCTCTTCATCTTTTAGTGCATGGTCAACAGTAAGCTTTGACGTAAACCAACAAGGCAACGTGATCAACCCTCGAGTTATCGCCTCATTCCCTAAAGACGTTATCGATGCTGCGGCACTCGAAGCAATTTCGCAATGGCAATTCAATGTGCCAAATGACTACAGCGGTGAGCCACAAGCTGTCTTCGATTTAACGCACACCTTTGAGCACAAAGCATCAAAAGGAAACTACCGCCGCGAATATGAAGATCAAAAAGTTGAGTACGCTGGTAAATTGAAAGCTCTAGCTGAAAAAGGCAATAACTATGCGCAAGCTCGTTATGCCATGATGCTAGAAGCCGATCTAATTGAAGGCAGCACCGACGATTACCTTGATTGGTATTATCGAGCAGCTGTAAACGGTAACTACGATGCTCAATTGTGGCTAGTGCGTTGCTTTGAATACGGCACTGCCTGTAAAGCTGATAAAAAGAAAGCCTTTAACTGGCTTGAGGTTGCGAGCGACAGCGGTAATGAACGTGCCCAGTATCAGCTCGCTAATAAGTTATTGGACTACGAAACGGTCCATTACAACTTAGAAAAGGCCGCCCAAATATTAAAAAAAGCAACGCACAACCAATATCTGCCAGCGATGATTGCTTACGCAAAACTTCTGGCCTTTGCAGATAAAGAGTCAATTCGTGATTACGAAGAGGCGGTGAAATACGCCGAGCTTGCGCGTGCCGAAGCTCCAAATAACCCAGTGCTGCTATCGGTATTAGGTGTTGCCTACAGTGAGCTGGGTCACATGCAACAAGGTGAAAAATACCTAAAGCAAGCCTATGACGAAGCAAAACGCCGCAATTGGCCAACTCAGAACTACCTAGAGTTAATGGAAGGGCGCGCATCAATGATGGCAAACGGCACAAGCCTTATCTACTAATCATATTTAGCTAATAAAAAAGCCCGCATCAGCGGGCTTTTTTAATTATTACTTGTGATATTGCGCACTCAATTCATGCACTGCGTTAATAAACGCACCAGCATGCTCAGGGTCTACATCAGGTGTAATACCATGGCCTAGGTTAAATACGTGGCCACTGCCACTACCAAAACCAGCCAAGATAGAGGCTACTTCTTCACGAATGCGCTCAGGAGAAGCGTGCAGCATCGATGGGTCCATATTACCTTGCAGCGCAACTTTATCGCCAACACGACGTTTAGCGTCGGCAATATCGATAGTCCAGTCTAGACCTATTGCATCACAGCCTGTTGCCGCGATTTTCTCAATCCACTGACCACCGCTCTTTGTGAATAAAGTCACAGGCACTTTACGACCGTCATTCTCGCGAATTAAGCCATCAACAATCTTATGCATGTAACGCAACGAGAACTCTTCATAATCGCGAGGACTCAATACCCCACCCCAAGAGTCGAAGATCATGAGTGATTGCGCACCCGCTTTCACTTGTGCATTGAGGTAACTAGTTACTGAGTCAGCAAGCTTGTCCAGCAATAGGTGCAGGGTTTTGGGCTCTGCGAAGGCCATTTTTTTAATCTTGCCGAATGTTTTGCTACTGCCACCTTCAACCATGTAAGTTGCTAGTGTCCACGGCGAACCTGAGAAACCAATTAACGGCACTTCGCCTTTTAGTTCACGGCGAATAGTGCGCACGGCATTCATTACATAACCCAGCTCGTCTTCTGGATCTGGGATAGCAATTTTAGCTACGTCTTCGTAACTAGAAACTGGGCGTTCAAATTTAGGACCTTCACCTGTTTCAAAATACAAGCCTAAGCCCATCGCGTCTGGAATCGTTAAGATATCACTGAACAGAATAGCCGCATCTAGTGGATAACGACGAAGCGGTTGCAATGTTACTTCACAGGCAAGTTCAGCATTCTTACATAAACTCATAAAGTCACCAGCCTGGCTTCGTGTTGCGCGATATTCAGGTAAATAACGACCTGCTTGACGCATCATCCATACCGGTGTTTTATCAACTGGCTGCTTCGCTAAAGCGCGTAAGTAGCGATCATTTTTCAATTCGCTCATGGCGTAACTCTTCGATTCAAACTCAATTGCCGATAATTCTACCACAATCAAACTTACGGATGATGAAATAGATCATTGAAATGCACATTCACGAAATAAAAAAGACTCACAAACAGCGTATAAATACCTAAAAGAGTAGACAGCACCCTACAGATGCGCAGCAGAACATTCAATTGAAACCAATTAAAGATGCAACAAATGCATATTTGTTAATTATTAACAACACCTTACAAAAGCATGAAGCATATTGAAAAAGCCCGTAATTACGGCTTTTGTAGCGAGTTTAGGTGGGATAAAAATGTTTTTTCTATAAAAAAATGTAAATTTTTTTGTTAAAAAACTTGCAAGCCTTATACGACCTTGGTATAACTATTGCCGTTCTAGAGAATAACAATAAAAAGTTAGAACAAACAAAATAAAAAGAAGCTCGCTTGACGAGACTGCTAAAGAAATTCGGCCACCCTTGCGGTGGCTTTTTCTTTTTCTGATAACCACTCTCACCCCTGTCCCCATTAACATTCCATGTTATCAATTGAAACAATTATTTAGCAAAAATAGGTTGACCTTTGAGCGATATTTCCTTTTTATAGGGGTATAGCCAACCGGGGGGTAGGAGAAAAAGATGTTATCACAGTTGGAACAGGCACAAGAAAAATGGGGCGGCAGCCACAGCGTCATAGACAAATGGTTAGCAGATCGCCAAGAGCTACTCGTGCAATACTGCGGCTTAGCTGGCACACCTCATCACGCGAAGCACGATCAGGCACTGCCTGAGCAAGCAAGTATCCAATGTTTTTGCCAATTGCTAATGGATTATCTTTCAGCAGGGCATTTCGAAATCTATGATGACATCGTCAAGCAATGTGAAAATCGTGGTGAAGACAGCCTAAAACTAGCGCAGTCTTTGTATCCTCAGATTTCAGCAACAACCGACATTGCCCTAGACTTCAACGATAACTATGCAGAAACCAAAAGCGATGATTTGTTAGAGAACTTCGACAATGACTTATCTAAGCTGGGTGAAGCGCTTAGCACTCGTTTTGAGTTAGAGGATGAACTAATTCACAACCTCTACACTAATCACACTTAATTCAATACGCACAAAAAAGCCCCGCTCGAGAGCGGGGCTTTTTTTTAACTACCGATTACTCAGAATCAGCAGCTTCTGTTTTAGGCTTAACGATTTCAAGCAACTCAACTTCAAACACTAGTGTTGAGTTTGCAGGGATCTTACCTAGGTCACGTTCGCCGTATGCAAGCTCTGAAGGAATAGTGAACTTGTATTTTGCGCCTACAGGCATTAACTGAAGACCTTCAGTCCAACCTGGGATAACGCGGTTAAGCGGGAAGCTAGTTGGTTCGTTACGAGAGTACGAGCTGTCGAACTCAGAACCGTCTAGTAGCGTGCCTTTGTAATGTACTTTTACTGTGTCAGTTTCAGCTGGCTTTTCACCTTCGCCCGCAGTTAGGACTTCATATTGAAGACCAGACTCAGTCACTGTAACGCCCTCTTTCTGTGCGTTTTCAGCTAAGAATTTTTCGCCTTCTGCTTTGTTCTTTTCAGCAGCCGCAGTTGCAGCTTCTTGTTGCTTAGTGCGAACAGACGCATCAAGTGCAGTTAGCACTTCACGAATTTTCTCTTCGTCTAGCTTGCTCTCGCCTGCTAGCGCATCTTGGAAACCACGGATCATAAGCTCTTGGTCAAGCGCGATGCCTAATTCTTTTTTATCAGCCATGTCTTGATTTAAGTAGGTACCAACAGACGCGCCAATACCGTATGCTTGCTGCTGTGCTTCAGTTTCTAGTTTTACTTCTTTTACTTCTTGCTTAGCAGCTTCTTGATTACACGCTGTTAGGGCCAATACTGACGCCGCAACAAGCGATAGCTTGATTGTTTTCTTCATACTTATCTCCAGCAACATAAGGTTGCCAATTTTGGGTTACAAAACTAAATTTTGAATAACAGCATCAAAACAGATTTGAGCTAATATTCCAACTCCAGCATGAGGCTGTTTTTCTAATTACTTTAATGAAATAATTAGAAAAATATCCTTGATTCAATTGAATCTCAACACCTAGTCTAACTGCTACAGACGGCAGAGTTAAGGGACACCTGCAAATTTATGAGAATTATTCGCACACTGATCGTTACATCCTTGATAAGCCTCACAATTGCATGCCAACCACAGCAGTCTGACGCTATCAAACAATACCCCCACGCCGCCAGCGGTGCGTATGATGCCGCGCTGACAAGTGATGGTCATTACAGCCTCGTCTCTACAGTAGAACATGGTGTCGCTGTGTGGGACAATCAAGTCAATGCACTAAAATTTCAATGGTATCTCAGTGAAGATGAACAGAATCTTGTTATTGCCCTGGATATCGCCCCCGATGGCAGTGCTGCTGTAACGGCAACCAAAGAGCAGTTTGCTGTTTGGGACATGGCAACAGGTAAAAACCGCGGTTATTACCAAATCGACAAATCTCACATTCGCGACATCGCCATTAGTAAAGAGGGACGTTACGTACTTTATGGCCGTGCCGATGGTGTAGCTGTTCACGTGGATTTGCAAACAGGCAGAAGAATCGAGTTTTTAGGTCACCAAGAGAAAATCAATGCTGTAGCCCTATCCCCTAACGGCTTTTACGCCCTTACTGGCGGTAACGACTACAGTGCCTATTTGTGGGATACGCGTTCCGGTCAAGTTGTGTATCGCTTTAACCACGCCAGTCGCGTAACCCAGGTGGCGTTAGACCCACAAGCGCGTTTTGCATTTACGGCAGGCAGTAAAAAGCAAGCGATTATTTGGGATCTTACAACAGGTGCGCAACACAGCAATTTGCAGTATATTGCCCGCCAGAAAATCTTCAGTGCCGTGCGTTTCTCAGATGACGCTAAATGGCTCGCTACTGGTTCACCAAGTAGAGAGCTTGCGTTGTGGAACATTGACACTGGAGAGCGTGTTTTAGACTACCTTGTAGCGGCGCGAGAGCACAGCCAACCCAAATCGGCAGTGGTGTTTGCTGTAGCGTTTACAGGTAACAATCAGTTGATCACTGAAAGCTCAAGTGGTCTCTCTGAATATTTTGAGATTAAGAGAAGCAAATGAATAACCTAGAAGCACGTATTGAGAGCCTTGAAGCTAAGGTCTCTTTTCAAGACGAAACGATAGATATACTGAACGACGAGCTAAAAGCTCATCAACAACAAATGGCTAAGATGCGTCGCCAAATGGAGTTACTTGGCGAAAAGCTAAAAGAAGTACAAGGCGGTTCGTCAATCATGCCGCAGGAGCAAGAGCCACCCCCGCCGCATTACTAAGTTGAGTGACACATCACTCTGGCTTAAAGACGCCGATCACCTGCTCAAACTGACGTGTTGATGCTTGTACGGCGTTTTCCGGCTGAGTCATAATGTGACCACACTCAACGCATTGCACTTTTTCCACATCGTGTTCTTTATACAGCATCATGGTATCCATCTTTTGACACTCAGGGCAGCTTGCCCCAGCGATAAAACGCTTTTTCTGTTTCATTTCATCAACCCCTACAGCCAACACAACTGGCTTATGAAAGCGCCAGTTTAACACAAAAACTTTCCCGCTTGGATGCACACTCCATGTTATGATTACAGCCAATATTAACTCTGTGCAGTAACTATGATTCAAATCAGTGACATCGAGCTATTACGTGGCCCTAAATGCCTGTTAAAAAATGCCAGTGCGACACTTTTCCCTCAACATAAAGTGGGCTTAGTCGGCAGCAATGGTTGTGGTAAATCAAGCTTATTCGCATTGCTCAAAGGCGAACTGCAGCTTGATGCAGGCGAAGCTAGCATTCCTAAAGAGTGGTCCATTGCTTCCGTAAAACAAGAAACGCCCGCACTTGATATAAGTGCGCTTGAATACGTTTTACAAGGCCATCCTGAGTATTACGCATTACGCACAGAGTTAAAACATGCTGAACAAAACGACGATGGTGACACACAAGCCAAAGTCCACCAGCAGCTGGAATTGATGAAGGGCTACAGCATTGAAGCCAAAGCCGGTGAGCTCCTTCATGGCCTTGGGTTTTCTAACGAAAAGATACGTTTTTCAGTCAGTGATTTCTCCGGTGGTTGGCGTATGCGCCTAAACCTCGCCCAAGCATTGATACGCGATGCAGACTTATTGCTTCTGGACGAACCTACCAACCACTTAGATTTAGATGCGGTTTATTGGCTTGAGCGATTCCTACGCGCGTATTCAGGCACCTTGGTGTTAATTTCTCACGACCGCGAATTTCTAGATGCCGTGGTCGATGAAATTTGGCACATCGATAAGCAACTTATCAATGTTTACAAGGGTAACTACTCCCAGTTTGAACGCCAAAAAGCCGAGCGTTTAGCGCAGCACCAAGCTCAATTCGAAAAGCAGCAGGAACAAATCGCGCATTTAGAGAAATTTATTACGCGTTTTAAGGCAAAAGCGAGTAAGGCTAAACAAGCTCAAAGCCGAGTGAAGGCACTCGAGCGTATGGAAAAGCTCGCGCCTGCGCACGTAGACTCACCGTTCGACTTTAGCTTTGCAGAACCAGATGCATTGCCAAACCCATTGATTGCCTTGGATGGTGCTCAGGCTGGCTATGGTGACACCACCATTTTACACAGCATTAAACTCAACCTAGTGCCAGGAAGCAGGATCGCCCTGCTCGGTCGTAATGGTGCAGGTAAATCAACACTCATCAAATTGTTGGCGCAAGAGCTTAAACCACAAGCCGGTGAAGTGTTTTATCATCAGGGCCTAAAGGTCGGTTACTTTGCACAGCATCAGCTTGAAGCCTTAGACTTACAGGCAAGCCCAGTGACTCACCTACAGCGCCTTAACCCACAAGCAAGTGAACAATCGCTACGCGACTTTTTAGGCGGTTTTGATTTTGTCGGTGACAAAGCACTTGAAACAGTTGCACCTTTCTCTGGTGGTGAAAAAGCACGTTTGGTGCTTGCTATGCTTGTCTATCAGAAGCCGAACTTGCTACTGTTAGACGAACCAACAAACCATTTAGACTTGGAAATGCGCCATGCCCTTGTCATGGCATTACAAGGGTTTGAAGGTGCCATGGTGACGGTATCGCACGATCGTCATTTACTAAAAAATACCGCTGACGAGTTTTACTTGGTCGATAATGGCGAAGTAAGCCAATTTGGTTACGACTTAGATGCTTATTACCAATGGTTAGTCAAAGCAAACCAAAGTGAAAAGCCGACGCAAAATAATGATGATAAAGCGCATTCAAGCGCCAATCGTAAAGAACAAAAACGTAAGGAAGCTGAGTTTCGGAAATTGGTGCAGCCTTTGAAAAAAGACATCACTAAGCTCGAAAAACAGCTTGATGTACTTACCCCAGAACTGGAAGAAATTGAAAGCCAATTGGGGGATAACAGCTTGTACGACGATAACAATAAAGAAAAATTAAAACAGTTATTGGCAAAACAAAGTGAGCTCGCGCAAAAGCAGGAGCAAGTGGAAGAGCAACTGCTCGAGCTGATGGCCGAATTAGAAGAGCAAGAGCAACTTTTTTATGAAGACCAAGATTAGCGCTGAGCAGTTTTGGCAATTTAGCCTCTCTATTTATGCCGATGAGCAAGTACAGAAAAGCTTGCTTCATTGGCAAAATGAGCACGGTCTAAACATAAACCTGTGCCTACTGCTCGCCTATTTGGATTGTCACCAGTTGGCCATCTCAGCCGCAGCGCTTACTGAGTTAGAAGCTTGTATTCTCGACTTTGATAGTCAAGCTTTAAAGCCACTGCGAGGCATTCGCGGCTATTTGAAAAAACACCAAACAGAGATTACCCAATACCCCCAATTACGTAAGCAGATGCTCGAGTTAGAATTAGCCTTTGAGAAACAACAACAGCAACAGCTTATCGCAACATGCCAGACCCTGGCACTGGTGCAAGATATCCGCCCAAATAACCTTCAACTCTACGTTCGGGCATCTGAACTGCCGTTAAAAGCTGATCTGGATCAAGCCCTACACGCGATTCAATACTAAGCTAATAACAACCTTGATCTAGGTCATATTTGCAATGGAACAACTACCCTATTCTTAGCACATCAAAGGAACAGGAGACGCCATCATGCAAGTATTCTTTAGAGATTTTTTCTCAGACCCAGTGCTGTTTTTATCATTCGGTATCCTCAGTGTTGTTGTACTACTTTGCTTGTTTTATGTCGGCTTTTTCATCAAAAAAGTTATGGATGCTGAAGTTCCTGAAGGACAGTAATTTTCTGTTGAGACTGGATAAGTAGCAACAACCAACCAAATTAAGCACGACGCACAAAGCCTTCTCTAATCTCTGTATTAGCGAAGGCTTTATTTTTGTGCGATATAAATGAGCACACCGTTAAACTTTGTTACTATAGTGCGCGATGTATTCTGAACTTGTTGGTAAATATTCAGTGAGTAACCACTTTACCCCAGCTTGGTGGATGCCAGGCCGTCACCTGCAAACCATTTTGCCGCGCTTCTTTCGTCCTGGATTCAAAGTTGCTGTTGAGCGCGAAATTATCGCCACAGAAGATGACGACTTTCTTGATCTAGCATGGGCGCAACCAGCACAACCAGATAGGCCGCTTGTTATTATCTTGCATGGTTTAGAGGGGAATATTGATAGCTTCTATGCCAAAGGCATGATGAAAGCACTGCAAAACGCGGGGCTTGATGCCGTGCTCATGCATTTCCGTAACTGCTCTGGCGTGCCGAACCGTCAAGCACGTGCTTATCACAGTGGTGAAACGCAAGATCTTGGTTTCTTTATTCGTTACCTTCAGAACAAGTTTCCCAATAGACCGCTTGCTGCGGTTGGCTTTTCGCTAGGTGGTAATGTATTGGCCAAGTACCTCGGCGAGCAAGGCGAACAAAGTGGTTTAGTTGCTGCCAGCGTGGTCAGTGCGCCTCATGACTTATCGAGTTCATGCCAAGTTATTCGCAAAAGCCTAGGAAAGATTTATCAGCACTACTTACTCGGACGCATGAAAAAGTCCATGACGCGAAAATTACCCCAGCTTTCAGGTACGTTGGATATTACCGCGCAGCAGCTAAACGCGATTGATGACCTATGGGAATTCGACAACCTTATAACCGCACCATTACACGGTTTTGACGGCGCCGAAGATTACTATGCAAAAAGCAGTGCCAAGCCCTATTTAAAACATATCGCAACGCCCACTTTATTAATTCACGCAGAAGACGACCCCATGCTTGCCATACAAGCTGTGCCTCGCCCTGAAGATGTTTCGGGTGCCGTGGATTTACGAGTATCAAACAAAGGTGGCCACGTTGGCTTTATTAGCTGCAGTGGTTGGTTTAAGCCGGAGTTCTGGTTAGAAAAAACCATCCCACACTACTTTTCGGAGCAATTTGCAAAAGCATGATTATTCCTTACCAAGAGCTAAGTAAAGAAGCACTTACCAACCTTATCGAGCAGTTTATTCTGCGCGAAGGGACCGACTACGGTGAAAGTGAGGTTGATAACAAAACCAAAATAGAACAAGTGCTTGGACAAATTAAACGCGGCGAGGCCGTGATTGTTTACTCAGAGCTACACGAAGAAGTGAATATCATGAGCGCGCAGCAATTCAAGCAAATGCAAGCCGAAGAAGGCGACTATCACATTGATAGGGATGAGTTTTAATCGGGGCTGGCAAATACCAGCCCGTACCACTACCAGCATTTTTCGCTAACCAAACTCACCCGCGGCTGTTATGCTGATCACCTAAAGCAGCAGCCCACTCAGCCAACAAGGAATGTGTATGCCGTTAATCGCTCAAACCCCTGAACCGCCCTACTACACGGTTATTTTTACCTCGGTGCGCACCGAGATAGATGAAGGCTATGGCGACACCGCCACCCGCATGGTAGAGCTGGCCGAGCAACAGCCCGGCTTTTTAGGCGTCGAATCTGCTCGCGAGGAAGTGGGCATCACCGTCTCCTACTGGGCCGACCTGGAATCGATAAAAAACTGGAAGCGCAATATGGAGCACCTTGCAGCGCAAAAACTAGGACGCAAGAAGTGGTATGCCTCGTTTAAATTACGGATCGCCAAGGTAGAAAGGGATTATGGCATGTGAGTAACTACCTCAAGGATTGGATTAAACATGGAAGTAAAAACAAAACATCACCAAAATAAAGCGATGGCAATAACGTTACTCACCCTTATTATTGTAATATTGTGGCTGGTAGTTTTCCATTTTACTGCAAAAGTGCTCGTTCATGAACACATTGCACGTCCACTTGCGTGGCTGAGCATTCCACTTATGCTAGCCCTGATAGCACTACAGACTTACACATTCTTCAAACAGGACTCTCAACTGCGCTATCAATTAGCACGTGGGCAATTTAAAAGTCCATGGATGCAATATGTCGCTTATATGCTTATGTGCCTTTTTGGAATTCCTGTCTTTGTATTCATTGCTGTCTCTTTAGGTATCCCAACAACGCTGCATTATCTTAGCTACTCCTTGGCGGATGACGCGACTATGGTTGTTACAATTGAGAAAAAAAGCAGCTCCTATAAGCAAAAGCATTGCAATGGCTCCGTACTGATTAAAGAATATCAGCTGCTATTCAATAACAGTCTTTGCGGCTTAAGTTCTTTTGATTGGCATTGGGTTTCGCCAGGTGACAAATTAACTCTCCATGGTAAACAATCCATTTTTGGATTTTCTTATGATGGCTACAAAGTTCATACGGTGAATGGTATAGACATACCTAAACTGCTAAGTGGCCAATCTAAAGAGCCTAAGGTGAAAGTTGATTAGCTTTTGCTTTCAAATTCATAGCCATACTTCACTCCTTTACTTTGCAATCTTCTCCCCAAGCGATAGAATCACGCCGTGTCGATAATGGCACGTTTCTTCAGGGCGGGGTAGAAGATGAAGGCTATGGTGATACCGCCACACGTATGGTTGAGCTTGCCAAAGAACAACCCGGCTTTTTGGGCATTGAATCCGCTCGTGAAGAAGTTGGTATTACCGTTTCTTATTGGGCTGATTTAGCCGCAATAAAAAGTTGGAAAGCGAATATGGAGCACCTTGCAGCGCAAAAGCTTGGACGCGAAAAGTGGTATGCGGCGTTTAAATTGCGGATCGCCAAGGTCGAGCGGGATTATGGGATGCATATCTAGCCTCACTTCCATCCTTGTAACCATTTAGAGTCGTCCTTTAACTCAGTCCAATTTATTGCATATTCATTGCGAGAAAGAACGGCTTCCAGAGTACAAGAAAGCACAGTGCCGTCCTCGTCGTATTCTACTTCGGTGACTAAAAAGTGCTTTTCTTTGTTGCGAGATTGGACTGCTGTCCATTTACTTTGCGATAGTTTCGCTGGGTTTATTTTGTTCATATAAAAACGCGATGGCGTCAAGGTGTCGAATCAATAGTGATGTTTTACGTATCTATATCACCTAGCGATTATCGCGATTAAAAACAAATTTTTGTATGGCTCTACTGGTGATACTTACGGATCACCGCCACCTTGTCACCTTCCATCTCGAGTACTTCCATCATCACTTGTGAGTATTCGATAGGTTGATTATTTTGAGGGTGAACACCTTTTGCATGATTTCTGTATCGAATAGCGATTGCAGAGTGATTGAAAGTGAATACATCTAATAGCTCTGCGCTGTAATGGGTATGTGCACCTAAATAAAAAGTCATACCTTTACGTTTATCGGCTTTACCTGATGGCGTGCGCGAATCATCGGTGACCCACGGCAGATGCGCATGACCTACGTCATCGGTTAGCAGCGCAAGGTACTCTTCGAGGTCTTTCTCTGTGGCGTTTGGCGCTTGCGTCGCCGTCATTTTCTCAAAATACAAGTGTGCAAAATCTTTTAAATCGATTTGCACTTCTTCTGCCAATGCTGACATAGACAACAATAGTGCTGCTCCAGCTATGATTATTTTCATGTAAACTCCGTTTTTAACCCAACTCACATAAATGAAGTAGCACCCAAAAATAGCGCCAACATATTTACGATAAATCAATAATTTTCTGATAACAACAAGCGTTATATGCAAGCCATTCAGGCTAATTTACTTTAATCTCATATCCTTGTCATACCCAGAAAATGTCGCCACAATGGGACCCTAATTCAATAATAACAATGAGCGGCTACTATGAAATTCACCACCCTTGGTGCGGCGCTGGCAATTGCACTTGGCAGCGCAAGTGTTGCAGCACAGGATGACTACCAAGCATCAGAAAAAGCAATCAAACTGGCAAAAGAAAACATCTTAATCGACACCCATATCGATGTGCCTTATCGCATCCATGACCAGTGGGACGATGTAAGCAAAGCGACCGAACGTGGTGATTTTGATTACCCTCGCGCGATTGAAGGCGGTTTGAATGCGCCATTTATGTCTATTTATATTCCAGCTAATTTGGAGTTTGAAGGCAAAGGCAAAAGCTACCAATTAGCAAACCAGTTGATAGATATGATGGAAGCGTTAGCGTACCGCGCGCCTGATAAATTCGCGATTGCTGATTCAGTCGCTGACATCGAAAAGCAGTTCAAAGATGGCATCATGTCGCTAGCGATGGGGATGGAGAATGGCTCACCGATTGAAGGCGACATTAACAACCTATACCACTTCTATGACCGCGGCGTGCGCTATATCACCCTTGCTCACTCGCAGAGCAACCATATCTCCGATTCAAGCTATGATATTCGCCGTAAATGGAAAGGATTAAGCCCATTTGGTAAAGAGCTAGTTGTGGAAATGAACAAGGTGGGTATGCTGATTGATGTATCACACATTTCCGATGATGCCTTCTATCAAGTCATGGAGCTGTCTAAAGTACCTGTGATTGCTTCACACTCCTCGCTGCGTAAATACACGCCGGGCTTCGAGCGTAATATGAATGACGACATGCTACTTGCCCTGAAGAAAAACGGTGGCGTGATTCAAATTAACTTTGGCTCAAGCTTTGTTACCAGCGGTGCAAACAATTGGTACACCCGTCGTGATGAAGCACGTGATGCTGCAAAAGAGTCAGGAAAAGAAACCACTGACTTTACCGCTGCGTTTAGAAAGAAAAACCCATTCCCATTCGCAACCCTAGAGCAAGTGCTTGACCACATTGATCATGTTGTTAAATTGATTGGCATCGAGCATGTGGGTATTGGTTCTGATTATGATGGTGTTGGTGACTCATTGCCGATCGGCTTAAAAGACGTATCAACATATCCAAACCTAGTTCAAGGCTTATTGGATCGCGGATACAGTGATAGCGACATCAAGAAGATTCTAGGTGAAAACATGCTGCGTGTTTGGCGCGAGGCTGAGGCCTACGCTGAGGCGAATTAATACCCAGCATTCTTAACAACAAAAGCCCGAGTATATCTCGGGCTTTTCTTTTCCCATTGCAGCAATTAAGTACCACAAAAGGTTTGGTAATCCTCATCGTTTGATACCGGAGGCTGTTGCAGATACCTGTGTGCCTCATCCAACTGATAAGGATTGCGCAGCGCACTCAGTAAAGGAGCTAATTTATCGCTGTACCCTTGCTGTTCAAAGTCCTCAATCACCGCTTCGACTTGGTGATTACGTGGTATCACAAGAGGGTTTGCACTACTCATGAGCCTAGCGCTTTGTTCCAAATGATTATCGACCACCGCCTGCCACTTCACTAACCACTCCACCAGCGGTGCCTGAATCTCAACGAGCGAGTCTTTGCGACGTTGGCAATAACCTGTGAGTTCAACAAAGGTATTGGTGAAATCGAGTTGTTGCTCTTGCATGGCAATGAGTAATTCGTTGACCAGTTCATCCGCACTTGCATCGCTTGCCAACAAACCTAGCTTGCTCATCCACATGGCTTTGAGTTTAGCATTGAACTTCTCACCGAATAGATTCAGCTGCTCGGTGAGCAACTCAACCACGTCGTCTTGTTCTAGGGAGAAAAGATCAATCAAGGTCTCTGCGAAACGCGCCAGATTCCAGCTGGCAATTTGTGGTTGATTGCCATAGGCGTAACGACCATGACGATCGATTGAGCTAAAGGCGCGATTGAAATCAAACTGATTCATCATCGCACACGGACCATAGTCAATGGTCTCACCACTCACAAGCGTGTTGTCGGTATTCATCACGCCGTGAATAAAACCAACTCGCATCCAATTCACAACCAAATCGATTTGCTTGTCCATAACCGCGTTGAAAAATGCGACAAGCTGCTCGTCACCGGTAAGTGCAGCAAGCTCGGGATAATGACGCGCGATGGTTAAGTCCACCAGCTGCTGCAGCGCCTGTGTATCTTGCTGCGCCGCCAAAAACTGATAACTGCCAACGCGGATATGGCTACTCGCCACACGACTCACAATTGCGCCAGCACTGGGCTTTTGTCGCATTACAGTGTCACCGCTCAGTGCCACGCTCAAACAACGCGTGGTTGGAATGTTCAATCCAGCCAGCGCTTCACTCATAATGAACTCGCGCACTGCAGGGCCTATGCCGCATAAGCCATCGCCGCCGCGTGAAAATTGCGTGGCGCCTGAACCTTTTAATTGAATATCCCAGCTTTGTCCTTGTTCGTCTGTCACCGCCCCCAGCAAATGCGCACGGCCATCACCCAGTAATGGCACATAGTTACCAAATTGATGCCCAGCATAGGCAAGAGCATAAGCTTGTGGATGCGCTTGACCTGTAGCCAATTGCGCCTTGGTATGCTCATCCTCAGAAAGACCTAATTGCTGAGCTAACACGCTGTTCCAAAGCAATATTTTAGTGCCGCTGAAGTCTTGAACTTTCGCCTCGTGACTCAGCTGATTCACGCCTTGGTAGGGATTATTTAGCTTCATAGCTATCCTTATTGGCCTTGGTTGGACTCAAAACCCACGTAGTTATCACCAACACTGTAGGCAACTAGCTGACTGAGTTCTTGTAAAGAACGACCGCTTTGCTGTTGTAAGTCATTAAACATGGATTGAATTGCATCCAATGAACGCTTTGAGTGTAGTCCACCATCAATGATTTCATTAGCGCGGCAGTACGCCTCTACATCACGGGAGAGGACAAATGTATCCTTGCCCATAGCCCGCAGTGCAAACGAGCCAGTATTACCACCTAGGCGGGCACCACGCTTTTTGAGGTAGAGCCACAAACCTGTGATGTCCTCACTAGGCCAATCAGCGACAAAGTCTTTAAAGCTGCCGTGCTCTTGTGCTGTTTCAAATATCATCAAACAGTTTGATGGGATGGTTTGTACTTTTTTAAAGTTACGAACAATGCGCTCATCGCTGGCCTTTTGCTCAAGCATTTCAGGGGGCATCATAAGTAATTTTTCCACGCTAAAGTCCCAGAAAACCTCACGGAAACCTGGCCATTTGGCATTGATCACTGACCAATAAAAACCACTTTGAAATATTTTTCGGGTAAATTCTTCTAACCAATCATCATCGCTGAACTGCTTTAGCTGGGACGTGCTCAATGGTTTGCTAAGTAATGATTCAAGCTGCTTTTTAGAGCCCTTTCGCGCGAGCGCTCGCTCATAAATTGATTGATATTTTTCCATAAACTGCTGTTGTGTCTTATTCGTGCGAGAAGCACATTAAAGCATGCTTTCGGTAGTGACAAAAAGGGTTATACCTTGGCAACATGCGAGTGGATCAAACTACAGCCCCATAAAGGTGCCATTGTTTTGCCGTGCCACCTCGCGCATCAAAGTCGAGAATTTCACCATATCAGGAGATGCGCCCATATTACGCTTGAAAGCGATACCATGAATACGAGCAATTAACGCGCCCGAAGAAGCGCGATTAAGATTATTAATTTGTGCGAGCGCAGCGTCATAACTGCTTCCTGTGAAGTCATCACCAAAGACATACAATGCCATGTTGCCTTGATAGCGGCTATAAGCGCGCAATGCTGCCTCTATACCCTCTACCGGAGAGCTGTTTGAGCTACCATTCCAGCCTTGTAATCCACGTAACACGCCATTTCTCTGGGCTTTGGAATCCTTTCGCCACGTGCCTAAGCGACTGCCTCCTAACACATCCCCGTTATCTGAGAGCACCTGAAAGCCTTCTACTTTTGGATGGTTGTTAAGTACTTCATCCAAGGTTCTTAACACCCGCGGCCACATGGTTTTCATTGAGCCTGACGTATCGATGATGAACACCACATAATCACTGTCTACCGGAATGCCTCCGACTTCATCATCACGAGACAATGCCTTGCCCGCGTTAATAGCAGCGCGTTCACGCTCAACTAAAGTCTGTTCAAGCCCCGTGGCCGCGTCAGTCAGTTGTTGGACGTTATCTTTAGCGCGAGCTACTTGCGCCTCTAGTGCTTTTTGTTGTTCTGCATTACTCGCGCCCAAGGCCTGAGCCGCTTTGAGTTGCGCTTGTGCTGCGCTGAGCGCTTGTTGTAACCCATTTACAGTTTGCTCAGCTGAATTGACATCGCGAATTAACGTCGCGACTTGGCTTGCATCCTGGTATTCCCCCTGCTCACCATTTTTAGCCAACAAAATCAGCATCACCACCGCACCAAAGGCACACGAGATGATATCTAAAAAAGATAAGCTAAAAATTTCGATAGGCTCTCTACGTTTCATGGCCAACTCCTCGCGGGGCTGATCATGGTACCTCCTGTGTTATTGGCCCAATTCCAGTACAGTGCAGGCGATAATGGATCACCTTCTAGTGGCAGCAACACAATGTGGGTTGGCACTTTAGGTGCCATCTGCGCGATACTAAATTGGTGAATACGCGCTCGACAATCACCATCTATGGTTTTCATATTCCCCGTGATAGGTTTGCAGGTCTTCGTTTCTCTGAACCCTTGTGCGCTTGTCATCATAGTGGGCAAACCATCGGTGATAATATAGAGCGCATCCATGTCCGCAAAGGTATTGCGCATCATCTGCAATGCTCCATATAAGTCGGTGCCATTTTCCGGCACTAAGGCGTCAATGTCTTTAACGATTGCTTGCAAACTAGACTCTACTTTTGCTGAGCTCACAGCACGCGCACCCAATACCTTAGAGGTAGAGTTAAAACTAACAACACTGACTTGCGAGCTTTTCGGTAGGCGCGCCAGCATCCATTTAGCAACTCGTTTTGTGCGCTGCCATTTAGGGCCTTGTTGTTTTTGTGCCGTAGGGCCAATTTTACGGCGGATGATTTGAATCAGTTGTTCATCGGTCATCGACGCGCTGGTGTCAATCATGATGCCGATGCGCTGCCCCTCAACCTTGAGCCCCAACAGGTAATTTTCTTCACCTGTTCCTTGCAGTTGAATGGGGTCGTCCACTTGCTTGGGCGCAGCCGCAGCGACCGCACTTTCTAACTCAGCGACGACGGCTTGCTCTTCTTGAAGAGCTTGCTTTGTAGCTTGTTGCACTAACTCCAGCGCAGCTATTTTCTGCGCTGCTTCGCTATTTTGGGCATCAGCCTGCGTCACGGCTTGTTCTGTGCTTGTTACCTGCTGCTGCAGTTCTTGTGCTTGTTGCAAGGTGGCCGCGAGTTCTTGTTGCAGACGTTCAATTTCATTACTGGGGACGGATGTGCTGGCTTGAAATTTCACTACTATCAGAATAAGTAATACCGCGCCTAAGCCACAGGCCATGACGTCTAGAAATGATAAGTTAAAACCCTCTTCCGTGCGGCGCTTAAACATGTCTGATTACTTATGCAAGTGCGTGAGTAGATGCGTTTCACAATTGTTCTTGGTTTTCAGCACCATCTCATCTTGACGATTATTGAGGTGAAACAACACATACATCAATAAGATAGAGAGCAGCAAAGAAACTAAGGTAGAATTGAACGCCACTCCGAGTTTATCAACCATACCAGCGATATCGCCTGCGACAGCTTCTTCGGCTTTAGCCAGCGCAGAACCGATTCCTCTAACGGTACCCACAAAGCCAATACTGGGAATGGCCCAAATAAAATAGCGAATGGTGGCATTGCCAGCTTCAAGTTGCGCAGCTAAGGACTCGACACTGTCACGTATGGCATCCGCAGCGTGCTGGACATTGTTAGTGTTTTTGTATCGGCGTAAGCAGTTTATCCAAGTTGCAACCGAGCTATTTTTAGCACTTTCACCTTCCTCCAAATAGGCCAACGCGCCCTCAACATCCAATGACTCGTCTTTAGGGAATGATTTGAGGTAATCAAAGGTGAAGACCGGCTCTTCTTTAGAGACAATACGATAGTATTTGTAGCCCATTAAAATTAAACAAAACAAACCTAAAGTGATGCACGCTTGTTGCTCAGCGTCTTTGAGGATCACCCAGACATTGGCTGTGGCACCAGCACCATAGGCAGCAATGGCGGCATCGGCAGCTGGGCGGATAAGTCCTTGATATATCAAGTGCACAATAACTACGGTAGCAATAAAAACCCCCACAGAAACCAAAGGAGGCAGGTTCATACGTGTATTATCAGTTGCCATTTATTTAGTCCTTAAATATCCACAGGGAAGGTTGCTGGAGAATCCAAACTGATTTTTGCAGCTATTGCAGCCCCACCGATGGAGCAACCGATTACTACACAAGCAGCGATTAATAGGTGTTTACGCTTCATATTTACCTCTCATAGCGAGCGATCCTAAACCCTATGGTTTCACTCGGTCCATCCGATACGATTTTTAACGCAGAACGCAAGCTTTGCATTCTTCCCGATTGATAATTACTGCCCTTTGCTAATCGGCTGCCGCCTTGTATTGGGCCAGTATAATCTTTATGGACCACAGACAGGTCCGGCGTGACATACGAGCTGACATCGAACACCCATTCACTAACATTACCAGCAAGATCATACAGTCCCGCTTTATCGGCTCGAAAACTACCGACTGGAGCTTTACCTGTGAATCCATCTTTGTAGTCTTCAAAATAGAACGCTTGCTTGGATTTCAAGGTTTGGTCAGCAAAATTACCAGCTTCACGTGGCAGGCGCTCACTGTCACCCCACACATATTTGGTTGGGCTCGCTCGTTTGGCTTTTTTCGCCAGCCACTCCCATTCTGCTTCGCTTAGAAGTCGATACCCTCTGGCTTGGGTGTTTACACCCACAAGCTGATCATTGTTGATGCGGTAATAAGGCGTTAGCGCTTCTTGCTCACTCAGCCAGTTGCAATACTTGGCGGCATCAATCCAGCTAATATTACTTACGGGCAACTGAGACTTCGCCACGCTATTGTCGAACGCGTGATATTGAGCTTGTGTGACTTCATGCTTGCCCACCCAAACTGGGCGCGTAAAATCCACACGCACAGCAAATTCATTGCGTTGGCGACCTATTTCATTAGCTGGTGAGCCCATAGTGAATGCAGTCATATTGAATAACTGCATCTGCATACCCAAAGTCGAAATAAACAAAGGACGACCCTCTTTGCGACGGGCATCGAATTCGGTCAACATTGTGACATCAACACTTGAGGTATGCTTGGCACTCGGTATCAGCTTTTTCACAACACTACGATAGCCCTGCTTTACCAACTTTATTTCGTGCTCTGTCGCGGGAAGTGTTTTCGTAAGTGGCGTTTTACCCGCTAAGTTGCCATTAATATATACATCGGCTTCAACATTACTTTTAACGCTTACCTTGCCTTGCTCTGGCTTTAAAGTAATCGGATAGGTCTTAATTTCTTTGGGTGGTAAAATCACTTTAGAATTAAAGCTATAAAAGCCTGGCTTAACATAGCGCACGGTATGAATGGCGTTCGCGTCTATAGATATCTGCCCTGGCTCAACCTGATTGCCATCAATGAGTAAAGTGCCGCCAGCAGGCGACGTAGTGATATCTAAATATGCCTGTTGTGGCTTTAAATTGTATTGCCGCTTCACATCACCATTTGAGTTAGTGATGTCTACTTGTTCAACTGTAGGTTCAAACCCCGCTTTGTGTAACTCCACCTTAAAACTTCCCCCTAAGGAGGAAAAACTCACTGGTGTTTTCCCTTTAGCAACACCATCAACATACACATCGGCACCTTGAGGATTAGAGTCTAGAGTCATCTTGCCATCCACAGCGGTCAATTCAGGCGCGAGCATCACTGCCTTATCGCGCTCAACAGTAAGTGACTGTTGCACAGGTTCATAGTAAGGATTTTCGATGCTCAGCTGATATGAACCGGCCTCTAGCGGCTCTTCAATTTGCGCCCCCTTGGCAAGCAAGCGACCATTGACTACCCATAGCGTGCTGTCGCCATAAGCTTGAGCTACACTGCCGTTGAGGATCCCAGGCTTAGGCTTGAGTTCAACTTCAACAACACTGGCACTCGCATCAGTGATGAGCTTTTGCGATTCGAAATACGTTGGCGCCGAGACTGCGATAGTCACATCACCGCCGAAGCGATACACCACATCATCCGATACAAAACCCACCCCACTTTGCACTTCAATTACCATGCTATCTTGTAATTCTAGAGGCATCACTTTGATTGCATGACCTTTCACTACAAAGAGATAAACAATGATAATTAGGGCCACACTAATGGTGACCAAAGTGGCAATTAACAGCGGTAATAACGAGCTTTTTTGTCGTTGTTTTAACTGCGAGTCCAAATCTGACATAGACACTAAATCCTTTGTGTACAGGCAATGGTTAGAGGGGGCATGGCACCTTGAGCGCTAACCTCTAAGGTGTGCTTAACACTCACAAAACCAGTTCTGCGACCCTCAACTGTATAAGTACCGGGCAATAGCTGAATTTGCTTTTTTGCAAATGGTCCGAGTTTTTCAACTCCATAAATGTGCACTTGAGTGTTTTCATCCGAGAGCAAGGTGACGCTGACAGGGGTTGAATAGCGCTCAATATACACTTCGAGATCTTTAATTGTTGTCGCTAAAGCTTGCGAATGTGGCTCAAGCACTTTCGCAGACATAATCGCGTTTTGCGCCTGAGTGCGAATTCCTGAGTCAATCATGCGCTCCGGGCGAGCCTGATATACAGCTAAACTATTTTGCGCTGACAAAATAGCCTTCGCTCGTTGTTGCAATTGCGTTATTGCAGTATCGCCTGGTGCGCTATCAAGATACTGCTGAGTTAAAGTGAGTACTTGTTGCCACTGCTGTTGCTCACTGGCAGCTAGAGCGAGTGCCCGAGTCCGCTCGGTACTCAATTGCCGTTGCTGTTTGGCCAATTGCTGCTGTAAAAGCTTAATTGTTTCAGGGGCTGCTTGCAGCTGCATGAGAGTGTTAATTGAAGATTGTGCTTGGGCTAGGTTTTGCTGTTGCAGTGCCTGCTGACCAAGCTCTACTGCTTGGCTAATTTTCCGCTCTCTCATTAACGCTTCAGCTGCACTTAACTTCGACTGGTATTCTTGAGGCTCCGGCGTTAAAACTACAAGCTGCGAAAGTGTCGTGATTTGCTTTTCTAAATTACGTTCAATCACTGCCGTTTCGTACTCTTTAAGCAAGGTACGCTGAGAGTCGAATTGGTCAATACGCTGCTGCAAGGCATCAATACGCCTATCTTGCTCATCGAGTGAGCGCATTCTATCTAGGTACAATTGCGCCTCTTTTGGGCGTTGCTGCGTCATCGAGTCCAGCGCTTGCATATACCAACTGTCTACCGCTTTGCGCCACTGGCTTTGTGCTTCGTCAATAAACTGTGCACTCGATTCCAACTGCTGTTGGGCTGTTGCAAAGTCACTTTGTGCGAATGCTTGTAGGGATGAATCATACGTAAACTTGGCTTGCTGAATCAGCCGCGGAGCAAAAGACGATAGCTGTTGATTATTAAGTAAGCCTTGATAATCTTCTTCAAAGGCTAAAATTGCCTCTTGGATGTGTTGACGAGTTTGCTCACTGGCTTTTGCGGTTAAATCAGTAACAGTTGCAACACTATCATCCTTGGTTACATCTGGCTCATTACTGACAGAGAATAAAAAAGCCATCGCTATGAGTAACACAACAACGAGAACACTCACCACAATGGCCACATGGTTTACACGCGCGCCTTGATTCGCTTGTTGTTGCTTTAACTGTTCATCCAGAGATGCTGTTTTTTGTTCAGACACAACCTTGACCTACTCTTGTCTATCCTTTGCATGGCAATGGAGCTAGTTAGCGCTTGTTTCTAGTTGGTAAATCTTTTTCAAATGCGTTTTCCATTGCATATACTGCTCAGCAGCTGTGCCAGTTAATTCAACTTCTTGATCATTGAATTCCATTACTTGTGGGCCAACAGTTAAATCCAAGCCTTGCCCCATCTCATCAATCACCGCTGATGCCATACGTAAGTTTTGATTGGCTTTATAAGCATCTTTGAGAAGCCATGCACTGCCCAGTGCACCTGCGGTTTTTGCAACCGATGTAGACGTGGAAGAACTGTTATTGCCAAGTGCAATCGCAGCAATAAGGCCAATGGTACCAATCACCGTTTTCGCATTACGTTCCATCTCGGCTTCCCGGGCGCGGATAACTTCTGGCAATGTTTCCTCTTGCCAATCGCGATAAGGGTTATCGGTCTGCTTTTGAAATTCATCAAACTGATCTTGTAAACGGTCGACGAATAACATCTCCTGATTACGTAACATTTCGACGCGCTGCAACATCGCATCATCTTGCGCTGGCAAACCCTCTAACTCGTATTTGTAAAAGCGAGTGCCATCTTTCTTATCGATTGACACTTTAAGGAATTCACCGAACGCTTCTGGTGAATAGTAGTTGGCATAACGAACTAAGGTTGTGTCTTTAATTTGTTGTTTTCGTTGCTCTGGCATAGTAGTTAGAAGGTTATATACATAGTCTGCAACCGCATCAAAGACAGGCTCGTAAGGGTCTTTCCCTGCATTCATAGAATCGCGAAAAAAGCTCTTAGACACCTGATGCTCAAAGGTTTCTGTATCTAAAGGTTCGCCGGTACTATCAACAACGGTTACTTCTAATCGAACTACTTCCGAGTCGGAGTGTAGGATTGTGCCGAGGACATATAAATCAGCACTGGTATTGGCATCAGGTACTGCTGAGACAGAGCCAAAAGCTTTTGTTTGTGCAATTGCTCTTTTTGTTTCGACAGCAAAACGCTTCGCCTCGGCACGGCGTAATTGTGGCCAAATATCCATTTCGTCCAATTCTTCGTAATCTACTTCGCCATTACGTTTATTTATTGGAAACCCCGGATTAAAAACAGGCACAGCAACATCTAAATAGATCCCGCTATATTGCTTTTGTTTAGTCTGTTGTTCTCTTGCCACAGTTGGGCCACTCATAGAAGGTCCAACCGCCAATGGCTCATCGCGCTTAGTCGTGGTTGATTTGCAGGCAGTGAGAGTAAGGAAAAACACCATAATAAGGGTGACTAACTGAACTGATTGCTTAAATTTCATCTCTGATTACCTCTCCCTACTTTGTGCAATTGTAGTCTTTGTATTGCTGCACTAACGCTTCGCGTGTGGCTTCGTTGGTTTCTTTTTGAATCTCTTCATAGAGCATAGTGCAAATGATTGAGTCGTTGTCCTTGGGCTTCACAATTTGCTGCTCACGGCCTCCACCCGCCTTGTTCTTCTCTTTCTCAGTTGTAACTTGATCATCCATAGTCGATAAAGGAGTTTGCGAATTTTGTTCCGTTGAAGAAGCATTTTGCAGATTCGCGTTAGCATCACTTTCCTGCGAATTTTGAGCGTTGTCTCCTCCCAAATTAGCGCCTTGTGACTGGGATTGAGTCATATCTTTTTGTACTTTCTCCAAGCACGTACTGTAGCGGTTGACCGAATCCAATAATGCATTTTCCATCAACTTGATTTGCTCGGCTTTAGTCAGCATAGCAGGATCAACTTCTGCGATTTCAACTCCCGTGCAATCATAAGCCACACCTAAAGAGCCTTGAGGTGGTTGTTCGGCAAAGAGTGAAACTGCAAAGAATAGCGAGATCAGCACAGTAGAGAGTAGTTTCATATTCAAATAGACAACTCGAATTCGGTTCATAACACATCCTAACTAATTACTAGTTGTACCTGTTCTTCAGTAAGTATGGCAATAAAATGTTTGTAAGGTTTTGTTAGAACGATTTAGTACTTAGTTTACATCTACACAAATGTATCAAGATTTAATAATTGAGGAGACTAGTGAAGTGAAGAATATGACCCGTAGTATCAACCCCATTGCAGTTCGGAGTTACCAATAACTAACTAAGCTCAAGGAACTCCGCGTTAAAACGGCTTTAGTTGATGCCTATATTAACGAATGACTGCTTTGCTCTCATTGGAAGGGAAAAACACTACCCTAGTTCCTCCAACAAAATGGGCGATATATAAATTACCTAAGTGCTCATTTTTAATAAAAAAGTCTTTTTGGAAACTTTCCCACTGCGAAGAATTTTCGTAGTTAAAAGTAGCTCCACAGAGTAAATCACTACAAAATACTCCTTGAGAATTGATATCTAAGTAATCATACAGTAGTTGCTGGTTGAGATTATCTTGCAACTGAATAGACTCAGTAGAAACTTTCGAGTTTGAGATTAGCTCTATCACTTCATTAAAGTTACTACTGGATAATAACACACCGACTTCTTTCGACTTTTCGAGGTTCAGTGAGCCGTCAATTAATTCTTTTTCAATCAAGGCTGGTTCTTTAATTGTGCATATATCAGAATCATCCTCGCACAGTCTTTTTTTAATATCTGCTACTTTATGTGAATGCGGACTGGATTGGTTTTTTTCAAAACCGGAGCCTAAAACTTGTTCGTTTGGTCCATGATGGCTGTTGTCAAAATCATGGCTATGATCCATTTCTTTAATCTGCTCCGAGGTAATTTTTAAACTGGGGGCTTCTAACTGCAAATGTGCCTGTTGTTCAGGGCTATTATCATTCACTGCACTGCTACTTTTTACAAAAAATAATACAACTGAGCCAATACCTATAAGAATCAACATCGAGACTAAAATAATTTTTCTTCTGTACATTAATCATTCCTTTAGTTTGTAAATGGAGGGTCCCCCTCCATATTTATTCCTATTAAGGAGCTTCAGGTGCTGTTTCTGACTCTGGATGGACGGGATATACTGTCGTTACACGCCCACCACAGCAATCCTGAGTTGAAATAATGCCATTACCATTATCGGTAATCACACAGCTATTCGTACAGGTTGTGATGGAGTGCGAAGCTATCGCTAGCGGTGCATAAAACGCTAAGCCAAAGCTAAATAAAGCTGAGATGATCATTAAAAAATAGTTTTTCATAATATTCCTTTCCAAGGCATAGCATACATCTGAGAAGGTGCCATAGATTCCATTCAATGCCAGTCGGACCAATTATAGGCACACAAAGTAAATCATAAACAAGAATTAAACACAAATAGAGTTTTTAAAGAGCACAAACAGCTAACCGGGTCTTAAACTAGGGCTATTAGTTTGCTATGAGCTCACTGTTCGAGGCTTGAAAGGCACTACAATACTTGCAAGATAAATAACTGATCGCGTGATGAAACAAAGATAGTCACTCTTTTATGCTTCTCCATTTATAGTGGTTTAAAGGGGTAATTAAACCCGTCGCACTTCTGCAACGGGTTTCTTTAATTAGGCGAAGTAAGACCGAAGCACCGCTTCGCAGCTTACTAAGGTGAGGTCAGGGATGAGCGATGTAACCACGCTACAGGGACGGCCTAGTATAAGTATAAACTGTTTTATGTGGATTCGTTGAACGCCAGAAAGCAAAAAACCCGCTGCATTACTGCAACGGGTTTCTTTAATTCGGAGTCGGGGCGCCTAGTCGGGGGCGCCTAGCCTGGTGATAGCCCGGCTTACGGCCTGAGGCCGCCAGCGTTCAAGCAGATGAAGTAAAACTCTTTACTTCATTATTTCCGCTTTCTCCCTACTTTCTCGTAGGTCATCAAAACCTTAAACGAAAAAACCCAGCAATAAGCTGGGTTCTTCGTATAATTAGGAGCCTGGTGATGACCTACTTTCACATGGCAAATGCCACACTATCATCGGCGCAGTTCCGTTTCACTTCTGAGTTCGGCATGGGGTCAGGTGGGTCCAGAACGCTATTATCACCAAGCAAA
>NZ_JBDODM010000011.1:0-38197 GCF_039831865.1 Pseudoalteromonas pernae
ATTACTCACCCGTCCGCCGCTCGTCATCTTCTAGCAAGCTAGAAATGTTACCGCTCGACTTGCATGTGTTAGGCCTGCCGCCAGCGTTCAATCTGAGCCATGATCAAACTCTTCAATTAAAAGTTTTGTGAATCCGAAGATTCGGCGCTCATTGAATTCTGATTTTGATTCTTTCGAATCGAATTGACTGTGCTGAAACAAGTAAACTTGTTTCCGTTGGTCACTCAGTTCAATTGAGACTCTAAATTTGTTTGCGTCATCTAGCGAACTAGAATCTGCTGTTAGAACTCAACCTGTACGAGTGCCCACACAGATGATTGCTTCATATTTTTAAAGAACAGTCCGGTTACCCGGTTTCGAGACTCTTTCGTGTCTCGAGGGCTGTGCATTCTACTCAACCCTGCTTTGTTGTCAACACTTAATTTTGAGAAAATTTAAAGTTTCTTAAAACTGAGTTTTACTTGACTCCCTGAGTTGCTAGCGCCTCGCTATGCGTTGCTGACTGCCGTCTCAGTGGGGTCGCATTATAGGGAGATTCGATTTTGACGCAACCCCTTTTTTAAAGAAAATTGCTAAAAATGGATCGTTTGCGTTTAAAATGAGCATAACGGCTCAAAAACATACAAAAAGCCACCTATTGGTGGCTTTTTGAGGAGGGTTTTATTGGCTGATGGTTAGTTTCCAGCCAGCATTTCGCTGATAGATAGCTTCTTGCTGTAACTCACTTAGCATAAGCGGATGTGAGGTTAACCATTGCTTGTCTATATGCAGGGTCAGTTCGTCTGCACTTTCTTCAATAGTCAGTTCAGGCAAAACATCATCTTTACGACGCATAGATAAAGTAACTGCCAGTCGTAGAATTCTCACAAGAAGCGTGGCAAGGCGTTCATGAGCGCCTAACGACTCAAAAGCATCTTCACTTACATCACCTTTGTGGAAGCGAACTAGTTGAGCGACGAGTGAATGCTGTTGGCGAGTAAAACCCGGCATGTCGGTATTTCTTAATATGTAGGCACCGTGTCTTGGGTATTGCTTATATTCAATCAATAGCCCTAATTCATGTAACATCGCTGCCGCCGACAAAAGTGCGACCTCTGTATCACCTAATTGCCATTGCTCTTTAAGTTGCTCTATGAGTAGTTGAGAAATACATGCCACTCGCTCGGCTTGCTTTCTATCTACATGATAGCGCGTTAAAAAACTATCAATGGTGCGCTGGCGAATGTCTTGGCGTTGCAGTTGAGGGATCATGTTATACAACACACCTTCTCGTAACGCTCCACCAGCTAACCCCATCGCGCGTACTTGTAAACACTCAAAAATACTGATGAGAATCGCCAAACCCGATACAAACACCAAACGACGCTCTTCACTCAAACCTGGCAGCTGAAGTTCATCTATCGAGTTATATTGCGTGGTGAGTTCGCGGATGTCGTGCAATTTATCTAGCGTAAGAGTTTCATCTTGTCGCTGGGCGACCATAATTTCCTGAATTGCTTGCACCGTACCCGATGCACCTGCAGCATAGTCCCAGCCAGTCGCAATGTATTGTTCAATGATGGGCGCTAACGTTTGTTTCGCAGCTCTGATAGCGGCATCGTAGTTAGCATCACTCAGCAAGCCATCTTTGAAATAAGTTTCAAGATACGTGACACACCCCATGTGCAAGCTTGTGTAGTGGATAGCTTGTTGGCCTTCACCGATGACAATTTCAGTACTGGCACCACCAATATCAATGACCAGCTGCTTGCCCGAGCAAGCGGATGTGTGAGCTACGCCCTGGTATATGGTCTTCGCTTCTTCTTCACCACTAATAACGTTAATTGGGTGACCTAAGATCTGTTCCGCTCTTTCTTTGAATTCGTCAGCATTGGTCGCTAAGCGCAATGTCGCTGTTGCCACGATGTGTACTTGAGAGGCGGGTATATCCTGTAATCGTTCGGCAAACAAGGCTAAGCATTCCCATCCCCGCTCCATTGCTTCTCGGCTCAGCAGCATATGCTCATCAAGCCCTGCGGCTAAGCGTACTTTACGTTTGACACGCCCGATAGTTTGCAATGAACCAGCAACGGTTTTCGCAATCAACATGTGGAAGCTGTTGGAACCAAGGTCAATGACCGCGTATAGGTCATCTTGGAGAGAAGAATTCACCATGTAGTTACCTCAAATAAGCTTGGCCTTGCGACCAAGCTAAAGCATGTAGCATTGTTATTATGCTTGTGAGCTAGCGGCCCTGCCCATGGCGGCGGCGCCCTTGCCCATGTCCGTGTCCTTGATTATTAGAACGTGAACGTCCTTGCGGCCCTCTGCGTTTTGTCGCTTTTGGTACCGTTAAGTCATCCAATAACGCTGTTTTATCATAATGCGATACCGGAATACTATGCTCAATGTAATCTTCAATTTCTTGAAGGTTGTAAGCATATTGTTCGCATGCAAAGCTAATTGCATGACCTGAAGCGCCTGCACGACCTGTACGACCAATGCGGTGCACATAATCTTCGCAGTCATCAGGTAGATCATAGTTAAACACATGGCTTACTTCAGGAATATGTAGACCACGAGCAGCAACGTCGGTTGCAACTAATACATCTAAACTTCCCTTCGCAAATTGTGCCAAAGTAGACTGACGTTTCTTCTGATTTACATCACCCGTCAATAAACCAACACGATGCCCATCGGCTTGCAACCAAGCGTAGAGTTCTTCACAAACATGTTTAGTGTTTGCGAACACAATCGCTTTTTCAGGCCATTCCTCTTCGATAAGAGTCAGAAGCAGCTTCATTTTGTCATTTTGAGACGGATGAAACAGCTCTTCCTGAATGCGTTTACCCGTTTTTACATCGGGTTCAATTTGCACATGCTCTGGGTTCGTCATATGTTCGAACGCCAATTCCTGAACGCGATAAGACAAGGTCGCCGAAAATAATAGGTTCAAACGTTCATGCGCTTCTGGCATGCGTCGATACATATAACGGATGTCTTTAATAAAGCCGAGGTCGAACATACGATCAGCTTCATCAAGCACCACAACCTCAATGTTATTAAGGGTGTAAGCGCCTTGCTTATACAGGTCTATCAAGCGACCTGTAGTGCCAATTAAAATATCGACACCTTTTTCAAGTTGCGCCCGTTGTTTTTCGTAATCTTCGCCACCATATAGTAAACCTAGATTAAGGTTGCAGTGCGGTGCCAAGATTTTTGCATCTTTATGTATCTGAATCGCAAGCTCCCTCGTGGGAGCCATGATCAGGGCTCTTGGTTGCTGACCCGACGGCTTTTGACTCTGCAATAAGTGATGGCAAGTGGCGGTTAGAAACGCCAGTGTTTTGCCTGTGCCAGTTTGTGCTTGACCCGCAATATCGCGGCCTTCAACTACATAAGGCATACACTGCGCCTGAATTGGCGTGCAGTATTCAAAGCCACTTGCTTGCAATCCGGCAACCACTTCCGGTGCTAAAGCAAAGTCTGCAAATTTTTTATCGGTTAAATGTGTCTTATTCATAGCGATAAAGCATAACGCTTAAACTTGCAATAAGAAACAAGAGTGTTTAAATACGCACTAAATAAATTCGCCAAATTTAACGGAGAACGTGATGAGCGATAAAATTATCCAATTAACTGACGACAGCTTTGATGCTGACGTAATGCAATCAGACAAACCTGTACTAGTCGACTTTTGGGCTGAATGGTGCGGACCTTGTAAAATGATTGCCCCTATCCTTGACGACGTAGCTGGCGAGTTTGAAGGCCGTGTAACTATCGGTAAATTGAACATTGACCAAAATGCTGGCACACCACCTAAGTTTGGTATTCGCGGTATTCCAACGCTACTACTATTCAAAGATGGTCAAGTAGCTGCGACGAAAGTGGGTGCACTTTCTAAAGCGCAATTAGTTGAGTTCCTTGAGAACAACATCTAAGCAAACACAATAAGAAAAGGGCGTCAGCCCTTTTTTTATACATCATTTATGTATAAAGACTGGACGATGCGCCACTGAGCTGCTAGTTTATTACTCCAACAATTCCAAGTTTATCCAAAAACCTCTCTCGGAATAGTTCCATTTCGAGTCGATAAATAGTTAAAGAACCCACCAATATGCATTTACGCGAACTGAAAGACAAGTCTATAAAAGAACTTGTAAACCTAGCTGAGTCTATGGGCTTAGAAAACGTAGCCCGCCTTAGAAAACAAGACATTATCTTTGCCATCCTGAAAGCGCACGCGAAAAGCGGCGAAAACATTTTCGGTGGCGGTGTATTAGAAATCCTGCAAGATGGTTTCGGATTCCTACGTAGCTCAGAAGCTTCGTACCTAGCTGGTCCAGATGATATTTATGTATCACCTAGCCAAATCCGTCGCTTCAGTTTGCGCACAGGTGACAGTATTGCAGGTCTGATTCGTCCACCTAAAGATGGTGAACGTTACTTCGCGCTACTTAAAGTAAACGAAGTAAACTTCGACAAGCCGGAAAACTCACGTACTAAAATTTTATTCGAAAACTTAACTCCTTTGCACGCCAACGAACGTTTGCGTATGGAGCGAGGTAACGGTAGTACGGAAGACATCACAGCGCGAGTGATTGACCTTGCAGCACCGATTGGTAAAGGTCAGCGTGGCCTATTGGTTGCACCGCCAAAAGCCGGTAAAACCATGTTGCTACAAAACATCGCTCAATCAATCAGCCACAATCACCCTGATTGTGAATTGATGGTATTGCTTATCGATGAACGCCCTGAAGAAGTAACCGAGATGCAGCGCCTTGTAAAAGGTGAAGTAGTTGCGTCAACCTTCGATGAACCTGCAAGCCGTCACGTCCAAGTTGCAGAAATGGTAATCGAAAAAGCAAAACGCCTTGTAGAGCATAAGAAGGACGTAATTATTCTTCTGGATTCAATTACCCGTCTAGCTCGTGCATACAACACCGTAATTCCGTCATCAGGCAAAGTGCTTACTGGTGGTGTGGATGCTAACGCACTACACAAACCAAAACGCTTCTTCGGTGCGGCACGTAACGTTGAGGAAGGTGGTAGTTTGACCATCATCGCAACCGCGCTAATTGATACTGGCTCTAAGATGGACGAAGTAATCTACGAAGAATTTAAAGGTACAGGTAACATGGAACTGCACCTCAATCGTAAGATTGCTGAAAAGCGTGTATTCCCAGCGATTGATTTCAACCGCTCAGGTACTCGTCGTGAAGAGTTATTGACGAAGACTGACGAGCTGCAAAAGATGTGGATCTTACGCAAGATTGTGCATGATATGTCTGAAATCGATGCAATGGAGTTCTTGATCGACAAACTGGCAATGTGCAAGACCAATGACGAGTTCTTCGATTCAATGAAACGCAAGTAACTCTGCGCTTCGTTAAAAAGCCACCGCATCACATGATGCCGTGGCTTTTTTAATATCCGCAATAAAGACCCTATTCACAGTAAATCCCTTCCTGCCTTGGAAAAGACCCCATTCCTAGTCTATACCTTAGTTTAGCCCCTAACTAATTGAATATAATAATGACACTTGGAAAGCTTCTCGCGGTTTCTGGTATATGTTGTGTGCTGCAAGTCGTGCTTGCGAGCTACTTTACCGACTCAATTTTACATATGGTTTTGCTGTTAATTCCAACGCTTTTAGTCGTTGCCATATTTACTTACAGCAAAAAAGTGGTGACAAACCAAGACCAAGAAGCAATGAACCAGCTTATTAGTAATTTGATCGACGGTGAGCGGGTCAATGTGAGTTTTCGGTTTGAAGAAACCAAGCATGCGCCGAGCTATTACCTAATTTTAAACACCTGCCTAGCAACCATAGAGCACCTCATTTTAGAAATTCACGCAAGTGCCGCTCGTTTAACACCGATGGCAGATGAGCTCAAAGACACCTATACCTCGGTGACCCAAAAAGCGACCATGCAGAGCGCGCATGGTGAGAGTATGGCACAAGCATTCAATGATATGCTGGCAATCACTTCGCAAGTCAGTGAAGGTTTAGACGACATTTTTAGCTCCTTAAACTCTGCAACCAACTCAATAAAGAAAGCCAAGCTCGACGCAGATAACAGCCAACGCAGTCAAAACCAACTGTCAGAACGCATTACAAGAACCAGCGAGGAACTTGCTGAACTTCGTAAAGATAGCGACCAAATAAGCTCTGTTATTGACGTTATTAACTCTATTGCCGAGCAAACTAATTTACTGGCATTAAATGCAGCAATAGAAGCCGCTCGCGCCGGTGAAATGGGTCGAGGATTTGCAGTTGTCGCAGACGAAGTTCGCCACCTTGCAGCCCGCACAACAAAATCGACGGGAGAAGTCCGTGAGATGGTTCAGCGCATTCAGCAAGGAACGTCGAGTGTAACGGAGTTAATGCAACAAAGTATTGAACTCACTCAGAGCACCGCTGAGCTGTCAGCACAAACAACGTCTGAGGTGGATCAAATAGAAGAATCGATGGCAGCCATCAGCTCACGTTCACAACAAATTCAAGGCCAACTAGATCAGCAACATCAGGTATCAGCACAAGCACAAGATTATGTTGATGCGATGCAGGAACTCAACAGTGACGCACTCTCTAGCTCTCGCATTCAGTCCGTTTCCTCTAACGACTTATTGAATTTGGCTCACTCTATCGATGAAAAAGTACATTTATTTGTCACTTCAGAGCAACATAACGACACGACAAAAAGATACGATCCCACCCGCAAACATATATCCACAGATGATAATGGTAGAACTGAGCGTGCTGATAATGACGACTCAAGCTCGATTGAGCTATTCTGATTGGGCGGCTTTAAGATCGTCCAATAACAGCATTAGATGTTCATGATCCTCAAATTTCGCTGCACGCTCTATATCGTCGATAAGGTGCGACAACTGTTCACTTGCAAACATCTTCGCAGCGCCAGAAAGGCGATGAGCAATGCGCTTGAATTTTTCTAAATCTTTGGCTTTATGTGCATTGAGAAGCTGCTCAATTTCATCCGGTAAGCTCTGCTCAAAACTCAAACGCAAATCGCTAATATCCACTTGTGACAACTCAACATCTTGGTAGTCAATTTGAAGATAACGCTCCAACACTTCACAAAACTGCATTTTGTCTATGGGTTTTGCCAAATGCCCGGAGAAGCCAACCTGTTTATAGTGCTCAATTTCATGCGTCATAGCATTGGCTGTCAGCGCAATAATAGGGTTGTTGAAGCCACACTCTTTGAGTAACGCCAACGCTCCTAGCCCATCCATGACCGGCATCTGAATATCCATTAATACGAGGTCTGGATTGTGAGCCAATGCGAGCTCAACAGCTTGTTCGCCGTTTTGTGCACTGATCACCGTGACGCCTAGGTTACGTAAGATACGCTCGATCAAGCGTCTGTTGTCAGGGTGATCTTCCGCCAACAACACATTTCCACTAAAACTCGAAGCATAGTAAGGCACTAATTTTTTATACTGCTCCGGTGCGAGCTCTAACAACTCACAAGGCAGCAAGAAACAAAAACGACTGCCCTCACCTAAAGTAGACGTTACGCTGATTTCACCTTCCATAATAAGAGCTAATTGCTGCGATAGACTGAGCCCTAGCCCAGTACCACCAAAGCGACGGGTGATGGAGTTGTCACCTTGGCTAAAATTCGTGAAAATTGCGTCTAACTTGTCTGGCGCGATGCCAATGCCCGTGTCTTCGATGCAGAACATCAACCCTTTATCGTTCTGTGACACCTTTAAAGTAACGTGACCTTGCTCGGTAAACTTCACTGCGTTTGAGCACAAATTCACGAGCACCTGTTTCACACGTATGTAGTCTAGATTAGCTCCTGCCCGAGGCTTAAGTTCGTTGACGATGTCAAAACTAATGCCTTTTTGTAGAGCACTGGGTGAGAACATGGCGTCAATATCAGCTAGCAAAGACGCAATACTTACCGGGGTAATCACCAGCTCTAATTTGTTGGCCTCAATTTTACTTAGGTCCAACACATCATTAATTAATTCGCCAAGGTGCTGACTGTTGTTGTAAATCACACGCAGTTCTTTTGGTACTTCGTGATCAGGCACATCACCTTGAATAATCGCCTCGGCTTGGCCCATGATAGAGGTCAACGGCGTGCGTATTTCATGGCTAATGTTCGCTAAAAACTGACTTTTAATTTCGTTAGCAGAACGCAGCTGATGCGCCAAATCTTCGAGCTCCTGCGTACGTTGTTGCACTTTTTGCTCAAGCTCGGCGCTTGCTCGGCGCTCAGCCGCCCGGCGATACATCAATACCCCAATAATACCGCTGAGTAGCAGCAGCCCAGTCACCAACCAAGTGAAAACATTGCGCTGCTGGGCAGCCAGGCGATCAATTTTTTGTTGCTGCTTTAATGAATCAACTTGTTGCTGTAGCTGATTATTATTGTACTTGGCATAGAAGTCGTTTAAGCGACTCGACACCGCTTTGTTGAGCTCATCGTCTCGCTCTCGTTCATATTTTGTGTAGAGCTCTATCGCTTGCGTATTTTTGCCCTGTGCCGCTGCCAACAATAACTCGATAAGATAAGTTCGCTGCGGCGCCACCTCTGTATTGCCTTGCTCAAGCTCGCCTTGTTCAGCCAACTCATATGCCCGCTGCAATGCAGCTTCAGCCGCAGAATAATCACCTTGTGCAAACAACACCTTGGCTTTAATTTCATGGGCGGTCACTCGGCCCCGTTGATACTCAATTTCCTCGCTGTGAGTATTTGCTTGCTCGAGCAACGCGAGTGCTTCATCATATTGACCGCCCATAAAGTACAAATTCGCCAAATTCATGGTGGTGTGATTCAAGCTCATGGTGTCATCTGTTTGCTCAAGCAGTGAGAGTGCGCGTTTGTATTCCTTAGCCGCTTCCTGTGGACGCCCTAAATTACGATAAATCACCCCTAAATTTGAGTGCATTTGGGCGAGACCCGTCACGTCACCTAATCGCTCGAAGGTCTCGGAAACATTACGATATAGCGCTAATGCAGCTTCAAACCTATCACTTTCAATATACACACCTGCGATATTGTGATTGATATCAGCTTTGTCCTGTTCAGAGCCATAAAGAGCATACAGCGCTTTTGCCATTTCATAATTTTCAATCGCTTTTTCGAACCGCTCAGCACGGGAGTACGCTAGGCCGATGTTGTTATATAGATGTGCTTGTTGAAGAGGCTCCTCCGCCAGCTCGAATAATCGCAAAGCACGTTCATAACTCTCCACAGCACTGACATAGTAACCACGATAGTAGGTTGCAACGCCTTGCATCTTGGCATATTTGGCTTGTTTTGGGAGAAGCTCTAAATCCGCAGCTAACTGCTCGGCTTTTAAAAAGTGGCGGATTGCTTTTTGGTATTCATTGCGGGCGAAGTACTGCTCTGCAATAAAGCCGGTGACCTCCAATTGCTGAGCTTTAGTAAGACTAGCTTGCTGAATTGCCAATGCGTTTTGTAATTGTTGTTCTTCTGGACCTTCGAGGATTTCGGCGAGGGGATCAGCATGGGTATATGCGTGACAAGGTGAAAAAGCCGCACTGATAACGAGACTTACAACTATTAAAAAGTACTGCTTCCTTTGCGACATCATTTAAATCCACGTTGTCTTTTTCAATTAATGTGTATCAGCTACACTTTTACATGATGATGACCATGCCAACTAACAATAAACAACCGAACCCTCTCGCCAATGACATTCTGCCTCTACTGGTAGAAGGTAGGGTGTGGAAAGTTCATGAATTGGCAGCGCACCTAATCAAGCTAAAGGCACTGCCGCAATTGCGTACGAGTGAACTCACCGAACTTGCGCAACGGAATTTCCTTATCATGAATGCGCTGTTCCAACTGCAAGAAGACTTTCTATCTGATGGTTGTTATTTATCCATATCTAGCTTACATATTCAACTGATTTACGATTATTCACCGCGTTTACCCAGTTGCGAAGAAGCCCTAAAAAGCTACTATTTGGACTGGCAGAATTATAACCTCTCGAACGAAGAAGTAGCTAAATTACTTTCACAGTTCACTTCGCGATTGAGCAGTAAAAAGCTCAGTTCAGAAAAGCTCAACAAGCTCAATGAGCGTTGGCAGTTGGAACTGCCTTTGGACATAGTCAGAGTCAAAAAGCGCTGGCGAGCACTGGCCAGTCAATATCACCCCGACAAACACTCGGGTGATCATCACATTTTCAAAGAAATTCACTCTGAATATCAATGCTTACTGAGCCATTGTCGAAGTCTGTAAGTGTAAACACTGCTCTATCTAAAAGTATTCAGAAACAGAAGCTTACAAATATCTTTTGCTAGCATTAGTTACCTTTTATAAAGTGGTTTTAAGCGCTTCATATAGGGACTTATCATGGCAATTCACTTACCGGGTTCAACGCGTGAGAGCGAACAGCGAAACTACTCGCTAATTAGCTTAGGTCCCATTCCTTTGATTCCGTTGGGCTTACCCAATCAAGGAGTGAAAAGCTGGTTTCTATGGGCCAGTATTCATAGCCTTGCGATTTGGTTCACACTCATAGGCGGATTCTATCTCTACCACCAGCACCTCGAACAACAAAAACTGCAATTGGCAATACTTACAGAACCACAGGTTTATGACGTCTTGTTGATAGACCAAGCGAAGTTGAACAAAGCACTTAATGAACCACAACGCCTCGGCTATAAGGTGTTCCAAGTAAGTAAAGTCGACAAAGACATAATTGCTCTCAAAGTAGGAACGGTGAATTACAAGCGCAAGGGCGCAGTGATGAAAGCAATTAGCATGGACAATTTAATGTACCAAAGTTACTTTGCGAATAAGCCGCTAACCTTGCCACGCACAGCGCTAGCAAAGTACTTTAGCACTGGTGCCATCTATGCAGTCCATCGCCCAAATAACATCTACATCCAAGGCGGTATAGTGCGACCTCTGCCTAAACCAAAGCCTATTTACACCAGAACCATTCCCAACAAGGCCAATCAGCGTGGCATTGATTTGTACCAACAAGGTGCATTTGAAGAGGCTATGGCAGCTTTTCAGGAAGGCGCGGACCAAGGAGATAGCTGGGCCCAATACAATCTAGGCGATATGTATCTAGCAGGCCAAGGCGCCACTGCAAATCAAAAGCAAGCGTGTTTCTGGTTTAACCAAGCAGCCAAGCAAGGCCACGACAAAGCACTCGTAGCGCTAGAACAGTGTGATTGATGTCACACGGCAGGATAACAAAGCCCAGCATATGCTGGGCTTTTTTTATTTACAACATGAGGTGTTGGTCTAAAAATGCCATCACCTGCTTATAATATTGCAGTCGGTGTGCTTCATTATAGAAACCATGCCCCTCATCCTCGAGCAAGACATATTGATACGGGTGTTCAGCTTTTTTCATTGCTTCTATTAAGGATTCAGCTTGCTCAATTGGCGCTCGCTCATCTTCGCCACCGTGAACAATCAGCACGGGGGCTTTGAGTTTATCTATATTGTAACTTGGTGAAAATGCCTTAAGCTCTGCCTCATCCTCGCCTAGGACTTTTCTCAAGTAACCAAGGCCGCTCGAGCGCTCGGATATATCTCCCTCTTCAAACATCAACGGCAAATCATAGACGCCGACTACGCCCACTGCACATTTAAACATGTCTGGTTCAAGAATAGCGCTCTGTAGTGCGGAATAGGCGCCGAAACTAGAACCCATAATGCACATGTTCTCCTTGTTTACCCAACCTTGCGAGGCAACATAGTTCACACCATCTATAATGTCATGTTGGATGTCACTGCCCCACTTTCGATAACCGGCACGCTCGAAGTTCCCACCGAAACCGCCAGAGCCACGGAAATTCACTTGTAGGACGGCTATTCCCCGGCTAGCAAGTAATTGTACATCTGGATCAAATCCCCACCAATCTCTTGGACCATGCGGGCCACCGTGGGGCAGCACAACGAGAGGCAAATCTTTTAACTCTTTCCCATGCGGCGCAGTAAAGTAACCATATAAATGCAGACCGTCGCGTGCTTTAAACTCAATCGGAGTGGTTTCTGCCATTTTCTCGACATCTACCCACGAACGAGAGGAGAATAAAAAGGAGAGGTTATTCGTCTCGCCGTTGTAAAGGTAATAACTACTAGGGTGACGGTCACTGCCGGCCCAAACAACGCTCATATTGCCATCTTTGGTACTACTCACTATGCGTACTTGACGACCTGGAATTGCTTGCAAAAGACCTTTTAGCCGTTGGCTCATAGGAGCCTGCGCATCGACAAAGGCATAGGTCGGATACTGAGCTTCGTACTCGATGGCAAATACAGACTTATGGACATCATCTACCCATATTTTACTCGGAGAGACATTTTCCTCGCTGTAAACCAACTCATATTCTTTTGTTTCTAGATTCAGCTTATACAAACCTGAGGGCTCGCCTTGCTTTGAGGCACTGGCGTAAACAATGTCGCCTTTTAAATTGAATCCGTGCAGTCGAATGTCTGACAAATCCATGTCATCCTGTTGTAGTTCCTGCCACTCATCAAGTTCCAGATTGCGGATATGTACTTTTTGGTAACTGGAGCTGTCTGTGGATACAGACACTCGAACTTCACCTTGCTCATCCGTTAGAAATTGTGCCATGCGTGAAGGAGAGCGCATAATTTTCTTGCGCGTACCGCGGTGAACATCTACCTCATATACGATAGTGTGAGGCTCATTTGACGAGGTCCAAGGATAAGTAACGATAAGCATTTTATCTTCATCATCCACCAATGGGTCCAACACGTATGAAGTTCCGTAAAGTGGCGTAGCTTTTTTGGTGCGACTCCCTAACTGCTGCTCTCCTTGGTAACCGACAAGGTATTTCCCTCTCGAACCATCTACGTTCACACCAAATAACTCTCCGTGATACTGCGGGTGTTCCTGCCAGCCTCGGATATATTCTTTACTGAGTACAACACGCTCATTGTTAACCCAATGATATTCACCAACTTGTGCATTCCCAGGAAAGCGCACACCATGATGCATTTTAAATTCTTTTGTATCGAGGATAATTAAAACGTCTTTACCTTCTTGCTTCGTCATCACCCCTAAATAGTCGCCATTTGGCGATAACTTAATTGAATGGTATTTAACATCACGAGAAAATGTATCGATGGGTATGAGACTTTCTTTTGCATCCTTCGTGTCTTGGCCATGGGCAAAGCTGGCCATTGCTCCCAGTAGCAGGCCGACTAAGATTTTCATTGGTACTCTCCTTGAGTTTTTTCTAACGCTTTAATACTTATTGTTTTTTTATACGCTTAACTAAGCCCATTAACAACACAGTAACAAAACCAGATACTAACCCAACTACACCATTTGCAGCAATCCCAATCAATCCCTCCAGCACAGAACTGTGCTGCGCAGCAACTTCTCCCCAATGGCTTACTAAATGATGCAGAGGCTCAATGCCATGAACTATGATGCCGCCACCCACTAGAAACATTGCCGCTGTGCCCACAATAGCCAAGACTTTCATTAGCCAAGGAGCCAATACCAGCAGGAACCTGCCGAGCGCTCTGCTAATCGAGTTTTTCGTTGCCACACCTCGTTGCAACAAATACAAGCCTGCATCATCCAACTTTACGATACCCGCCACCAAGCCATACACACCCACGGTCATCACGACTGCAATAACAGATAGAACTAATACTTGATTAATAAAACTCGCAGCGGCAACTGTGCCTAAGGAAATCACGATAATCTCCGCTGAGAGAATAAAGTCGGTACGAATGGCGCCTTTAATTTTTTCTTTCTCAGCTTCAGGCGTTAGCGGTTCATTAACCGCTGGCTGTTCGGCCTGATGCTCTTTTCCATGGACTAGTTTCTCTGCGCCTTCAAAACATAAAAATAAGCCACCCAGCATAAGTAAGGGGGTGATCAGCCAAGGAATAAAGGCGCTTATGAGTAAAGCAGCAGGCACTAATATGGCCTTGTTCAACATCGAACCTTTCGCCACCGCCCATACTACCGGTAATTCTCTATCGGCGTTAACTCCCGAAACTTGCTGCGCATTTAAGGCAAGATCATCACCCAGTACACCCGCCGTTTTTTTAGTTGCAACCTTACTCATGGTTGCGATGTCGTCGAGTAATGCCGTGATGTCGTCTAGTAAAGTCAGTAAGCTCGCACCTGCCATCGATTATTCCTTTGTTGTAATGTTGTCATTCTCCTACAGTTGTTAACCTAATACGCTACACTAATCTTGTCCATAAATACGGAGCAATGAATATGAGTGCCCAGCGTATTATCACGCTTATGCTGATAATCCCCCTGCTCTGCCTGTTTGGCTGTGATAAGCAGGTTTCAGACAGCGCGCAAAAGAGCCCCGCTGAGTTCTTTCGCTGTAATACTGGGGCAGTTTTTACGGTGGAGTACGCTGACAACAGTGCTGAAATTAAAATTGATAGCGACGTTTATCAACTCAATGGCGAGCGCACAGCATCGGGAGCTCAGTTCACTCATGAGAGCATGAGTTTTTGGAGTAAGGGCAACGACGCTATATTGATGATCAATAACGAAACTTGGCATTGCCACCGCAGTGATTGATCGCTTTTGCGCCACCATCAAGTATAATGCTGGAAACACTAATTGCTTATTAGGGGCGCAATGAAATATAAAGACCTGAGAGACTTTATCGCGTTACTTGAAGAACGCGGTGAACTCAAGCGGATCAGCCAGCCAATCAGCACTCACCTTGAAATGACAGAAATTGCCGACCGAACCTTGCGTGCCAAAGGTCCGGCTTTGTTATTTGAGAACCCGAAAGGTTTTGATATTCCAGTACTCGCTAACCTCTTCGGTACACCTGAGCGTGTTGCCTTAGGTATGGGCCAAGACAATGTCGAAGCTCTGCGCGAAGTCGGAAAGTTACTGGCGTTCTTAAAAGAGCCTGAGCCACCAAAAGGCATTAGAGAAGCACTCGGGCAAATCCCCGTATTCAAGCAAGTGCTCAACATGCCAGCAAAAGAAGTGAAAAAAGCATCTTGCCAACAGGTTGTACTCAGCGGTGATGATGTGGATTTGACTAAATTGCCAATCCAACATTGTTGGCCAGGCGATGCTGCCCCACTCATTACTTGGGGCCTCACAGTCACCAAAGGTCCTTATAAAAAGCGCCAAAACTTAGGTATTTACCGCCAGCAACTGCTTGGTAAGAATAAAATAATTATGCGTTGGCTATCGCATCGCGGTGGTGCGCTAGACTTCCAAGAATGGTGTAAAGAAAATCCAGGTGAACCGTATCCTGTCTCTGTTGCGCTTGGCGCTGATCCAGCGACCATTCTTGGTGCTGTCACACCCGTACCTGACACCCTGAGTGAATATGCATTTGCTGGCTTGCTACGCGGCAGCAAAACCGAGGTCGTGAAGTCTATTTCCAACGACTTGCAAGTGCCAGCCAGCGCGGAAATTGTGCTTGAAGGTTACATTGCTCAAGATGAGCGAGCACCAGAAGGCCCTTATGGCGATCACACTGGTTACTACAATGAAGTTGACGACTTCCCGGTGATGACGGTCACGCATGTGACTCATCGTGAAAATCCGATTTATCACAGTACCTATACGGGTCGGCCGCCAGATGAACCGGCTATTTTAGGCGTGGCACTGAACGAAGTCTTCGTGCCTATTTTACAAAAACAGTTCCCTGAAATTGTTGACTTCTATTTGCCTCCCGAAGGCTGTTCTTACCGCATGGCGGTGGTAACAATGAAGAAGCAATATCCCGGTCACGCCAAACGCGTGATGATGGGTGTATGGTCATTCTTGCGCCAGTTTATGTACACCAAGTTCGTTATCGTGTGTGACGATGACGTCAATGCCCGCGATTGGAATGACGTGATTTGGGCCATCACCACGCGTATGGACCCCGCTCGAGACACAACCTTAGTCGAAAATACCCCGATTGATTACCTCGACTTTGCATCGCCTGTCTCAGGACTAGGTTCAAAAATGGGCATGGACGCAACGAATAAGTGGCCAGGTGAAACAGACAGAGAATGGGGTGAACCCATTGTCATGGACGATGCCACCAAGCAACGCGTCGATGAAATTTGGGATTCGCTGGGTATCGACTAACCACTCAGTACATTTATAACTCGCAGTAGATGCGAGTCACTTCGATGAGTATCGGCCTCACTTAGATGAGAATTACCACAGTGAGGTAATACCGCTAGTCGTGATAAACTAGCCAGTAAGAGTAAGAAGTAAGGTTTAACATGCAAACATTACAAGCGGACGTGCAAAGTATTTCGCCACTGACAGAATTCGTTTACAAGGTGATTTTAACACCTAGTGAACCTGCACAATTTGAAGCAGGACATTACTGTCAGCTTGTTCTAGGTGAAAAAGACAAACGTGCATTTTCTATTGCTAGCCGTCCAAGTCAGACCCATGAAATTGAGCTACACATTGGTGCTTCAGGTGCGGATTCTTATGCAATGCAAGCATTGGAACACCTTAAAGAGCATCACGCCAACGGCACTCAAGCAACACTTGAAGTCGGCTTAGGAGTGTCACAATTGCGCCTAGAGTGCACACGCCCAATCATTTTATTGGCCGGTGGTACAGGTTTTAGCTACGTGAAGTCAATGGCTGATCATCTCGCTGAAGTTGGCTGTGACCGCCCTGTGTTTTTCTATTGGGGTGTGAAGCACGAATCAGCTTTATATGCCAAAGACGAAATGCAAGCGTGGGCAGCAAGTAACCCGCACTTCACTTTCATCCCCGTGGTAGAGCAACCACAAGGACAGTGGCGAGGTCACACAGGACTGGTTCACCAAGCCGTGATGAAAGACATCGTCTCACTCGAGCCATACTCAATTTACATGGCAGGTCGTTTTGACATGATTGGTGCTGTACGCGATGACTTTATTGAGCATGGTGCACTTCGCGAGCACATGTATGCCGATGCCTTTGCCTTTATCAAATAACGGCTATTGTTAATACATCGAACTAGAAAAGAGGCACTGCCTCTTTTCTGTTTTTTAGAACAGACTAATAGTTTTAATTCATTTTTTTAATTAAACACAAATGACTACACTCCTTACATCAACACAACAGGAGTGTGATTATGTTCAACCTACATGTATCAGATATCTTCAGCCGCAGCTTTTTATCAATCAGCCCAGATTTAGAGCTTACAGACGCCATAGACCAACTAATCAAACATAATGTGCTCGGTGCGCCCGTCGTTGATGAGTCCGGCGCACTAATCGGGTATTTGTCAGAGCAAGATTGTTTGCATCCATTGACGACCAACAGCTACTTTTGCGACGGTCGCATTCAGGTAAAAGAAGTGATGAGTAAAGAAGTGCTCACGTGCGCTTTGAATGATTCATTGCTCGATATCGCAGCACGCATGCAAAGAAGGCATCAGCCAAAGCGTTATCCCGTTGTCGAGCAGGGAAAAATCATCGGCATGGTAGAGCGCTCACAAGTGCTGCAGGCGCTCTCGCAAAGTTATCGCAGTTGCAGCGCAGCGTAATTAAGCACTACGCGCAGCCGCTTTGGCTTTCAATGCGGCTTTATCACCATCGCTGAGGTAGGCAATTTCTAACGCATTCGCTTGTGCCAGCTCAATATCCTCTTTACTCAAGCCAGCCTGATAAGCAGCTTGTTGGTATTCATTATCCAGCTCAATGCCCTGCACCGCAGGATCATCGGTATTAATTGAAGCGAGAATACCGTGGTCGAGGAATTTCTTCAGTGGGTGCGCTGTAATTTCTGCAACTGTACTCGTTAGAATGTTGCTGGTTAAGCACGACTCGATACCAATACGATTATCGCGTAAATAGTCCATCAGTTTTGCATCATGCATAGCGTTTACGCCGTGCCCGATACGGTCTGCACCTAATTGCTCAATGGCTTGCCAAATACTACTGGAATCTTGTGCCTCACCGGCGTGAACCGTTGCGCGCAAATCAGCCTTATGTACTTGCTTGTAATGCTCAACAAACAACTCTCCCGGAAAACCAAGTTCGTTCCCCGCAAGATCCACGGCCACCATGTGTTCTTTAAACGCTAGGATGGCGTCGAGTTCTTGTTGGCATTTTTCTTGGCCAAAGGTACGAGACATAATACCGATTAGATTCACTTGAATGTCGTGTTCTTTCACTGCGCTGTGAATACCGTCAACCACAGCTTCAACTACACCTTGTGGATGTAAATTGTGGTTCATCGCCATGTAATAAGGGCTAAAACGTAATTCCGTATAATCAATGCCTTGAGAAACAGCATCCTCAACATTCTCTACGGCAATACGACGACATGCGTCGTAGTCACCCAGCACTTTCACACCCCAATCTAGCTTTTCTAGAAACGCCATAAGATCTGGGGCAATTTCGACAACCTGCACGTGAGGACGCAGTGATTCTATGTCGGAACCTGGGAGCGCGATATTAAACTGCTGGCCTAGCTCGAGTATGGTTTTGGCGCGAACATTGCCATCTAAGTGGCGGTGTAAGTCGAGTAAAGGTAGCTGGCGATTGATCATGATGACCCCCAAGTGTTAGATAAAATTGCGCGGATCATACGCACTTGAGCAATAAATTCAAGACGAGGCTATGAGAATTGCTGGTCTTTTTTATCTGTTTTCGAAACAGCTTCTGCGCCACTTCTATTATTTGGTAGCTGGCGCGCGATACTTGCAAAGAGCAGATTGGCTTCGATGGGCTTCACCACATAATCGTTCATGCCATAATGCTCTGCGAGCTTCAGATCACGCTCTTGGGCGTTCGCTGATAAGCCAATTATAGGTAAGTCTGTAAGCAATAGCTCATTGCGAATCACTTTTGTCGCTTCCAAACCATCCATATTAGGCATTTGTATATCCATCAACACAATGTCGTACTGCTTTTGACTCACCATCTCAATCGCTTCAATACCATCGTTGGCAATGTCCGGCGCAGCGCCTTTACCCACGAGCATAGCCTTAGCGACTTGCTGGTTTAGAGCATTGTCTTCCACCAGCAAGATAGCGACATCACTTAAATCAAGGTCAGTTGGGGCTTGCGACTCTTTAGGCATGATGTCACTGCGCATTGGCAAGGTACTGTGTTTAGGCAAGAAAACTCTAAAACAAGAGCCCAAACCCTCTTCACTTTCCAGTTCGATACGCCCGCCCATCAATGTCACTAACTTTTGGCAAATGCTCAAGCCTAATCCTGTACCGCCAAATCGACGTGAAGTGGAACCGTCAGCTTGAGAAAATGGCTTAAATAACTGTTTCTGAATATCCTTTCTAATGCCTATTCCAGTATCTGTGACACTAAAACACAACGCATCATCGGCGTCAGCAATCTTTAAGCGGATCGCGCCATGCTGAGTAAACTTAACCGCGTTATTCAATAAATTGAGTAAGACCTGCTTCAAGCGGATGATATCTGTGTTGAATATGGGTGTGACATCTGGAGCAATTTCATAATTAACCAATAAACTCTTGTTGCTCGCCTCAACGCTGATCAGCTGTTTGATTTCCGCACATAACTCCTCGATAACAATAGGCTCTTGATGAAGTTCGAGTTTACCCGCTTCCATTTTAGAGAAATCGAGCAAATCATTAAGTACACGCAACAGCACACTCAAGGCATTGTCAGCCTGGCCAATATACTGCTTAGCCGTCTGCCAATCATTTTGCTGTAGGGCTAAATAGTGCAGTCCTTTGATACCATTAATGGGGGTGCGAATTTCATGGCTCATATTGGCCAAAAATTGAGATTTAGCGCTATTGGCGGTGTCGGCTTTGGCTTTTTCTTCTCGCAACACTTTAGTTTGCTTGGCAACTTGGTCGCGCACACGAATATTGCTGCCTGTAATAGCAATCAAGAAAGTGATCAGTAACCACACAAACAACATGCCGACAACTTGCGCATACCAGTAACCCGTCCAAATGGAACGAACCCCTTGGCGATAAATGTTTAGGCGCCATGTCCTTGCCCCCATATCAAATTCATGAGATTTAATCAGGGCCTCATGGTGCGGCAACGCGAGAATGGCTTGTTCGGACTCGGCGCTTAAATCCACCAGCTCAACACCAATGCCCTCAAAAGATAACTTTGCTAATGCGGATTCTTTGAGTAAAGGAAGGCTAATAACAGCTGCGACATAGCCATCCACTTTGGTGCCAACTGTCGGCACTCGTGCTAAGACCAAGAATCCTAAATCTCCTTTCGGACTACTCTCAAGTTGAAAAGCTGGGGTAACAAACAAGGTTCCATCGGATTTTTGCAGCGAAGAAAAGTACGGTTCAGCACTAATATCTAACCCATAAACGGTGCGCATTCCCTGTGAAAAAAGACCAAAATACACAGGATATTGAAATGCACGAGGCTCAACGTCAAATCGAGGGAACACTTTATAATTCTCAACGCCCTCGTCACGTGCCAGCAACTCTAGCTCACCAATGTTGTTGGGTGCGACTTTCGGCATCCACACGAGGGCATTTATTTCTGGGTTATACGCCATTTGCTTTGCTGTGAAACCATTGAATTCACTACGCTCAACTTGCTCGCTATGAGTCATAAAAGAGGCCAAAATCTGCGTGTTCGCACGTAAACGCGTGAGCACTTCATCAAATTGGTCAATGATCACTTGCGCTTGCGCGGAGTACACCTCATTGCGCTCCTCGAACTTTGAGCTGGCAAACAAATAAAAGGTAATACTGATCATTACATAGATAACTAATGAGGGGACAATGACCTGAAGTCGATGACGCGCAACGGTAAAGTTAAAACCTGCCAGCAGTAAAGGTGTAAAAATCATTACGCCGATACTGTCGCCTATCCACCAAGTAACAAAGTTTTCCAAACGCCCTGATGACGGAATGATGTTGTTAAATACTAGCATTTCGGTGCCAGTAAATGCGGCGATAACACACACTACCGGACCAGCAATAATGATACTGATAATGGTGAGCTTTAAATCGGACAAATCCAGCGGAGTTTTGAGTACACGGGTTATAACCCAGTAGCCTAAATACGCTTGCAGTGTTGAAGCTGTAGACACAACAACAGCTTGCACTGCGACCTGCCAATGCAAAATTCCAGCAATATTATCTAGGTGAGCGATATTGGTGATTAATGCCCCTAACATTACTCCGATAACAGCGCGTTTACCGGCGATAAGTAATGCTGCAAGCGCAATCCCTGAGGGCGGCCACGACGCCACTGCGTAGCCTTCAATAGATAGTAAAGCGTTACTGAAGAAGCCAGTAATGAAGTAACCTAGAGCAACAATAAAGGTTAAGTTGAACAGATTCTTCATTACCCTTCCTGTGATTAATGACTGTGGTCGAGTACAAGCAAAGCCTTCTCTGCTTGCCTTGTTGCACGATAGCTGCGCATAGCTCGGCTTGGGTGCGGCAAGCGCTGCTGTTGAGCCAACACCTTATCAAATATACGTGAAGCGAGTTCGTGCTCTCCTTGGCTTTGAGCTAAATACGCCAAACACAACAACATTTCCGGTTCATCAGGCTGCTTTTTCAGCTCGCCTTGCAATGCTTTTTGCATTTCTTCGACATTACCAAACTCTATTTCACTTAAAATCGTTAACAGCTGAGAGTATTCAGAACGCTTTAGGAGTTTCTTCAACTCATCTTGCACAGTCACGATTTCACCGGCACGCACCATGGCGCGCAGATAGTGAGTATGACCGCCAGTGCGGATTTGCTTGGGTAACTCGCCATTACGCTTGTGTAATGTCTCCACAGAGTCGCTATCAAAGTATGCACGCAATGCCCAATCCCACTCGTTCTCATCCAAGCTTTGCGCCTTGATAAGTCGCGGTGCTAACTGTGCAAACTCATGATATTTATGTAACTTTAGCAACACCTGTGCGTACAGTTTAAGTTGATGAGCGCTGGCTTTTTTACTCGCGCATTGTTCTCGTAAAGTCGTCAAAACTTCCGCTTCACTGTGCGCTGCAAGCCACAAATTCACAGGCTCACTACGGTTCTTATCAGACAACTCGTCCAATAAGTTTAGTGCAAAATCATGATCGCCTTGCTTTAGTCGCGCCTTTGCTTGCATCGCTAGAGAAAAGTCACGCCATTTATCATCCACTTTGCCTTTGGTTAAAGTGTGTTGCACTTGCTGCATGTCATCATTAATCAACGCCCATAGCGCTTGTTCAAGTACCGCTTGCTTACGCTCTTTGCTGCGCGCAAAAAAGCCATGTCGCACATTGCGATAGCTATTAAAGGCATAACGCACAATACAAAGCGATAGGTAGCCTAAAAACAAAACTGCTGATGCAAGAATGATGAAGCTACTTAAGCGTCCTTCGACAGTCCATTCACCAAACGCGATAAGCACGTGTCCTTTATAATCAACAAATAATGGCGCCATAGCCGCCACCAGCGCTAAAAAGATGAAGACAATAAGGAGTCTTGCCATATCAAGACTCCTCTAACGCGGTGACAGTCGCCAAAGAAATAGGCTGGCTAGGAGTTAATTGCTTTAACTGCAATTGCTTTAGCTGGCTCAGGAATTGCGCCGTTTGCGTGTCAGATAAATCGTAATAACGGGTAATCAGATCTGATGCGCTTTGCAATGCCTGTTGGTATAAATCAACATATTGATGAGTTGCTGCAAACCCAGCTTGATCTAGGTTGAAGTGAATGCGTTGTTTGATTAAACGCTGTTGCTCATCATCCAACAGCGGCTCAATAGCAGCTTGACGTTTGCGCACCTTGATAAAGTCATCCACCAACTGATCCCACGTACGCCCTAAATTAGCACGCCAATCCGACACATCAGCCGACAATACGTCATCTGTGCTGGGCTCAACGTCATCAGGAAGGTCGACCATGTTGAAGCTCAATTTATCTACTTGATTACCTAAACCATGGAGTGTCAAAACAATCGCTTCAACATCAGCCACTTCAACGCTGGCCAACATTTGTAAGTCAGTGTGAATTGCGCGACGAAGTTGTGCATTACCCGCATAGCTAGCTAGCAAGGCATCAAGGCGCTGCAGTACTGAGGCTGCACCCGAGTAATTATTTTCAGACCAAATTTTGAAATCCGCCAAAGAGACTAAGCGGCGCACTTCATTCATATCCAATGGCGGTTGGCTGTTATCTTTTGATGCGGCGATACTCTGTTCAACGTGCGCTATCATCGAGCGCTGATTAGCACTTAGCTGGCGAGTGATCTCGTCATCAAACTGCTGCTGCCACTGCTGGCTTTGCTGTTGCTGACGCTGTTGTGCCGCATTGAGCGTAGCCAGCTGCTCTTGCAACGCTTGGTTGGCGCTTTGCAGCTCTTGTATTTGCGCTATCGCTGCACTTTCTTGCTGTGCGGCATTTTGATCTTGTAAGTATTGCTGCCAATACAAGTAGCCAGTTCCGGCGCCAACGCCCAAGGCGACCAACAAAGCCAATAAGCCCACTTTACTTATTTTTTGCGGTGCGTTTGGCTGCGAAGGGCTAGCTTGTGTTGTTACCACTGGCTTTTCGACCGCCGTCTCAGAGTCGTTTGCTGATACTGATGCCTGCTCTGGCTGTTCACTCATACTGGTTTCCTGCTCACAGTTAATGCTTGCGGCGATCGCCTCATTACTGGCCCCCGCAGCGACGGTGATGTTGTCCTTGTCGACACCCAAACTTTCGAGGTGTCCGCGCGTTCTATCACTGACAATATAGAAATGCCGTGATTTAAGCCACTCTAATAATTGATTATTTTGGCAATTGAAGATGGCATCAATGGCACTGTTACTGGTCACGACCAAAGCGTCAACATCGTTCGCGTGCCATTCACTCAACCATTGTTCGCTATCAGGCAAAAGCGCAACACGCTCATACACCGCGACGGCATTTACAAATGCGCCACGTTGCTTAAGTGTTTTGGCTATGACAGTGCGGCCTCCTCGGCCTTTGACCAACACCACATTTTTGCTTTCTACTTGTTGTAACTGTGCCAACGCAACGAGCCCTTCGGAGTCCTGCTGCTTGGGCACTATGGCTTTGGTATTAAAAAGAGATTTGATGGTCTGCGCGGTGGTATCACCAACGGCGAAACATTGGATGTTATTGGCAAGTTTTGGCAGCAACTTGTGCAACCCATAAACTGCATCTTGCGAGACGAAGACAGCGATATCCGCTTCATTGAGCGTCGCCAATTGTTGTTCTGGTGTTGCAAGGTAATCAATACGAAGTACGGGACACAAGCTCGTCTTGTGTCCTTGCTTCTCAAGCCTTGCTACTAACTCTTCACCTTTACCCTGTGGCCGAGTAACAACAATATGCGCCATGGCTGTCTTCCGTTTTATTTATTTAATTTCGCCGTAAACTTTCGCCAAAATAACGTCTGCACCTTGGCTTAAGAGATCTTCTGCTAATGCCACCCCTAGCTGTTTGGCTTGCGCGATAGGTGCTGAGCTCTGTGCACGAAGGATTTGCTGACCATCTAATGAGCCCACCAAACCGCGAAGGTGTACTTGCTCGTTTTCAACAACTGCATAGGCACCAATTGGCACCTGACAGCCGCCTTGCAAGCGACGGTTCATCGCTCGCTCGGCATCCACGCGAATTCTTGTTTCGGTGTGCTCCAATGGCGCAAGCAATGCTTTAATCACTTCATCATCGCTGCGGCACTCAATACCCACTGCGCCTTGACCATTCGCTGGCAATGACTCTTCAGCGCTGATAAAGCTACGGATACGCTCACTCATCTCGAGACGAATTAAACCCGCGGCGGCAAGAATAATGGCATCATATTGACCTTCATCTAGCTTAGCTAAACGGGTATTTACGTTGCCGCGTAAATCACGAATATCTAAATCAGGACGACGCGCTTTTAGTTGGCATTGACGGCGCAAACTGGATGTACCCACCACTGCACCTGCCGGTAGGCTATCGATATCGCTATAGTGATTCGAGACAAACGCATCACGTGGGTCTTCACGCTCACAAATCGTATGTAATTCTAATCCTTCAGGGAAATCAACTGGCACATCTTTCATCGAGTGCACTGCGATATCGGCGCGTCCTTCAAGCATGGCTTGTTCTAACTCTTTAACAAACAAACCTTTGCCACCTACTTTTGCTAGCGGTGTATCAAGGATGATGTCACCCTTGGTTGTCATGGTCACTAACTCGACTTCAACATGGGGATGAAAGCGCTCAAGTTCCGCCTTTACAAACTCGGCTTGCCATAAAGCTAAGGCACTTTTACGGGTGGCAATACGCACCCGCTGCGTTGCAGTTGTCATGTAATTCCTACTTCTTTACTAAAGCTTGGCAATGAGACGGAACTCTCGTGTTGCCAACAATTTATTATTACTGTCTCTTAATTCAACACGCCACAGGCCGGTCTGGCTCGGCATAATGTTCTTTGAAGAAAACGTGCGGTAACGTGCGGTGTGTACACCCAATTCAACATTTGCTAGCGCTTGGCCTTCATAGTACCAAATATGGTGAACTTTTTGCCCCTGCAATCCACGTAATTCGGTAAAGAACACCAGCTGGCCATCAAAGTCACCCATTGATACTTCACGACCGAGCGAGCTCACAGGCTCACGGTCTTCGATGTTGGTCGTCAGCACCGCGCGGCTTACTTTGTCGGTGTCAATTTTGCTGCCTTGGGCAAGATTTGCGACTTTCGCTTGTTGATCAAATTCATTGCGGTTATCTGCAACAAACTCTTCATCCGCCACCGTGCCGTCTTGCTGTTGTGAATCATCGGTTGATGCTGCGCTCTGAGCGTCCGCCACTGCAGTTACTTCAACAGGTGCTGTGTCTTTTGCAACTTCGGCTGTCGATTTTTCGGCAAGAGTTTCTTGGGCAGAAGTCGTCGCCTCGCTTGTATCAAGGGCTTGCTCAACAATTTCCTCACTGTCGTCAACGGCTGACGCTAACACAGCTACATTGTCACTTGGTAACACTTCGCCAGCGGTTGGTTTTGCAACCACCAATGCTTCGTGGGTCGCTTGAGCGTCTGCGTCCTCAGGCAAATGAGTTTCAGAGGTGTCGACGGCGCTTTGCGCTGCACTTGCTTGTTCCGCGATTGCTGGCGTACCTGTTGCGTACCAAAGCCCTGATGAAGCCACCAATGCAACCCCTACCGCCATGGTGATGCGGCGCCAGTGCCACTGATATTCAACGTCCTTGCGAGCGATGCGCTGCGTTTTATTCTTCATATTCGCGGTGATCACGATCTTTTGTCCCATGCGCTTGTTCCTAAATCTCTTTTAACTTAGACGCTCTATAAGCCATTGTCGAATAGCTGTGAGTTCTTGATCGCACACCTGATGTGCCATCGAGTAGCTTTGCCAAGACACATTCATGCCCACATTTTGCAAGCACTGATAGGCTTGTTTACCCGCATCCAGTGGCACCACATTATCGAAGTCGCCATGGGCCATAAAAATGGTTAAATCTGTGTGCTTTGCTTCCTCTGCCAAGCGCTCAGGTTGCGACATATAAGTCGATAGCGCCATCACGCCCGCCAACTTATGTTGATAGCGAGGAGCCAAATGCAGTGCAATAACGCCACCTTGGGAAAAACCAGCCAAGACAATTTTATCTGCAGGAATACCTGAAGCTATCTGCTCATCAATCAACGCACTGATACGCTCAGAGGATTGTTGCACACCTTGGGCGTCGGCGCGTTTATCTAGATCAAGAGATTTGATGTCATACCACGCACGCATTTCCATACCGCCGTTGATCGTGACTGCTTGAATCGGTGCGTGAGGGAACAGAAATTTCACAGCCAATTCATTGGGAAGTGCTAAATGAGGAGCAACAGGAGCAAATCCTTCACCCGAATCGCCCAAGCCATGTAACCAAATGACCGTTGCTTTATGTTCTGTACCAGCTTGATAGGTTACGCCATCGAATTGAGTCACTTAGTCATGCTCCCAGCGAACTTCTTCACCTGCCTGCTTAGTCGCTGCGTCACACATAAACTGCCAAAATTCTGCGCCCGAGCGATTATCTATCCATTTATCGCCATGTAGTTCAAAGTGATGACCATTAAATTTAGTTGCTACCCAAACTTGGTGCAGCGGCGCTTGTTTGTTAATGACTATTTTGCTGCGATCAGCAAAGATGATCTCTAAGATGCCAGACGCTGACTCATAATCTAGGTCTGCATCTAGGTCATCAATCTGTTCTTCGATGGTTAACATCAAAGCGTCAGCCAACTGATGATACTGGGTGTCTGTCAGGGTGGTTTCACTCATTTTGGCTTGCGCTCCTGTGGCTGGCCGTGGCGTTCTACGGGAAATAATTCAACTGCAACGACTACATTTTCGGTATTTTCTGTTACTCTGCGATTATAAAACGAGTCATATTAATTATCTATCGAATCGCTATGTATAACAGTAACCGATTGCGTCTTATTATTGCGGCCACCAGCTTAACGCTTCTGAGTGCATGTGGTCAAAGTGGCCCTTTGTATCTTCCTGAAGATGCACCGCAAAACCAACCTGTTGAAGATGACCAAGGTCAAAATGAACAGCAAAACCAAAATGCGCAGCAAGCACAACAATAAGCATAGTGTTGATTGTCGTTTACAGGCATAGTAATGGCATAGAACGGACGATTTAAGAGCCTTATGTTAGTTAACTTTTCCAAAATGCACGGGCTGGGCAACGACTTTATGGTCGTTGATAACGTCACCCAAAATATCTTTCTATCCCGCGATCAAATAAAAACGCTGGCCGATCGTAATTTTGGCGTGGGTTTTGACCAGTTATTAATGGTCGAGGCGCCTTATTCTCCAGATTTAGACTTCCATTACCGCATCTTTAATGCCGATGGCAGCGAAGTTGAACAATGTGGCAATGGCGCCCGCTGTTTTGCGCGCTTTGTACGCATGAAAGGGCTGACCAATAAGCACAAAATAGCCGTATCCACTAAGGGTGGCAACATGGTGCTATACATTGAAAAAGATGGTCAGGTTACTGTAAATATGGGACTCCCCATATTGGAACCAAAAGAAATCCCACTCAAGGCCAGCAAACGTGAACTAACCTATATCTTGCGCCAACAAGAACAAACATTGTTTGTGGGTGCAGCTTCGATGGGTAATCCGCACTGTGTCATTGAGGTAGATGACATCAACACCGCAGAAGTAAAAACCTTAGGCCCATTGGTTGAAGAACATGAGCGCTTCCCCAAAAAAGTAAATGTGGGTTTTATGCAGGTGATAGACCAGAACCATATCAAACTTAGAGTATGGGAACGTGGCGCCGGAGAGACCTTAGCGTGTGGTACAGGTGCATGTGCAGCAGCCGTAGTGGGACAGCTACAAAATAAGTTAAGCAGTAACGTGAAAGTAGAGTTGCCTGGGGGCGCCTTGCAAATTCGTTGGCAAGGTGAAGGTCATCCAGTAAAAATGACGGGCCCAGCGGAACACGTATTTGATGGACAAATTGCCCTATGAGTGAATTGAGCAAAGAGCAAGTTGCAGAGTATTTGCAACAAAACCCAGATTTCTTTTTACAGCATCCGCACCTGTTTGCAGTGATGAATTTTGGTGGTGCACATGAAAGTGTTGCTTCTTTGCAATTACGCCAGCAACAACTTCTACGTGAGCAAAACCAACACTTACAACACCAACTGCAGCAGTTAATTAGCCAAGCTAAACAGAATGAACAGGTGTATCAAGTATTCAGCGCCTGCCATCGTCAGCTGATGAGTGATTGTGAGTTTATTGAACTTGCCCAAGGTCTTGAAGAGCTTATTTGCGCACAGTTACACATCAGCGAATGCAAGCTCGTAAAGTTCACTCCAGATCTTCAACCACTGCTGGACAAACGATTAAACAACAGTCACTACCTAGGCCGACTATCAGAGCAAGAGCAGTCTTTGATTTTCAACAACCCAAGCAAAAGCGCGGCTTTGTATCTTATTGGCGAACCTGAAGCACCTATCGCTTTGCTCGCCTTTGCCAGTGAAGACGAATTGCATTTTGAACCTGCCCAAGACAGCTTCTTCATCTTCGAGTTTGTTAAAGCCCTGCAAGAGCGTTTAGCCACGTTATCATGAGCGACAACAAAGCACTGACCTTTTCAACAATGAGTGAAGTGTGGTGCGAACCGGTTGCCAGTTATCGGGATTACCTGCGCTATGAAAAGCAATACTCGAGTCACACCTTAGAACAATATGATCGCCAACTGTTAGAAGTCGCACGCTATTTTCATGCTGATAAAGACGGTTGGCTGGCACTCAATGCCGATGATATCCGCAGATTTGCGATGTCATTGCGCGCCAAAGGGCTGGGTGCACGCACAGTGAACCTTAAACTCAGCTGCTTGCGCGCCTTTTTTCGCTATTTGAAAAGCTACAACCCCTTTCAAGAAAACCCAGCTCAGTATGTGAAGGGTCCCAAATTCGATAAACCCTTGCCTCGCAATTTGGACGTTGATCAAATGCATCAACTCCTAGATATCGACGATGATGACCCACTGGCAATACGTGATAAGGCCATGATGGAGCTGATGTATTCAAGTGGTTTACGTATAAGTGAATTGGTTAACGCCAATTTGGCTGATCTCGACTTACGAGGCGGTGAAATTCGCGTATTGGGTAAAGGCAACAAAGAGCGCATCGTGCCGGTCGGTTCAAAGGCGATTGCAGCACTTAACGCATGGTTGAAGTTACGCATCGCTTTTGTTGGCGCTGACGACGCGGCCTTATTCTTATCCAAACGCAAAACGCGAATCTCTATTCGGCATGTTCGCGAGCGCATGCGTGAATGGGGAGTAAAACAAGGCCTCAGTGCGCAAGTTCACCCACATAAACTGCGCCATTCTTTTGCCTCGCACGTATTGCAGTCCAGCGGTGATTTACGCGCAGTGCAAGAATTACTTGGACACAGTAGTCTATCCGCAACTCAGGTATATACCCATTTGGATTTTCAACACCTCGCTAAGGTGTATGATAATGCTCATCCACGAGCCAAGAAACAGAAGTGACATGATGCGATTTAACCGAGCCATTGACCAAGCTAAAGTCCTTAGCTTCGACTTAGACGACACGCTTTATAATAACCACCCAATTATCAAAGCGGCACTGCAGGCTCAACATGACTACTTGCAAACTTTACCTGCATGGCGTGAGCAAGATCACGGCTTTTGGTTGCGCTGTCGCAACGCGGTGATAAAGCACCAGCCTACGCTTATAAATGATGTCACCGAACTAAGAAAGCAAGCACTCACTTACGCTATAAACTCTATTGGTGAGGATGAAAGGCATGCGGTGAACGCGTATGAAGCGTTTGCCGAAGCACGCAGTCAGATCACTGTCAGTGACGAGGTACTGGCTCTATTAGATGCACTCAAAAGCAAGTACAGACTAATAGCTATCACCAATGGCAACGTTGATGTGAATAAATTTAACCTTAAAGGTCAGTTTGAGCAGGTGCTCATGGCAGGACCCGATGGCGATGCCAAACCGCGCCGTGCATTATTTGATAACGCTGCGTCGAAATTGCAGGTTGCGAACCACAACATTATTCATATCGGGGATAGCCTAGATACGGATGTGCAAGGCGCAAACAATGCAGGGTGTCGCAGTGTATGGCTCAATAATCAAGGCATTACCTACGCCTACAAAGGTCTACCTTGCTGCGAAATTAGCGACATCATGGCGCTGCGCGCATTTTGCTAGTTTAGAGCATTTTCACCATATAGCTGCGTCGGCCATCCAAGGGATAATCTGGCATCGCAAACACTTCCTCATATCCATGGCGACGATAAAATTGCGGTGCTTGAAACTCCAAAGTATCAAGTACCGCCTTTGTTGCTCCTAAAGTTGCTGCGGCATGTTCTAATTTGCCTAATAACTCACTGGCATATCCTTGACCTCGTGCCTCTGGGTGAACCCAAAGCCAATCTATCAATAGCCAATTACCAAAACTGCGTCCTGCTATCCCGCCAATGCGCTCACCTTGCTCATCGCAAATACTAAAACCCACGTTTTTACGCTCTACCGGCCAGTGATCTTGGTTAAATGCCACTACTTGGTTTTTCAGCCAATCGCTGAGTTCATTGCTGTTGTCAGCAACTATGTCGCTACGCTTCATGTAAGAATATCCGTGATACACTAAGGCCAGAATAATAACCGAGTATACATCGATGAGTCAGTACACAATAAAGATAGCCTCTTTGCAGGACTGTTTGACTGTACATAATCACACACCTGAAATGCTCGGCGACGCGACCTTAGCTATGTATCAAGAACGAATTGGCGACAACCCATACCTCGCGCTTGTTGCTGTATACCTAGACCAGCCTGTCGCTTTTAAACTAGGGTATGCAAAATCGACAGACACTTTTTATAGCTGGCTCGGAGGCGTATTACCTAACCACCGTGGTCATGGTCTCGCGAAGAAACTCCTGCACAAACAAGAACTATGGGCAGTAGATAATGGCTTTAAATGTATCGAAGTGAAATCCATGCTGCGCTTCGAAGCAATGCTTACAATGTTGCGCACGCAAGGGTATACGCAAACTACAGCGGATGATGGCATCACCGAACAAAGCAAAATTCACTTCATTAAACACTTCAGTCGCTTACCTAAATAATCTATTTTAATAATTTACTGTTTATAAAAACAGTATTCTATTTAGCCAAAGCAGAACTCTTGTTATACTTGCCTGACTATTAGAAGGTGGACGTAGCGATGGACGTATCTGAATTACTTGATGGCTTGAATGACAAACAACGCGAAGCGGTAGCAGCACCGTTGCAAAATATGCTGGTGCTAGCAGGCGCAGGCTCAGGTAAAACGCGCGTTCTCGTTCATCGCATTGCATGGCTAATGCAAGTAGAAAATGCCTCCCCCTACAGTATTTTTGCCGTAACCTTTACCAATAAAGCCGCTAAAGAAATGCGTGCTCGGGTAGAGCAAACAATTCAAGGCTCTGCAGGCGGAATGTGGATTGGCACCTTCCACGGCCTCTCACACCGTATTTTACGCGCTCACCATCGCGAAGCTAAGCTGCCGGAGTCGTTCCAAATTCTCGACAGTGATGATCAACAACGTATGATCCGCCGCTTACTTAAAGCCATGAATATTGACGAGAAAAAGTGGCCAGCAAAACACATCGCTTGGTATATCAGTGCGAAAAAAGACGAAGGCTTACGCCCTGGCGATATCCAAGCCTACGACGTCAACGAACAGCTACTCCTGAGAGTGTATAGCGCCTACCAAGAGGCGTGTGATAGAGCCGGTTTAGTCGATTTCGCGGAAATTCTGTTGCGTTGCTATGAAGTCCTGCAGCAACACCCTACTTTGCTGCGCCACTATCAACAGCGTTTTGCTCATATTTTGGTAGACGAGTTTCAAGATACCAACACCATTCAATATCGCTGGTTAGCACTGCTCGCCGGCGATACAAATTCGATGATGATCGTTGGTGATGATGACCAAAGTATTTACGGCTGGCGTGGCGCGCGGATCGAGAATATCAAACGCTTTTTAGATGATTTCAATGCCGAAACCATTCGCTTAGAGCAAAACTATCGCTCTACCGCTACCATTTTGAAAGCCGCCAACTCGCTTATTGAGAACAACTCTGAGCGCATGGGTAAAAGCCTATGGACTGACGGCAATGAAGGTGAACCGATCTCAATTTATGCGGCCTACAACGAGCTAGATGAAGCCCGTTTTATAGTCGGTAAAATCAAAACCTGGCTGGAAGCTGGTAATGCCTTGAGTGATAGTGCGATTCTCTATCGTAACAACGCTCAATCTCGTGTTCTTGAAGAAGCCTTGCTGCAAGAAGGCATGAAATACCGCATTTATGGTGGTATGCGCTTCTTCGAGCGCCAAGAGATCAAAGATGCTCTATGTTACTTGCGTCTGGTCAGCAACCGTCAAGATGACGCTGCATTTGAGCGCGTTATCAATACACCGACGCGCGGCATAGGTGATAAAACTCTGAGCCATATTCGTGATTGTGCTCGCGCCGAGTCTTTGCCACTTTGGTATGCGGCGAAAACCATTCTTGAGCAAAAGCACTTATCCGGGCGCGCGGCTACCGCGGTAAGTCGTTTTCTTGAATTAGTTGATGGGGTTGAAGCACATATTGGCGACCTCACCCTTGCCGAGCAAGCAAAGTATGCTATCGAAAATACGGGCTTGATGGCCATGTATCAGGCTGAAAAAGGTGAAAAAGGCCGCGCTCGTGTAGAAAACTTGGAAGAGTTAATCAACGCCTGTGAGCAATACGAGCTGCCTGTTGATGAAGAGTTCTCCTCACCACTGCAAGGCTTCCTTGCCTATACCTCACTGGAATCAGGCGAAGGCCAAGCAGAAGAACACGAAGATGCTGTGCAAATGATGACGCTGCACTCGGCAAAAGGATTGGAGTTCCCACTGGTGTTTATGGCCGGTGTAGAGGAAGGTATGTTCCCATCACAGCAAAGCCAAGAGGAAAGTGGCCGTTTAGAAGAAGAACGTCGCCTTTGCTACGTAGGTATGACGCGCGCCATGGAAAAGCTCTATGTTACCCATGCTGAAAGTCGACGTTTGTATGGACAAGAGAAGTATCACAGCCCATCACGTTTCTTACGCGAGTTACCTGACGACTGCATCGAAGAGATTCGCATTAAAACTAAAGTTACGGCACCGCAGCAAGCCAGCCGCTTTAGTCACTCACTGACCCAAGCAGCCTTTGCCGACAGTGGTTTCAATTTAGGGCAGCGCGTGCTGCATGCCAAGTTCGGTGAAGGTACGGTACTCAATTATGAAGGTGCAGGTCCGCAGTCGCGTGTGCAAGTGAACTTTGACGATGTTGGTAGCAAATGGTTAGTCACTGCCTATGCGCGCTTACAAGCCCTCTGAGCTAACTCAACTTAAGCGCAACCTATCTCAGCGTAGATGGCGCCAAGCCATCTTGTTGCGTGGTGAGCAAGCGTGGTGCACAGAGCAGCTTTCTTACCTACAACAAGATATTAATGAGCCATGGCATGTACTCAGCACGAACGAGCAACTTAACCATGCACAATGGCCAACTCATCTGCACCAAATTCTAGGGCAAGAGCATTCTAATGCAGCATACGATTGTTTCAGTGGCTTTTTTGCAGACAAGCTCGCAGCCCTCAGTGGTACTGTAAGTGCCGGTGGGCTTTTGGTTATCATAATGCCCGAAGACACGTCGCATTTCGTCGACCCTGGTATCAGCAAGCTAGTATCATATGGCTATCACACCCCAGCTACCAGCCATTTTTGGGCGTGGCTGGAGCAACAGCTATCCAACACACAATTTATAAACGTGTGCCAAAGTGTCTCATTCAACGCTTTACGACCTAATTGGCCAACCATACATTCAGAGACTTTCGCGAGCGCACAGCAACATCAACAACAAGTCATTGAACGCATAAAAGCGGTAGCTAAGGGCCCTGAAAATTGCCCATTACTGATAAGTGCTGACAGAGGCCGAGGCAAATCATCTGCCTTGGGCCTAGCAGCGGCACACCTCAGCGGCCAAGCCATTATTCTCTGCGCTATTCAACGCCGAGCGGTGTCGAGTGCGTTTAAGCATCTGGCGTTAGCGCGCGGGTTACCAGAGCCTGATGATCATATTCACCACTTGGATAACCTCACTTACATGCCACCGGATCGCGTTGTTCAAGAACAACCTCAGTGCGATACCTTGTTTGTAGATGAAGCGGCTACGCTACCAATCCCTATCTTAAAAACGCTATTAAAGATGTATCCTCGCGTTGTGTTTGCTAGCACACTCGTGGGTTACGAGGGCAGCGGTCGCGGCTACACATTGAGATTCAAAAAGTTCCTCGACAAACATTATCCATCACATAGCGAAAGTTTATTACACATCCCCTTTCGCTTTGCTAATGGCGACCCGCTTGAACAAGGAATAAGCCGCTTGTTGGCGCTCGATTCAGCATGTAACGAACTAGCGCTTACAGACACCAGCGTCGTTCACAAAAAGATAAGCGTAACTGAACTACTAACAAAACCTGAGCTACTAAAACAAGTTTTTGCACTGTTAGTATTGGCCCATTATCAAACTTCCACGAATGACTTTCGGCAATTATTGGATGCGCCCGGTCAGCAACTTTTTATTACTTTACATAAAGATCAGTTAGTTGGTGTTGCTCTGGTGATGAATGAAGGGGGCTTTGATAAGGACCTCGCCAATCAAATAGCGAGAGGACAACGCCGCCCGCAAGGGCATTTGCTTGCGCAAAGTCTGGCTCAACTCGCTGGCAAAGGCGCGATTGCACAATTACACAGCGCTCGCATCGTGCGGATCGCGATTCATCCAGATGCTCAGCATCTAGGCATAGGCACCGCCCTGATATCTTATATTGAAATGGCGTGTAAGCGAGATCACTTCGATATACTAGGCACCAGCTTTGGCGCCTATGGTGCGCTTGTCCAGTTTTGGCAAAGGTTGGGATTTCATAGTCTCAAGCTTGGCTTCAAACGCGATCATGTCAGTGGCGAGCACAGCCTATTAATGGCAAAAGCGCTCAGCAATGAAGGTGATGCAGGCTTAGGGCCTATCATTAAACAATGGCAGCGAGATGCCACATATATACTCCCTCATTTCTTTGCGAATATAGGAAGTGATTTAACAGCGAAGTTGCTCAGTGAAAATAGCGACATAGACTCTGAGAACGACGATATGGAACCGCTCTGTCGTTTCGCGCGAGGTGAGCTCGCGTTTATTCATGCTTTTGCCCCGTTAATGCGGTTCACGAGTAATAACCCAGCTGTACTTGAACAACTGGATGAGCAGCAACAGCGTCTTTTAGCACAACTAAAAGCCAAAAACTGTACACAAATTAAACACAAGCATAGTAAAAAGCAATTCAACCTGCTATTAATGGCGTTAGTTCAATCCGTTATCGCACAAAGGTTGTAGTACTATGATTCGCGCGCTATTGCTGATGTTAGTTATCACCTCCAGCGTTGCAGCTAAACAGCCACAGAGCTTTACTCTCGGTATGTCCAGTGCAACTCAAGGTCCAGCAAAAGACATAGGCTTATCGTTAGGCTTAGGAGCTCAACTATATTTTGACCGACATAATCGCGAAAATGAATCCTTCAAAATCAACCTAGTTCACCTCAATGACGGTTACGAACCTCTCAATACGGTTGCCAATACGCGGCGTTTGATTGAGCTTTATGAAGTTGATGCGTTATTTGGGTATATGGGTACACCGACAACCACCGCCATCCTTGATTTAGTCAGAAAACAACAAGTGCCTTTATTGTTCCCTTATACGGGGGCTCAATCATTTAGACTCAGTAAAAATGAATTCATCATTCACTTACGTAACAGTTACGAACATGAAGCAATTGCCCAGGCTAAATATCTAAAAAGCAAAGGAGCTAAGAATATTGCCTTGTTAGTTCAAGCAGATGAATTTGGATTAGAAGCAGGAAACAGTCTCATTACGGCTATGAAAGGGCAAGGTCTCAACGTCACCAATACTGCTCGCTTTCGTCGCAATAGCACGGACATAGAGTCTGCTATAAAAGTGCTGTTCAGCACACCCGTTGATGCCGTTGCTTTGGTTGGTACTTATAGCCCGGTGGGAGAATTCATCAACAAAGCTCATGAACAAGGTCATTCGCCTCTATACACCGCGATGTCTTTTACGTCGCAAGCTTCCTTATCAAGTCTGATAAAGCACCATAGTATTGTGATGGTCACCGAAGTAGTTGCTGACCCACTTACTTGCCAGCAAGGCTTGTGTAGCTTATTTAAAGAAGATCTCACCCAAGCCGGCGTAGTCGCACCGAACAGATTACACTTTGAGGGCTACCTCAATGCATACGCGACAACAAAAATAATCGATTTTTGCCAAACTCGTTCGAGTAATTTGCAGCAATGCATCATCAGTTATGGGTCGCGCGTAGTCCGCAATGACCCTGATTTAACCGCCTTGTTTAAATTAAATGAAAAGGTCGGCGATAATGTCTATCAAGTCATGCTTAATTAATTGTATTTCTGGTGAAAATACACAACTGAGCTAAGCTTTATATCACCAGTCATTGTTCTGAACGTATCTAATGGATTTTGTAAATTTCCGAGTTGGCAGCAAAACTATCTCTCTGAAAATTTTGGATATTCTTTTCACCGAGCGTTATGACGATAACCTCACTAGCTTACCGAACGAGAACCCTAGCTTTCTCGGGGTTAAAGACTACATGGACACACCAACCCCAGTTTTTGACTTAGGTATCATGCTCAACAAACAGTCCACAAAAAGTGCCAACGTCGCACTAGCCGAAACTATAGAGCAATACATCACGTTCAATAACAAGTGGTTCAGTGCGTTAGAGCGCTCGATTGATAACAAAGAAGCAATGAGCAGCGAGCTAGACGAACAAATGCGTCGCTTCATCTCATGGTATGAAAGTGCCAACGTACAAGATCCTGACTTAAAAGACCTTTTCAAGCGCCTTGCTGTTCCTCACCGGCATATCCTAGAGCAAGCTAAATTATTGGGAGGGCTTACACCAGAACAAGCCAAAGAAATTCTCAGCAAGGAAAAGCGGAACAACATGGCACAGATAACTCGTCTTCTGAGTTCGGCGAAAGAATTGCTGACTTTCAATCACAAACCAATCATTGTCTATACCACCAAAGACGGCGTGACTCCTTACATTGGCCTTTTAGTTGATCGGGTAGAAGACAGTATCAGTGTTGACCAGAGTGACGTTAAGTCTTTAAGTGAACTCACCTCAATTGGTTTTGAGGTTGATAGAGAGACTAAACATATGATGGCGGGATTAATTAAACTTAAAGACAGCCATTCACTGATTATCGAGCCCAGCGCAATATTCCGACCACAACACCTTACTCATGAACCCGAAGAAACAGAAGCATACGGACTCTTCTAACTCTCCTCGGGTCCTAAACGCCAGAAAGCAAAAAACCCGCTGCATTACTGCAACGGGTTTCTTTAATTCGGAGTCAGGGGCGCCTAGTCTGGTGATGGCCCGGCTTACGGCCTGAGGCCTCCAGCGCTCAAGCGGATGAAGTAAAACTCTTTACTTCATTATTTCCGCTTTCTCCCTACTTTCACATGGCAAATGCCACACTCTCAGCGGTCGGGGACGCCTAGTCGGGGCCGGCCTTCCGGCAGTTCCGTTTCACTTCTGAGTTCGGCATGGGCGGGGCTGGCCTTCCAGTCTGGTGGGTCCTGAACGCAAAAAACCCGCTGCATTACTGCAACGGGTTTCTTTAATTAGGAGCCTGGTGATGACCTACT
>NZ_JBDODM010000012.1:0-7350 GCF_039831865.1 Pseudoalteromonas pernae
TTGATCCTTTAGTTGTTAACACCGGAGATACAGATGGTGACGGTGTATCAGATGTTGACGAAGCGGGTATGTATGGCATTGGAACCAACCCCAATAGTAATGTAGACAAAGACCGAGACGCCCTTCCAGACGATTACGAAATCTATCTGGGTGTCGAGGGGCTAACAGTGCACCAATTATGGGCAGATGCAGACGGTGACGGTTTGCCATTAGCAATCGAAAAAGTCCTGCAGACGAATGAAAACCAGAAGGACAACGAGGCTTATTTATACTTAGGTGATCAAACCTATACAGATATGCTAACTCGTATGGCACTGGCTCATGTGCGTGGAACACTGCAAATAAGTGACAGTGCATTGGCAAGTTTACAAAGTGACTTGGGTATTACATCAGCAACTCCAGCGTATGACATATATGCCAAAGTAGCGTCACCGGGCGATCTATTAAACTTGAGTTTCATCGGCCGTGCTTATAAAGCAGCCTTTGACCGTGCCGCGACGTATAAAGGCCTTGTTGCGTGGCGTTCAAACATGAATGCAGGTTTTACAGAGCTTCAGGTTGTATCACGCTTCGTTGCTTCATCAGAGTTCGTCAATAAGTATGGTGAATTAACTGACAGTGAGTTTGTAGAGCAGTCTTACATGAATGTATTTGGGCGTCCACCTACGGAAAATGGGCTTGAGGTGTGGACAAACAACCTGGCCAAACCTGGCTATACACGGGCGCACTTGATGTTAACGTTTATCAATAGTCCTGAGTACATGACTAAGCAGTCTACATTGCAGACGTTAAAGAACTTGTATCTCGTCATGACCAATGATGTCATTGATTCAACAAGACTTGCGCGTCAAGACGTCATATTTGGGGATGATAGCTACCCAGTTGAGAGCGTAATGCGTGATAACTTAATGGCTTTTAACTTCTTCAAAGCGATGTCTCCACAAACAAGTAGTGCACTGCTGGATGCAGACGCAGATAGTTTGCCGTTGCGTGTAGAGTTCACAGATGGATTTGATATAACCACTATGGATAGCCCTGTAAACACGAGTACTGCTGAGCTGGTACGCCAAGTTTCACGGGAGCTGAACGATGAGTTATGGTCTATCCACGACACAAATACTCTTGCTACACAAATTGACGAGGATGGCACTGACGGTACGTTAAAAGACCACGTGATTTCTCTGTTAGAGACGGAAGGCTTTGCGCAACGTAAATCATTGGTGCGCTTATTCAAAGCGGTCTTAGGCAGTGACATGCATAGTAGTGCTTTTCAAGTCTATTTAGGGAAACTACTTGAGGGTGACTTAAGAGAGCCGCAAGTGGCAGCACGCTTAATAGCGAGCCCAGCCTTTAGTAATCGCTTTGGGGCGAATTTGAGTAACTCTGAGTTTGTAGAGACTATCTACAGCAATATCTTTGGTGGAACAATCTCAGAGAATAGTAAAGCGTACTGGGTTGGGTTACTGGATAATGGGCTCCCTCGTGCTAACTATGCATTTAACTTAAGTGAGTCGCCGGCGAGTGTTGACACCCACTTAAACAGTGACACGCTTTCTGTATTGCACCTAGCACTGTTGCGAAACAAAGCGAATACAGTAGCTGTGAACGATTTCGAAACGCGTGTTTCCGGACTCAGTGGCGAAGCGTACAATGACGCAGTGGCAGCGTATGCGGTAGAACTTATCCGCAGCACGGAGTTTATTAATCGTTTCTAAGGTACATACTTGAAACACGAAGGCTGCCACATGGCAGCCTTTTTTATGGAGTCTGATTACAAATAACAACGAGTTGAAGCTAGAAAATACTAAGAATTACGTGTAATCATGCTAAAATATTCACTCAGGAAGAGAGAAGATTATCATGTCCCATATAGTGAACCTCATAAGACTGCCTTTCGCTGTTAAATTAGCGTTTATGCTGTTTATTGATAGTTTATTTATTATCCTAGCCCTTTGGTCTGCAAACATCACCGTTAATCGTAATGCCGCTTTATCTATGGAGCCTACGGTAATTGTAGTTATTACGTCACTTATGTGTTTCGTGAAGTTCGGTTTTTATAGAGCTGTGCTGCGTTTTGTTTCATATAAAGCAATAAAATTTATAGGGCTAGGTTTAGTTGCTTCGGCCTTGATAAGCTACTTTGCTCTTATTAGTAACAATATACCCAATAGTGCTCTTGTTACTATCGTATACTCGAGTTTCCTGACTGTTTTAATTGGCTTTTCCCGAATTATCGTACGTGCATCGATGGTGAGTTATTCAAACCGCAAAAAAGAGCCTGTAATTGTTTACGGAGCTGGCTCCGCGGGGCGCGAACTTGCTAAAGCTCTGGAGAATGGTAATCAATATTATGTTTATGCTTTTGTTGATGATAACCCTCGTCTTCACCGTAAAAACTTTCATGGCATCGATGTTTATGCATCAAAGCGTATAAAGTCACTCGCAGCTGAAAAAGATATTACTAATGTTCTACTGGCTATGCCGAGTGTTTGTGTAAATATACGAAATAAAATTCTAACGCAATTACAAAGCCTTCCACTTAAAGTACTCACCATTCCGAGTATCAGCGAGCTGGTTGATGGTGTTCGTCAGATTGACCAGATCGAAGAAATAGATGTTGCTGATTTGCTTGGTCGCGATCCAATCGAAGCAAACCAACAGCTGTTGTCACAGGATATTTACGGCAAAGTGGTCATGGTGACCGGAGCCGGTGGCTCTATTGGCTCAGAACTATGCAGAAAAATCATTCGCCAAAAGCCTAGAAAACTAATCTTATTTGAGCTTTCAGAGTTCGCTTTATACCAAATAGAACAAGAGCTAATGCTGTATTTACAAGAACATAAAAGTGATACAGACTTAGTTCCTCTTCTAGGTTCGGTACAGAAGCGAAATCGCGTATTAAGTGTGCTTAAAACTTTTAAAGTAAGTACCGTGTACCACGCTGCAGCCTATAAACATGTACCTTTGGTTGAATATAATATTATCGAAGGCGTTCGCAATAATATTTTTGGTACGTTATTTACAGCCGAGGCCGCCATAGAGGCAAATGTAGCTACCTTTGTTTTAGTTTCTACGGACAAAGCTGTCAGGCCGACTAATGTGATGGGGGCTAGTAAACGTTTGGCTGAGTTGACTCTGCAAGCGCTAGCGGCTCGGGGTGATCATAAAACACGTTTTAGTATGGTACGTTTTGGAAATGTACTGGGTTCTTCAGGTTCAGTTGTTCCTCTGTTTCGTAAACAAATAAAGCAAGGTGGAGCTGTAACCGTGACACACCCTGAAATCACGCGTTATTTTATGACGATTCCAGAAGCATCTGAGCTTGTTATTCAAGCAGGCGCTATGGCGAAAGGCGGTGATGTATTTGTACTGGATATGGGTGAACCTGTTCGTATTACTGATCTAGCAACAAAAATGATACACCTATCAGGTTTAACGGTAAAAAGCGACGATAACCCCGATGGTGACATCGAAATCAGATACACTGGCTTACGCCCTGGTGAAAAACTATATGAGGAACTCCTCATCGGTGAAAGCGTTAGTGGCAGCGCGCACCCCAGAATTATGACTGCACAAGACACATTCCTACCTTGGCCACAATACAAAGAGCTTATGAGTCGGCTTGATGCTGCATGTCATGAATTTGACCACAACCAAGTCAGAGACATTCTATTGGAAGCACCTACGGCCTTTTCCCCTTCCTCTGGAATTAAAGACCTTGTATTCACCGAAGAAAAGCTAGCCCGCAATGTTTTGCCTATCCGCTAACGCTTTGAGCCTAGAGTAAATTGATAATGTTTCTTTATGCTGAGGCTCTATAGCGAGTAGCTTTTCACATGTTTTTAAAGCTGCAGCCATTTTTCCCAGCTTAACTTGTGTGATAACGAGTGCATAAAGAGTATTCACTTGCTGCGCATGCCTTCTTAAGCTCGCTTGCAAATACTTTTCGGCCGCAGCCAAGTTGTTTGTATTGAGGTATGCGATACCTAAATTGGCTTCTACTCTGGATCGAACTGACGAATTTTTAACTTTCTTTAGTAAGTTATCTCCAAGTGTGAGTGCTGTTGTGTAATCGCCATCTTCTACCAGTAGGGCTAGGTAATTTGAGCCAACATCAGTGCGCATGTCTTCGGTGTTTAGAGCGGCCGCTTTTTTTAACATTGTCTTACCTTTATCACGTTGCCCTGCATCTAAGTAAGCTAGACCTAAATTGCTGATTACACGCAAGTGAGTAGGATTTAACCTGTACTCATTCTCATAAAAGGCGACTCTATCTTGCCAGAGTGTTATTCGAGTAAAAGTCAGGGAGATAGATATACCTATGAGTAATAACAACGAAGTTAGCGTGACTTTTCTAGCTCTGCTATTGGTCCCTAAATGGCTCAGCAGCACCGCTACAATGAGGCTCAGCCCAATATTTGGTAAGTAGGCTCTGTGCTCGAATGAGAAATCTCTAATGGGGATAATGCTAGATTCTATACTGAGACTAATGTAATAAAACAACACCCCAAAACATACTAGAGGGAGTTTTCTTCGGTAGACAAAAGACACGGCTATTATCGCTATGTGTACCACTCCCGCAAATATCGATTGTAAGCTTGTGAAAGAACTTTCATTTATCGAGTATTCGAGGCGCAAATTTATTGGCACAAAAAACTTAGTAATATAACCCCATACAACAACAAGTTGAGTGCTGAAATAATCTAAGCGCGACACGTCTTTGGTTTCACGAGACATGTTATCTAATTGGCTGATCAGCTTGTCTGGGAGAGCATAGATAGCGGCGACGGCCAGTACACTAGCAGCTATAGCTATGGCTAACAAGCGCTTATTATTAACGGAAGTGCGATAAAAAATAACTTCAACGGCGATAAGAGAAAGGGGAATAGTGGCTGCGGTTTGTTTACTAAAAAATGCGAGAGCAGCAAATATTAGAGTCACAAAAAATGCACAAAGAGCCTTGGGGGTATTACTTTTCAGCAGTTGCTCACGCGCATATACAAAGCTAATCAACGTTAGCAAGTAAAAAAGTGTACACAAAAGCGTGTAACGCTGAATAGCGTAGATTACTGGCTGAGAGTTCAATGGGTGGATTGCATAAATAACCCCACAAATCGCTGCCGTCAAAGTGGCTTGCTTTCGATCTTTAGTAACTTTTTTAGATAGTAGCCAAACGAAAACGGAAACTAAAACAGCGTTTAAAGCATGTATTAAGCTATTGATAAGGTGAATGACTTCTGGTGAATTTATACCTAATTTGTACTGTAAATAAAACGTTGCTAAGCCAATAGCTCGAGGGTTTGCAAGTAACGCATTTATTTTTTGATCGTATAGCACGGGATTATTGACGATAGACTCAAAGTCGTCGAGGTAAAACGGCACAGAGAGGGTACCAAGGTAGAGTAGGCTTGTTATTGCAAAAAGGATGAACAGAAAACTGTAAAAGTGCGTTTTAGTTTTAAAGTCGATTGGTAACATCGCCATTCCATAGTGAGTCAATTAAGAACTCAACAATGTTAACATAATCACTGCATGAAAATAGCCATTTACTTGTGGCACTGTAGGGCTTTATTTTGTAATCAGACTCCATAAAAAAGGCTGCCATGTGGCAGCCTTCGTGTTTCAAGTATGTACCTTAGAAACGATTAATAAACTCCGTGCTGCGGATAAGTTCTACCGCATACGCTGCCACTGCGTCATTGTACGCTTCGCCACTGAGTCCGGAAACACGCGTTTCGAAATCGTTCACAGCTACTGTATTCGCTTTGTTTCGCAACAGTGCTAGGTGCAATACAGAAAGCGTGTCACTGTTTAAGTGGGTGTCAACACTCGCCGGCGACTCACTTAAGTTAAATGCATAGTTAGCACGAGGGAGCCCATTATCCAGTAACCCAACCCAGTACGCTTTACTATTCTCTGAGATTGTTCCACCAAAGATATTGCTGTAGATAGTCTCTACAAACTCAGAGTTACTCAAATTCGCCCCAAAGCGATTACTAAAGGCTGGGCTCGCTATTAAGCGTGCTGCCACTTGCGGCTCTCTTAAGTCACCCTCAAGTAGTTTCCCTAAATAGACTTGAAAAGCACTACTATGCATGTCACTGCCTAAGACCGCTTTGAATAAGCGCACCAATGATTTACGTTGCGCAAAGCCTTCCGTCTCTAACAGAGAAATCACGTGGTCTTTTAACGTACCGTCAGTGCCATCCTCGTCAATTTGTGTAGCAAGAGTATTTGTGTCGTGGATAGACCATAACTCATCGTTCAGCTCCCGTGAAACTTGGCGTACCAGCTCAGCAGTACTCGTGTTTACAGGGCTATCCATAGTGGTTATATCAAATCCATCTGTGAACTCTACACGCAACGGCAAACTATCTGCGTCTGCATCCAGCAGTGCACTACTTGTTTGTGGAGACATCGCTTTGAAGAAGTTAAAAGCCATTAAGTTATCACGCATTACGCTCTCAACTGGGTAGCTATCATCCCCAAATATGACGTCTTGACGCGCAAGTCTTGTTGAATCAATGACATCATTGGTCATGACGAGATACAAGTTCTTTAACGTCTGCAATGTAGACTGCTTAGTCATGTACTCAGGACTATTGATAAACGTTAACATCAAGTGCGCCCGTGTATAGCCAGGTTTGGCCAGGTTGTTTGTCCACACCTCAAGCCCATTTTCCGTAGGTGGACGCCCAAATACATTCATGTAAGACTGCTCTACAAACTCACTGTCAGTTAATTCACCATACTTATTGACGAACTCTGATGAAGCAACGAAGCGTGATACAACCTGAAGCTCTGTAAAACCTGCATTCATGTTTGAACGCCACGCAACAAGGCCTTTATACGTCGCGGCACGGTCAAAGGCTGCTTTATAAGCACGGCCGATGAAACTCAAGTTTAATAGATCGCCCGGTGACGCTACTTTGGCATATATGTCATACGCTGGAGTTGCTGATGTAATACCCAAGTCACTTTGTAAACTTGCCAATGCACTGTCACTTATTTGCAGTGTTCCACGCACATGAGCCAGTGCCATACGAGTTAGCATATCTGTATAGGTTTGATCACCTAAGTATAAATAAGCCTCGTTGTCCTTCTGGTTTTCATTCGTCTGCAGGACTTTTTCGATTGCTAATGGCAAACCGTCACCGTCTGCATCTGCCCATAATTGGTGCACTGTTAGCCCCTCGACACCCAGATAGATTTCGTAATCGTCTGGAAGGGCGTCTCGGTCTTTGTCTACATTACTATTGGGGTTGGTTCCAATGCCATACATACCCGCTTCGTCAACATCTGATACACCGTCACCATCTGTATCTCCGGTGTTAACAACTAAAGGATCAA
>NZ_JBDODM010000002.1:0-294842 GCF_039831865.1 Pseudoalteromonas pernae
ATTACTCACCCGTCCGCCGCTCGTCATCTTCTAGCAAGCTAGAAATGTTACCGCTCGACTTGCATGTGTTAGGCCTGCCGCCAGCGTTCAATCTGAGCCATGATCAAACTCTTCAATTAAAAGTTTTGTGAATCCGAAGATTCGGCGCTCATTGAATTCTGATTTTGATTCTTTCGAATCGAATTGACTGTGCTGAAACAAGTAAACTTGTTTCCGTTGGTCACTCAGTTCAATTGAGACTCTAAATTTGTTTGCGTCATCTAGCGAACTAGAATCTGCTGTTAGAACTCAACCTGTACGAGTGCCCACACAGATGATTGCTTCATATTTTTAAAGAACAATCCGGTTACCCGGTTTCGAGTTGCTTTCGCGTCTCGAGGGCTGTGCATTCTACTCAACCCTGTTTTGTTGTCAACACTTAATTTTGAGAAAATTTAAAGTTTCTTAAAACTGAGTTTTACTTGACTTAACCTTCACTTCGTATTGCTTGTTTGTAAGCAGTCCGCCGTGTCGGTGGATGCGCATTATAGGGATAAACGATTTTGACGCAAGTCCTTTTTTAAAGAAAATCGAAATAAATTCAGATCTGCAATTTACATACATATTACACACTACTTACCCACAATTATCTGTGGATAAGCACCCATTTACTGGCTAAAACCTTCCTTTTACTAAACGTTTGCTGGCGTATGTGCTAGATTGCCGCACAATTTTTATTACTCGTTTCGTCATTCGTTCAAAGGGTGCATTATTATGACCGACATCGCTAACGCAATTAGCGGCCTCATTTGGGGGCATGTTCTCATCTATCTATTAATAGCTGCTGGTTTATTTTTTACCATTCGCCTCGGCTTCATTCAATTTCGGGACTTTGGTTACTCTTTTAAAGTCATGTTCACCAGCCGTGAAGGCGCTGAAGGTGGGATTTCGTCTTTCCAAGCTTTTTGTACTTCGCTCGCCGCGCGTGTCGGTACAGGTAACATGGCGGGTGTAGGTGTTGCACTTTATTTAGGTGGGCCTGGTGCTATTTTTTGGATGTGGCTAATTGCACTCATTGGTATGGCAACAAGTTTTGCAGAGAGCACCCTCGCTCAAGCATATAAGGTAAAGGACGAAGAAGGTAACTTCCGTGGTGGCCCTGCTTATTATATGGAAAGAGGATTGGGCAAGCGTTGGATGGGCGTACTATTCTCACTGTGTCTTATTCTTGCGTTTGGCCTTGTGTTCAATGCGGTGCAAGCCAATTCAATTGCCGCCGCTTTTAACGTTGCGTTTGATATCCCACACTATGCCATCGGTATTGCCCTCGTTTTAGGTTCAGGCTTTATTATTTTTGGCGGATTAAAAACCATAGCTCGCTTTGCTGAAGTAGTAGTGCCATTTATGGCCCTTACCTATTTGCTACTTGCACTTTATATATGTGCAATTAATGCTGAGCATCTACCTGGCGTATTTATGATGATCATTGAACACGCGTTCGGAATCGAACAAGCCGGAGCAGGTGCAATAGGTTACGGTGTTATGCAGGCTATGATCCAAGGGATCAAACGCGGATTGTTCTCAAACGAAGCGGGTATGGGTAGTGCCGCGAACGCTGCGGCTACAGCAACACCCAATCCACCTCACCCAGCATCACAAGGTTACGTGCAAATGCTCGGTGTATTTATCGATACCATTGTTATTTGCTCTGCCACCGCTGCGTTAATTTTATTGTCTGGCCAACTTGAGGCTGGATCAGGACTCACGGGCATCGCACTAACACAAGAAGCACTAGTTACTCACGTTGGCGAATGGGGCGCTGTCTTCGTCGCAATCGCGATTCTATTTTTCGCATTTACTTCAATTGTGGCGAATTACTCTTACGCAGAAACGAATCTAATGTTCTTGGAGCACAACCACCAAAAAGGATTGCTGATTTTCCGTTTATTGGTGTTAGCTATGGTGATGTTTGGCTCACTAGGCGAACTTAAGTTGGTTTGGACTTTAGCAGACATTTCAATGGGCTTGATGGCTATCGTGAACGTTGTCGCGCTATTTATGCTCTCGGGTGTGGTTATTTGGTTGACCAAAGACTATCAACAACAACGTCAGCAGGGGCTAATACCAACATTTGATAAATCAAAACACCCTAAATTAGCTAAAGAAGTCGACCCACAAGCGTGGTGATCAGTTAAATATACTCGAATCTAAAGGAGCCTCGGGCTCCTTTTTTTTGCCCGTAAAAACTACTTACCGCACATAAATAAACGCCTAGATAAACGTTAACCCCTTATACAGCCTTACATGATTGTACAAGTCATTCTGGTGCTTGCTTAGCTTGGATAATGTTAGTCATTACACACAGATAAATTGAGTTAGCTGTGGGATACAGAAAATGGCGATGCCACCGACGACAATTAGCTGTTGAGTAAATCTGAAATTGAACATGGAGATTATGTGTTGTGAAGATTGTATGGGGAGAAAATAAATAATGGAGGCGGAACCCGGAGTCGAACCGAGGTGGACGGATTTGCAATCCGCTGCATGGCCACTCTGCCATTCCGCCATAACTGTGATTTTAGCATGAAAGTAGGAAATTGGAGCGAGTAACGAGGTTCGAACTCGTGACCTCGACCTTGGCAAGGTCGCGCTCTACCAGCTGAGCTATACTCGCGTTCCAGATGAGGTTTGCCCTCATTATTCCTATAGACTAAAGCGCCAAAATGGTGCCCGGGGCCGGACTTGAACCGGCACGCTGTTACCAGCGAGGGATTTTAAATCCCTTGTGTCTACCAATTCCACCACCCGGGCGGATGGACGACTCAAGAGTCATACATGCAAAGCTAAGAAATTGGAGCGAGTAACGAGGTTCGAACTCGTGACCTCGACCTTGGCAAGGTCGCGCTCTACCAGCTGAGCTATACTCGCAATTCCTAATTGACTAAATAGTCAATGGTGCCCGGGGCCGGACTTGAACCGGCACGCTGTTACCAGCGAGGGATTTTAAATCCCTTGTGTCTACCAATTCCACCACCCGGGCATCGGGTTGCTTTCGCATGTGGAAACGTTGAGAAAATGGAGGCGGAACCCGGAGTCGAACCGAGGTGGACGGATTTGCAATCCGCTGCATGGCCACTCTGCCATTCCGCCATCAAAGTTTGGAGCGAGTAACGAGGTTCGAACTCGTGACCTCGACCTTGGCAAGGTCGCGCTCTACCAGCTGAGCTATACTCGCACCTGACAAGAAACGAAGCTTCTTGTTTCACTTTGATTGGGCTAGCGCCCTCTCAACACCGACGCATTCTACAGAGATTATTAAACGCGTCAACACAAAAAATATCAGTTTTGAATCGTTTGCTTAATTTTTATCTAAAACGGTGTGTAATTATACATTTAGTCGTTATTTGCGAACAAACTTTCCCTTGCAGCGAGCAAATATTGCACCATTGAACCAAACGTCAGGATGGTAGCAATATAGAGTAATGCATAACTAAGGGACACCATCCACGGCTGGAATTGCCAAATTAATCCGATGATCGCGAGCATTTGTGCCGCAGTTTTGATTTTACCTAACTGCGATACTGCCACATCATTGCGTTTGCCCTGCTCTGCCATCCACTCCCTCAGTGCTGAAATGATCACTTCGCGAGCAATGATGATAACCGCAGGAACAGTCATCCAAACAGATTGGTAGTAACTAACAAGCAATACCAAAGCTGCACTGACCATGACCTTATCTGCAACTGGGTCTAGGAATGCGCCAAACGGCGTCGACTGGTTTAAGCGTCTAGCCAGATAACCATCGAGGATATCAGTAATAGAAGCCAACCAAAACACAAACGCTGCAGCAAAAAACGCCCACTGGTAAGGTAAATAAAAAATAACTAAAAATATTGGGATTAGGCACAACCTAAAGGTTGTTAACGTATTGGGAATGTTCCACATAACTACTAGGCGTTCTTAGCGTCTACTTTTTTTTAATATTCGCACGAAGGGCTATGCCTTGTCATGCAAATGGTTAAATATCTTTTCAGCCATGGCTTGACTGATCCCTGGAGCTTGGCTCAATTGTTCTAAGGTTGCGTTTTTAACTCCTTGCATTCCCCCCAAATACTTTAATAACGCTTGGCGACGTTTTTGTCCTACGCCGCTGATTTCTTCCAGCATTGATTGGTTACGCTGTTTTTGGCGTTTATTTCTGTGCCCAGCAATTGCAAATCGATGCGATTCATCGCGAATATGTTGAATAAGGTGCAATGCAGGTGAATCACTACTCAAAGACACCGTCTTTCGTCCCGCATCGATTAATAAAGTTTCAAGGCCAGGTTTTCGGCTAGTGCCTTTTGCGACACCCACTAACAGCGGCTCTTTGGCAAATGGCCAATCGCTGAAGAACTCCACCGCTTGATTTAGCTGGCCTTTACCACCATCAATAAATATCACATCGGGGATTTTACTTTCGTCGGTCAGCTTCCCATAACGCTTTTTCAGCGCAAAAGCCATTGCCGCGTAATCGTCACCGGGGGTGATACCTGTCACGTTAAAGCGACGATATTGAGATTTGTTTGGTCCTTGACTATCGAACACCACACATGAAGCAACCGTGTTCTCACCCATAGTGTGGCTGATATCGAAGCATTCCATTCGGGTGATATCGTCTAAATGCAGTGCTTCTTTAAGCAGTGCATAACGCTTATTGATGGAGTCTTGCGTACTTCGCTGTACTTCCAAGCTACTTTGCGCATTCTTATTTGCTAATTGTAAGTATTGGGCACGCTCGCCTCTGTGCACCAGCGACAGCTTCACTGTTGAAGACTTGAGTTCAGTCATCGCCTCAGCCAACTCTTGTTGCTCTGTGATAGCAAACGGCAAGATTAACTCTTTGGCAATACGCCCAGTTGCACCAGGCGTACAATAGTACTGTGCAATAAACGAAGTAAGCACTTCATCATCGGAGGAATCTTTTGGTACTTTTGGAAACAGCGTCTTACTACCAAGCACTTTGTGGTCGCGAATCATAAGAATGTGCACAGCAATTAGGCCATTGTGATTGCAATAACCAATCGCATCTAACTCAGCATGCTTACCAGAAACTGACTGTTGCTCTTGGACCTTGCGCAGCAATTGAATTTGGTCTCGATATTTGGCGGCTTTTTCAAAAGCTAAGTCTTGACTGGCCTGTTCCATTTTATTGACCAGTTCAGTAATGACTTCTTGTGATTTGCCACCTAGGAACTTACGCACAAAGTTCACTTCTTGGTCATAATCTTCATCGCTGACTTTGCCAACGCATGGCGCACTGCAACGTTTTAATTGGTACTGCAAACAAGGGCGACTGCGTGCTTTATAGTAACTGTCTTCACATTGGCGCACAGAAAACAATTTTTGCATCAAACGCAGGCTATCGGATACCGCACTGCTGCTTGGGAAAGGACCGAAGTACTCGCCCTTTATTTTGCGAGCACCACGATGAAAAGCCAATCTCGGATGCTGATGTTTTGTGAGCAAGATATAAGGATAGGATTTATCGTCTCGCAACAAAATATTGTAACGAGGCTGATACTTTTTAATCAGATTATTTTCAAGCAGTAACGCTTCTGTTTCGGTGTTGGTCAGCGTCACTTCAATATTGCAAATGTTGCGAACCAATACCTGCGTTTTCGCATCAAGCCCTGTCTTGCGGAAGTAGCTGGAAAGGCGCTTTTTGAGGTTTTTAGCTTTACCGACGTAAATCACCTGCTCTTCAGAGTCGAGCATGCGATAAACGCCGGGTTCTTCAGAGACCGTTTTTAAAAACTGATCAGCGGCAAAGGACATAGAAGTTATTAATGATCGCTATCGATATCTATCATTTTATGGCGAATGGCCAAATGTGTCAGCTCAACGTCACCGTTCACAGCCAACTTTTCAAAAATACGATAGCGATAGCTGTTAACCGTCTTTGAGCTCAAATTTAATCTCTCAGCGATACTCTGAGCCTTTTCGCCCTTAGTGATCATCAGCATGATTTGAAGCTCACGATCAGAAAGCGTTTGGAATGGGTTTTCATCAGTGCGGCCACTGAATTGCGCCAGCGCAATTTGTTGCGCAATTTCTGGCGCTATATAACGTTGGCCGGCATTTACTGCGCGAATCGCGTTAACCACTTCTTCTGGGCCTGCGCCTTTAGTGAGGTACCCATGCGCGCCGATTTGCATCACTTTGCTTGGGAACGGATCCTCACAATGTACCGTAAGTACAATGACCTTCACATCTGGACAGTAACGACAGATCTTCTTAGTCGCTTCCAAACCACCGATACCAGGCATGTTCATATCCATAAGAACGATGTCTGGTTCGTTTTGACGGCAAAATGTCACCGCTTCTTCGCCTGTCTTTGCTTCACCAATGACCTTAAAGCCACGCACATCATCGAGGATGCGTTTGATTCCAGTGCGAACCAATTCATGGTCGTCTACAAGCAATACATTAATCAACAGGATAACCCTCTTTCACTGTGCACGAGTGACTCCTTATACTACGTGCACACCTGTAAATATTTTCTCAAGCCTCTGTTTTAACAGAAAAACGGTCTACCCACAATGCTATGATACCGTCACCGGTTACATTACAAGCAGTACCGAAACTATCCTGAGCTAAATACAGAGCAATCATAAGTGCAATAGCTGCATCATTAAAGCCCAGCATACTAGTCAATAAGCCCAATGCCGACATTACCGCACCACCTGGTGCACCTGGCGCAGCGATCATTACGATGCCCAGCATAAATACGAAAGGTAACATTTGCATGAAGCCACCTAACTCAAGGCTCGGTGACAAAGCCATTACAGCCATGGCGCAGGTAACGATAGTAATCGTTGAGCCAGACAGGTGTATAGTGGCACACAAAGGCACGCTAAAGTTAGCGATATTTTCCTTCACACCGTTATTTTTACTCGATTGTAGCGACACAGGAATAGTCGCGGCACTCGACATAGTGCCTAACGCTGTAAGGTAAGCAGGCAGCATGTTTTTAATTAATTCTAAAGGCGAGCGTTTCAGTAAAATACCGGTGCTAACATACAAAACAGTTAACCACAGCCAATGCATAATTAATGCAATCGCCAATACCACAGCGAAGGTCTGCAAAGTTTCCGCCACGGTGCCGGCCACAGTCATGTCAGCAAACACACCTGCAATGTAAAACGGTAGTGCAGGGATAATAACGCGCGCTAAAAGCGCATCAATAACGTCGCGGCCTTGGTCAACCACAGTCTGTAATTCCGTTAATTGACGCTGGCTAATCGCGATACCAAAGGTAAACGCAGTCACAAGTGCCGTCATCACGCCCATCAATGGCGGTATTTCTATATCAATGAAACTTTTAAGTGCACTTTCTTCTGAGCCTGAAAAATTAACCGTGCCTGTCAACATAGGTGCAGCCCACAACATCACAAGCACCGCAAGTGTACCTGCAATTACTGTTGAGCCATATGCGAAGCCAACCGTTTTGCCTAGTAGGTGGTTGGCACCTTTAGGTAAACCGGCTATACCCGAACAGATAAAGAACAAAATAATCAGGGGAATAGTAAAGCCTATCAGTTCACCAATCAGGGCTTTAGCTGTGTATAAAACACGCGCAACTTCATGTGGTGCAAATGCACCAATGGCCATACCAAATAAGATACCGGCTATTAATTTTAGGATGAGTTTCATTGCTACTTTCTAGTATTGGTTTTATTTGCCCTTGTTTTACCATCTTTTTGCAGTGAAGTACGCAAAAAAAGACCAAGTATTTAACAAACGTTCATTCCGTGAGCAAGCAGCTCATTTCATCGTACTGAACAGTAACTGAACGTAAAACCTTTGAAACCCAGTGCTAGCCCTGTTAAAACGCTGCAAAATAAACAAATAATTAATTCGTCGTGCAATTAAATCAATTTTTCACATCGGCATTCGCCGCTTTAGGCATCACTGTCAGTGCGAACTCCCTTGCCACTGGGACAACCCATACAATTCCATTTATCAGCGAACCTATCGTGGTGGATGGACAACTAGATGAGCCACATTGGCAACAGGCTAAACGCGTCCCCATTAACAATATCACTTGGCCTTATGAGAACCTCCCCGCTCCTGTAGATTCCTATGCGTTAATCTACGAGGACTCGCATACCTTGTATGTAGCGTTCGTTGCCAATGACCATGAACCGCAAAATATCCGTGCATTCTACAAAGACAGAGACAGTGCGTGGGATGACGACATGGTCGGGATCAAGATTGACACCTATGGCAGTTCGCAACTTGCTTATCAGTTTTTCGTTAACCCATTGGGTGTGCAGCACGACGCCATTGAAAATGAGATAAACAAGTCTGAAAGCAGTGCTTGGGATGGCATTTGGGACAGCGCTGGCATCATAACTGAAGCGGGTTATCAGGTTGAATTAGCACTCCCAATGCGCATGTTTAACTTCGACGACGTTGATGCGCTTAAAAACTTGCAGATGGAATTTGTGCGCTTTTATCCGCGCAGTGAACGCTTACGTATTTCTAGTATGGAGATTGACCACGCTAACCACTGCTGGATTTGCCAAATGCCGCAAACACAAGGGTTTGCCAAAGCACGTCAAAGTAATCATCTCACGCTGGTGCCTTCTTTAGTACTTAGCCAAGACCAATCACGCGACGTCAAAGCGGATGAAAGTGACTGGGACAAAGACAATAACATCGAGCCGAGCTTAGATGTAAAGTGGGGTATCACGCCTGATTTAACGCTCAATGCCACGCTTAATCCCGACTTTTCTCAAGTTGAAGCTGACGTTGCCCAGCTCAGCATAAACAATAGCTTTAGCCTGTTCTTTGATGAAAAGCGCAGCTTCTTTTTAGACAACGCCGACTATTTTTCATCAAATCTAAACTTGGTTTATACCCGAAACATTGCCAGCCCAAATTTTGGCGCTAAATTAACGGGAAGCAATAACGGTCATACTGTGGCTGCGTTTGTCAGTGACGATGAATACACCAACGTTATCATTCCCGGTAATTTAGGTTCATCTTTAGTGTCTTTGGATGACAAATCTCACTCTGCGGCATTTAGGTATCGGTACGATAGCAGTAAGTCATTGTCGATTGGCACCAACATTACTGCGCGCTCATCAGACGATTACCATAACGCTTTGGTGAGCATAGATAGCAAATACAAATTCAGTGACTTTACTACCTTACAAGTACAGTTAATGGGTTCCAACAGCAGCTACAGCGACGCATTTATCAATAGCTTATGTGATAGTTCAAAAGAGTGTGCCAAAGAAGCCATTACTCCTTGTTCGAATAGATATGACTGCAGTTACTCAGAAGCATTATTGCGAGTAAAAGACGGTGATTACGATGGCCACGGCTACTTTGTTGCCCTTAATCATGATACCAAGTACTACAGCGTGTTTAGTAACTTCCATAATCGTAGCGCTGGATTACGCGCCGATTTAGGTTTCCTCGCGGAAACTGACTTCAACAAGTGGACCAGTGGCGGCGAATATCGCTGGTATGGCGATGAAACTACCTGGTGGAATCGCACCCGTTGGTATACCGATTGGGATATCACCCATAACGAGGCGGGTGAGCTGCTAGAAAAAGAAGCGCAAACGTCTGTTATGGTGGACGGTCCATTGCAAAGCTTTATAGAGCTGGGCGCAATCAGTCGAGAACGCCGCGGTCTACGTCATGACCCAAGCTGTCTTGTTATTGAGGGCAACGCAGATCGCTTCAATGAAAATGAAATCATCTTCTTTGCGGGCTTTAAACCAACAGCCGGTCTAAACACGGATATCGACATCCGTTTTGGCAACAAAGTTGACCTCGCTAACAATCGTCCAGCCGAGCGCTTTTACGTTAGACCCACCCTTAATTACAACGCCACAAAACACCTCAACGTGCGTGTGCGTCATACCTTTGAAGAGCTTGAAACAACAACCGGTGATGATATTTTCACGGCCAATTTAAGTGATATTCGTTTGAGCTATCAGTTTAACTTAAATAGTTTCTTGCGCTTGAGCGTGATTCACACCGACATCGAGCGCAATGCAGATAACTATATCGCTAACGTTGACGAGCGCTACAAATCGCTGAGCACACAGTTGCTTTATTCATACAAACTTAATCCGCAAAGTGTTGTATTTTTGGGCTATTCAGACAACGGCTACCAAGATGATGACTTGTCGAGTATTCGTAAAAATCAACGCACGCTATTCGCGAAATTCAGCTACGCTTGGATTTTATAGATAACGGCATTTTTATACCCGTTCGTTATAACCGATTGGCTATATCTTATAGCCAATCTTTCCTTTAGTTTTACGCATTTGCGAGTAAAGTTAAGACATTATAAATACAGCGGTAAACTAGCTAGGTATTGAACATGTCAAAAATTTACGAAGATAACTCGCTTTCAATCGGAAACACTCCTCTTGTTAAGCTCAATCGTGTCACTTCAGGTAACGTGTACGCGAAAATCGAAGCCCGTAACCCAAGCTTCAGTGTTAAGTGCCGAATCGGCGCGTCGATGATTTGGGAAGCAGAGAAATCTGGCCAACTGACCAAAGACAAAGAACTGATCGAGCCTACATCGGGTAATACAGGTATCGCCCTTGCGTTCGTTGCTGCGTCTCGTGGCTACAAGTTAACGCTTACCATGCCAAATAGCATGAGCCTTGAGCGCCGTAAATTGTTAAAAGCCTTAGGAGCAAATTTAGTACTGACCGAAGGGCCAAAAGGCATGAAAGGCGCTATCGAGAAAGCGAAAGAGATTCGCGACAGCAACCCAGACAAGTACATTCTACTGCAGCAGTTTGAAAACCCAGCTAACCCGAAGATTCACTTCGAGACAACGGGCCCTGAAATCTATGACGCGCTTGATGGCAACGTTGATTTCTTCGTAGCAGGTGTAGGTACTGGTGGCACGATCACAGGTGTAAGCCGCTACCTTAAACAAGCAAAAGGCTTGGATGTTAAATCTATTGCCGTAGAACCAACTGATTCACCTGTAATCAGCCAAACAATGGCTGGTGAAGAGGTTAAGCCTGGCCCTCACAAGATTCAAGGTATTGGAGCTGGCTTCATTCCTGGCAACTTAGACTTAGAAATCATCGATGGTGTTGAGCAAGTGAGCAACGAAGAAGCTATCGAGATGGCGCACGAGTTGATGAAGAATGAAGGTATTTTAGCTGGTATCTCTTCAGGTGCAGCGGTTGCCGCGGCGAAACGTATCGCCGAATTGCCAGAGAACGCAGATAAGAACATCGTGGTGATTTTACCGAGCTCGGCTGAGCGTTATTTAACTAGCCCATTGTTTGCTGACCAGTTCAGCGACCAAGAGCTCGTTCAGTAATTTTTCTGATTCTTTTTTCTTAAAAACAAGGCGCTCTGGCGCCTTTTTCTTTACTTATTCTGCAATGCGCCTCACACTTTAGTGCAGTATTAAAAAAATATACCCGATAGTATGAAGCGAATATTTTTACTCTGTTTAACACTGTTTCTTAGTGCTTGCGGTCAAAGTGATAATATCACTGGCGATCCAAACTCACCTGGCTATGTCGCCACCCAATATTTTTATGCTTTGTATAATCATAATGACCTTGAGGGCGCTGCAGAACATGCCTCCCCGAAGCTTGCGCGTATCATGCGTTCCTATGGCACAGCATCGCAATTCGCTCGCAACCTCGTCAATATGCAGTTTGATGAAGTAACCATCGAGCTGGACCGAACAGAAATGAGTGTACGCCAACAGTTTGGCAACAAGGCAACCATCAATCTCATTTTTACTGGGCAATTCCAAGGCAAAAAAGTCGATGATATGCGCAGCGTAAAGATGGTGAAAGAAGGTGGACGCTGGATGATCACCGAGATTGTCGCTGATCCGTTCGGGCGTTAGCCTAAGAAACTCTAATCATCAATTTATAGCAAAGGGCACCAAATGATGGGTGCCCTTTTTAGAGTGTAAAAGCGAACCTGTTATCGAACTTTCATTCCAATTGAAGCCATAACATCTTCAGTGCCACGGCATTGAGTTTTAGCGACTAATTTCTCCATATCACATTGCCCCTTTCGAGCTGCAAGGCAAAACTCAAATCGTGTTTGTATCTTGGTCGGCACTGTAATTGCGTCATCTGGCAGTTGTTGCCATCGCCATTTGCTCACCACCGCCTGCGCTTCTTTGGCGAAGTCAGCATGACTGGCGTCTAACACCTTCACATCACTCACTTCATTTTTCGGTGTAATCACGTATTCAACAGTCGCACAACCCTGTTTTCCAGCTTTGGCCTGTGTTATCGGGTAGCGAGGCGGAAATCGTTTAATTTGTTCAACGAGGGTGGCAGAGTTGCTAGGCGCGGCCTGTGCAATTTCATTTTCTTGTACGCTTTGGCGGTTAGATTGACAGCCAACTAGCGCCATTAACGCGGCACTTAAATATAGATATTTCATAGACATTCCATGTTTCATTATTAGTGTTACTGTAAAAAACTAACCTGTTAACTGGTGTAAGGCAAGCATCGGTTTGGGGGGCTTGGCTAGAAAAAGCCAGTGCGACTAACCACACTGGCTCTGTTGTGACTCTTTTAAATAAGTTGAACCGAGCTTGAGGGCTAAATTTCACCGGGAGCAAATACGTCTACAGCAATCACGCGTTGCCTTAACTCTTCAGCATGAGTAAGTAACGTATATTGCTCATTAGAGATTTTGTCTTTGCCTTTGGCATCTTCAATAAGCTCTATTACGGTAAGTCCACGGATCTCTTTGTCGCGTTTAAGTTTGTTAAGTGCTTTGTATGCTGAAGCGGCTTTATGCTGGGCTTCAAGCGCCTCTTCAAGCACAGCCGTGCCGTTGTTCTCATCGACCATGCACAGATGAGTCAAGCGCTCTCTGACAACACCTACTTGCGTCATGTGGCGAGCCACTGACTTAGCTACTTCGTCTTTTGGCATCTTAAAGTGATTACCGAGCGGGAAAACAATCAATCTCAGTAGCGCACGAATCGCCAATCCACCGACGTTATTAATAAATTCGTCTAATGCTTTGGCGCATAAATACAAGCTGCGTTCAACGCTGTATTGCACAAACGGTAAATCAGCATGTTGATGCCCTTCATCCTCATAACGTTTCAACACAGCTGACGCTAGGTATAGGTGGCTAAGTACATCGCCCAAACGTGCAGAAAGCATTTCTTTGCGCTTTAACTCACCGCCAAAACGCAACATGGCGATATCCGAGCAAAATGCCAAAGCGCGGGAGAAACGGCTGAGATAACGATAATAATGCATTGTTGCGCCGCCTACTGGCGCACTGGCGAAATAACTGCGTGTTAGTGCGTGCACAAAAGTCATTACACCATTGGTGGCGCTATAAAGCATATGTTGGCAAAGCAAAGGATCGAACTCTTTCACACCCTTTTCGCCGTCTTCCATGCCGGCTGCCACCATTTCATCAATAACGTATGGGTGGCATCGAATAGCACCTTGGCCGAAGATCATCAAATTACGGGTAAGAATATTCGCGCCTTCCACCGTGATGGATACCGGAGTGCCCATATAGCAACTGGCTAGGTAGTTATTTGGCCCCATTTGGATGCCCTTCCCGGCATGAATATCAAGCGCATCATTGATGGTTTGGCGGCCCATTTCTGTCATGTGATATTTAGCAATGGCGGTAATGACAGAAGGACTGAGTTTTTGGTCAATCGCAGTGGCCGTTAAAATACGCGTTGCCTCCAATTGATAGGTCAAACCACCAATGCGGGCCAATGCCTCTTGAATGCCTTCAAATTCACCGATGGAGACACCAAATTGCTGACGCAAAGCAGCATAAGCGCCACTGGTGCGTGCGCTTAGATGGCCTGTCGCTGTACTCAATGCTGGCAGTGAAATCCCACGCCCAGCTGATAAACATTCGACTAACATGCGCCAGCCGTTGCCCGCCTGTACTTCTCCACCAATAATCCACTCCAATGGAATAAAGACATCCTCCCCAGATGTGGTGCCGTTGAGGAACCCCATATTCATAGGTTTATGACGATCGCCGGTATTCACACCAGGGTGATCAGTTGGGATAAGAGCACAAGTAATACCGATATTTTTGCGTGTACCGAGCAACCCATCGGGGTCGAACATTTTAAATGCCAAACCTAATACCGTGGCTTTGGGCGCGAGAGTGATATACCGTTTCGACCAGTTTAAGCGAAGGCCGACCACCTCTTTGCCTTCAAACTCATCTTTACACACAATGCCTGTGTCAGGAATCGCCCCGGCATCAGAGCCAGCATTAGGTCCTGTCAGCGCGAAGCAAGGTAGCGCCTCACCCGAGGCTAATTTAGGGAGCCAATAGTTTTGTTGGTCTAGCGTGCCATAGTGTAATAGTAGTTCGGCGGGGCCTAAACTGTTGGGCACCATCACAGTAACTGCGGCGCTCAAACTTTTAGTAGCAATTTTGGCTACTATAGTCGAATTAGCTAATGCCGAAAATTCACGTCCACCATGTTCTTTTGGGATAATTAAGGCAAAAAAACCTTCATCCTTGAGGTACTGCCAAACCTCGTCGCTCATATCCTGATTTTTGGTGATTTCATCGTCATTGAGCATGGCGCATAGCGTGCTAACTTGATTGTCGATAAAGTCGCGTTCTTCACTGCTGAGTTTGGTGGTTGCGTATTGATGTAATGTTTTCCAATCAGGGTTACCACGAAAGAGTTCTCCATCCCACCAGATATCTCCCGCTTCCATCGCATCACGCTCAGTTTCAGAAAGCGGCGGCAGTGCCTTTTTAAACCACTGAAAAACTGGGCGGGTTATGATGTTCATACGGATATCTTTGACCGTCAACACCACCACAACCGCAACAATTATTAATAAAACCAACCAACTCATTGTTCAATTCCTTGATACTTGTACCTAGACCACAGTATGGACGAACCATCAAGATTTACAATCATTTGCGCCGTCTTGATTGTACCAAATCGTGTAGCACTGCTATTATTCCGCTCGTCTTTGTGGGTGTAATACCCAGACAATAACAACAAGAGGAAATCTCATGACTGCTTTGCCTTTTAAGCCAAGCCTTGCTGCACTGTTTGTGTGCGCTACTTTGGGCCTTGGCGCCTGTTCAGATGCATCACAGCCAGATGCACCGAAAACGGTTCAAAAAACCCAAGTAACTGCCGCGGATGCTGACGCTTTTCTTGCTGCTACAGAAAAAGATCTACAAGCCCTATATCTAGAAGCGAGCCGCGCGGAATGGATTTACGCTAACTTTATTACTCATGACACGGCAGAACTCTCTGCAGAAGTTAATCGCAAGATGACCGAAACCGTGGTGCGCCTTGCTAACGAAGCAGCAAAGTTCGATGACTTAGCGCTCGATTACGATGCCCGTCGTAAGCTCGATAAACTTAAACTCGCTTTGACCTTACCTGCTCCGCAAGACGCTGAAAAAACAGCTAAACTGTCTCAGTTAGTTGCTGAGCTAGGCGGCCTTTACGGTAAAGGTAAATACTGTAAAGATGACGGCACATGTTTAAGCCTAGGCGACATGACGGCGAAGATGGCCACCAGTCGTGATTACAATGAGCTACTTGACCTGTGGCAAGGTTGGCGAGAAGTGTCAAAACCGATGCGCCCTCTTTATGAGCAACAAGTCGTTCTTACCAATGAAGGTGCTCAAGAGCTTGGTTATGCAGATACAGGTGCCATGTGGCGTAGCAAATACGACATGCCAGCGGATGACTTTGCCAACGAGTTAGACCGTATTTGGGGTCAGGTTAAGCCGCTTTATGATTCACTACACTGCCACGTACGCGCGAAGCTGGGCGAAAAATATGGTGAAGACAAAGTCCCACAAGACCAACCGATTCCTGCACACTTACTTGGTAACATGTGGGCGCAGACATGGGGCAACATCTACGATGTGGTCGCACCTGAAAACGCAGATCCTGGCTATGATGTCACGGAGTTACTCGCAAAGCACAACTACGATGAAATCAAAATGGTGCGCGGTGCCGAGAAGTTCTTTACATCGATGGGGTTTGCACCTCTTCCAGAAACTTTCTATGAGCGTTCACTATTTATCAAGCCACAAGACCGTGACGTACAATGTCATGCGTCAGCATGGAATATTGATAGCAAAGATGATCTACGCATTAAGATGTGTATTCAACGTACAGGTGAAGAGTTTGCGGTTATCCACCATGAGTTAGGCCACAATTTCTATCAACGTGCGTACAACACTCAACCACTTTACTATCAAGAAAGTGCTAATGATGGCTTCCACGAAGCGATCGGTGACACCATTGCATTATCGGTAACACCTGCTTACTTGAAAGAAATTGGCTTGCTTGATGAAGTACCTGACGAGTCTAAAGACATTGGTCTGCTCATGCGCATGGCATTGGATAAAGTTGCCTTCATTCCATTTGGTTTACTTGTCGACCAATGGCGTTGGAAAGTATTCTCTGGTGAAATTACGCCAGAACAGTACAACCAAGCATGGTGGGAACTACGTGAGAAATATCAAGGCGTACAAGCACCTATCGCACGTAGCGAAGCAGATTTTGACCCAGGTGCGAAATACCACGTACCAGGCAATACCCCGTACACTCGTTATTTCCTAGCGCACATTCTGCAGTTCGATTTCCACCGCAGTCTATGTGAAATTGCCGGCAACAAAGAAGCGATTCATCGCTGCTCTGTATACAACTCAAAAGAAGCTGGTGAGAAGCTAAATGCAATGCTAGAGATGGGTTCAAGTCGCCCATGGCAAGAGGCGTTAGCAACAATTACAGGTAAAGAGGAAATGGATGCAACGGCTATCCTCGATTACTTTGCGCCGCTTCAAAAGTACCTTGATGAACAAAACAAAGGTCGTCAATGTGGTTGGTAATTGTTAAGGTCTGTTGACCTTTACCGTGTGTTTTTGCAGCAGTCATTGGGGTATTTTGACAAGGCAGAGCCTGCGTCGCATAGTCATTCTATGTAAGTCAGGCGATAACGCCGATAAAATACCCCACTGGCGCTACCCAAAGAGTTCAACCAAAGGCTTACACTGCTGTGTCATGGGCTATTAACATAGCTCACTACGCAACATAACCCATTCCTTGCATTGAACGCCTTTGATTTGAACAAAATCCATACTTCAAAGATCAACAGACCCTAGATAACACACACAAAAAAGCCGCGTTTAACGCGGCTTTTTTGTGCTTTCTAATTGCTTAGAACTGCGCTGTTGCTTTTAGGTAATACTGGTCTTCATTACTGTCGTCCCAGTTATTGGCGTAGCCTGCAGTTAGCGAGAAGTTCGGTGTAAAGAAGTGCTCAGCACCGAAACCATAATCATCATCTTTGCTGAAATTAACGAAAACAGAAGTTGCTTTGCTGAAGTAGTAGTTTGAGCCAAGCATCCAACCGAAGTCACCATCTTCAACGTCAATGACCGTCGCTTCTAGTGTTAGGTAGTTACCGTTTTGCAGGTCAGTAAAGTACTTACCTGACACTTCACGGTAATCAAATTCATCATCTACACGAGCCGTGAAGCCAATGTAATCCGTCGCATTTAACTGGTGATTATATTGACCAGAGAAGAAGTAAACGGCATCACTGCCTTCATAATCAATGCGATCAACTTTAAACAATAAGTCTTTATTAACAAGGTAACCAAAGCTCATGGTGTAGCCATCATGGTCACCACGCACATTGTCGTAGTCAGCGTTAACGTAAGATGCGCCCACTACAAAGTTATTGAAGAAGTATTCACCACCCACATTGTACTGAGTTGCCCACTCATCATCAGCGATGCCACCGTATACATTGGTGGTTTTGTTGATATATTCAAACTGATCTAATGGCCCGAGAACCTGCTTAGGTGCAAAGTAGTATTTACTCTGCAATGATACATAATCATCAGAATCGAAATTCACATATTCTAAGTCGGTAATTGACTGATAAGACTGGGCAGCAGCTGCACCGGAAAAAAGGATAGATGCGATTGCAATAGATAGCTTTTTCATAAAAGATTTCCCTATATCTAACTTTAAGACAGCGCCACTCTAGCGCCGTTGAAATGAATTATAACTTAACTAACTTTTTGATTAATTTAATTAATTGTTAGAATTTGTTAGATATAGGGACACTTTCTTACAAAGCGTATCGCGATAATATTCTGTAGACCTCGTTAATATTGTCACCCGCTTTAAAGTTCTTTGTTAACGGCGATGGATCGGAACCGATCCAGATTTTTAGCTCAGCATCTAAATCAAAATGCCCAGCACTTTCTTTGCTGAATTTAGTAATTTTGCCATAAGGTATACTCAATACCTCCACTTTCGAGCCTGTCACTCCTTGCTTATCAACTAAGATTAACCGCTTGTTAGTAAACAAGAATAAGTCACGAATAACTTTGTATGCTTTTTCAAGGTTTTCACCGGGGGCTAGAATTTCCTCCAATAAGGCATCAATTTTCTCAGCATCTACTTCACTGGCATTGCCAATCAGTCCACTAAAAAGTCCCATTCGTTATGCTCCTGTTGCAAATAATTGATTTTCCAAAGTGTGACCATTAACCAAAGCACGATATTGCCACTGACGTTCATGGCACAACTGTAATACTTTGATATCCATCGCCACATCACCTGCTAGCTGATTGTAGCCAATAACAAACTCATTGCGTTGACTATTGGTGACATCGATAACAGACTCTAACGCTTGCAAATGAGCGATGATATCGTCATTTTGTTCGCGTAGTTGCAGTGTCAGATAGCGGGTTTGTGCTCCTTGTGAATTGAGTTCATGAGTCACTAATTTGCCTTGTTGCAAATACAGCACTCGGTCACATAAACGTTCAAGCTCGGACAAGTCATGAGAGCTCAACACAAAGGTTGTTTGACCACATAAGCTACTTACAAGCTCTCGAATTGCTCTAGCATTAACAGGATCGAGTCCCGCTGTAGCTTCATCAAGCATCACGAGTTTAGGCTCACCCATTAACGCTTGCGCGATACATACGCGCTTTTTCATGCCATGAGACAGCTCATTAGGGCGATTATTAATAGTCTGCGATAAATCGACCAACTCCAGTACACGTTCACACTCTTTACGCGCTTGCGCACTAGAAAACCCTTGCAGTCGCGCAAATAAGCTCAGTTGTTCGCCCACACTAAAATCTGGGCTCAGCAGTGCATCTTGTGGTAACGCACTGAGCTGACCGAATAATGCGGCACTGCCAGGCTTGTGCCCTAATACTCGAATTTCCCCTTGGCTTGGCTGCAAGTAGCCACAAATAAGGCTAAATAACGTAGTTTTACCGGCGCCATTGGGTCCCACTAAGGCGATTGGCTGGCCCGATTCAAGTTCAATGTTTACATCCGACAAGGCTTGTTTCGAGCCAAAGAAATGACTCACGCCTTTTGCTTCAATTAACAGGCTCATAAACTACCTCGCTGGAACTTGTAAAACCCTAAGCCCAAAAACAGAGCCGATTGAATAATTGGCCAAACAATGGCGCTGGCGACATCAGGACGAAGCGTCACTATCTGGTCGATAGGCTCACCAGGGAACAGGTAATCAAAAAACAGAGGCAAGCCGAGTTTAACCTGTAACAAGGTGACGACTATCATGCCTATGGTGTAGAGCAAAATTGTATAAATGAGCGCCATGCGCGATGACTTAGCAACGGTATTGAGTAACGACATAAGTGCGATGAACGGCATTAAATTCACTAACAACAGTAATTCGTAAGTCATGGCGTGACCCAATGCCGTAGGTACAATACTAATGTCACGCAGTGCGACAAGAATGATCACCCCCACCAAGCTGATGGCGATAAGCACTGCCGTGCTCAGACAGTGACCTAAAAAACGCCCCAACACAATTTCTAATCGCGTGGCACGCAAAGACAAAAATCGTAACGTGCCGCGCTCGCGGTCACTTACAAATTGGTCACTACACAGGTAAATAACGAAAGGAGGAAAGGCAACAGAGGCAATAAGGCTATACACCGCCATTTCAGCGTCCGGCCAATGCAACAAACTCTGCATACCAAAGTTACCGAAGATGGAGAGAATGAATTGCTCGAACTCTGGCTGCTCTAAAATATTAACCGCTTCATAAACCCCATAGCGATAAATCATCAACCACACCAACGCAAAAGCCAGCAACGCGAGCCATGCTTTTTTAGTTAGGAAATGCCGTGCTAGCTCAAATTTCATTAGCTGCACAATCCGTAATGCATCCATTTGTTTTCCTTTTAATTATTATTTAATTGTCACTATAAATGAAAAAAGCGCTCAAAAGTATGAGCGCTTGTAAAAAGATGTTTCAGCAACAAAGAGATTTAGAGTTTACTGGCGTAAACATCCAAACCTTGGCTTAGATCTGCAATGAGGTCCTCGACATCTTCAAGGCCTATATGCAAACGAACCACCGGGCCTAAGTTCCAGCCCGTTTGGCTGCGCAACCCTTTCATAGTCAGATTGGTGGTGATTAGGCTCTCATACCCGCCCCATGAAAAGCCCATTTTGAAATGATGCAAAGCTTCAACTAAGGCATCCAAAGCATCTTGATTGCCTTGCTTTAACACAATAGAAAACAGGCCATTACTGCCATTGAAATCACGCTTAAAAAACTCATGGCCTGGGCATGAGGGCAACGCTGGGTGGCGAACATGATCAACCAATGGATGTTCACTCAGCCAATTGGCGACTTGTAGCGCACTTTGTTCGTGCTGCTTCAACCTCACCGCCATGGTACGCAGACCGCGCAAAGCCATGTAGGCATCATCGGCGCTACAACATTGCCCAAGGAGATAGGAGTTTTCACGCAGTGTGGGCCAATATTCTTCAGTTGCCACGCTCACCCCCATCATCACGTCACTGTGACCGACGATATATTTAGTTGCCGCTTGGATACTGATATCAACACCAAAATCTAAGGGTCTAAAACTGAGACCATTGCCATAGGTGTTATCCAACATAGTGATAAGCCCGTGTGCTTTGGCCGCTTTCACCAAGCTCGGAACGTCTTGCACCTCCATGGTAATTGAACCGGGAGACTCCATAAACAACACGCGGGTATTGTCTTGAATGAGCTCGCTTACTCCCGCACCAATGGTTGGGTCATAATAGGTTGTTGACACACCCATGCCTTGTAATATTTTGTCGCAAAAATCACGAGTCGGCTCATAGGCGCTGTCCATCATCAGAATGTGGTCACCGCTTTTTACGAAAGAGAGCAAGGTATTAGCAATTGCCGCAGCACCACTTGGATACAAGGCACAACCAGCACCACCTTCTAGTTCTGCAATGGCTTCTTGTAGTGCGAAGTGGGTATTGGTGCCGCGACGGCCATAAAACAGCGCATGATTGCCGCGGTTTTTAGCAGCTTCTTTGAATTCAGCGACACTATCAAAAACAACCGTTGAAGCACGTTGTAAAACAGGGTTCACCACTCCTTGGGTGTATTTTTTGCTCCGCCCTGCACTAATCAGCTGGGTTTCTTTTTTCATACTTGGTCCTCATTCTTTGCAATCCAAGTGTCTATTAAGTATCTCGAAATTGAATCTTTTCGGGGTAGTTTTAAATGTTCACCTTCATCACCCCAATTACCGAACTGGCGTAATTCTTCACGCGAAAACCAGCGTGCTTCGCTGATTTCATCTTGGTCAATAAAGATCTCTGTACTTTTGGCTCTGGCCATGTAGCCCAGCATAAGTGAACTTGGAAATGGCCAGGGCTGCGAAGCGATGTACTGAGGGTGCTCGACAGCGACCCCCGCTTCTTCCATCACTTCACGTGCCACTGCGGCTTCTAAGGTTTCGCCGGGGTCGACAAAACCGGCTAGAGTTGAATACACACCTTGTGGCCAACTTGCTTGGCGACCCAATAGGCATCGCTCTGTGCCATCGGCAAATGGGTAGTGCACCAGCATGATCACCGCAGGGTCGGTGCGAGGAAAGGTTAGGTGACGGCATTGTTGATTGCTGCACTTGCGCGCATGCCCCGCTTCTGCTGGCACGTTTTCACTGCCGCAACGGCCGCAAAACTTATGCGTTTTATGCCAATGACATAGCCCGCGCGCAAGTACTAAAATTGCGGCATCATGAGCATCCACAACAGGACCATACGCACGAATATCAACAAATTGATGGTGCTCAAATTCACTTTGGTCGGCCAATTCAACACTGACATCAAGCGCAAAGTAGTGATGGCCTTGATGTTCCCCTAAGTAGATTGCGTTATCAACATCGTAACTTCTCACTGACTCATAACCGACATACGCCGCCTGATGGCTGTCAGCTTTAAACAAATTTTTGTCATTATTGACGAGCACAAAGTGCCCTGCTGGTCTTTTATTTATGAGCCAATTGGGATCTTTGCGGTCACTGGAATGACGGTCCAATGGCAGTTGGGTGTATTGCAACATCTAGTAAAAGTTAACGAAAACAATTGATGGCACTACCCTAGCATATTTACCAGCGCTAAACAGCGACAAAAAAAGCCCTATTTAGGGCTTTTTGTACTAACTAATAATCCGTTACTTTCTTGCCAGTCGCGCCAACAACTTCTGATTCTCTGCTTCAATATGTTTATAAAAATCTACATCAGCGAGCTGGCTTGACGCGGCTTCATCAATAACGATAACCGCATTGCGATGCATCTGTAACACAGACGCTGGGCATGCTGCCGTCAACGGCCCTTCAACTGTGGCTTTAATCGCTTGTGCTTTGTTTTCGCCGGTCGCTAACAACACCACTTTTTTGGCATCGAGAATCGTGCCGATCCCCATAGTAATAGACAAGTGCGGCTGATATTCATCTTCAGCAAAGAAGCGTGCGTTGTCCTCAATTGTTGCTTTGGTCAAAGTCTTTACACGCGTGCGTGATGTTAAACCGGAAGACGGCTCATTGAAACCGATGTGGCCGTTACGCCCTATGCCTAATAGTTGAATATCGATGCCACCCGCCTGCGCGATTTGTTGCTCATACACTTCACATGCAACGATTGGATCAGCGGCATTGCCTGGTGGTACATGCGTATTATTGATGTCGATATCGATATGATTAAACAACTGCTGATTCATAAAGTAGCGATAACTTTGTGGGTGGTCGCCATCTAAACCCAAGTATTCATCTAGGTTGAAGCTGATTGCGTTAGCAAAACTAATGTCGCCAGCGTGGTTACGCGCTATGAGATTTTGATACAAGGCAACCGGTGTCGAGCCCGTTGCAAGCCCTAATACTGACGCAGGCTTCTTTTGTAGCTGATTAACAAAAAGGTTGGCGCCGTACTCGGCAACTTCGGTGGCATCTTTTAGAATTACAATTTGCATAATAAGCTCGTTGTTTAAATTGAAAAATGGGACCTATGGTCAAGTTTCCGTGCAATTTGACTTGACCATAGATCAAACCTAATTGGGGATACTTAATTAGGCCAAACCATTATGACAACGCTGTCATTATTGTCCAAATAGTTTGGCTTGTAAAGTAAAAGTGAACAATTTTGTTCACTTTTTGGTATTTAATTTATGCATTTTTGTCGCTTAAACGCTGACAATTATTTTGCGCTTGTACATCCAATGTAGCACCAGTAATTGCACTGCCAGTACAGCAAATACACCAATCAAGGGTTGCCAGTCTGCAGGCACAGCGCGCACCACACCACCAAATACACTCTTAGAAATGTAACTCCAATTTACTAAGCTTGATGCCAAGTAAATAATAATGGAATTTGCACCAATAATGACAAATGGATAGACACTCTTTCTAAAGCCAATAATGTCGACAAAAGCATAAAACGCGGCAAGTAAAATGGCGCTCCACCCAACAGTGACCAATACAAATGAGCTGGTCCATAGACGCTTGTTCACGGGGAATGCCATGTCCCACAACCAACCCAAAGCGAGTGTAAGCAAACCAGCAATAAACAACGCGCCCGCTACTTTCCACTGGCCATATTTGTGTGCTTTAGCAATCAGCTGCCCTGCAAATACACCGAGAATAGCGTTAGCAACTGCGGGGATCTGTGACAACAAACCTTCAGGGTCCAGTGGCCCATTGCGATGGATAATACCAGGAAGTAAACGTTGGTCGACCCATGCATTCCAGCTACCCTCAGGCGTTAAATCGCCAGCGATGCCACCTGGCACGGGAATGAAACATAACCAAATCCAGTAACCAATTAATATTGCCACCGCGACAATAGCTTGAGTCCGCAACGAGGTATGCCACACCAGCATGGCTGCCACGAACCACGCGATGGCGATGCGACCAAGGACGCTGGCATAGCGCACTTCATCTAATGCCATGGGCATGCCAGTACCCCAACCATGGTTATACAGAACACCCAAGCCAATAAGAATCGCCAAACGCTTCAATGCTTTTTTATAAAACACCATTCGTTCGCTGAGAGGGAGCTGATCAATACGACGCGGGTTTAAGCCCATTGCAACGCCGGATAGAAAAATAAACAGTGGGAAAATGAGGTCGTAAAAGGTAAATCCGTGCCATGGTACATGCACAGTGTGCGCTTCAAATGCTTTCCAGCCTTGCCAACCAGTTAACACAAACAATGCGGCAAATATCGCCTGCCCGCCCAATATCCAAAACATGTCGAAACCACGTAATGCATCTAACGATGCTAAACGTGGCTTCTTATCATTCTTGTCGCTTGTTGTTGTCATATTATCTCACTACCTCGGACCTGCTCGTCCCGTGTATATCTCGCAATGCGTTGCTCACCTATCCATGGTCATTCAATGAAAAAAGCCCCGCGGTACTGCTATGCGGGGTCTCCAGGGATCAGTTAATCAATCTGTTTCGGCACTCAAGCAATCACTTGCCCGCTAATATAGGTTGCTTGTGCATAGAGCGCGTCATCGAGCACCACAAAATCTGCGTCGTAACCTTGAAGCAAGCGCCCTTTACTACGCTCTAAACCGAGGTATTGCGCGGGATACAAACTTGCCATACGTAAACTTTCAGGCAACGCTACATCAAGCGTATTCACCGTGTTGCGCACCGCTGAAGCCATGTCTAGTACACTGCCTGCTAGCTCACCTGTGCTTGAATTCAAACGATCGCCAGTGCGATAAACTTTACGACCGTCGAAGAAATCAAATTCCGTTGCATCCGTGCCTACAGGTGGCATCGCGTCGGTCACTAACATAATCTTGCCACGTTGCTTAGTGCGAATCGCTAATTTTGCTGAATCAGGGTGAAGATGATGGCCATCCACGATAAGGCCGCACCAACTCGTGTCATGCCACAGTGCAGCACCAACAACGCCCGGCTCACGAGACGTAAATGCTGACATCGCATTAAATAAATGAGTAAAGCCATCCGCACCTGCATCAAGAGCCGCCATCGTTGTCGCGTAGTCTGCATTGGTGTGGCCTAGCGAGACTTTTACCCCCAAAGAAACAAGGCGCTTTATGTCATTGACACTGACATTTTCAGGGGCCAAGGTCACCATTTTCAGCCCTAGGTCGTCACGGCCATAAATGGCAAATTCGTCTTCTGAGATTGGGCGAATAAACTGCTCACTGTGGGTGCCTTTTTTAGGAAAGCTTAAATGTGGGCCTTCAAAATGCACCCCAAGTATACCTGGCGTTTGCTCAGCAATAGCGAGAGCAACGGCGTCTGCCGCGCGGCGCATCACTTCAATGTCATCGGTAATTAACGTTGGCATATTCGCTGTAGAACCGTACTGCCCATGTGCTTGGGCAATTTTTGCTAAACAGGCAACACTTTGCTCAGCATTAAAAAACGCGCCGCCACCGCCATTGACCTGCACGTCGATAAACCCTGGGACCACCAAACCTGACAACTCGGTGATATCTGCGTCTGGAGCGATGTCATTGATGAAATCGAGTTTCCCATTAACCACTTTGAAGTAGCTTTCGTTGACAAAACGTTCGCCATCAAACAGGCGTTGGGCGTGAAATACTGTGCTCATTAATTTGCAACCTTTTGCTGCTCGTTTGCTAATGACTGTTGGGCGAAGTATACCGCACCCAACTCAGGTGGTTGCTTTGGATGTTGCACTTTTTTAGCAACATCGACATCAAGCCATTTCTGAAGAGGCTGGGCAAGCCCACCTATCATCGATAAACGCGGTGGGTTCACTTCTAACAATCGTTTCGCCATCATACTGATGTAATGCGCTCCATCTTTAACAATTGCGTTTGCAACGTGGTCGCCTTTATCTGCTGCGTCAAGTACCATTCTCGCCAGCTTGGCGTAACTGCTTGAAGGCTGACCCGCCATTTGCTCCGCGATACCCATACCTGAATCAGTATTAAAGTGCAGTTTGAATAATGCACTTAATTGCGTGTGTGGCCCAAGACCATCAAGATCAAGCAGTACCGCCTTGAGCGCTTCTAAACCGAGCCAAGCGCCACTGCCTTTATCACCTTGGGCGAAGCCATGACCGCCGTAATTCACGCTTTCACCGTTTACACAAGCAAAACCACATGAGCCCGTGCCGGTGATAATGACTGCGCCATCTTCACCTTCGTGTGCGCCAATACAGGCAGTGTGTAAATCGGTGGTGAGGTACATTTTTTTAAATGGGTGTTGCCATTCACTGATCTGTTCATACAGGGTTGGTAAGTTCACACCCGCCAAGCCCAATCCGGCAACCAAGGTGTGTACCGTTTGTAAGCTCAATCCTGCGTCTCTGAGTGCTTGTTGCGTCGACACCATGATTGACTCAAGTGTGCGTTCTAAACCGTGCAACGGGTTAGCAGGTCCACCTAAGCCGGTTCCTAAAATCCCGCGCTCAGCGCAATATATGGTCGCACGGCATTTGGTTCCACCACCGTCGATACCGATAAAAAGTTGCTTCTGACTTGCACCGTCTACCATTATTGAAGACCCCTAACCCTTTTTGTAGTTGCTTTGCTCCACGCTCTCGCGCTACTTACAACACTTTTTCAACCATGTTGAATTTATGTTACACAATAAATGACAGCGTTGTCATTAACTTTTTTAAAATTTAGCTAGAAAAACATCACCTTTTATCTAACCACTTGAAATAATGAAAAATATAGTTTGCGCGAGACTCTTATAGACTCAGTGCAGAATAGTAGAGTTCTCTTAAAAGATACATCATGAATAAATTATTTCAATGTCAATTTTACCTCAGTACTTGTGTAACAGACAGTTAGGTACTAAATTTAGTTACATTGATTTAAGTAACCAATTTTAGTTACTTTGTGTTTTGTAACCATTTTAACTTACAGAGGTCTAATGAAAGCATCTCAATATGCCGTGATCAGCGGCGATTTAGTTGGCTCTAGCCGCTATGAGTCAACGCAGTATGAATCAATGCTAGGCACACTTGAGCAAGGGCTCTCAACATTGTGTGAACGTTTTGACGGTCAATTCGATATGTTTCGTGGGGATGCCTTTCAATGTATCTTCAAAGCCCAAACGTTCCCGTTGCAAAGTTCCTTATTGCTGCGTTTACTTTTACGTTCTCACGGAATAGACGCACGTATTAGTGAAGCATGGGGGGATGTCAGCCAATTCCGTGGCGATGTTAAAACCGCAACGGGACCAGCATTGATACTCTCAGGTAAAGGCTTGGACGAAATGAAACAGCAGCGATTTAGATTATCACTGTGCGAGCAAACCCTGAGCCCTAGTTTCATGTTGAACGTGCAATTTCTTGATAATATCGTCTCATCGCTAAGCCAAAAGCAGGCACAAGCCCTTTATTTATATTGCTGGCAAGAACACAACGACCACGCCAGCATCGCCCAACAGTTGCAAAGCTCACGAGAAAATGTGACAAAGTTACTCAACGCGGGTCGCTATCATTTAGTAGATGGTTTTATCGCAGTCGCTACGAAGGAGTTCTCTCATGGATGATCAAATCGCCCTACTTTTGGGTCTTTTACTCACCCACTTTATTGCTGACTTTTATCTGCAACCCATGAGCTGGGTGCTAGATAGAAACAGCCGTCACTTCAAATCCACCAAGCTGATGCTGCATACGCTCACACACGCAGCGCTAACAGCAGTGGTTGTAATGTTGTGGGAGTGCTATTTCGGTTTGGGGGAATGGTTGATGGTTATCAGCGCAACGATGGTGATCATGGTAACCCATTGGCTTATTGATGTTGCGAAGTCCTATACGCGCGGTGGTATTGTGCCATTTTTTATCGACCAGATTGCGCATATTGTGGTGATCATCACGGTGTGTTTGTACCTCAATGAGCATGACCCTATCATGCAATGGCTCACTGAGTTGACAAGCTCAAGCGATAGTTATGTGGTCTTACTTGCCTACCTGCTTGTCCTTAATCCCTGCTCTGTAGCAATACGCATGCTATTGGAGCGCTGGCAATTGCCGCAATCATCAAGCAATTCAGCGTTTGGTGCTTTACCCCAAGCGGGTCATAGTATTGGCTTACTGGAGCGCACGCTGATGTTAACCTTTATCCTGATTGATGAGTTAGCGGGAGTCGGCTTTGTGCTCGCGGCCAAATCAGTATTCCGCTTTGGCGATTTAACCAACGCCAAAGAAAAACACCTCACTGAATACGTGATGCTCGGCACCTTACTGAGTGTGGTTTTTACTATGGCAATTGGTTTATTGGCGAGGTTTAGCCTAGCTTAGAACACAAAAAAGCCCGGTCAATCCGGGCTTTTAAAAATCGCTCACCTTCGTTGAGGTTATTTAACACCTAGCTCGCGTAAACGCTCTTGCAGGTAGCTATCTGCAGTATAGCGCTCCGACAACACCACATCAGGGCGTGGATGTAAGAACAACGGTAATGAAATACGTGATTTGGTCGACGCCTTACCCGTTGGGTTAATTACACGGTGAATCGTTGATGGGAAGTAACCACCAGACGCTTCTTGGAGCATGTCGCCAATATTGATGATCAGGTTACCAAAATCACTGGGGACGTTTAACCAACCACCGTCTGTTTTTTGCACTTGCAAACCGGGCTCGTTGGCAGCAGGAAGAACAGTCAATAAATTGATGTCGCCATGCGCAGCAGCACGAATAGCGCCAGGTTCTTCATCACCTGTCATAGGCGGGTAATGCAAAATGCGCAGCAGGGTTTGCTCAGAGTCTTTGATCATATCTTTTAAGTCGATTGAGAACTTAGCTTGAACATCCGCAGGTGCACACTCTTGTACCCAGCTTAGTAGTTCGCTGGCAAACTCATTCGCTAAGCGATAGTACTCACGAATTTCAGCTTCTAATTGCTCAGGGACACGACCTTTCGGGTAGACATGGTAGTATTCTTTGATGTCTTTAACTTTAAAGCCCTTCGCCACTTCACTTACTTCAGGTGGGAAATAACCATCTTGGTTGTCTTTATCAAACAAAAGTTCATGCTTTTGCTCTGAGTTAAAGAATTCCTGCCAATTTTTGTAAATTGACTCCACCAGCGACTGAGGAATTGGGTGGTTAGTTAAAACACCAAAGCCCGTATTGCGAAGAGATTCAACGAATTCTGCAGGAGCAGTTGGCGATTGATAGTCCACTGTTGGTAAGTGCATGGTTAATTCACCTGTTAGTTGTAGCGCTTAAAGCACCTTATGTGCTTAATTTTAGGGCCAGAGCTTAGTCAAAGCCACCCTAGATCCTAAGGACATTTGTCCGTAATGATATAGCACCTCGCGGCTGATTGATCCAAATCAAGCACAAGGGTTGAGGCGTCGACGGACATAAAAAAGCCCAGTTAATACTGGGCTCATTCATTAACGACAAGTTATTAGATTAGTCTTTAACTTGCCAATTCAGTGTTTCACCAGCACAGATTGGGATCACCTTGTCTTCACCTAGTGGATAGCTTGCAGGTACTTCCCACGGCTCACGTACCAAAGTAACGGTATCTGTGTTACGAGCAATACCATAGAAGTCTGGGCCAAAGTGACTTGCGAAGCCTTCTAATTTGTCCAGCGCATTCGCTTGTTCAAATGCTTCTGCATACAATTCCAACGAAGCATGAGCTGTGTATGCGCCCGCACAACCACATGCCGCTTCTTTTTTATCTTTAAGGTGTGGCGCAGAGTCCGTACCCATAAAGAATTTAGGGCTACCGCTAGTCGCAGCTTCAATCAAAGCTTGCTGATGGGTATTACGCTTGAGAATTGGTAAGCAGTAGTAATGTGGACGAATACCACCGGCTAACATGTGATTACGGTTATACAGCAAGTGGTGCGCTGTAATTGTTGCAGCAACGTTGTCCGACGCAGACTTAACAAATTCAACCGCATCCGCAGTTGTAATGTGCTCAAGCACCACTTTCAAATTAGGGAAGTCACTAACCACTTTTTTCAATTTAGTCTCGATGAAGACCTTTTCTCTGTCGAAGATATCGATGCTTGAGTCAGTCACTTCACCGTGAACCAGTAACAGCATGCCTACCTCTTGCATTGCTTCAAGCACTGGATAAATGTTTTCGATGTCTGTTACGCCAGACGCTGAGTTAGTTGTGGCGCCCGCAGGGTACAGCTTAGCGGCGACGATTTTGCCTGTTGCTTTCGCTTTGCGAATTTCATCAGGTGTAGTGTTATCTGTGAGATAAAGCACCATCAGTGGTTCAAAATGAGCTTGAGGGCCCGCAGCCATAATACGATCGCGATACGCAAGCGCGGTATCAGTGCAAGTCGCAGGGGGTACAAGGTTAGGCATAATGATAGCGCGGCCAATATAACGACTCGCGTCACGAACTGTGTCTTTCAACTGTTCGCCATCACGTAAGTGAATGTGCCAATCATCCGGGCGGGTAAGGGTAATACGTTGCTCTGTACTTGTCATTGCTCTTGTCCACTGAAAAATTTGTGTGATCTTAGGGGGGAAGGCTCACAATGTAAAGCGTTGGCGGGCGTAAATCAGCAGGTGGAGCACATTGCCCCACTGTGCTGATAATGTTTTTTACCTAACTGAGCTCTTTGCGCAGCTCTTTAGTAGCGATAACCATGTTATTAAGTGCTTCTTTGGTCTCTTCCCAACCTCGTGTTTTCAAGCCACAGTCCGGGTTCACCCACAGACGTCGCGCCGGAATTTTCTGGGCAGCTTTATGGATTAGCGCTTTCATCCAAGATACGTCTGGAATGTTAGGGGTATGAATGTCATACACACCTGGGCCAATATCGTTCGGGTAATCAAAATGCTCGAACGCTGATAGCAATTCCATGTTTGAGCGCGATGTTTCAATGGTGATCACATCCGCATCCATGTCGGCAATCGCACCAATGATGTCATTGAATTCGCTGTAACACATGTGCGTGTGAATTTGCGTCGCATCTTCTACGCCGCTGGCACTGACTCTAAATGCATACGCCGCCCAATCAAGGTATGCCTGCCATTGACTTTGCTTCAGCGGCATACCCTCTCGAAATGCAGGTTCATCAATCTGAATTACCTTAATACCGGCGTTTTGTAAGTCCACCACTTCGTCACGCAACGCCAAAGCGATTTGATTAGCAATACTCGGCTTATCTAAATCGTCACGTACGAATGACCAAAATAAAATGGTTACAGGACCTGTAAGCATGCCTTTCATATATTTGTCAGTGAGTGACTGTGCATATTGCGTCCAGCGCACCGTCATTGGCTGGGAGCGAGACACATCCCCCCAAATAATAGGTGGCTTAACACAGCGGCTGCCGTAACTTTGCACCCAGCCAAATTGGGTGAACGCAAACCCTTCAAGTAACTCACCAAAGTACTCAACCATATCGTTACGTTCTGCTTCACCGTGCACAAGAACGTCAATATCGAGCGCTTCTTGCTGCTCTACTGCAAACTGTATTTGTTCCTGCATTACTTGTTCGTATTCAGCATTGCTAATACGCCCGGCTTTAAAATCGCGGCGAGTCTGGCGAATGTCCTGAGTTTGCGGGAAGGAGCCAATGGTGGTGGTTGGCAACAGCGGCAGATTCAGAGCTTGTTGCTGTAGGGCAATACGCTGTGCAAATTTACTGTGACGCTTACCATCATTGGCCGTGAGTGATTTAACTCGCGCTTGCACATCGGCATTGTTCACTCGTGTTGATTGAGCACGGTGCTTCACCGCTTTACTGTATTCAACTAGGGCTATGTTGGATTGCTGTGCCAATGCTTCTTTGACTAAACCCAACTCTGCACACTTTTGCGCCGCAAATGCTAACCAACTTTTTAACTCATCATCAAGTTGTTGCTCTTGTTCTAAGTCCACAGGTGAGTGCAATAACGAACACGAAGGTGCCAGCCACAAAGTATCGCCACGCTTCTCATTTAATGCTTGAATGCGCTCATACACTGCTTCCAAGTCTGTACGCCATACGTTGCGCCCGTTAACGATACCTAAAGAGAGTACACGCTCCTGGCCCACTACTTCATCCAAGGCAGATAAGTCAGCATTGTTGCTCACCACATCAAAGTGCACCCCATCCACAGCAAAGGATTGGATGTTTTCTAAGTACTGATTGACCTCATCAAAGTAAGTAGCCAGTAGTAACTTCAGTTGATGTTTTGATAAATGCGTAAAACTTTGGGCAAGTGCTTGCAGGTAATCCTCTGGCAACTCCAAGGTAAGGATTGGCTCGTCAATTTGCACCCACTCAACACCCAATGCTTTTAACTTGTTCAGCACCTGCCCATAAACTGCCAACAAGCTTGGCAACAAAGTGAGCTTATCAAACTCTTCGCCATCACATTTCGCTAGGTACAGATAAGTAACAGGACCCAATAATACTGGCTTAACGTTATGACCTAAGGCTTTTGCCTCTTCAACGTGAGCGAACAACTCACTATAGCCCAATGAGAACTCCTGCCCTGCGTGCAATTCAGGCACGATATAGTGGTAATTAGTATTAAACCATTTGGTCATTTCACTGGCTGCACATGCACAGCCTGAGGGCGCTCTGCCACGGCCAATTCTAAATAGCGTGTCTAGCGGGTTGCTGTTATCACTTTGGTGGCGCTTGGGAATCGCGTTTAGTAATAAAGTGGTTGAAAGCACGTGATCGTACCAAGCGAAATCACCCACAGGTAATAAGTCTACGCCAGCTTGCGCTTGCAAAGCCCAATTTTCTTGGCGAATTGCCGCTGCTCTATTGTGCAGCTCTGCTTGATTAATGTCTCCAGCCCAATATGACTCAACTGCAAACTTTAACTCGCGGCGTTTGCCGATGCGAGGGAATCCTAAATTATGTGTATACGCCATCACTCTTCTCCGATTGGATGTTTAGATGGCCAAACGATATCGGCTGAATGTGATTCAGACAAACGAAGCTTATTCACATTTAATTTGAAATAAATTCAAGGTTGGAATAATGATTGGCTATGCTTAGCCACTGATAGATTAAAATTGAACATGAAAAACAGTAAATTTTATATTTTATTAGCGAGAACATTACAAAAACTATGGATTTTTGGACGTCTAGACTTTAAAGTGTCCAATAGATTTTATTCTAATTACTGAATTAATCGAAATCGTTCACGTTTTTATGAGAATAACTAAAGATGATAGATATAAAACACCTTAAGACCATTGCCACCTTGAAAGAGACTGGCTCTCTCGTAAATACCGCGCGTGAACTGTTTTTAACTCAGTCAGCCCTCTCACACCAAATCAAAGACTTAGAAAACAAGTTAGATTGCCAGCTGTTTGAACGTAAAACTCATCCTGTACGCTTTACGCCGCAAGGGATGTTGTTATTAGAGCTTGCTCATGATGTGCTGCCAAAAGTGGAAGCAACCAAGTGCCGCTTAAAAGAAAGTTTGAACCAGCCAATCTCTGCACTGCGCCTCAGCGTAGAGTGTCATGCCTGTTTTCATTGGTTGCTGCCAACAATTAAGGAGTTCAATAACTTCTGGCCTGATATTCACGTCGACTACGAACGTGGATTCAGCTATGACGCTATTCCTGAACTCTTGGCGGGAGATTTGGATCTCGTACTGACATCAGATATCCGCGACCCGGATAAACTTGAATATGCCCATTTGTTTGATTTTAAACTGAAGTTGATTGTCGCGCCCGACCATCCTTTAGCGAACAAAGCCTATGTCACCGCCTTGGATTTGAAAGATGAGACCATTATTTCTTATCCAATTCCTCGGGAGCGACAAGACATATTCAAGCACTTTATCCAAAACGCGCGCTTTGATGGCACCTTGAAAACAGTTGACCAAGGTTTACTTATTTTTCAGCTAGTGAGTGCGGGTATGGGCGTAGCAGCTCTACCTGATTGGTTAGTCACCCCTTATGAGTCTCAAGGGCTGATTAAATCAATTCCGTTAGGCGCTTTGGGGCTAAACCGACCTATGTATTTAGCGATGAAAAAGGACATGAAAGACAATCCTGTTTATCGCCACTTCCTAAATACTTGTAAGCAAAATAACACCCGTAAATAATCCTATTCGATTGGGCACCCATACACGGTGCCCTTTTTCCTTGCACAAATACTGAAATACTTTGTAATAAAATTTTGTTACCTAGGATTCAGCAACTTACGATTAAACCCCTTATTTTTGTAAATGAAAAGTTAAAATAACATTACAAAAACTTAAGCTTTGCTCTATACCTTAAGAGTGCTCCACGCACACATCAGTCCCGATCAGGAAGTCAGTTTCGGGTTCATATTTCGCCTGATAAAGGAGCGTAATTATGGCCATTGGCGACGAACTATCCAGCATAGACTTTGAGTCTATGATCGGCGGGCCACTTAATGCAGTGGTTCGTGCTCAAGCCCAATCAGCACAGACATCTGTCGATTTTATAAAAGCCGTTGGTTTCGATGCAGATACCAATGAACCGACGATGATCACCTTCAGCTATATGAAGGCTATCGAGCAAAGGAATGAGCAAGGGGAAGTAACCGGCACCGAGCCGAAGAAATTTGACCTTACAGTCCCCATTTTAACTATGCTACCCATTCCATTTATCCGTGTAGAGGAAACCACTATTGCATTTAATGCAAAAATCAACTCAGTGCAGCAATCAACGACCTCCTCATCACATGACTTAAACACTAAGCTGTCTGTGAAAGCTGGATGGGGTCCAGTTTCAGCAAAACTCAGTGCCAGTTATTCGTACAAGAAATCGTCTTCAAGTTCTTCAAAGATTGAGCGAACTTACAGCTTGTCCGTAAACGTACGTGCAGTGCAAGACGAACTTCCCGCCGGGACTGAGAAACTACTCGGGATTCTAGAGAATTCAATCACCGAAGTAGAGTCTCAGGCCAATCCTTAAACGCATTATTACTTATTGAAAATGATTAGGAAGATTGTATGTCTGAATTAAGTGAAGTATTGGGATCCTTGATGATTAGTTTGGTTCATGCCCGCCGTCTTGCTGATGAAGAAACGGCGGCGGTTGCTGAATATTATAAAGATCATCCACTGCTAGAAGGTATGAGTTTACCCCGTGTCAGAGTACCAGAGTTGACGATTGATATGCCTATCACCATCGATAAGCATACGCCCGCGAAAGTAGCAGAGCTCGACAGCGCCCGAACTATCCACACAGCGCTGATGACACAACTCAAGAAATCGCTTGATGATGAAGATATACTCAGTCGCACCAAAACTTTTCAAAGTAATTTCGACAAAGAAGCTAAATTAGCTCTGGAGAATGTGACCGAACGCCAGCGCAGTAGTGACGTTCGGCTCACCAAAGAAAGTATCGTTAGAGCAGTAGACGATGCGTTTCAAAAAGCATTGAAGAAAAGTGGTTCGGATCGAGATATTCCATTTGAGCGTCTAGAGGCCGTAAACCATCAAGTCCGTCATCACGTTTCATCTATCGCGTTGAAATCACAATCTTTACCTCCGGGTATCATTACCAGCGTGGTCAGCTCAAAAGTGAAAGAGTCCGCTACACCGCAAAATGCTATTCGTCTCAATATCACGATACGTGAAGAAGGTTTGGAATGGGCCACCAGCATTGAGCATGGCACGAAAAAATCGAAGTTGATGCCGGAGTAACTATGCAATCGGTGATCAAGGAAACGATTATTGCCCAGCTACTATTGCTGCCTCAGTTGAGTGATAAATACTTAGCTCAGGATCCCAGTTATGTCTTCGATGTAGCCTTGTGGCTCAAGCAAACAGAACTAAAACTTGAACCCATGCGCAGCCCTCTGGTATCAACCTTGGCATCGTTACGTGGGTTGTTGGAAGCCAGTGATGATGGCTATGAAGATGAAAAAATAAACAACTCATCTAGAAGCAAGCGCAAAGGCAAACGCGCTTTGGCTGCATCCTTACTCACTCAAGCAGACACTATATTGAACACAGAGCTCGAACGGATCGACACACGCTTTAGCGCTGCAAATGAGAAATTAGCCCAACTGCTTGCTTTGGTCTTTGCCAAGCAACCCATGCCTATCGTACAAAACATGACGACTGCGTACCTTAATTCAATATGGCAAACGCTAGGAGAGCATCCTGAGACGAAATCTATGTATTTGTATTTGCAAGCAAGCTTGAGCGCCACTGATAGGCGCTACTTGCTGCAACACTTGCTGATCAATATGATTGTGGATCCCGTTGATTAAACCGGGTTATCAATATCTACAAAGGTGACATCAACACCGAAATGTTCCGCGATATGCTCACCCAATGCCTTAGCGCCATAGCGCTCTGTGGCATGATGGCCTGCGGCAAAGAAATCGATGCCCTGCTCGCGCGAGCTATGAATTGTTTGCTCTGACGCTTCGCCAGTCAAATACGCATCCAATCCCTGTTGTGCCGCTAGGTCGATATACCCTTGGCCGCCACCGGTACACAACCCAATGGTTTCAATCACTTCATCGCGCACAAGTGAACTCAGTGGCGCTCGGCCTAATACTGACTCAATGCGTTTTGCAAACTCGCCTCCCGTCACTGGATTTATGAGCTTGCCCCACACAGGCACGCTAACAGCTGATGACTCCATTGCGCCTTGCAATTCAATCCCTAGAAGCTTAGCCAATTGAGCGTTGTTACCTAGCTGTGGATGAATATCAAGTGGTAAATGGTATGCAATAAGATTGATATCAGCATCGAGTAGCGCCTTGATACGACGTTGTTTCATCCCCGTAATGACTTGCGATTCACCTTTCCAAAAATAACCATGGTGGACCACTAGCGCATCGGCGTTTAACTCAACAGCTTTGTCAACGAGCGCCTGACTGGCAGTAACGCCTGTGACTATCTTGCTAATTTGATCTTTGCCTTCAATTTGCAGACCATTTGGACAAAAATCATTGATTTGATTTGGTGCCAACGTTTCGTTTAAAAATGCTAAAAGTTCACTGCGTTTCATCATTACCTCGAGCGCTGAGTTTAACCCTTGTATAGGTGTAAATTGTCCCGTTTGCGCGATAAAAAATAAAGGAAATTAGCTATTTCGCCACAAAAAATTGAAAAACTTGGGACAAATGGGTATAAATATAAACTTGTAATAAAATTAACCTGCGTTAACGACTAGGATCTTTTAATGAGTAAACTAGACAAAACAGAAGTGTTAGCTGCTTTTGAAGCTGCTTATGAAGCGGCGAATGGCAAAAAGCCAGAAATCACAACTAAACCTGGCTGGTACAGCATCGACGGTGGCAAAAATTTGCGCCTAGCTGACGTAGCTGCACTAACTGAAGAGCTCACTTCTGGTAAAACAGAAGCAGTCGCAAAAGCAGAAACGAAGGCACCTGCAAAGGCTCCAGCCAAAGCAAGCAAAAAAACAACAACTAAAAAAGCAGCACCTGCGGCAAAATCTACCGAGAAAAAAGCTGCCTTCACTGTAGTGAGTGAAAACAAAGATGGTTTCACTGCTGAAGAGTTGTGGATTAAAGAGCTTGCAGAGAAAGATCACGATTGTCGCCTACCACGCGGTGTTGTGTAATTCACCTTCTGCTTCTAAAAAAAAGCCGCTATGTAGCGGCTTTTTTTATGTCTAGTGCTCAGGCTATTGTGGCTCTGGTACGCGAACCCAGCCTTCCATTAAGCGTCGAGCGCTGCGGCTCATGCTTACGCTTTGCACATCACATTGACCATCGTTCATATTGACTGATGCGCCCACTTGCAAAGTGCCTGATGGATGACCAAAGGTCAGTGATTCACGAGCCACACCACCTGCAGCTTGATTCACAAGCGTCCCCTCAATAGCAGCAGCAGTGGCAATCGCAACTGCGGCCGTACCCATCATGGCATGGTGCAATTTACCCATCGACAGTGCGCGAATTTGCACATCGATATCGCCTTTATCAATGGCTTTGCCACTTGAGGCAACATAGCTGCTCGCAGGCGCAACCATGGCTATTTTTGGCGTGTGCTGACGAGTTTTTGCTTCTTCAATATCCTTGATAAGTCCCATTTGCACTGCGCCGTATGCACGAATACGCTCAAACCGTGCTAACGCTTGCTCATCATTATTGATATCGTCTTGCAGCTCAGCACCTGAGTAACCCAACTCGCTGGCATTAACGAAGATGGTTGGAATACCCGCATTGATAAAACTTGCTTGTAGGTCCCCTTCGCCAGGTATCGTTAAAGTATCAACTAAATTGCCTGTAGGCAGTACCGCACCATCGCCAACAGGAGCAAGGAAGTCGACTTTAACTTCCGCTGCAGGGAAAGTAACGCCATCGAGTTCAAAGTCACCGAGCTCTTGTACCATGCCATCACGCATGGGCACATGGGCAACGATGGTTTTGTGGATATTAGCCTGCCAAATACGTACTTCAGTGATACCATTTTCACTAATACGTGATGGTTCAACGAGGCCGTTATTGATAGCGAATGCACCCACCGCAGCTGTTAAGTTGCCGCAGTTACCACTCCAATCAATGAACGGCTTATCGATAGCTACTTGCCCGAACAAGTAATCCACATCGTGATCCGATTTGTCGCTTTTGGACAAAATCACAGTTTTACTGGTGCTCGAAGTAGCGCCGCCCATACCATCGGTATGTTTACCATATGGATCAGGGCTGCCAATTACTCGTAGCAGCAATGCATCACGATATTCACCCGGCTGCTGTGCCTGCTCAGGCAAATCATGCAACGCGAAAAATACGCCTTTGCTAGTACCACCGCGCATGTAGGTGGCTGGAATTTTTAATTGCTGTGTCATATAAAACCTCAAAAAAGTGGGCACTTAAGGCCCACTTTTTACTGATTACACTGAACCTTCAAGAAAGTCTTGAGCAAAGCGCTGCAATACACCGCCTGCGCTGTAGATCGACAATTCTTCTTGGGTGTCCAAGCGACACTTTGTCGAAATTGTAAATTGCTCACCATTGGCGCGAGTGATCTCCACCTGCATAAGCGAGCCCGGTGCAGGATCACCAACCACAGTGTACGTCTCACTACCGTCGAGGTTGAACGTCTTGCGGTTTTCACCGGCAATAAATTCTAGTGGCAATACGCCCATACCAATTAGGTTAGTACGGTGAATACGCTCAAAGCCTTCGGCAATAATGACTTCTACGCCCGCTAAACGGACGCCTTTAGCAGCCCAGTCACGGCTTGAACCTTGACCATAATCGGCGCCAGCAACGATACATAACGGCTGTTTACGCTCCATGTAGGTTTCAATCGCTTCCCACATGCGTGTCACTTGCCCTTCTGGCTCGATACGTGCCAATGAGCCTTGCTTCACTTCACCATTGTCATCACGCACCATTTCATTGAACAGTTTCGGGTTCGCAAATGTTGCACGTTGTGCAGTGAGGTGATCGCCACGGTGAGTTGCGTACGAGTTGAAGTCTTCTTCTGGTAGCCCCATTTTCGCAAGATACTCACCTGCGGCGCTGCTTGCTAAAATAGCATTCGAAGGCGATAAGTGATCGGTGGTGATGTTATCACCGAGTACCGCAAGTGGGCGCATGTCCTTCATTGTACGTGGAGCTGCCAAGGCACCTTCCCAGTATGGCGGACGACGAATATAGGTACTCATCTCACGCCAATCGTACAATGGATTGTTCTTCTCACCGTAATCAACGTCTAAGTCGAACATTGGCTCATACACTTGGCGGAAATGTTCTGGCTTCACGCTGTTGGCGATGACTGCATCGATTTCTTCGTCCGTCGGCCACAAGTCTTTCAAGGTAATAGCTTGACCTTGCTCGTCATAGCCAAGCGCGTCTTTTTCGATATCAAAACGAATCGTACCGGCAATTGCGTAAGCCACAACTAAAGGCGGTGACGCTAAAAATGCTTGTTTGGCATACGGGTGAATACGACCATCGAAGTTACGGTTACCAGATAGCACCGCTGTGGCGTATAAGTCACGCTCAATGACTTCTTGTTGGATAACAGGGTCAAGTGCACCACTCATGCCGTTACATGAAGTACAGGCAAAGCCAACTACACCAAAACCAAGTTGCTCTAGTTCAGGCAGCAAATTAGCCTCTTCTAAGTACAGCTTCACCGCTTTTGAGCCCGGCGCCAGAGAGGTTTTCACCCAAGGTTTACGCACTAAACCTAATTTATTGGCGTTGCGTGCAAGTAAACCGGCCGCAATCACATTGCGTGGGTTAGACGTATTGGTACAACTGGTGATCGCTGCGATGATCACCGCACCATCAGGCATTTTGCCTTCTTCTTGCTCAATCGGTTTGGCGATACCACGCGCTTGTAAATCAGCCGTCGCTAAACGTGCGTGTGGATTAGATGGGCCAGCGAGGTTACGGCCCACAGCAGACAAATCAAACGTCAATACGCGCTCGTACTGTGCACCTGTCATTGCATCGGCCCACAACCCTGTTTCTTTGGCGTATTGTTCAACCAACTTCACTTGCTCATCGTCACGACCGGTAAGCGTTAGATAATCAATCGTTTGCTTATCAATGTAGAACATCGCCGCAGTCGCGCCGTATTCTGGTGTCATGTTCGAAATAGTGGCACGGTCGCCCAGTGTTAAGTGCGAGGCGCCTTCACCGAAGAACTCAAGGTAACTTGAGACTACTCGCTCTTTGCGCAAGAACTCTGTTAGCGCAAGAACGATATCTGTAGCGGTAATGCCAGGTTGCGGCTTACCAGTTAACTCCACACCAATGATATCAGGCAGACGCATATAAGAAGCACGACCTAGCATTACGCTTTCAGCTTCCAAACCACCCACACCCACAGCGATTACACCCAGTGCGTCAACGTGCGGTGTGTGCGAATCTGTACCTACAAGCGTATCTGGGAAAGCCACACCATCGCGCACTTGGATAACCGGCGACATTTTCTCCAAGTTGATTTGGTGCATGATGCCGTTACCCGGCGGGATCACATCAACGTTTTTAAACGCTGTTTTCGTCCAGTTAATAAAGTGGAAACGGTCTTCGTTACGACGGTCTTCAATTGCACGGTTCTTTTCAAAGGCATCAGGGTCAAAGCCCGGCGCTTCAACAGCCAATGAATGGTCCACAATAAGTTGCGTTGGTACCACTGGATTTACTTTTGCTGGATCGCCGCCTTTTGCTGCGATTGCATCACGCAAGCCCGCTAAGTCCACCAGCGCTGTTTGTCCAAGAATATCGTGGCACACAACGCGTGCAGGGAACCAAGGAAAATCATGCTCACGCTTACGATAAATAAGTTGCTCTAAGCTTTGCGTAAGAGTCTGTGGTGAACAACGACGAACAAGGTTCTCTGCGAGTACTTTTGAAGTATATGGAAGGCCGTCATAGGCACCTGGCTCGATTGCATCAACTGCCGCGCGAGTATCGTAATAAACCAACTCAGAACCCGGCAGCGTTTTACGGTATTGGGTATTCATAATCTTCTCTACATTGCGATTGAGTATGGTGCGGTAAAGACTACACCGCACCTAAAGGCAAGATGGCTAAACGCGATTAGCGCGCGCTTAGCTCTGGCACTGGACGTGCTTCTGGGCCAATGTAACCCGCACTTGGACGGATAATACGGTTATTAGCACGTTGCTCTTTCACGTGCGCAGTCCAACCTGTAACACGGCTCATTACAAAGATAGGTGTAAACAGTTTGGTTGGAATACCCATGAAGTGATAAGCCGATGCATGGAAGAAATCAGCGTTACAGAATAATTTCTTCTCACGCCACATTACTTCTTCACAGCGCACAGACACTGGGTACAGCACGTCATCGCCTACTTCTTGTGCCAGACGCTCTGACCACTTCTTGATGATCACGTTACGCGGGTCACTTTCACGGTAGATTGCATGACCAAAGCCCATGATCTTCTCTTTGCGCTCTAGCATACCCATCAATGCTTGCTCTGCTTCATCAGCATTTGTAAAGCGTTCAATCAGCTCCATTGCAGCTTCGTTTGCACCACCATGCAGTGGGCCACGCAACGAACCGATTGCGCCAGTTACACATGAATGAATGTCTGAAAGCGTTGATGCACAAACACGAGCAGTGAACGTTGACGCATTGAATTCGTGCTCAGCATAAAGGATAAGCGACACATTCATTACATCAGCAAAGAGCTGCGATGGTGCTTTATCGTGTAAAAGGTGCAGGAAGTGCGCGCCAACAGAATCATCGTCTGTTTCAACGTCAATACGTACACCATCATGGCTAAAGCGGTACCAGTAACAAATGATGCTTGGGAAAACGGCAACCATGCGGTCAATCGCGTTGTTCGCTTGGTCAAAGTCGGTTTCCATTTCTAAGTTGCCCAGCATTGAACAACCCGTACGCATTACATCCATTGGGTGCGCGTCTTTCGGAATTGCTTCAAGTACTGTTTTCAACGCTTCTGGCAAACCACGTAGTGACTTCAATTTAGCTTTGTACTCAGCCAGCTCACCCGCATTAGGTAATTCACCGCGAGAAAGCAAAAATGCTACTTCCTCGAATTGAACTTTATCAGCTAACTCACTGATGTCGTAACCACAATATGTAAGGCCTGAGCCTGTTTTACCTACTGTACAAAGTGCTGTTTGACCTGCTTCTTGTCCGCGCAAACCTGCGCCGCCGAGTGCTTTATCTACCATTGTTATTCTCCTGAATTTTGTCCTGTTGAAACTCGTTTACTTGTTTTTGCCTTGAGCAAAAAGTGAGTCGAGCTTTTGTTCGTATTCGTGATAGCCAAGATAATCGTATAGCTCCATACGAGTTTGCATGGTGTCTATGACGGCTTTTTGATCGCCATTTTCTAAAATTGACTTATAAACATTTTCTGCCGCTTTGTTCATCGCTCTGAAAGCTGAAAGTGGGTAAAGCACCATGTCTACACCCCATTCGCCTAACTCTTTGGCATTCCACAGTTCGGTTTTACCGAACTCAGTGATGTTGGCAAGAATCGGCACATCTAGCGCGTTCGCAAATGCGCGGTAATGCTCTTCGGTTTGCACTGCTTCTGCGAAAATACCATCGGCTCCCGCTGCAACGTAGGCTTTTGCACGCTCAATCGCTGCTTCTAATCCTTCTTGAGCAAACGAATCGGTACGTGCCATGATGAAGAAGTTTTCGTCAGTGCGGGCGTCAACGGCCGCTTTAATTCGGTCGACCATCTCATCAACAGAGACGATTTCTTTGTTAGGACGGTGACCACAACGCTTTTGCGCTACTTGGTCTTCAATATGCACTGCGGCAGCGCCGGCTTTTTCCATGTCACGCACAGTTTTAGCGATGTTGAATGCGCCACCCCAACCCGTGTCGATGTCGACCATAAGAGGCAAATCACACGCTGAGGTAATACGTTGTACATCAGCAATCACATCGTTTAACGATGTCATACCTAAATCTGGTAATCCGTATGATGCATTCGCCACACCACCACCTGAGAGGTAAATTGCTTGGTGACCTAATTGTTTCGCCATCATTGCACAGTAGGCATTAATAGTGCCGACGATTTGTAACGGTTGATTCGCCTTTAGGGCGTCTCTAAATTTCTTTCCTGCGGACATGGTTAACTCCTGCTTTGAACGGTTGCGGTTATTGCGCCGCGTTAAATTTGTTTTCTATATTATTCATTGAGTAGCTGATGTGGCGCTTCATGAGCATCTCCGCCAGCTCACCATCGCGATTAGCAATGGCATTGATAATAGCTAAGTGCTCGTCGAATGCTTTGGAAACGCGCGGACCTGTCATACCCATTTGCACTCGGTACATACGCACCAGCTGGTATAAGTCATGGTAGAGCAAACTAAATAAATGCTCGTTTTTAGAGCCTTTAATGATGCGATAGTGAAAATCTAAATCACCTGCTTCTTGGTAATAAGACTCGCCCTCTTTCACTCGTTGCTCATTGAGATGCTTGTTTAACAAGCCCTTGATGTCGGCAATCTCTTCATCCGTCATATTCTGTGCCGCTAAACGGCACGCCAGTCCTTCAAGAGCAGCTCGCACTTGATAGACTTCGATTAGACGCTCAGGCGTCAAGGCTACAACACGACAACCCACGTTTGCTTTGCGCTCAACAAGGTTGCACGCTTCCAATCGATTTAAGGCATCACGCAAGGTTGCGCGCGACACAGAGAAGCGCTTAGCTAATTCGGGTTCAGATATTTTGGACCCTTGAGCGATGCCTCCTTCCACAATTGCACGGCGTAAATCAACAAAGACTTGATCCGCCGCTGTGGTTACTTGCTCAATGGGTTGTGCTGATTGATGAGTCACGCCTTTCTCAAATTGTCGACAATCTTGGCATGTACTATGGGAGAGATAGGGAGAGTTGTCAACATGGCCAACGCTATATTGTCGACATAACCCGTGTTTATAGTGGTTAAAATACAGCCAAAAGTTGATTTTTATTAAAATATGTCGACACTTTAAAAACGATCGGCATTCATACCCTTGATGCGATACACTATAGCCAGAATTTTTGCTCGTCATTGTCCATATCTATGAACATCAACACATTTATACCAGATGCCTTTATCGAAGACGTTAAAAGCTACATTCCTGATCATCTCAAAATTGAAGACTTTATTACCACATGCCAAACACCCCTAAAACGTGCTGTGCGTGTAAACACGCTAAAAATGTCGACCAAAGAGTTTGAACAAGAATGCGCGCAACGGAACTGGGAGATCACCCCAGTGCCATGGTGCCAACAGGGCTATTGGTTAGAACGCCCAGAGCAGGAAGAAGCAGCCCTGCCATTAGGGAAAACCGACTTACACCTCAGTGGTTGTATTTATGTGCAAGAAGCCAGTTCAATGTTGCCACCGATGGCACTCAAAGACGCCCTAACGCATGCAAACACAGTTCTAGATATGGCTGCCGCACCCGGTAGTAAAACGTCACAACTCGTGGCGATGCTCAATAATGACGGTTTTTTGATTGCCAATGAGTTTTCATCTTCGCGCTTAAAGGCACTCAGTGCGACATTAAAACGGGTCGGAGCTTACAATGTCGGGCTCACGCACTTTGACGGCGCTGTGTTTGGCGACTACATGCCAGAAATGTTTGATGCCATCTTGCTTGACGCTCCTTGCTCAGGCGAAGGCACCGTTCGCAAAGATGCCGATGCACTAAAAAATTGGTCGTTACAATCAAATATCGACATCAGTGACGTACAAAAATCGCTGATAAAAAGCGCTTTTCACGCCCTTAAAGTAGGCGGCACACTGGTTTACTCTACCTGTACATTAACGCCTGTTGAAAACCAAGCGGTGTGTCAATATCTGCTCGAAGAGTTTGCTGGGCTTATTGAAGTACAGACGTTATCAGATTTATTCACCGGTGCCGATAAAGCGACCACCGATGAAGGCTACTTGCATATTTGGCCACAAATTTTCGACAGCGAAGGCTTTTTTATCGCAAAATTCATTAAAACGGGCGCTAAAGCCGTTAGCGAACCAAAAACGAAAAAAGGTGCCTTCCCTTTCGCTCAGATGCCACCGAAGCAAACACAACAATTGTTACAAGAGATCAAAAAGCAATTTGCTATAAAGTCGCTACCTGGAGAAATCTATCTTCGTGATAAAGAAGTGTGGTTATTTCCAACAGTGGAAAATGAACAACTTCTGCATGCGGTGAAGTTCTCACGTATTGGCATTCTTATAGGCACCACACACAAAAATGGTGTGCGTTTAGAACATGAATTCGCAACCTGTTTGGGACATTTGGCAACTAAAAATACTCATAATTTAGATGCGCAACAAGCGGCGGATTATTTCAACGGTAAAGATATCCGTTTACCACAGCCAACCACTGCTAGCGGTGAAGTGATCATGTGTTTGAATGGTGCGCCTGTGGGTTTAGGCAAGTGGCAAAAAAATAAAATCAAGAACTCTCTAGCACGTGATCTAGTCTTAGATGGGAAGTTAATAACTTGGGAATAACTTGGGGAAGACCGAGGGATAAAAATTTCATTTATTTTTACAAACCTTTACAAAACATTCCTAACAATCTGATTTTTATAATAATTAATTACTAGTGTTTTATTTCACTTTTTGCTGTGTGTTAACTACAATTAAAAAGACTTTCGCTTCTCCCGTATGAATGTGAATAGTTTTTTTAGTTAGCGCACGGCTCATCATGAGCCATTCCCCTATGCCCAGGACAATGCGGATTCGTCCTGGGCGTTTTTTATTCTACTGCTCGACAACGCCTCGATTTTCACATCAAATTACTATCAGTTAGAACTAATTTTAAACCGCTACACTTTCAATTAAGCAAATAGCGAATCCAAACACAAAAAAGCCGCTGAGCAGGCAGCGGCTTTGGATGTTGCAATAGATTCGTTAAAACATGTAAGCGACACTGAGCTTTACACTGCGCGGCATAATGTAACGACCATTTGGCGCGTCAGCATTACGCGGATCCCCTTCGGTGATCCCCTCTTCATCAGTCAAGTTATCCACAGACAGTTGTAGTTTGATATTTTCAACCGGCTCTAAAGTTGCACCGATATCGACTTTCTCATAACCCTCAAGAACTACCGTGTTTTCATTGTTGCCCCAACGGTCGTCCACCGCGCTCAAAGTACCATAAACACTAGCAAACATACCGCTTACTTCGAACTCATAGCTTGGCGTCATACGCAGTTGCCATTTAGGCTGACGTTGCGCTTCATTACCTTCATTGGCAGGGCTCTCAGTGATCTCCGTGTCCTGCAACGTTGCATTTAGATTCACACTAAAACCTGATTCATGGTTGTAGTTAAAATCGAGTTCCACACCGATTGCTTCGTTAGTAAGGATCTCAGCGGGTTCGCCTGGACGACGAACAAAGGTGTCACCTTTTACTTCATTGGTAAATAACGTTGCATACAGATCTGTACTTTCACCCATGAATTTGTAACCAAGTTCGGCCTGAGTCACTTCTTTAATTAATGACTCCCCGCTTTGGTATGTACCAAAATTATCTCTAAAATCATCGAAATAAGGCATTTTATAGCCTTTGTTCATACGCAAGAACATACCTTGATTTGAGCTAAACTTGTAGTCACCGCCGATGGTCCATGAGGTCTTACGTTCGTCGTAATCCACGTATTTGTCAGTGGCCCCATCGAGGCCTTCATCAACCGAATATTCCACTTCGTGCTGCTCTGAGCGCAAACCTAAATCGAAGGTCAAGGCATCGCTGAAGTAGTATTTTTGCGTGGTGTAAAACGCCAATGTAGTCGCATCGCCAACACTGTTGATGTCGTAGTTCCAGCTACAACCTGCAACGTCGGTATTGCATGCGATGCCATCGAGCATTTCGCCGCCTTGTTCAACAACGTGATAAGCAGTGTTACCTAAACTCCACCAGTCATTGGCTGATGTCGTCGCGGTATAAACGCCGTATGAGCTAGAAAGTGAATCAAAATCTTTACTCACCGCTAAGTCATTAACAAAGGCTTCAATCTCTTTGAGTACAACCCAACGACCATAGGCTTGGACCATAGTATCGCCACTGTATTGAGTTTGCGTGACGGCGCCCATTGCATTACTGCCATTATCAGCAACGCTGGATAACGCGACGGCTGAGCCATCTGGCACAAGACCATAAGTATTGGCATCGCCTTTTGTTAAACCGAAACGGTCAACCAATTCCCAATCATTACCTAGCTCTAACTTCAAACTACCACCGGATACAGAACCATTCCATCCGCGGCCCTCGCCCAAGTCAAAATCGACGACTTGGTTGTATTCACCGGCAAACACTTCTGCATAACGATTTTTAGTACCAATTTGCGTAAAGCCACCGTCAACACCATCAACATTTAGCGGTGTAGGCAAGTACCACGCCCCTCGGTCGTCAGTTTGACGCGTAAATACATTAAACTCACCATTATCGAATTCTTTGGTGATGTTAATGGTTAACTGATTGCCCTTTTCTGACGTAAAGCCAGCATCACGAATACCCGGTGAACGCTTCACATAGCCACCAACCATAAAGAATAAATCTTCTGCTAGCTCTCCACTAAGTACCGCATCCACTCGATTCAAACCATAATCAGACGTGGTGTATTTAAAGGAGCCTTCTGTCTCTTCATAACCACGTTTTAAGCTAAAGTTAGTCGTTAACCCAGGCTGACCATTTGATACTACGGGGTTTGGACCGCCACGCAGACCTTCCATACCTGAGATAGTGTCATCAAGGCGGAAAATTGATGAGTTTTCTAAGAAAGACAATGTTGGCGCTGGGTACACAGGCACGCCCTCAAGACTCAAAGTCAGAAACGGTGCGTCGCCGCCACCAGGGAATCCACGTACAAACACATTTGCTCCTGATTCCCCTCCTGAGGTTTCAACCCAAACACCTGGCACTGCTTTGAACAACTCCGCTGTGCTTTTTGGTGCTAGGCGCTCAATTTTAGTTGCATCTAAGTTGGTCACAGCGAATGCGGCATCAACTTTGCGCACACCACGTCCACCTGCTGTCCCTGATACGATAATAGTTTCAATTTTCTGTTTATCCGGCGCAGCTTCTTCATTTGCTTGCGCAGAAAACGCCAAGGAAACAGCGAGTGCAAGCGCACTTAGCTTTGCACAGCCCTCAGCGGCTTTGGCTAATTTATTAGTGTGTTGTGCCACGGGAACCCCCACATGTTGACTATTTTCTTATTGCCAATGACATCTCTGTCGAGCATGTAATCGTGTGTTGTTTATAAAAACACCTGTAGCGGTGCTTTTTTAAACATAACGATCTATGCAAACGTTTGCAATAATAAAATGTGACTTTGTGACAATTTTGTTTCTAATTTGGACCGAAATGATTTTGTTTCATAGACTTGCAACCGGCTGCGCGGTAAGCTTAGCGCTGGAAAATCATCAACGACACGCGAATTATCATGCAAAAGAACAAGTTAAAACTGGCAGATCTGGCAAAACTCGCTGGTGTTTCCACCTCTACTGCATCTCGCGCCCTCAACGATAGTCCGCTTTTGAAAAAAGAAACCCGTGAGCACATCCAGCAATTAGCCAAAGAGCATAACTTTTCGCTCAATGCTGCAGCCAGTCGCCTACGCGCGCAACGAACCAAAGTAATTGCTGTGTTGTTAAACCTTGATGCCTACACTGAACAATCAGTTGATGACCCTTTCTTGCTGAAAGTAGTGAGCGACATCAACCTAGCAGTCAATAAGCAAGGTTATGAATTACTCCTTTCCAATTCATTTATGGCGGGTAATGACTGGCACGGCTACTTTATCGATGGCCGCCGTGCCGATGGTTTGATTGTAGTTGGTCAAGGTAAACAACAAGAATGCATCGAACGCGCTGCAGCTGCGAACACGCCTCTAGTGGTTTGGGGTGATCCAAACATACCCAGTAACTATGCTATTGTCGGCAGCGATAATTTCCACGGCGGTAAAGTAGCAACCGAGCATCTTATTGCTCGAGGTGCACGCAAATTACTTTTCATTGGTGACCCTGCGCACCCTGAATTGAGCGAGCGCTATCGTGGCTTTTTACACAGCTGCAATCACACCCAGCAGGATCAAACTATATCCTGTGAACTACTTAAAATTGATATAACCAGCGATGCTGCATATGCCGCTATAAACGCTAGACTACTTAAGCAAGGGCTTGATTTTGATGGCATATTTGCATGCAGCGACATGTTGGCGTTGGGCGCGATGAAAGCACTAAAAGAACGCTATGTGAGCATTCCTAATGATGTACGCATCGTCGGCTTTGACGATATTAGCATGGCAGATATTAGCTCTCCTTCTTTGACAACCATTGCCCAGGATACCCGTCGGGCGGCGACCTTACTGGTGCAGAAGCTGATTGCCCAATTAGCCGGCGAATCTATCGACAGTGAGCAATTGGCAATCGCCCTAAAACAAAGACAATCTAGTTAACTTTTAATTACTTAGCGGCGTTGTTTACAATCAGTTAATGCAAACGTTTGCAAATCAATAACGTTGGCGTTAGACTCGCTTAAAAGACACACTGTTAGGTTAACGAATGAACAATAATAATGCCGCTCAACTGCGAATCATCCTCGCGATGATAGCCAGCTATTTCCTGTTCGCAATATTGCTCAACAGTGTGGGAACCGTAATTTTGCAAGCCACACACACCATGGACGTGAGCAAACCTCAAGCTGCCAGCTTAGAAGGGTTTAAAGATTTGCCCATTGCTTTTGTTTCCTTCTTGGTGGCATCGTTTATCCCGCGTGTAGGCTACAAAGTCGCACTGCTCGTTGCTATGACAGCGACACTAGCAGCTTGCCTAATCACCCCTGCCATTGGCCAGTTTTGGATGCTCAAATTATTGTTCGCGACCATCGGAGCGTCATTCGCCCTAGTGAAAGTTTCCGTTTATGCTTTAGTCGGTCAAGTCACAGACAACGCGCAGCAGCACTCCTCTTTATTTAGCTTTGTTGAAGGCATGTTTATGGTGGGAGTGCTAAGCGGCTACTGGGTCTTCGCCGCTTTTATTGATGATACATCGCCGCTGGCTTGGTTAAATGTCTACTATCTACTCGCAGCATTAGCGTTACTTACTCTCTTTATCGTCTTACAAGCCCCCATAGCCGCTCCAAAGAAAGCGAAAGATGAAGCAAGCTCAAGCGCTTTTGCAGAGTTTCTATCCATGCTCAAGCTGTGTGCACAACCACTGGTTCTAATCTTTGTAATTTCAACCTTTCTTTATGTGTTGATTGAGCAAAGTATCGGTACTTGGTTACCGACGTTTAATAACGAAGTCTTGCACATGCCAGTAGATATCAGCGTGCAATTAACGAGTATTTTTGCTGCGAGTTTAGCTGTCGGTCGCTTGCTTGCGGGCACTATTTTGCGCTTTGTTCGTTGGTATACCTTGGTCAATGTGAATTTACTGATGATGGGCATCTTGGTGGTGATCACCTTACCTATTGCCGCCAGTTACAAACCGGATGCGGTCGCCAGTATTTTTGAAGTTCCCTTCGCAGCCTTTTTGATGCCGCTGATAGGTCTGTTCATGGCACCTATCTACCCAATTTTGAACTCAGCGATGTTGAGTAGTCTAGCACCGCATATGCACGCAAAAATGACGGGCTTAATTGTCGTTTTTTCAGCATTAGGTGGCACTGTTGGCTCACTCATTACCGGATTACTATTTGCAAAACTAGGCGGTATTAACGCCTTTTACAGTGTGCTCGTGCCTATAACCTTGATTGCGAGCGCACTCTTTTTCTTCAACAAGCGCATAAAAGCCTTGCAGCAAGCGGCAAATTAAGGAGTCGATATGCAATTTTTTCATTCCCCTTTATTTTTAGCCGTGCAACAAGCAAATATATTTCCTGACAGCAAAACCTTCGCTGATGCTCTACCCATATCGGGCTGGTCACAAGTTTGCGCCTTATACGATGAACAGCAGCCTATCGGCGAAGCGCTAACCACATTTATATCTACACATTTTACCTTTGCACCAAAGCCGGAGTTAGAATCACTTGGCGAGGTTGCGAATGTTAGAGAGTACATACACACCCTGTGGGATAAATTAGCACGACCACCGACACAAGAAGATCAAGGTTCGCTGTTAGCGCTGCCTTATCCATACACAGTACCTGGCGGGCGCTTTAATGAAATTTATTATTGGGATTCTTACTTCACGGCACTTGGACTGATTGACCATGGCAATGTCGAGCAAGTGGCGAATATGCTAGATAACTTTGTCGAACTTATTGAGCAATTCGGCCATGTACCTAATGGCAACCGTAGTTATTATGTAAGTCGCTCTCAGCCACCCATTTGCGCCCTAATGGTCGATTTATTGTGGCCCTATTATCATACAGACAAGCAGTGGGTATCGCGAGTATGTAATGCACTAGAGCGCGAGTATGCTTTTTGGATGGCGAAGGAAGAGGCGCCATTTGGTGGTCGGGTTGTGGTGATGCCATGTGGTGCCAAGCTTAATCGCTATTGGGATAATGATCCAAGCCCTCGTCCTGAGTCATACAAAGAGGATGTGCTTGAAGCGCAGCACCTAAGCATTAGCGAACAGCACAGTCTATATCGCCATCTCAGAGCTGCCTGTGAATCTGGCTGGGATTTTAGCAGCCGTTGGCTCGCTAACCCTGCCAAACTAGACACCATTCGTACCTGTGATATCGTGCCTGTGGATTTAAACGCGCTGATGTATCAGTTAGAAACAACGCTGGCTACCTGCTTTGCGCACCTTAATAACGATACCAAATCGCTTCATTTTTCAGCTCTGGCGAAAGGCCGTAAAAGGCTTATTAACAAATATTTTTGGAACCGCGAATGCGGCCAATATGTGGATTGGATCCACAGCGATGCTAAGCAAAGCTCAGTACACTCACTCGCAACGGTTGTGCCTATGTTTGTAGGGGTATGTAACGATGCGCAAGCTCTGTTAATTAGCCAAGCGCTGGAAAGCAAGTTTCTGCATCAAGGTGGTTTGGTGACAACAGCCATCGACAGTGGCCAACAGTGGGATACCCCCAACGGCTGGGCTCCTTTGCAATGGTTTGCTGTAGCCGGATTACTTAAATACGATCACGTTGATCTCGCGTTTGATATCGCCGGCAGATGGTTGGACATGATTGAACAAAGCTTTGCAAAAAGTGGATGTTTACTGGAGAAATACAACGTTTGTGAACCGGATGCGCTCGCTGGCGGTGGTGAGTATACGGTACAACAAGGATTCGGTTGGACCAATGGCGTAACTAGCCGTTTTTATGAACTCTTTAAAATGAAAAATAGCCCCGATGTACTCGAGGGTTTATTTCAAAATGCCATGCCAGCACTGAGCGAATAGTCTACAGCTCGTACTCGGTCACTGAGCCGTCACTGTGGAATAAGCGGTAACGGCTCAGGTTACCCTGCTCTAATTCTACCAAACTGATCGCTGCATGGCTTACAAGGTGTTTTTGTGGCCCTGAGGTCGTATCATGCTTATCCACTTTCATTTGCCAACGCTTGGTAAACAAGTTCAATGGGCTGCGCGGCGAATATAAAATCGAATCTAGTTTGTCCAGAAAATTAATGAGCTTGCGAGGAAACTCGTTTTTAATGCCGCTCGCGGTAAGTTGCCAAATGCGATTGTCCCTATCGCCAAAGCGGGCCTTAACGGAAAAACAGAATGAATAGTGTACATCGCCAGAAAGAATAATTGTTTCTTCTGGGGTTTCGCCACGTCTAAAAATGTTTAGTAATTTTTTGGCCGATCCCTCATGTGCCATCCAGTTTTCGCAATCCACCATGAGCGGCTTACCACACAAGGTAAAAATAGCTTGGATAGCTTCTATCGATTTCACCCCAAACACGGGCGCAGGGGAAACCAAAATAACCTGCTCACTACCCTCTAAGGTAGTCTCTAGCTCTAACAAACGTTCCCAATCGAGCAAGCCTGACGGTTCATTAAAGTCCTGCTCGCTGCGCCAACGGTGAGTACGAGTATCCAACACCACAACATTCGGCGATGTCGCTAACTGGAAGTGCCAATAGTCGTAGTCAAATACGGCTTTAGCTGCGCTTTGTAATTGCCATTGCTGGTTATTCAAGTGCGTATCCAGCAGTGAGAAAAAAGGCCAACTCTGGTCGTTTGCGGTATTCCCCCAACCTTGGAATAAGGCGTAGGAAAGCATCGCATTGCGAATGATGCCACTACTTGCCGGGTGAGTGTATACGGCTTGCTCCCAGTTAGCAGTCAGGTTCCAATCGTCTGTGACATCGTGGTCATCGAAAATCATCAACGTGCTGACATGGGCCATCAACCTTGCCGCATGTTTTTGTGTTTGTGCCAAGCGGGTCAGATGACGAAGCTCAGCATCAAATTGCTGTTTACGCGGATGGTTTTGAGCTATTTCGTAAGTACTGAGATCGATGAGTTGCCAAATAGGCGCAGACAGACTCAACAAATACAGAGCAATAAATTCCTCGAAATGGACTAGGTGGTTTGCACTTTTTACACTACTAAAATGAGGTTCATCTTTTCTAAACCAGTAACCGCTGTGCCACTTAGATAACTCTTGCCAAGGCGTTTTCGGTAAAATATCTGCACGCGTGTACAAGGTCGCTTTAATGTCGTCGCCAGTATCAATTAGTGGCGTTTGTTCTTTGTATATCCCCAATTTACCAATAAGTTCATGAATAGCGAGTAACATGGGTCCAGCGACGTCGTCCGCATAGATTTGATCGCCAGACATGATCAATAACTGTGCTCGTTTGGCAGTACCCTCATCGATTAGCGCCTGCTCGACTAACTTATCAGCTTGAATTAACGCATCGTCGCTATAATGATGGGGGTTTCTGCATGAACCATGCAGCACACTGTGTAATTGCTTGGGTATAACTAAGTTGGGTTGTTCACAATTGGGATAACTTAACGCACTTAAATCAATGGCTGTTTGACCATCAGATAAACCATAATCCAAGGGTTCATCGCATGGGAAATGCCCATCAACAGGAGTTAAAGTACAGCTGTAGAGAAAAAGTTTGTCGCCCAGTCGGCTTAAATATGTGTGCTGATGTGCTTGCACTCCGGCTAATTCAAAGCGCGGATTAATTTCTTTTGAGGTCGCAATTTGGATACGAACGAGGTGTGATTCAGCACGGCGTATAACTGGGCCAAGCAGCAGCAGAGGAAAGTCTGTCACGATTGATGGCCCATAACTGATTAACGCCTATTAATACCGCTGAACAGACGATAAAAATTATCGGTTGTTGCTGTAGCCAGTTCTTTATAACTCATCCCTTTGAGCTCAGCGATGTAATAGGCAACGTCCTGCACATAAGCAGGCTGATTGGTTTTACCTCGGTGTGGAACCGGTGCCAAGTAAGGCGAATCAGTCTCGATGAGCAAGCGGTCTAACGGAATGTGTTTAACCACATCTCTTAATTGCTCGGCGTTACGAAAGGTAACAATCCCTGAGATGGAAATGTAAAAGCCCATGTCCATGGCTTTAGTAGCCATATCAAGGTCTTCAGTAAAACAATGCAATACCCCACCACAGTTATGTGCATTATGCTCACACATTAAATTAATGGTGTCTTCTCGCGCATCACGGGTGTGGATAATCAGCGGCTTGTTGAGCTCGTTGGCCACTTGAATATGACCCACGAAGCTTTCTTGCTGCACTGGCTTTGTTTCGGCGCTGTAGTAATAATCCAGACCGGTTTCACCGACCGCTACAACTTTCTCATGGACAGCAAGCTTTCTTAACAAGTCGATATCGAGTGCATCTTTTTGATCAAGCGGATGCACACCACAAGACGCTGACACATCGTCAAATTGTTGAATTTTCTCAAGCATGCCAGGGAATTGATCAAGCGTTACGCTCACACACAAAAAATGTTCAACATCTTTAGCACGAGCTTGCTCAAGCACGCCTGACAAATCAGTATCTAATTTATCAAATTCCAACCTATCGAGGTGGCAATGGGAGTCTACAATCATGAATTACTGCAAGTTGGATGCAAGGCGCAAGCGCCTTACATGGTGTACGTTGGATGGCCAGAGTTTAACATAGTGCCAAGCATCTTTTCGATTTTATCTTTTAAATGCGCTTTGTCATCGATAAAACCGATACCAATACCCGGCGGATTTGAGCTTTGCGCACCGATAGGGGTCACCCACACCACTTTACCTGTCACCACATCGTCTTCTAATGAGTCAGGTAGCGTTACACGCAATGCTAGCGATTGGCCCATTTCATAATTCATATTTGTACGCACAAATAACCCACCTGTTTTCAGGTATGGCATATAGCAACGATATAATTCGTCTAAGTCGTCTAATTCGACAAGTAGCTCTTGCACAGCGGCTCCTTTGTTATGCTAATTCTTGCTTAAGCACACGCAACAATTGCGATAATGCTAAAGTCATATTTATCCCAGGTGTTTGCACTAAATGTTCACTGAACTGCTTAAGTTGAGCATTACAGCGCTCTAATGCGTCAAATGCTAATCCTTGATAAGATTTGTGCAACAAATATTGGCTGATGAACAGCCTAAAGATAGCAATATATTGTGAGTTTTGCGTCAAAATATCAACAAGCTTTTGCTCGTCGGTATTCATTTGTTCATTATAAACAGTCTGATACAGGGCTTGAATTTTCTCGAGCTCGTCATTTTCTTGCCAGTGACGCAACAATAATGGTTGGCTTTGATACATGCCAGAGAATTCGTACTTTAGTGCTTCGCCAGCATGTTCTTGCAACCAACCAAGTACCCGCGGTTCCACCACCACGTTAACTTGCTGTTTGGCACATCGGCTCAATATTGTTGCAGGCAAATTCGCAGTACTGGGCGCTAACAGCCAGATGTAACAGGCGTTGTTAGGCTCTTCGAGTGTTTTTAACAGCGCGTTACTCGCAGCCACCGTCATGCGTTGTGCATTGGGTACGATAACGCATTTGGCGCCCCCTTGCTGCGCACTGTGAACAATAAAGTCGCCAATTGCGCGAATGGCATCAACGCCAATACTGCTCCCTTCGTCGCTAATCACCATTAAATCTGGGTGCGTACCTGCTTGATTTAACTTACATCCCTTACAATGACCGCAAGGCTGCATGTTCACACTCTTTTCGCACAATAAGGCTTCACACAAGCTTTGGGCCAATGCCCTTTTGCCTGTACCTTGCTCACCATAAAGCAGGTGAGCATGGTGCAGACGATGCTGTTGATGCTGATTAGCATATTGATTTACAAGTGCTTCAAGCCAAGGAAACATCAATTTTTCTCTATAAATTGTTGCAGTGCGTTGGTAATCGCAGTGTGAACCTCAGCCATGGATTGACTGGCATCAATCACCACAATGCGCTCATCGCTATTCGCTAATGCGAGATAACGCTCACGTGTACGGACGAAAAAGCTTAAGTCTTCTTGCTCAATTCTATCGAGTTCACCGCGCCCTCGGGCACGCTCAAGACCTATTGCCGGGTCAATATCAAGATACAAGGTTAAATCAGGTCGCACTTCTTCCAACACATAATCAGCTAAGAAGGTCATCACCTGTGCATCGACTTGGCGCCCGCCTCCTTGATAGGCCTGAGAGGACAAGTCGTGCCTGTCTCCTAGCACCCAATTACCCTGCTCTAGCGCGGGCTTGATCACGTTTGCTAGCAACTGAGAGCGAGCGGCATACATTAATAATAACTCTGTCTGCGTAGTGATACGCTCACCTTGGCACTCTTTTACAACGCTGCGTAGTTGCTCTGCCACAGGCGTTCCGCCTGGCTCTCGGGTAGTGATAAATGCTTTGTCATTACTGGCTAATAAATCTGCGCATACGCGCATAGCGGTTGATTTGCCACTGCCTTCAAGGCCTTCAATTACAATAAATTTAGCTGTCATTTCGACTCTTTAACTGATACTGACGAACGGCTTGATTATGCTCATCAAGGCGTTTTGAAAACTGATGACTGCCATCACCTTTGGCAACGAAATAATAATAGTCCGATTGCGCCGGTTGCACCGCCGCAAGCAGCGCTTTGTGCGAAGGCATCGCAATGGGTGTCGGCGGTAAGCCGTTAATTCTGTACGTGTTATAAGGCGTCACTTCGCGTAAATGGCGGCGAGTAATATTGCCGTCAAACGCCTCTCCAATCCCATAAATAACGGTTGGATCGGTTTGCAGGCGCATGCCCTTGTTTAAGCGATTAACGAACACTGAGGCTATGAGCGGGCGTTCTGACGCAACCCCTGTCTCCTTTTCTATAATGGATGCCAAAATGAGTGCTTCATAGGCGCTAGTTAACGGCGTGTCCTGAGCTCTTTGCTGCCAAACGTCAGCCAAAACCTGATCCATCTTATTGTAGGCTCGAAGCAGAATTTGTTCAGCGGTTTCATTGGCATGATAGTGATAGGTGTCAGGAAACAGCTTGCCTTCAAATTGTTCGTCTAACGGTTGGCCTAAAAATGCATCGCCCCATTTTATAGGCTTGTTCACATATTCTGCTTGCTCTAAACGGGCGAGCACTTGGCGCAAATTGTCGCCTTCTATAATGGTGAACGTAAATTCGTGTTCTTGCCCTAAGCTTATCTTGCGAAATGCCTCCAACACAGTGCCGGGCTGTATATCATACAAACCCGCTTTTATATCCGTGAGACTCGGATCCAACTTAGCTAGGATCTGATAACGCCAACAGTCCTGTACCCAGTTTTTTTGTTGCCACTGTAGGCAAAGCTTATTGAAGCCAGTGCCATTGGGCACTTCCACTAGTTGCGTTTGCGTGATACCAAGCGGCGCTTCCATGGTTTTTTCAAGTTGATAATAACCGAGTGAGCACACGCCCAGAGCGAGTAACAATACACTCGCTATAACCTTAATCATAGAGATAATCCCTGCTGTGCCATTACACTGTGACTTATATCGAGGTTGTAGTTATGGTGAGCGATACGTGAAATAGGCACAAGTCCCATTAAACTATTGCAGCAATAAACAGCTTCCATTGAAAACAATTCCGCCAGCGATAGATTGCGGCTCACTATGTTTAGCTGTTGCTGTAAATGCGCTAAATACACCCCTTGAATCCCAGCTTGTTGCAAACTTGGCGTGTACCATTGGCCTTGCTGATACATTACTAAGTTAGCACTGGAGGTTTCAATAACGTGGTCATTAGTGTCCAAAACCAACACATCATCGCATTGTTGTTGTGCGGCTTCTTGCTTCACCAACACTTGCTCTAAGCGATTTAGGGTCTTAAGCCCTGCGAGCAAAGGCTGTTGCGCAAGACGAGTTTTTGCTACAGATAGGCTCAACCCTGTTTTTGCTAGGTGCGGGTAAGTGTCTGGATAAGGCAATAAACGAACTATCCGAGTCGCCTCTACATCACTCGGAGGGGCATAGCCGCGGCCGCCGTTACCCCGAGTAATAACGACTTTGAGCACAAATGTTTGCTCAGGTGCTTGGGCAAGTAACGTGGCAATATCGTCTTCGATGGCAGAAAAATTTAATTCGCCAAACCCCAAGCGCTGCGCACATTCTTGCAACCGCTGACGGTGCAATTGCCAAAGTTGTACTTCACCGGCCGTCACTTTTGCAGTTGTGAAAAATCCATCACCGTAGTTTAGACCACGGTCATTGATGTCTATTACGCCGGATGGCTTGCCGTTTATAATTGTTTTTGTCATAAAAAAAGCTCGGTCATAACCGAGCTTATGTTACCAGCATAGGCCTTACTAGGTCTACGCTGGTAGGCACTAGATTTCATCGTTAGATCTTTTTGAACAACAATGAACCGTTAGTACCACCGAAACCAAACGAGTTACATAAAGCGTAATCGAGCTTCACATCACGCGCTGTGTGGGCGATGTAATCAAGATCACATCCCTCATCCGGATTATCTAAGTTGATAGTCGGTGACACTTTTTGATCTTGCAATGACAACACCGTGATAATGGATTCAACTGAACCTGCAGCACCGAGTAAGTGACCCATCATTGATTTTGAAGAACCAACCATCACTTTATCCGCCGCAGCTCCGAAGATGCTTTTCACTGCGCTTGTTTCAGCTTTGTCACCTGCTGGTGTCGATGTACCGTGAGCATTGATATAGCCAACTTGCTCAGCATTAATGCCAGCATCTTTAATCGCGTTCGCCATCGCAAGTGCTGCACCGGCACCATCTTCTGGTGGCGATGTCATGTGGTACGCGTCACCACTCATACCGAAGCCCACAAGCTCAGCATAAATTTTTGCGCCACGCGCTTTAGCGTGTTCGTATTCTTCAAGAACAACAACACCCGCACCATCTGAGAGTACGAAACCGTCGCGGTCTTTATCCCAAGGGCGCGAGGCCGCTTGCGGATCTTCGTTACGGGTAGACAGCGCTCGCGCTGCACTAAATCCGCCCATACCCATAGGGGTAGACGCTTTCTCAGCACCACCGGCAACCATTGCGTCAGCGTCTCCGTATGCAATCATACGTGCTGCGTGACCAATGTTATGAAGGCCAGTAGTACATGCCGTAACGATTGAAATGTTCGGTCCGCGCAGGCCCTTCATGATAGAAAGGTGGCCTGAAATCATGTTTATGATCGTTGAAGGAACATAAAACGGTGATAGTTTGCGTGGCCCAACATTTAAAAGCTTTTCATGGTTTTCTTCGATTAGTGATAAACCACCAATCCCTGAGCCCACAGCAACACCAATACGTTCTGCGTTTGCTTCAGTTACTTCTAGGCCTGAGTCATCAAGCGCTTGCAAACCTGCCGCGATGCCATACTGGATAAACAAATCCATTTTCTTAGCATCTTTTTTCGCCATGTAGTTCGTGGCATCAAAATCTTTAATTAATCCAGCAAACTTGGTACCGAAGTCTGTTGTATCGAAATGGGTAATTGGCCCAATGCCGCTTTGTCCATTTAATAAGCCCTGCCAGGTTGACGCTACATCATTACCTAGCGGCGTAAGCATACCTAAGCCAGTAACTACGACTCGACGTTTAGCCACGGTGTCCTCCAAAAGGGAATAAAAGATGGGGTCTCAGATAGACTAAGGGCAGCGAATGCTGCCCTTAAAGAAATGCGTTGATTACTCAGCGTGAGCAGTAACGTAGTCGATAGCTGCTTGAACTGTAGTGATCTTCTCAGCTTCTTCGTCTGGAATCTCAGTGTCGAATTCTTCTTCTAGTGCCATTACTAGTTCAACAGTATCAAGAGAGTCAGCACCTAGATCGTCAACGAAAGACGCTTCAGATTTTACTTCTTCTTCTTTAACACCTAGTTGCTCAACGATGATTTTCTTTACGCGTTCTTGGATGTCGCTCATTCTTCTTTCCTTTATTTAAACGCTACTGCGTTATTTTTTCAGATTGCGGCGTAGTTTACGCAGCATATTTGTCTTGTTCAAGGATTTGCCCAGAGATTTTTGTCTGGTCAAACCTCTGCTTATGTAAAGTTGACCTTTTATCGCCCATTTTCACAGCGATTTCAAGTATGTTTAAAGCAAGATCACAAAAACTTCAATGTAAAAACGCGACTTTTTGTGACCTACTTTGGCTTTGAAAAAGCCTTAAACCATGTACATCGCGCCGTTAACGTGCAGAGTTTCACCAGAAACGTACGCCGCTGCATCAGAGGCTAAATAGCACACAGCAGCTGCAATTTCGCTTGGCTGGCCAAGGCGACCTGCAGGCACATTTGCAAGCGTTGCTGCTTTTTGCTCATCGGTTAGTTCGTCTGTCATGTCAGTTTGGATAAAACCAGGCGCAACTACGTTTACCGTAATACCACGCGACGCAACTTCACGCGCTAGCGACTTCGAGAAGCCAATCACACCCGCTTTTGCGGCAGCATAGTTTGCTTGACCAGCGTTACCCATAGTGCCAACAACTGAGCCAATATTGATAATACGGCCAGACTTTTTCTTCATCATTGGGCGTAAAACAGCTTTCGACAAACGGAAAATCGACGATAAGTTAGTATCGATGATATCTTGCCATTCGTCGTCTTTCATGCGCATTAGAAGATTATCGCGTGTGATACCAGCATTATTTACCAATACATCAACATCACCTAAATCTTCTTTAATTGCCGCGAGTGTCTCAGTGATTGAGTCAGCATCTGTTACATTTAATTTGTAACCTTTACCGTTTTCACCTAAGTAAGCTGAGATTTTCTCTGCGCCACCATCGCTTGTCGCAGTACCTGCAACTTTAGCGCCTTGCGCTACAAGCTGTTCAGCTACTGCTTTACCGATACCACGGCTGGCACCCGTTACAAGTACGACTTTACCCTCTAGGGAAAATAAATTAGCCATTATTAATTCTCTTATTTTGCTTCTTCGACACTAGCGCTATCATTAGCAGCGCTACAGCCGATAGTTTTATCAATTCGTTTTACAAGGCCAGTCAATACTTTGCCTGGACCAAATTCATAGGCTTGTGTTACGCCCATCTTAGCGATAGCTTGAACCGTTTCTGTCCAGCGCACCGGGCTGTATAGCTGACGCACAAGCGCATCTTTAATTGCTTCAATATCTTGCTCTGCAGCCACATCCACATTGTTGATGACAGTCACATTTGGTGCATTAAGTGTAAGTGCATCCAAATCACCTTTAAGTTGCTCTGCAGCCGGTTTCATTAATTCACAATGTGACGGCACGCTTACTGCAAGAGGCAGTGCACGTTTTGCACCTGCTTCTTTACATGCTTCACTGGCACGGTCTACCGCTTCTTTATTGCCAGCAATAACCACTTGACCCGGTGAGTTGTAGTTTACTGGTGCAACTACTTGGCCTTGCGCGCTATCAGCACAAGCTTTAGCAATAACATCATCATCTAGACCAATGATCGCAGCCATTGAACCAACACCAGCAGGCACGGCCTGTTGCATGTATTGACCACGCTTTTCTACCAACTTTACGCCGTCCGCTAAGCTCATCACACCCGCACATACAAGTGCCGAGTACTCACCTAGACTGTGACCCGCCAACACCAATTCTTTCTCTGGTGCATTTTGTTGCCAGTGACGGAAAATCGCCACAGACGAGCACAATAATGCAGGCTGAGTACGGTGAGTTTGATTTAGTTCTTCTTCTGGGCCGTTTAGCACAAGCGCTGCTAAATCATAGCCAAGTGCCTCTGATGCTTCAGCAAAGGTCGCTTTAACAACCTCAGACTCGTTAAGTAGCTCAGATAACATGCCAACGCTCTGTGAGCCTTGACCAGGAAATAATATTGCGATTTTTTCAGACATATGCTGCTCTTTCGTATTGTTTTAGCGATATTCGCGAATTTTAGCAGACATTAATGAGGTGGGAATGAACGTGTTAGTCGTTCGTTTCTTGCTTTGGAATACTCTCAGCAAAGGCTGCTTGAATTTTCTCTGGCAACTGTCGCTGCACTTCCTTAACAGCCTCATTAATTGCCGCTAGAAATGCACTTGAAGATGCATTTCCGTGACTTTTAACCACTATACCGCGCAATCCTACCAAAGAAGCGCCGTTATACTGGTCGGGGTTCACCTTTTTATAGAGTTTTTTTATCACAGGCATAAGTAATAGAGCCAAACCGCGATAAAGTAAATGCTTTTTCAGGGCTTTAGTCATCTTATGCATAATCAATTTGGCAATCCCTTCACAGGTTTTGAGCGCCACGTTGCCCACAAACCCTTCGCAGACGATAACATCGGCTTTACCACTGAAGATATCACTGCCTTCACTGTAACCTGTGTAATTAATTGCAGGACACTGAGTCATCAATTTAGCCGCAGCTTTGATGCCTTCATGGCCTTTGATATCTTCGGAGCCGATATTTAGTAGGCTCACTTTAGGTTCTGCTATCCCCTGCACTTCTCTGGCCACTACACTACCCATCAAACCAAACTGATATAAAGTCGGCGCGTCACAATGCACATTGGCACCAAGATCGAGCAAATATACAGGGTTTTTAGTCTCAGTTGGCACTGACGAGATAAGCGCTGGACGCTTGATACCGGGCAACATTTTTAGCACATAATGCGCCATAGCGAATAATGCGCCTGTGTTACCAGAGCTCACACACGCTTGCGCTTCACCGCTTTTGACCAAATTCAACGCCACACGCATTGATGCATCTTTTTTATTACGAAGTGCATAAGCGGGTTCGTCTGCGTTAGTGACAATCTGAGTGCAGTGTTGGATTTTTAATCGCGGGTGCTGAAGTGCATCGAGTTGCGAAAGTTGCTCTTGAATTAGCGTTTCGTTACCACAGAGGATCAGGGTAAGTGTTGGGTGTAGATGGACCGCTTCAATTGCGGCTGGGATAGATGAACGGGGGCCGTAATCGCCCCCCATCATATCTAACGCAATGGTTAGACTGCGCTGCATAAAGCAATCTCTTACTTAGAAATTACTTTAACGCCTTTGTAGTAGCCGTCTGCAGTGATGTGATGACGACGGTGAGTTTCACCAGTCACTTTATCAACTGTTAGAGCTGGACCACTGATTGCATCGTGTGAACGACGCATACCACGTCTTGCACGAGACTTCTTGCTTTTTTGTACCGCCATTAGCCTTCTCCTAAGAATCTTTCTTAAGTTGTTTCAAAATTTCAAATGGATTTGGTTTCTCATCTTTTTCATCGATTTTCCCAAAGCTTTTTTGTTGCTCTGAGTAACGACAAGATGCTTCGTCATGCATAGGCACGATAGGAATGGCTAAAATCAATTCGTCTTCAACTAATTGTCGAAGATTGACTTCCCCGTTCTCATCAAGCTCCACCACATCGTAGTAATCAGGGAGATGATCGGACTCTGCACCCATGCCAACTGGCGTATACGCAAAGTCTTGCTCCAAATCCAACCCAAACTCTTCATTACAACGCTGACAAACAAGTGTAGCTCGGGCCTTAATAGTCCCAGTGAGTACTGTTAAACCTTGTTCATCATGCTTGCAATGAATTTTTACCGCTACTTCACCACTTTCATCCAGCACAACTTGCTCGAAACGAGAAAGTTCGTCAAACATCACTACGCCGTCATATTCTAACTTGCGTTGTGCTGCTCTGCCCGGATCAAGGGTGACGGGAATCTTCACCTTTTGCATAGGGGCTGCATCATATAGATAGTTATCATTAGAGTCAAAATAAAATTCGACTTTCCTTTTGTTTTTCGCCCGATTGCGCCGTATTCTAGAGTCGATATTCAACAATTCGATGATCGGGCAATGAAAACAGCTTTTATCTTAGCCTCAAGTTCGCCTTTTAGGCAGCAATTATTAAAAAAAATTATCCCGCAATTTAGTCATTTTGCTCCTGATATAGATGAAACACCACTGACAAACGAATCACCAGAACAATTAGTGCGCAGGCTGGCATTAGAAAAAGCACAAACTGCACACAAAACATACAAATCCGGTATAGTGATCGGCAGCGATCAAGTCGCGCTTCATCAAGGTGATATATTGGGGAAACCACACACGGTAGAAAATGCCCATAAACAATTACGCCGATTCAGCGGCGAAAAAGTCACATTTTTAACCTCTTTGGCGCTTTTAGACCTAGAAACGGGCAAAAATAACGTCATTGTCGAACCATTTGAGGTGCATTTTCGCCATTTAACCGATGCGCAAATTGGTAATTACATCGCCAAAGAACAACCTCTCAATTGTGCTGGCAGCTTCAAAAGCGAAGGACTGGGTATCTGTTTATTTGATGCTTTAAGAGGAGATGACCCTAATGCATTAGTAGGCTTACCTCTGCTACGGTTAAACAAGATGTTACTCGATTGGCAAATTGACCCCTTAGCGCTTTAGGGTTCGCGTAGGGGTCGCCTGAGCGAGCTTGTGAACACCAACTAAAAAAGCGCCAGCAGCTCTTTGTAAGAATCCACAGTGACGACAGGGCTATACTGCCCTAGTTCATCCTTGTCGTGCACACCAAAGGTGACGCCCACTGCATCCATGTTGGCATTGGCCGCCAATTGCATGTCAATTTGTGTATCCCCTATCATTACGGCGTCGCGAGCGCTGACACTGAAATGCGTTAGAATTTGCTCGAGCATTTGCGGATGCGGCTTAGATTGGGCTTCACAAGCGGTGCGTGTAAAATCGAACAACGCATGCAAACCCGTTTCAGCTAACAATCTATCCAGTCCTTTTCTACTTTTACCGGTCGCCACAGCCAATAAATACCCTCTGTCTTTTAGAGCCATCAGCGTTTGTTCTACATCAGCAAACAAAGGAGTGGGTGTATTATCAACCGATAAGTAGTGATGCTTGTATCCGTTCGCTAATGCCTCATGAAACTCTGAGTGCTCGGGAAATAAGGTTTCTACTGCCGTGTCCAAGCTTAAGCCAATGATGTTCTTGGCACAGTGATAGTCTGGTTCTGGGACGCGTAACGCGCGCGCTGCACTTTGCAGCGTCGCAACAATTTTTGGCACCGAGTCCATCACAGTGCCATCCCAATCAAAGATGATCAGACGCTTATTAGCTAGTTTCACGCAAACGTTCCAAACAGTTTTCCAAGGCTTTATCTAATGGCGCTTCTAATGCCATGGTGGTTTCATTCTTTGGATGGAAGAAACGCAATTCACGTGCATGTAAGAACAAACGTCCCAAACCAGAGGAACGCATTTGTGCGTCGAATGCTTGGTCGCCGTATTTGTCATCACAAGCAATCGGATGACCTTTGCATTGAGTATGCACACGAATCTGGTGTGTACGACCCGTCACTGGCGATGCTTGCACCAACGAGCAATTGTCAAAACGCTCTAAAACACGAAAACGCGTATGCGATGCCTTGCCTCGCTCGTGATCGACACGCACAACACGCTCGCCTGATTGCAGTGTATTTTTATTGAGAGGTTCATTTACATTACGCACTTGCGCGTCCCACTGCCCTGCAACAAGCGCCCAGTAGTTCTTTTCCATGGTCTTTTCGCGAAGTTGCTCATGCAATGATTTCAATACAGAACGCTTTTTCGAAATAAGTAAACAACCTGAGGTATCACGGTCTAGTCGGTGCACTAACTCCAAGTTTTTGTCATTAGGTCTCAATGCGCGCAGTGCTTCTATCAAACCGAAGCTTAAGCCACTGCCCCCATGAACTGCCATACCCGCAGGTTTGTTGATGACGATAAGGTACTTATCTTCGAATAAGATAGCATCTTCAAGCTTGCTCACCTTATCTAGATTAGTAGGAATGTGCTGCTCTTCTCGCTCTGCGATTTTTATCGGCGGGATACGGATCACATCTCCGCTTTGCAGTTTATAAACGGGCTTCACACGCTTTTTATTAACGCGCACCTCGCCTTTGCGCAAAATTCGGTACACCGCACTTTTTGGCACACCCTTGAGTTTGGTTATTAAAAAGTTATCAATGCGTTGTCCGCTGTAGTCTTCATCAACGGTTACAAAGCAAACCTGGGTGCCAATTGTCTCTTTCATTGCCTAATCACTGATTTGAGTCATAATTTAGTTGCTAATGCAGAGGTTTTAGTGGGATAATCGCCCTTGTAAAACCTGTGCATAACATAGGATTTTACATCACCTTTGGCTTTGGCCAAAACTTGCGTGCAACACATTCTGGGAAAGGCGATCATACAGATTCGGGCTCGTATTTCCACAGCTTTATCTTCCAGAAACCACGTGAGAGCAGTTGCGAGCAATGCGCGTAATAGATTGTGAGTAATACTGCCACCGCAAGAGGTGATGTGCCCATAAGGGCGTTATAGGAAACGAATAATAGAACATTCGGTAATTTGCCTAGGCGGCAACACGATCAAAAGCGCCTTCGCAGACTACCTTTAATTAAACAGAATCATAATGCTATCGACCACCATGTTGGTGTCTCGGTGAACGACAATTGCTTTGGCATGAAAAGCGGCTAATCACAATAAATTATCCGCGCAAAATTTAGGTGCTGTAATGCTTATTCAGTGTTACCAGTGCACCCCAGAGCAAGCAAAAACGTTAAGCTTTTTCGTTAAAAGCCCAGTCGTGAGACTGCACCTTAGACATAAGAAGAGCGCCGAAAGACCACAGAAGGTCTGGCACTATGTACAGAATTTAAGAGTAACAATATGAAACGCATGCTAATCAATGCGACGCAGCAAGAAGAAATGCGCGTTGCACTGGTTGATGGCCAGCGCCTGTACGATCTTGATATCGAAAGCCCTGGACACGAACAAAAAAAAGCAAACATCTATAAGGGTAAAATTACCCGTATCGAACCTTCTCTAGAAGCCGCTTTTGTGGACTATGGCGCAGAACGTCATGGCTTTCTACCACTAAAAGAAATCGCTCGTACTTACTTCCCAGATGGCTACACCTTTAGTGGTCGTCCAAATATCAAGGACGTAATTAAAGAAGGCCAAGAAGTTATCGTTCAAGTAGATAAAGAAGAGCGCGGCCAAAAAGGCGCGGCACTCACCACCTTTATCTCTGTAGCGGGAAGCTATCTTGTATTGATGCCAAATAACCCTCGTGCTGGCGGTATTTCTCGCCGTATCGAAGGCGAAGAGCGCGCAGACCTTAAAGAAGCACTGAGCCGTTTAGAGCTTCCAAAGGGTATGGGACTCATCGTACGTACCGCAGGTGTGGGTAAATCTTTTGAAGAGTTAGAGTACGATTTGCGTGCCCTACTTGTTCATTGGCAAGCAATCAAAGATGCAGCTGACAGCGGCAAAGCGCCTTTCTTAATTCACCAAGAAAGTAACGTTATTTTCCGTGCCATCCGTGACTACTTACGTCGTGACATCGGTGAGATTCTTATCGATAAGCCTCGTGTTTTCGAAGAAGCGAAGGCGCATATTGAGCGTTTCCGTCCGGATTTCATGAACCGTGTAAAGCTATATCAAAACGATGTACCGCTATTCACTCATTATCAAATTGAGAGCCAGATTGAGTCTGCTTTCCAACGTGAAGTGCGTTTGCCTTCGGGTGGTTCTATTGTAATCGACCCAACGGAAGCACTTACATCTATCGATATCAACTCGTCAAAAGCGACTAAAGGTAGCGATATCGAAGAAACGGCGTTAAATACCAACTTAGAAGCGGCCGACGAAATCGCTCGCCAGTTACGTCTACGTGACTTAGGTGGTCTAATCGTTATCGACTTTATCGATATGACACCACCTCGCCACCAACGTGAAGTTGAGAACCGTCTTAAAGATGCTGCCCGTCAAGACCGTGCACGTGTGCAAATTGGTAAGATCTCTCGTTTCGGCCTACTGGAAATGTCGCGTCAGCGTTTACGTCCATCACTAGGTGAAGCAAGCCAAGGTACCTGCCCACGTTGTAGCGGCCAAGGCACGATTCGTTCGAATGAATCAATCGCGCTTTCTATTCTTCGTCTTATCGAAGAAGAGGCAATCAAGGACAACACGTCACAAGTTAATGCCCAAGTGCCAGTGGCCGTTGGTGCGTACTTGTTGAATGAGAAGCGCCGCAGTGTGCAACGCATTGAGAAACGTCATAACTGTGATGTAGTGATCATTCCAAATCAACACATGGAAACACCGCATTACGAAGTTGTGCGCCTACGCAAAGATGAAACTCTTGAAGCGGCAAGCTACGAGCAGATCATTGAGCCGGAACCAGAAGCAATTGAGTACTCACGCGCACCTGTTGCACCTCAGCGTGAAGAGCCAGTGCTTAAAGGCGTATTAATGCCAAAAGAGCCAGCACCTGTTGCACAAGCAAAACCTAGCAAAGCACCAGTTAAAAGCGAAGAAGGCTTGTTGAGCCGCATTGGCAAATGGTTGAAGAGCTTGTTTGCTGGTGAAGAAGAGCAAGAGCAGACTAAGAAAAAAGATGACAACAAAGATCGTCGCCCAGGTGATCGTCGTCGCAATAACAACCAACGTCGTCGTAACAATCAGTCGCGCAATAAAGGCCGAGGTCAGAACCAGAAATCTGCTGACGATAAGCAAGACAAAGACGTTAATGAGTCTAATGAACAAAATCGTTCTAGCAACGAGCGTTCAGACAACCGCAATAAGCGTCGCCGTTCACAAAATCGCCGTCGAGATAATCGTGGCAACAATGAAACGGTTGAAGCGACAGAAGCAACGACGCAAGATGCCGTTGTTGAAGTAAAAGAAGAGCAGCAAGAAGCTAAAAAGCCGAAGCAGCGTCGTCAACGTCGTAACTTACGTAAGAAAGTACGCGTTGATAACAACAACTCTGAGCAAGAATCGCAAACACCTACTGATGTAAAAGCTCAAGTAGAAGAAGCGACTCCAGCAGTTGTTGAAGCAGTTGAAGCGCCAGTAGAGCAAAAGCAAACTGATGCTAAACCAGCTAAAGCGCAAAAGAAAAAAGAAGAGGTTGTTGCTGAGGCAAAGGCTGAAAATGAGCTAGAAAATGCCCAAGAGCCAAGCAGCGATGAACAAGCCGAAGGTGAAAAGGAAGGCCGTACTCGTACTCGCCGCTCTCCTCGTCACTTACGTGCAGCAGGCCAACGTCGTCGTCGCGACAAGCAAGACAACGAAGGTGAAAAAGCAGCATTTGTTCCAGTCGCAGATCAAGCGATGGCAGAAGAAGCGCAGCAAGAACTCTCTGTTACTAACACCGATACTCAAACCGATGTTGATAAAGAAGAAGTCGTTGTTGAGCAAACGCCAGCAAAACAAGATGCTGTGCAAGAGCAAGCTGACGATAAATCAGCCGCTACTGAGCAACCTCAAGCAGCTGACGTAGTCGAAACAGAAACTGTGGATGAGCCAGCAGTGGCATCAATCGACAAGCCAGTCGGCGAGCCAGTCGCTGAGACCGAAGCTGACACGACAGAGCAAGAGACTAGCGATGCTGTTTCAGAAGAAACAACTGAGGAAACGGATGTAGCTGCGCCAGAACACCAAGCTGAAGTAATCACTACTGAAGCACCTTCTAGCGAAGACAAGGTTACTGAGTCTGCAGAGGATACCAGTGACACTGAAACAGCTGTTGCACCAAGTGTTGTAGACGTGCCAGCAGCCGTTGACGCTGCTCAAGTGCAAGCAACGACCGCTGATGTTACTGAGCCATCAACTGATGAAGCACAGGATACGGACGTTGTTACGCCAACTGCCATCAATCATGGTACTGGCTTCGCGAGTGCACCAATGACGCAACCAAAAGCAGTTGCTTTGGTCGCATCAGCGCAGCAGCCAACAGTAATGACTGTTGAGGAACGCGTTGCAGTGCAAAACAGCACTCAAAAGCCAGGCTCTATCGCTCCGGTTGGTCATGCGTTTGCAGAAGCTGCAATTCCAAGCACTACCAAAGCAAACGTTGTTGCAGAGCAAGCCTCAGAGGCCGTGACTGAAGAGTAACCTAAACTCAACAGTTATAAAAAAAGCCGCTATTACAGCGGCTTTTTTATTGCTCTAAAATTAAAGCTACCTTGGCAGTGTGTGATACGCTGTCGCTCGCTATAGTGATTGCACAAGACTCGACGTTGCGCATTGCAGACAAACCTCAGTACCTCAACTTTACGAGCGCAAAATCTGAGATACAAAAAAGAGGGCCTTAGCCCTCTATTAATTACTCACTCTATACTGAAGCAAATGGCCTCAGGCTTTATCAAGCTGATCCAATTGATCTTTAAGATTGGGCGGAACACCTTTGATGGTCAAAGTATCATTAACAGGGTCATATATAACCCGTTCGCCTAAATGTTTTCGCTCAAAGCCAACACTCACGCCCCCGCCCATACCAGACAATTTCACCATGCCAGTCACTGTCTTTTTATCAACAGGGAATGATTCGGCAATGTCGTAATTTTGCTGCTGGTAAAAGTCATTAAAGCTCGACTCGTCATCTTTACTGATCACCGAACCGATTTCTTCGAGATTGGCATCTTCGCCGCTGTTGATTCTGTCATTACAGTAATCAAACACCTCTTTACGGCGTTCATCTTTTTCTGCTTTGTCCAATCCTTGGTCGCTGAGGTAATCTTCAACCGCTGTAAGCATAGAACGGCTTTGCTGCTTAGGATCAATTCCCTCTTCACAGCCGAGAAAATCCAGAAAGAAGTCAGCAACTTTGCGCCCAGCACGGCCTTTGATAAAGGAGATATAACGATTTTCGTCCGCTTGGGTATCCCACGCTTGCAGGTCAATACGCGCCGCAAGCTGCATGCGGGTAATATCTAAGTGACGAGAAGAAGCCAAGTCTAGCTCGGTGGTGATGCTGTAATGCTCTTTGATATTGAGAAGTGCGATTAAAATATAATCTGTGGCAACATATTGATAATGACAGAAAATAAGGTAACCGGTCTCATTAAACGCATACTTATCGAGTTCTTCTTTTAATACATCTGCCGCTTTTTCAGTGACATGCCAAAAGCCCATTTCATGGTTGCGGTAACTTTGCATACAACTTGCCACCACGCTGCTTTTTTCTTCACTAAAAGCACAGAACCCTTTGCCTGGTTTGCCATTGTAGGCATGGTGTAGCTGCTCAATAAATATATTAACACGCTCGTTGATAGGCATTTCGTCATTACGCAGGTGAATTTGGGTATTTTCATCTTCTTTATCTACGTAATGTACAACCAGCTTCTTAACCTCGGTCGTCATCTTTGTTTTTCACTCCTACGGTGTTAAAATACAAGGACATATATAAATCAGTAATGAATCCACCGATGCCAGCGTTATCTAAATACAAAAATGAAGAAGTAGAACAACTTGTGGACCAGCTTGTCGCTGTTCTTGCCGACAAAAAAGCACCGGTTGATTTAAGCCTGATGTGTCTTGGCAATACTATCACGCATATTATTAAAGAGCATGTGCCTGAAGCAAAAAGAGCGTCAGTCGCGCAAAACTTTGCCAATGCCCTGACAGACTCAATCAAGTAGCTTGATGAATTTAGCAACGCAAAACCCATTCTCCTCCAAGGCCAGTCAATTGCTGGCTTGGGGCCATTGGTTCACCCTTGCCAATATCGGCCTCGCGTTGCTCGTGAGCTTGCCATACTTATTTGCTGATGCCCCGCCCACAAGCGCCATTGGCACTTTCTATATGATCATCACCTGGCTAAGCCACACTGCGTTTATTACTTTTTTAGCGTTCGTCTTAACCATTTTTCCACTGTCTCTGATATTCCCGTATCCGCGGCATATTAGAGGCATGGCTTCAATTATCGCAACATCGGGCATGACGCTACTGGCTGTCGACGCTTTTGTGTATTACAACCTTGGTTACCACCTCAATTTCGACTCGCTGCGAGAAATTCTGTCGCTATTTTGGCGCAATGTGAGTAATACGCCTGCCTTTTCAACTTTGCTAGTACTTGCCATCGTCATGATGATTCTCGCCTACCAACTGTTGGTCAGTAATTATGCTTGGCACCACCTTGCAGAGCTCAAACGTCATCGCTTTGGTAAAAAGATATCGGGCGTATTGGTAGTGTGTTTTGCACTGAGCCACAGTATCCATATATGGGCGGATGCCGAATTAAAATTCGATATCACGAAGCAAGACAACATGTTGCCTTTGTCCTACCCAACAACGGCCAAAGCCTTACTCGCTAAACATGATCTGTTGGATTTAGAGCGCTATGAACAAGCTCGTGCCGTTAGTGTTAATGCCCCGACCGTGAGTTTTGTTATGCCTGCGCAGCTACCAAGCTGTGAAATTAACGAGACCACCACGGGTATCGACATTCGCTTATTTAGCAGCCAAGAAGCGCTGAACAAATTTGTAGACAGCACAGCCGACATAAGACTAGTCGGCCCTATTTTGCATCCTCGCGATCAACAAGACACCATTTTTAATGCTCTGTATGGATTACCAAGCTATTACAGAACGAGCATGCAAAAAGACAATATCGACCCGTTGTGGCGCCGCTCGCCTATAACTTTAAGTACATCGCTCGAAGGATACGAGTTCATTCATAACGATGAGAATGCCCTTGTAAATGTGAGTTTGGACTCACAAGAACCCGTACGTGCAAATAGCTTAGTGTTCGCATTTACCACTCAAAGTAGCTCAAGTGAGCAAATTACGACCATAAATCAATTGTGGTCTAGCGCGCCGCGTTTAAATTCAGTCAACCACATTGTCCAACCACAAGATATTCTTGCAACTGTGTTAAGTGAATTTTGGCAATGCTCCGAGCTGGCGCAAAGCGCACTTATCGCTAATAACATGATTGGCGAAAAGCAATTTGCTGACGTTAACTACTCACATGGTGTGTTCATCGCATTAAGGAAAGATAGAATCACCTTGCTCTCCAGTGACGGTAGTTTCAAGCATATCTCGGCCAGCGAAGGCTTCAGTGTTGATCAAGAGCTCAACGTGCCTTTCTTAATTCAAGGTATAAAACAACTTAAGCGCTTTAATGCCCAGTAACATCGTTTTATATTTACCTGTTTTTAATACCTTTTTATTACGTCCGTGACATTCAGTTTCAGTTAATCTATATTTGAAACGAGGAATGAGACCTAATAATAACAACGAGGTAGCACAGTGACTAAGTTACTTGCATTAAAAATGGGGATTTGCGCGCTATGCGCGACCTTGTCCACAGCCACTTTTGCCAATGTGGTTGTCTACAAATGCCAAACATCTGAAGGGACTGTTTTTAGTCAATTCCCTTGCGCACAAAACGCAGAAGAATTGGAAGTAAAGCACTCCAATCCGGAACTTAAAGCGCCCAAGGAAGACTTTTCCAAGCAGTTAACACAGCTCGAAAAGGACCGTAAACGCGAAAGTATTGAGCTGCAAATTCGCAGTACCAAACATAAAGTTGTGGTGCTTAAGCGTGAGCGTAGTGCCAAAACTCTCGAACAAGAGCAACGACTTGAACGTCTGATGTCAGACGATGAACGTAAGGCGCTCAAGGTCGAAGTGAAAAAGAACATTAAGGACATAGAAAAACGTTATACCCAACGTATTAAAGAGTCTGAAAGAAGCCTCGCTTCGCTGCAAAAGTCCTTGGAAAAGTTCCAATAATACTTGCATTTGCAAAGAACCATCGCTTACTCTGGCTTAGAGTATAGGCTCTATAGGCAAAGGACGTGTACGCGCAGGCAATCGCTCAGCAAATTCTTAACGGGTTTTCTAATCACTACAAACTGTTTCAATCAATCACTGCGCAGGCACCGCAAGCCTTTGCAACGCGTGATTGGGCCTTAATGCGTGAAATAGCCAGTTTGCGCATAAGCTATTACGATGCACGCGTTAATGAAACCGTCGAGGCACTGCAAGCAAAAGTCAGTGATCCATCTACCCAACCTAGGTTATGGACACAAACCAAAACGTGTTATCAACAATTCTTGGTCTTTCACCCACAAGCCGAGCTCGCAGAAACATTCTACAATTCCGTTTTTTGCCGTTTGTTCGAGCGGAAATACTACAATAACGACTTTATTTTCGTGCAAGCAACGCTCGCTGATGCTCCTGCACTACCTGTAGAGGCTGAATATCGCAGCTATTTCCCCGTGGTAGATGGCCTAAAACCAACAATTAAGCAAATCATCACACAATTTGAATTTGGCTGCGAATTTGCCAATTTAGACCGCGATATCCGCTTGTTGATGAAAGCCTTTATTAAGCAAGCACCCGAAACCCATGTAAAAAGCCATCAAATGCGCTTTGATATTCTGCAAGCACCTTTCTATCGCGGCCAAGCCGCCTATATTGTCGGTAGAATCGTCTCCGCAGCCGGCTCTCAACCCTTTGTTATTGCTGTTTTACACAATAAAGACAAAGGCTTATATATAGATGCTCTGCTCACTCGCTCATCACAGATGCGCGTCGTGTTTGGTTTTGCTCGCGCCTACTTTATGGTGCAAACACACGCACCATCGGCACTTGTACATTTCTTAAATCAACTTATGCCGGGTAAAACCAAGGCCGAACTATACAATGCCATTGGTTTTCACAAGCAAGGTAAAACAGAGTTCTACCGTGAATTATTAGAGCATATGAAGCATTCGAACGAACGCTTTGAATTGGCCGCCGGTACGCCAGGTATGGTTATGATGGTGATCAACCTTCCTTCCTTCCCCTACGTCTTTAAAGTTATTCGCGACAAGTTCGGCTCCAGTAAACCTTTTGGCCGCTCTACCGTGTTGGAACGATATCAATTAGTAAAGCGCCATGATCGTGTCGGTCGAATGGCAGATACGCTCGAGTATTCCGATGTAGCTTTGCCTCTGAGTTGCTTTAGTGAGGATTTACTGCGTACTTTACAAAGCAGCATTGCCAATTCTATGCGCATTGAAGACGACATGCTGATAATCAAACACCTTTACATTGAGCGCAGAATGACCCCGCTTAACCTGTACCTTCAAGAGGTGGACTCACAGCGAGCGGAGCAAGCAATTCGGGAGTACGGACAAGCACTGAAAGACATGATTGCCGCAAATATATTTCCTGGCGACATGCTGCTAAAAAACTTCGGCGTAACTAAGCATCGCAGGGTTGTGTTCTACGATTACGATGAGGTGCAATATCTCACTGATATGCAGTTTAGAGACTTTGACGGATTTGATGAAAGCACACTTTCTGTTGCGCCCAATGACGTATTTCCTGCTCAATTAACCACTTTCGTGTTACCCAATCCCGCACACAAAAAAGTCTTTTTGCAATATCATAAGGAGCTTACAAGCGCGAGTTATTGGCGCCAAGCTCAGGCTAAAATCAAACAAGGTGAATACAAACAAGTTTACCCATATCCACCGGAGCAAAGATTCATACATCTTTGGTAGTGTGTTTCTCAGAGATAAGTTAGGCTACAATCACTATAAATAATAAAAATGGCAGCAAGCAATGAACATAAACAAAATTGATTTAAACCTACTCGTTTATCTCGATACCTTGTTACGTGAATGCAACGTAACCAAAGCTGCAAATCAGCTCAGTATCACCCAACCTGCGATGAGTAATGGACTGAAAAGGCTGAGAAATCTATTAAACGATCCATTGCTAGTACGCACCAGCGAAGGCATGGTGCCAACCGAACGAGCATTAGAGTTACAGCCTGTGATCCGAGGCGTCCTCATGACGCTAGAAGAAACACTGGCTCCGAATCGTGACTTTGAACCAGCCAGCAGTAAACGCGTGTTTCGCATTATGGCCAGCGATTATGCGGCCAGTACCCTCGCCCCGAGACTTTTAAGTAAGTTACATGCAGAGGCGCCAGACACCACACTCGATATTTTGACTCCCAGTGATGTTAACTTCCATGACGTAGAAAATGGCAAAGTGGACATGGCCATCAACCGTTTTGAAAAGCTGCCACAGTCTTTTCACCATAAACGGATTTGGAAAGACAGCTTCTCGTGCTTAGTAAAGTCGGACAACCCTATCCAGAATAACTTTAACCTTGAGCAATACCTTCAAGCTCGACATATTTGGGTAAGTAAAACGGGATTTGGCGTGGGTGTCGGTATGGATCCCAAGGACGTACAAAAGTTAGGATGGGTAGATGAAGCCTTAGCGCACTTTGGTAAGCACCGAAATATCGCGACTTTCACGCGTAACTACCACGTGGCAATTCACTTGGCGAAAGAGCAAAACCTCGTAGCTACTTTGCCATCAAAAGCGGCTAAAATTTATCAGGATGATCCGGGGTTAACCATACTGGAGCCGCCATTCCCTATCCCACCGTTTGAACTTGATATGATTTGGTCGCCACTGTTGCATCGTGATGTGAGCCACATCTGGCTACGCCAAAAAGTGGTGGAAGTGGCCGAAGAACTCGCCTAACCAAGATTCATAATAAGCGGCGCAATTGACTTATCGCGCCGCTACTAAATTTTAATTTAACTTAACAACCTCACCTAGACCCAGCTTAGACAGGCCCGCTAATTGCGTTTGCGCATCGCCTACCACTACATACACCAACTTATCTGGGTGAATGTGTTGCTGCGCTAGCTTTTGCACTTCAGGCACTGTAAGCGCTTGAACTTGTTTAGCTCTTTGTTGCACGTAGTTCTTAGGTAAATCCAACATAGCCATATTCGTCAACACACCTATTTTCGCTGACAAGGTTTCAAAACGTCGCGCATTACTTTTGAGATAATACTCTTGTGTTGTGGTTAAATCGGTCGGTGTAAAGGTACTACTGTATTGCTCCACAATTTCTTTGACTAACGCCAAAGCCTCATATGTCACATTCGTTCTCACGCTGGTGTTAATGATGAATAATGACGCATGTTGCGAAGCATCAAAACCTGAACCAATACCGTATGTGTAGCCTTTGCCCTCACGCAACTGTTGAGTCAAACGCGAAGCAAAACTACCACCTCCTAAGATATAGTTCATCACCTGTGCGCGATAAAAGTCACTATCAGTGGCTAACAAAGCGGGTTGCGCAATATACAATGTTGACTGCTTTGCGCCCGGCATATCATAGAAATATACTTTAGAGTGCTGCGGCATTTTAGGAAGTGCGACTTTTGGTGCCGCAAGTGCCGATTTTGGCCATGACTTTTGTAATTTCGCTAATGACTTAACAATCTGCTCGTGCTGCACCGCGCCGGCAACATGAATATTAGCGAGTTGTGGCGCAATTTTTTCGCGATGGAATGCTTGTATGTCTGCAAGCGTAATATTTTGCACGCTTTGCTCATCACCTGTCAGGGAGTGACTCAAAGGGTGGCCAACTGGGTAAATGATTTCCTTCATTTTTTGCTCAGCAATCGCCTGAGGATTACTAAGTCGTTGTTGCAGTTGGCTTTGAACTGCGCTTTTAGCTAGAGCAAATTCTTGTTCATCCCATCTAGGCTGCAACAACATTTCCGAAACCAACGCGATGGTCGCATCAAAGTTTCGTGCCAAGGCACTGCTATTGACCGTTATCGATTGTTCAGTTGCATATACATCGATTTTAGAACCCAGTTGCTTAATCGCTTTTTCCAGTTCAGCCGGCTTCTTCGAAGCAGTACCTCGATTGAGCATGTCAGCAAGCAGGTTCGCAGTGCCTGACTTACCTCGTGCATCGAATAACATGCCACCATCAATGCGTAGCTTGAACTCAACCAGAGGAACTTCGTCAGTGTAAATTGACGACACCCGCATGCCATTACTCAATTGTGATTCCACAACGTCAGGTACAGGCACAACTGGCATTTTACCGTAAGGAGGTTCCACTGAACGGTCAAAGCTCGACGGTGTCTTTGCGTAACTTTGCTGCTTGGATGTGTCAAAGCTCGCTTCTTGCCCCATCACCACTGCCTCTTCGGTGATGTTTGCTTTTTCTGCGCCTTCGACCGCAAGTGGTAGCTGCCCTTGCGGTACGAAACTCGCGGAAATGTAATGCTTGTCTTTAATGTATTGGTTATACACTCGCCAAACATCCTCTTTGGTCACCTGACGAATAAATTCTATTTCCTTGTTGATCATTTCTGGGTCATCAGCAAGAAGATTATAATCCGCAAGGTTAATTCCTTTACCCACGACACTCGATAGGTTTTGGTAGAACTCAGTTTCAAGACCCGCCTTAATTCGATCGATATCCGCATCAGTAAACTGCTCTTTTTCGAAGCGCTCAAAGCCTTGGTTAATGGCATTGTGAACCATATCAAGGTCAACACCATCAAACGCGGTTACCATTAAAAATAACTCTGATGCCAACTCGGAACGGTAATCGAATAATGCCACATCAGAAGTCAGTTTTTGTTTTTCGACCAGCTCGTTGTACAAAGGGGCATCTTTGGAATCAACTAGAAGCTTAATAAGAATATCGAGTACATAGGTGTCTGGGTGAAACTTTGCGGGAGTTGGCCATACCTGAGTCAGTTGAGGCACTGTCGCAAATTTATCTTCATGATAAAGCTTTTTGGTTTTTCCAAGTTTGACCTCACGCTTTACTTGCGCTGGCACTTCAGTCCCTTTGGGGATATCGTTGAAATACTTTTCAACCCATTGGCGTGCTTGTTTGGGGTCAAAATCTCCTGAAATCACTAAGGTGGTGTTGTTGGGCACATACCAACGAGCGTAAAACTCTTTCACGTCTTGCAGCGTCGCTGCTTGCAAATCCTCGAGTGAACCAATAGGCAGCCAACTGTATGGATGAGACGCAGGGTATAGGTTTGTACTCACTACATCAAAAACATGCCCGTAGGGTCGGTTATCGACGCGTTGACGCTTTTCATTTTTGACCACTTCCTTTTCTTTAGCCAGCACAGGGTCTGTCACTGTATTTATAAAGTAACCAAGCTTGTCAGCCTCAGCCCAAATCATTTTCTCTAGAGCATCGTTTGGCACGGTTTGCATATAATTGGTAACGTCGCGACTCGTCGAACCATTTGCACCAGAGCCACCTATGCGCGCGCTCATCTTATCCAGACCACCCTTACCGAGGTTTTCTGATTCCAGAAATAGTAGGTGCTCAAACAAATGCGCAAAGCCTGTACGTCCGCGTTTTTCGCGTGAAGAACCGACATGGGCCGCAAGCGTGACCGCGACCACAGGGTCGGAGCTATCCAGATGGAATATCACTTCCAAGCCATTGTCTAACTGAAACTTTTGAAAATCGAGGCGCACGGCTTGCGATTGAACATTGATGTTTGCAGATATCACAGGAGAGGCTGAAGTCGCTTGATTTGCATAGATAGATGCACTGAGGCCGAATAAGCCCGCAGTAACAGCGAGCGTTAGGCGCTTGAATTTCATTCGCTATTATCCTTAATAGAGTGTTTTTATTATATTTGTCGGCAACAATGTACGAATATGTATCAACGGTGTCTAGCGACTTGGCACAATTGTAGGTAATTAAAGTGCAATAATTTGTGTACGTTCGTTGGCATTTAATCAAAAGCGTAGAACACAAAACTTCCCGTATGGGCGGCACAAAAGACTTTTATCTAGTCGCCGTGCTAAACCAAGAGAAGATCACCGTCGCAACTGCTGACAATTTGCGAGCGACCTCGTCGCTTAGCCTCGTACAAGTTGTTATCGGCATGCTGCAAAATAGTTTTGTCTTGTAGGTTTTCTATTCGCTGAGCACAGAAAATACCAATACTTATGGTGACATGCCCGAATTCACTCTTTTCGTGCTTGATATTGGCGTGAGCTATCGCCTCCATCATTCTGGTCGCAACCGTAATCGCCTCTTCTTCGTTAGTACCATTGAGTACACAGGTAAACTCTTCTCCACCATAGCGGGCGATGTAATCATTAGGCCTAAGCAAGCAACTTTTAAGGGTTTGAGCCACTTCCTTTAAACAGGTATCACCATGTAAATGCCCGTAAAAATCGTTAAATGGCTTAAACCAATCGATATCGACCATTAATAAAGAAATAGCACTATGACTTCTTTTTGCAGCACGCACATCACGAGTGAGTGAGTCTATTAAGTATCGCTTGTTATAAATCCCGCAGAGCTCATCAACGTAAGTCAATTGACGCAGTTGATCCGCTTGCTGTTTATACCGCAGTTGCGACCGAACACGGTGCTGCAGCGTCATCGCATTGACTGGCTTATTTACAAAATCAGCGCCACCCGCTTGCCAACATTCTGATTCAGCATGAGTGTTCTGGCTGGCGGTAATGAAGATAATTGGGACGTCTTTGGTTGATGACATAGACTTTAGCTTTCTGCAAATCTGCAAGCCGCTCACAGCCCCCAAATTAACATCCATAATAATGATATCAGGCAATTTCTTCTCGCAGGCTTCAACACAGGAAGCACCATCAGCAAAGCCAACAACCTCGCCTAAAGGTTTCAGTAACTCTTTGAGTATTTCAAGAGAAATTTCTTCGTCATCAACGACATAAATCAGGGGGGGCACTTGCTGCTCATCGGGGAGTGGTGCCTCTATCTTTTCAACAGCTGGAAATGCCACTGTACGTCTCATAAAGTGTGAACGATAAATTCAGTATAGACACAAAACGATAAAGGAAAGGCGATTATTGCCAAATTAAAAACAATACAAACACAGTACTGTTGAATCAAATGCCTGTATTCACTCATCAGCGTTAACAACGCAGCACAGGTTATCAAAAAGAGTCGGCGATCCCAGCATGATTCTCATTATGAAGTGACGACTCCCCTCTTTCTGAAGAGTGTATCAAGAAGCGAGAATACCCATTTGTACCAACCCTTTGTACCAGTTGGTAGATGTAGTCAATTCTCTGTAGCCCAGAAACGACAAAACCCCGTATAACGGGGCTTTGAGAATAAATGGCGGAGAGAGAGGGATTCGAACCCTCGATACGCTATTAACGTATACACGAGTTCCAGTCGTGCGCCTTCAGCCACTCAGCCATCTCTCCACACTAAAACTGGGCTGCATGTGCAGCGCCGCTTATACTAAGCAAACGCTGTATGCCTTGCAAGGTGTTTTTACCAAAATCAAATCAATTGGTTAGATAAACGACATTAACGCGACATGCTTGCAGTGAAGTCCAACATGCGGTTCAAAGAGCGTAACGCGCCTTCACGTAATTCCATGTCGACAAATACTTCTTTGCCTGTTGGATCAATCAATGCTTCTTCAATTGCTTTAAGGCCGTTCATAGCCATCCACGGGCAATGTGCGCAACTTTTACAGGTTGCCCCTTCCCCTGCCGTAGGTGCCTCGAAAAACTCCTTCTCTGGGCATAGCTGCTGCATTTTATAGAAAATACCGCGATCTGTAGCTACGATGAACTTTTTGTTGTCCATTTCTTGCGCCGCTTTAATAAGCTGACTGGTTGAACCTACCGCATCCGCTAAGTCAACAATCTCAGCAGGCGACTCAGGGTGTACAAGAACCGCAGCGTCAGGATGCAGTGCCTTCATGTCTTTCAATGCTTTAGTTTTAAATTCATCGTGAACGATACATGCGCCATTCCACATGATCATATCAGCGCCAGTTTTCTTTTGGATATAGCTACCTAAATGCTTATCTGGACCCCAAATAATCGTCTCGCCTTCACTATCTAGGTGCTCTACGATTTCCAGTGCGCACGATGATGTCACAATCCAGTCTGCGCGGGCTTTTACCGCTGTTGAGGTGTTAGCATACACCACCACTTTACGTTCAGGGTGCTGATCACAAAAGGCACTAAATTCATCAATTGGACAACCCACATCAAGTGAACATGTCGCATCTAGCGTTGGCATCACAACGGTTTTGTTCGGGGTAAGAATTTTTGCGGTTTCACCCATGAAGCGAACACCGGCAACAATGATCATCTCGGCATCATCTTGACGAGCACCAAAGCGTGCCATTTCCAATGAATCAGCTACACAGCCGCCAGTTTCTTCTGCTAACGCTTGGATTTCAGGGTCGGTGTAGTAATGCGCAACCAAGACTGCTTTTTTCTCAACTAGCAATTTCTTGATGCGTTCTTTGTACGCTACCTTTTCATCATCTGAAAGTGGAGCTGGCTTTGGAGGAAAAATATAATCCTCAGGCATGATCTGTTCGCTAATACCCATACTGGTCAAACTAATTCTACATTGGAAATAATGCTGCAATTATACGAAACAATCTTGAGAAAAAGAAGCAAACCGCCGATGTTCACTGCGATTGAGAGTAACTAACTAATTAGAAAAAGGAATAACTTGAGAAGAGTGCGATATTTAGAAAGCAAATGGTGGGTCATGATGGACTTGAACCATCGACCAATGGATTAAAAGTCCACTGCTCTACCAACTGAGCTAATGACCCATCTGCTATATGATAGCGAGGCATAACTTTATGAATGGTGGGTCATGATGGACTTGAACCATCGACCAATGGATTAAAAGTCCACTGCTCTACCAACTGAGCTAATGACCCAACATAAAGTTGAAATCTAAGTGGTGGGTCATGATGGACTTGAACCATCGACCAATGGATTAAAAGTCCACTGCTCTACCAACTGAGCTAATGACCCACTTATAGATCGAATTCGCGAATGGTGGGTCATGATGGACTTGAACCATCGACCAATGGATTAAAAGTCCACTGCTCTACCAACTGAGCTAATGACCCAACGCGGTGCGAATTATAATATGAAGATGGTGGGTCATGATGGACTTGAACCATCGACCAATGGATTAAAAGTCCACTGCTCTACCAACTGAGCTAATGACCCATCTAATCATATTAGCAGCAAAGTTATTACCGTGTGGTTATCCCCTGCTGCGGGCGCTTATAATACTTATTTAAAATCCAAGTGCAATACAAATAAACGGTTTTTTTTAGTTTTTCCGCTTAGTTGCCTAATTTTAGACCGCTTTAGCTAAAAAGCAGTCTAAAACATAACAATAGACACCATTTTCTACAACTTACTAATACGCTCAATCGCGAGTTTTGCAGCAGTCGAATCTGGATATTGTGTAATTATTTCATTGAATAATTGCTTGGCTTTTGCCAATTGACCTTCTTGCTGCTCCAAGGTACCCAACTTCAATAATGCATCTGGACGTTTGCTTGAATCAGAATATTGGTTCACAACCGTTTCGAAGTGTGATTTCGCACCAGCCGTGTCGCCTTGAATCGTCAGCAATTGGCCTAACCAATAATGTGCGTTAGGCACATACACAGAATTTGGATAGGTTTGCACAAATGCTTGGAACTCAGGAATTGCAGCTGCATAACGCTTATCTTGCATAATGAGCTTAACCGCTTTGTCATAAGCTTCGTTTTCAGACAAATTAGTGCTCATCGTCGGCTCTGGCGTCGATGAGTCCGGCATAGATGTGCTCATTGCTGGCGTCTGGCTGTCATAGCTAGGCTGCTGCGTATAAGCCGCACTCACACGGTTCTCAATTTCTTGATACAGCTCTCGTTGACGCTGCAGCACTTTTTCGAGCTTGTAGCTATGCTCTTCAGTGATACCGCGCAATTGGCTGACTTCGTCTTGTAATAAATCAAGCTGCTGCTGTAAGTTCGCCTGAAGCAAATTGCGAGACTGCATCATTTGCTCTAGGCGGCTTAAACGCTGCTCAATACTGGATTCGCTGGCAGTTGCCTCAGAAACAGGAGCGGGAGCAGCCCAAACATGGGTGCTCCCGCTCATGAGTAAGGCTGCCAAAATAATTTTCGGCTTCATCATTACTCTTTACTTTATTAGTATACCAATACCGCACGGCGGTTCTTAGCGAACGCTTCTTCGTTGCGTGCTTTGATCATTGGCTTTTCTTCGCCATAGCTCACAACTGACATTTGGTTAGCGTTCACACCTAAGCTCATTAGGTACTTCTCTACTGCTTGACCACGGCTCTCACCTAGCGCGATGTTGTACTCAGGCGTACCACGCTCATCTGCGTGACCTTCGATAAGTACTTTAACTGAAGGGTTTTGCGCAAGGAACTGTGCGTGTGCTTGAAGCAACTCAGCGTACTGACTTTGGATAGTAGCGCGGTCAAAATCGAAGTATACGATTTGGTTTTGACGAAGCTCTTCATACTTCTCGCGAAGTTTTTCTTCAGCCGTTTTTTCACGAACAACTGTTTCAACGTCCACTGTATCAGTTTGGGTTTCAACTTGGTTTGTTTGGTTTGCTTGACCATCGTCAAGGTCTGTAGATGAGCTACATGCTGCTAGCGTCATTACTGGCACAGCTACAAGCAGGCTTTTTAATAGTTTATTAAGTTGCATTGAGTAGATTCCTATTATAATTAAGTGAAACCATCACCTGATTTTCAATTTTTCTTACTATAGTAAGCGAGTTACACAAACATCAAGTTTATGCGACTAAAGCTGACTATAACCTTAGCGAATTATAAAAATGGTGACCATGACGGCGATTTAACTTGCCCGTTTAACACAGGTAAGCGCGCTTTGAAGCGACCGTCCATTGACACCAAAGCCAATACATTTTTATTATTGTGCATTGTGCTGTAGATAATCATCGAGCCATTCGGTGCGATACTTGGCGACTCATCAAGACGAGTACGCGTTAACACACTGAAATTGCCCGTTTCAAGATCCTTCTTACCGATATGATAGCGACCGAGAGTTCGGTTAACCATGACCAAATTCTTTCCGTCCGGAGTCACTGACCCATTTAGGTTCATATCGCCATCAAACGTCATACGCTTCACTTGGCCAGAGTCTAAATTTAACTTATAAATCTGAGCATTACCACCTCTTTCAGAAGTAAAGAAAATCTCTTTTCCGTTAGGGTGCCATGTTGGCTCAGTGTCGATGCTACGATGACGCGTTAAACGACGCTCTTGTTTAGTAATTAAGTCATATAAATAGAGTTCAGTTGCCCCTGTTCGGTCTTTAGACAGCACAATTGCCAGCTTAGAACCGTCTGGTGAAAACTGTGGCGCGCCGTTAATACCTGGATGGCTGGAGATCAATTGGCGCTGACCTGTATAAATATCTTGAACAAAAATTTGGCTTTGGCGATTCTCAAATGTGACGTACGCAATTTTGTTGCCATCTGGTGACCATGCTGGCGACATTAGCGGCTCTTTTGAGCGCAACAGCACTTGTTCATTGAAACCATCGTAGTCAGCAACCACGAGTTGATATGGTTTCGCTTCTTCATCACGAACGATGATATAAGCTATTTTAGTTAAGAATGCGCCGCGTTCCCCTGTAAGCGCCTCATACACAACGTCACTGATACGGTGGCCGTAACGGCGGAAGCTGCCTGCTGGGATCACAGTTTCACGAGCGTCGAGGATGTGATCTTGGCTTTTGGTCAATTGACCGTTATTCAGTACACGTGTTTCACCGCCAGTAATTTGGCCGCGTAAGACATCTATTAATTCGAAGCTGACCAGGTAACGCCCGCCAGATTGTTGCTCAACAGAGCCTACAACAACAGCTTCTACGCCTCGGTCCACCCAGGCACTGTAATCGATATCGGCGTCGCTTGTAGGACGCTGCGGCATATCAATTTCAGCCAATGGTTTGAATTTACCACTACGGCGCAGATCAGCAGCAATCACTTCACTAATACGCAGTGGCATTTCACCCGTACCTTTGTAAGTAAATGGGACTACAGCCACGGGGCGTGCACTATCGACACCTTCCGTGATAACAATTTCTAATGCTGCTTGAGCCCACATACTCATCATTGCGAGCGTAGAAAGCACAAACATTCGACAAGCTTTTAGCATATTCATCCCCTAAAACTCTGGTCTAACTGTTAAGTTAATATTTTTTAATTCTTCATAAACATCGCGTTCTTTTGACACTGGCAACGTATCAACGCGACGAACTGCACGCACAGCCGCATCACACATTTGCTTATCGCCACCAAGTGAGTTCACGCTGGTCACTAGGCCATTAAATGCCAGTTTGATGTTTAAACGACACTCTTTACCGCGATAGCTCTCATCAATCAGTAAGTTCTGTTGGATGCGACTAGCGATAAGGGCTTTGTATTTATCCACTTCAGTCATCACTTGTTGCTGACGTGCTTTTGCTCGTGCCGCTTGCTCAGCAGCGAGTTGCTCTTGCATCATTTGCTCAGCGATGGCTTTTTGTCTTGCTTCTTCAGCTTTGCGTGCGGCTTCAGCTTCTTTGCGCTTACGCTCTTCCTCAGCCTTTTTAGCCGCTTCTTCTTCCTTACGGCGTTTTTCCGCAGCTGCTTTGGCTGCTTTTTCTGCCTTTTCCTTTTCTAACTGCGCTTGCTTAGCTTTTTCTCGTTCTTTGCGCTGTTGCTCACGAGCTTTGTTCGCTTCAGCTTCAGCTTTCTTACGTTCTTGCTCTTTAGCTTTACGTTGCTGCTCTAACTTTTTGATACGTTCTGCTTCTGCCGCGCTGTCACGTTTTGCTTGAGCAGCCCTTCTTTCAAGCTCCCGAATACGTTCTTGCTCAGCGCGTTTTTTGGCTTCTTCTTGCTTGCGCATGTCTTCAATGCGTTTGTTCACTTCCTTTTGATCCACTGCGACTGCACTGACGATTTCTTCTGGCGTCTCTTCTGGGCTCGGCGCGTTGAGTGTCACTTTGAGAACCTCAGGTGCATTACTACGCAAAAAGCTTGCGCCTACTAAAGCAGCCACAAGCGCAACGTGTAGAATAAGTGAGATTATCAGGGGCGTTTTAAACTGCTGCATATTAATCCTCAAACGACTCCGTCATCAGGCCAACTTCAGGCACACCTGCACGCTTCAAAAAGTCCATTAAGAGCAGTACTTGTTGATAGCTCACTTGGCCTGAGCCTTTGATCATGACTGGTGTTTCTGGGTTTTGGTCCAGTTTGAGTTTAATAACCGCAGCAACGTCGATAGCATCCATCGGCGCTTCTGGGTCTGTCCCTACGCTGACGTAATAACGGCCTTGTGCATCAATCGAGGCAATAATGGGCGGCGCGTCTTTGGTTTCAACCAAATCCGACTTTTCCATTTTAGGAAGGTCTACTTTAACGCCGTGAGTAATAAGTGGTGCCGTCGCCATAAAGATGATTAGCAACACCAACATCACGTCGATGTAAGGAACGACGTTGATCTCGGCGACCGGACGGCGTTTCTTACGCTGATACATGAGATTTAACCTCTTGCGTTAATGATTGGCGATGAAGAATATTGGCAAACTCTTCCATAAAGTTGGCATAAGAAGATTCAATTTTCTCTAACTTGGTAGCAAATCGGTTGTAGGCGATAACCGCTGGAATAGCTGCAAATAAACCCATCGCTGTTGCGATAAGCGCTTCAGCGATACCTGGTGCAACCATTTGCAAAGTTGCTTGCTTTACTGCACCAAGTGCAATAAAGGCTGTCATGATCCCCCATACAGTTCCGAACAAACCAATGTAAGGGCTAATTGAGCCTATGGTTGCCAGCAACGGGATGCCATTTTCTAGTTTCTCAATCTCACGAGATAATGCCACTCGCATTGCTCGATGTGGGCCGTCGATTGCTACTGCACTTGGGCTGGTTGCCGACTTTTTAGAGCGCGCGAATTCCTTAAAACCAGATGTGAAAATCAATTCCACACCTTCGCTTTGCACACCGCGTGCTGAGATTTCGTTATATAACTTGGATAAATCCACACCAGACCAAAAACGAGATTCAAATTTCTTAGCGTTAGACAGCGCATTACTCAAGGTTTTACGGCGCTGAATGATAATAGCCCATGAAATTACCGATAGAGCCACTAATGTGAGCATCACTAATTGAACTAGCACACTCGCTTTTAAAATAAGATCAATAAAATTTAATCCTGAATCCACGTCTTTTCTCCTAGAGCGCAGTTACTTCTATAAACTGTATCCGTACTCGACACAGTGTACGACACACAATGAACCTTAGTGTACCCAGTCGTTATTAAGCTGACAATGGCCTTGCCATGAATTGCCAGTATGCTTGGGTGAATGGCATACAACTCACCCTAACACTTAACTAGATGTTGTTTATTAAGGCAGCAAATAGTGAAAAAAAGTTCAAAAAACATCTGTTTTATGCAAATTAGTCGCATAAGCTGTCATTTTATCAATCAGCAGAAAGTTAAAAAATAGTAATTCTAATAGAACAAAAAAAGCACAAAATGATAAAAACCCTTATAAATCACAGTGTAAAAGAGTTAACCCCATACAAAATGATTAAATAATCATCTTTAAAAAAATATTCGCTATTAGTTTTTTTTATCCGAAAAAAATAATTTTTCTAGTTTGAACAATTTTACAGAGAGATTTAATATTCTCCCTGTACTGAGCTAGCGCAACCAACTATGGCTCTTATGCACAGTTCATGAGGTGGTTTCTGATTCCCCACCTCACCCATTAGCTAATTGGCCCTACTACTAATTAGCTGATGTATTTTCGGATTTACTTCCTTCAACTTGTTGTTTAGCCCGCTTCCTAGCGGGCTTTTTTTTACCTTAACGCCACCGATGCTAATCGCAGAAGTCTTAATGCCTTGTGAATCACATCTCAACTTATGACTAATCGACATAAAAAAGCCGAACTCATAGGCTCGGCAGGGTATTTCTAAATAATAATTGAACTTTACGACTGCGCTTTTTGCAGACCAAAGTGCGCATAAGCATGGTTTGATACGATACGCCCTCTTGGTGTGCGTTGAATAAACCCTTGCTGGATAAGATAAGGCTCGATGACATCCTCGATGGTTTCCTTCTCTTCACCAATAGCTGCAGCTAAGTTTTCTAAACCGACCGGGCCGCCCATAAACTTTTCAATTATTGCCAGTAGATACTTACGGTCCATATAGTCAAATCCGCTTTTATCCACATCGACCATGTCCAACGCTTGAGCTGCGATACTCGCACATACTGAGCCATCACCTTTTACTTCTGCGAAGTCACGTACACGGCGTAGTAATCGGTTGGCAATTCGAGGCGTGCCGCGCGAGCGCTTCGCCACTTCGTACGCACCTTGTTCATCGATTTCCAAACCAAGATGAAAGGCAGAGCGTTTTACAATTGAGGCAAGATCGTCAACGTTATAGAACTCCAAACGCTGCACAATACCGAATCGATCGCGCAGAGGGGATGTCAACGAACCCGCTCTAGTAGTCGCACCAATTAAGGTGAAAGGTGGCAAATCCAGTTTAATTGACCGCGCAGCTGGCCCTTCGCCAATCATGATATCAAGCTGATAATCTTCCATGGCTGGATAAAGAATCTCCTCAACATGCGGACTCATGCGGTGAATTTCATCAATAAATAAGACATCATGAGCCTCAAGGTTGGTGAGCAAGGCTGCCAAATCCCCTGCTTTTTCTAGCACTGGGCCTGAGGTTGTTTTGATGCTCACTTCTAATTCATTGGCAACAATATTGGCTAAGGTTGTTTTACCTAAACCTGGGGGACCAAAAATGAGCAAATGATCGAGCGCTTCACTGCGTGAGCGAGCCGCTTCGATAAAAATATCCATTTGTTGTTTAACATGCGGTTGCCCATGGTAGTCCGCCAGCAGTTTTGGACGTATTGCTCTATCAACGACGTCTTCATTGCCTTGCTGTTGAGGCTCTATCAACCTATCCGCTTCAATCATGTATTTGTCTCGTTAGAGTATCTCGTTACAGCATCGCTCTAAGCGCTTGCTTAATAATTTCTTCAGAAGTCATGGTCTCTTGAGCAACTGCTTTTACTGCCTTGACCGCTTGGTTGTTCTTATAACCTAGAGATTCAAGTGCCGCAACTGCATCGTCCTGAGCACTTCCGTGGACAAGTGTATCACCACCAGCCAAAGAGAGTGCTGCTGCATCGGTGTGTGGCGTGAATAAATCTGGGCCCCAGTCCTTGAGCCTGTCTTTCATTTCTAACACTAAACGCTCAGCGGTTTTTTTACCAACCCCAGGAAGCTTAACCAAGGTGCTTGCATCACCTTGGTGAACACAACGAATAAACTGCTCCGCAGACATGCCTGACAAAATACCCAGCCCTAACTTTGGTCCGACGCCGTTGGCTTTGAGTAATTCACGGAATAAGGCACGCTCATTTTTGGTGTTAAAGCCAAATAGCAGTTGGGCATCCTCACGCACAACAAAATGGGTGAACAAGGTGACTTGTTGCCCACACTCTGGCAAGGCATAGAAGCAACTCATTGGTAAGTTTATTTCATAGCCGACACCGCCGACATCAACCAATACTTCTGGTGGTTGCTTCTCTACTAATTCCCCGCGAATTCGTCCAATCATTGCTACCTCTGAGTTACCTTAAGCGGCCACGCACCGTTTTACGTGCCTGACCTGCCAATTTAATTAGATTCTGTTGTGAGTGACCATGACACATGGCAATCGCCAGCGCATCAGCAGCATCTGCCTGAGGAGTTGCTGGTAATTTTAAGATATGTTTAACCATATGCTGGACCTGCGTCTTCTCAGCAGAGCCCTTACCTACAACCGCTTGCTTTACTTGCCTTGCTGAGTATTCATGCACTGGGATATCTGCCATCGTCGCCGCAACAATAGCCGCACCGCGCGCCTGACCGAGCTTCAACGCTGAGTCTGGATTGTGGGCCATAAACACCTGCTCAATAGCAAATGAGTCTGGATTGAATTGACTAATCAGTTGCGTCACGCCTTGGAAAATCATTTTCAAGCGCTCAGGGAATGGATTGTCGCCTAATTTAATGCACCCACTGCCTAAATAGGCAAATTTATGGCCTTGTTGTTGTATCACGCCATAGCCTGTGAATCGCGAGCCGGGATCAATACCCAAAATTATACTCACTCACATACCTTATTATTGTTTTAGCTGTGAATAATGGTAACTGTATGGATGACCAGTGTAAAGGCAATCACCGTGAAAAAGCTGCTTTGTAATGTCTGGCAGGTAATCTGAGGGCTAAAAATACAAAAAGCGGCCGAAGCCGCTTTTGTTATATATCAAGAGTCAAAAACTTATTCGCCTTGCTCTTGCTCTGCATTTGCCTTTGGTGCAATTGCGATACCTAGCTCTTTAAGCGCATCTGGGTTTGCTGGGCTAGGTGCTTCTGTCATAAGACAAGAAGCCTGCGTTGTTTTCGGGAAGGCAATAACGTCACGAATATTGTCTGTACCACAAAGCAACATCACTAAACGGTCTAGACCGAATGCTAAACCAGCGTGTGGCGGTGTACCGTACTTTAATGCGTCGAGTAGGAAGCCAAACTTGTCTTGTTGTTCTTGCGCATCAATACCTAATACGCGGAACGCTGTTTCTTGCATCTCGCTATTGTGGATACGCACAGAGCCACCACCTACTTCGTAGCCGTTCAATACCATGTCATAGGCATCAGAAAGCGTACCCGCAGGGTTTGCTTCAAGCTCTTGTGGGCTCACGCCTTTTGGTGCAGTGAATGGGTGGTGTACTGCGTGTAAGTTGCCTTCTTCGTCTTCTTCAAACATTGGGAAGTCTACAACCCACAGCGGCGCCCATTTAGAAAGATCTGTAAGCTCTAAGTCTAAGCCAATCTTTAAGCGCAATGCGCCCATCGCTTCGTTTACCACGTTGCGCGAATCGGCACCGAATAGGATGATGTCACCACTTTGCGCATTAGTACGCTCAAGCAAGGCAGTGATTACTTCTTCGTTCAAGAACTTAGCAATCGGTGATTGTACACCTTCTGCACCCGCTGCGCGGTCATTCACCTTCATCCACGCTAAACCTTTTGCACCGTAGATGCCGATAAACTTGGTGTAGTCATCGATTTGTTTGCGTGATAACTCTGCGCCACCCGGCACTGTTAGCACCGCTACACGACCTTTTTCGTCATTTGCTGGGCCTGAGAACACTTTAAACTCAACGTCTTTAACTAGGTCCGCTACGTCGATTAATTCCATCGGGTTACGAAGATCTGGTTTGTCTGAACCAAAACGGCGCATCGCTTCTTCGTAAGCCATGACTGGGAACTGACCTAGGTCTACGTCCAATAACTCTAACCACATTTCACGGATTAGTTTTTCAGTTACAGCACGTACTTGATCAGATGTCATGAATGACGTTTCGATATCGATTTGTGTAAATTCTGGCTGACGGTCTGCACGTAAGTCTTCGTCACGGAAACATTTAACAATCTGATAGTAACGGTCAAAACCAGACATCATCAGTAATTGCTTAAACAGCTGTGGAGACTGAGGTAATGCGTAGAAGCTGCCATGGTGAACACGGCTTGGTACTAAATAGTCACGTGCGCCTTCTGGCGTTGCTTTAGTTAGTACTGGCGTCTCAATATCTAGGAAATCGTTACTGTCTAAGAAACGACGCACGAAGCTTGATGCTTTTGCGCGCAGTTTGATACGGTCGCTCATTTCTAAACGACGTAAGTCTAGATAACGGTATTTAAGGCGACGCTCTTCTGAGTTTTGTTGGTTAAAATCAAGCGGCAATGCTTCAGAGCGGTTAATAATTTCTAGACCGACACCCAAGATTTCAACTTCGCCTGTAGCCATGTCTTTATTCACTTGGCTTTGAGGACGAGCGCGAACAATACCTTTGATCTGAACGCAGAATTCTTGACGAAGTTTGTTCGCTTTTTCCATCAACCCTTCAACTTCAGGGTCAAAAACAACCTGCACTAGGCCTTCGCGGTCACGCACGTCGACGAAGATCAAACCACCAAGATCACGGCGTTTGTTGATCCAACCACAAAGAGTAACCTCTTGGTCGACATGACTTTTATTCAAATGTCCGCAATAAATAGAGCGCATAATATTCCTGTTTTAATTGTAGTAGCGTGGGCTAGTTGCACGCAAAGGCCAAATAAATTGCGTCAATTATATAAAAACGGCGGTCAATGTCACGAAGCAAACACTTTGTTGGTCAATTATTCGACACAAGCATTGCTAAGATTGTGCTAGCATATCGCGGTATTCGAAACACATGACGAGATTATTTGGCAATATGTTGTATCTTGGATGCCCGCAATGGTCCAACAACGCTTGGAAAGGTCAATTATTTGCACCCGCAACACAGGCTGCAAATATGCTTGAGCAATATGCCAGTGTCTTTAACTCAGTTGAGGGTAACACTACTTTTTATGCTGATCCGAGCCCCCAGAGCATTTCCCGATGGGTTAGCGCCACACCCGAGAGCTTTCGTTTTACCTTTAAGTTTCCCCAACGCTTTAGCCATGAATTAGCATTGCAAGTAGACTCACAATCGTTAAATCAGTGGCTGCAGTTAATGTCGCCGTTGTTTGAAAAAACGGGCTCTTTGATGCTGCAGTTGCCCGCAAGTTTTGCACCAGAGCACATGAGTCGATTACATTCCTTTATGGCTCAACTGCCTAGTGAGCTTAATTACAGTATTGAAGTACGTCACCCACGTTTTTTTGACAAAAGCGACACTGAAAAACAATTTAATCAGTATTGTCACCACCATGGCTTCGACAGAATCTGCATGGATACTCGTGCATTATTTGCTGTTAGCCCTTACAACGAAGCCATAATTGACGCGCAAAACAAGAAGCCGCATTTGCCTGTACATGCCATTGCATTAGGCCCGCGTCCTATCCTTCGTTTCGTCATAGCCAGTATGAATGATGAATATAAGTCCTTTTATGCGCCATGGCTGAAAAAAATTACGCAATGGTTAGAAGAAGGCAAACACCCCTTTGTGTTTTTACATACTGCAGATAATGATGGCGCGCCTGTGCTCGCGCGCCAATTTATGCTAGATTTGCAAGCGATTAATGGTGACCATCACCCCGTACTCAATCCTTTTCCCGGTGAGCGTAACCAACAAACGAGTTTTTTCTAAAGGCCCAGATTTTCCATAAAATCGTCGTCAATATCTGGTTCGTTTTGCGCTTTGGTTTGTGCGCTTTGTTTTTTCGCTCGGGTGCTGGCAATGATGTCGTCAGGGTCAATTGCTTCGGTAATATCAAATTCATGAAGTTTGATAAATTCTGTTTTATCCATCGCCAGTTCAAGATAAAAAATGTTCTGATTTTGCGTAGTAAAGGTCACGCGCCTTGCTTGTGGCCTGTCCATCGTGGTATCAACAGATATCTGCACTTGCTTATTAATCGCCATCATTTTCGGTTGATTCTGCGTTATTGAAGTGTGTAGCTGCTCGCGAACTTTATTAGTAAAATCACCGACAATTTGGTTCATCAGCTCCCCAAGAACATTGGCGACATCATCTGACACATGGCTTTTTGCTAATTCTTCCGGTGGCATGCCCATGTTGTTCATGTAATCACCGTAGATTTCCATCGCCGCTTGTGAGGTAAAGTTGGTTACCACCAAACCCGTAAATCCACCATCGAACAACACAAAGCACCCTATGTCAGGTCGCATGCAGGTGCGAGTAATCTTCTGCACCATGGCTGAGTAGCTTATGGTGTTGCCACTGGCAGAGGATAACACCTCCGTCACTGAGTGACACAAGGTGGAAAGGATATCCTCGGTGCTTATTACTTTATTTCTACTCATTGGTATTCTCGCTAATGAAAGTGCACCAGCTATTTTTCTACAGTCGAGATAAGAGTGTGACTGGAGCCCTTGTAGCCAGCATTAGGTATTGTTTTTTATAGATAAATATAACAATAGCAGGTTTATGAGAATTAAAGATGCTATTAACCCACTACAAATCACTCGCAAAGCTCCACACAGCGCCCGCAAAAATGTTAAAATAGTGGCATCGTTTCTAGCTAGAGCTTAGCAAAGTGTCAGCCAAAGACAGTATTTACGCATCAGAACAACACGTAAAAGACTTTACCTTTGACGCCAAAGTAGTCGAAGTATTCCCAGATATGATTGAGCGTTCGGTGCCCGGATATGCCACCATCGTCAGTACGCTTGGGAAGTTAGCAGGAAAATATGCGCAAGATAACAGCAATTTATACGACTTAGGCTGTTCTCTCGGTGCAGTCACCTTAAGCATGCGCCGCAACCTAAACCACTCAGGCTGTGAAATCATCGCTATCGATAATTCACAAGCTATGGTTGAGCGTTGCCGATTGCATCTTGAAGGCTTTCGTTCAACGGTTCCCGTGCGCGTTGAGCTCGGTGACATCCTCGATGCAAAATTAGAAAATGCCTCAGTAATCGCAATGAACTTCACCATGCAGTTTATAGAACCTGAGCAACGTGAAGCGCTGCTGCGTCGCATTTACAACGCGCTTAAACCTGGCGGTGTATTGCTGCTGAGTGAGAAACTTCGTGGTGAAAACCAAGAAGTTGATGAGTTACTAATTGACTTACACCACGACTTTAAGCGTGCAAATGGCTACTCCGAGTTGGAGATCAGCCAAAAGCGTACAGCAATTGAAAATGTAATGCGCACCGATACATTGACCACTCACCTTGAGCGCCTCCAAAGCTTGGGATTTAGCCAAACTCAAGTGTGGTATCAATGCTTTAACTTCTGCTCTATGGTTGCAATTAAATAAACGGAATAAAGATGAATCAGTGGTTTAACGAATTCTATCGCCATATCGCCTGTACTGAACTGAGTCACTGGCTCAATACCTTGCCTGCGCAATTGCAACATTGGCAAGACGAAGCTCGTCACGGCGACATGCCACAATGGCAAAAAGTATTAAACAACCTGCCAGAATTAAACGCATCAAAGGTTGATATTAAAAACGCCGTGCAAGTAGGCACTGAAGACGATATCAGTGACGGCCAGCGCAAACAGCTTACCCATTTACTAAAGCGTTTTATGCCTTGGCGTAAGGGTCCATTCTCTCTATTTGGTATCGACATCAACACCGAGTGGCGTAGTGATTGGAAGTGGGACCGCGTACTACCGCATATCAGCCCACTGCACGGTCGTAAGGTCCTCGATATAGGCTGTGGCTCTGGCTACCATCTATGGCGCATGCGCGGTGAAGGGGCTGAATTGGTTATTGGTATTGACCCAAGCGACCTGTTCCTGTGCCAGTTTCAAACTATCAAACATTACAATCCAGACCCCGCAGTGCATCTACTGCCTTTGGGTGTAGAACAACTGCCCGAGTTAAAAGCGTTTGATACCGTGTTCTCTATGGGCGTACTGTATCACCGTCGCTCACCTATCGATTTCTTAGCGCAACTAAAAGCGCAACTGCGTAAAGGCGGCGAATTAGTACTCGAAACCCTTGTGGTTGAAGGTGATATAAATACCGTTCTGGTACCAGAAGATCGTTACGCGAAAATGCGCAATGTCTGGTACATACCCAGCACTGAGGCACTGATGCTGTGGATGCGTCGTGTTGGCTTCAAAGATATTCGTGTTGTGGATACCGACCAGACTTCTTTAGATGAGCAACGCCGCACAGATTGGATGGAAAATGAGTCATTGGCTGACTTCTTAGACCCTGAAGATCCTAATAAAACTATTGAAGGCTACCCTGCACCTCTGCGTGCAGTGATCGTAGCAACTGCGTAAACAAGGACAAAGGTCCTCCTTTTCCTAGCTAAGCCGTGGCATTTGCTGTAAAATGCCCGGCGTTTCAAAGCAACCCTAAATTGAATTTTGAGGAAACCCCGTGAGCGAACAAAAACAGTCTCTTAGCTACAAAGATGCCGGCGTCGACATTGATGCAGGTAACGCCCTAGTAGAACGCATTAAAGGCGTTGTGAAAAAGACCAAACGCCCTGAAGTTATGGGTGGCATCGGCGGCTTTGGCGCGCTATGTCAGCTACCGACTGGGTATAAAGAGCCTGTTTTAGTTGCGGGTACTGATGGTGTGGGTACCAAACTACGTCTTGCTATAGATTTGAAAAAGCACGACACAGTTGGTATCGACCTAGTCGCTATGTGTGTAAACGACCTAATCGTTCAAGGTGCTGAGCCACTATTCTTCCTTGATTACTATGCGACTGGCAAACTAGACGTAGATACAGCTGCTGACGTGGTAACTGGTATTGGCGCTGGTTGTGAGCTTTCTGGTTGTGCACTTATCGGTGGTGAAACTGCTGAAATGCCTGGTATGTATGAAGGCGATGACTACGACATGGCTGGTTTCTGCGTGGGTGTTGTAGAAAAAGAAGGCATCATTGACGGTTCAAAAGTTGCCGCTGGCGACCAACTAATTGCACTTGCTTCAAGTGGTCCTCACTCAAATGGTTACTCACTAATTCGTAAAGTATTAGAGGTATCTGGTGCAGATACAAACAGCGAGTTTGAAGGCAAAACGTTAGGCGAACACCTACTTGAGCCGACCCGCATCTATGTGAAGCCTGTACTTGAGCTACTTAAGCAAGTTGACGTTCACGCGCTTTCTCACATCACTGGTGGTGGTTTCTGGGAAAACATTCCACGCGTATTGCCTGAGTCTGCAAAAGCAGTCATCAAAGGTGACAGCTGGCAGTGGCCTGCAGTGTTCAACTGGTTGCAAGAAAACGGCAACATCGAAACGCACGAAATGTACCGCACGTTCAACTGTGGCGTAGGCATGGTGCTTGTTGTTCCAGCTGACAAACTTGAGCAAAGCCTTAGCATTCTTAAAGATGCTGGTGAAAATGCATGGCACATTGGTGAAATCCAAGATGCTGCTGCAGGCGAAGAGCAAGTTGAAATCACAGGTGGTGCGCAATAATGACGCACGGCCAGACGCCTGCCCGAATTGTTGTACTCATTTCGGGCAGTGGCTCTAATTTACAAGCGATCATCGACGCCGTTGCAGCAGGTGAAATTCCTGCACAAATTTGTGCGGTGATCAGTAACAAGGCCGATGCCTATGGCCTTGAGCGTGCCAAAAACGCGGGGATTGAAACTCAGGTTTTAGACCACAAAGCGTTCGAGTCACGCGAGGATTATGATGCTGCATTAGGTGAGCTCATTGACAGTTTTTCACCTAACTGTGTTGTATTAGCTGGATTTATGCGTATTCTAAGTGCTGGCTTAGTGCAAAAATTTAAGGGAAAAATGTTGAACATTCACCCTTCTTTGTTGCCTAAGTACCAAGGGCTGAATACCCACCAGCGTGCTTTAGATGCGAACGATAAAGTGCATGGCGTTAGTGTTCACTTTGTGACTGAAGAACTTGATGGCGGACCTGTGATTGTACAAGCCCAAGTTCCTATCGAAGACGGTGATACCGCACAAAGTTTGGCACAAAAAGTACATGCACAAGAACATATTATCTATCCGTTGGTGGTTAAGTGGTTCAGCGAACAACGACTGACTATGGAAGATAACTATGCAGTGCTCGATAACAACACCCTTCCAAGCCAAGGCGCCGATCTCAACGCGTTTTTGGGCAGCTAAGTATCTCTTTGCCGCAGCATTAAGTTGCGGCACTGTATCCTCAGCATTTGCACAACAAGACACAAATGCGACCACAGCAACACCTTCTTCTTTGATTGAATACAACGCCACCTACTATGTTACTCGCCAAGGCGAACGACACGGTGAAGCACAACGATCGTTACAAAAAGTAGGCGATAACACCTACGAATTAAGCTATCGCAGTGAAATTGAGTGGATGGTGTTTTCCGATGAACGTGAAGAAAGTAGTCGTTTCGAATATATCGACGGTGATGTAACGCCTCTTGATTACAAGCTAGAGCGCACAGGCACAGGTCCAGATAAAACCTACAAAATTAGCTTTGATCATGCAGAGCAACAAGTGTTCTCAAACCAATCAAAGTACGCAGTAGAGTGCCCATGGAATCCCGATTACCAAGACGTATTGTCATACCAGATTGCCCTACGAAAAGGGTTGGCCAATGGTGAGACCAAGTTTTCTTACCCCATTATTGACAAAAAAGGGAACACTCGGGAGTACCAATTTGAAGTCCTAGGTACTGAAACCATTACATTGCCAATTGGCAATGTTGAGACCATCAAAGTAAAACGCGTCTACGACAATGATAAACGACAAGCTATGGTTTGGTTTGCACCGAGCATGAATTACATGATGGTGCGAATGTTTAAAGGTAAAGATGGCGTAGAGCAATTCCAAGTAGAATTGGCTACTTACACAGCAAATAACTAATATCCTGAGTTTAGAAAAAGCGCCCTAGGGCGCTTTTTTTATTCACTGTTCTTGTTACTGCAGTCACCGGCGTATGGGCGCCAGTGAACCGCAATTAAGAGCATTGCTTTGCTTGCTCCGTCTGGCTCACCGTGAGCAATTGACCTTGCGCACTAAAAGTTAATGCTAACAAAGCACCTGGCTGCGCATTTAAGTCTGATTCACGGACAACCTTGTCTGCGAGGTCTTCACTCAACGCAATCAGTACCTGCTGACGGCAATCAGCCAGTAACCAATCCCCTTCTCGCTGCACCAATCTCGCAACACGAACAGGCTGTTCACTACCAAGCGCTGAATACGCTTGTTGCTGCACCCGCAAATTGTTTGCTAACTGCTGCTCCGCGCTATTAATGCTGCGCACGTTTTTTGGCACCTGCTGAGATACCCGTACTCGCTGTTGCCCATTTACTTCATCATAAATCTCAATGTGCTCATACGCCACCACACTGTAAAGCGCCTGCTTGTCACTGCGAAATTCAAGCAAGGTGATTGAGACTAAGGTGATCAGTGCGCAACAAGCAACAAGCCACTGGCTTTGCTGCCACCAATTGCGTGTGCTAGAAGTCCTATCGGTTTTAGATAACATCGCTAACAGCGCACGTTTTTCGCTGCCCGTTAATTTGTTTTGTTGCTTTTCATACTCATGAGCCTGCTTGAGTTTATCAAATTCTCTGTGGTTCATTGGCTCTCTCCTACGTGCATGGCGTCTGCAATTTTTCCTCGAGCATATCGCAACCGCGTCTTAATGCTTTCCTTTTCCGTGTGAGTGATATCAGCTATCTCTTGCACACTAAACCCTTCGAGTTGCAAACTCAGCGCTTCGCGTTGTAAATAAGGCAAGTCTTGTATCGCTTTAGCCAAGTGCTCACTCGTCGCTTGGTCTATTAATTGCTGCGCATAATCATCATCGATGCGCATTTGCACAAAAGAATCAGCGTCTTCCCAAGCCAGCTCAGGTTTTTGCTTACGCAGTAGATCAATGAGCTTGTTGCGGGCGACACTAAATAGCCAGGCTTTAAAATTACTGTGTGCATCAACGCGAAATCGAGCAGGATTAGCTAACCACGTGAGCCAGACTTCTTGCAGTAAATCCAATGCGCATTGACGCTGGCTGTAACTATCAAATTTCACGCTTTTGAGCTGCGCAATTAGGAAGTACAACACATCGTCACTGAGGCGCGTAACTAACTCCTCCTTCGCCTTAGCACTATCTGGTGCGCGCAGGGCAAGTTCTTCGTTACTTAATTGGCGTACATCAGGCGCCAATGGCGCAAATAGCCTAGATGCCACTGCTTTAAGCATCGTTACTCCTTAGCTGTGCGGCACCTCAAAGTGTGCCGCTCCTTGCACTGTTACTGTTGTAAATTAAAATCTAGTCTTACTTGTTGATTGCTCTGAACCTTTGCTACACCATCGACTACCATGGGGTTAAACTTCCACTTCTTTAGTGCTCTTAGTGCATCTTTATCAAAAGTGCGTTTGGGCTCAGCGTCGATGACTTTAGCATTGATCACTTGCCCAGTGGCAGAAATATCGTAACTCAAAACCACATAACCTTCGATGCCATCTCGAGCTGCCGCTGCGGGGTACTGTGGCGGAACACGAACCAAGGGCATCGCCTGTCCTGATCCGTTTTGACCAAAATTAAAGGTCTCACGGGCAGTCGTATCAATGCTCGGCATATCAAATGGTATGATACCGGTCTCCCCCCCTGGTTCCATTGGCATTTCTTGACGTGTTTGCGGACGTTCCTGAGGTTTAGGTGGTACCGGGCGTTCTCTTTCAATGACTTTAATGTCTTGAGGCTGCTCCATGATCACAACCGAAATATCTTCCAACTCTTGATCATGAGTACGCGCGGGCTGATTTAGCAGCGACACCATAAAACTAAAGGTAGCAATTGTTATTACAGATGCTGCAACCAAGCACAAAGTGATTTTTAGACTTGGCTTCAACCACTGTGATTGATGGTTCATGGTCATTTGCATAGGATTCCCCTTAAAACTGAATGAGCAACACATTTGATTATGTGTTACTCATACAACGTCTGGGGATCAGAAAAGGGGTGAAAGTTTTTTCACTTTTTGACACGAACCTTGCAGTTACCAGTTCGTTATTCACTTTGCGCGAGTTCGACCTCAACTTCTTCAATTAATTGTGGTACATAGGCGCGCAGCGCTTTAAGCTGCGGCTCAACAGCGAGACTATTGTTGGACGCCGCATCTTCAATTTGAGCAAGCAAACTGTGCAAAGGCACTGCACTAATCTCACCACACAAGCCCTTAAAGGCATGCGCAGCTTGGCGCACACTATCGTACTCTCCCGATGCAACGGCCTCTTCGAGAATGGCCATTTTATTGGGTGCTGTTTTTACAAACATTGCACAGATTTTGTTTAGTAAATCTTCTTTGTTTAACAGGCGCTTTAATGCTGCATCCCTGTCCCACAATTCAACTGGGTTGTTAGCACCAACTGATTTGCTCTGTTCTGTATTTGTATCTGTATCCGAATCTGAATATGACAAAATCCACCTCACTACTTTTACTTCTGCTTCCTCGACCACTAGCGGTTTGCTCACATAATCATTCATACCCGCCGCCAAACACTTCTCTTTTTCACCCAACAAGGCGTTTGCCGTCATTGCGATAATGGGCACATGAGAATTATGCATACCCGCTGCGCCCGAACGGATTTTCATCGTTGTGTCATAGCCATTAAGAATGGGCATCTGACAATCCATCAATACACAACTAACAACAATACCTCGCTCATTCAAGTGGTTAAGCACATCAATCGCCTCTTGGCCGTTGTTTGCACGGACAAAGTCTACGGGTAGTGACGATAACATACCCACGGCAACCTCAATATTGATGTCGTTATCATCAACAATCAGAACCGTTTTACCAACCAACTTTTTAATTTTCTCTGGTGGCGTGATAGCGTTGTTGTCAGTGATATTTGCGTGACTACTAATGGCCTTTGCCTGTTCAGGATCAGCAATCATGCGCAATAACTCCGAGCGGATTATCGGCTTATTAAGTTTTAAAGTGCGGATAACCTTGCTATTGACAACCGGGCAACTTGCAGACTGCAATGCAACCACCGGAGGCAGTTTAAGTTTGGGGTGTTTACTGAGTATAGTCTCTAAACGCTCTACTCCTTGATCTTTGCTATCAATAAAAATCATATCGTATGTAGATAAGCTAGACGCATCAATTTGTGCTAGTTCACAACTTTGCACCTGTGCTCCGTCAAACACCAAGACCTCACGAAGGTGTAGGGTTAGCGCGAGGTTATCCGTAAAAATAAGCGCTCTAAAGGCACTTAATTGTTTAGAGTGGCCGCGTAGTTTAACGCAGCCTAGTGACAAGGTAATATGGCAGGTAAACTCACTACCCTGATTGAGCTGTGATTTAAAACGTATATCGCCATTTAATAATTGACTCAACTGCCGGCAAATAGATAACCCCAGGCCGGTGCCACCATATTTTGCAGCCACTCCCGAATTTGCCTGAGTAAATGCACTGAATAATTTGCCCTGGGACTCCTCGGCAATGCCGACTCCGGTATCTGCAACGCTTACTGAGAGCTCATATTGACTATTATTGACGACCTCTCCTTTGGCGGTAATTTTCACATGACCGTATTCGGTAAACTTAATCGCGTTGCTAATGAGGTTGTTTATAATTTGTGTGAAGCGATGTGGATCGGTGATCACCTCTTGGCAGTGCAATTCTTTGGTATCAACAAACACTTCTAAGTTTTTATCAAAGGCCTTGACCGCCGATGACACCACCACACTTTCAATTAATGCCACGGGATTAAAAGGTTTAGGATTAATTTCTAATTTGCCAGCCTCAATCTTCGACAAGTCAAGAATGTCATTAATGAGGACGTTTAAGTTAGTAGCACTGAGCTCCATCATCTCCAAAAAGCGCGTTGATTTTTCAGAATGTTTTTCTCTTTTGAGTAAGCCCAGCGTACCAATAATGCCGTTTAATGGTGTACGCATCTCATGACTGATGTTAGAAATAAAAGCACTTTTTACTTCACTGGCTTTTTGCGCTTCGTCTTTGGCATGCGCTAACTGTTCAGTACGCACCCGCACTTTTTGATCAAGATCTGCGTTGAGCTTTCTGATGCTTTTATCGGCTTGCTTTTCTTTGGTGATATCACGAATGATAAGCGCGATGCCATCAAGCTGATTTTGCTCCGCTCGCATCGGGCTAACTGATATGGCATAGAAGCGCTCAACATCATCAGTGGTGGTATGCCAATCATCCGTGACTCTTTGTGCAGAGTGAGATAAGGCTTGAGTGTAAGTAGAAATGGGTAAATGCTTTAAAAAGCCTATTTGCTCAAAGTGCAATCCTTTACTCACATTCACTGTACTGCCTAGCAATACCTCGGCCGCATGGTTCATTGTAGTGAGCCTTCCTGCCATATCGAGACTTATAATCGCATCAATAGAGCCCTCAACAATGGCTGATGACTCTCGACGAGCCTCAGCTAATAACTGACTACGCACAGCACTGCGGTGAAAGTTAAACATGACAATAGCTGTAATGCTCAATGCCGCAATCAAAAAAGAATAAACTGTAATCCTTTTTTCATTAATAATATCAAAAACATAAGATTCAGGAACAAAGACATTCAGATTAATATAACCAGATTCTTCGGTGTTTCGGGTAACCACTTGGCTGGAGAGCACATACCACTTTTTCTGGGCATCTAACTGACTTTCAACAACATAAATTGAATCATTTTTGATTGGTGGCTTATACAAAGAACCCCAGTTTATTTCGGGTGCGGTGTCGCGAGTGAAACGATAGGCTTCCTGTGGATGATAGATAATATCCTCCTCTGCCGCAGTAATTACTAGCTCGCCGAAATCCGGTACACTTTGGGCCAATTCAGCAAGCAAGTTGCTGGCATTGACGTTCATAATTAAGAAGCCAAATCTTCGTCCATCTACAGCAAACATCGGGATCGAATAGCGTATGACTGGACGATATGGAAACTCAATTTTACCATTTTCACGATTTAGGTTTAGCCGTGACATGTAAACTTGATTGGCCATTAGTTGTGAACTGGGTAAGAAGTAGGTTGAATTGCGTTTGACCTGCAAACCGTAATCAGGAACTGCCTCAATTAAACCGCCGCGACGCTCAACTCGAATTAGCTCCTTGCCTTCCCCCACCGACGAAATCACTCTCAGTTGATCAACGCTTGCCTTGTTTTGCATAAACGCTGTAAAAATGGTCTCCAGTCGATTCTTCCACTGGTTATATTCAGTGCCATCGTAGGGGTCAATGCCATCATTATAATGAGCACGTGGCAAACCTGATATGGGCGGTGTGGCATGTAAAAAGCGTAGGTCGGCATGGGCGTTGGCAATGGTATTGTGTACCAACTCTCGCATTTGTGATGTGGTGTCAGTCAAATGTGCTTGGGTGTCTTCTAAGACGCTATTTTTGACCCGCGACTCAAAAGCGACGATAGCTAACGTAAACAACACTGTAACAATGACAAGAGCGCCTAACAGCGTAAGATTTGTTTTAGCAATTGCTGAACTGCGATTATAAGTCACGGTTTCACTCTCTTCTGATTATGGTTTAGCAAAGCATCGTTGAAATCATGGTTGGGTACAGATACACCAGTGATCCAATACCTTTAATAACGCACTGTATTCCACCGGCTTAGCTAAAAAATCATCCATGCCCGCATCCAAGCAGGCCTGTTTATCACTGTCCAATACATTTGCAGTCAGGGCGACAATAGGCACCGCATTGAACGCTGGCATCGCTTTGATGAGCTTGGTTGCTTGCGGCCCATCCATTACTGGCATTTGCATGTCCATAAAAATTAAATCAAACATCTGATGTTGGCATTTTTCCACTGCTTGCTGGCCGTCATCGGCAAGCACAATATTGTTAATCCCTGCTTCTTCCAATAATGACTGTAATACCAACTGGTTAACTGCGTTGTCCTCAACAGCAAGAATCGTCAAACCTGAAAAATCAGCAATGCTATCAACATCGTCTAAGAACTGTTGTTTTTGCATTGGCTGTTCACTGGCTTGTAACGTCAGTGAAAAATAAAACCGCGACCCCTTACCAAATTCGCTTTCAACGTGCAGCTTGGAGCCCATCAATGACAACATTTTGCTGGAAATGGTGAGCCCTAATCCCGTGCCGCCAAATCGCCGAGTTATGGATGTGTCAGCCTGCGAAAATGCTTCAAATAAAGTGTGCAATTGCTCATCACGAATACCGATACCGGTATCTTTAACATTAAACTCAAGGGTCACTTCCTCACCGTGACGGGCGACCGCATGAATGTCTAAGCTCACACTGCCTTGCTCCGTAAACTTGATAGCATTGCTGAGCAAATTAATGAGTATTTGCTTTAAGCGTGTTTCATCTGTGTGAATAGTCGTGACAGCATTGGGTAATTGCTCGGCAAGAGTCAATTCGATGCCTTTGAGCTGCGCTTGCTCTTTAAATAGTTGACGAAGTTCATACAGTAACTCCTCCAAGTCTATGGGCCTCTGTTCTAACTCAATTTTACCCGCTTCGATTTTACTCAAATCCAGAATATCGTTAAGAATAACCAGCAAGCTCCTACCTGACGAGGCAATCACCTCGAGCATGCGTTGTTGCTCTTTATCCAATGAGGTGGTTCCTAAGGTATGAACCATCCCTAGGATGCCGTTCATTGGCGTGCGTATTTCATGACTCATATTGGCTAAAAATTCAGACTTAACTTGTGATGTTTTATCTGCTTCTTGTTTGGCCTCAATAAGATCTTCACTGAGTTCTCGAAACTGATGTGCAGCCCCTGCCAAAACGCCAATTTCATCAACCCGATCGGTGTCATAAATCGGCGCAGACAAGTCACCTTGTAAAAAGCTTTTGAAGCTTGTCGTTAAGCGACGGATAGCCCGAGTTATGTGAGTGTGGAAGAAGTAGCCTAGGGCAATAATAAGAATGATGGCTGCGAACGCTAAAACATTAAGCACTTGCTCAGTACGGATAATATTGGCCGCGCCCTGCTGCTGAATCGTATCCAAACGTTCAAGTGAGCGCTCCCTTATCGTGTCGACTAAATTGGTAAACTCTATGGCATCACCCGCCATGACAACATTCACTAAGGTGAGGTAATTGCGATTAGCCTGCACACTTTGCGAAAATGCTGCGCGATAGTTTTTGATAACCTCAACAACACTGGCGAGAGTTTCTTGATTGCCAGTGACAAATGCTGGGCTCAGCTGTTGTTCAAGCTTAGCTAATTCATTGAGAGCTTGTTGTACATAGCGCCTTTTTGCATACTCTTTTTTATTGAGAAACAGTCCAGCATTGTAATGCATGGTGTGCCAGGTGTTAGTTGCCTCTAGCAGTGAAAGTTTGTCTTGGTTGGTAGAGGTATTCTTAGCCAAATCTTCTAGTTGCAGCAGCATGTCTTGGTAATATTGCGGCAACTCAACATCAATGAGATTGGATTTAACTTCGTAGCGCTGAGGTAACACCTTGAGGTTCTCACCATAGCGCGTCACCAACACCTCCATGGCGGTAAATAATGCGATATCATCGTCTTGCTGAGCAAGACCTGTGATCTGCTCCAATCGGGATTTAATACTGGCATAGCTGCTTTCAATCTTAGAAAAAATCGCTTCACTACCGGATGACCCATACACCGACACATCTCTTTGGAGCTGTACAATATCATTGTTAATTCTAAGAATATTCACGGTTTGACTGGAAATGTCTAAGGTACTTTGCACCGACTGCTCTATCGTTTTTATTCGATACTCGAGCATCAAATACACACTTAAAAGCGTGACCATGAGTAAAGACAACATGATCAGCACTTTTGCAGCGATAGAGCGTTTAATTACAAAAAACACCGTTATTCCCTAGGCATTAAGTAATTCATACCATTTGTCCAAACTGTAATCGTAATTCTCCATTACTGTGTTCCACACAGCGATATTAGAGAATCGTTGTATATAGCTGCCACCATCTCGACGCTCACCAGGCTGAATAGAAATATTGCCGTCCGTGCCTTTTAGCGCTACACTCGCTTCTTGGCCCTCGTACCAATATTGCCATTCGGCATCACTCATAAGCGGACGACTGCGTTGAGGGTTAGAGATGTAATAACCTTGGCGCGCAATAAACGCACCGGGGTAACCCGAAAGCCACCAGTTCATGTACTCATAGGCAGCGTCTTTGACGGCACCTCGAGCATTCGTAGATAAGCACATCACTCCATGCCAAGCGCGATAACCCTCTTTGGGTGAGGCATACACGACCGGAATACCCTGCCCCCTGCATGCTGTTACACCTGGGGAAAACATGCTTTGGATATTCACACGATTGCTGGCCATAAATTCAACGGATTGCGGCACTGAGGTCCAGAACCCGGCAAAATGCCCTTGTTGTTTTTTCTGCATCAAGATGGCAAAAAGCGTGTCCAGTTCGTCGATTGTCATATTGCCAATGTCATTAAATGTCATTAAACCATTGGCCTGGGCTGACAAAGCGGCGTCGAAAATACCAATAGTGGGAGCGTTCACGAGCGCCACTTTGCCCTGATTAGTGTCATCAAGTAACCAACCCCAAGATTCTGTGTCGTAGGCCTTGCCTTTCTTTATGTGCTGGGTGTTGTAGCCAAAAGAGTCAACGTTATGCACATATGGCATAAAACTGATTTTCTCAGTGGGTTTACTTCCTAAGGTGCCATCTTCTTGAATAAACAAAATTTTATTAGGTGCATCGCCAGCGCCTACTTTTGCTTGGGGGGTCAGCTTACCTGTTTTAGTGAGGGAGTTTATTTCATCCCAATAGGTTAAACGTTCGACCTCAATGGGTTGAATCGCGCCCGCTTGCCAAAGAATATTAATTGAGTCTGACCATTGCTCGTATAAGTCAAAACTACTTGGGTCAGAAGCAGCCTTTTCTAGCACCGCTGCACTGCCCATAGGGGTAAATTCGAGGTTAATGCCCAACTCTTGCATAGCCCGTTGGCGCAATTCTTCTTGCAGCGTTACATGGGTGCCCATCACTCGCAAGGTCACCGTTTTTTTAGCAAAAACATAAGGGGCCTTTAACGCTACTGCAGATACCGCAGCGCCCGTGCCAAGGGTACGTAAAAAGTGTCGACGATTGATACCTTTATCCATCCGAAAGCCATCTTGTGTGATCACGATGACACTAAGTATAGTCAAGGTATTTCAATCACCTAGATTAATGCACACAAAGAGGAGAATTCATCTGCCAACAATGACTCATTCACTATGGATTGGCATTCTATTGGTAGAGTTAAACTAGACTAATTCGGCTTTGGTTTTTGCCTTCATGCTTAGCGTTATAAAGGGCTTTGTCAGCAATTGAGATCAATTGAAATAATGAGTACTCATGCGCATTGGTACAACACACGCCACCGATACTAATCGAAACGCGATTGAGGGGAGATTTTTCATGGGCAATATTTTGTTGGGCCACTGCATCTAATATTTGCTGAGCAACGCAGGACACACCTTCTTCATTGGTGAACGGCAAGACAACCAAAAATTCTTCGCCACCGTAGCGAATTGCAATGTCTTGGGGGCGGCGGATTGTATTAGTGATACAGGCTGCGACTTGGCGCAAACATTGATCACCTTGTTGGTGCCCGTAATGGTCGTTATAGGCTTTGAAGTAATCCAAGTCCATCATCAATACACCTATGGGTTCTTGGCTTCTGACCGCCTGTTTTATGACACTTTCAATTTCCACATTTAGATAGTGGCGATTGTATAGCTCTGTCAGAGAGTCTCTGAAAGTGAGTTTCAACAATTGGTCAACATGCAGTTTGTTTTCAAGGTGATTTCGGGTGCGATGGATCAAGGTGGAGGCTGCGACCGGCTTACTGATAAAATCTGTAGCCCCGGCCTCCCAACACGCATTTTGAGCATCAAGGTCAAAAGTTGCGGTCACAAAAACAACTGGAATATCAGCAAGATCTTCCCGAGACTTCAATGTTTTGCATACGTCCAAGCCACATACACCGGGCATATTGACGTCCATTAAAATAAGGTCGGGTTTTTGGCGTTCGCAATAAGGGATAACCTGATTACCGTCGACAAGCGCTTCGACAGTATAATGCTCCCCGAGTAGGGTTAGCAGGGTGATGCGACTCACTTCTTCATCATCGACTACAAGTACGCGACATTCTGAGAGCGGCTTTAAGTCTAAATGCATGATTTCCCTTGCTTATTATAATGGCTATAAATGTGTTTTACTCATGCATTGTTAGTCACGATAATGACGTCATAACGCTTATTGCTGTGATTTCAAAGCCTTGAGCTTTTTTAGTATAGCGTGATTTTGTGCGACTTGTATAACCAATATCGGCTTAAAAACATGTCTATTTGCTGACTAAATAGTAACTTAGAAGAATTGAAGAAGAAGCTGAATGCTCTTTTAAGAATTGGGTGGTAGCCTTACCAGCCACATCTCGGCACACACATCACACGCTGTGGCTGCTCCCTTCCGGGCCTGACCAGGTTCACCTGCTAGTGTTGCGAGAGGACCAATAAGGCCACCATAGTGGGCCTCTTGGGCGCAGGATGGATTATCCCGACTTTACCCTTGGGTTTCAAGGGAAATTCCATAAATATGCGCTAGTTGCTTAGTAATCAATCAGATTTCAGTGATTCAGTAGGAAAAGAGGCAAGCTAATCCATCCGTTAGCTTGCCTTGCGTAATTAATTGAGTTGGCTGCGCAGCTCTTTAAGTACGGCTTTCACCTTTGCGACATTCTCAGGACCCATACGCAATAACTGTTTTTGTGCCGGTGGTAGGTTTTCCCACTCCGAATACGCATATTTATATGTTACTGAATCTTTGAGTAGCGGAATTTGCGTCGTCATTTCAGGTGTATCTAAAAGTAAGTCAATCGCTTGCGCTAAACGTTCTTCAAAACTGCTATTTGGCGCACCAATCTCACCATACGCCTGTTCAATCAAAGGTTCATAGCGCTCGTACAAGCTCACCAGTTGCTCCGTTTGTAATGAAGTTAAAATATCAACATAAGGGTCGTAACGCTTAAAGCTGGCAGGGTCCATAGTTAACACTTCACCTTCCGCTACAGTGAATGGTTGATCAGGCTTAGTTACTGGTGAGTGATTGGCTGCTACCTTACCCTCAGCAAGGTTATTCACAAAGACGACTGTACGACGGATCAAGTCGTCGTTTACTAATAATTCGGCACTGGCCTGCGCGAGTGATTGTTCAACACGCTCGCTCACCACAGCATCACTTTCGTCAAGAGTCGGAAGTGGCGGCTCCTCAATAACAGGCTCTTGAGTTTGCTGTTCGGGCATCACTTCTTCAGGCTGTTCGATAGGTTGAGTTACTTCAGGTTCAGGTTCTGGTTGTACATCTTCAGGTTCAATCACAACGACAGGCGCGGGCTTCTCTACTACCGGCTCTGAAGTTTCCCCCGGTTGTTTACTTAGTGCAATGATCACTACTACGACAAGGACAATAACAACTATGGCTGCAAAGAGTAATGAGTTGCGATTTGGTTTTTTGGTCTCTTGGTCATGGGGCTGCTGGTTCATTGAAGGCTCCGTTGTAAACAGTAAATAAAAAGTGCCACATAGTTCTCGGTTTGTCGATTCAGGTATAGCAGATTTCTTCTATACGTTTCTTTTTACTAAAGAATATTTTACATTTAAGTTAAGTGTCCATTTAAGTGCAAATACTATGCGAAAGCAAACGAATTGCGGCCGAAAAGGCACGGCATTATTATTAAGTGGTGGGGGCGCCCGAGCTGCATATCAAGCCGGCGTGATAAAAGCCCTGACCCATAGTATGCCGCGCACAGCGCCGCTGCCTTTTCGTATTATTACTGGGACCTCAGCTGGGGCAATAAATTCAGTCGCTCTTGCGTGTTGGGCCTCATGCGCACATCTTGCTAGTCGAAAGCTTGATGCTGTTTGGGGGCAATTTCATACCTCGCATGTTTATCGCAGCGATTTCGCCCATGTCTATGGGCATATTCTGCGCAATGTGCTGTCTAGTTTTCGCTCCGGTCACGCTAACCATGCCCCAGGTAGCCTCTTCAACAACTCCCCCTTGAGGAAGTTACTGGCTGAGGTTCTCCCAATGGAGCGTATCGATCGCAATATTCACCGTGGCGTTATTGATGCCTTGGGTGTAACTGCATCTAACTACAGCACTGGCGACTCAATCACATTTTTTCAAAGTAGTGATGCTCAACCATGGAAACGAGCAAAACGGCGAGGCGTAAAAACACGCATTCATCTTGAACATTTAATGGCATCCAGTGCCATTCCAGTGGTGTTTCCAAGCGTTAAAATTCGCCATCAATACTATGGCGACGGCTCTATCCACCAAATGTCGCCATTATCGAGCGCCATTCACTTAGGTGCTGAGCGTATTTTCGTGATTGGTGTTGAACAACCCAAAGATGAAAATCGTAAATATGCGCCCCACTACCCTGGTATTTCGCATATCGCTGGCCACTTGTTAGATAGTGTGTTCGCCGACACCATACAAGCAGATTTAGAGCGTGTTGAACGTATTAATCGTACGGTGGGATTAATCAATGCCAAAGACAGACACCAAGAGTTAAAGCACATCGATACCTTTGTGATTAATCCATCACATAACTTTAATGCTATCAGCAGTGAGTATTACGATGATATGCCATTAGCAATTCGCACCTTACTGCGTGGCATAGGTGTAAAACGTTACAGTGAGTCAAGCTTGCCAAGTTACCTGTTATTTGAGAAGCGCTACACCCAGCATCTCATTGAACTTGGGTACCAAGATGGCCTCGCCAACTTAAAGGAATTACGCCACTTTTTGTGTTTGGACTAATAAATTCCGAACGGCGAGTTTATTTTTCAGTTTGCTCATTAAGATGCGGCAAAACAGACACAGCAAACAGCTTTTATTTCTAGTTTTTGATTAACGCTCAATTTTGTGCCAAACACTTAACTCAATCCCAGTGCGACAACTTTCTGGGGGCTCAGATCGTTTTCATAACGCTTCGCCACCATTAAGTAAAAAACGCTCACAGCGCTCTACCCGCCTAGGTTTACCTCGCAACACAAGCACATCTTGACCGAGCAAAATAGTATCTAAACTGGGGTTTTCAACTTCGCGCCCCCCTCGGCGCATGGCAGTGATACTCACCCGCCGTTGAGTCAGATTTAGCTCTGATATTTTTTTGCCCACCGCATAGGCGTTGTCAGCTAACGCCATCACATGCAGATACTCCAACATATCTGTACTGCCCTCTCTATGAGGCGCTTCGTCGCTGATGTAAAAACTGTGCAATAACGAATAACGATTCTCTCGCTCTTGGCTTACGCGACGAATAATGCGTTTCATTGGCACGCCACTCATAAACAACACATGGGATGCGAGCATCAAACTGGCCTCTAAAGACTCCGGCACAACCTCAGATACACCCGCTTCTTTAAGCTCGTCCAAGTGCGCGTCATCTGGCATGCGTGCCAAAATGTTCACCTTGGGCGCGACTTCTTTGATTACCTCTGTGACCAATTTCACTTTGTTGAGATCGGTGAAGGTGATCACAACTAATTGCGCTTGCGCGGCACCGGCGCCTGCTAAAATACTTTTTTGCGTCACATCGCCAAACATTAATGGATAATTGGCGTGACGACCTTGGCGAACTAAGTATGGGTCAAGATCAATCGCCACAAAGGGCAGCGCTTCTGCTTGTAAAAAGCGGCTAATATTCTGGCCAACACGACCATACCCACAGACGATCACATGATCAGATAATTCATCGTGGGTGCTGTGAAGGTCATCAACGTGCTCGGCGGGCACAAAAACTAAACGACTCACCCAGACTGGCGCCCAATCGATTAAATAAGGAGTGATGGCCATGGATAACACGCCAAGCGCAATCAGTAAGGAAGACAATTCCGAGTCTAAAATGCCATATGATTTCGCCAGCGCCACCAAGACGAAACCAAACTCCCCCATCTGACACAGCATCAAGCCAGCGCTTACAGCGTCATTTTTACGCTCTCCCATTGCTTGTGCAACCACAGCTAAAATCAGGCACTTGCACACCATCATGATGACCAGCAAAGCGAGCACAATATGCAGATGTGAAAACACGTAAATGACGCTTAGCTGCATTCCTACAGTGACAAAAAACAAGCCCATAAGGATGTCCCGAAAGGGTCGTATATCACTTTCAAGTTGATGGCGATATTGGCTCTCACCCAGCATCATCCCGGCCAAAAATGCCCCTAATGCCATGGACAAGCCAAACCAGTGAGTAAGTCCGCCTGCAAACAGCGTGACTAACAAAGTGGTGAGCACAAAAAGCTCTTCATTGCGCATGCGTGCCACTTCATTGAAGATAAGCGGCAATAACCATTTACCAATGGCCCATAACAACGCACATACCAGCGCACCCTTGAGAAGAGCAAAGCCAAGGCTCACAAATAAGGATTGATCGGTGTTACTAGCAAGCAACGGAATTGCTATGAGCAATGGCACTACGGCTAAGTCTTGAAACAGCAGCACACCAACGGCAAGTTGCCCTCGCCGCTTTTGTAGTTGGCCACTGTCTTTTAGGCATTTAACCACGACAGCCGTAGATGAAAGCGCCACCAGCGTCGCTACAGCAAAGGCACTGAGCTTATCGAAACCGAAAATCAGCAGACATATAAAAAATGCACCAGAGGACAAAAGGACTTGCAGTAGCCCCACACCAAATACGATGTTGCGCATGGCGATTAATCGAGGAAGCGAGAACTCTAGCCCCAAGCTAAAAAGCAAAAACACAATGCCCAGTTCTGCAATCGCCTGCATTTGAGATTCATTGGCAAGCCAATCAAAGCCATGGGGACCAGCCATAATCCCCGTTACCAGATAGGCTAAGATAACCGGAAGACCAAGCCGTTTGAATAGCCACACTGACGCTACGGCGCTGAGTAACAGCCCAAACACTTCAATAAACAGCTCCTGCATGGCACTCCTTAAGCGTCAACAGCTTGACTCGGACCTGAAACCCTACAAATAACTATAGCAACAGCTTGTTTTATGGCCAGTTTAAATTTTTGGCACGTTTATCGCATAGGTTATATACGAATTTAGTCTTGGAGTGAATATGATGGATAACGTCCACATTTTGACATATGACCACAGTCAATCGAGCAACGATGCAGCAAAAGCGGCACATTTTTTCCGCACCCAAAGCTCGTTCAACGCAACGGGTCTAACGCAACAATTGCAGCGCAGTTTAGAGTTGATCACCTTGCTCGATATCTTTGCTCAGTATGTTAGCCCTTATGCGACGTTTTGTGGTTTACAGCTTCACTCTAGTTTAGGTGTCAACGAAATGACTAAAAGCCGAAGCGCCAACGTTGCCAATCGTTTCGATATTGAAGTTGAAGGCGAACATCTTGGCCAACTTGTGTATTTCAGCACGGTCGCGTTTTCGAATAAGTTGTCTGCACAGCTCAAGCAATGGCACAAAATTTTGGCATATCCGCTTCGCAACGCCTTGACCTACAATCGTGTGTTACGCCTTGCAACACGTGATCCACTTACGGGCCTGAATAATCGTAGCGATTTCAATGTGAATGTAGATAAAAAGCTTGAGGCCTGTCGCCGTCAACATCGTCCATTTAGTTTGATGTTGTTGGACTTAGACAACTTTAAGCAAGTGAATGATCGCTTTGGCCACCAAGCGGGTGATCAAACATTGCAAGAATTTGCGGCCATTTTATGTCAATCCATTCGCGGCACTGACACAGTGTTTCGCTTTGGAGGCGATGAGTTTGCAGTGTTGATTGATGATAATTTGTATGAAGCCAATGATGTCATTGCAAAACGTATTATCAACGCGGTTCAGCAAAGCGCAATCATGACGCGCTACGGCGTAACCTGCAGTATCGGCTTTACCTTAGCGCGTACGTTAGACACCAATGTGGGCTTGTTTGAGCGTGCAGATAAAGCGCTATACCAAGCAAAATTCAGCGGCCGTAATACTTATCGCGGCGCGCCAGATGATTCATTGCCAGTAACAAGCTTGAAAACCCATAAAGACAGCCAGAATCCACAAAAGAAGGCCAAAATCAGCTGATACAAGGATGTAAAGCTCGATAAGTCTATCGCCATCACATTAATCAGCGGTACCAGTAAACCGACGATAAAAAAGATCCCACCCTTGCCGGACCAATAGGCGAGCAACAATGCACCACACACTAACCCTGCCAGTGCTGAGTATCCTAAGACGTGCCACAGCGGCGTGCTGAGCGCAGCCACAACCACTATCAATACAATCGTAATAACGACAGCGATTGGCGCTTTAGCGACCAGTGATAATCCTACATGGGGCTGGGAGTTTTGATTTGCCATTGTAATCCTTGAGACGCTAAAAAGTCGTGATTATAAAAGTAACCGACAACTGCCACCAAGGTTTCATTATAAAAAATTAACGGGATCTGCTGGCGCTGCCAAGGAGGCACTCTAAGTTCTTTAAGCCAATGACTAAGCTTATTACTGTAGGGCTTGCTCTGGGGCCTGATTTTCGCACTTAATTGTCCAAATTTTACCGTAACAGATTCAGTTTCATTGGGTAGACGGATACCCTCACCTGCACACAGCAAGATAGTACGACCATCACTGAGCACAATTGAAGGTTCTTTAATATCAATAAGTTGGTCAATAATTTTTGGTTCAGGGCCGACAAGATAAAGATGAGCATTGTAACGACGAAGATAACCTTTATGACCGTCTTGGGATTTGATAACTATCTCTGGTTGCGAGTCGTCTCTAGCCACAGTGAGTTGCTGCAAAAACTCAGCTAGCTTTGCTTGTGATGGCATCAGGTAATGATGCACCGCTAACCAATAACGCAGCGCGTTGATACACCGAGACGGCCCAAGCGCTACCAGTGTATCAGTGCACAATCGCTCTTCGCCTTGTTGGGCGCTTTGCAAGTCAGCCAACGCAAACTCGTCTAACAGTGATTGTTGTGACTGCAATAAATTAGCAGCTTGAGCTACTTTGTCGTTGAAGCCATGAAAACGCTCATTGAGCAAAGGTAGCACGTCATTGCGCAAGAAATTGCGATCAAACTTATTGTCGTCATTGGACTCATCGTGAATATGCGTCAATCCATTGGCATCCACAAATTGCGCAAGCTCATTTCGTGAAAAGTCCAACAGAGGCCGAATCAGCACCCTATTGTGCCCATGACTCACAGCTTGCATTGCTCCCAAACCTTTGACTCCCGCCCCGCGCTTCAAGCGTAAAAAGAAAGTCTCGACTTGGTCGTCCTTATGCTGCCCAAGTAAAATGGCATAGCCCTTTGGTGCTTGTGCATCTATTGCCTGATAACGAGCCTCTCGCGCCTTCGCTTCAATCCCTTTTCGCGTGGCATTTGAAAGCCTCACCCTTTGACTATAAAAGGCAATGCCGCGAGCCGCACAGGCTTGTTGTGTGAAGGCTAACCAAGCATCAGCATTGGCGCTCAGACCATGATGGATATGAATAGCGCACAAAGGCATGTTAACTTTTATTGCGTAATTGCGCGCCAGTTCCAGTAGCGCCATCGAGTCCAAGCCACCACTAAGCGCCACAGCAAGACCGCTGCACTCGGGCACTGTGTGTAGTAATTGACTAAGGGTATTATCGAAGCGTGTTTGCATGTTGTTGGGTATTAAAAAAGGCCGTCTGAGCGGCCTTTTTTCGTGCTTAACAGTAACCGAAGCTCATTAAGCGTTTGTAACGTAAATCCAGCATCTCTTCAACGCTATTTTGACGCAGCTCAGCAAGATCGCGCTTCAACTGGGCTTTTAGGCTCTTCGCCATTGCATCGTAGTTGCGATGTGCGCCACCAAGCGGCTCTTCAATGATGTTGTTGATAAGATCTAGCTCTTTAACGCGCTGCGCAGTCACACCCATTGCTTCGGCAGCAAGAGGTGCTTTTTCAGCACTCTTCCACAGGATTGATGCACAACCCTCAGGTGAAATTACTGAGTAGGTGCTGTATTGCAGCATGTTCACGCGGTCGCCAACACCAATTGCCAGTGCACCACCTGAACCACCTTCACCGATAACCGTACAGATCGTTGGTACTTTGAGCGCTGCCATAACTTTTAGGTTACGCGCGATTGCTTCACTTTGACCACGCTCTTCAGCACCTACACCAGGGTATGCACCAGGTGTGTCGATGAAAGTGAAAATAGGCATTTTGAAACGCTCTGCCATTTCCATTAGTCGTAATGCTTTACGGTAGCCTTCTGGTTTAGGCATACCAAAGTTACGTTTGATTTTTTCTGCTGTGTCACGGCCTTTTTGCTGACCAATAACCATCACTGGTTCGCCATCTAAGCGCGCTACACCACCGACGATTGCAGGGTCGTTTGCAAATGCTCTGTCACCCGCTAATTCGTCAAATTCAGTAAAAATACGATCAATGTAATCACGTGTGTAAGGACGCAAAGGGTGGCGAGCTAGTTGAGAAACCTGCCAAGCGCCTAATTCAGAAAAGATTTTATTTGTTAGTTCAACACTTTTCTCTTTTAGGCGAGAGACTTCCTCTTCCAGACCTAAATCCAATTCGCCAGCACGACTGACGGTGCGTAACTCTTCAATCTTCGCTTCCAATTCTGCAATCGGTAGTTCGAAATCCAAATAATTGAGACTCATGCGCTCATTAACCCATTTAATTAAATTCTAATTCTATATTTTGTGCCGCCATGAGGGATAACTTGTGAATTAAGTCATCCGCTGGCGTCACACACCATTGTGTTCCTAGTTCCAACTCGGCTAAGGCATCTGGTCGGCGGTAAAGGATTTTTACCGGGCACGTACCAAATTTGTACGGTTCTAGCACTTTTTCCAACTTTTCGAAGAAGTTGTCATCAATTTGCGCCATATCGACCGTCATTTTCATCGCTTTAATGCGTTTTTCTCGGGCCTCAGCAAGAGTACAGACGTCTCTGGCGGTCATTGTAATGCCGCCGGAGAAGTTATCAAAGCTGACCTGTCCAGTTATGACCAAGATATTGTTGATTTGCAGCAATTCTTGGAACATTTCGAACTGTTCTGGGAATAAGCGTACATCAATACGCGCACTCTTGTCATCTAAAGTGATTAAACCCCAGCGTTTATTCTTTTTATTTATCAGGGTGCGAGCACTAATTACCAAACCCGCAGCGGTCGTTTGCACATCTCGTTCAGTTGGCGTCAGATCGACGAGTTTTCCACTCGTATAATGCTTTAATTCACCGCGATACTGATTAATTGGATGCCCAGTTAAGAACAACCCGAGCGTTTCACGCTCACCGTCGAGCCATTGATTGTCGGTAAAATATGGGACACGCTTGAAGGCCTGTTCGACCTCCTCTGGCTCGGTCGCGAGCAAACCAAACAAGTCACCTTGGCCTAACTGTTCCGCTTTATTGTGCTGCTCGGCCGACTTAATTGCTTCGGGCAATGAAGCCATCAAGATAGCACGGCCGCCTTGCACCGGATCTGGACCTAATTTATCCATGGCTCCGGCCATGATCAGCTTTTCAATAACACGTTTATTTAAACGTTTGAGGTCAACACGGGCACAGAAGTCAAACAAGTCTTTGAACGGGCCTTCAGCTTCGCGCGCTTGTAAAATAGCCTCAACAGGGCCCTCACCGACCCCTTTAATCGCACCAATACCATACACAATCTGGCCTTGGCGGTTAACCGTAAACTTGTAGAGACCGGCATTAACATCAGGTGGCAATAACGCCAACTTCATGTTTTCACATTCATCCACCAGCGTCACGATTTTGTCGGTGTTATCCATATCCGCGGACATTACCGCAGCCATGAATTCCGCTGGATAATGCGTTTTCATCCACAAGGTTTGGTACGAAACCAACGCGTACGCTGCGGAGTGCGATTTGTTAAAGCCGTAACCTGCGAACTTCTCTACCAAGTCGAAGATTTTCATCGCCAGTTCGCCATCAACGCCGTTTTGTATCGCTCCCTCTTCAAACGTTGAACGCTGCTTAGCCATCTCTTCTGGCTTTTTCTTACCCATGGCTCGACGTAATAAGTCAGCGCCACCCAATGAGTAACCAGCAAGCACCTGTGCAATTTGCATAACCTGTTCTTGATACAGGATTACACCATAAGTCGGCTCCAATATAGGCTGCAAACTGTCGTGTTGATACTGTGCATCTGGGTAGGAGATTTCTTCGTTACCATGCTTACGGTCGATAAAATTGTCAACCATGCCTGATTGCAATGGACCCGGACGGAACAAGGCCACCAGTGCGATCATATCTTCAAAGCAGTCGGGCTTTAGACGACGAATAAGGTCTTTCATACCGCGCGATTCAAGCTGGAACACCGCCGTGGTTTCGGCGCGTAATAGCAATTCGATACTGGGTCTGTCATCCAGTGGGATCGCGTTGATATCAACAGGTTCTTTACCCTCACGAGCAAGACGCTCGTTGGTCATATCCAATGCCCATTGCAAAATGGTGAGCGTTCGCAGACCTAGGAAGTCGAATTTTACCAGCCCCGCTTCTTCAACATCGTTTTTGTCAAATTGCGTAACCGGGAATTTACCCTCTTCATCACAATACAAAGCCGCAAAGTCAGTGATTGTGGTCGGTGAGATTACAACGCCACCGGCGTGTTTACCGGCGTTTCGCGTACACCCTTCAAGAATGCGACACATATCAATGAGGTCACGCACCTCTTCATCGCCATCGTAGGCTTCAGGTAAGCGCGGTTCAATTTCAAAGGCTTTGGTAAGCGTCATACCTGGGTCGCCAGGAATAAGCTTCGAAATTCTATCCACAAAACCATAAGGGTGGCCAAGCACACGCCCTACGTCACGAATAACGGCTTTAGCCGCCATAGTACCGAAGGTGATTATCTGCGATACCGCGTCACGGCCATAAAGTTTCGCTACGTGGTCGATTACCTCATCTCGCCTATCCATACAGAAGTCGACGTCAAAGTCGGGCATGGAAACACGTTCTGGGTTCAAAAATCGCTCGAATAGTAAGTCAAACTGCAACGGATCCAAATCCGTGATTTTGAGCGCATAAGCAACCAGTGAACCCGCACCCGAGCCTCGACCTGGGCCGACTGGAATATTGTTATCCTTGGACCACTGGATGAACTCCATTACGATTAAGAAGTAGCCGGGGAATCCCATTTGGTTGATAACGTCGAGCTCAATTTGCAAACGCTCGTCATATTCGCCACGGCGCTGGGCCCGTAACTGCTCATCAGGGAATAAGAATTGCAAACGCTCTTCAAGGCCATCGCGGGAGACTTTAACAAGGAAGTCCTCAATTTTCAGTGAGCCTGTCGGGTAGTCTGGCAAGAAGTATGTGCCTAACTGCACAGTGACATTACATCGCTTGGCGATTTCCACGGTGTTTTGCAGCGCTTCAGGAATATCGCTAAATAGCTCTGCCATTTGCTCTGGCGTTTTCAGGTATTGCTCTTGCGAGAAACGCTTAGGGCGGCGCTTGTCTTCGAGTGTATAGCCATCATGAATCGCAACGCGAATTTCATGAGGTTCAAAATCCTCGGGCTTTAAGAACACCACCTCATTCGTCGCCACCACAGGTAAATTGTGGGCATACGCATGTTCAACCGCTAGGTGCAGATAGCTTTCTTCATCATCACGGGAAGTGCGAATGAGTTCGAGATAGTAGTCGTTGGGGAAATGGGTGCGATAAAAAGCACTTATCTCTTCAATAACACCCGCATTACCTTTGAGTAATGCCTTACCAAGGTCTCCGTCTTTAGCACCACTTAGAATGATGAGACCTTCGCCATGCTCGGCTAGCCATTGGCGGTCGATCATCGCTCGATGCATGACGTGACCGCGCAAGTAAGCCTTTGAAATCAATAAAGTAAGATTCTTGTAGCCTTCGTTATTTTTGGCTAGTAGAACAATTCGACACGCTTCATCAGGGAATTCTGGGGCATTAAGCCACATATCGGCACCAACTATGGGCTTGATACCCGCACCGTGAGCCGCGCCATAAAAGCGCACCAAGCCACAGAGGTTCATTTGGTCGGTAATAGCCATGGCGCTCAGTTGCAGGTTCTGGGCCGCGGCAACAATCGGTTTGGTCTTCGCCAAACCATCAACCATGGAAAAGTCGCTATGAACGCGTAAGTGGACGAATTGCGGTGCAGCCATTATTGTCCTCGCTCAGCTAAAACTCGTTGCACGGGTTTAAAGCTTTTTCGGTGATGCTCAGTAGCACCATGCTCGGCAAGCGCCTCAAAATGTGCTTTCGTCGGGTACCCTTTGTGTCCCGCAAAACCGTATTGCGGATATTGCGCATCAAGGGCAATCATTTCTTCATCCCGTGCCACTTTAGCTAAGATAGAGGCCGCGCTGATTTCCGCCACCAACGCATCGCCTTTGACAACGGGCTGTGCGGCAACATCAAGTTCAGGTAAGCGATTGCCATCAACAAAAACAAAGTCTGGAGTGATATCCAAACCAGCTACTGCGCGACTCATCGCTAGCATAGTCGCGTGCAGAATGTTCAGCTCGTCTATTTCAGCAACTGAAGCTCGAGCGATGCAATAGCTCAGCGCCTTTTCTTTGATTTCTTCGCTCAACAGTTTGCGTTTTTTGTCGCTGAGCTTTTTTGAATCGGCAAGACCTTCGATTGGCTTAGTTGGGTCAAGGATCACCGCTGCGGTAACAACATCGCCAACCAAGGGGCCACGCCCTACTTCATCAACACCGGCAATGTATTGAACATCTGGACGATTAATTTGCATTGATAAGCTCCAGTACTGCTTTAGCGGCTTGAGCGCTAGCATCACAGCGAATGTTTTTATGGATATCCGTAAAACGTTGAATCAACGCGCTGGTATCACCGTACAAACGTGGCTCCAGTGCAGCGCAAAGCGCATCAACATTGCACTCATGCTGTAAAAACTCTGGTACCAACTCTTCGTCCGCTAACAAGTTCGGAAGGGAAAAATACTTGATGGTAAAAGTAAACACATTTTGCACCATCCAATAGGTCATTGGTTTTAACTTATAACCAACCACCATCGGTTTTTTATACAGCATGCCCTCAAGAGAAGCTGTGCCAGACGCAAGTAAAATGGCGTCACTGGCTTGCATTGCAATGCTTGATTGACCATCAAGTAGCATGGCATCAAGTTTTGGTGCATGTTCTTGTTGCAGCGCCAAAAACTGTTCCTTACGCGCGTCATTAACCAAAGGCACGACGACTTTTAAACCCGGATTTTGCTGTTGCAAACGCTCAGCGGTTTGCGCATAGGTTGGCGTTAGTAACCCGACTTCAGAGCCTCGACTTCCTGGTAGTAGCGCCAATACTTTATCTTCTGGGGATAAACCCAGTTGTGCTCTGGCTGTTGTATTGTTTTGTTCAATTTCAATGTCATCAGCCAACGTGTGACCCACGAAGGTACACGGCACCTTATGTTCATCATAAAATGCTTTTTCGAATGGCAGCAAGGACAACACTAAGTTGGTGGCTTTGGCTATTTTATGAATTCGTTTTTGACGCCAAGCCCACACTGAGGGGCTAACATAATGCACTGTGGTAATACCCGCCTCTTTGAGCGGTAATTCAACGCGCAAGTTAAAATCAGGCGCGTCTATACCAATAAACACATCGGGTGGGTTATCGATGAAATGATTCACCAGTTGTTTGCGGATTTTAAGTAATCGGGGTAAACGCGATAACACCTCAACTAAGCCCATCACCGACAACTCTTCCATGTCGAATAAACTTTCGCAACCAAGCGCTTGCATACGAGGTCCGCCGATGCCAACAAATTGAGCATCAGGATGTGTTTTTTGAATCGCTTTGATCAGACCTTCACCGAGGATGTCTCCTGACATCTCTCCAGCAACGATACCGATTCGTAGAGGTTTTGCTGTCGCGCACATGAATTGGGGTAATCCCGAAAACCATAATTGTTATTAACAGACTAGTCTACCCTGTTTACGAGGTGCTTAAAACCACCCAAAGAATGAAATCTAGGCAGTTGAAAAATCGTGCTTTATTTATACGACTTTGCGCGCATATTTTGCACAAATCGTGCTATTTCTAATTTAGGAACTGCTAATATTTTTTATTGACGAAGTAGTTGAAAGGCTAGATACTAATCGAACTTTCAATAATTACTGAAAGTTCAGACAAACTACATTAGGGGTCAAACAATGATAGATGAAACCTTTGTGGACTTATCCCGTCTGCAATTTGCGATCACCGCCTTCTATCACTTCTTATTCGTGCCGCTTACCTTGGGTATGACATGGATCTTGGTGATAATGGAATCTGTTTACGTCATGACTGGGCGCGAGATATACCGCGATATGACGAAATTCTGGGGCAAATTATTCGGAATAAACTTTGCTTTAGGCGTAGCCACTGGCTTGACCATGGAATTCGAGTTCGGAACCAACTGGTCATACTATTCCCATTACGTTGGCGACATTTTTGGGGCACCGCTGGCTATCGAAGGGCTTATGGCCTTCTTCCTCGAATCTACGTTTGTTGGCATGTTTTTCCTCGGCTGGGACCGCCTCACCAAAGTCCAACACCTTGGGGCCACCTTTCTTATGGCCATCGGCACTAACCTCTCAGCCTTGTGGATTCTTATCGCAAACGGCTGGATGCAAAACCCAGTCGGTTCAGAATTTAATTATCAAACCATGCGCATGGAAATGCAGAGCTTTGCGGAATTAGTGTTCAACCCGGTCGCACAGGTCAAATTTATTCATACGGTATCTGCAGGTTATGTTGCAGCTTCGATGTTTGTACTGGGGATCAGCGCCTTTTATATCCTTCGCGGGCGCGACGTTGCGTTTGCCAAACGTTCATTTTCGGTAGCATGTAGTTTTGGTCTAGCGTCAGTATTGTGTGTCATTTTACTTGGTGACGAGTCAGGCTACGAAGTCGGGGAAGTACAACAAGTAAAATTAGCCGCCATCGAGGCGGAATGGGAGACTGAGCCTGCGCCGGCAGCGTTTACCTTATTTGGTATTCCGGACTCAGAAGCTCAACAAACCCATGCAGCTGTTAAGATCCCCTATGTAATGGGCATAATTGCAACGCGTTCACTTGATGAAGAAGTGATTGGTATCAAAGATCTTCAAGCTCGACACGAACAACGTATCCGCAGTGGTATGCACGCCTATCGCTATCTTGAGAAGCTACGTAATGGCGATGAAAGTGAACACACCATTGCTCAGTTTGAGCAATATAAAGACGATTTAGGTTACGGCTTATTACTTAAACGCTATCGCGATGATGTCTACAATGCCACGGAAGAAGAAATTGCCAAAGCGGTTAAAGATTCCATTCCGCAAGTCGGCCCAATGTTTTGGACATTCCGCATCATGGTGGCCTGTGGCATGATCATGTTATTCGTATTTGCGGCCTCTTTTTACTACAACGCTAAACGCGTTATTGAACAAAAGCGCTGGTTACTCAAAGCGGCGTTATTCTCAATCCCTTTGCCTTGGATTGCCATCGAAACAGGCTGGTTTGTAGCCGAGTATGGTCGCCAGCCTTGGGCCATTTCGGAAGTCCTACCCACCTTTATGGCCACGTCCAGCCTAACCACGACTGACGTATTAATTTCTCTCACCGGCTTTATCGTGTTCTACACCATTTTAGCGATTATCGAAGTCTGGTTGATGCTGCATTTCATCAAGCAAGGGCCGAGCTCATTGCATACCGGTAAATATTTCTTCGAGCGTCAGGCATTGCAGGAGAGCCAATCATGATTTTTGATTATGAAACGTTAAAACTAATCTGGTGGGTGCTGATCGGTGCCCTACTAATCGGCTTTGCAATCACTGACGGTATGGATATGGGCAGCGCCATGTTATTGCCATTCGTTGCTAAAAAAGACGTGGAACGTCGCGTTGTGATCAATACCGTGGGGGCACATTGGGACGGCAACCAAGTGTGGCTTATCACCGCAGGCGGTGCTTTATTTGCTGCATGGCCTATGGTGTACGCTGCTGCCTTTTCCGGTTTTTACTTCGCCATGATGCTGGTGCTATTTGCACTATTTTTTAGACCGTTGGCGTTCGATTACCGCTCTAAATTAGACAACCCTAAATGGCGTAATCGCTGGGATTGGGCATTGTTCGCTGGGAGTTTTATTCCCGCACTCATATTTGGCGTGGCGTTTGGTAACCTTATTCAAGGCGTGCCACTGCATATCGACAATTTAATGCGTGTTAGTTATCAAGGCTCCTTCTTTGCGCTACTTAACCCATTTGCATTGCTGTGCGGCGTTGTCAGTGTCGCCATGTTAGTCGCTCATGCTGGCCAGTGGCTGCACTTGCGCACCGTTAACCCTGTGTCGCAACGAGCGGCGAAAGTGGGTCGCGTTGCAACACTAGTCACTTTGGTTAGTTTTGCCCTTGCAGGTGTTTGGCTGACGCAAATTGATGGCATGCAGATAGTCACGATGGCAGATGCTAATAGCCATGCCGACCCATTGGCGAAATCCGTGACGGTTGGCAAAGGCTTATGGTTAGACAGCTACAATCAACGTCCATGGTCAATGGCATTTCCCGTACTCGCCTATGTAGCGGGGGTGCTTGCGCTACTTTGCTCTTGGCGGAACAAAGCAGGATTTGGTTTTGTGCTGACCAGTGTAATGTTGCTTGGCATCATCATGACCTTTGGTAGCGCCTTGTTCCCATTCATTATGCCTTCAAGTCACGACGCCAATATGAGCCTCACAATCTGGGATGCGGTGTCGAGCCACATGACCTTAAACATCATGTTTATTGTGGTGGTAGTGATGCTTCCTATCGTGCTCGCTTATACCACTTGGTGCTACGTGAAGATGTGGCGCCGTGTGAGTCACGAAGAAATCGAAAACAATAGCCACGGCAGCTACTAAGGAGGAAATATGTGGTATTTCACTTGGCTACTCGGTGTTTTATTTGCAGTCGCGTTTGGTGTCATCAATGTGATGTGGTACGAAATGCAGCAACACAGTGACAGTATCGCCGATGACGAGCAGGAGCATTTTTAAAGGAATGAATCCCCAACCAAATCGCGCGCGACAACTCGAGTTGCGCGCATTTTTAAAGGAATTTACGCGCTCCAGAAATCGTTCGCTGACGCTCAGCATAATCTGTGGCTTTATCAATGCACTGTTGATGATTGCAAGCTGTTACCTGCTCGCACAGATTTGCCATGAGGTCATGTTTACTGGTGCCAACCTAGCGTCGCAAGCACATACATTATGGGCATTGGCGGCTCTGTTTATCGGTCGCGCTCTACTTAGTTATGCCAGCCGATATCTTGGCGAGCGAAGTGCTCAACGCATCAAACATGAAATGCGCGCTGCGCTATGGCAAGCACTGGCTCAGCAACAAAGTGGCCAGCAACATCGTGCTCCCGCAGAGTTAGCCTTAACATTAAACCAAGGTGTAGAATCGCTGCATGATTACTTCGCCAAATATATTCCCGCAGTAGCTTACGCTGCACTTATACCTTTTGCGATCATCGCGGTGGTGTTTCCCATTGACTGGAAATCCGGACTCATTTTTGTGGTCACCGCACCTCTTATCCCTTTCTTTATGATTCTTATCGGCTACAAAGCACAGGATTTGAATGAGCAAAACTGGAAAAAACTGCAACGTATGGGACAGTTTTTCTATGACCGAATCAGTGGATTGGCGCAGCTTAAATTATTCAATAACGCACCAGAGCAAATTGAGCGCGTGGACACCATGGCCGACCAGTTTCGCTTATCTACCCTAGCCGTATTGCGCATTGCCTTTATCTCCACCCTAGCTCTTGAGTTTTTGGCTACCATCAGCATCGCCTTGGTTGCGGTCATTATCGGCTTTCGCCTTTATTTTGGGACACTAGACTTCGCCACTGGGTTTGTGGTGTTGCTACTAGCGCCTGAGTTTTATATGCCGCTAAGGCAATTGGGACAGCATTATCACGCCAAGCTTAAAGGGTTAGCAAGCGCTGACTCAATGATGGCCATATTAAAACCTGATATGGACTGTACGCCCCAAGATTCATCGCTAAGTCACTTAGTTGACATCACGGATATTCGAGTACAGGACTTGACCTTTCGCTTCGCCAATAGCCAAAAAAGAGTCCTAAAAAACATTCGCTTCCAATGCCCACAACGAGGACTATTGGCTATTGTTGGGCCCAGCGGGGCTGGAAAGTCAACCCTAATGGATTGCATGATGGGCATACACCCTAGCGCAAACAATAGCGTCCTCATCAATCAACAACCTTTGACAACCCTAAGCGTCATCGACTATCAGCAGAAAATAGCCTGGGTTGCCCAATCACCTACCCTATTTAGCGGTAGCATTGCCGAAAATATTGCTTTGGGACAACCACAGGTTAACCGACAAAGGGTACGTGAAGTGTGCGCGGATGTAGACATGGATAGCTTTATTATGAGTTTACCTCACGGCTACGACACTCCTATCGGTGAACTCGGCGCTGGACTTTCCGGCGGTCAAATACAACGCATCGCAATAGCCAGAGCGCTTTACAAGTCGCCGCATATTTTGTTTTTAGATGAACCTACCTCTGCTTTGGATAAACACAGCGAAGCCGTTGTTCAGCATTGCTTAGAGCGCTTGAGCGAAAATATATTGGTCGTGGTGATAGCACATCGTCTCCATACGCTTACCAGTGCAACACATTTACTGGTACTACGAAACGGCGAACTAATTGAGCAAGGCGGTTACGATTACTTAGCACAAGACCCAAGCACCTACTTTCATGGACTGATAAATCGCCAGGGAGTCGCACATGGCTAATTGGCGATTTCTACTTTCATTATTAAGACCTCATATTAAATGGGCTTTATTGGGCTTCGCTCTGGCATTCGTTGCGTTAGTCGCCAATATCACTTTGTTGGCTGTGTCGGGATGGTTTCTTGCGGCAATGGCGAGCGCAGGTATCGCCGGAGTGACCATGAATTACTTTACACCTGCAGGTATTATTCGCTTTTTAGCGATAGTTAGAACAGCTGGGGGGTACGCGCAGCGTTTAGTTAATCACAACACGACTTTCTTGGTGTTAAAAACCCTACGTGTGCGGGTTTTTACAGCATTAACACATATGCCGATGCAAAGCTTTGCAAGTTTAGGTAAGCAAATTTCGCAGCTACAGGAAGATGTCGAACTGCTTGATGAGTTCTATTTGGGGGTCCTGATCCCAATTCTCCTAGCCATCGTTGGTGTGGTGTTATTGGCCCTAGTATTGAGTGCGTACAGCTTGTCACTAATGTGGCTAGCCGTCACTGCCTTGCTTTGCGTGGGCGTCATACTACCTGCATGGTTAGGGCGAAACCTACAGGGAGTGGGGACAAATACACTCATTGCACAAGAAACATTAAACGAATGTTTGCTCGAAGGAACAAGAGGTTTGAAAGAGTTGCAGCTCGCTGGGGCAACACACGCTTTTTGGCAGCGTATCGAACACTCGCAGCATGTCTTGGATAAGCAACAACACATCGCGCATAAATGGTGGGCAATGCATCAAGGGCTCACACTTTTCGTAAGTCAACTGGCCATTGTGTGTGCACTCATCGTTCTTATTCCACAAGTGCAAAGCGGGCATATCATCAATGTCAATCTAGCCATGCTTGTCCTGTTAGTCATGGCGAGCTTTGAAACCGTGGCGCAGCTGCCAGACGCCTTACTAAAACTGGAAATTACCCTTGCCAGTGCAGGACGTATTCGCAACCTAGTTGAACGCCAGAGTAACCAACAACCGAACCAGCAATATGGCGATGAAACAAGCGAAGAGATTTTTGCGTTACAGAATTTATCATTTGCCTACCCCCAGCAAAGTCCTCTCTTCGATGGCATCAATTTGACCATTCGCCGCGGTGATAAGGTGGCTATTGTTGGGCGCAGTGGCGCGGGTAAATCAACACTGTTAAACCTGCTGAGCTCACAGATAAGCACAGAATCGAGTAGCGCCCATGCGTTTGGCTGCCAGCTCTCACATCTCGATAAACATTGGTTATATGAGCGTATCGGTGTACTTAACCAATATGTACATACATTCGATGCCACTATTAAAGAAAACTTGTTGTTAGCCAATCCAAAAGCCAGTGACGAGTTACTCTGGGGAGTATTAGACAAGGCACAATTAGGCGAGCAAGTCAGTGCAATGGAACATCAGCTCGATACCTATATCGGTTTTAGTGGTCGCCAGTTATCTAGTGGTGAAGCGCGACGCTTACATTTAGCACAGCTGTTATTACGCCAGCCGCAGGTGTTAATTCTCGACGAACCAACCAGAGGGCTTGATACCGACAACCAGGCTCGTGTGTTTGAGTCTATACTCAACATCGCCCGAGGCCGTACACTAGTTACCAGTACCCACGATACGGCAATATTGGCAAAAATGGATAGTGTTATTTGGTTAGAACAAGGTGAGATTGTTGCTATTGCCACACACCGAGAGCTGCTCGAAAAATATGAGGACTATCGTGCACTTACGATAGTAATTAACTAATTTATAAAGATAAAAAAAGCGCCTAGATAAGGCGCTTTTTCTTCATGAATTTCAACTAGCGGATAATGCCGCGCGTTGAATTCATGACTGAATCAATCATTGGCTGTATTGCTGGGAATTGTTCAACTTCTTCACGCAGCTGCTCAAGTGCTTCATCCGCTTTTAACCCTTTACGGAATAGCGTCTTATACGCACGGCGTAGCGCCATGATTTCGTCCGCTTCAAAGCCGCGACGCTTTAAGCCTTCAGTATTAATTGCCACTGGACGCGCTGGGGTGCCGATGGTAGTTACATACGGCGGTACGTCTTGGTTTACGCCAGAGTACATACCGATAAATGCATGCGAACCCACCTTACAGAACTGGTGAACACCCGAGTTACCGGCAAGGATAACCCAGTCACCAATATGTACGTGGCCTGCAACACTCGCGTTGTTAGCAAAAATAACGTTATCACCAATTACGGCATCATGGGCAACGTGGGTATACGCCATGAACAAGTTATTGCTACCGATTTTAGTGATACCTTCGTCTTGAATAGTGCCTCGGTGGATCGTTGCACATTCACGGATGACGTTATTGTCACCGATGATCAGTTGCGTTGGTTCATCCTTGTACTTCTTATCTTGGCAAGCCTCGCCAACCGATGCGAATTGAAAGATGTGGTTGTTTTTGCCAATCTTAGATGGGCCTTTCACCACGACGTGAGATTCAATAATTGTACCTGCACCGATTTCTACGTCGTTGCCAATATAGCTGTAAGGTCCAACTTGAACATCATCAGCAAGCTTTGCACCAGGTTCGATAATTGCGGTCGGATGGATCACGTTTAAAACTCTCTTCTTGCACACATTAGTTCAGCGCTACACACAACTTTATCATCGACGCGTGCTTCGCCATAAAACTTCCACATATTGCGGCGCTCTTTTAAGAACTTCACATGCAAATGCATTGTATCACCTGGCATCACAGGTTGCTTAAAGCGCGCATTATCAATCGCTGCAAACAAGTATAGTTCGTTCTCACCACGATTTTCCGTCGTTTTAAAACCAAGTAAACCTGTTGCTTGAGCCATGGCTTCTAAAATCATCACACCAGGAAATATTGGCTGCTCAGGGAAGTGACCCGTAAATACAGGTTCATTCATCGTCACATTTTTGATAGCGTGTAAGCTTTCACCAGGCGTATAGTCCAGTACTTTATCCACTAACAACATCGGATAACGATGTGGTAGTAGCGTCAAAATTTCTTGGATATCAAAGCTATTTAACTGATTAGCCAACTTCTTTTCCTTAAACAAAGTTATTCTTGTGATTTAAGCTCAGCCTCTAGGGCCTTGATACGCTTATTCATGTCGCCAATATTACGCAAATGCGCAATCGTGCGGCGCCATTCCTTATTAGTCACATGGGGTAAACCCGACGAGTAGATGCCCGGCTCGCTAATACCGCTGGTCACCATACTTCTGCCTGTTAATACCACTTGATCACAAATTTCAACATGTCCGGTAATACCGCTAAGGCCACCAATTTGGCAATAACGGCCAATTTTAGTGCTGCCAGCTATCACGCTGCAGCCTGCTATCGCAGTACCTTCACATATCTCAACGTTGTGGGCGATCTGACACTGATTATCAATGATCACGTTGCTGTGAATAACCGTATCATCGATAGCACCACGGTCAATAGTGGTACTCGCGCCAATTTCCACGTGGTCGCCTATTATAACAGAGCCTAACTGTGGGATCTTCACCCATTGTCCGCGCTCGTTTGCATAACCAAAGCCATCAGCACCAATGACTGTGCTCGCTTGGACGAGGCAGTGTTCACCTAACTTTACTTCGTGATAAATAGTCACGTTATTCCAAAGCTTGGTATAAGCGCCAATGCACGCATTTTGACCGATAAAACAGTGCGAACCAATTTGTGCATGCTCACCAATGACAGCGCCGGCTTCAATGACAGCCATAGGACCAATGTTAGCTGATTCACTTACTTGCGCATCAGGGCTTATGACCGCAGTTGGATGAATACCGCTTGCAGACGCGGGCGTGCTATCGATAAATTGCGCTAGCTTTGCATAGGCCACATATGGGTCCTTGCACACCAACTTGTTACCATCGAAATGCTCTGCATCAGCAGCGCTGAGCATCACCGCACCCGCTTGTGTGGTTGCAAGCTGACTACGATATTTTTTGTTAGCCAAAAAGCTAATGTGCTCGCTTTTTGCCTTTTCTAACGTTTGTATGCCAGAAACAACTAAGGTGCCGTCTCCAACGAGCTCGGCACCTAGGTGTGTGGCTATTTCAGCTAAGCTAATCGCCATATTTACTTCTTACTTACGCGCTCTACCACTTTACCAGACAAGTCCGTTACTTTTTTAGGGTTAAAGTAGATAGTTGCATCTTTGATTTTAACTTCGTCAAAGTCGCCTTCTTTTGCTACAGCTTCAATCGCTTCGATGATTGTGCCTTGTAGTTTAGCTAGTTCTTGGTTTTGACGAACCTTGATTTCTTGCTCTAGCGGACGACCTTTTTCAGCAAGTTGCTTTTGCATGCCTTGGATTTTTTCGCCCAACGCTTTTTTCTGGTCTTCGCTCATCGTTGTTGCTTCGCGCTGGTATTTTTCCATTTCAAAACGGATATCACCTTGCAGCTTTTCAACTTCTTGACGACGGTCAGCAAATTCACCTTGAAGTGTTTTTTCAATCGCTGCTGTTTGCGGCACTTGTGAGTAGATAGTTTGCATATCAACAATACCCACTTTGTGAGCAAGTGCTTGCACAGATGTACCCATAGTTAATGCAGCAAGCATTACCATCGCAGTGTTTTTAAATACTTTTTTCACAGAAAACTCCTTAGAAAGTGTTACTAATGTTAAAGCTAATTGTTTTCGTATCGTCCTCTTCTTGTTCTTTCAACGGATACGCGAAACTAATTAGCATTGGCCCCATAGGCGAGATCCACTGGATTGATAAACCAGTTGATACCCTGAAACGACTTGGATCTGAGTAGTCATCCAAGCGCGCGCGCTCATCGGGCTGTAAGTTTTGATAACGGTCAACGTTGAATTCAGTATCCCAAACGTTTGCCGCATCAACAAAGAAACTTGTACGAACCGAGCTGGTGTTATCTTCATCTAGGAATGGTGTTGGAACAATCAACTCCATACCAGCCACAGCTTTCGCATTACCACCGATACGACCTGCTAATTGCAGCGTATCAAACTCTTCAGCACCACCAATACTGCCCGCTGGCGTGCCATCTGGCAAGGTTGTACCAGGAATACTTTGCGGAGAACGTACTACAGCACGTGGTAAGATGGTGTTTCTATCGAAGCCACGTAGTTCTTGCTCAGTAATTCGGAAGAATTCTTGTACAGGTAGAACTTGGTCATACCCGTTTGTTTCACCATAACCATTACCATAACCTAATGCAGCACGTGTTGAGAACACCCAACGGTGGTCATTGCTGATTGGCCAGTAGAAACGTGAGTTATAGTTCAACTTGAAGTAAGTCAAATCTGAGTTTGGCGTTGTCGCTTGCAAGTTAAGTGACTGACGAGAACCCGCTGTTGGGAACATACCACGGTTAACAGTAACGCGTGACCACCCAGCGCTCAACTCATATTTGGTGAAGTCGAAGCCCGCATCTGGGTTTTCTGGGTCAAGGAACGTCTCACGCAATACACGTGTTTGCTCATACTCAGCTAAATCAGATAGCTCTTCTTCAATCCAGCGGATACCAAAGTTAAGTCGGTTTACCGCGTTAATAGGAAAACCAATGTTAGTACCGATACCATAACTCTTCGACTTATAGTCGATTAGGCTGAATTCACTAGCGTCATAGTTACGGTAAAAGATACTTGAACCTTGTGACACACCATCAGGCGTGAAGTAAGGGTCTGTGTAAGATAAGCTCACACTCTCAGAACCACGTGACGTATTGATGTTGAACGCCACTTGGTTACCACTACCTAGGAAGTTTTGCTCGCTTACACCGATATTAAATTGCAAGCCATAGTATGAACCATAGGCAAGACCGGCTGTGAAACTACCCGCAGATTGCTCCTTAACGTTGAAGCCAACATCAACTTGGTCATCAACACCGGCAACTGGGTTCACTTCAAACTCAACATTTTCCATGTATGGCAGACGCTGGATCTGCAACTTTGAACGCTCAAGGTTCTGGTTTGATAACCATGCACCTTCCAACTGCGTCATTTCACGACGAATTACTTCGTCAGCAGTGTTTTGGTTACCAGAAATATCGATACGACGCACGTAAACACGCTTGCCTGGATCAACAGACAGAGTTAATTGTACTTCTTTGCTCTCGTCATCGATTTCAGGAATAGTTCGCACTTCGGCGTTTGCATAACCAAAACGCGCTAGATAGCTTTTAATAAACTCTTCCGAAGAGGTGACCACTGAACCATTGTAAAGCTCGCCGGCTTTAAGCGGTACAACGCTCTTAATCAGCTCTTCTCGACCGAGTAAGTCACCGATGAAGTCAAACCCCTTCACCATGTACTGTTCGCCTTCGGTGACGTTAGCTGTCACATACACAGACTCACGCTCTGGGCTCACAGATACTTGTGTGGAATCAATGTTGAATCGAAGGTAACCACGATCAAGATAGTAACTAGTGATTTTCTCTAAATCGCCTTCGATCGTTTGTTTCTGATAACGATCAGAGGACATAAACTTCCACCAAGGCAAGTCTTGCTGCGACTCAACGAGGTTTAGTAATTCTTCATCTGGGAAAATTTCGTTACCGACGATGTTAATTTGGCGAATCGAAGCAGCATCACCTTCATCAAATACAAATTTAAGGCGTACGCGGTTACGAGGCAAACGCGTTACTTCGATATCGAGGTCAGCATTGTATTTACCAATACTGTGGAAGAATTCGACAAGGCCTTTCTCAACGTTTTCAAGTACCGTTCTGTCGAGTGGCTCACCCGTTCTGATATCTTGTTGGTTAAGGCTATCGGTTAACTGCTCATCTTTAATGTCTTTGTTACCTTCAAACTCAATAGAGCTGATGGTTGGACGCTCAGTTACCTTGAAAACGATTTTATCGCCATCGCGATACGCTTCGATATCATCGAAGTGACCAGACTTATACAGCGACTTGATAGTCTTAGACACTGTGTAAGTATCAATTGAATCGCCAACGTTAATTGGAATGTGCGTCAACGCAGCGCCTAACGCTACGCGTTGCAGACCTTCTACTTTTAAATCTTCTACGATAAAGGAATCTTGGCCAAGGGCTGCAAAGCTCGCCCCCAATAAACTAGTTACCGCCAAATGTTTTTTTATAGCCATTTTATTATCTTTGTCCTTTACTACAGTGTCTTTTACCCAACCGCTTTATATGAGTTCGACTTGCGCACGGCTGTTCTAGTTGGGCCACCGACTACATGAGTGATGGCCATCTTATCATTGCTGTTTGGCTTACACAGCAGTTAATTTGCGCATTCTGCGCATTTTATGTTCGTTTAACGCTCAATCGTTTACTTGGAACTGGTTACAACCTTGAAATGTCGTTTAACAGTGCAAAGGCCGTTAATGCCAACAACAAAGTAGCTCCGATACGAAAACCAATTTCTTGCGTCTTTTCAGAGACTGGCTTTTTGCGGATAAGTTCAATTATGTAATACATTAAATGTCCGCCATCGAGTACAGGCAATGGCAAAAGATTGAACACACCCAAGCTCACACTAATAAGTGCTAAGAAGCTCAAAAACGCGACAAAGCCGTAACTTACACTAGTTCCAGCCCCCACAGCAATGCCCACAGGGCCACTAATGTTTTTAATCGACACTTGCCCTGTGATGAGGTTTGCTATCATCTCAAAGCTCAAACTCACCATCTGCCATGTTTTTGTAACCCCTAACCCTATAGCTTCAACAGGGTTGTAGCTGCGGGTAATAATACTGTCTTCGGGCCAAGGTTCAACTACAGGAACAACCCCCAAGTAACCGCGCGAAAAACCGTCTTCAATTGGTTTATTCGCAGGTGTCACTTGTACATCAAAACCACTTTTGCCACGCATGACATACAGGTTCAACGTACTTTGTGCGGAACGTTCAATAACCTGCACGAGCGAAGACCATGTCTGTATCAACTCACCATCTACGCTCACGATCACATCGCCTTCTTGTAACCCTGCTTTCTTAGCGGGCGAGTCAGGCGCAACCATAGCAATGGCCAATGTTGCGTCCGGTCTAAAAGGCACAATGCCGACAGAAGCCAATGGTGATTCATCTCGCTTGTCGAGTTTCCAACCACTCAAATTGAGTGACTTAATATTTTGCGACCCCGATGGCGTTTCTACTTTAACGCTAACGGCATCATCACCTAGGTGTTGCATCAATGCCAGTGTGACTTCTTGCCAGTCTTGAGTTTGCTGTGAGCCAATAGACACGAGTTGTTCACCACTGCGAAGACCCGATTGCTGAGCACGGCTCTGAGCGGTAACCTCACCTATAATAGGCTTCACCGATTGCACCCCGATGACATACATCAAAGTAAGCGCAAAAATAGCAAATAAGAAATTAGCGATAGGGCCTGCACTGACGATAGCAATACGTGCATACACAGACTTTGAATTAAAGGATAAATGGCGTTCATGTTCAGGCACGTCGTCTACGCGCTCATCGAGCATTTTTACGTAACCGCCCAGCGGGATCATAGCCAGAACGTATTCCGTCCCTTGCTTGTCGTACCAACGAACCAAGGGCTTACCGAAACCGATAGAAAAGCGCAGGACTTTTACACCGGCTTTGCGTGCAACCCAAAAGTGACCGTATTCATGGATAGTGACAAGAATACCTAGTGCAAGAATAAACGAACCAAGGTGCCATAAAAACTCAAACATCATTTAATCCTTGTTTGTATTAGCTTTGTTGCCTGCACTCGGGCATCAGCATCGCACTGAAGAATTCCATCCAAATCTGCGCGATAATCTAATTTCATGTTCTCAAGGACCTGTGCGTTGACTGCGTAGATATCAGTAAAACGAATTTTCCCTGCTAGAAACGCGGCTACAGACTCTTCATTTGCAGCATTGATAACCGTCGTTGCAGCTTGGCCTTGTTTACAGGCCTCAATGGCTAAACGTAAATTGGGATAACGATTAAAATCAGGAGCATGAAAGCTAAAGTCTTTCATTTGCGAAAAATCCAAAGGCGCTACACCTGCGTCAATGCGCTGGGGGTAAGCTAAGGCATGCGCAATCGGCGTGCGCATATCCGGTTGCCCCATTTGCGCTAATACCGAACCATCACTGTACTGGACCATGGAGTGAATCATGCTCTGTGGATGAATAACTACTTCAATATCTTCAACCGCGGCATTAAAGAGCCATTTGGCTTCGATAAACTCCAAGCCCTTGTTCATCATGGTCGCTGAGTCTACCGAAATTTTTTGACCCATTGACCAATTAGGGTGAGCAACTGCCTCGGCGACCGTTATATCAGCAAAGGTGTCTAGCGCACGCTCGCGGAATGGCCCGCCTGAGCCGGTTAATAAAATTTTAGAGACACCATGAGCGCGTAACTGCTGCTCGCCCTGCTCTTTAATCGCCCCTGGCATGCATTGAAAAATAGCATTGTGCTCACTGTCGATAGGTAACAATGTAGCGCGATGTTCGCGGACTTTGTCCATGAACAACTGACCAGACATCACTAAGGATTCTTTGTTAGCGAGTAATACGGTTTTACCTGCTTCGATGGCATGCAAAGTGGGTAACAATCCAGCGGCGCCGACAATTGCTGACATCACGACATCAACGTCTTTATGCTGGCACACTAGTGCTAGTTCTGAGTTGTAATCAATGACCTGTGTGGCGCTATTTAGCGCGCTAAGGTGGTCTTGAAGCTGCGCGTTTGCCTGCGGGCATGACATGCTCGCGAACATCGGAGTGAAGGATTGACAATCTTTGACCATTTGCTCAACGTTGCGCCCTGCAACAAGAGCAAACACCTGGTAATCACTATGATTACGCGCGATCACATCCAATGTGCTCTGACCTATCGAACCCGTAGAGCCTAAAATAGTGACTCTTTTTTTACTCATAGGGTGATTGTCCACGCATAAAATACGACAAAAATAGGTGCGGCTGCAGTTAAGCTATCAATGCGATCTAAAATACCGCCATGACCGGGTAAACATTTACCACTGTCTTTCATCCCTGCTTGGCGCTTGAACATACTTTCAAGTAAATCACCCACAGCAGAAAACGCCGCAACGACAATCGCCATGAGGGCATAAAATATCCACATGGATGCTTCGATACCGTTGAAGTAGCAAAAAACCACAAGAAAAACGGCAGAACTCAATAAGCCGCCAACAAAACCTTCAATCGTTTTATTTGGGCTTACTTTAGGCATGAGTTTGTGCTTGCCGAAATTTTTGCCCGTGAAATACGCACCGACATCAGCACACCACACGATACCCAGTACAGCTAGGATGAGATAAGAACCAAACTGTGCGGACTCTTCATAGCTTGCGCTTCGTAACACACACAAGGCCAACCACAATGGCGCTAAGGTCAACACACCGGAAATACCACGCATGAGTAGACCTTGCGACCACGCATCACTGAACTTCGGATAACGCACCACGAGAATCGTCGCTACTATCCACCACGCTACGGAGAGCGTAAACACATAATTAATATCACCGCGCAACAGGCCGTTACTTTGCCATAACTCAGTAATAGGCCAATGCCATTGCATGAGTGCTACTAACGCAGCGATAGCAATTACATAACCGAGGCGCTTGATACGGTTATTGATCCCCATGAGTGCTGACCACTCATATGCACCCAACAAAACAATACCGCCAGCACAATAGCTAAACCAATCTAGGGGAGCCAAAAATACTAACGCTAACGCCAAAGGCGCCAAAATGAGTGACGTGATAATTCGTTGTTTTAGCAAGTCTTATACCTTCAACTTAGGGCTGAGCTGGAGAGAGTAATTGTTTTATTTGTTCACCAGTACATCCGAACCGGCGTTCTCTCGATACATAGCAGGCAATAGCCTCTGCAAAAACCGACTCGTTAAAGTCTGGCCAAAGCGTAGGCGTAAAGTACAGCTCAGCATATGCAGCCTGCCAAAGTAAAAAGTTACTGATCCTCAAGTCTCCACCTGTACGGATCAATAAATCTAATTCACTTTGACCATTAAGACTAATATGCTTTGCCAGCGTTTGCTCGTCAATGTCATCCGCTGATAATTCGCCTGCCGATACCTCAAGGGCTAACTGTTTTGCGGCATGGGCAATATCCCAACGGCCGCCATAGTTTGCAGCAATATTTAGCTGTAAACCGGTATTCTCACTTGTTAGCGCTTCAGCTGCAGCAATCTTCTCTTGTAGCTTTTGTGAAAAGCGACCTGTGTCGCCAATGATGGATAGTTTGACGTTATTTTTATGCAGTTTTTTTACTTCCCGCCCAAGAACCATCAAGAACAACTCCATGAGCGTCGTTACTTCATCTTCCGGACGTCGCCAGTTTTCGCTACTAAAAGCAAATAGGGTCAGCGAATGTACGCCAAGCTTGGAACAAAACTTAACTGCATCTTTAACCGCTTCAACCCCTTTTTTATGACCGTACACGCGCGGGTGCCCCTGCGCTTGTGCCCATCGACCATTACCATCCATGATGATTGCCACGTGTTTTGGCAATAACTGTTGAGAAATTTGTTCTGCGCCTAAAGTCATGTAACTTAAATTATCCACAAAAAAACGCCGCCTAGTATACCCTAGACGGCGTTACAAGCCTAATGCCAATTTATGAGCGAACCGCCCATAAATTAACCAATTAGATTTCCATCAACTCTTCTTCTTTGGCGCTTAATTGAGCATCCATTTCTTTGATGTACTTGTCTGTAAGCTTTTGAATTGCATCTTCACTTTGACGCGCTTCATCTTCAGAGATCTCTTTGTCTTTCAAAAGACCTTTGATATCGCTGTTCGCGTCACGACGAATGTTACGTACCGCAACACGGCCGCTTTCAACTTCGCCACGCACGATTTTGATAAGGTCACGACGACGCTCTTCTGTAAGTGGAGGAAGAGGAACGCGAATGACAGTACCAGCAGATGCAGGGTTCAAACCTAAGTCAGACGTCATGATCGCTTTCTCAACAGCCTGCGCTAACGACTTGTCAAACACGCTGATAGCAAGCGTGCGAGAATCTTCAATCGTCACGTTCGCTACTTGATTAAGCGGTGTGTCCGCACCGTAGTAAGAAACCATAATACCGTCAAGCAATGCTGGGTGAGCACGGCCAGTACGGATTTTAGATAGTTGGCTGCCAAGTGCTGCTACACTTTTTTGCATGCGCTCTTGCGCACTTTTTTGAATATCGTTTATCACGCTAGTATCCTACTTATTTTGTCTCACTCGAGGGTTCTGAAGAAATAAGAGTACCCTCTTCTTCACCCATGATGACGCGCTTAAGCGCACCAGGTTTATTCATATTAAAGACACTGATTGGCATTTTATGGTCGCGTGCCAGAGTGAAGGCAGCTAGGTCCATAACTTTCAGTTCTTTTTCAATTATTTCATTATAGGCAAGATGACGAAAAAGGGTCGCATCTGGGTTCTTTACAGGGTCGTCGCTAAACACGCCGTCTACTTTTGTTGCTTTGATAACAGTGTCAGCTTCAATCTCGATACCACGTAAACACGCAGCAGAGTCTGTTGTAAAGAATGGGTTGCCTGTGCCCGCAGCGAAAATCACTACACGGCCCGACTTCAACAAACTGATCGCTTCAGCCCAATTGTATGCATCACACACACCATTTAATGGAATTGCCGACATCAAACGAGCATTTACGAACGCACGGTGCAATGCATCACGCATTGCCAGACCATTCATCACAGTTGCTAGCATACCCATGTGGTCGCCTACTACGCGGTTCATACCTGCTTCTGCAAGCGAACCACCGCGCAAGAAGTTACCGCCACCGATAACTAAACCCACTTCTACGTCGAGTTCTACCAGCTCTTTGATTTCCTGAGCCATGCGATCGAGTACTTTAGGATCGATGCCGAAGCCCTCGTCTCCCATTAAAGCTTCACCACTTAGTTTAAGTAGAACACGTCTAAAAATAGGTTTGCGACTAATATTCATATTTTCCCGGCCAATAACGAATTGAAGATAAAAAATAACCGCGCCTATGTGGGTACATAAGAGCGCGGTTATTCTAATTAATTTTGCTGGGCGACGCAAAAGCAAATCATGGCTTTTGCTCACTTTGGCTAACGAGTTGCTCAGCCATTTGACTTAGCATGACACTCTGTTCCATCTTTCGCCACAGCATGGGTGCATTTCAACCTATCGAGTAATTACTCGCCTTTAGCAGCAGCGATTTGCGCAGCTACTTCAGCAGCGAAGTCTTCTTCTTTCTTCTCGATACCTTCACCTACTTCTAGGCGAATGAAACCAGAAACTGACGCGCCACGCTCTTTAAGCATTTCGCCAACAGTTTGCTTAGGTTCCATGATGAAAGCTTGACCAGTAAGTGAGATTTCACCAGTGAACTTCTTCATGCGGCCAACAACCATCTTTTCAGCGATTTCTGCAGGCTTGCCTTCGTTCATAGCGATTTCTACTTGAACTGCTTTTTCTTTCTCAACAACGTCAGCTGGTACGTCTTCTGGGTTTACGAACTCAGGCTTAGACGCAGCAACGTGCATTGCAACGTGCTTAAGTGTCTCTTCGTCAGCTTCACCAACTACTACAACACCGATACGGTCGCCGTGACGGTAAGAAGCAAGCTTGTCGCCATCGATGTACTCAACGCGACGGATGTTCATGTTTTCACCGATTTTAGCAACTAGAGCAACACGAGTTTCTTCGAATTGCGCTTTAAGCGTGTCGATGTCTGCTTTAGTTTCAGCAGCAGCGTCAAGAACCTGGTTAGCGAAACCTAGGAAGTTTGCATCTTTTGCAACGAAGTCAGTTTGACAGTTAACTTCAAGAAGCGCAGCGAAGCCGTTGCCTTCTTTGATAAGGATTGTACCTTCAGCAGCGATGTTACCCGCTTTTTTAGCAGCTTTAGCAGCACCACTCTTACGCATGTTTTCGATCGCTAGATCGATGTCACCGTTAGTTTCAGTTAGTGCTTTTTTACAATCCATCATGCCAGCGCCAGTGCGCTCGCGTAATTCTTTAACTAGGGCAGCAGTTACAGCCATGGGAGTTTCCTCAAATCAATGTTTAGAGCAAGTGACACAAAGTCACTTTTAAATAAGAATATCAAGTCTTCATCAGATTAAGATGAAGACTTGATGACAAAGCGATTAGCTATTACTCAGCTGCAACGAAATCGTCTTTTTCAGCTTGAACAGCGATGTTGCTTTCACGACCTTCAGTAACAGCAGCAGCAACTGCGTTAGTGTAAAGCTGGATAGCACGGATCGCGTCATCGTTACCAGGAACGATGAAGTCAACGCCGTCTGGGTTAGAGTTAGTATCAACGATAGATACTACTGGAATGCCCAGGTTGTTCGCTTCTTTAATTGCAATGTGCTCGTGATCAGCATCGATTACGAATAGAACGTCTGGAAGACCGCCCATATCTTTGATACCGCCAAGGCTCTTTTCAAGCTTAGCCATTTCACGAGTAAGCATTAACGCTTCTTTCTTAGTTAGTTTCTCAAACGTACCGTCTTGGCTTTGAGTTTCAAGATCTTTAAGACGCTTGATTGACTGGCGAACAGTTTTCCAGTTAGTAAGCATACCACCTAACCAACGGTGGTTTACGTAGTACTGGTCACACTTCACTGCCGCTTCTTTTACTGCTTCGCTTGCAGCGCGCTTAGTACCAACGAAAAGTACTTTACCTTTGTTTGATGCAGCGTTCTTGATGAAGCCAAGTGCATCGTTGAACATTGGTACAGTTTGCTCAAGGTTGATGATATGTACACGGTTGCGAGCACCGAAGATGAACGGCTTCATCTTAGGGTTCCAGTAACGAGCCTGGTGACCGAAGTGTACACCCGCCTGAAGCATATCGCGCATTGAAACGTTTGCCATTGTATTTTCCTCTAAATGGTTTGGGTTAAGCCTCCACATATCCCATAGCACCAACACGTTAGAATTAACTTCTTTCATGCACCCAAGTGTATGTGTCGATATGTGTGTGTGTTAATATTAAATGGTTATGTCTTCGTTACAGATAAACCAAGTCGCTTACATGAGAGAAAGTGAAATGATTTTATTTGTAAAAAGACGGCGCGCTTTATACCATATTAGCGACTAAGACTCAATCTTTTGCGCACTATTTGTTCGCAAAATACACCAAAAGAATCGAATTGGAGCATCAATGACTGCAGTGATCAAAACCCCAGAAGAAATCGAAAAAATGCGCGTAGCTGGCCGCTTGGCAGCCGAGGTACTGGAAATGATCGGTCCACATGTTAAGCCTGGGGTGACCACTGACGAGCTCAACACTATTTGTCACGATTATATCGTCAATGAGCAAAATGCTATTCCAGCTCCGCTTAACTATCACGGCTTTCCTAAGTCTATTTGTACGTCAGTAAACCACGTGATTTGTCACGGTATCCCCAACGACAAAGAACTTAAAGATGGCGACATCATAAATATTGATGTGACGGTTATCAAAGACGGTTATCACGGTGACACATCAAAGATGTTTCATGTCGGTCAACCAACTATTCAAGGTAAGCGTTTGGTTGATGTAACGCAGGAAAGCCTGTATCTGGCGATCAAAATGGTGAAACCAGGCGCACGTTTGGGCGATATTGGTGCAGCCATTCAGAAATACGCAGAAGGCTTTAGTTACTCAATCGTACGTGAATACTGTGGCCACGGTATAGGTAAAGAATTCCACGAAGAGCCACAAGTCATGCACTATGGACGTCCTGGCACAGGTGAAACTCTACAAGCAGGCATGTGTTTAACTATTGAACCTATGGTCAACGCGGGCAAGCGCCAATGCAAATTGCTCAAAGATGAGTGGACAGTAGTAACCAAAGATCGCAGTTTATCAGCGCAGTGGGAACACACCTTGCTTGTGACCGATAATGGCGTTGAAGTATTAACGCTACGCAGCGACGAAGATTTACCGCGTATTATCGAGCATAACTAATCAATTAAGGATAACTAAGTGGCCCTACCGAATAAATTAAAAGACCTGCTTGAGCAGGCAGACAAATTGGATGAATACAAAGCGTGTAGTCAATATTTCTACAAATGGCTTAATAACCAATTTGATAAACAACCGGTAGGCTCACTCATCCGCGCTCGCGCTGAGTACATCGACAGATTACTGATCAAACTCTTTCACAGCTGCAACTTGGCTCACGAAGCTGAGTTAGCTCTGGTCGCGGTTGGCGGTTATGGGCGCGGCGAACTACACCCCTATTCCGATATCGACTTTTTGCTGCTGGTCAATGAAGATCCCAAAGAAGAAGTATGCGAAAAAATAGGTCAGTTCGTCACTATGTTGTGGGATCTGAACTTAGAAATCGGTCACAGCGTACGCACTCGTGAGCAAGTGATTGAGCAAAAGCGCGAAGATGTGAGTTTCGCTACAAGTTTGCTCGAAAGCCGCTTGATTTTCGGCAATCATATCGAGTTTGAAAAGCTCAAAGAGCACATTGTGCAAACGCCAGTTTGGGGTTCTGCAGAGTTCTTTATTGCTAAACGCCAAGAACAAGACGTGCGCCACCGTAAATGCCATGGTACAGCGTATAACTTGGAGCCAAACATCAAGGAAAACCCGGGGGGGTTACGTGATTTGCAAACCATCATTTGGGTGGCCAAGAAGCATTTCCAAGCCGAGGCCCTTGAAGAGCTCATCAATCATGGCTACCTCACTCACGAAGAATATCAAGAACTACTCGAGTGTTTAGAAAACCTCTGGAATATTCGCTTTGCGCTACATTTAGCTGCGGGTCGAAATGAAAATCGGTTGTTATTTGACTACCAGCCTCACGCCGCAGAGATTCTTGGTTTTGGCAACGAGGGCAAGGCTTCTGTAGAGCGCATGATGAAACGCCTGTTTCGGATCATGAGCCGTGTACGCGAACTCAACCAGATGCTGCTGACTAACTTTGAACATTCTATCCTTCCGGATCATCAAGACTTGCCTGCCGTTGAATTAGATAGGAATTTTGAACGAATTGGCCATCAAATCCGTGTGAAAAATCCGTCTGTATTTTTCCGCCGTGATCAATTGTTAGTGCTGTTCGAACATATCGCAGACAACCCAGAAATCACGCATATATACCCAAGCACCATACGCACAATGCGTCAGGTTCGTCGACGCCTACTAGGTGATTTACAAGATTACGCGGGGTGTCGCGAGGCATTTATGCGTCTAATCAAGCACCCTAACGGTATGGGCCGTGCGTTTACCTTGATGCACAAACACGGCATGCTTGCCGCGTATCTGCCCCAATGGCGAAATATTTTTGGGCAAATGCAATTCGATTTATTCCATGCGTATACGGTGGATGAGCATACCCATAAGCTTATCAATAACATCTACCAATATGGCGATAAAGCAAGAGTTAGCGAGTTTCCTATATGCAGTGAAATTGTCACCCGTATGGATAAGCCAGAATTACTTTATCTCGCAGCCATCTTCCATGATATTGCCAAAGGTCGCGGTGGTGATCACTCTGAGCTTGGCGCAGTGGATGCCCTTGAATTTGCGCGCCTACACCGATTACCAACATCAGATGGAAAACTCATAGCATGGCTGGTAGAAAATCACTTATTGATGTCAGTTACTGCACAGCGCAAAGACATTAATGACCCCGATGTCATCAACGAATTTGCAGGCAAGGTCAAGAACGAACGTCAGCTCGATTACTTATACTGCCTAACCGTTGCAGACATTCGCGCCACTAATGACAACCTGTGGAACGATTGGAAAAATACCCTGCTGCGTGAACTGTATCTGCATACTCAGCGTGCTTTACGACTTGGACTTGAAAATCCAATGGATATGCGTGACCAAATTCGCGATAAAAAACAGCAGGCTAAGCAAAGGTTAATCAACTTAGGATATGATGAGCCGCAAATCGATTTACTGTGGAGTCGATTAAAAGCTAATTACTTTACCGCGTTCAGCGAGCAGCAAATCTCTTGGCATTGTGAACACTTAATGCAAGAACAAGATTTATCACAAGCCAGTGTGGGCGTTTCTCCTGAGCCAATGCATGGCGGCACCCAAGTGTTTGCGTACAGTCCTTATAGCTCTGGCTTATTCGCGAGACTTGTGGCGGTAATCGGTTCTAAGAAAGCACAAATTCAACATGCTCAAGTCATGACTACCAAAGATGGCTATGTGATTTTTACGTTTGTCATACTTGAAGTGAATGGTGAGCCGCTAAGTAAAGGTCGCAGTAATGGGATACGTCGTGCGTTGGATCAAATCTTAAAGGATCCGAAGAAGAAAATTCGTATCAAGAAAAACCGTTCGCAACGTTTTAAAGACTTCAACATCAAACCTAAAGTTGTGTTACGCCCTCATGCTCGCTCAGACCGCAGCTTGATAGAAATTCAAGCGGTGGATATTCCTGGTTTATTAACCAAGATTGCGCAGGTATTCCAACGCTATCAACTCCATATCCATGCCGCGCGTATCACCACAGTCGGAGAGCGCGCAGAAGACTTTTTCGTGGTCTCAAACAACGATTACAAGGCGTTGACGGATGAAGAACAAGTTAAAATCCATCAAGCCCTTAGAAAAAAACTAAATGCTGATAACGAAACCACTATGGCGTGATCAGCGAACAAAACGAGGAAATCATGACAGATTTAAAGTCTATCATTGAACAAGCGTGGGAAGAACGCGATTCAATCAGTCCAAGTACTGTGTCCGACCAAGTAAAAAACGCCATTATCGACGTGTTAGAGCGCCTAGATAAGGGTGATGCTCGCGTTGCGGAGAAAATCTCTGGTGAGTGGGTCGTTCATCAGTGGTTGAAAAAGGCAGTGTTGCTGTCATTTCGTATCCGAGACAACCAGGTTATCTCAGACGGTGCTAATCAATACTACGACAAGGTGCCTTTGAAATTTGCAGATTACACACCTGAGCAATTCCAACAAGAAGGAATGCGTGTAGTACCAAATGCTGTAGCACGTAAAGGCAGCTACATTGGTAAAAATGTGGTGCTAATGCCTTCATACACCAATATTGGTGCGTACGTCGATGATGGCACTATGGTGGATACGTGGGCCACAGTTGGCTCATGCGCGCAAATTGGTAAGAATGTTCACCTATCAGGTGGTGTGGGCATTGGTGGCGTTTTAGAGCCGCTGCAAGCGAACCCAACAATTATCGAAGATAACTGTTTCATCGGTGCGCGCTCTGAAATCGTTGAGGGCGTCATTGTTGAAGAAGGTGCGGTGATTTCCATGGGCGTGTATATTTCACAAAGTACACGTATTTATGACCGAGAAACGGGGATCACTCATTACGGTCGAGTGCCAGCGGGTTCTGTTGTTGTGCCTGGCTCATTGCCAAGTAAAGATGGTAGCCACAATCTCTATGCGGCGATTATTGTTAAGAAAGTTGACCAACAAACACGTGAAAAAGTAGGCGTAAATGCCTTACTGCGTGGTATCGAGTAGTAACGCTTTGGCTGGCCCTGTGGGGGCTAGCCAACACTTCACCACGATTAATTTATTCCATCTCACCTATTAAATTTGAAATATTTACTTCACTGCGGTACTGATAGTAAAAATCGTGTGTGAGATAAATAAATGAATAAACGCTCCTTCTTAAAAACCTGTTCAATATTAGGCGCTGGTTTACTGACCAGCCAAAGTGCTCATGCAATCGGCATACCCAAGGCCATGGGCAAGGATATCATCAAACCAAAGGCGCTGCCTAAAGGGGGCACAATAGGCCTAGTCAGTCCCTCTGCTGCCACAGCCCACCACAAAGACATTTTAATCGCACAGAAGGTGATTGAGGCACTCGGCTACCGAGTAAAGCTAGCACCTCATGTGATGGAGCGCAGAGGTCACCTTGCAGGGACGGACCAACAACGAGCGGATGACATCAATTCATTGTTCACAGACAAGCAGGTCGACGCCATATTTTGCTTAAGGGGCGGCTCTGGTGCTGCACGCGTCCTGCCGCTACTCGACTATCCAAGCATTAAAGAAAACCCTAAGTCGCTACTTGGATATTCTGACATCACAGCGTTGCACAACGCTTTGCTATCACAAACAGGCATGATTAGCTTCCATGGCCCGAATGCAACCAGTGATTGGAATGCATTTCACGTTGAGCAATTTCAACGCGTTTTTGAGCAACAACAGTCGATGCGCTACGAGAATCTTGATAAAAAAGATGATGAGTTGGTCAATACTCGTTATTTCACCCAAACCATCACGTCTGGCACAGCATCAGGTCGACTAGTGGGAGGAAATCTCACGGTGTTAACCGCCCTTGCGGGCTCGAAATATTTGCCAGACTTTAGTGATAAGATATTGTTTTTAGAAGATATAGATGAAGCGCCATATCGCATTGACCGTATGATGAGCACGCTAAAGCTCATGGGGGCCTTGGATAAAATCACCGGCTTTGTATTTGGTGATTGCAACGACTGTAAGCCAGGGGCTGGTTACGGCTCACTCTCTTTAGATGAAATATTTGCTGACTACATCAAGCCGCTTGGCATCCCCGCATACCGCGGTGCCATGATTGGCCATATTAAACGCCAGTTTATTTTACCTGTGGGCGCACAGGTCACACTCAATGCCGATGCAGGAACTATAAGCCTCGACGAATCAGTGTTTAGCTAATAAAACATCAGGCACAAAAAAAGCCCCTTTATGGGGCCTCAATCTCTGTTTAGATTAAGCTGCGATTGCAGTTGCCCAACCTAGGATTGCATTTAGACAACCGATACCTGCAAATACTGCTACGAAAGCAACGAAGTACTTGAAGTTGAAAGGGTCTTTAAAATCACCTTTTTGTGCCATTACTACTTACCTCTAAAACACGACAAAAAACGGCGCACATAATAATCTAATATTGGCTATCAATCCAGCGTTAGCACGATTCTCCTTTGCACTAATTCGCTAAGAATTTGTTTAGCACCCTGCTCTATCTGCACTAATGTAAAATGCGGAGCTTGCTCATAGATAGCTGCGCACAAGTCACTAAAGAGTGCGCCATCTTGTTGCTGTATACCGTCAAGCAATAACGCCGTCATGGCATTGAGTGCCAAAAATTGTACCTCGTCGTCTGTGTCTCGATACACGCAAATGTAACTAGGGACTTCGTCTGGCTGTTGCGGTTGGTGTTGCACGGAAATAGTTTGCACCGGGTAGTGATAACACACAACCTGTGCGCAATCACTGAAATACAATGGCTCGCGCGCGATATCAACAACAGGCCTATATCTTCGCGTTTCCTTCGCTGTGGCTACAGCCAATTCCACCCATTCATAATGAGCCAGTTCAATTAAAAACGCTGGGTCCGTATCAAGTGGCTCATATTCTTGCGCCAAAAATGTCACGAACTCCTTTGAGATATCGACGAAATACGGTGAGTGGGCTTGGTGCCTAGCAAAAAAACTGCGCACTAAAGCAAGCCACATATCGTCTTGATAAATACTGCGTAACACTGGGAATCCACTTTCTAAAAAGCCATTCACATTATTAAAGAATAAGTCTCTGTAAATCCCCATGCGTCTGTCTTCGATATCACTGGGGCAGGTGTTATTTTCGGGGTCTCGAATGTGCGCGCTAAATTGCGCCTGAACTTCTTTAAAATGCATACTCACGCTCTTCTTTGATGCGCTAAAAATGGCTTTTGGATTTGGTGAATAATATCGAGTTCTTTTACCAAATCGCTCATAGGCGGAATATTAAAGTCGCGTTCTAATAAAGTTGGCTGCACACCATGGTATTCGTATGCTTTAGTTAGTAATGCCCATACAGGGTCAATGACATCGGCACCATGAGTATCAACAATCAAATCTTCAGCTTCATTATAGTGACCAGCAATATGCATATAGGCAATACGTTCACTAGAGAGCGCTCTTAGGAAAGCATCAGCGTCGTAGCGGTGGTTTACAGAGTTCACATAGATGTTGTTGACATCAAGCAATAACTGGCAATCTGCTTCTTGCAGCACGCTTTTGGTAAATTCCAGCTCAGTCATTTGCTGACCCGGCGCACCGTAATACGAAACGTTCTCTACAATCAATGGGCGCTCAAGGATATCCTGCACTTGGCGAATACGCTCAGATACATATTTCACTGACTCTTCAGTGAAAGGGATAGGCATTAGATCATACATGTGTCCGTCTGCACTGCAGTAGCTCAGGTGCTCGCTGTACATACGAATATTGTGCTCGTCGAAAAACACTTTTAGCTGCTTGATAAAATCGATATCGAGCGGATCAGGTGAACCAATGGACAATGACAAACCATGACATACAAAAGGATGCCGCTCCGTGAGCATTTTAAATTGCTTCTCAAGCTTGCCACCAAATGGAAGCCAGTTCTCCGGCGCCACTTCCATAAAACCCACTTGCTCAGGTATGTGCTGTAGCATATCACTCAGCATCTCTCTGCGCAGGCCTAAGCCAACTTGAGCCGTGCTCGGCAAACCTATACTCATACTGCGCCTCCTAAAATAATACAAGCCGCATCAAGCGGCTTGCAGTTTGTTGTACCCGCTGAGCGATTATGCGCCGTGGCTACCACATTTACCTTCTTTAGTTTTAGACTCGCCGCATTTGCCTTCTTTTTCGCCTTTTTTGGCTTTGGCTTCGCCGCATTTACCTTCGCCACATTTACCTTCTTTTTCGGCTTTTTTAGCTTCGCCACATTTACCTTCGCCGCATTTGCCTTCTTTTGCAGCTTTTTTAGCTTCGCCACATTTGCCTTCGCCGCACTTACCTTCTTTTTCAGCTTTTTTAGCTTCGCCACATTTGCCTTCGCCGCATTTACCTTCTTTTTCGGCTTTTTTACCTTCGCCGCACTTGCCTTCACCGCATTTACCTTCGCCAGCATCTAATTGATAGCCTGCTGTCATTGCTTGCATTTCAAATGGGTTTGCTTGTGCATCTGTCGCTGTCAGTGATGCGCCCGTTGCAACAACGGCACCCAAAGTAAGGGCGATAGAACTTTTCTTCAATGTATTCATGCTTCTTGCTCTCTCTGTGTTAGTAGCTTACAAAACAAATAGACCTTGCCTGTATTTAAATCCTTTCACGATTATTCAATTTTTTCTGTAAAAAGATCATTGTCTTTAATATGACGCGAGATTGTTATTTTATCAATAGCTTGGTTCAAGGTAGAATACGTCGCCCTGAGGTTTGTATAGGTCGAACATGAAATTAATATTAGCTCCCATGGAAGGTGTCGTTGACTTTAAAATGCGCCAACTGCTCACTGACATTGGTGGCTTCGATCTGTGCGTCACTGAGTTTGTGCGGGTCGTCGATCAAAAACTTCCGCGGCGCGTATTTATGCGTTACTGCCCTGAGTTGCATAATGATGGCTATACTCGCGCAGGGACACCGGTAAGAATTCAATTACTCGGACAACATCCCCAATACCTTGCAGAAAATGCGGTTAAAGCAGTTTCACTTGGCTCACATGGCATCGATTTGAACTTCGGATGCCCTGCCAAGACCGTAAATAAAAGTAAAGGCGGCGCTGTTTTGCTCAAAGAGCCAGAGCAAATTTATCGAATTGTTAAAGCTGTTCGAGATGCCGTTGATGATGAACATATCGTCACCGCAAAAATAAGGTTAGGCTTTGACGATTGCTCCAACAGCGAAGAAATATTCGATGCAGTGGTTCAAGCAAAAGCAAATGGCATTGCCATTCATGCGCGCACTAAACGCGACGGCTATCGACCGCCTGCCTACTGGGACAAAATTGCACCGCTTGTTGCCAAAAACGAAGATATTCAAATTGTCGCAAATGGCGAAATCTGGAATTTAGACGATGCTAATAATGCCCGCCAGCAAAGCCATTGTAGTAACATCATGCTTGGGCGTGGCGCACTGGCGATGCCAGATCTTGCTGCTTGGATTAAGGCCAGTGATGCCAATGAACACCATACCAAGCTAACTTGGTACGATATCCTTTATCACATTGTTCACTCGTCAATGCATGATGACGAGCTCATGTCGAAACGGTATTTTGCTAATCGTACAAAGCAGTGGCTTGGTTATTTGAAGCGAAACTATGAGCAAGCGCACAATCTCTTTGATGATATTCGTACACTCCATGATAAAGATGAGGTATTGGCGGTGCTGAAACGTCATGCAGAGGGAGCCAATAGCTAGAGCGCGTTGCCAGCTTTTTAGCTTTTAGTTGATCATGGTCATATCAATATGTGCTTAAACTGACCACAATTACATTCCCTTGAGTTTGATTTGGATTGTGGCATGAGTACAGAAACGCTCGATTTAGAAGAACAGGTCGTACTGTTATTAGCACAGGTGCGTGAAGAGTTATTAAATCGTCTTCGTTATTCATCTGTCAGTCATGACAACAACTTATACACCCAACTGAGCGAACACCCAGAAGATGATTGGGTCGCTTATTTGAGGGAAAAAGCAGGCCCCTCATACAAGGAGTTAGTCGACAAACTAGAAAGGTTGGAGGCAGCCCAATGCCAATTTGACTTGGGCCTATTCGGCTTTTGCAGCGATTGTGAGGAGCCCATCGAAGACGAACTCCTTGAACACGATGTGACGACGCAACGCTGCAAGAAATGTGAGTCGCTAGTTAAAGCTCGTGAACAATAGATGCAAACATAAAACTCTGACCAGGGTGACGTAATACCTGTTTGAATAGCCCCTCAGCCACTTGTGGCGTAACCCCGCGTTGCGCCAAAGCGGTCATTACAAACTCTTTATCCCACATTTGATAATGAACACCTAAGTCCAATTCCATCCAAATAAGTGCTAACTGTGCTTGAGCACTAGAAAGTTGCTGTGATTTTGCCCAGCTCTTGATATCTCTGTAATTTTGACGCCAATCTAAATCATCACCCAACACAGATAACGCTTGTTTTGGTAGCGGTTCCAACGAACGTTCATTGGCTTGATTAAGCTGCTTTTGCACCGCCGTCATCCACTGGATTGGTGAGTGTACTTGATCACTGTAGTAGTTAATTTTCACCTGAAACCAGTCTTTGCCATTAGGCAATTGTGATAACCCCAATTGATTACGGGGTATGTATTGGGCTAGATAATCCTGTAACTGGCGTATAGCTTTTGATAAAGAATCGGTTGAGCTGATAGAAATCAGAGCATCAAGTTGCGCTTGCATATGTTCGCGCTCAACTTGATTGATATAAATCTTACTCCTTTCACCCTGTTGCAGTTTAGCCTCTACATAAGTTAGCCACTTCGCTAATTCGCTTTGCAGTTTCGGAGTCTGCAACTGCTCGGAGTGCTCTGCTACATCAAGTAGTAACGGCCAAGGCTGATAACGTCTAACAAAACGCTCTTCAGTGCGCAGGTAGTCATAGGTACGCAATTGAGCGTCACTTAGCGTTTGAGCATTAACGTTTGCGTAGATTTGATGACGCTGCTTTAGGTATTCCTCTGTATAGGGCCAAGGCGCTTGCTCATTGGTAAAATCACCCACTAGCTTAGAGTTTAAACTTTGTAATTGCGTGAGTGTTTGTGTGGCATTTAATTGAGGCTCGTTTGAACAAGACACCAGTAGTAAAAAAGAGAGAAGGCTCAGAACTCGGAAGTACATGTCGTGTCCTACAAATTATTTCGTTAACTATAAAAAAAGCCCCATATAGGGGCCTTTTCAATTCATCTTAAAGATTAAAGACTCACGCCATTGCGCTGCGCTTTATCTTTGATGAACGTTTTCCAGCTAGTAGCAAACTTACGTGTGCTTGGATCTTCAGCTGCTTTAGAGATTGCTGCATAAGCTTGCTTATACTTCTCTTGCTGAAGGTACGCTTCGGCCAAGTCAGAGTAGATAGCACCCTTCTTATCCGAACCCAAGTCCAACGATTTATTCAATAACGCAACTGCTTTATCAAATTGTTGCTCTTGTAAGCGTAGTGAACCTGCCTTACGGAAAAGCTCTGCATCGTTATCAAAACTTGCAGCTTCTTCGTAGTACTTAGCCGCTGTCTTAATGTTTTTCGCATTATGATAGTAGCTCGCCACGGCGGTTACATTTTGCTTTGTACGCTCAACTTTGCCGTCATTCATCGCTTTTTCCATATGGAAACCAGCTTTGTACGGAATACCAACGAAAGAGTACAGTTGGGCAAGAACCTTAAAGTCTGTTTCAGACTCTAAGAAGCCACTGTCGTATGCGATATCCATGATAGTAAGACCTTTTTGGTAATCTTCCACCTGCATATAGAAACGACCTAAGTTAGTCCAAGACTTTTTGTCTTCAGGCCAACTCTTAACCATACGTTCGCCAACTTTTACTACGTTTTTGAAATCTTTCGTTTCGTAGTAAGCGCCCATAAGTAACGAGAAAGGAGCCTTTTTAGGTTCGCCTTTAGCGTTTAACTCGATTGCGCGCTCCGCCGGTTGAATAACGTCTTTAAACTGACCAAGCTCGTAGTTTGCCTGCGCAATACGCGTGTACACAGTTGCATCTTCTTCACCAGTGAAGTCCATCCAATCAATGTATGCTTTTTTCGCTTCTTTGTACTTTTTGGTGTTAGCCAATAAGTCACCAATCAGCTTCATAGCTTGCTCTTGGTCGCCAAAGTTAAGTACATCTGGTTTGATAGCATCCTGAATATACTTGATAGCTAACTGATAGTTGTCTTTTTGTGCATACAACTGACCCAAATAGCGGTCAACTGTCGCTTTGTCGAACTTATCAGAAGGCTCAAGTTCCTTCAGTAGTGCAATTGCGCCGTCGATATCTTCAGCTTCATAAAGCTCAAACGCTTTAACCACTTTTTTACCGACACGCTCACCCATTACTTTCGTTTTGGCGTTTTTGCGCTTTTCAATCTCTTCATAGTTAGGAGCAGCAACAGCTGACGTGCTTACAGCCGCTCCAGAGATAGAGATTAGCAAAGCGAGTGCAGTTACTTTCGATAGATTTTTCATCCTACACTCTCCTTACTGGTCTTGGTTAAGTTTAAAGTCAAGCTGAACTGTGATGCCAGGCTGTTTCATTGGCTTGCCATCAACAACTTTAGGCTTGTACTTCCACTTTAACAGTGCGCGCTTAGCTTCGCGGTCGAAGATACGTTTTGGCTCTGCATCGATTACCTCAACGTCTTCTACACCACCGAGCTCATTGATAGTGAATGAAAGTTGTACCCAACCTTCTTTACCATCACGTGCTGCTTGCACTGGGTATTTAGGTTCAATTCGAACAAGAGGTGTAGCATCACCATCTCGACCAAATGCACCTGGGCCACTTAACCCACCTGCAGAACCACCCACGTTAACACTTGGCATGTTGAAGCCTAGTGCGCCTGGATCAGCATTGCTGTTATCAGGCTGTGGCGGCTGCGGCTTTGGCGGCTGCTTAGGAGGTGGTGGAGGCGGCGGCGGTACACGCTTCCGCTCCTGCACCTTGGATTCAGGTGGATTCGTCATAATTTCGACAACGATCTTCTCTTTCTCGTCAGCGGCGCGTCCATCTCCTCCGGAGATTAGATACGCCATGAAAAAGAATAAGCCGAAAGTAACTGCCCCACCTGCAATCAGTGAAAACAGAAAACGAATCATTACTTTTCTCCAGCGATAGATATCTTATCGATACCTGCAGCTTTAATTTGGTCCATAACCTTCACAACTACACCGTGTTTCGCTTCTTTATCCGCTTGGATAATAACGACTTCAGTTGGTTGTTCAGCTAATAGACGTTCGATGTTTGCAGCTACACGCTCGGCATCTACCTGACGCTTATCCATCCAAATTTCACCATTTGAGCGGATAGCGATGAAGATATTTGCATTCTTCTGTTTAGTCGCCTGCGCTGCTTCTGGTTTATTTACATCAATACCAGCTTCTTTAACGAACGATGTTGTTACGATAAAGAAGATAAGCATGATGAATACGATGTCTAGCATCGGCGTCATATCGACCGCTGCTTCTTCTTGTTCACGAAAACGCTGTTTACGTGCCATATTCAAATCTCTCTCTAGTGATGAGGCAAACTATCAATGAGCTTTTCTTTAGCCATTTTTGCACGTGCTTCAAGACGTGTACTAAAGAATACACCTGATAGTGCCGCAACCATTCCAGCCATTGTTGGGATTGTTGCCATTGAAATACCTGACGCCATTAATCGAGGGTTACCAGTACCTTGAGTTGCCATGGTTTCGAAAACCGCGATCATACCCGTTACAGTACCTAGTAGACCAATCAATGGACATACCGCTACCAATGTCTTAATCAACAACATGCGCTCATCTAATTTTTCAGACGCTTCAGAAATCCATGCATCGCGGATTCTGTGTGCGTACCAAGACGTAGTGTCTTGGCGGGCGTCCCACCTAGCTACAATTCCCTTTTTCATTTTCGGAAATTCAGCAAGTAGGAACCAATAGCGCTCAATCATTAAAACCCACATGAGGAAGAGTGCTATCGCGACCACGTATAAAACCTGGCCGCCTGTGCCAACAAAATCCCTGATAGATTCCCAAATCTCCATCAGGACTAGCATTAGGCTTTCTCCTTCTCCGCGTGAGCAGCAATGATACCAGAGCTTTGCTCATCAAGAATGTGGATGATTGATTTACTTTTACCCGCAACAACAGCGTGTACTAGGATTAACGGTAGTGCCGCAATTAGACCTAGAGCAGTAGTTACAAGAGCCATTGAGATTGAACCAGCCATGATCTTCGGATCACCAGTACCGAATAGTGTGATCTGCTGGAAGGTGTTGATCATACCAACAACGGTACCAAGTAGACCTAGTAATGGTGCGATAGCAGCCAAGATCTTGATGATGTTGATACCCATTTCGATGCGAGGCGTTTCACGTAGAATCGCTTCATCAAGCTTAAGCTCAAGGTTTTCAACGTCTTGGTTTTTGTTGTCTTGGTAAACTTTAAGGATACGACCAAGTGGGTTACCTTCAGAAGGTGCACTTGTATTCTTAAGTTGACTCTTGATCTTACCTGAAGTGATTGTTAGGTCTACAAGACGTACAATCGCGATTAGGAAACCAACAACTAGTAGGATAGCAATGATGTAACCTACTTCACCACCTTGGTGGAAACGCTCTTCTGGAGTCGCTTTCTGCGTGTTTAGACGCAAGATTGAACCACGAGTAGGGTCAACGTAGAAGCCAGTGTACGCGTCAGATGAAGTACCGATAAGTGACTTAGCAGTATCTAGCACGTAACCGTCTGGTTGACGACCTAGTGGTTGAATCGATTGAGTGTCACCAGAGTAAATCAGGTAACCATCGTCTGTGATAAGGTTGAAGTTACCAACACGAGTAACGTTCTTAGTCGAAGTTGAACCGTCTAGCTCTGAAACTTCCGCTTCAAATGAAGAGATCTTTGCAGATTCAGTCATTTCAGTTTGTAGAGCAATCCAAAGCTCTTCTAGTTCACGAGTAGTAGGAAGCTCTTTCGCTGCCGCTAGTGAACGAAGAATTTCAGCACGTCCTGGCTTTTCAGCACTTACTAGTGAAGCTTCGATTGAACCAATCGTTTCTTGCGCTGCACGACGTACAACACCGAACATCTCACCAAGTGTACCTTTTGCGTTTTCAAGCGCAGTTTCTTTCTCAGCTAACGTGATTTCGTTTTGAGCGTATTCTTTTTGAAGACGGTCGCCACGTGCTTTCTCAGCTGCAAGCTCACGCTTTGCAGTGTTAAGAAGAGCTTGCTGGTCAGCGCGAGCTGCTAGGAACTCTTGCTCACGTTTTTTGTTTAGCTGGCCTTCAGAAATACGCTCTTTTTTCACTTGCTCTAGGATTTGATCTAGAACTTGCGTGTTTGCATGAGCGTTTAGCGCAGCACCGGCAGAAACAGATAGTACTGCTGCAACAGCAAAACCTTTAAATAGTTTCTTCATTATCGATTACTCCGCGCCGAAGATTGGTAGTTTAACAAGATCCGGAGCCGCTTGCTTACGCGCCATACGGATTGTCTCTTTGATAGGCTTTAAGAACTCATCGCCTAAAGCTTCCCACTGCTTAGTGTTGTTATTCCACACCCAAGCACTCTTCTGGTCGAAAGACTGCGCAACATACGCAATACGACCTAGACGCGCGAAGTCTACAGAAATATCACGACCATCAATGTTCAGGGTGCCAGTGTTAGCAACCATAGTCGTGCTGTAGTCTTTCTCTACCATGTACGCTTCAAGAACCTGACGGAACTTTTCAGAAGTCGTTACAGAAGCGTTTGTCATGATTTCACGTAGCTTAGCTACGCGCTCAACACGCTCTTCAGTATCAAACGGAACGTCCGCTTTGATGAATTGCTCAAGCGTATCGATCATGCGATACATCAAAGGCACAACGTTTTGTTTAGTTTTGTCGATACCAGCGATCTGACGCTCTAGAGACTCGATTTGTGAGTTCTGGTCGTCAACAAGGCGCTGAACGTGGTCGTTATAGACCTTCATGATTTCGGTTTCATCTACAGTTGAGCGGTAGTCAGCGACTAGCTCTTGAGTTTGACCGTAGATGTTATCGATTTTAGTTTGAGACTTAACAGCAGCCGTTTGAATTGTTGCACCAGCTTTGTGCAAGTCGTTCAAAGGATCTGCCATCACATTGTTGCTTGCAAGTGCAGCTGCGCCAACCAACGCAGAAGCTACAAGACTCTTTCTGATTTTAACAGACATAGTTCCCAACCAATTAAGTAATGTTACTTTTTGAATTTTAAATTAACTCACCTAAGTAAGCTAAATCTAGGTATCTTTCTAGTGATACCAACTTGCCAATAATGCTAAAAGGTTCAAGTGCTGTCAACTTGATGTTCATCGCTATTTTTCTAGTATTCGTCTTATTTCCTTCATATAAACAAAAAATTAACATCAAACTACTTTGTATAGACCAAAATAGCTCGCTCTGGAGAAATTTTGGAAATGAAAAGTTAATTTAACAGTCATTAAAAATGTTTATTTATTTTGTGCTGTGACAATAATCTAAGACCACAAAATAAGTTATTGCTAGTACTTTATCGCAACTCTAATAGGACAATATTTGTACAAAATATTCCACTATCATCACAACTTCCTTTGATAGCCCTTATATATGTTGCAATATGCACAAAAATCATCCAAGGTAATAAAATTGCGGTAGCAAAATTATTCCAAGACATTGGTATCACTGACTAAAGTCTTACCCGAAGTAGGTGTTTTCCATGGATTGGTATATTAAACATTCAACAGGTAAATATAAGAATAAGTAAGAAGGGATCACCTATGAAAAAATCACTCGTACATTTGTTAGTTGTAGGTTCGTTGTTAAGCCCTGCGTTTGTGCAGGCCGATGAAAAAGAATTACCTGACGTGTTTCAAGGATTCACTTGGAACTCTCAAATAACTATTTCCTATGATGACTTAGACGCTTTATTGGACGCGACTGTATTAGATGTAGGCATGTCCGATAGAAGCAGTGCTAAAAGCAGCAGCACTATCGGTACTCGGATGCGTTCAAGTAAAAATAATGACACAGCGTTCGAAGCAAACCGTTTCATATTTGAAGAATTGAAAAATTCTTCAGTGAAAGACGCCTTCCATGACATTAGAGTAAGCCTAGAGCAAGTGCCATCCGAGATTTCGCTGAGTGAACTCAAGCTTCAGGAACAGCTTGCCTATTGGCTTAATCTTTATAATGTTGCGCTTTTAGAGAGGCTTATTAGCGAATATCCCATCCATGATATGGAAGATGAACTCACTGGAAAAGATTCAATTTTAGATAGAAAATTCCTAACTGTTGCGGGCCAATCACTCTCTCTAAACGATATCCAACACAATATCGTGTACAAAAAGTTCGGAGACAAACCCATTGTCATGTACGGATTTTATCAAGGCAATATTGGTAGCCCGAGTCTAAACCCAGAACCTTATACAGGTGAAAAGGTATATCATCAGTTAGAGCAACGTGCGCAGGAGTTTGTTAACTCAAATCGCGGGGTCGTGCCAGCCAAGAAAAACACGCTCGAAGTGTCTCGTTTCTACGAGCAATCGAAAGCGCTATTTCCTGATTTTGACAATGATTTAAAGAAACACTTAAGCATCTTTGCGAACGCTGATATTCGCTCTGATGTAAAACAAGCTAAACGGATAAATGCGGATATCGAAAACTGGAGCATCACAGATATATACGGCACATCACGTACATATGGTGCTGGCGCTGCAACAAATAGTGCGGCCATGCTCGATTCTGTGGTTAGCAATTCAAGCAAACCGATTGGTGAAGAGGGCTCTGGCAGTGGTATTGGTGCGACTAATTTAAGCTCACTGTCCGACCAAATTGCTAGTCGTACGGTTAACTTTGGCCGTTTTACACCTGAACAATTAGAACTGGTTCAAAAGCTAAACATGGCAAGAAAAGAAAATTCAGGCTCTGTTGAAATTAGTGACCTGCCAACAAAGTCAGACGAATCTAACAACTAGTTTATTGTCATTTAACCGAGGCTGGTGACTCACCACCAGCCTTTAAAGCAAAAGTAAATAAGCTGTTGCAGTCATTTAAATATTGATGTTGAAAATGCTATCATGTTCGTCTGTTCCCCTGATAGTTAGTTTCGTTGTGACGGCATCTACTCTGCAAACATTATTTCAGCATCGTCAGTATGCTAAGTGTCTGGATTACATCTCGCTAAATAAGCAAAACCCAAAGCCTGTTGGAGTTTGGCTCATCCAAGGTTTATCTCATGCAGCTTTACAACAAATTGACAAGGCAATCGAAGTACTATCTCACGGACTAGCTCTACACCCTAAACATCCTGAACTTGCTGTGCAACTTAGCCAACTACAGTTACAAAAAGAAATGTTCAACGATGCGTTAGAGACATTAAACCAGGTAGAAATTCGCCACCCTCAAGCTAGTTTACTGAAAGCAAAAGTACTCACTGGCTTAAAACGCTGTTCAGAGGCGATGGAAAGTCTTAAAGATGCTAAAGCGCAGGGAATTGATCAGCTATCTTTGCACATGCAATTGACGAGTATCTACCGACAACAAGCGCGCCCAGATCTCGCGCTACCTGAGCTAGAAAAATCCTTAGCCCTAAAAGAGAACGATTTTCACCTTAAGTACCAACATGCGTGTTTATTAAGAGAGCTAGGTAGACAAGAACAAGCCCTAAATGAATTTCTATTGCTTTACCCTCAAGGCAAACAGCTACCAGAATTAAATTTTGTCATCGGCTGTACTCATTATGATTTAGGAAACTACGAGCAAACCGAAGATTACCTTGAACGCTGTCTTGCGCTGGCACCTTATTATATCCCTGCACATGAATGCTTAGGTAAATTACGCTGGCAACAAGGTCGCAAACAAGAGTTCCTCAATAGTTTTGATCATACACGACGTACCCACCCCCCTCATCCAGTATTAGAGCGCTCACGAATAGCCCAGCTACTGGTTGCGGGACAATATGAGCAAGCGTTGGATTCTGCGAATTGGGCTCGACATCATTTCCCTAAAGACGCTCAATTCATCCACCTAACGGGCGTTATTAACAAGCGTATAGGACAAACTGAGCAAAGTATTGCGCTATTGCAACAAGCCGCAAGTTTGGAACCCAATAACCCAAGATACCAAATCGATGTTGCTAATCATGAAATTCATCATCACCAATACCAATCGGCTCAGAACCGATTACTGCCTTTGTTAAACTATTTTCCAGACAACCAAGAAATATGGGCCTACTTAGGCATCTGCTGGCGTCTTTGCGGCGATGAACGACATACATGGCTTAATGATTACAATAAATACATACAAAGCTTCGAATTACCGGTTCCGGCAAATTATGATAACAGAGAACATTTCGTAGAAGTGCTGAAACAAACTATTGGCCAATATCACAAGCCCGGACAAGAGCAACCACTGGATCAAAGCGTACAGGGTGGTAGCCAAAGCGAGGGGCATTTGTTGTTTTTACAAAATCCAATTATCCAAGCATATCGAACTTCTCTGGAGCAGGTCATTACACAATACTTAGCCAGCTTACCAAAGGATGACAACCACCCTTTGTGTCGTCACAACACTACGCGCTTCAAAATTGCGGGAAGTTGGTCTGTGAACCTTGTAAACAAGGGGTTCCATACCAATCATATCCATTCTCAGGGTTGGCTGTCAGGGCCTACATATTTGAGCGTCCCACCCACAATCCATAAAGATGACCCAAATCGTCAAGGCTGGGTAAAATTTGGTGAAACGTGTCTAGAGCTTGGTGATCGTGAAGAGATCGCTCTTGCTGTTTGCCCCAAAGCGGGGCAAATCGTCCTATTCCCAAGCTACATGTGGCATGGAACGTATCCATTTACAGCACAGAGTCCACGAATGACCTTACCGTGCGATATTAGCCCTCTTGGTTAAACCGTTCGCAAAATTCAGGATACAGTGAGCTTGCCCGAATCGCTTCTATGTATTTCTGAGTTCGCCCTGAAGAAGTTTTATATAGAGGCTTTCTTACCTGCCATACGCTGGCTGTTTTAACAGAGTTACGGCGAGTGTGAAAGTTTAATATCTCACCATTCCAGTCAATTTCTAAGAACGAAAGCAACTCTTTAGCTACCGCTTTTGGCTCGTTGACGAACTGGTCGTAATCTAACGTAAAAATTGATTCGGGGTACAAGCTTTGCCAATGAAGTTTCAATCGCTGCATCTGATCATAATAATGCAACGTATCATCCAAGCTAGTGGCGTAACACATACCCTGCCCCAAGTATTGAAAATATGCTGACAATGCATTGTCGAGAGGGTCTCGCTGTGTCCATATAAATTTAGCTTTTGGAAATACTTGTTTTATCAAGCCTACGTAACGGTAATTTTCGGGTCTTTTATCAGTGAGTTTTAAAGCTTCAGGAAAAGCTGTTCTCACTTCTCGTAGGTAGGCATCCCTAATCTCTTTTAATCCCTCTGAACTCAGCCCACTAGTATACTCAGGGAAATACTTCGGCTTTTTTGTTAGTACGCGATGTAAATGTTCAATTTCCCCACCATTAGAGATCTCGGGTAGCACACCCAGAACTTGCTCTGCGAGCGTGGAGCCCGAGCGGAACATGCCACAAATGAAGATTAACTCTGGTCCGTCTACATCGGCCATAGGCTGATCAAGTGCCTGAGGGTAAGACTCAATAATACTGTCTACGAACTTCTCATGCTCGTCTCTGTGATAGCGCTTTTGATTACTTCGATTTAACCTATTTGCGTCCATATATGCTCTCCACGCTTGATTGTAATTTTTACAATCGTTAAGCATTTTGCCTAAACCATAAAGTAAAAAACAACGGTCTGAAGATGACGCACGCGGGTCGTTAATACCTTGGCGAATTGTTTGTATATCGGTGTCCTGCTCATCAGTGAACGTTTTTAAATCAGCTAATCGCGCTAGCGCTGAGAAATATTGAGGGTCATTTTGATAAGCATTCAAAAATGCTTCTCTCGCTTTTTCAGCATCAGCTTGCTGTTCAGCAAGATTACCTAAATTGTACCAAGCATCACTAAAATTTGGTTTTAGTGCGACTGCCTTTTCTAAATAGCGCTGTGCCAGCTCGTCATTTAACAAGTAGTCGCTGTGAATGACAGCCATGTTCAAGTAAACTTGGTGGGCATCACTCACATTCGCACCTAAGGCTAACTGATATAAATCGAGAGCATCTTCATACTTTCCCGCCTGTTTTTTGTAATATGCAGCGTTAAACCACAAATCTGCGGGATTACGATGCTGCCGCGCCGCATGTTCATATAGTATTGCAGCTAATTCAGGTTCCCCCTTGTGCAGGTGAATCTTCACTCTTAGGTCTAAAGCATCAACCGCATCAGGTTGCAGCTCTAACCACACGTCCAAGTATTTAATGAGCGCCGTTTCATCCCTATTCGTCATAGCGGCCCTAACGAAAGTGGGGGCGACGATGCGCACATGTCCCTGTTCAACAAGTGCATCTGCTAGGTGTTGAGCTGTTTGCCAATCATGTTCTTTCAACAACCTTTGAATTTCTTCTGTACTTGGCATATCCACCCTTATATTCAAGCCATAAAAAAAGCGAGCCTAAGCTCGCTTTATTCTACTCTAAATAATCTTAGAATTTGAACGTAACGTTAGCGTGGAAGTAACGACCTAATGTGTCGTAGAAACCAGCTACCGCGTTAGCGTTAGTAGAGATAGCACCGCCAACTAGTGGTGGCTCTTTATCTAGGATGTTGTTCACACCGATTAGCACTGATGTGTAGTCGTTAATTGTGAACTTACCTTTAAGATCCAAGTAGCTTTGCGAGCTGATACCAGTTGTAGCAACTGGGCCTTCATTCTTCTCACCTACTGAACCGTAGTAACGCCATTTAAGAGTCGCACGCCAGAAGCTACCAGTGTCATAGTTCATAGTCATAACATGACGCCACTCAGGTTGTGCGAAACAGCCATTCTCTAGCGTATCGATACAATCGTACGGGTCAGAAACACCTGGGATATCAGTTGTTTCTTTAGTCATCATGTAAGTACCGATGAAGTTAGTAGATAGTGAACCGCCAAGTACATCAACGTTGTAGTTAGCACTCACGTCCACACCTTCCCAGTGTAGTTGACCTAAGTTGATGTCAGTTGCAGTTACGCGACCAGTACCAACCCAAAGGCTACCATTACCAGGAGTACGGTTAACTAGGTTACAGAACTCAGCTTTACCTGTCGTCGCACACTGGCGAACGATAACTTCAGGGTCGATGTTACCGATAGCTTGCTCAAGTTCGATATCCCAGTAATCCACAGAGAAGTTGAAACCTTCAAACGGGTTAGCAACCACACCTAGAGTGATTGTATCAGCAATCTCTGGGCTAAGATTTGGGTTACCACCGTATAGCGCATTGTACTGGTCAGCTGGGCTCGCGCCGATGTTACCGTACTGAGAGCTTGATACACCTGTGTTAGCACACGCTGAAGCTGAAAGTTCAGGAGATGCTGTAGCACATGGGTCGATACCACCCCATAGACCTTCGCTTTGAGCAGCGAATAGCTCACCGTTGTTCGCAGCACGAACAGCACGGTTGTAGCTTGTACGTAGTTTCCAATCAGAAGTTACGTTCCAGTCAAGCGCTGCTTTGTAAGTAGGCTCTGAACCTGAAGTGCTGTAGTCAGACCAACGGTAACCTAAGTCAAGAGTCATGCTCTCAGCAAACGCTACGTCCTCAACTAGTGGAACGCTGATTTCTGTATATAGTTCAGTTACGTCGTACTCACCGTTAAGGCTCTTAGTTGGACCACCTTGGCCAAGTAGTAGACCTTGAGCATATACTTCATCCGCTGTACGACCGAAAGTTTCTTCACGGTATTCAGCACCGAATACTGCCGCTAGTGGGAAGTCTGACGAAGGAAGACCGAAGCCTAGTTCACCAGTCACGAAACCACCGATGATAAACTGTTCAGTAACACCAGTTAGAATCGCAGTACCAGTTAGAAGTGCAGCAGATTCTGCAGTTACACCGCCTGGGGTGAACACTTCGTAAGGGATACAGCCGTCTGTATCAGCACAGCTTTCGCCATTTGCAGAAAGCGCAGTTGTGATACGAGGACCAAAGAAGTCATTGATGTATGCATCAGATGAAGACGTTGAACCATACTGCATCCACGCGTCATATGTCCAAGTGTCAGTTAGCTCACCTTCTGTACCAAGAACCATACGGAATGAGTTGTGCTCAAGGTTTGCAGCACGTGGACCACCTTCAACGTTACGTTTACCAACGTACGCACCAATGCTGTCATCCATAGTGATGCCAAACTCGTCCATAAACTGTTGGCGCTGAGCATCAGAGAACAAGTCGCTTGTTAGCGGAAGGATGTACATTTGGTCGAAGAAAGTACCAGATTCAGCAATCTGACCTGTTGTACGGTCACGCATGTACATAGCTTCAGCGTAAGGACGGAAGTGATCGTTGATTTCATAATCAGCGAAGAAACCAAATGTGTGACGCTCATCAGGACGCATGAAGTGGTTGATAGGCGCATAGTTATAGATGTTAGTACCATCGTAATCAGCAAAAGAACCGTCTTGCTGAAGTGACCAGAACACCTCTTGGTCGTAGTCGTAACCGTCAGCACCAATTGGCGCGATAAAGAAGTTTGGAATTACAGCGTTCGCAGAACCACCACAAGATGTACCCGCACCGTTTAGAGCACATGATGAATAGTCGCGGGCTTCTTGACGAAGTTCGTTTTGACGGTTGTAAGTTACATAACCTACAGCATGACCTTTACCGCCGTCGAACGAACCACCTAGTGTTGCGCTGAAGTCAAATGAAGAACCGTCGAAACCTGAGCTACCATCTGGGTACTCAAAGTTTTTCTGATCCATAAGGTCTTGCATGTAACCGTTGTCGTTGTCGTGCTGGAATGCAGTCACGCCGAAGTCAACTTCAAAACCTTCAAATTTGTCGTCCATTACAAAGTTAACAACACCAGCTACTGCGTCAGCACCGTAAGTAGATGAACCACCACCTGTTAGTACTTCAACACGTTGAACTAGTGCCGCTGGGATTTGGTTAATATCAGCAGATTGAGTGTAGATACCACCAGCTTGTACACGACGACCGTTTACAAGAACAAGTGTACGCTGTGAACCCATACCACGAAGGTCAAGGGTAGCTGTACCAGTTGCACCGTTTGACTGGAACGCAGTGTTTGATGCTTCAATCTGTGGCAAGCTGTTCATCATGTCTTCTACGCGAGTGAAACCCGCTACTTCGATGTCAGCTTGAGTAGTGATTTGTACTGGGCTTGCAGTTTCAAGGTCTGTACGCTTGATACGCGAACCTGTAACTTCGATACGCTCTACTTCATCTGCACCTTCTTCAGCAGCCATAGCATTTGCTGAAATACCGGCTGTAGAAGCAGCGCCAAAAGCAAGTGCTAAGCGCACTGATTTTGCGATTTTGCTGTTTAACATTGGATTCTCCCTGGGTCACTTTGAATGTGACTAATTATTTTTTTGTTGTGAACAACTATTTCAAAAACGTAACAAAATACGTCTCTATGGAAGATACTAAACAATTTGCGAAATAACGGTCAACAGCAAATTAACATTGAGAGCACAAAAAAACACACAAAATACATAAAGTTTATATTTACTATCAATTTTAAGCCTTTAAAAACAATAACTTGACCATATTTAGGTACAAAAAAAGGCGATTGTCATCAATAACGCAATATTTTTGTTAAATCAGTGAAAACTGTCCGTGAGTCTTACTAAGTTCAATTGCGATGCCTACGCTTCTTAAGTCTTCAACAATAGGAGTCAGCTGCTTTTCAAGATAATGCTCAAGATCGAGCGCTGTTTTAGGTGGGACGAGCTCTGGGCCTTTGAGAGTTATAACGTAATCAACCCAATCGCCTTTGGTAAACTTTTTTGGTGAGTTTTGAGCTGCTTTAACATGCGGAGGAATTGTTTTGATATATTGGTCTGGGTTTTTTCCGAGTCTTTTGCGGTAAGTAACACGGTTAACATCATGCAAATCTTGCAATTCATTAACATATTGTTCAACCACTTCATTGAGGTTCTGTTGCGTAAACAAAGCTAAAAACAGCTTAGTCTGGAATTCTCGCGCCAATTCTGTCCAGTCTGAACGCACTGACTCCATCCCTTTAAATATCAACTTGTGGTCAGCTTGCACTAGCAAACCCGCATAGCGCTTTTTACTGCCAATATCTTTGTGCCGTGCTTTAGGCATTAAAAAAGGTCGATATAAACTCTCATATTCCAGTTCTAGGTAACTTTGAACACCGTATTCGTCATGTATCTTTTGCTGCCATTTGTTATTAACAGCTGAGACTAATTGAGACGCCATTTCATGACTTTGTTGCTCATCTAAATCATTAGGCAGAGCAACAAAGGTTGAGTCCGTATCTCCGTATATCACTGTCGCCCCCATTTCCTCCAGCCACTGCTTCGTGGTTTGCATAATTTGGTGACCACGTAAGGTGATCGAGCTAGAGAGTCGAGGGTCGTAAAATCGACAGCCTTTTGAACCTAGCACCCCATACAAGCTATTCATGATAATTTTTATAGCTTGTTGCAGATGGTGGTCGCCAACATCTTTGGCCTGTTGACGTGCCAAGGCTAAGTCCCCCACCAACTGAGGTAAATGGTGTCCAGTGCGGGCAAAATGCCCGCCATTAAAGCCCTCGATGCTCGCTTCAGAGTCTTTTAGACCCAAAATAAGACCTAGGGGGTCGATACAAAAAGTACGAATGATACTGGGGTAAAGACTTTTAAAATCCAACACCGCTACGTTCTCGTATAGGCCGGGGGTTGAATCCATAACGTAGCCACCTGGACTATCAAAACTTAATCCATGCTCCGCCATATTCGGTGCGACATATCCGCTACGATGCAGATGCGGTAAGTACAAATTTGTAAATGCTGCGACTGAGCCTCCTAGCCTTTCAAGCGGTAATCCCGTCAGCTTCGTCCTTGCAATTGCGAACTCAACCAGCTCTAGTTTTTTAAAGATAGCCAAAACTAATTGCGTATCTTTGAGGTTGTATTGCGCTAGACGCTCTTTGTCCTGCAAAAACATCTGTTCGATTTTGGCGAGTTTGTCATCATTATCGATGAGTTTCTTTTCGCCTAGCACTTCTTGCGCGACGTTATCCAAACTGTAACTTGAAAAATGATACGTGGCATTTTTGAGCATATCTATGCCGTCAAGCACCGCTCGACCAGGCACCAACAGCTTATTTACTTTGCCTCCACGCCAGTTTACAGCTTCGTTATTTCGCCCCAAGATGAGGGGGATATTTAATTGCTGGGCGCGATAACATAAAAGTTGAAAGTCAAAGTCAACGACATTCCAACCTATGATTAAATCCGGATCGTATCGCGTCACTAATTCACAAAGTCTGCGTAATAACGCCACCTCATCTTCAACAAACTCCAGCCAAGGCTCCGCGGTTGGTGTTGGCTCACCAATCATAATAACCGTGTGAACATCATCATTTGCTAGAGCGACACTATAAAGAATACCGTCACCGCTGCACTCGATATCAAGTGATAAAACGGATAAACGAGGAGTGTAAAGATCATTCGCTTTAAACTGGCCGTCCAATAGCGTACTAGCCTCTAAAGCACTGGGGGTACCTCTCACCCATACGCCACCACGAATAAAGCGCTCCATCAAATACTGCTCTTGCATTCTGATGTCGTCTTCATATAAACGAAGACCTTCTTCTTTAAGCAAGTCGCGAGCACTGTAATAGTCATGTAACTTATTAAAATACAGTGCGGTGACGTTCTCATCGGCGAATGTTTTTAAAGGCAGGGATCGGGAGCAGGGCTCCAAGGCATGCCCAGATAGTATCGAATTGGCCTGGCTACTCTGCGACTGTGGTACGAAAAACACGCCTTTTTGCGGTTCAGATACCACTTTTAAAGGCCCGTTATCAGTCGCCAGCCAAGTTACAAAGCAAATGCCTTCTCGGCGCTGCTGAGTTTGCATAGACAAAATAAATCCGGCGGATACTGACACGACACAATCACTTAATACGATTTAATGCTGCCAGTTTACCGCAGCCCTGCGATAATTAAAGCTGAGTTTGCATACGCTTGAACATAAGCGCTTGAGTCTAAGTCTCTGTGCCCCTAAAATGAAGGCACTGTAAATTTATACATAAGTCATTAAATGCTTTCAGATCCGTTAAAAAAGACTATTCGTAATGCCCATCAGCGGATCGCTGAAAGCTTAGATGATTACACGCCTCGCTCGAGCCAAAACTACCTAGTGGCTGAGATTGCAAAAACTCTCAGCGGCGAATACCACAAAAAGCAACATATTTGCGTGATTGAAGCGGGTACGGGTACAGGTAAGTCGCTTGCTTATTGTTTAGGTGCACTGCCCGTTGCGCTTAAAGCCAACAAAAAACTGGTTATCTCAACCGCGACAGTCGCCTTACAAGAGCAGCTACTTTATAAAGAGTTGCCCTTCTTTGCCGAACACAGTGGTTTAACCTTTAGTTATGACCTGGTAAAAGGCCGAGGCCGTTATATCTGCGCCCATAAGCTGGAAAATGCCGTCAATGGTGACCAACAGCAGATGGCGCTAATGCCTACCCTGACCTCTCCGCTTAGCGACATGGAACAAAAGTGCCTGAAACAATTGCACCAAGCTTATAGTGAGAAAAAGTGGCATGGTGATAGAGACTCATGGGCCGATGTGATCCCCGATAGAGTATGGCACCTCATCGCCTGTGATAAACATTCTTGCCAACGCCAGATGAAGGCCCACCAAACATGTCCGTTCCACCTAGCGCGTCAAAAAATAGCGCAGATGGACGTATTAGTAGCAAACCACAGTTTGCTACTAGCGGATTTAGAACTCGGTGGCGGCGTAATCCTGCCAGAGCCTGACAACTGCATCTATGTCATAGACGAAGCGCACCACCTCGCACACATTACTCGCGATTTTTCGTCGGCAGCAGCAACGATTAAAGGCACCCAAGACTGGTTGGAAAAACTGTTAAAGTTTAGCGGCAAAATGGCGCAAGCTATCTTCAGTGCCAGTGCCTCTGGTAGTCAGTTCAAGCTCAATGATGCGCTGGACGATGTCGCTCGTGGCCATAAAGCAGTATTAACCATGCTCGATGGCGCGGATTATCAATACAGTGAGGATCAGACTTATCGCTTTTCGCATGGTTTGTTACCAGAGCAACTCACGGTTCAAGCGAAAGACATCAGCGAAGCGGCTAAGACAGCACTGAGAACGTTGAACAAAATGCACGAAGCACTTAGCAGCGATGTGAATGATGGCGATGTAAAACCCTTTATAGCGGATCCAATCTTGGCCGAAAGTGGTCAGTACATCGCACGTCTGGAGACATTATATAAGCTGTGGTCGAGCTATAGCCGCAACACCGAAAGTGTTCCCCATGCTCGGTGGATAAAGCGTATGGAATATAAAAACCATCACGATTATCTGCTTAGTGATTGTCCCATTGAAGTGGGCTTTTATCTAAAAGATAAACTGTGGCGTGAATGTGCAGGAGCGGTGTTGTGTTCAGCCACATTAACTGCACTAGGCTCGTTTGAGCATTTCGCCCACGAAAGCGGTCTGCGCGGTGAAGAAGGGGTTAAGTTTATTAAAGTGCCTTCTCCGTTTGATTACCCTAATCAAGCGGTGTTACACATTCCAAAAACCGAATGTGAACCGACCGACAAAGCCTTCAGTGATTTTCTTGTAAAGGCACTGCCCGACTGTTTAGATAAATCCAAAGCTAATCTCGTATTGTTCGCTTCATATTGGCAAATGCAACATGTCGCGGAGCGCCTACGAGCACGGGGGTGGGATCTGCTCATCCAAGGAGAAATTTCTCGAGATGCTCTGATCCGCAGACACAAACGCCGCGTCGATGACGGTCAAGGTAGCATCTTATTTGGTACTCAAAGCCTTTCCGAAGGTCTCGACCTGCCGGGGGATTATTTAACTAACTTAGTGATCACAAAAATTCCGTTTGCTGTGCCCACGTCGCCGATTGAAGAGGCACAGGCTGAGTTTGTACAAAGCAAAGGTGGCAATCCTTTTTTGTCGATTACAGTGCCAGATGCAGCAAAGAAATTAGTACAAAGCTGTGGTAGACTGCTGCGCAAAGAACGCGACAGTGGTCGCATTACCATATACGACAGACGATTAGTCACCAAGCGTTATGGTAAAGCGATGCTGGATACCTTGCCCCCTTTTAAAAGACAAATTGACTACTAATGTTTGAATTAGCCATCGACCCTTCAACGTGGGCAATCTTATGTGCAGTGGCACTTGCAGCCGGTTTCATTGACGCAATCGCCGGTGGTGGTGGCATGCTTACAGTTCCGGCCCTGCTCACAGCGGGATTGCCGCCTCATTTGACGCTTGGTACTAACAAATTAGCAGCCAGCTTCGGCTCACTGACGGCCAGCGTAACGTATTATCGCAAGCGCTTATTTGACCCAAAATTTTGGGCGGGTTCCATTATCGCAACGGCCATTGGTGCAGGTATAGGTACATTAATCGTTGATAAGCTTAGTATCGAGTTTCTTAACAAACTTATTCCTGTCGTCATCATCGCAGTTGCCATTTACTCATTGTTTGGCAAACTCAGCCCTGAACAAAGTGACACACTGCCTCAACTCACGCCTATGTTACGCTTGAAGCAATGGCTTCAAGGGCTAGGCTTGGGCTTTTTTGACGGCGTTGCAGGCCCAGGGACTGGTACATTTTGGACAGCATCCAACAGCGTGTTGTACAAAATGAACTTACTGTTGAATTGTGGGTTAGCCCGCTCAATGAACTTCGTCAGTAATTTCGTTTCACTGATTACCTTTGTAGCCCTAGGGCATGTCAATTTTCTCTTGGGTATCACTATGGGTGTATTTTTGATGTTGGGTGCATGGCTTGGCGCACATTCAGCAATTCGCTTTGGTTCAAAAGTGATACGCCCAGTATTTAATACCGTGGTGATCATTCTCGCGCTCAAGCTTATTTATGAGGCATACTTTTAATGAACAGTGAGCGCGCATTAGCCAAATTGCAGCAACAGTTGACGCGCTTACGCGCCGATGCAGAGCAATTTGATAAGGCCAAATGGTTTGCGAAAAACCGTTATATGCAAGCTCAGCATTCACTGTTTGAACGCTCTGTTTTTACCACTAAGAGCATGCTACTGGTAGATTATGTTGATGAAGCTCAACAGCAACTTGCTCGCCTCTCAAACAGCAAATTTCAAGATGCTAGACACCAATTTACGTTTGCCGTCACGCATTTAAGTGAACAAATTGAAGCGATAGTAAAAGTGCTTAAAGCGACCCCTGTTTGGGAAAAAGAAAATACTCCGACCGCTCGCGCGAAAAAGTATCAAAAAGCGGTGCAACAAATCATCAAACCCGCCAATGAGCTTTATCAAGAGTTAGCACAAAATCATGAATTCGAGCGCCGCTTGGAATTAATGATAAACGAGCGTAAGCAACAGCTAGATAAAGCCAATGCCGAACAAGCAGCATTACTAAACAAAGAAATATTGGCGTTGCATGCGCGCTTGGGTCGCTGCCGTAAAGCCATTGGTGCAGTCGAAGAACGTATTGAGTTTGCGCAAAAACATCACGGCCGATGAAACTTTTCTACCACCCAATCTATTCCCAATTAGCACTTCCTGCACACCATCGCTTTCCCATTAGCAAATATCAACGTTTGTACGACAAAGTGTGTGCGAATGACGAGCTAAGTGCTTACCTAGAAACCTGTTGTGCCCCGCCCGCTTCGTTAGAGCAGATTAACTTGGTCCATGAACCAATATATGTACAACAGTTCCTAGACGGCTGTTTAGAGAGCAAAGCACAAAAGCGCATAGGTTTTCCTTACAGTGAAGAACTGGTCAAGCGAACCTTGCAATCCGTGGGCAATACCATCGGCGCTGCAAAGGAAGCCTTAAGCTCAGGATTTGCCATAAATCTTGGCGGTGGCTATCACCATGCGTTTGCCGATTATGGCAGTGGTTACTGCATCTTCAATGATGCTGCAATCGCCGCTCGATGCTTAGTCAATGAACAGCGTGTCGATAAGGTGCTGATAGTCGATTTAGACGTACACCAAGGAGATGGCAGCGCGGCGATTTTGGCGCACGATGAGGATATCATCACGCTGTCGTTGCATGCTGAGCAGAACTTCCCTCGCCTCAAACAACACTCTGACTATGACTTCGCTCTGCAAAAGGGCTGTGGGGACGAACACTACTTAGAAACGCTAGCGCAAGCTTTGAACTTGGTTATTCGCCTGCATACGCCAGATCTCATCATCTACAATGCTGGCGCTGATGTAGTTCACGAAGATGAATTAGGGGTGCTCTCACTCACTTTAGAAGGCGTCTTAGCGCGTGACAAAATGGTTATGAACAGCGCATTGCAACACCATATTCCGTTGGCTTGTGTGTTAGGAGGTGGCTATCAACGCAACGTTAATGGTGTAATCGAGGCTCATTGGCAACTTTTACGTGCTGCCCACCAATGCTACGGTGAAAAGTAACTCCCTGTGAACTATGATAATTAAGTAGGCAATAGCTCAGGTAGACGATTCTTATGTCATTCTATGATGATGTTCATAACTATTACGAAAAGCTGGTAACAGAAGAAGTCATCCGCCAACAGTTACATCAGATGTACGATAGCAACCTATTGGCAGACTTGTGTTGCACAGCATTAAATCAACTTCCGCCTAGATATATTCGCTCTGATGTGGATATGGCATTTTACTTATCGATCAATGAAGCGGAGCAAATGCAAAACAGAGCAGCCGCTGCAATCGAGGTAGCAAGAAGTTTAATTTCACAACGAGGAACCGATGCAGAATACCGACAGACCCCTAGATAGCGCACCAGAAGACGTGAAGTTGGCCGTGGATCTCATAATGCTCTTAGAGCAGCATGACATTGACCCTCATATCGCTCTAAGCGCTATCGAGATAGTGAAGCGTGATTTATTGAATCGGATCGAATCGACTTAATTAACATGCATCACATTGTTGTGAAAGCGACAGCATGTGTTCTATCATTTCTTCACCCAATCGCTTCGTTCTCTCCTTATCTCCTTCTTTGACTGCCTGATCTGCTTGGTTCGCCAGTTCTTGTAAAGTTTCACAACCAAACATTGAAGCACTGCCCTTGATAGCGTGTATCGACTTTCGGATGCCATCCGCATCGCCATAACTTAACTGGTTTTGCATCTTGATTCGCTGTGGTTCTAAGCCTCGGATGTACTGCTCTTTTAGCGCCTTCATATCGGCCGCAGGTAGGTCGATGTCAAATTGTGGTGGAAGCGACAAATAATGTGCGATCTTCGAGCAAAATTGTTGTCTATCAACGGGCTTGCTCAGGTGATCACAAAAACCAAGTTTCTTGTAGCGTTCGACCTCATGGCTCATAGTATTCGCAGTGAGCGCAATAACCGGCGTAGCACAGCCGATAGATTGAATAAACGACAATGCCTGTTCACCATCCATAATGGGCATTTGAATATCCATCAAGATTAAATCAAACTCTTGGCTCAACGCCTGTGATACTGCTTCTTGGCCATTTTCAACCACTGTAACCTGTAACCCCATACGCTCCAGAATGCGAGTGAGTAATACCGCATTGTCGGGATGGTCTTCAGCGAGTAACACATTGCCATTCAAAGAGTTGTCAAGTACCGGTGCGGGAGGCTCTTGCTCGGGCTCGAATGCGTTCTTGTAGTTGTCGACCCACTTCGTTTGCTCGGGCACTTCAAGGGTCAGATCAACGGTAAACATGGTGCCGTGCCCTATCGCGCTTTTTACGGTAATAGTGCCACCAAGCTTTTGCGCTAACGTTTTAGATATATTAAGGCCAAGGCCTGTGCCACCGTATTTACGTGAAATGGTTGAGTCTGCTTGGTAAAAAGCTTCAAACAATTGCTCTTGTTCATCCACGCTCATACCAATCCCTGTGTCCTTTACATCAATTTTTAGGCGTTCGTTATGAACACGCACATCAATGGTGATCCGACCCACAGTCGTAAATTTCAGCGCGTTTGCGGTTAAATTCAGCAGAATTTGTCGTAAGCGATTAGCATCGGTGATGATGACTTCAGGCAAGGGAAAATGGTAATTGAGGTTAAACTGCAACCCTTTATCGCGGATTTGCTTCCCTAACAAGGATTCGACCTGACTAATAATTGAAAACAGCTTAATCGGGCTTTTATCAACCTCTAGCTTATTTGCTTCAATTTTAGACATATCAAGAATATCATTGATAAGTCCTAATACATGACGAGCATTTTGAGCAATGATGCGATTAGCTTGTAAGTATTCATTTGGTTTAATATCGCCCAACATCAAGCCATCTGCATAACCAATAATTGATGTCATTGGGGTGCGAATTTCATGACTCATATTGGCAAGAAATCGACTTTTCGCTTCACTGGCATCTCTGAGCTCAGTGGCTAACACTTCCAACTCTTTGGTGCGCTCTTGCACTTTGACTTCAAGGTTCTTGGTCAATTCGACATTCGCTTGGTTGACTAGGCGAAACTTATCAGCCAATGCAAACGCAAGTAACAAGGCGTCAAGAGCCATACCAATCAGTCCATATTTGTACAGGTTCACTTCAACTGTTGGCAGTAAGCCTAAGTTAGTTAGGTTGCCAACCATATTGGGTAAGGCCATAGCCAAATAGGCAAGAACAAAATAACGAGCAGGTTTAAACCCCTGAATAAGGCGGGTAACACCGATATACACACCCAAACACAAGGCTATGCCAGTCGAAATAGTCGCCCAAATAAAGCCAGCTCCGGGAGATAGCATACTCAAAGGGATACCAATGAGCGCTAACCATGAGTAAGTGATGGCAAAATGAGCAAAGCGCGGATGGGTCTCATACAAGCGCAAAAGATGGACGTAAAACAAAGTATTGGTTAAGGGGATTAAAATGAACCCTATCCAATGCCAAGTATACAAATCAGCGTGAAACAGTTGGCTTGGGATGTGGAAGAAGTGGCTCCAGGCAAACAACCAACATACAGTGAACACGGCATAGTATAAATGAGTCCGGTCTTTCGACCCTATGTATATCAGTAGGTTATAAAGCCCTAGAACCAAGCCCACGCCAAAACAAAGGGTGATGATAAGGTTGTCCCAAATAACTTGTTGATCAAAAGATGCTGCTTTTACTAATTTAAGTTTTGGCGGTGTGTAAAACGCATCACTGACAAACAAACTCACGATCAGCACTTTTTCGTTAGCAGGTATTTCAATAGCATGGCCATAGTGAAATGGGTATTCTGACGGGTGCTGCTCACCTCCTTCAAAACGCGCAACTCCATCACTGGTGTATACTTGTGTGACAATGCTCGAAGCAACAATATTGTATGGTGAATAAACCCATTGGTGGGTGGAACTGTTGTTCTCAACTTCAAAATACGTGAAAAAACGTCCGCCGAATAAAGACGGTTTGTCCTTTTTATCTAGACTTCTTAGCCAATTGTCTAAATCGTCTCTGTTGTCTGGGAAACGCGTACTTTGCAAGGCTTGATAAAAGCCATGATGCTCTTGTATGGCAAATGATTCAGAGTCGTCTGTAAGCGTCGCCATTGCATAAGAATGGGCGCTGCTTAGATAAAAGAAGACAAGAAACAGATGACTCAGTATTTTTGTTTTTATAGTATTCCAAATCACTGTAATGCAAACCGCTCAGTAGTTTAAAAAGAATAAGTCACATCAACACCAAAACGCCGACCCTCTCCTTTAAAATCTTCGAGCATTCCTAAAAATTGAGTCAAATCGAATTTCAAATTGCTGTATTGAGTGTCAAACACATTATTTGCCCAGGCTCTGGTTTGCCATGGACCACGATCATATACAACATACGTGTCCCACAAAGTATAGTCACTTTGTTTCGCAATAGGATTTTGGTTTTGGTCAAAGTAATAGTCAGATTGGTAATCAAACGCGATACCAGCCTGGAACCGCGATTGTTCCATATTTACTAGGTAACTCAATGAGCCACTGACATTCCATTTCGAAGTAAAAGGTAGTCGATTGTCGGTTAAGGTGTTACCCAAAGGGTCGGTGTATTCATCAAACTCGGCATTGGGAATATAGCCCACACCAAGCTGAGCATGCCATGCATCTGATGGTCGCAGGTCCAAAGTGAATTCTGCACCCGATATTTCAGAGCTCGCTACATTCTCTAATAATTGTAGCGGTGGCTGTTGTGGATCTTCAGCCGGTTGATTCATGAATACTTGCTGGTCGTCATACTGATAATGAAATACAGCGGCTTCAAGGTTCAAATTCAATTCTGGCAAGGTAACTTTCGCACCAATTTCATGGGCTTTTAATTGCTCTGGACCATAACTGGCATTGCGGGCCTGCTCTTCACTGGTTAAGAAACCGCCATTATAACCACCGCTTTTGTAGCCATCCGCATATCGGTAATAAATTAAAGTCTCATCGTTTGGCGTGTAATTCACCCCCACACTTGTTGATACAGAGGTGTCTGATTCTACCCCAGATAAATCATAGTAAGGGAGGTTAACACTTTCATTAGGCGCTTGAGGGATAGGGACGTTTAATGTTGAACGAGTCGTGTAATCAAACTCCTCATCACCAAAGCGAAGCCCCCCTAATAGCGCCCATTGATCATTTATCTGCCATTGGCTATGTGCGAAAAGTGCTAAGGCATCCGTATCGATTTCATTATCATAAAAAAATTGCGCGGTAACAGAAGCGGGTAAAATTCCACGGAAATCTCGCAGCAAGTCATTGTAATTGAGCTGTTCAATTCGCTCAGAGAACTGATATACACCCAAGGTAGTAAACATGCTCTGTGTTTCATATTGCCAGCGAAATTCATTGCTCCAAGACTGAGTATCCAGCCCTAGGTTTCCTTCACACAAGCGTGACGGAGAACCATCACAGTTAAAACCGTGCTGGCGTTTGAGGTCGGCGGCACCTAACACCCAAATGAGGCTGCTAAAGGAGCTTAATTCCCACTCTAACGTACTATTAAAGTTGAAACTTTCGGTATCGTGCTCATTGTTATTGTTAACCTCAACAGCCCAAAAATCGTCAGACTGTGCTTTAAACCCAAACGCATCTGTACAATCCCCCGCATTGACTTGAGATGGCGTACACATGCCACCCGTTAGTGGATTTATCACCCCAATGTTGCCCACTGGCTGGCTCAAGCCATTCCAGTGCGAATATTGTCCTTTGACATACCATTGCAGTGAATCAAAATAACCTAAATAACTGACACGCAGATCATTTTGCTCCATACCTGCTTCGGGGTAAGCGTCATTGATGTTGTGTGTAGTGTAATCGTACTTTTGATGTTTTAACGCAAAGCGCAGTGCTTGTTCGTCGCTTAACTGCTTATTTCCAATAAACTCAAGGCCACGCCATTGGTCAGAACCCAAACTTGCACTAAGGGTCCCTGAATCTTCAAATTGGGGCTTTTTACTACGAATTAATATCGCACCACCTGTGCTATTGCGCCCGAACAAGGTGCCTTGCGGGCCCTTTAGGATTTCAACTTGTTCAATGTCATAAAAATTGGCGACTTGGTGGTTTGCTGAACCACTTGCTACGCCATCGATATAGACAGCGACGGGGGAAGTGTTAGCGGTGTTATAATCTAATAAGCCCACACCGCGAATGTTGATAGCTGGCGGCGTCCCTTCGGCTGCGTTTTTAGACATTTTTACGTTAGCAGAAAAGCGCGCTATATCCGTGGTGTCTTTAATATTGCGGTTTTCTATATCCTCGCTGGACACCACACTAATAGCGATACCCACATCATCGGCCGGCTGCGCTCTTTTTTGTGCGTAGACTTCGATAACTTCTAAATCATCATTTTTAGGATCGGCAAAAACATGCGCCGAAGAAACACTCAGCGCAGCAAGTATCGCTACGTTTAATGGCAATTTACGACCCATGCTGATGAGCCCACCCCTGTATTATTGTTGTTATAAAGTATAGAGCATTAAGCGCTAAATATAGTGAATCTGTTTGTAAGTTCACACTTTTGTTTGTTAAGGATACATTCTGAATTAGTTTTACAGTTTCTCACCGAGTTTAAATAACGCAAATTCACCAGGGAGCATTTTGTTCCAACGTTCATCGTTGGTAAGTGGACGAGTGGCAATCACTGTCACCACATCGTTTGGTGTGGTTTCTTCTTGAAAGTTAATCACCATATCCGCGTCAATGAGCGTTGCTTTACCAAATGGTGCTCGCCGAGTGATCCAGTGTAAGTTGTTGGTGCAATAGGCAAGGACATAAACGCCGTCTGTCAGGAGCATGTTAAAAACTCCTTTGTCTCGTAATTGGTGTGCGAGTTTTGCGGCATACCTAAACACAACTGCCATACTGCTAGGCTTACTTGGGTATTTCTCGCGAATTTTGTCTAATAGCCAACAAAAAGCCAGTTCACTGTCAGTGCTACCTACCGGCTGATAATAATTCGGCTTTAAATCTTTGTAGTTCGACAACTGACCATTGTGGGCATACGTGATCTCTCGACCCCACAATTCTCTCGTGAATGGGTGTGTGTTCTCCAAACACGTTTTACCGCGATTTGCCTGTCGAATATGGCTTATTACCGACTTACTTTTTATTGGGTACGCTTTAACTAGCTTCGCAATTTCCGATTCACAACTAGGTAAAGGGTCTTTAAATGAGCGACATCCCTTGCCCTCATAGAAGGTTATTCCCCAACCATCTCGGTGCGGACCTGTATTGCCGCCGCGTTCTAATAAACCGGTAAAACTAAAACAAATATCAGTGGGGACATTGGCTGACATGCCAAGCAGTTCACACACGAGGACTCCTAAACCACAATAAAAAAAATTCCAAAGGTAAACAGACCTTTAATTCGCACCCTATAATTAAGGTTAAGGGCTTGCAACCCCAAAAGAGTAACGCTAATCTACACGCTAGTGGTCAGACCTCTAACAAGGAATAAGATTATGACACTTCTGTTTTTACTCGCGCTCATCGTTGTACTGTCATACGCCAGCTACAACAGAGCTAGTTACAATACCTGTTTAGGTCTTGCGGTGGCAACTATGGTGATAGGCACCTTTGCTGGCGCATTTGGCTTTATAAGCTGGGTGTTGTTCTTAATTATTACTGTGCCTTTGTCTGTTTCGACACTGCGCCAACAATATATCACTCAACCGCTATTTAAAGCATTCAAAAAAGTAACCCCAACAATGTCTGACACTGAAAAGTCAGCTATTGATGCGGGCACAACTTGGTGGGAAGCAGATTTATTCTGTGGTAACCCAAATTGGAAAAAGCTACACCAGTTTCCTGCACCAAAACTCAGTGCAGAAGAGCAAGCCTTTCTTGACGGCCCTGTTGAAGAAGTTTGTGCCATGCTCGACGACTGGGAAGCAACCCACGAACTGACCGATTTACCGCAAGATGTGTGGCAATATCTAAAAGATAATAAATTCTTTGCCATGATCATCAAAAAAGAATTCGGTGGTTTGGAATTCTCTGCTTACGCGCAGTCATGCGTGTTGCAAAAATTAACGAGTAAGTCGACATTGTTGTCTTCAATCGTGGGGGTACCTAACTCTTTAGGCCCTGGCGAATTACTGCAACACTATGGTACGCAAGAGCAAAAAGATCATTACCTTCCTCGCCTTGCACGCGGTGAAGAAATTCCGTGTTTTGCCCTTACTTCACCTGAAGCTGGCTCTGATGCCAGTGCGATTCCTGATTATGGCGTGGTGTGCAAAGGCACATTCAACGGCGAAGAAATCACCGGTATTCGCTTAACTTGGAATAAGCGTTACATCACGCTTGCGCCGGTTGCGACTGTTTTGGGTCTGGCCTTTAAACTCCAAGACCCTGATGGGTTACTGGGTGATGAAAAAGAGTTAGGCATTACTTGTGCACTGATCCCAACCGATATGGAAGGCGTGGAAATTGGTCGTCGCCATTTCCCATTGAACGTACCTTTCCAAAATGGTCCAACCAAAGGTAAAGATGTTTTCGTGCCCCTTGATTACATTATCGGTGGCCCGAAGATGGCGGGACAAGGTTGGCGCATGCTTGTTGAATGTTTGTCTGTAGGTCGAGCTATCACCTTACCTTCTAATTCAACGGGTGGTATTAAATCACTTGCGCTTGCTACCGGCTCATACAGCCGAATTCGTCGTCAATTCCGTCTACCTATCGGTAAAATGGAAGGCGTTGAAGAAGCGATGGCAAAACTCGGTGGCTACGCCTACGCCAGTGATGCTGCGGTTTCAATGTCAACAGGTGCGGTAGACATGGGCGAGAAGCCATCTGTTGTGTCTGCCATTTTAAAATATCACCTGACCGAGCAAATGCGCGAATCAACGATGCATGCGATGGATGTTCACGGTGGTAAAGGTATCTGTTTGGGTCCAAACAACTACTTAGGTCGTGGCTACCAGGGCGCACCAATTGCCATCACGGTTGAAGGTGCAAACATTCTAACCCGTAACATGATCATTTACGGTCAAGGTGCGATCCGTTGTCACCCATTTGTTCTCACCGAACTCAACGCCTGCACAATTGAAGATAAAGCAGAAGCGTTGGATGTATTCGATAACGCACTAATGGGCCACATTGGTTATACCATTTCGAACCTCGTTCGCACTAAGTGGTTAGCATTAACTGGTGCGCGCTTTACGTCTGTACCATTTAAGGATGAAACCGCAGAGTTCTATCGCGATGCTGCCCGTTTTAGTGCCTCTTTAGCGCTCATGTCAGATATATGTATGGCAGTGTTCGGTGGTTCACTTAAACGCAAAGAGCGTATCTCAGCACGTCTAGGTGACATGCTTAGCTACCTGTACTTGGTGTCAGCAACGTTAAAACGTTACAACGATGATGGTCGTAAAAAAGAAGACCTACCACTGGTTCGTTGGGCGTGTCAGGAATACCTGTATCGCTGTCAACGCGCCCTAGCGGACTTAATCAATAATATGCCATCTGTGTTCCTACGCGGGCTATTAAAGATTGTGTTGTTCCCGTGGGGACGCCCTGTGCGTAAGCCTACTGATAAGCAAGAGCATGTTATTGCTCAGTTGTTGCAAACACCAAACGAGACACGCGAGCGTTTATCGCAAAATATTTATCTTACAGAAGGCCCATACAGCCTGCTAGGTAACCAAGAAAAAGCATTACGCGACATTTTGGCAGTGGAGCCTCTGTTTGACAAAGTGTGTCGTGCCACCGGCAAGAAGCTTGCGTTTATGCAGCTCGATAAAATTGCTGAGCAAGGTCTTGAAGCGGGTGTACTCACTGAAGACGAAGCGCAACGCCTGCGTGATGTCGAGCAACAGCGTTTAGATGTGATTAACGTCGATGACTTCGACCCAGCAGATTTGTTGGCCGGCAAAGCGGCACGCAAGCGCCCAAGCAAAAAATCCAACGCAGCTTAATTGAGCGTTACTTTTAAAAACAGCAAAGCCGGCAAATATGCCGGCTTTTTTATTCCCCAGATAAATCTGCTAACAATTTAGGCTTCGCTATCATTCTCTAAATACTTGCAATTAACCGACTTACGACAAACACTGTATTCGCAATAATAACAACTTTAAGGATGAGAATAATGCATAAGCCACTTACTGCGGTAGCCCTCGCCATCGCAGTTTCTTTGTCACTCAGTGCTTGCCAATCTAGCTCGGATTCACAAGCGACTTCTGCCACACAAGTTCAAAATGCCATACAAACATACAGTGCTGAAACCTTCTTCGACACGGTGAGTTTAACAGGCAGTAGTTTCAACAAAGACGGATCAAAGCTATTGATTAGCTCTGATGAGACAGGAATTTACAATCTTTTCGAAGTCAACCCAAAAACCGGTGAACGCACCCAGCTAACACAGTCCCAAGACAGCACATACAGCGTTGGCTATTTCCCTAATGACGATAGAATCTTATTTACCCGTGACAATGGCGGTAATGAGCTTTATCACCTTTTCGTCCGTAATCTTGACGGCACAGTCACCGACCTAACCCCAGGGGAAAAAACACGGGCAAGTTTCGCAGGCTTTAGCAAAGACGGCAACACACTGTTCGTGCTGACAAATGAACGCGACCCTAAGTTCATGGACCTCTACAAATACGACAGTAAGACCTTTGCCAAAGAGCTAGTTTATAAAAACGAACTCGGTTTCAACGTGGCAGCGATCAGCCCAGATGGACGATTTGTGGCATTGAATAAAACGCACAGCAACCGAGACAGTGACTTTTATTTGCTTGATACCTTAAAGCGTATCGCCAAACCTACTATTTTAAGCCGTCATGAAGAACCCGCCCAGTATAATGCGTGGAGTTTCAGTGTTGATGGTAAGTCCCTCTACTACGCCACCAACGCCAAAGGCGAATTCCGCCAGCTATGGCGCTATGATCTTGATAGCGGTGAGCACTCATTAGCGTTAGCCGACGACTGGGACATCAGTTTTATGCGCTTTTCCGAATCAGGGCGATATCAGGTAAGTGGCGTTAATGCCGATGCCAGCACCAAGGTATCGATTATTGATACTGCGACAAACAAACAATTAACGCTCCCAAGTAATGTGCCGAAAGGCACGCTCAGCGGTGTTGAGTTCAGTAAAGATGAAAAAAGCATGTCTTTTTATCTGAGTTCAGACACCAGCCCTCGTAATCTTTATGTGTGGGAAATTGGCGCTGACAACGCTAAACGCCTAACGAGTAGTCTCAGCAAAGAAATTAATGAAAATGACTTAGTCGAAAGCCAAATCGTACGCTTTAAAAGCTTCGATGGTTTAACCATTCCTGGCGTGTTATACAAACCGAAGCAAGCATCTGCAACCAACAAAGTGCCTGCCCTTATTTGGGTGCACGGTGGTCCTGGTGGCCAGAGCCGCACAGGTTACAGCGCCATGCAACAGCACTTAGTTAATCACGGCTACGCTATTTTTGCAGTGAACAACCGCGGGAGTTCAGGTTACGGTAAAACCTTCTTTCACCTTGATGACAAAAAGCACGGTGAAGATGACTTGCAAGATATCGTCTTCGGTAAAAAACATCTGCAAACGCTAGATTGGGTCGATGCTGACAAAATTGGCATTATGGGGGGCAGTTACGGTGGTTACATGACCGCAGCAGCACTTGCCTTTGAGCCAGAAGAGTTTGAAGTCGGCATCAATATTTTTGGCGTCACCAACTGGGTTCGTACGTTAACGTCGATTCCACCTTGGTGGGAAAGCTTCAAAAAATCGCTGTACGATGAAATGGGTGACCCCGCGACGGATGAGCAACGCCACCGCCGAATCTCGCCCTTATTCCATGCACACAATATCACTAAGCCATTGCTTGTCGTGCAAGGGGCAAACGACCCTCGGGTACTACAAGTAGAAAGTGATGAGCTAGTAGCAGCGGTAAAAGCCAATGGTGTGCCAGTTGAATACGTATTATTTGACGATGAAGGCCATGGTTTCTCAAAACGCGCCAATCGCATCACGGCATCAAATGCCTATGTTTCTTTCCTAGATAAATACCTCAAAGGCACAGAATAAATGCCTTAGGTGGCTGGTGTAATACGCCAGCTGCCTGCTTTCATGCATAGACAAACACTAAAGAAATGAACGCATCAACATCTGTTGAATAAGAGCGTTATGTAAAGTTTATTGAGATTGGTGTGCCGACAAGGCTTTGAAATGGCGGAGTGGACGGGACTCGAACCCGCGACCCCCGGCGTGACAGGCCGGTATTCTAACCAACTGAACTACCACTCCGCAGTGGTATGCATTGTACATCATTAAATGGCGGAGTGGACGGGACTCGAACCCGCGACCCCCGGCGTGACAGGCCGGTATTCTAACCAACTGAACTACCACTCCGCAGTAATGATGTGTGTACATGGTATCAGGCTAAATGGCGGAGTGGACGGGACTCGAACCCGCGACCCCCGGCGTGACAGGCCGGTATTCTAACCAACTGAACTACCACTCCGCAAAAGCGCTGAATTGCATGTACTAAAGGATATAAATGTGGCGGAGTGGACGGGACTCGAACCCGCGACCCCCGGCGTGACAGGCCGGTATTCTAACCAACTGAACTACCACTCCGCAGTATTTATATTCTTTAATTATTCCGAATGGCGGAGTGGACGGGACTCGAACCCGCGACCCCCGGCGTGACAGGCCGGTATTCTAACCAACTGAACTACCACTCCGCGACGGAATATTGTGTTTGCTTGACTGGCGGAGTGGACGGGACTCGAACCCGCGACCCCCGGCGTGACAGGCCGGTATTCTAACCAACTGAACTACCACTCCACAGAGTAAGCAAACTGGGATAATTGGCGGAGTGGACGGGACTCGAACCCGCGACCCCCGGCGTGACAGGCCGGTATTCTAACCAACTGAACTACCACTCCGCGTTATCCAAACTCTCAAGGCCTGTGCCCTGACAGCGGCGTGAATGATACGAATCACCCCTTGGTGAGTCAACAGTTTTTTTGAAATTTTAGGGCTTTTTTAGTCATCTGACATCGAAAGGTTTAAAATTTCACCTGATTTACCATTTTTTGACCCATTTCCATCCGAGTTAACTTCAGATGACTCATTTTTCGATTGTTGTTTTTTCCGCCAAAACAGCAAATTAAACTTCCCAAACAGCGTTTTTTTCAAAACCAAAACACGAATTAACCCCCATCCTAAGAGCAAAATCAGCACATTTCCCAGAGCCACCAAGGTATAAAATAAACCTGAGCTCATCGCTTTTGCCTTTTGCGCTTCTTCTTGTATTCGTGCTAACTCCTCGGGTGACGGTCCAACTGGTAGCTCAACCACTTTTTCTATCGGGCGGGCGATGGAAAAATCGTACGCTGGCAAAGTAGCCATAAACTCTCGACCGTTTGTATTAGTACCAAATACATCCATTTCAACGGAATAATGACCCCAGTCGTAGTTGCTTATCTTCAAGATTCGCTGGGCACCCTCTTGCGCTGGCAGTGAAAAGGCCTGTTCATCGTTATTGGGATAAAAAATACGCCCCTGAAGCAGCACACTGCTTGGGTCGACCAAACTCGTATCAAACGAGATCACTAACTCATGACTTTCATCTTTAGCGCCCTCTACGACTTCAAACTGCAACGGCGGGTCTTTTACCACAACAGGCTCTTGCACGACCTTACGCTGAATTAGCGGCGTCGTCAGTGAGATTTCGGGTCGCCATTCACCAGAGGCAAAGTCCAAGCGAAACTCACCAGTAAAAATGGCATCACCGGGGCGTTCATCGAAACCTCGCCCGTCATCTTTAAAATCAGCGACGTGCTCTGTCCCCGCGCCGAAGTTTGTGTAGTCATTATTATTTGTGCTCACAAAGTCCACTTGCATCTTTATGACTTCGCGAAAATGGCCAATCTTAACTTCTTGCCCATCATTCAGTACGCGGCCTGTGAGCTTGATAATCTCCCCTCTGAATAACATCGCTGGCAGGGTATCAACCTCAAGGCTGATATCACCTATAACCATAATTTTGCTTTCAGGTAAGATTTGCCCAACCACCTGCCAAGGCCCTGGCATCGGTGTTTCCATCACGATTAGGTCGTAGCTTAACTCATCATGCCATTGTAATTTATCGTCTTTTAGGGCTTGAGTAGCGTACACTTTACTGCCATCGGGACGAACTAAAACGACAGCGGGAGAACCTTGACGACGGAAAAACAACAAGGTGATTTTGTCGATATCGTGATCTATTCGAAAGCGGTTATTGAACAAAGGAATTTCATTATTATCTTCTAATATAGTCAGCTTATCCTGTTCGCTGGCCATCACTGGCGAGCCAAAAAAGAAGATAATTAAACAAATTCCGATGATGCTTCTCATACTTTCTATTCCGCTTACATTAGTTCGTTTTTGTTATTCGCCGCGCCACAAACAACTGCCGCCCTCTTTCGCTACCAAGTCGAGTCGCTGCTCATGCGCTGCAAGTTCATCGTTGCTTGCGCTTATGACATTGAGTGGCGGTCTGTTGTCTGCCAAACGAATGATGCCCCCTTTGTTGGCATCATTTTGCTGATCCGTATTCTGCGCCAAGTTCAGCTTTTTCTGTCCCCCAGTCATCGCCAAATACACATCAGCAAGGATCTCGGAATCCAGCAGTGCGCCGTGCAGCGTACGTTTTGAGTTATCTATATCGTATCGGCGACATAACGCATCTAGGCTGTTCTTTTGACCAGGGTGCATATTTCGGGCCATCGCGAGAGTGTCAAGGACCTGACAAACATCTTCAGTCTTAGGCATTGAACGATTAAGCATGGCAAATTCGTGGTCCATAAAGCCCACGTCGAACGGTGCGTTATGGATGATTAGCTCAGCACCACGAATGTATTCTAGAAACTCGTCCGCGATTTGATGATATAACGGCTTATCTTTTAGGAACTCGGTGGTGATACCGTGAACGTCGATTGCTTCGTCTTCAATACCACGCTGCGGGTTGATGTAAACATGAAAGTTATTGCCCGTTAAACGACGATTTACCAACTCCACACAACCAATTTCGATTATGCGGTGCCCTTCTTTGGGATTAATACCTGTGGTTTCTGTATCCAGTACTATTTGTCGTTGCGCCATATCAGTTTACGCTCATATTTGCTATCTTTGCTGCTTGGTTCATTGTACATAATAACAAGGTAAAGCGTGCAAAAAAGCGTAGAAATTTATACCGATGGCTCGTGTTTAGGTAATCCGGGCCCTGGTGGCTATGGCATCCTTTTACGCTATGGTGAGCATCAAAAGACGCTAAGTCAGGGGTATCAAAAAACAACAAACAACCGCATGGAGTTACTCGCTGCTATCGTTGCTCTTGAGTCCCTAAAACGTCCGTGCTCAGTAACCATCACAACCGACAGCCAGTACGTAAAACAAGGCATTGAAAGCTGGATTGAAAACTGGAAAAAGCGTAATTGGCGCACAGCCAACAAGCAACCCGTTAAGAACGTCGATCTATGGCAACGTCTCGATGCAGCATGCAAGCCACATACAATGCAATGGCGCTGGGTAAAAGGTCACAGTGGCCACGACGAAAATGAAATCGTTGACGATTTGGCGCGCGAGGCGGCGATGTCCGACAACCTTCTCCCTGATACCGGGTATGAAGGTTAGCGATACAAAAGGCTACGGATGTGTGCCTAGCCTTGCTTTACTCAGTGTCGCGATTGGTATATAACGTTTAGCTATAAAATATAACAAAATATGGAATAGCTATGTCACTCAAGGTCATTCCTTTTTACCATGACGCCAGTAACACCCTGAGTTACATTCTTTTTTGTGAGCACACTAAAGAAGCTGCCATCATCGACAGCGTTGCTGATTACGATGCTCTCAGCGCTGCAGTCACCTATTCGAGTGCCAATATCCTGCTCGCCTATATAGAAAAGCACCAGTTAAATTTACGCTGGCTCATTGAAACCCATGTGCATGCTGATCATTTAAGTGCTTGTTCGTATCTGCGCAGTAAAACCAACGCCAAGTCGGTAGTCAGTGAACATATCGTAGAGGTACAAACAACTCTAAAGCCCATGTATGGTCTGGATTTAGCAACGGATGGCTCGCAGTTTGATGTGCATGTAAAGGACGGTGAATATTTGCCGTTAGGTGAATACCAAATCAAAGTAATTGCCACACCGGGGCACACTCCAGATGGCATTAGCCTTTACTGTGAAGGCAACGTGTTTATTGGTGATACCCTGTTTATGCCTGATTCTGGCAGTGCACGTTGTGATTTCCCCAATGGCAGTGCGCAACAGTTGTATGATTCAATTACGCGACTATTGGCTTTACCTGAACAAACCAAGGTATGGGTGTGTCACGACTATCAACCCAATGGCCGAGCACTTGATTTTCATAGCACCATCGCTGAACAAAAAGAAGCAAACGTGCACCTGCAACAAACGCCCTCAGGCTTTGTTGAGCAGCGTTTACAACGCGATGCCATGTTAAGTAAACCTAGGCTGATGGATGTCGCGGTACCATTTAATCTTCAAGGTGCGTTAGTTATATAACTAACGCCGCCTTTGCTGACGTCGACTGACTTCAACTCCCTTTATCGCAGGCTTAAAGCTTGGTCTTGCGTGCCACTTTGGCTTAATTGGCGTCAATGGTGTTACGCGTTTACGCGCCACCAGCATGTAAACACTGCCCATTGGCTTGAGATAGTGTTTACAAAAGCGGCGCCAGCGAGCAAACCGAGATAATCTCGCGCCCCTTGCCAAAGACGCATAGACGAAACGCTCATCCGCAATCACTTCAAATCCAAGCAAATCAAGCCAGTCTTTTACCCGCGACGGCGTAAAGAATCGCCCGCTCCAAGGCAGTTTTTGTCGACTAAAAGGGATCAGGCTGGCTAATCCGCAAAAGCTAAACGGATTGAACCCCGTGATAACGATATACCCACCTGCGATTAATGTACGGTGCGCTTCACGCAAGATATGATGCGGGTCAGTGTTGTACTCAAGGCACAAACTCAATATGCAGGCATCGACAGACCCCTCGTAAAACGGTAGTTCATCTACTTCTGCTATGACGCCCGCCTGCGGCGTATCCGCTGCCACTCCCACTTGATGCTTAATGGGGCTTGCCGAGGTATCCAGCTGCACGCTCAAATCGCCTATTTTAAGCATGTGATAGCCAAACATACGTTCCAACCAAGGCTGTAATTTGCGCTCGATATCGCTTTGCAAATACTCACCATGTGGGAATTGCGACCACGTATGGGGTGGCGGATGTCTTTGTAAGCTCAGTGCTGGTTTCACACAATTAGCCCGTTATACTAGTCATATGATTACGATATAGAGCAAATCACTATGGCGCAAGTAGAGCCTATCAAAGCATATTCAGATAATTACATATGGGCACTTAGCAGCGCAGATGACAATCGCGTTGTGGTAGTCGACCCGGGCCAAGCAGAGCCAGTGCTAGCGTATTTGCAAGAAAATAATAAAACCCTCGCTGGCATTCTAATTACCCACCATCATTGGGATCACACAACTGGCGTGGCTCAGTTAAAACTGCAGTTTCCAGATATCACCGTGTTCGGGCCTAAAGACTGTCCGTTTGAGGGTATTGAATCAGCGCTCAGTGAAGGCGACTCAATCAATATCATAGGTTACGACTTCACTGTTCTGGAAACACCAGGGCACACACTGGACCACATTTGCTACGTGGGGGATGGTTTCATTTTTTGCGGGGATACTCTGTTCAGTGGCGGCTGTGGGAGATTATTTGAAGGAACCCCAACACAAATGTGGCACTCGTTGCAAAAACTCAGCTCGCTTGACGAGAACACCTTGGTCTACTGCACCCATGAATACACTCAAGCAAATATGCGCTTCGCCAGTGCCTGCCAACGAACGAACGACGATGTTCAAGCCTATACCGAAAAAGTGAATGAATTAAGGGCACAGGACCTTATCACACTACCAAGTACGATTGGCCTGGAAAAGCGTATAAACCCATTTTTACGCCCTCAAGAAATATCACTGCAAACCTTCCCTCCTCATCAGCGGCCGAACGACGAAGAAGCTGAGTCAAAGTTCGCAGCCTTAAGAAGGTGGAAAGACGACTTTTAGCAACAAAATTGAGCAAAAATTGTCGAAGCTAAGAAATTTTTGCTAGTATGCGCGCAGTTTTTTTTAAGATTAACGGTTCATGAACAAGTTAAGTTGCCTAGCTGCGCTTTTTTGTGTGCTTCTAAGTGGTTGTCAAACAACAACTAACACCACTGAGCAAACAAATGAGCTAGTGCTCAACAGTGCGAGCCCGCAAGAAATAAATGATGCGCTGACATTAGACCTTTTAGCCGATGAGCAGGTCGTAGAAGAAACCGATGAGATCCCAGTCTTTGACGACGTGTGGGATCGCATCCGTTATCAATTATCTATAAAAGTACCGCAAAACCGCCCAGTGGTGACTGAGCGCAATTATTATGCGCGTCATCAAGCGTACTTGGATCGTATTTCGAAGCGTGCGGAGCCGTACCTTTACTTCATCGTTGAAGAAGTGGAGAAAAGGCAAATCCCAATCGAAATAGCGCTTTTGCCTATCGTCGAAAGTGCTTTTGACCCTTACGGCTATTCACATCGCAGCGCTAGTGGTATCTGGCAGTTTATGCCGCAAACAGGAAAGCGTTTTGGTTTGCAGCAAAACTGGTGGTATGACGGTCGCCGAGATATCAGTGAATCGACGCGCGCAGCGCTGGATTACTTGTCATACTTACACAAAACTCTGGACGGTGATTGGTTAAACGCGATTGCAGCGTATAACTCGGGTGAAGGCAGAGTGATGCGTGCGATCAAGAAAAACCGAGCTAAGCACCTGCCCACCGACTTTTGGTCTTTGGACTTACCAAAAGAAACCACCGCCTATGTGCCTAAGCTTCTGGCACTAGCTGATTTACTTAAACGCCACGAAGAATTTGGCGTGACGTGGAATAAAATTGTTAATGCGCAGGTAATAGAGCGTGTCGACGCAGGGTCACAAATCGACTTAGAGCTTGCTGCTGAGATGGCTGGGATTTCCTTGGCTGAATTATACCGCCTCAACCCAGCATTCAACCGCTGGGCCAGTGCGCCTGATGGCCCGCATCATTTGTTGTTACCGCTGGACAGTGTTGAGCGCTTTGAGCAACGGCTAGCAAATGCTCAACTCAAAGACCGCCTACGCTGGAAAGAATACAAAGTGCAATCAGGAGATAGCCTTTCTGTTATCGCCAGTAAACACAACACTAGCATTGACGCGATTAAACGTTTGAATACGCTTGATTCGACAAACATTCGTGTTGGCCAAACCTTGATGGTGCCATTGTCAGACAAGGCAGCTGCGCATTTGCCAGATAAACTTCGCTTGGTACTCAATGATAAAACCAGTGTAACGCGAAGCCACACGGTAAAGTCCGGAGATACTCTTTGGGATTTGAGTAGAGAGTACGATGTCACGGTCGCGCAACTTAAAGCCTGGAATAACTTAAAAGACAGCGCCGTATTACGTTTGGGGCAAAAGTTAAAAATTCGCCAAACAACCACCAATAATGTGGTGCAAAACGTCAATCGTACGATTACTTATAAAGTGAGAAAAGGTGACTCATTATCACGCATTGCGTCACAATTCGGCCTGAAAGTCAGTGATATTCGCAAGTGGAATAAGCTCGACAGTAAAAAGTACTTGCAGCCGGGTCAAAAGCTCAAGCTAATCGTCGATGTCAAACGCGGTTAGTGACAAATCGAATCATTAAAAAGCGCTCTTAGGAGCGCTTTTTTGTTGCTTATAATTGTTCGGCCAGCTTTTCTACCCAAGGAAGAGCCACCGGCTCGGGATCAAAATCAACCATAGCATCAATATCTAAACGCGGTTGTACAATGCGCCCTTGTAATTCAATTAACAGTTCTTCAAATTGTTTGCCTGCACCGCAGAAGGTATCACCATAACTGCTGTCGCCCATAGCAATCACCGCACACGGCTTCCCTGTTAACAAAGGAAATTGATTTTGTAACCCAAGGAATAAAGGTAACAAATTATCAGGAAGGTCACCTTGCCCTGTGGTGGAGGTGATCACTAAGATTTGCTCTGCTGTCGCGACATCTTCAACCTGCGGATTATCAATCAGCTTTGCGCTATGACCCATAGCAGTAAGCTTCTCACAGACAGTTTCTGCAAGCCGTTCTGCTGCGCCATAGACGCTTCCATAAAAAATACTCGTTGTAGGCATTAATCTTCCTTAGCAAAGTAATCGCTTTCCTCATTGGGCCAACCGAGAGTCTCAAATATAGACAACGCTTGCTCACCCAACGAAGCGTGGATATGAATAGTTTGATTGGTATAAGGATGCATAAAGTACACATCTGATGCAAACAGCATTAACCGAGCACAAGCAAAATGCTCAGCAAAGAAGTGATTTTGGGTATTGTCACCATGATTAACATCATTGAGTATGGGGTGGTTAATTCCATTGAGATGACGCCTAATCTGGTGCTTTCTCCCCGTTTTTGGCCAACATTCCACCAACGAATAGCGAACGCTAGGAAACTTTCCAACGGCGATAGGTAAGCTGGCTTGGAATAGGCAGCGAATGTCAGTTTGTGCTTCTTGCGGCGGTTTATTGTTATCGGCAAACTTATCCGCAATTTTATCGTGCTTTTCTTTTAATGGCTTGTCGATAAATAGCTGTTCAGGAGCAAAACCGCGAGTTAATGCAAGATAGCGTTTGCTGATTTTATTGTCACTAAATAAAGACCCAGCATCACGAGCTGCATCGCTGCTCAGCGCAAATAACAACACACCAGATGTCGGTCTGTCCAACCGATGTAATGGAAAGACATGCTGACCTATTTGGTCTCTGAGCATCTGCACAGCAAACTGAGTTTCGTGCTTATCCAAAAAAGAACGATGCACTAATAATCCCGAAGGCTTGTTAATGGCAATAAAATGCTCATCGCGATATAAGATTTCTAACTCTGGAAGTTCAGCTTTTTGTACAGGGACTTCTTTATCTAATTGCGTCATGAGTCCTCTGCAAGTAGCTTGTCTATCGAGTAAACCACCCTTTGAACATCTTGATAGCGATCTTTCCATGTCACTTCAGCCATAGGCGTCAGTGCTATACTACTGGGCAATGACTGTTGAGACTTAATAAGTTCATGCATTTTCACGATAAAAACGAATTGCAACCACTGTTCAAATTGCAATGTGTCGATACAAAATGGCTGCTGTGAGAGCAACAGCACAGCATCAATAGGCTCGTGTTGCCAAAGTTGATGCGCCTTTAACTGCAACTCCAGTTCGTCTAGTAAATTAATGATGTTCTCGTACATAGCGGTATAGATGTAATTTTCCTGTGTGCATAATACCATTTCCCTTGGGTTGAGAGCGCAATATGCCTATAATTTGCGGAATTTTATTTTAAGGAGCAGTGCATGACTGCAAATATTGCAACATTAGCAGAGCTACTTGATGCTGCTGGCACGACTTGGCGCGTCTACGACATTGGTCGTCGCGTGCAAAAAATTGATAAGGCCACTTTCGCAGACATCGAATCAACCACACGCCCCTACCCTTATCCATTGGCACAGCATGCTTTACTGGCTATCCAGTTCTGGGATCCAAAAGCGTCGACCGAACCCTATGTATGGTTTCTCAAGCTACCACTAGATGAGCAAAGTAAATTGGTAGCCGCTAGCCGAGATCACTTTGCCAACATGGTGCTAGAAGCTATCGGAACTCAATTATTGGGAAGCGAAGAAGAGCAAAGCAAACTCGATAATAACCCCTACGTGTTTACACCTAATGCCAACAAAAGGGCAGCCTTCAACGCCCAGATTAAGGTCGAATTGCACCAAGGTGCTTCGCAATATTACGAGCACACGCAGCTATACATGAGCGGCAAACTAGGTTGGCATCAGTGGCAAAGCATTGCAGTTCAGGGCTTAGCTGACTTTGCTGCACGTCTTGAACATGCCGATAATGAAGTAGCTTTGCTTAACGCTTGGGATAACTTGCCTGCGCAAGTTCGCCAGCCACTTGCTGCTCAATTAGAAAATATTCCTGTGAGCACTGCTGTCGCGGAAAAGTTAGCGCAGGCAGTTAAAAACAGTATCGCGCAGACTGATAAAATATCATTAATTGATAACCTTCGCGCTCTTAGCTGCACTTCTGCTGTAGGAATTGGTGCTCAAGCAGTCGATGCTGTCCTTGCCTCACCACTGGCTATTGATGCCGATATTTGCCAAGTCATTGCTGGGCGACTGTGGCAACATTTACAGTCTCCTGAGCGCCTAGCCACATTCATGGAAAATAGTGCTCGCGTGGTCAATGAACAGCCTATTTTCGCAAGTATATTCGCAGACTTAGTTGCAATTGATACACTTCGCCCTCATGTTTTGGGTATGTTACGAAGCGAAGAGCGCTCAGAGCATCTTTCGCGTGCAATTGGGAGCTTATTCTCGTAGTGGTTACTTTGTGGATGTTGATGCTGGTCGCGGGTGTGATCAGCTTATTTTGGTACCGTCGTAAACTTGCGGAGAGAGCGCAGATACATGCACAGCACCAATGTGAACAGTTGGGAGTTCAATTAGTAAGCGTTGCCTGCCTGAAATGGCGTTTGGGTATCTTACGAAATGGTAAGCTTGGTGTTCGCAGCACATACCAGTTCGAGTTTTCGAGTGATGGTGAGAGCTTATATAAGGGCTTGCTGCATATGGACAATGAGCGCTTGTACAGCAAAGACATTCCACCGTACAGAATGTAACGAATAAAACTAAGGCGTGACCAAGTCACGCCCTAATCTATTCCATCCCTGTGCGATATCCGTAATCGCTGACTTGCGTCTTCCCTTATACCATCCTGGTTCGATTACCCTAGTTAACCGACTGCGTTCCTTGCACTAAGTCCTGCTTCATCCTGAAGTGTCCTCTTGCCACCTTGGCTATTCCTAGGCTTCCAGCCTTCCCTGCACTTCCTGTGCTCCAATCCCTGAACGGTATGCCTTTACCGTCTATTCCTTTCCTATTCCAGCATTGCCTTGCTGTTTTCGCCTTCTTCCTTTCCTTGGCGATGTGCATCCTGCATCAATGTCTTCCTGACAGTTAATATATTAGGGAAATTAGCGGTGTTTGCAGCCATCAAAATTCAATCTTTTTTGCTGTAATACTGGTGTAATAAAAATAAACCCTTTAAATACATCAGGTTGACTTTAAGCACATCAATTTACCGCGAGTAAATTGGTACATTACCCCACAACAATGTGCGATATATCTCACAAGGGAATTTCCCTATTAGCCATTCCCTGCTTCTTGAATATTCGCTGCAGGCCTGTGTTTGAATAGAAGCTCACCACTGACTTTGCTAAATTGCAGGCTTTGCAGAACCTCAAATCCATGACTGGCAAAGAAATCTTGATGTGTCGCTTGCGTCACGAAAACCGCAATTCCCGATGCTTCATTGTCTTCTTTTACAAGGGTATCCAAACTATTGAGCAGGTAGTGCCCTAATCCTTTACGCTGATGATGAGGTGATACAGCGATAAATGCCACAAAAAGGTAATGACCCATAGTTTGCAGTGCATTACGTATAGTCTGTTCTTTATCGATAAGTTGCTGAGTCGTAAGGTAACCTGCGCTCATCATAAGTTTTAATCGCCAATGCCAATAGCGCTGCGCCTGCATTGATGCGTCAGAAGAAAAAACGCAGGCAATCGCCTGTAAGGACTCACCGTCAAAGAGTCCAATCAAAGGTTGCTTCGCTTGCCAGAAGGTGTGCAACTCTTCGCGGATCAAAGCCCTTAATTTTTTCTCATATTGTTGTTGGGAGTCTTTATCTGCTTTAAGTAACTCCTGCATCAAAGGGTCATCGTGATAGGCTTGATAAATTAGACTAGCAGCTACATTGAGATCTTCTGGAGAGAGGTATTTCACACTGTAATCAACAGCTAAAGACATAGTATTTCCTTGTTATCATTGTTGTTCTATATTTAACCATAGTTGTTATCAGCAAAATTGAGAAACACTATGGATACCTCAAAGCACACTTTAAACACCCTGTTTGCACAATTAGGATTACCAAGCAGTGACAATCAAATTGAACAGTTTGTAAGTAATCACAAACTCAGTGCATCGGTGCAGCTGGCAGACGCCCCTTTTTGGACAGAGTCTCAAAAACATTTTATACAAGAATCACTCGCAGAAGATGCTGATTGGTGTGAGCTAATCGATATTCTCGATGCGCAACTAAGACACTAACCCTCTGTTGTTTAAACAGTTGTTAGCGGTAACTTGCATTAGGCCTGCTTCGGGGCCAGTGGTATCGTCCATCAAAGTTGGCCTTAGCCCTTATAAGACAACGCCTCGGAGACGTCACAGGACAGTTGGGGTTCAGCTAGATTAATCTAAACTGAGCGCATTAGAACTTAGCCTCCAAGTTCGTTATTTTGCTCGCACTGCTGCGAGCTCATCTTTATAATGCGTCGATTTTTCTCAAAGAGGACCTAGCACAATGAACTCCGTGGTGTTTGAAGCAATAAAAGCTCTGTTAGCTCAAAACAAAACCCCTACAGTTGCACTAACCAAAGCGATGCTCAGCGAACCAGTACCTATGCCAATGATTATTGCTGCCGTGAGCCAATACAAAACCAATCCTGAAGCTTTTAAACACATGGTTGCGGAGCCTGCTACAGTTGCTGTTGAACAAAAGTCTTCACAACTAGACCGCATTGAAGAAAAACTTGATAAACTATTGGCTTTACTCGAAGCCAAGAATTAAGAATGTTTGTTGCCGATTTAACCTTTGACTGTTACCAAGACACCCAATTAGATACCGCTGAGCAGGCCATAAACCAGATGGTTGTGGCCTTGCGAGCCAATGGTCAGATTATCGGCGACGAATTTCCTACTGTACTCAAAGATGGGTACTTCCTTACACGTATAATGTGCCCTGAAGAGGACTCTCTTCACCCACTAAATCACAGCCCTTTCGTTAAATTTGCAATTAACAAACTCAATGAGGCTGGGTTGTTAGCTCCAAAAGTCAAAATTGTCGGCCAAGATATTCACGCCAACAGCGCTGATAATTGTCATGAGCCCAGTAGCTACATTCTATACACTACCTATTTGCATACCTGTAGTCCCTTGTATTGCGGGGATGATTTCCTCCCCGTCCCACTTTATAAAATCCCTGCGATTGCTAATGGTGATTATAAAACGCTCATCAAGTGGCAAGAAGATTGGCAAGCCTGCGATCAATTGCAAATTAATGGCGCTACCAAGGCTGAGTTTGCAGCGCTGGACGAATTGTGTCTACTCGATAGCTCACTGACGAGAAGGGGTTTAGATTTAAGCAAACGCATTCGCTTTCTTACCAAAAAGCCTGTTTATTATTATTTATACCGCGTTGGCGGTGAGAGCTTGGCTCAGGAGAAACTGCGCCCGTGTCCGAGCTGTGGCGGAGATTGGTTACTCGATGAGCCTTGGTTTGGGCTATTCGATTTCAAATGTGATGCGTGTGAGTTGGTGTCAAATATCTCTTGGGATCATCAATAAGTAGTTAGGCATTGGTGCCATCCATAGCCAATGTCGATAGCCTATCACGGAATTAATAGGCTATCGTTTTTGTATTTACTGCACGTCTAAGATATCAAATAACGCACAAATACTCGGTGCCAGCACGTGATGCGTTTCTTTACCGACATATTCCAAACAAACTGCTCCATCACTCAATCTAACACTGAGTAGGAGATCATCTTGGTCAGTGAGACCAATAAACACGGTGTCCTGCTGCTTTAGGCGACGCTTCATCAACACATGACCCGTGATATTTTGCTGCAAGCGTACAAAGTCGTCTTGGTTCCATGGCAATAGCAACTCAATGTCGTGTCCATCCACTTTCGCTGGCAGATTACCACTGTAAAAAGAACAAAATAATTCATCTAACTGCGCTGGAAAGGTTACCTCTAGCGCCGTGGCTAAATCAGTTAATGTTGCGCCATCGCTGCGCTCATAAATCTGCCATTGCACTTGTTCATCATTTTCACTGCCCGCAATCGCCGCTGGGCTAGGTGACTCTGGGTCGATGTACGCCATTGGATTGGTATTGAATTGCGCTCGATGCTGGTCAATATGCGCTTGTAATGCGCTTTGAAGTTGTGCCTTTACACTCATGCATGCCCTGAGGAAATTAGTTATAATGTCGCCATTGTAACTAGATTTGATGCATCATGACAGACTACCGTAACGCGCCCGAGTTGAAAGCCAGCTTGCTCGGCAAAACAACTGAATACAAAGACAATTACGACGCCAGCTTATTGTATCCGATTGCTCGCAAACTCAATCGCGATGATTTAGGCATTGATGAGCAACACCTTCCCTTTAAAGGCGAAGATTTATGGACTGGTTACGAGTTGTCTTGGCTCAATAATAAAGGAAAGCCTCAAGTTGCGGTGGCTGAATTTCTCTTCCCTTGCCAAAGCCCAAGCATTATTGAGTCAAAGTCATTTAAGCTCTATCTCAACAGTTTTAACCAGTCGCGCTTTGAGAGCTCAGAATCAGTGCGTGAAATCCTCACTCGCGATTTAAGTGAGGCCGTGAAGGCAAATGTGGTGGTCAGACTTTATGGGCCTGATGATGTAGCTTTATTTGCTGCAACTCCCCTACCAGGCACTTGCATCGACACGCTGGATATTGAAGTGTCAGATTACGACTTACAGCCGCAACTATTAAAAACGACTGATGACGCGCAAGTGGTTGAACAGACGCTTTACAGCCATTTACTAAAGTCGAACTGTTTGATCACCTCTCAACCTGATTGGGCTAGCGTGGTGATCCGCTACAAAGGGCCTGAGATTGACCATGAATCATTGTTGCGTTATGTCATCTCATTTCGTTCTCACAACGAGTTTCATGAACAGTGTGTCGAGCGCATTTTTAGCGATATTATGGCTCTTGCCAAACCGCAAGAGCTGGACGTTTACGCGCGCTATACGCGCCGAGGCGGCTTAGACATTAACCCATACCGCTCAACGCATAACGACCATATTTCATTTAACGTACGTATTAACCGCCAGTAATTGTTGGCACCTGCATAGCGCAGGTGTCGATGTAATTGGGCGTTGTTACAAACCATGACTCTGGGCGGTTTTTACGCGCTTCAACAAGTGCAGCAAAACTATCAGAGTCGGTGCGCATCACCTTCACTTGCGGTTGTTGTTCTACTGGTAACTGACTTGCCAGCACCATGTCAGTGATCTTATTGAAAGGTTTGTCAGTTGAGCCAGGGCGTTGCAAGCGTTGGAGATGTTCCATCCCTGCTAACACTCGGCCAAAAACAGTAATGTTACGGTCTAAATATCGAGGAGCGTGACCGATAACGACGTAAAACTCGCTAGTACCACTGTCAATTTCATTTCCTCGAGCCATTCCCAGTGCGCCGATACAATGCGTTTGCCATGTTTGCGTGCCTTGCGCATTTTGCGCCACGGCGAAGCCATCTAAAAAGCCGCTTCTAGCTGCATAACCATCTTGCTCATTCACCACGATATCAAGCGCCAGCCGCTTATCTGTATGCTTTACAAATTCCTGCTGTAACGTTGGCACTTGAGTTGTCTCCTCACCCGCGCCGCCTTGGGCAACAAAGCCTTCAACAAAGCGATACATGCTGAGGTCTTTGTAGAAATGCTTAGCTGCGAGCTCAGTCAATCTGTGATGATGTGCCGGAGTCAATCGGGTATTCATTTCCATCAATACCTGCCCTGTGGGTAACGTCAGTACCAGCATATTCTCGGGCGCAACAAAGCGCCAATCTTCAGCTGGCGCTGAATCTATTATTTGCGTGGGAGATAACGCTGCAACCTTGCTGTCAGTAGCGTGGGCACAGGCGATCATGGTGGCCAATGCGAGTGCGATAGATTTTTTTATCATGTTGTTAATTCCATTATTGTTCTCGTTATTTTTCTTTGCAGGGAGCTGGCACATGCCCATAAACATTTACTAATCAACATCAAATCGATATAGAACATCCAATGTTTGATGCAGGCCACTTGTCACCTCGATATAGAGCTTTTGCAACACTTGATAACGCACGGCAATTTCGCTGAACGACTCAAATACACCCACGCTGTATTTAACTTGAATGCCAGGTGCTATGTAGCCAGAGATTTCCACTTTTGTATCATCTCCACTACCACTTGAGTTCAAGGCCACATCACTCAAACCGAATGCCTCACCGACTTTAGAGACCACTCCCTCGGAGCGGTTCATCCCCTGGGCCAGCAATATCTGAGTAAGTAACGCATCACTGTTGCCATCACCGTCACTCAAAGGTTGCCCATTGAGCACATAGGAAAGCGCCTGAGATTTATCCATTGCTGGCTCTGAAAAAACGTGCAATTCTGGCTGTTCAACACTTCCAGTTAATTCGATACCTGCAATAACCCCATTCGCAGTATTGTCCGGATTACGGATCGCCCGAACATTCAGATAAGGTTTTTTCAGCATACCGCTAAAGCCAACTTGACCTGTGCGAATGATTAAATCTTGGCCGAAGGCGCGATATTTACCATCCACTAGCTTTAATTCACCTACAGCAAGTGGGTGGCTGTCATTACTGGCGGTAATGATTACATCCCCTTGCACATGCGAACGTAAACCAAACGAGTCAATATAGACGTCATCAGTTACTTTCACTTTTACTTTGGCGCTATACGCGAAAGGCACTTTGGTTTCACGTGCGGGCGCATCTACGATGATTTCATCGGCACTCACTTTGACCGCACCTTTAGGAAGTTCTTTGATTTTAATTCGGGCGTACGGCACTTCCACTTCGCCATCAATGACGACCTTATTTGCATCAAGAGAAATACGCATATCCGGGGAGAATGCGACAGTGATAGATTGCTGCGGTACCACAGTAAATTTATTGCCTTTTAATGCAATTTCCAGAGTGGGGTTAGCGCCCAACCAAACGCCAGAACCGTCAATAGACAGCTCACCACCATCTGGGGTAAACAAATTGCCTTCGACTTTAACGCTGTCACCGTCCAGTGTGGCCACAACACTTGTATTTGCTAGTGAAACAGGGACCGCCTCCCCCTCTAAGGCTATTCCCGTTGCGGAAATTTGCCCAGAAATATCAGGCTGCTGTAGTTTGCCACTGATTTTAATGTCTGCTTTAAGCTCGCCTTGTAGCGCCTTCAACTGTGGTGCCAGGTTCCCATACTTGGCTAGTTGAACATCCGCTAAGATGATCTGCCCTTGCATCGTTTGCTGGTCCATTACGTCGTCCACTTTGACATTGGCATTTAAGTTACCCAAAGTGGAAGAACGCATCACTACGCTGGCATCGGCAAGTTGAGTATCACTGAGCAACTTAATTGAAAACTTCTCAATAGGATACCTCAGCTGCTTTTGACCCTGAGTCAGGCTTGCTTCGAGTTCATTGGTATTGACAGCCGCATCAATGATCAATTTGGTACCGGTTTGCCAATGTAACTTAGCATGGCCATCCGCCATGCCTTTGACTTTCAAAGGGGCCTTAATCAAAGGCGAAAAGGCATCCAGATAGAGGTGATTAAGTTGCGCATTAATTTCGCCGGCTTCTTTACTCAACTGGCTTGGCGCGACACAAAAATCTATCGCCTCACCTTGTAAGCACGTTTGTTCAAAGCCAAGTACTTGTTTTGCAAGATCTAGCGTAAAGGTGGTCGCGTTAGTCAAGGTTATCTCTTGCTCTTGAATACTGGCATCAAATTGCTCTACGCGTAATTTAACGTTCTTTGAGTTTGGTGAAATTTCACTGACCATCGCCGTTTCGATTGCACCGAGTTCTGAAACGATTTTGGCCGAAGTTTGCTGGACCTCATTTGAGCCATAAGACTGAAACACAAGTTCCTTAATATATTGACCTTTTGCTTCCACCCCAGAAACTTGGGCCGACAAATCATACTCAATAGTGTCGCCGTATTGGCCTTGCAACGAGATATTGGCGCTACTGAATGTGGCTGCTTGAGTGGAAAGATCATTTAATTGCGCATCTAGAACCAATTTCGGCGCGCGCTTGTCTCCACGTACCGAAAAGCTCGCTTCACCCTGCGTTTTGAATGCTCCGAGTAGCGCTGTTTCTTTCGATAAGTTTACCTGGCCATCAAGTTGCCAATTATCATTAACTTGCCCTTGAACACTGACGACATTTAGACCCTGCTTAATTAACAACTGGTTGATCTGCGTCTCAAGTGTACTATCAATTTTGAGATCGGCAGCGAAAGCTAACTCCATACCATCGAGCGTTCCGTCAATATGGGATGGGGTGATTAGCACCTTCCATTGCTTTTGCGCATCGACACTAAAAGAACCAGTGATATTGCCAGACAAATTACTTGTCACCTTATCGGTAAAGTATTCACTGTGTAATTGCGCTAGTTTGGCGTCAAAATCGGCATGAATGCCTTCTTGCCAACTGATTTGGGCATTCACTTGCGCACTGCTATCTCGGGCTTTAATGGCCGCGGGGACAATATTGATGTGATGTAAATCTCCCTTAGCAAGCACCGAACTATCAACTTGCGGGAACGCACCTAATTGCGACTGTGCTTGCAATGCAAGCTCATAGTCTTGTGTATTACCCGATGCACTTAAAGTCATATTGGACAGGGTCATGGTGCGATTATTCACCTGCCATTGCCACAACTGTTGTTGTGCCTGAAGTGTAAATGGCCAATCCTGTGTTCGCGGTTGCACATTACCGCTGAGTACACCTGAAAATTGCCCCTGATTAACGAGTTCAAACTGAAGTTTGCTTAAGCTACCACTGAGTTGCAGTTGCATATGCTCACCTAACGCTTGCAAGTCTGCATCAACAGCGAGTTCGTTATTGTCGAACAACGCGAAATAGGCTCGGGTATCAAGCTTAGCTGTTTCATCAGAGTTGGGCAGGTGATAATCGAGCATGAGAGACTCTATGTCCAACGCGTTATCAGCGAAAGTTAATCCCAGTTGTAGCCCTTCGATAAATTGCTTTTGCTGTCCTTGTAACACATGAATTTGTGCAATATGAATGTCAGGAGCACGTACATTGATGTCCAGCGCCATTTCAATAGAAGGCAGCACAGGTAGCGCTTCAAGCTTTGTATTCTCCTTCACTTTTTGCGCTAGCTGAGCAGTCACGCTATTCACCGATAGCTTATCAATATTAATAGTTTGTGATTCAATCGCTGCGGCCGTATCTAACTGCATGACTGTAATCTTATTACCTGCCACTTCAGCGTTTATCTGCGCTATTGAAATTTGCTGTATACGGATGTCCGGCAACGTAAGTGACTTTTTGGGCTGCTTTTGTGCAAGCTCTGGCCGTTGTTGAGGCTCTTTTGCACCAAGAACAATATCAATTTTTTGCGCAGCAAGGTTGTCAAAGCAAAAACCTTCGCAGCCAAAGTAAGTAAAGTCTAACTGGAGTGCCTGCGCCTGAAAGCTAATAGCAGGATTTGAAAAGCGAATATCGAAAGGATCGTTGCTTAAAAAGCGCCCCTGGGGCAGCGCGATTTCTAATCCATCAACAAATTTATTGGCTAATGCTGCAATTGCTTTATTTCCGGGTGCAGTAAACAACAGCAAACTGACTATGATTGCCAATGTAAAAACAAGGCCAACCAAGACTTTAATGCTCAGCAGTAAGACTCTTTTCATATTTCAGGTCCCACTGTAATACTCAAACGGGCAGGGTTATCTGACTCAGACACAGCCCAAGCACAATCTAAACGTATAGGCCCAACCGGCGTTAAGTAACGAATACCCACACCTACACCTACTGAGAGATCTTCAGAAAAATCATTGGTTGCGGTACCAGCATCGACAAAAAACGCCGAGCGCCACTTCGTTGCGAATTGGTAATTGTATTCAACTGTGCCTGCAACCAAATATTTACCACCAATCTTCAACCCCTGCACTTCTGGAGAGATAGACTCATATTTGAAGCCACGCACACTCTGATCCCCACCTGCATAAAAACGCAAAGACACAGGCACTTCGTTAATGTTATCAACGTACATTGCCCCGAGATTAATTTTGCTAAATAACATATGCTTATCAAAGAAAGTGTCGAGCCAAGCGTATTGCATTTGCAAGCGCACAATATTGGTCGATGAGGCCACAGAGTCAGCACCGACTTCCGCACTGATCAGCCACTGCTTGCCCCAATAAGGCGTTGTGCCGCCCTTTGAATATTGCCGAGCAAAGCTCACTCCGGGTAACAACATCTTAGTCTTTTGTTCGGCTTCACCGATACGGAACTCTTCGAATTCTCGACGCAGAAACACGGTGCGGATCCAATCATCACCAACCTTCCACTGGCGCTCTAATAGCCCTGTTAAAGTTTTTGTATAAATTTCCGTATCTTCATTGTCCTCTAGCTTATAACCCACACTAAATCGCCAAATATCATCAATTGGGTCATCAACAGGGACTGTGTAAGACAAACTGATGTCTTGCTGTGGTTCAGAGATATTGAAATTACTTTCTATATAATGCCCATCCGTTCCGAGCCATGGCCGAGACCATTTAAACCTGACTTTTGGCCCCAAATCGGTGGAAAAGCCACCGCCAACTTCATAACTATTAGTCGGCTTGTGTAGCACTTCGACACGGATCGGGACTTCCAAATTACCCCGTTGTGCGATATCTGCATAAACTCGGACGCTGGAGAAGTAAGGTGTTTGCGTCAGTGCTAGATTAAACTCGGATACTTTGGTGGCACTGTAAGGTTCCCCGGTTTTGAAGTGAGACAAGGAATGGATGTAATTAGACGCTGGCGTATCTGTACTGATATTCAAAGGCCCGAAGTGGTATCGTTGCCCTGTTTCTATTTGCATAACGATATCGGCACTATAGCGTGCACGATTGACAGACAAACTTGAAGCAGTCCATTTACTATCAAAATACCCCATCTCTAGGAGTTGCGAGTCGAGCTTACTTTTCGCCTTTTCATAATTGCCATGATTGAGCACGTCGCCCTGCTTCAAAGGTAATTGCTCTATCACACTAGTAAGCTGCTCATCTTGCTCACCCGCGCCGATAAGGGAGTAACTAATTGAATTAATGCGCACTGGCTTTCCGGGGATGATTTTTGCCACCACCCGAGGAGTCTGGGTATTGTCTTCAAGGTATAAATCAACGTCAGCGTGATAATAGCCAAGTGCTCTGAGACTCAACAAAACTTGTTCTGTGGCATAGCGCTTTAATTGCCTCGACGGTTGCTCACCGGTTAGTTGACTTAAGTAGATACCAACATTTTTTTCGACATCGCCGTCAATCCCTTGAATTGTATAACCGGAAATAACCCGAGGCTGCTGGCTATTTGCAGTCGTGCTGGTCCACGCCGCAAAAACAGAGCCAGAATACATAAACAAGGCCAGAACAATGCCTAACGAAGAAGCTAAAGACAACTTACGAATTTCCTTATTAGCTTATGAGCGCTCATAATTGACTATGGCTCTCCCTGAAAATTTCCAAAACACGCAACATCTTAAATAAGTTTATCACCCTTGAGCGTACCCATTCACCAATCTGAGAGAAATTTTTCAACTGTGTGACTTTTTATTTGTATCAAGATATTAGACAATCCAACTACAAGTGAATTTAAGAGATAAACCATGCAATTCCCCGATGACGAAACAGGTCAAATACTGCAAGAAATGCACGCCCAAGGTGTGGACTTAACGGTTATCCATACTGTTGATTTCTTTTTACTTTTCGAGCAAGAAGCGCATGCTCAATCCTACATTAAAGCACTCGATGGTGCAGAAGTGTCACCGCAAACTGAATTAAATGTTTGTCCAGACACAGGCGTATTTGAGGTTAAGGCAAGCTTAAGCATGGTGCCTGAGTATGAATTGATAGGAAATATGGAAGCCTATTTAGAAAGCCTAGCCGACAAACACAATGGCTATGGTGACGGCTGGGGCATTTTAGACGACAACGCCCAAGACTAAGCGCAAGGCACAATCTCTCGGTGAGGCTGATGTGAAAGTCTCACCTCGCCCACCTATTTTGGTCAGTATTCGGTGTTAGCCCTTCTATAACTGCCCTGATAATCGAATAGTTTATCACTGACTTGCCAACCATACTTTTTCGACTTTTTTGCAATAACAAAATCTGGCCAATTAAGTAAATGCTGATGTGCAATGACTTGCTCAGCGCTGTGCCATCGGTTGATATCTGCCGCTGTATGACGCTTGCTATATATTTTGTTAAAGACCGCGTTGACTTTAGGGTTTGTTAAATCAAAAAATTCATCAACTGTCGCGCCATCTTCATCATGGTAGGTCATTTTAAGTTTGCCCGTTGCCGTCACATCACAGCTAAGGCCACTGCACCTCAGCACCAACGCCTCTTTCAGATTCAGTGCCTTGCGCAATTTATCATCGGGGTCCACAAGTTGCACATGGCAATGGTGACATTGTCGCGCAGCGATATCATTTTCCTCAAAACAACTTGGGCATTCTTTGAATTTAAAACGAAAATCACACTGTTGGCTTTGTTCATCATCCTCTAATAATCCTTGGCATCGTCTGCCGTAATGCTCAATGACCTGTCCTTGTGCGTCCTTTTTGCCCCAAAACAGATTAGCAAAACCACATCCTGGACACTCTACTTGTACAGGCTCGCTGTTTGGATCTGGGCGTTTAGTGCCTACTTCTGGATGGTGTAAATCGAAGCCATTACCCGCGTAGTCGACCACCAAGCAATCTGTCTTACCTTTGTCTAGGCGCAGCCCTCTTCCAACTATCTGTTGGTACAGACTCACCGATTCCGTTGGGCGTAATATAGCGATGAAATCAACATGGGGAGCATCAAAACCCGTAGTTAAAACAGAAACATTAACTAAATACTTAAATGCTCGCTGTTTAAACTCATTGATAATTTTATCGCGTTGCGCACTGGCGGTGTCGCCGATAATAACCTCTGCGTCGCCCTCTGGAAGATATGAATAAATCTCATGAGCGTGCGCTACCGTTGCGGCGAATATCATCACCCCTTTGCGGGTCTGAGCTTGGCTAACCACATCGTTAATAATGGCTTTTGTCGCACGGGTGGAGTTCGTCAACAAGGCATTTAAGTCACCTTCGGTTGGACGCCCACCGCCGCCAAGCAAGGCAGAAAAATCATAGTGCTCAACCGCGGCATCCACCATCTTTGGCGGCGTCAGAAAACCTTTATTGATTAGGTAACGTAACGGCAATTCAAAAATACAATCACTAAAAGGCGCATCTTCTTGGCCGCGCACATAACCATGATAATGCCGGTGATAAACCCACCCCGTATTCAACCTGTATGGCGTCGCTGTTAACCCCAGTACTTTGAGAGTGGGGTTATTCTTTTGAAGTTGTTTGATTACTTGAGCATATTGACTGTCTTTTTCATTACTAACACGATGACACTCATCTATGATAATCAATGAATAAACCCGCTCTAATCCATCTATATTACGGGCAAGTGATTGAATACTTGCGAAGGTGACTTGCTCTAAAAGGTTCTTTTCATTTAAACCAGCGGAATATATTCCAGGAGTTAGACCCATATTTTTGAACTTGTCGGCATTTTGCTCCACCAGCTCTTTAACATGAGTTAATACTAATATGGGAAATCTTGCTAACCGTGCAAGCTCAGCAATCACTAAACTCTTGCCTGCACCAGTGGGTAATACAATCACGGCTGAGCGTTGGCATTTACGAAAATGCGCGAGGGTATTGTCTACGGCTTGTTGTTGATAGTCTCTGAGTGTATACACTTCTGACACCCAAAATAATAATGGTCCATTGCTGGACCATTTGATTACTTAGCAAGGAACTTTGTGAGGTCGACATCTTGGAAGGCTTTAGGGCGTTTGCCACGGCCTGACCACTCCACAACTTTACCTTGAAATTCTCTGCGGTACTTAGGCTCAACCTTCGTACGTTTATCTTGTTTCACATCAACAATATCATCCACACTGAGCCCTTTTTCCTTCATCAGATCGAGAACTTCCTGTTTCGCTTTTTCTTGCTGTTGCTGATTATCGAGCGCAGTGTTCAGAATATTAATTGCTTTTTCTAACTCATTAATAGTTGCCGATTTGGCAAATGCTCTGATTTCTCTCACTGTGATCTCTTATATAATATCGAATGTGGAGATAAAATAATAAATGATGTTGGCAGATATATCAAAATAATTGTTTTATACAATCATTTACAAAAAGAATAATAAATCGAAGATATTTGGGGAAGGAAAGAGTGAAGCCTAAACAGCTCCACTCGTATTCACTCTTAAAGAGAATGAATAAGGAATTAAACCGGAGTTACGTTTTCCGCTTCTGGTCCTTTCTGGCCTTGCTTGATGCCGAAAGAAACCTGTTGGCCTTCGCTTAGAGTGCGGAAGCCTGAACCATTGATCGCGCTGAAGTGTACGAATACGTCTGGGCCATTTTCTTGCTCGATAAAGCCAAAGCCTTTTGATTCATTGAAAAACTTTACTTTACCGTTTACTTGTTCTGACATACTAAATTGTTCCTGTAAGTCAATTTTACCATTCGCCTATTACTAGGCACTATCCTCCCTGAGCCAGTGTCGCTGCCGCAAGGGTCAGGTACAGGACTAATGGCACATCGGCAAAATAGTCACACATACAGCGTAAGCCGCACAAAACCGTCACATTAAACGCATTAACTCAAAGCAATCCTAGACTAACATAGAAAATAGGAATTAGCTTTAAATTATTTTCTCTAAGCAACTGAGCAGACCAAATAACTTTTTCAGTGCGTATAAAGGAACTAGTCTGTCTAATTAGAGGAACTATGGTATGTTATTGACAGTACAAGAAACTTGCTATCACTTACACATTAAGGAGCAATCGATGAAAAAGTTACTTGCAGCAGGCATGTTAATGCTGTTGAGCGCTTGCAGCTCAACCCCTGATTATGATTATGACAAATCAGTCAATTTCTCTGAATACAAAACCTTTGCTTGGTTCCCAAATGCCAGCTTAACGAAGGGCACTGCAAATTACCAAATTAGTGAACTGATGGAACGCCGTGTACAGCAAGCCGTCAATGATGAACTGGCAGCCAAAGGTATGCAACTGGTTGATGCTGCACAAGCGGATGTACTTATTAATTACCATGCATCAGTAGAAACGAAGGTCGATGTTGATACTTTTTCTAGTGGCTACAGCGCGCGTTGGGACTATTGGGGTATTGGCTACAACGTTCAAACAACGACTCGCGAATACGAAGTGGGTACTTTGGTGTTGGACGTAATTGATAAAGAATCGAACCAACTTGTGTGGCGTGGAGCTAAAGAAGGTCGCTTGAAGAAGAACCAATCGCCAACAGAGCGTGAAGTTGTAATTCGTGAATCAGTAGCTGAAATCCTGAGCCATTATCCGCCACAAGCTAATCAATAATTAGCAAGCGACTTTGAGGCTCTTATTGAAACACTTAAGTAAGAGCCTCTAGTTGAGTTATGCGCCACATTGCTTGGGCATCGTTGCTGCCACACACATCTTCTGTGGCACTAAATTGAGAACACACCTCCGGTCTTGAAGGCATTCCAAATAATTTACATAAATTATTTGTGTCTAATTGAATGCAACGCTCCCCCGCCTTTTTGCCATTTGGCATCCCTGGAATAGCACTGGAAATACTAGGTGCAATGCAGCATGCGCCGCAACCGAGACGACAATCCATAAACCCACCCCAAAATCAAATAAGAGGCGCATTTTAACACATTACATCCTTTGTTACATGTTGCACATACCTGTAAACATCATAGTCGCTAGTATTAGCCTGTCATCGATATATACAGGGAGCTACATTGTGGCTAGCAAAAAACAAATATTTCTACCAATAGGTGTTTTGGTTATCGCTGGGGGTCTATTTGTGGCCTTAAGCGCAATGAAAAAACCACCACAGCAAAAACAACAAGAAACGGTAGCTCCTCTCGTGGAGGTAACGCCAGTCAGACTCACTGACGTCACAATGAAGGTGAACTCATACGGTGAAGTCATGGCACAAGAGCAAACCGAACTTGTTGCTCAAGTGTCCGGACAGGTGGTATCTATTTCAGAACACTTCGTGAAAGGCGGTTTCGTCAAAGAGGGAGACGTACTGGTACGCATCGACCCAAATGATTACGAAGCAGCACTTATTGAAGCGCAAGCTGGACTCGCCCAAGCGCAATCCGCATTGGAAATCGAACAAGCCCAAGCACATGTAGCAAAAACTGAATGGCAGCGTATTAAAGATAACGCCAATGCCGTCATTCCTTCAGAACTTTACTTACGCAAACCACAGCTCGCAGAAAAGCTCGCCAAATTTAAAGCCGCACAAGCGCAGGTTAAAAGAGCAAATCGCAATTTAGAGCGCACCTACATCAAAGCGCCCTATGATGCGCTCGTTACCGCGAAGAAAGTCAGCTTGGGTAGTGTGGTGAATCCGGGCAACATGCTTGGTCAAATTGATGCCATCAGCATTGCTAAAGTGCGCTTACCCGTTGCTAACCATGACCTACAATATTTAGTCGATGGCGGTATCGGTGCAGACGTAGCATTAACCAGCGAAGTTGCGGGCAAAGTACGTACATGGCACGGCAAAATTGTACGCAATGAAGGTGTTGTTGATAAACGCTCACGCATGACTTACCTCGTTGCCTATGTTGATTCGCCTTACGAGCAAAGCGAGCCATTACGCTTCGGCGCATACACCAATGCGTCTATCACAGGTAAGCATGTGACTAATGCTGCTATTGTACCAAGCTACCTTATTCGTGATGATCGCATCGCCCTCATTGATGATGAAATAAAACTCACATTTAGCTCACTGGAGGTAATTCGTGAGCAAGATGGTATGTCATATGTGACTCATGGTCTTGATGACGGCCAGCAAATCATCACGTCTGCACTTGATTATCCGACCCAAGGCATGCAGCTTCGCCTTGATGATGAGCCAGCACAGACTCCTATGACGCAGCTTGCGCTTAAGGAGGACTAAACATGACTCAGGCAAGAGAAACAGGACTTATCGCATGGTTTGCTCGCAACCCCGTTGCAGCAAACTTGCTGATGATTATCATCATCGTCGGCGGTATTCTCAGTGCGATGTCTATTCGCAAACAAGCATTTCCTCAGTTTGAAAGTAACTGGATAAGCGTCCAAGCAGTTTACCCAGGGGCTGCGCCTCAGGAAGTCGAAGAAGGCATAACGATTAAGATAGAAGAATCTCTTCAAGGTCTCGAAGGCCTAAAGCGACTTATCACTTATTCAAATAGAAGCTTTTCGCAAAGCTGGATTGAAGTAGAAGAAAGCTATGACGCTCAAGAAGTGCTTGATGAAGTCAAAATGCAAATCGACTCAATATCAAGCTTCCCTGCGGAAATGGAGCGTCCTAATATCCGCCGCGAGAAATTTACCCAAGAGGTGATGATCCTTGCGCTATACGGAGACATGAGCAATTACGAGCTTAAAGAATTAGGTAACAAGCTTCACGATGAAATGCGTGCCTTACCTAATGTTAACCTTGTTGAGTTCAATTCCGGCCTAGATTACGAAATCAGTATCGAAGTCAGCCCAGATAAACTACGCGAGTATGGCTTAACCTTCCGCGATATTGCCAGCGCCGTTCGCAACTTCTCAGCCAATATGTCAGCGGGTCAAATTCGTTCAGACAATGGCTATATTTCCATGCGTGTCGAAAAACAAGCCTACCGTGGTGATGAATTTGAACGCCTTCCCCTACTCACTCTCGAAGACGGCGCACAGGTATTTCTTGGCGATGTTGCTACCATCAACGATGGCTTTGAAGAGGGCTTACAATATTCAAAATATAACGGTAAAAACTCGCTCATTTTTGAAGTTCGCGCATCGAAAGATCAAGATGTTACTCATGTTGCAGACATCATCGATGGCTATCTAGAGCGTAAAAAATCTGAGCTACCTCAGGGCGTAACGCTCGCCCCTATGATAGACATCACTTACTACCTTGAAGGCCGTCTCGATATGATGATCGAGAATATGCTCTGGGGGGGTATTTTGGTGATGCTAATGCTGGCGATGTTCTTGAGAATCCGCTTGGCATTTTGGGTCATGATGGGTCTGCCTGTTTCTTTCCTTGGCGCATTTTTAATGATGCCTCTGGGCTTCTTAGACATCACTATTAACCTCGCTTCACTGTTCGCTTTCATTCTCGTACTGGGGATTGTTGTTGATGATGCCATCGTCGTCGGCGAATCAGCGCACGCAGAAATTGAGAAACATGGGCACAGCCTTGATAACGTTGTTCGCGGCGTGAAACGTGTTGCCATACCCGCCACATTTGGCGTACTTACAACCGTTGCTGCGTTTCTTCCACAAATGCTTGCAACCGGTCCGGGGGCTGCGTTTTCCAAAGCGATTGGTGGCGTGATTATCTTGTGTCTACTATTTTCGTTGGTCGAGTCAAAGCTTATCCTGCCAGCTCATTTGGCGGCGATGAAAGATACACCGCCCAATCCACGTAATCCATTGCATAAATTGCGCAGTAAGTTCGACTCTGGATTGAAATACTTTATTGAGTCTATCTACCGCCCAGCGGTGATCCGCTGCATTCATTATCGTTACACCGTTATTGTGGGCTTCTTGGGTATTTTGATTGTCAGTGCAGGCCTGTTTGCTGGCGGTTTAATTAAATTTATTGCCAACCCAAAAATTCCTCATGATTTTCCTAGTATCCGCATAGAAATGAACCTTGCTTCTTCAGAGCAAGCAACATTGGAAACAGCGAAGAAAATTGAACAGGTGGTTATGGATGTTGAGAAAGTCATTGAGCAACAATATGGCATGCCCATGGTTAAAGATATTTCTTTAAACATGCAAGGTCGCACCAATGCCCGCCTGATGATGGTATTAGTTGAACCGCACCTACGCCCCATCGATACGTTCGCGTTAAGTGCCCTTTGGCGCGACAACATGCCGCCATTACCAGGTCTGAAGTCGATGACGATTAACGACAGCATCATGAACGGTGGTGGCCGTGACGACGGCGATATTAGCTTCCGTCTTGAAGGTAATGACGCTTCTCAACTCAAAGAAGTTGCGGGTAAGTTAAAAGAAAAACTCGCTTCAATGAAGGGCGTTGGTGACGTTAATGACTCAATGCAAAGCGCTACTGACGAAGTGCAATTGGATTTGAAACCAATCGCTTACAGCATGGGCCTGACATTGGCCGACGTAGCCTCGCAAGTAAACTTCAGTTTCTATGGTCTTGAAGCACAGCGAATCTTACGTGACGGTGAAGAACTTAAAGTGATGATCCGATACCCAATCAATGAACGTAACTCGATCAGCGAAATCAACGACGTCCGTATCATTACGCCAGCAGGTGCGGAAGTGCCATTAGCAGAAATTGCTACAGTTAGTCTGGTTGATGGGGTAAACCGCATTCGCCGCGAGAACTCTAAGCGCACCGTCAATGTGTGGGCTGCCGTAGATACCAACCAAGCACAACCGTTTGAAGTGGCGAAGGAAATTCGTGACGAATACCTTCCATCTTTGTTGAAAAGTTACCCAGGCGTACAAAGTAGTGTCGCAGGCCGAGTGCAAGAAGAAATGAACAGTGTTGCAGAGCAGCGCCGTGATTTGGCTCTTTCACTGATGATTATCTTCGCTCTGTTAGCAATTCCTTTACGCTCTTATTCTCAACCGTTATTGATAATGTCGGTGATCCCGTTCGGTATCGTTGGTGCAATATATGGCCATGTGATTATGGGCATGACCATGAGCAGCCTTTCCTTCTTCGGGATCATTGCGGTTGCCGGCGTAGTAGTTAATGACTCGCTAGTCATGGTTGATTATGTGAATAAGGCGCGTGCTGAAGGCATAAAAATTAAAGACGCAGTGGTTGAAGCAGGTTGTAAGCGTTTTCGAGCGATTCTACTTACCTCTATCACCACGTTTATCGGCTTAGTGCCCATTATTATGGAGACCAGCTTACAGGCACAAATCGTTATCCCTATGGCTGTGTCACTGGCTTTCGGTGTGCTGTTTGCGACTGTTATAACCTTGATTCTCATTCCTTGCCAATATGTGGCATTGGAAGATTTCAAACGCCTAATACGTAAGTTATTAGGCAGAAATCCAAAAGTTGACGGTGCCATCACTACAAAACAGCAAGAAACTGCGCCTCAGAGCTAACAAAGATTTTATCCAAGTTATCCCAACCAAAAGCCTCGCACTGCGGGGCTTTTTTATGATCTCGTCCAATGCGGATGCAAACGAATGAAATATAGGTACAAATTTTCAAACAACTGCGTATAATTTTTACACTCTGCTACGCTTAAAACGGATTTAACCACCCTAGCTTGCAGTGGTGAACGGACATACCTTTAAGGATAATAACTATGCGATTTGTATCAGTACTTGCTTTGTGTTCTGCGCTTTGTATTCCAACCTTGGCTTTTGCCGCAACCTCGAATCTCGCTCAATACCTCGACCCGATTATGATAGGTGAGCAGCCAACAATTGGCAGTGACACCATTATCACCCCGGATCTTGTTATCGCGGCGTATCAAGCCAATAACTTTGACGCAATCTGGCAAGATCAAGATTATGCACTCCAAGCAATTGAATTACTTAAACAAGCTGAGCTCGAAGGGCTAAACCCGCAAGACTATCATTTGCAAGCATTGCAAGAGTTGCTACAACAAGATGACTCCGCGCAATTTGATGTGTTAATGACGGACGCAGTCATGACCTATGCAACGCATCTTATTCGCGGCAAAGTAAACCCTAAGTCGTTAACCAAAACCTGGAATTATGATCAACATGATGTCACGCCAGATCAGGCCGCTGCCGCTTTACTAAAACATGTCAAAGCGCAAACGCTTGCAGAAGGTCTTGAGAACCTCAAACCACAAATTCCACACTATAAACGACTCAAAGACGGCTTAGTGTTTTACAAGAAACTACAAACACTTAAGCCCTTGCCACAAGCAAGCTTAGCCAAAGGTGTCATAAGACCCACAGAGACGGACCCGAGCATACCGGTGATACGCCGTCGTCTCGAGCGCCTCGGCTATTACACAGGCGAACTTAACGACGAAAATTTAACCTATGACAAACCGCTGCAAGAAGCCGTAGAAAAACTGCAGTACTTTAATCAAGTAAAGACAGATGGCGTGATAGGTAAAGACACACTTAAGCTACTCAACCAGTCTTACCAAGAGAAAATTAACGATATCATCGTCAACCTAGAGCGCACTCGCTGGGTTGATAACAATTTGACCGAGGATTTCCTGATCGTCAATATTGCCGGTTTTAAAGTGTTTCTAATGAAAAACGGTAAGTTAAAATGGGAAAGTAATGTGGTTGTGGGTCGTAACTACACTAAAACGCCGATTTTTAAAGGTCGCCTTAGCTATGTGGTTATCAATCCAACATGGACTGTGCCACGAAGCATAACCAAAGGCTTGGTTGACAAAGTAAAAGCCAACCCGAACTACCTTGAAGAGAAAAACTTCTATCTAGTCGACGCCAAGCGAAACCCGATTGACGCACAAAGTATCGATTGGGACTCAGTAAATCGCAATAAATTCCCGTATTGGTTTGTGCAGGGACCTTCAGAGAACAACTCCCTTGGTCAGGTTAAGTTTATGTTCCCTAATAAATACTCTGTGTACTTGCACGACACCCCAGCGAAAACCTTGTTTGCTGAAGACCAACGTGCCTTCAGTCATGGCTGTGTACGAGTAGAGAATCCATTTGATCTTGCAGAGCACGTATTGGCGAATACCAATTCATGGTCGCGAAATAAGATTGACGAAACACTGGCGAGTAAAGAAACAACCCGTGTCACTCTCGACAAACCACTGGATGTATTGTTGATGTACTGGACGGTTGCAGGCAATGAAGATGGCTTACATTTCTATTCAGATGTTTATAACCGTGACCCTGCTTTACTGGCTAAACTGACGCAATAACAAAGGCCCAATTGTATGGCAGTAAACAAAACAATCTTCTTGTTGAGCACTGCGCTGTTAGCAGTGCTCTCTCATTATGCTGTGGCTGATACGCTACGCACGGTAGTGGTGAACCCAAATCAAACTATCAAAGTGGAGTATCCCCAGGGCTATGCCGTTGGCGAGCATGAGCACATCAACGTCAACAACCAAGATGACGAACATCTTTATTTCAATGCGCCCATGACACCTGATTTGTATCGGTTAGAATTGCAAAATGACCAAGGAACAAAGCACACCATTCAAGTGGCGGTAAAAGTACCTTTTACTGCAACCTCTAAAAAGATTGAAGGTTATGAAATTGGTTCCTACCCTTCGCCATACAAAGGACTTGAGCAATACCAAGCGCCTGATGGTTTTATCCGTGTGATGCAGTCCGACCTTGATACCTACATCACAAAAAACGTACAAATAAAACAGCTACTGTGCAAACAAACCAGTGGTTACCCTAAATTTTTGTACGTCAATGATGATGGCTTAACAATGCTCGAAGACTTACTGCAGTTTTTAAAAGGTGAAGGTGTCAACGTAACTCGTTTCGCTTTCATCAGTGCCTATCGTACGCCATTTTATAACCGATCCATAGGTAACGGACGACATAGCCGCCATCAGTACGGCGATGCCTTTGATTTATACATTGATGAGAACGGTAACAAGCGTATGGACGACCTCAATGGTGATGGTAAAGAAGACGCTCGAGACGTTGATACCCTGTATGCCCTATTCGAAAAATTCCACAAACAAAGTCGCTACATAGGTGGCATTGGCCGCTACTACCCCAAATCTCACCACGGTGGCTTTGTCCATATCGATAATCGGGGTTTTAAAGCGAGGTGGTAAGCCTCCTCATTTGAGCTGAAATTCGTGCTCAGGCCCGAATCAAAAGAACAGCTAATCTGCAGCCATAAAAAAACCCGCTGATAGCGGGTTTTTAAATACGTATAAAATACCGATTAAATGTATTCTACTTCGACAATTTCGTATTCAACGGCACCGTTAGGTGTCTCGATGTTGACACTGTCATCGACTTCTTTACCGATTAGGCCGCGAGCGATCGGTGAATTCACAGAGATTAAATTGTTCTTAATATCCGCTTCGTCGTCACCAACGATACGGTAAGTCACTTCAGCATCTGTATCTACGTTCAAAATAGTCACTGTCGCGCCAAAAATAACCTTACCATTGTTTGGCATTTTCGTTACGTCAATGATCTGCACATTAGACAACTTAGCTTCGATCTCTTGAATACGTCCCTCACAGAAACCTTGCTGCTCACGGGCGGCATGATACTCAGCATTTTCTTTTAGGTCACCATGCTCACGCGCATCAGCAATATCCGCGATGATCTTCGGACGAGTGACAGTTTTTAATTCGTTTAACTCTTCACGTAGTAATTCAGCACCACGTGTAGTCATTGGAATCTTTTGCATAATTTTCCCATTAGCAGCAAGCCGCAGCGCTAGCTGCGGCTCAATCGCTTAGTTAACTCGTTGGTGTAACTCTTGAACTGACGACACACTACCACGGTCATCTGCTGCGTTTGCTGTACAGTTAGCAAATGCTGCATTAAGTGTAGTTGTGTAGTTGGTCTTGTGCATTAGCGCGCCACGACGTAACACTTTCGAGTCTTCAATCGCTTGACGACCTTCAGTGGTATTTACGATGTAGCTGTATTCGCCGTTTTTAATGCGGTCAAGGATATGAGGACGACCTTCAAATACCTTGTTTACGCGACGAACTGCCATGCCAGCATCTTCAAGTGCCGCTGCGGTACCTGATGTTGCGTCTAGTTCAAAACCTAATTCGATCATGGTCTTAGCAAGCTCAACGATGCGAGCTTTGTCACCATTGCGAACCGATAGTAACGCGCGACCACCACGTGGTAAAGCATTACCTGCACCTAGCTGAGCTTTTGCGAATGCTTCGGCGAAAGTATCACCAACACCCATAACTTCACCCGTTGAACGCATCTCTGGACCACGGATTGGGTCAACACCTTGGAACTTAGCAAAAGGAAGTACCACTTCTTTCACACTGTAATAAGGTGGGATGATTTCTTTGGTTACGCCTTGGCTTGCCAGTGACTGACCAGCCATACAACGTGCCGCTACTTTAGCAAGGGCCACACCAGTTGCTTTTGAAACAAACGGTACTGTACGCGCTGCACGTGGGTTCACTTCGATTAGGTAAACTTGGCCATCTTTCACAGCAAACTGTGTATTCATCAGACCGACCACTCCTAGCTCTAGTGCCATCGCACGTACTTGCTCACGCATTACGTCTTGGATTTCTTGGCTTAGGCTGTGCGCAGGTAATGAACATGCTGAGTCACCTGAGTGAACACCTGCTTGCTCGATGTGCTCCATGATACCGCCGATGATCACCTCTGTGCCGTCACAGATAGCGTCAACATCAACTTCAATAGCGTCATCTAGGAAACGGTCAAGCAATACTGGCGCTTCGTTAGACGCCGATACCGCTTCTGTCATGTAGCGACGTAGGTCGTCTTCATCGTATACGATTTCCATCGCGCGACCACCTAGTACGTACGAAGGGCGTACAACCAATGGGAAGCCGATTTCTTTAGACTTAGCTACCGCTTCTTCAAGTGACGTTACCGTCGCATTGTCAGGCTGAAGTAAGTTCAAACGCTCAACCATTTGCTGGAAGCGCTCACGGTCTTCTGCGCGGTCGATTGCATCTGGTGAAGTACCAATGATTGGCACACCGTTCGCTTCAAGCTCACGCGCAAGTTTAAGAGGTGTTTGACCGCCGTACTGCACGATAACGCCTTTTGGCTTCTCAACACGCACGATTTCAAGCACGTCTTCAAGCGTGATTGGTTCAAAGAATAGACGGTCTGATGTGTCGTAGTCGGTAGAAACAGTTTCTGGGTTACAGTTAACCATGATTGTTTCGTAACCGTCTTCACGCATAGCTAGAGCTGCGTGAACACAGCAATAATCGAACTCGATGCCTTGACCGATACGGTTAGGACCACCGCCGATTACCATGATTTTGTCTTTGTCTGACGGTGCAGCTTCACACTCTTCGTCGTAGCTTGAGTACATATACGCTGTGTCTGAGCTGAATTCAGCCGCACACGTATCTACGCGCTTGTACACAGGCAAGATTTCAAGCTGGTGGCGCTTCTTGCGGATTTCCGCTTCAGACACACCTGCAAGCTCTGCGATACGCGCATCAGCAAAACCTTTGCGCTTCAAGCGACGCAAGAATTCTTCTGTTAAACCCGCAAAGCCAACTTCTTCGATTTGCTGTTCGTCTTTGATGATGTCTTCGATTTGAACTAGGTACCAGCGGTCAACCTTAGTTAAATTGAATACGTCTTCAACGCTCATACCGTGGCGCATTGCATCTGCGATGTACCAGATACGCTCAGCGCCCGGCTCGCGAAGTTCACGCGTGATTTTTTCAATTGCACCCTTCTCGCCTACTGGCAAGATTGGGTTGAAGCCTGTCGCGCCCACTTCTAGACCGCGAAGTGCTTTGTGTAGTGATTCTTGTTGGTTACGGCCAATAGCCATAACCTCACCTACAGACTTCATTTGCGTCGTTAGACGGTCATTTGCGCCCGCAAACTTTTCAAAGTTGAAGCGAGGGATCTTAGTTACAACATAGTCAATTGACGGCTCGAACGACGCAGGAGTTGCACCACCTGTGATATCGTTTTGCAACTCGTCAAGCGTATAGCCTACAGCAAGTTTCGCCGCGATTTTCGCAATTGGGAAACCCGTTGCTTTTGAAGCAAGTGCTGATGAACGAGATACACGTGGGTTCATCTCGATGATAACCATACGGCCGGTGTTAGGACACACACCAAACTGTACGTTTGAACCACCAGTTTCAACACCGATTTCACGCAATACTGCCATCGAGGCATTACGCATGATTTGGTATTCTTTGTCTGTAAGCGTTTGCGCTGGTGCTACTGTGATTGAGTCACCCGTGTGCACACCCATTGGGTCAAAGTTTTCAATCGAACACACGATGATACAGTTGTCGTTTTTGTCGCGGACAACTTCCATCTCATATTCTTTCCAACCAAGTAAGCTTTCGTCGATTAGTAGCTCATTCGTTGGTGATAAATCTAGACCACGAGTACAGATTTCTTCGAACTCTTCCATGTTGTAAGCAACACCACCACCGGTACCACCCATGGTGAAAGAAGGACGAATAATACAAGGGAAACCGATACGCGTAAGCACGTCTAGCGCTTCTTCCATCGAGTGTGCGATTTCTGCACGCGGACACTCAAGGCCGATGTTCTTCATCGCCGCGTCGAAACGTTCACGGTTCTCGGCTTTATCGATAGCATCAGCCGTTGCACCGATTAGCTCTACACCGTGCTTTGCCAGTACACCGTACTTGTCTAAGTCAAGTGCACAGTTCAATGCAGTTTGACCACCCATTGTTGGTAGTACTGCATCTGGCTTTTCTTTTTCGATGATTTTTTCAACAACTTCCCAGTGGATTGGCTCAATATATGTCGCATCAGCCATTTCAGGGTCAGTCATGATAGTCGCAGGGTTAGAGTTAACTAGAATAACTCGGTAACCTTCTTCTTTAAGCGCTTTACAGGCTTGAGCACCTGAGTAGTCAAACTCACAGGCCTGGCCGATTACGATCGGGCCCGCGCCTAAGATAAGAATGCTTTTAATATCAGTACGTTTTGGCATTTTTACTCCGGTCTCAAATTAGTTAGATTGCGCTTGCATTAGTTCGATAAAGTGATCGAACAACGGTGCTGCATCGTGTGGGCCTGGGCTTGCTTCTGGGTGACCCTGGAAGCTGAACGCTGGCTTGTCTGTGCGATGAATACCTTGCAAAGTGCCATCAAATAATGACTTGTGTGTTGCACGAAGGTTATCAGGCAAGCTTGCCTCGTCTGCAGCGAAACCGTGGTTCTGTGCAGTGATCATAACAACGTCACGGTCAAGGTCTTTAACCGGGTGGTTACCACCGTGGTGACCAAACTTCATTTTTACTGTTTTTGCACCCGAAGCTAGCGCCAATAACTGGTGGCCAAGGCAGATGCCGAAAATAGGAATATCTTTTTCTAGGAAGGTTTTGATTGCTTCAATCGCGTATGTACACGGTTCTGGATCCCCAGGGCCGTTTGATAGGAAGATGCCGTCTGGGTTTAGCGCCAGCACTTCTTCTGCACTCGTTTGCGCAGGAACCACTGTTAGCTTACAACCGCGGTCTACCAACATACGAAGGATGTTGCGTTTAACACCAAAGTCATAGGCAACAACGTGGAATTTTTCGTCTTCTGGCGCAAGCGTTTTAAAACCTTCGCCCAGAGTCCAGCTTGTCTCAGACCATTGATATGATGACTCTGTACAAACTACTTTGGCTAAATCCATGCCTTTCAAGCCTGGGAATGCTTTTGCAGCTTCCAGCGCTTTGCTTTCGTCAATATCATCACCAGCAATGATACAACCGTTTTGTGCACCTTTATCACGAAGGATACGCGTTAATTTACGAGTATCGATATCTGCGATACCTAAAATGTTGCGTTCCTTAAGGTAATCACTTAGTGATTGTTCATTACGGAAATTACTCGCTAGCAGTGGCAAATCACGGATCACTAGGCCTTTCGCCCAGATTTGACTCGCTTCTTCGTCTTCGCTGTTAGTACCCGTGTTACCGATATGTGGGTAAGTCAGGGTTACGATTTGTTCCGCGTAAGACGGATCAGTAAGAATCTCCTGATAACCAGTCATCGACGTGTTGAATACCACCTCACCGACTGACATACCATCAGCGCCGATCGCAGTACCGCGAAACACTGTGCCGTCTTCTAGGACTAACAGAGCGGATTTAGTCAAGTTAACCTCCTAACAGTAAAAAACGGGAGTAAAAATGCGACTGATTTACTACCCGTTTAGAGCGCTTGTCTCCAAGCGTTATGAAATTTTGGCAAATTGGCGATATTCTACACGAGAGTTGGCAAAAGATCTAATTAAAAATCAAAAAACCTGTAAAACAGCACCTTTATCTAAAAATCATACTCAAACCGCTAAAAGTATATATTTTCTACCCTAATTCTAGAACATCACGCATAGAATAAAAGCCAGCTTGTTTATTTTGCAGCCACTTCGCAGCCCTAACAGCACCAAGTGCGAAGGTCATTCTCGAACTCGCTTTATGTGTTAATTCAAGCCTTTCTCCCATTAATGCGAAATAAGCGGTGTGTTCGCCAACAATGTCTCCACCTCGGAGCACCGAATAACCAATTTCCTTTTGGCTTTTGGCCTGTTCACTTTGTGAGCGATCATAAATAGCCACTTCGTCGTGATCCCAACCTTTAGCTTCGGCGATAGCTTCACCAATGGCTAATGCAGTACCTGATGGCGCATCAATTTTATGTCTGTGATGCCCCTCAAAGATTTCAATATCCGCATCATCACCTAATTTCGCTGCTGCGGTTTGTACAAGGTCAAGTAACAGATTAATACCTACACTGTAGTTACGTGCAAAAACAATGGGAATTTCTTTGGCTGCTTCATGCAGACGCTGCATTTGCGATTCCGTTAAACCTGTGGTGCCGATAACCATTGGCGTTTTAGTTGCTACGGCAACATCTAAGTGCGCCAGCATACCTTCTGGAAGAGTAAAATCGATGAGCACATCGACCTTGCTCTGTGCATCTAAGCTTGTAAAAGCAAGCGCTTGCGTATCCTCAGCTAACCCTTTCACTAAGGTATTAACGGGTAGCCCTAATAAAGGTGATTGTGAACGCACAAATGCGCCAGCGAGATGGGCTTGTTTGTCTGCACTGCTTGCTTCTAGAAGTGCTTGTCCCATTCGGCCATTTGCACCGAGAATACCTATACCTACGCTCATTCAATTCCCCACATTATTTTTAATTCTGATACCCCATATGCTAACGCAGATGCACCTATGGCGCGAGTAATGAAACGCACTAATACTTAGCACTGCATCTTTTGTATGTGTTAACGTGAGTGTTAGATATTGCTGTTTTTTTGTGCTACAAAAGACAAAAAACAATAACAAATAATGTATCACCATAGACTTTAGCCATCCACACGTTTAAACTTCCCGAATTAGCGCCGATTTGGTCTTTGGCTTGCGGGCGCGTGTTAACTCTAGCTTTGCTTAGTTAGCGTAATAAATGCAGCTAAAAGAAGGTTTTGGCTGTTGGTGATTTTAATTGAGGTATTCATGCAGCCTAACTTTAACGCTACAACGGCAAAATTGTCGTTGCTCCCACTATTAACCTTTGTTGCACTTTTCCTCGGAACTGGTCTGTATTTGCAATCTCAGAACGTTGACTACGCGTTCTATCAATTGCCAGCACCGGTTGCTATTCTGCCGGCGATATTTATTGCCTTTTTGATCACAAAACAAAGCATCAATGAATCGGTAGAAACCTTTATTCGTGGCGCAGGCCATAGCAACATTATTACCATGTGTTTGATTTATTTGCTTGCAGGCGCGTTTTCAGCGGTTGCGGGGGCAACCGGTGGTGTTGATGCTATTGTTAACGCTGGCCTTTCGTTCATTCCGCCAAGCATGTTGTTACCCGGGCTATTCCTGATTTCGGCTATCGTGTCTACAGCGATGGGCACCTCCATGGGTACCATAGGTGCAATCGGCCCAATCGCTCTTGCCGTGTCTGCTAAAACGGGTATAGACCCATCGCTGATGGCCGGTACAATTGTGTCCGGCGCCATGTTTGGTGACAACCTATCGATTATCTCAGATACCACCATTGCCGCTACGCGCACCCAAGGGTGTGAAATGAAAGATAAATTCCGTGAAAACCTAAAAATTGCCCTACCAGCAGCAATGATTACAATCGCTTTGTTAGTGTATCTCACACCTGAACCTCAACCGGTCGAAGTGGGTGATTTTGATTGGTTATTAGTATTACCTTATTTCTTTATTTTGGTCCTTGCAGTGATGGGCTTAAATGTATTCGTTGTGCTCTTTAGCGGTATTTTGTTTGCGGCGCTTATGGGCTTTACCGGGTCATACGAAGGCAGTGCTTTTGTAAAAGACGTGTACAAAGGCTTCAGCGATATGCAGGAGATATTTTTGCTGTCTATGTTCATTGGTGGTTTGTCCGAATTTATCCGCCGTGGCGGTGGCTTAGATTATTTGGCAGGAAAAATTCAAGCATTCACAAAAGTCATTGCCAAATTCAATCGCCAAGTAGCAGACCAAATTGGTATTGCATTATTAGTGATGACTTCAAACTTATGTATTGCCAACAACACAGTGTCGATTATCGTTGCCGGTCCTGTGGCGAAGAAACTAGCTGAAGATGGCAATATCTCTGCAAAGCGCTCTGCGAGTCTACTGGATATATTTGCCTGCGTACTGCAAGGTTCATTACCATATGGTGCGCAAGCTCTGTTGCTAGGCGCCACATTTAGCATCAGTCCGTGGGAAGTATCTACTTCGGCGTTTTACTGTTTTATCCTTGCTATCACCGCTCTTTGCATCATTGTTTTGCGTCGTAATAAGGTCTAATTTTATCTTCATTTCGATACAAATACTCTGGCAGTGGCGGCGCTGAGTCGCCATCTGCTATAATCCATTCTGACATTCCCTTTATTAAACATCTTGTTATGAAAATCACTACACCCACTGCTTTTGCTGTAGCAACATTAGCTGCAAGCACGTTTGTAGGTAGCGCTAATGCAGCTACTTGGAGCCAAACACAACTACATGTTAACTATGGCGAATTTAAAAACCCTTTCTCAAAGGCTGAAGCGAATACCAGTATTATTTCATTCCAGCATGCGTCGGGTTACAGCCTAGGCGATAACTTCTTCTTTATTGATATTATCAACGACGATGTAGAAGATGGTTACCAAGACAGCGACTTCTACGGTGAGTGGTACTCAAACTTCAGCTACGGCAAAATAAGCGGTAACGAAGTAAAACTAGGCCCTATCAAAGACGTAGGCTTTGTGATGGGCTTTAACGCGGCTGGCGATGCAAATGTGATGAAGTACCTTCCGGGCGTGAAACTCGATTGGCAAGTGGACGGTTTTGATTTCGTATCAACGTTAGTCACTGCTTACATTGATGACAGCGATGGTGTCAGCTCAGGCGGTGCGCCAACTGAAAGTGACAGCTGGATGATCGATCTTGCCTGGGGTGCACCATTTAGCCTAGGAAACCAAAAGTTTTATTTCACAGGGCACGTTGAATACATCGACGAGCGTGAGAATGAATTTGGTGGCAAAGTAAAAAGCTGGATACTGGCACAGCCAATCGTAGAGTGGGACATGGGCCACGCGTTATCAATGCAAGAGCGCACTCTTATGCTTGGTGTTGAATGGCAGTATTGGCACAACAAACTAGGCACAAATACCACTGAATCTGTGCCGCAAATCCACTTGGCTTGGACGTTCTAATCGGGTAACTTATCCCGGTCAAATTATTTAGGAAGTAAGACTATGCCTAAGGCTAGCGAAATTAAAAAACATGCCGCGATTGAATACAATGGTCGCGTGATGATCGTACGCGATATCGAGCGCTCAGTACCACAAGGTCGCGCTGGCGGAAGCCTTTACCGTATGCGTATGTACGATGTGGTTGATGGTGGCAAGGTAGACGAAACATTTAAAGCAGAAGATATGCTGAACTTCGCTGATCTGCAGCGTCGTCCTGTGATGTTCTCGTATGTTGATGGTGACGAGTACATCTTTATGGATGAAGAAGACTACACACCGTATCACATGCACAAAGACAGCATTGCTGAGCAGCTGTTGTTCATCGATGAGTCAACCAAGGGTGTACAAGCAGTGCTTGTAGAAGGTCGTCCTGTGTCTGTTGACCTACCTACCAGTGTTGAGTTGGTGATTGAAGATACTTCTCCTTCTATCAAAGGAGCATCAGCAAGTGCACGCACAAAACCAGCAACCTTAACAACAGGTTTGGTTGTGCAAGTGCCTGAACATATTTCAGCGGGCGATAAGATCAAAATCAACACGGCTGAAAGCAAGTTTATTAGCCGCGCTTAGCAGATGCGCTAATATAAAGACAAAAAAGGTGAGCAAGTGCTCACCTTTTTTAATTACAGGTAGTCGTGATAGCCGAGTCGTCTATAAGTTTGTATTCTCTATCGGCATACAAATACCACCCTCCTTGTTTGCTGCTGACACTTACCGCGTTTTGATTGGGCAAATACAACAACTCGTGTAACGAGTAAAAACCTAATGGGCGCTGACAACGAAGATAAACGACGTGATTCGAAACTCTACTGTCTTGTTCATTAACCGTCACAACGGCGATAGGCCCAACAGAGTGGATGCTTTGCTCGTCATTGAGCAAATTTTGTCGTCCTACTAGCAAAACAAGTGTATGAACTGCGCACAACAGCATAAAAAATTGCAATGCCATGGTCATTAACGGAGAAAATTCGCACTTGGGGATAGCCCACCATAAATAACCTGTTATCACTGCCATCAACAATAGCTTTGTAACATTAAAAACAGTGATTGCCTGAGCCATCCATTCGGGGCTGTGCCATTGCAGGCCATACATGGGCACAGATATAAGGCTATCTAGTGTGAGCGCTGCCGCAATTAGCAGCGCTATGTATAAGAACAACCTAGACAAGCTCTACCTTACTTGCACTGTGGACGCTTACCTTTGTTATAAGCGTCTTGGTATAACACGTTGGCAGTTTGCATGCGCTTTTGTAAGTCGTTAATGCGACTAGCGGGTGATGGGTGAGTCGATAAAAACTCAGGAGGCGTTGCACCACCACTTTGCGCCATGTTTTGCCAAAGCGCCACTGATTGATCAGGTTTGAAACCCGCTTTTGCCATCAGTTCTAAACCAATTTCGTCCGCTTCACTTTCGTGGGTACGGCTAAATGGTAAAACGACGCCGTATTGCGCGCCTAAACCGAGCGCTCCCATGATTTCGTTACGATAGCCTACCTCACCTGCCTCAAGTGCAACCGAGCCTAACTGCATACCCGTTTGTAATACTTGGCTTTGCGACGCGCGCTCATTTGAGTGCTCAGCAATCACGTGCCCTACTTCATGGCCAATAACCGTTGCAAGCTGATCTTGATTCTTGGCGACTTTTAATAGGCCGGTGTGAACACCGATGTAACCACCAGGAAGCGCAAATGCGTTTGCAGAATCTTCTTCAAAAACGACCACTTCCCATTTTTGTTGCGCAAATTTTTGTGGTAACACGGCAACAACCGCATCAGAAATACATTGCACGTAGGCATTGGTAGCAGGATCACGGTTAATCTTTTGCTGCTCTTTCATTTGCGCAAAACTAGCACCGCCAAGTTGACTCATTTGCGTATCTGAATACAAAGTCACTTGAGTTCGACCAGTGGGTGAAGTTTTACAACCAGCAATTACCGCTACAGCTGCTAGCGCAAGCATCATTTTTTTCATTCTATTTGTCCCGATATTATTTTGATGAATCTAGGATATCAAACCCTAGAGGTATCGCATAGCGCATGTTAAAACTTGATAATTAACATAATGTTAATATCGCCCCACTACTCTACATTTATACTTGGTGCTATAGTGTTCAAACTAAGAAGATGCTCACTCTACGTACAGTTCTCTGTGCCTACTTAGTTTCTCCACATCACCAAATTTAGAAGATAGTTTATCTATGTCCACTGAAGATAGAAAAACGCCTAGCCGGCGTTTGTTGTTGCCGTTGTTGGCGAGTATTGTCGCCATCACGCCGTTGGCAGTCGATATGTACTTACCAGCTATGGTACAAATTGCCAGTGATCTTGGCGCAACCATGCCACAGGTACAAATTTCACTGAGCGTTTATCTGGCAGGCTATGCGTTGGGCATGTTGTTCTTCGGCCCTATTGCCGATCAAATGGGGCGACGTCGCCTCGCCCGAATTGGCCTTGGGCTTTTTGCTATCACCTCATTTGCACTGGCGTTTTGTGACGATATTTATCTATTTTGGCTGCTGCGCGCGTTACAAGCTTTCACGGGAGCGGCTGCGACTGTAGTCGTCCCCGGAATTATTCGTCATATATATCAAAAGAATACCGCTAAGGGCATGAGTTATGTGTCGATGATCATGATGGTTGCACCATTAGCGGCCCCCAGCATTGGCTCGATGATTATGGGTCTAGCCCAATGGCAAGTGATCTTTTTAGTACTTGGCGGCTATGCGTTGATGACTTTAGCTTGGGTGCAAATGCACTTAATTGATATTCCAATCTATCGAAGCGAAAAACGCGGTTTGAAACTGTTTTTTGAGAGCTATGGGGTGATTTTAGGCGAAGCAAAAGCACGTGCAGATATTTTGAGCTCCATGCTCGCATCGTTTGCATTCTTTTGCTTTTTAACTTCAGTCCCTTTTATCTACTTAGATTATTTCTCGGTGTCAGAGCAATTGTTTGGTGTGCTCTTCGCATTGAACGTGATTGCCTTGATGCTAGGTAACTTCATTAATACCCGCATCGTGCCCAAAGTCGGCTCACGAAAGATGCTGTATTACGGGCTGACACTTGCCATCATTAGCGGTACCACCTTGCTGGTTGTTAGCGCCATGGAGATGTCACTTTATTACGTGGTGTGGAGCATTGCTCCGCTGATGATGAGTTTGGGTATTATAGCCTCAAACGCTGATGCGCTTATTTTAATGGAGTTCGAACGAAACTCAGGTACAGCAACGGCTGTGATTGGTACCTTACGTTTTGGTAGCGGTGCACTAGTGGGGCCAATTTTAGCCTTGGTGCACCCAGAAAATGCCTTAGCATTCTCCGCGATGATGTTCACTGCCGTAATGCTCATCGTGGTGACTCAGGTTTGGCATCGCAAAAAAAATGCCCACTCGTAAGCGGGCATTTTTACAACTTAATTTATTACTTAAGGTGCTTTAGACACCATCACCATTGCTGGACGCAGTAAACGGCCATTCAAGGTGTAACCTTTTTGCATTACCGCTAATACTGTGTTTGGTGCAACATCCTCGCTTGGCTGCATAGCCATCGCTTGATGCAAGTCAGGGTTGAAAGTCTCACCTTGAGGGTTTACCACCTCAACATTGAACTTAGCAACCGCTTCAACAAAGCTTTTCGCTGTCATTTCAACACCTTCAAGTACAGGTGCGATAGCTTCGTTTTCCTTGTCAGCGAACTCAATTGCACGCTCTAGGTTATCGATCACTGGTAATAGTTCGTTTGCGAATTTTTCCAGTGCAAATTTATGTGCTTTTTCAACATCTTGTGCAGCACGACGACGGATATTTTCAACTTCAGCTGCAGCGCGCACTACGCTGTCTTTTTGGGCTTCGATTGTTTGCTTGGCATCTTCTAGCTCAGCATAAAGTGCCGCTAATTCTGCTTCCACACTTTGCTCTTGCTCAGGTGCTTGTTCTTCTTGCACTTGCTCAGCTTGTGCTTCTACTGATTCCTGCTCGTGTTCGTTAGCCTGTTGTTGCTCAGACATGTATTTACTCTCCAAAAACTGCGTAACTGCGAAACATTATGGGGATGGTTTTATAGGTTTCAAGAGTCAACGTCTTTGATTTGCGCAAATTCTTGAATGATTGCCTCAATCGGTGCGGACTTCGGCAAAATAACGCAAAATCGACTCTGATATTCATGGTTGGCAAAGTAGGCCAAACTGAAAATAAGGAAGGGCTCAAAACCAGGTTGGGATAATTCTTCACCGAACAATACCGAGACACCATTTTTAAACGCCAACCTATCCTCAATCGCGTGCAAGAAGCGCACACCGATATTGTATTCTTGGTTAGTTTGCGCGTGCGCATAGAGGTTGTTCTCACCCACAACAATACTGTTGTCACTGCCTAGCTTATTCGCCAACTCTCGTGTCCACTGAGCCAAAGAACCATGACAATAATGTGGCGCGGTACGACTCATTGCTCGCATGCGATGAATACCTTCCATCAGGTTTTGTTGGGCAAATACCGAATTCAACCAAGTTGCGAACTGGTAGCGGATTTCATCATTGGCTTCGAGCGGCTTGCTGATCAAAATGTTATGGCCTTGCCCTTGCCTATCAAGCAATAAGATAAGCCAGTGCTTACGATCAAAATCGAGTACTTCCACGCGAAACACCACTTGCGTGGTTACTTGCGGCAAACCTACGCAGCAGCACACTTTGTATCGCTGCGCCAAATGGTGCGCAAACTCAACCAACTTACTCTGTGGTGGCTGCCAATACTGTCCTAGCTGCTGCAATTGAAAATAAGAGTCAAACCACAAGGAAAAGCCTTCTTGGGTAGGAATGCGCCCTGCAGAAGTATGCGGAGAGTACAATAAACCTAACTTTTCGAGGCGTGCCATAGCATTACGAACGGTGGCGCTACATACTGCCATGCCCTTTTGTTTAGCAATGCGTGACGAAGCAACGGGCAAGCCTTGCCCATCACAATATAAACTCATTACCGCAGAGAAAATCTGCTCATCACGTGGAGATAATTTCATATAGTTATAATTTAGGCTCTTTGCCTCAGTTTCAACCCCACCACTTTTGCGTTAATCTATAAGGACTTTTCATTTGTGGCACAGATATGAGCGCTTCATTTAAAACAATCGGCTTAATTGGTAAAGCGAATCACGAAGGCGCGGCGCTGACCTTACAACGCCTTTATGCCTTTTTGCAAGCGTTAGGTTATGAGGTGCTCGTTGAACGCCACTACGGTGGCCAACTTGCGAACCCACAAGAAGCAACTTTGGTAGACTTAGTCGAACTCGGAGAGCGTGCAGATTTAGCCGTAGTGGTCGGTGGCGATGGCAACATGCTCGGCGCAGCCCGTGTGTTAGCGCGCTTTGATGTGGGTGTTATTGGTGTGAATCGCGGCAACTTGGGCTTTTTGACTGATCTTAACCCTGATGGCTTCGAAGCTGCACTCGAACAAGTGCTCAGTGGTAAGTACATCGAAGAGAAACGTTTCTTACTTGAAGTGGAAGTGTTCCGCCATGCTGAGCTCAAAAGCGCAAATTCGGCCATGAATGAAGCGGTACTGCACGCGGACAAAGTCGCTCACATGATTGAGTTTGAATGCTTTATCAACGACGACTTCGTATTCTCACAAAAATCTGACGGACTCATTGTTTCCACACCGACCGGTTCCACTGCCTATTCGCTATCGGGTGGCGGTCCAATTCTCACGCCCGGCCTTAATGCCATGGCCCTTGTGCCGATGTTCCCGCATACTTTATCGAGCAGACCTTTGGTTGTGGACGGGGACAGCGTTGTGAGGTTGCAGCTTAGCTTGGACAATACCGACAGCTTGCAAGTAAGTTGCGATAGTCATGTGGTGCTTGCAACCTTACCCGGTGATGAAGTGGTAATAAAAAAGGCTGAAAGACCATTAAGACTTATCCACCCAACGGACTATTCGTACTATAACGTATTGAGGCAAAAGCTAAATTGGGGTTCGAGACTGTACTAAAAGGCGCCTAAATTCTGACTGTTTTTTGTATTGCATTCAGGCACCAATTGAATAAGAATAACGGCATAAATAACCAATAAAAATTGCTGTAATAACCATGGTCCTAGTCGTTGTTCTTGCCCTTGTTTTACTGATTGCCCTGCTCGCGGTGTATATTATTATCGAGCGTAATAGGCAAAAAGCGCGTGAACTAGAAAGACGATTGTTCAACACGCGTATTAAAGAAGTACAACAACGATTCAGCAGTGCGTTGAACGAATATGTTGAAGCGCGGATCTTACGTCCAAAGAACACCACCCCATTGAACAGCATTTGCAGCAACTTCTTTGTGGTACAAAGTAAAAATCACGAGAACCTCGAATACCTTGAGTACCTCAGTGACCGTATTTTACAAACCTTCCAATCAGAGCTAACCAAAGCTGATGCCCGTAAAGACATTGAAGGTCTGCGTGAGAGAATGCAGCTTTTAATCGCCGAAATTCCGCGTCGAGGTATCGAGTTTAACTACGCCTTTTATCACGAAATTCTACCTAGCCTCATCACTCAATTGGTCTCGCGCGATTTAAGCGCCCAAGAGTTACTAGAGCTTCAACATGCGGAGCTCACGCTCTGTGCAGATGACAATGCTGCAGAGGATGAAAAAACAGCACACATCGCTTAAAAATTAGTTTGCAAATTCCGAGTACACTGTATAAATTAACAGTTAATAATAACTGGATGGATAAACAGTATGCTTTCGGGATTAACCATTTCTAATTTTGCTATTGTCAGCGAGCTTGAAACCCAATGGCATGCAGGTATGACTGCGATTACCGGAGAAACAGGTGCCGGTAAGTCAATTGCGATTGATGCTTTGTCATTGTGCCTTGGTGAGCGTGCAGATGCCGCAGCAGTGAGGCCAAGTGCGAAACAAGCTGATATTAGCGCCCGTTTTGATATCAGCAATTTGCCTAAAGCACAAAAGTATTTGCAAGAGCATATGCTTGAAGGTGATGAAAATGAATGTTTATTGCGCCGTGTCGTTGCTAAAAATGGCCGCAGCAAAAGCTATATCAATGGCGTTGCAGTCACCGCAGCCCAGCTTAAGGAGTTGGGACAATACCTTATTTCTATTCATGGCCAACATGCCCACCAGTTATTGCTAAAGAACGATCACCAACTGCACTTAGTTGATGAATATGCGGGTCATAAGTCGCTAATCGATAACACTGCTGCTGCGTATTCCCACTACCAAACCTTACTTAAAGAACTCAAAGAGCTTGAAGCAAAAAACGCACAGCAGCAAGCTCAGAAGCAATTGCTAGAATACCAAGTTGCTGAACTTGATGAGTTTGCTCTAGAGGAAGGAGAGTTCGAACAAATCGAAGCTGAGCACAATAAGCTAAGTCACTCTCAGCACCTTCTAGAAGGCACCCAAAAGCAACTTTACGCCCTGTACGAAGGGGACGAACAAACTATTAATGGCGCCCTGCAACATAGCGCCATAGCAATCTGCGAACTCGCTGCTATTGACTCATCGCTTGAAGGCATTGCTACTATGCTTAATGATGCATGTGTGCAGGTAGAAGAAGCAAGTCGCGAATTACGTAGCTACTGCGACAGTGCGGAACTAGACCCAGAGCGCCTTGCTCAGTTAGATGAGCGCTTGGGCAACGCTATCAGTCTTGCGCGTAAGCACATGGTGGAGCCAAGTGCACTAGTTGATCACCACCTTGAGATTAAAGCGAGTCTACAAGCCATTTGTGTTGATGATGAGCGGCTATCACAATTGGATGCAGAAATTGCCGACGCTCTGGCAAATTACCAACATCATAGTGAGTTGCTATCACAAAGTCGCCAAGCGGCGGCGACACAGTTGAGTTCACTAATTGGTGCCAGCATGCATGAATTGTCGATGGAGAATGGCCGCTTTAATATTGAGCTCGATTTTGACAAAGAGCGTGTACCATCGCGACTGGGTCAGGACCGCATCGAGTTTTTAGTATCAACCAACCCAGGTCAACCGATGCAAGCTCTATCAAAAGTGGCGTCAGGCGGCGAATTGTCGCGTATTAGTTTGGCAATTCAGGTCATTATCGCGCAACGAGTTACGACCCCAACATTGATTTTTGACGAAGTGGATGTGGGTATCTCAGGCCCTACTGCGGCGGCCGTTGGTAAATTACTGCGTCGGTTGGGCGAATCAACCCAAGTCATTTGTGTTACTCACTTACCGCAAGTTGCATCAAGTGCCATGAACCAATTCTTTGTTGCCAAAGAGGTCGCCAATGATGAGACTTATACACAAATGAAGTCGCTCAATTTGCAAGGCCGTATTGATGAAATTGCACGCTTATTAGGCGGCGATAACATTAGTAAAACAACGCTCGCAAATGCCCAAGAATTAATATCTGCACACGGCTGAACACAAAAAAGCAGGCTTTAAGCCTGCTTTTTTTCATCATCATGATGAGTTTTACACTTCAAGATAATCCATAATGCCTTCAGCGGCATTACGCCCCTCGAAAATGGCTGTCACAACGAGGTCTGAACCGCGAACTGCATCACCGCCAGCGAAAATTTTCGGGTTAGTGGTTTGATGCGTGTAGGCGCCTTGCTCAGGGGCCGTGATACCGCCCCAAGAGTTGATTTCAACGCCAAATGGTTCTAACCACTGCATTTTATGTGGCTGAAAACCAAACGCCATTAACACCGCATCGGCAGCGATAACGTGCTCTGAGCCTTCTACCTCTTCAGCGCGACGACGACCATTAGCGTCCGGGTCTGCGAGTTGGGTTTTGACCATGCGAACACCTGTGACTTGGCCCTGTTCGTTCACTTCAATACCTTTTGGCTGAACATTAAAGACAAACTCCACACCTTCCTCTTTAGCGTTCTTAACTTCACGCTTTGAGCCCGGCATGTTCTCTTCATCACGACGGTAGGCACAAATCACATGCTGTGCCTGTTGACGTACAGAGGTGCGCACACAATCCATCGCAGTATCACCACCACCGAGCACAACAACACGTTTACCTTGCATATCTAGATACGGATCGTTGCTCTCATCATAGCCCATAACTCTGTTGGTGTTACCAATCAAGAATGGTAAGGCATCATAAACACCTTGAGCATCTTCATTTTCCAAGTTACCACGCATACTCTGATAGGTACCGACACCTAAGAACACTGCGTCGTATTGATCAATGATCTGCTGTAGTTCAATGTCTTTGCCAACTTCGGTATTGAGCCTAAACTCAACGCCCATTTCCGTGAATATTTCACGGCGACGCTGCATCACTTCTTTTTCAAGTTTGAACGAAGGAATACCAAACGTCAGTAGGCCACCTATTTCAGGGTGGCGGTCAAACACCACTGGTTTTACACCATTGCGTACTAGCACATCCGCACAGCCAAGACCTGCTGGGCCAGCACCGATGATAGCCACTTTTTTGTCGGTCCATACTACGTGCTTCATATCGGGCTTCCACCCCATCGCAAATGCAGTGTCGGTAATATACTTCTCTATATTACCTATAGTTACGGCACCAAACTCCTCATTTAGCGTACATGCACCCTCGCATAAACGGTCTTGTGGACAAACACGGCCACACACCTCCGGTAAGCTGTTGGTGCGATGTGAAAGCTCTGCGGCTTCGAGAATACGTCCCGTACGAATCAGCTTTAACCACTGCGGAATGTAGTTATGTACTGGGCATTTCCATTCGCAATACGGGTTACCACAATCAAGGCAACGATCCGCCTGTGAGTCCACCTGATTTTGCGAGAAAGGTTCATATATCTCAACAAACTGTTGTTTACGTGCAGAAATCGGCTTTTTGCGCGGGTCTACACGTTGCACATCGATGAACTGATAAACATTCTGGCTCATACTTCCTCCTACTGTGCCTGCACGCGCAATTCAGCGCTGCTGCGGGCACGGTGGCCCAATAAACTATTCACATCACTGGATTTTGGCTTCACTAATTTGAACAAAGGTAAATACAAATCAAAGTTAGCCAAAATAGCCTCGGCCCGTTGAGAGCCGGTCAAGTCTAAGTGCTCAGCAATCAAACCACGCAAGTGCTCTTGGTGCGTCGCCAAGGTATCAAGCTCAACTGTTTCCACAAGTTCAGGATTCATGCGTTTTTCAAAGTCCTTGCCCTCGTCCAACACGTAAGCAAAGCCGCCTGTCATACCAGCACCGAAGTTAATCCCTACTTTGCCAAGTACACACACAACACCACCAGTCATGTACTCACAACCGTTGTCACCCAAACCTTCAATCACAGCTGTCACACCCGAGTTACGAACCGCAAAACGCTCCCCTGCGCAGCCTGCAGCATACAATTTGCCGCCGGTCGCCCCGTACAAACAGGTGTTACCTACAATGGCCGCTTGATGAGATTGGAAACACGAACCTAACGGTGGACGCACTACCAATCGACCGCCCGCCATGCCTTTGCCGACATAGTCATTGGCATCACCAATTAGGGTCATTTCCAGACCACCAGCGTTGAACACGCCGAATGATTGGCCTGCAGTTCCGTGTAGCTCAATACGCACAGGATCTGCTGCCATGCCCTGATTGCCATACTTTGACGCGATATAACCAGAGAGCATGCCACCTACCGAACGGTCTGTATTACAGATACGGCTGACAAGGTTCGTACCCGACATTTTGTCGATTGCATCTTTGGCTTTGTCTAACAACTCTTCATTCAAACTACCTGTGTAGTGAGAGGTGTTCGGCGTCGAACAATAGAGCGATTGGCCGCTTACATTGTTTGGTTGTGCAAGCAGATTCGATAAATCGAGTTTTTGCTGTTTAGCCGTTCTGCCTTCAATGACCTCAAGTAAGTCAGTTCGACCGATCAAATCAACTAAGCGTTTAACACCCAGCGCTGCCATTAGCTCTCGCGCTTCTTGGGCGATAAACTTGAAGTAGTTCATCGCCATTTCTGGCAGGCCGTGATAATGCTTAGCACGCAAGGTTTCATCCTGCGTTGCTACACCGGTCGCACAGTTATTCAAGTGACAAATACGCAGGTATTTACAACCTAAAGCAACCATGGGTCCGGTGCCAAAGCCAAAGCTTTCCGCACCCAGAATAGCCGCTTTAATAATATCTAGACCGGTTTTTAATCCGCCGTCTGTTTGTAGGCGAATGCGATGACGCAGACCATTCTCAACCAGCGCTTGCTGGGTCTCAGCAAGTCCGAGTTCCCACGGGCTACCTGCATACTTCACTGACGATAATGGGCTCGCCCCTGTACCGCCGTCATAGCCTGCAATCGTGATCAAATCAGCATAGGCTTTAGCCACACCAGTGGCGATTGTGCCCACCCCAGGCTCTGATACTAACTTCACCGAAATCATGGCGTCAGGGTTAACCTGCTTAAGGTCAAAAATAAGCTGCGCTAAGTCTTCAATAGAATAGATATCATGATGCGGTGGAGGCGAAATCAAGGTCACGCCCGGAACCGAATAGCGCAGTTTAGCGATGTAGGGTGTCACCTTCTCACCTGGAAGCTGGCCACCTTCACCCGGTTTTGCGCCCTGTGCCACCTTGATTTGGATGACATCTGCACTGCGTAAATAATGCGGAGTTACCCCAAAACGCCCAGAAGCAACCTGCTTAATACGCGAGTTCTTTTCTGTGCCATAACGTAGCTTGTCTTCCCCGCCTTCACCGGAGTTGGAACACCCACCCAAGCGGTTCATCGCAATCGCCAGTGCTTCGTGTGCTTCTGGTGACAACGCACCGATACTCATCGCTGCGGAGTCAAAACGCTTGTATAAATCTGTTGCCGGCTCAACTTCATCAATAGAAATCGACTGAGTATCAGATTTGAGGGCAAGCAAATCCCGTAACGTGGTAATAGGTCGATTGTTTACCAAATCAGCGTACTCTTGGTAGTCGCTATACTGACCTGATCGCACGGCTTTTTGCAGCGTTTGCACTACATCTGGATTGTACGCGTGATATTCACCGCCATGCACAAACTTCAATAGACCACCATGGCTCAATAACTTACGTGAGCTAAACGCCAGTTTACGCAAACTCAACTGGTCACTTTCAAAGTCTTCAAAACAGGCTCCATTGATTCGGTTAGCCACACCTTTGAAACACATTTCCACTACATCATTTGACAGACCGACCGCTTCAAACAACATTGAACAACGATAAGAAGCAACAGTACTGATACCCATCTTGGACATGATTTTAAATAACCCTTTGTTGATCGCATTGCGATAAGACAAGGTTACTTCACGGTATGTTTTGTCAATAATCTTGCTGTCACTCATCGCCACCAGCGATTCATAAGCAAGATATGGATAGATAGCGGTCGCACCAAAACCTAATAACACAGCAAATTGGTGTGGATCGCGCGCACTGCCCGTTTCAATAATGATGTTTGTGTCACAACGCAAGTTGTTATTAACTAAGCGTTGTTGCACAGCCCCTACAGCCATTGCCGCTGGGATTGGTAAACTGTCTTGAGTGATTTGACGGTCACTAAGGATCAGCATAACCACGCCGGATTCTGCTTTGCGCTGTGCTTCATCACAAATGCGCTCAATCGCTTGAGCAAGTGTCTCATCACTGGTGTAATTCAAATCAATTTGGCTGTGCGAGTAATACTCATGACTTGCTGTGCGCAACTGCACCATGTCTGAATACATCAAAATAGGCGAGTCGAATTGCAGACGTTTCGCATGACCGGTGGTTTCATTAAATACGTTTTGCTCACTGCCGATACACGTAGTCAACGACATCACGTGGTTTTCACGCAAGGGGTCAATCGGTGGGTTCGTTACCTGAGCAAATTTCTGTCGGAAATAGTCGTACAGCGAGCGATGTCCTTCGGATAGCACAGCAAAGGGCGTGTCATCACCCATTGAACCTGTGGCTTCTTGGCCATTTTCACCCATTACACGAATAACTTGGTCGAGCTCTTCATTGGTGTAGGCAAACATCTTTTGATAGATAAGCAATGTGTCATCATCAAAAGAGCGATTGCCGGCTTCTTTATCACTGAGTTGCTCGAACGGCGTTAGACGCTTGACGTTTTGCTCGAGCCACTGTTTGTATGGATGACGCGCTTTAAGGTCTTGGTCAATCTCATCGGAGTGCCAAATTTTACCATGCAGCGTGTCAACAACCATCAACTCGCCCGGACCAACACGGCCTTTTTCAATGACTTCGTCCGCGGCGTAATCCCAAATACCGACCTCAGAGGCAAGCGTGATGAAACCATCTTGGGTAACGACATAACGTGCTGGACGCAGACCATTTCTATCAAGGTTACACGCGGCAAAGCGGCCATCAGACATAACTATGCCCGCAGGTCCGTCCCACGGTTCCATGTGCATAGAGTTAAAGTCGTAGAATGCACGTAAGTCCTCATCCATCGCTCTGTTTTTCTGCCACGCAGGCGGCACAAGCATGCGCATCGCACGGAATAAGTCCATACCACCTGCAAGAAACAGTTCGAGCATGTTATCTAGGCTCGATGAGTCGGAACCGCTTTCATTGACAAATGGTGCGGCCGTTTGCAGATCAGGAAGCAAAGGTGATGAGAATTTGTATGCACGAGCCCGTGCCCACTGACGGTTACCCGTGATGGTATTAATCTCACCATTGTGCGCTAGATATCTAAACGGTTGTGCCAATGGCCATCGCGGCTGCGTGTTTGTTGAGAAACGTTGGTGGAACACACAAATCGCTGACGTCATGCGCATATCAGCAAGGTCTAGATAAAAGTTCGGTAAATCTACCGGCATCATCAAGCCTTTGTAGACCGTCACTAATCCAGAGAGACTAGCGATATAAAAGTCTTGGTCGTCAACTAACTGTTGCTCAATGCGGCGACGCGCTATATACAATCGGCGCTCTAAGTCTTTCGGACGCCAGCCTTCAGGGGCGCTAACAAAAACTTGGACAAACTGAGGTAGTTGCTCAATGGCAATCTCACCGAGGTAGCTGTTATCGGTAGGTACATCACGCCAACCAACCAAAGTCAGTGTTTCTTTTTCTAGTTCTTTACTTATAACCTGTTTGGCTGCATGCGCTCTAACGGGATCTTGGCTTAAGAAAATCATCCCGACCGCATAGTTTTTCCCCAATAACCACTCATTTTCTTTGGCGATTGCACGAAAGAAGCTATCCGGTTTCTGCATTAACAAACCACAACCATCACCGGTTTTACCGTCCGCAGAAATACCGCCACGGTGCTCCATACGAGCCAAACCAGTGATCGCTGTTCGAATTAGTTTATGGCTGGCCTGACCGTTTATCTGAGCGATCAAACCAAAGCCGCAATTATCTTTTACTAACGTTGAGTCATATAACATTGTGGACTCCTCCCCCCTTGCTACTGCGCGCTTGTCACTGTGCTGATAAAGACAAAGTAGTGACTTAACGGACCGTCAACGCTAACCCTTTGCACACAGGGTGTCAACGAAATATTGAATACATATTCACATTCTTGAATATTTTTCATTGTTTGTAAACACAGGGTAAAAGTAAACACTTTGCACTATTTAGCTGCTTTATTTTCGTTATTTTTACAATGACACCAGTGTCAAAACAAAAAATAGACGATGCACGCAAAGGTAAAGCAGCAGTTTACGTTAACGTAAACCTACAATCAAAATGAATAATTATTCACACCAAGAATAACTATTCATTGCCAATTATGGCTAGTCTTGATGGCATAGTTGCTTGATTTTCGCCGTGATTTGCTTGTCTACCTGGGCGTTGTTGAGGGTAGCGATGGCTGTATTTATATCGCTTTGTAGCGTTTGCCATTGAGGACGCGCTTTGGACAGCGCAAAATAAAGTTGCTGTTCGATGATGCTTGGTTCAAGTTGTGAATATAGATTCGTACTGATGCCCTTACGCTTGGCGACGGTGTTGATCACAAAAGGATCACCGATTATTAGGTTTACTCGATTATTAACAAGCAAATCCAAATTTTGGGCATCATCAATAGCCTGTTGTACCACCACCTTCCCGCTGTCGAGCACCTTATCCACATCCGGTGCATTTTGATACCCACGCACTACGCCAACGGAGTAGTTAGGTAACTCATCAGGTGTGGGTGACTTTTTTATCTGGCTCTTTGCCGCACTGAAATAATGAAGAGGTGTGTGAGAAAATGGCACCGACATCGCTAAATGCTGTAATCGAGTGTCACCAATTACCACATCGGAAGGCGCTGATGCTTCTATCTCATATTCGGGCGCAAGAATATCTGCATGACCCAACTCCACCATGCGTACAGCGCGCGCCCACGGTAGGAAACGAAATTCGGGGTTATATCCTGCCTCAATAAGTACAGCACTCATGTAATGCAACAACCACCCGCCTTGGCACTGCTGAGAGCCTATATAAGGCGGCCAATCCAGAGTTGCTATTACCACTCGCTTGGGCTGCCCTGCTGCTACAGACAAAGTTTTCCCTTGCCACCGAGCTACATAATCATGTTGCTGCTCATCAACTTGGTAGTTAATGAGAATAAGACGATTGCTCTGCTGAGCAAAACAGGTGAAGGTCATGCAAGCACATAGTGTCGCTATCGTTAGCACTGCAAAAAAACGCTGAACTGATGACATCACACTCCTCCATAAGGACTATGTATTGAGTGTAATAGAAGTTAACAATAAGAAAAGGAAAAAGAAAAGCCGGCTTAGCCGGCTTTTTATTATTCTGCGCTGTCTGCGTCAGCTTCTTTGTATTTTGCCGCAGTTTCTTGAATCAAAGGCTGAAGTTCGCCGCGCTGGAACATTTCAATAATGATGTCACAACCACCAATCAACTCACCTTCAACCCATAACTGAGGGAACGTCGGCCAATTTGCGTATTGTGGTAACTCAGCACGAATATCTGGGTTTTGTAGAATATCTACATAAGCAAATTGCTCTCCACACGACATCAAGGCTTGAGAAGCCTGCGAAGAAAAGCCGCAGCTTGGTAATTTAGGCGAACCCTTCATATATAGCAGAATAGGGTTTTCAGCGATTTGCTGTTTGATCTTATCGATGGTTTCCATTAACAACCTCAATTTCTGTTTTAAGCGATGGTTTAAGTTGAAAACCACCACTGTAACCACAATGTCTATGAATGCGTGTAATGTTAAAGCAAACAGCACTAGGTTAATAGCCACAGTGAGGGGAAAGTTACAAGCACATGATGCAGTTGCAATCTACAGGCATTAGCTTAAAAAACACCTATGCTTATACGCTCACTTGCGATATTGGGTGATTGACACCGTCGTTAGGCGTTGCTGTTTGTTTAAACTTGAGTAAAATACTCAGGAATTATAGTAACACTATAATGGCTTTCAGTATATAAAACGCTGCTGTCGCAGCTACCCTGTCAGCCCTTTTTCAAATAAAGACAGATGGAGAAAAACATGGCATTTGAACTACCGTCACTACCGTATGAAATCAATGCACTAGAGCCGCACATTTCTCAGGAAACACTTGAGTTCCACCACGGTAAGCACCACAACACTTACGTAGTTAAACTTAACGGCTTAATCGAAGGTACTGATTTCGAAGGTAAATCACTTGAAGAGATCGTATGTTCATCAGAAGGCGGTGTTTTTAACAATGCTGCACAAATCTGGAACCACACGTTCTACTGGCACAGCCTATCGCCAAATGGCGGTGGTGTTGCAACGGGTGCGGTTGCTGACGCGATCAACGCTAAATGGGGTTCTTTCGAAGCGTTCCAAGAAGCATTCAACGACAAAGCAGTTAACAACTTCGGTTCAAGCTGGACTTGGTTAGTAAAAACTGCTGACGGTTCACTAGACATCGTTAACACATCAAATGCTGCTACACCTCTGACTGAAGCGGGTGTAACTCCACTTCTTACAGTGGACTTGTGGGAACACGCTTACTACATCGACTACCGCAACGTGCGTCCTGATTACCTAAAAGGTTTCTGGGCTCTAGTTAACTGGGATTTCGCGAACCAAAACTTCGCAGCTTAATTCCTACGCATTAAGTGAAGTGAAAATTTTTCACGCTTAATTTGCCAAATATTTAGCCGCAGTAGCATGAGTTACTGCGGCTTTTTTATGCCCGATTACCCATATTGGGACCGCAGTAAATAACTAATTTATTTCGCAAAATTTCATATCACTGTCTAAGCTTTAATTACCGAGTGGCATCTTTACCTTTTCATTTTCGCTTTAGGTTACTTGGAGGTCGATATGACAATTTTCGAGCATTATCAATCACGGTTTGAAGCATCCCAAGAAGAAGAATACACTGTCAGCGAGTTCCTAGAACTGTGCAAATCTGACAAAACCGCCTATGCAACCGCAGCAGAGAGGTTACTCACGGCCATTGGTGAGCCGCAAATGGTCGACACCTCCAAAGACGCGATACTGAGCCGGTTGTTCTCCAACCGTGTCATCGCACGATATCCCGCGTTTAGCGAATTTTATGGGATGGAAGATGCCATTGAGCAAATTGTTTCCTACCTCAAACATGCGGCACAAGGCCTAGAAGAGTGTAAACAAGTCCTCTACTTACTGGGCCCTGTTGGTGGTGGTAAATCCTCCATCGCAGAGAAGCTCAAGTACTTGATGCAGCAAGTGCCTATTTACAGTTTGAAAGGGTCGCCAGTTAATGACCATCCACTGAGTTTATTTAATGCGGTGGAAGACGGTGAGTTGCTGGAAACTGAGTACGGGATTAAAAAACGTTACTTAAGAACGATAATGTCGCCTTGGGCAGCTAAACGCCTAAAAGAATACAACGGTGACATCAGCCAGTTTAAAGTCGTTAAACGCTACCCCTCCATATTGAATCAAATCGCTATTGCCAAAACAGAACCCGGAGATGAAAACAACCAAGACATCTCAGCACTCGTCGGGAAAGTGGATATTCGTAAGCTAGAGCATTTTGCCCAAAATGACCCAGATGCGTATGCCTACTCCGGCGCGTTGTGTCTAGCGAACCAAGGTTTGATGGAATTTGTGGAAATGTTTAAAGCGCCTATCAAAGTGCTGCACCCACTACTTACAGCAACCCAAGAAGGTAACTACAATGGCACGGAGGGCATTTCAGCCTTACCTTTCAGTGGCATTATTCTCGCTCACTCCAATGAATCTGAGTGGCAAACATTTAAGAATAACAAGAATAACGAAGCCTTCTTAGACCGTGTATACATAGTTAAAGTACCTTATTGCCTACGCGTTTCTGAAGAAGTCAAAATCTACGATAAATTACTACAAAACAGTGAGCTCAGCGACGCTCCGTGCGCACCAGGAACATTAGAAACCCTAGCCAAATTCTCGGTGTTATCACGTATTAAAGAACCTGAAAACTCAAGTATTTATTCAAAAATGCGAGTCTATGATGGCGAAAGTCTCAAAGACACCGACCCTAAAGCTAAGTCCTACCAAGAATACCGTGACTACGCTGGTGTTGATGAGGGCATGACGGGTCTATCGACGCGCTTTTCCTTCAAAATCCTCTCTCGCGTGTTCAACTTTGATCACAGCGAAGTGGCCGCTAACCCAGTACACCTATTCTATGTGTTAGAACAGCAAATAGAACGCGAACAGTATAGCGCGGAGGTGCAAGAGCGTTACTTATCACACTTGAAAGGCTACCTTATCCCACAATATGTTGAGTTTATAGGTAAAGAGCTACAAACCGCTTACTTGGAGTCATACTCAGAATACGGACAAAATATCTTTGACCGTTATGTAACCTACGCCGATTTCTGGATTCAAGACCAAGAATACCGCGATCCAGATACGGGCCAACTCTTTGACCGTTCGGCTCTTAATGCTGAACTCGAGAAAATTGAAAAGCCAGCAGGTATTTCAAATCCGAAAGACTTCCGCAACGAAATCGTTAACTTTGTTCTGCGGGCACGCGCACACAACAATGGTAAGAATCCGCTGTGGACCAGTTACGAGAAACTGCGCACCGTTATCGAGAAGAAAATGTTCTCTAATACTGAGGACTTGCTGCCGGTCATCTCGTTTAATACCAAAACATCTGCTGATGATCAGAAAAAGCACGAAGACTTTGTTAATCGCATGGTCGACAAAGGCTACACCCAGAAACAAGTTAGGTTGTTATCTGAATGGTACTTACGCGTTCGTAAGTCACAGTAACGCCTTGATGTAGGTTGAGGGGAATAATATGGCGCACTTTATTGATAGGCGCCTAAACGGCAAGAATAAAAGCACGCTTAACCGCCAACGCTTTATTCGTCGCTACAAAAAGCAGATAAAAGAAGCCGTTTCGGACGCTATAAACAAACGCAGTGTCACTGATGTATCCAGTGGCGAGAGTATCTCTATACCTGCAAAAGACATCACCGAGCCCTTTTTCCACCAAGGTCGAGGGGGTCGCCGTGAACAGGTGCACCCAGGTAATGATCAATTCAACACAGGCGATAAAATCAAACGCCCGCAAGGTGGTCAAGGGGGTGGTGCCGGTGAAGGTGAAGCCAGTGATCAAGGGGAAGGACAAGACGATTTCGTATTTTCTATCTCCAAAGATGAATATCTTGATTTACTCTTTGAAGATTTAGAGCTACCTAATTTGCAGGAAAATAGTCTCGACAAGCTGGTGCAAATGAAAACGCACCGAGCCGGATTTTGTAATGACGGTATGCCGAGCAACATCGATGTGGTGCGCTCACTGCAAGGCTCTCTTGCTCGCCGCGTGGCCATGACCGCAGGCAAGAAAAAGGAGCTTGCAGCGCTTAAGCAGCAATTGATTGAGCTTGAGCAACAACCCGTGCCAGAACAAACCAAGATAAATGCGCTGCTTGAGGAAATCGAAGCGCTTGAGCGTAAGATCTCTGCGGTGCCTTTTATCGACAACTATGATCTGCGCTTTAGAAACTATGAAAAGCGCCCTCACCCCACCTCAAAAGCGGTGATGTTTTGTTTGATGGATGTGTCAGGCTCGATGGACCAAGCCACCAAAGACATGGCCAAACGCTTTTACATCTTGCTGTATTTGTTCCTCACACGAACCTACAAAGACATTGATGTTGTGTACATCCGTCATCACACCCAAGCCAAAGAAGTGGATGAGCAGGAATTTTTCTACTCCCAAGAAACAGGCGGCACGATTGTTTCCAGTGCATTGAAGTTGATGCACCAAATCATTGCTGACAGATATTCCTCCAGTGAATGGAATATCTATGCGGCGCAAGCGTCCGATGGTGATAATTGGGCAGACGATTCACCACAATGCTCAGAACTATTGAGCACCAAAATTCTGCCTCAGGTACGTTATTACGCCTATGTTGAGATCACCAATCGCGCCCATCAAAGCTTATGGCGTGAATACGAACAACTGGCTGCCCATTTTGGTAATTTTGCTATTGAGCACATCACCGCGGTTGAAGACATTTACCCTATCTTCCGCGAGCTATTCAAAAAAAGTGCGAACAAAACGGCGCGCAGCGCGTAGCTTGGGAGGGCGAGTATGACACGTAAGCCTTTAAGTGACGGTCCGGATTGGACATTTGCATTGCTCGAAGAATACCGCGACGAAATCAAACGCGTTGCCGAGCATTATAAATTGGACACCTACCCCAATCAGATTGAAGTGATCACTGCGGAACAGATGATGGATGCCTATTCGAGCGTCGGCATGCCCATTGGCTATAACCACTGGTCCTACGGTAAGAAATTCATCCAAACTGAGCAAAACTACCGCCGCGGACAAATGGGTTTAGCGTATGAAATTGTGATCAACTCTAACCCCTGTATTGCCTACTTAATGGAAGAAAACACCATGGCAATGCAAGCGCTGGTGATGGCGCACGCCTGTTATGGCCACAACTCATTTTTCAAAGGCAATTATCTATTTAAAACCTGGACAGATGCAGGTTCTATTATTGATTACCTGCTCTTTGCCAAAAATTACATTGCTAAGTGTGAGCAAAAGTATGGCATTGACGAGGTTGAAGATATTCTCGACTCCTGCCATGCCTTGATGAATTACGGCGTCGACCGCTATAAACGGCCACAACAAATTTCTATGTTTGAGGAACAAAAGCGCCAACAGGAGCGTGAAGAGTACCTACAATCTCAAGTCAATGAGTTGTGGCGCACCATCCCCAATAGCGAACAAGAAGCCAAACAAAAGCGTGTGCGTTTTCCATCGGAGCCACAAGAAAACATTCTATATTTCATTGAAAAAAACGCTCCGCTGTTAGAGTCATGGCAGCGTGAAATCGTGCGCATCGTACGCAAAATTTCCCAGTATTTTTACCCGCAAAAGCAAACACAAGTGATGAACGAAGGCTGGGCGACGTTTTGGCATTACACATTACTTAATCACCTTTATGATGAAGGTAAACTCACAGATGGCTTTATGCTTGAAGTACTGCAAAGCCACACTAATGTGGTGTATCAGCCCCCCTACAATAGCAATTACTACTCAGGCATTAATCCCTATGCGTTGGGATTTAACATGATGGTGGACATTCGCCGTATTTGTGAAAACCCTACGGACGAAGACAAACGATGGTTCCCCGAATATGCTGGCAGTGATTGGCTAGAAACATTGCATTTTGCGATGCAAAACTTCAAAGACGAGAGCTTTATCAGCCAGTTTTTATCGCCACGGATGATCCGAGAATTTAAGCTGTTTTCGATTGTTGACGACAGTGCCGCTCCTAATCTAGAGGTCTCTGCGATTCACGATGAGTTCGGCTATCAGAAAATTCGCCAAGCGCTTTCTGCGCAGTACAACTTGAGTAATCACGAGCCCAATATCCAAGTGTATGACATCGATATTCGCGGCGATCGCTCATTGACTCTTCGCTACGTGCCGCAAAACTCGATTCCACTGGCTGACTCACGTGAAGAGGTGTTAAAGCACTTACATCGTTTATGGGGATTTACTGTGAAGCTGGAACAAGAAAATGCCGATGGCGGCATCGTTAAAATTGGCCAGTGCCCCAAGGTTGAAGAGATAGATTAACCATTGGGGCGCCTAGCTGTTTGCCAACCACCGTGCGAATTTTTTTAAGTTCAAACCCAGTTAGTGTTTCCGCTATATACCTAGTTTCTCAGCAAGACTTACAGGTAAGGTAAAGTCTGTGAATTGTTGTTTTGCGTTTTCAAAATGATGCTTTGCTTGCTGCTGATCACCCATTTCGAGATAAGTATTGATCATATGGGTCGCATACTGTGGATGCTTAAAGTATTCGCTAATTTTTTCCATCAGCTGCAATGTAATTGCTTTGTCTGGTGCTGTATCCGCTAACTTGTATGCGTATAAGCCATATAGCGCCAAGTACATGGTGTCGTAGCGCTCTGGATTTTTGGTCATCGCTATATCTAGTTGTGCGACTCCCATTGAGCGTGCCATTGCGATTAACTCCATGGTCGCTTCATCTTTAAACGCGATACGTGCAGCTGGCGTAGTTCCCATTGCAATTAAAAGGGCTTCCGCGGCTTTCGCCACCGAGGTGGGGTTTTGCGCAGTAATCAAATTGCCGTCACGCGCAACGAAGGGCAGCATTGGGTTATTGGCAATAAAATGGGCACCGCGCGCTTCAAGCTCGGTTTGCACTATCATCGGATACTTATCTAGATGCTCTTTTTTAAAGGCGCTATCTTCTACATAGGTAAAGCTATTGACGTATTTATTCGCAACATAGTAAGTGCCATCATCAAGCTTTATATTTACCAGAGCGGCAGGGCCATGACATACCGCGGCTATCGGTGTATTTGACTTGGCAAAGGTAGTGATCCATTGCTGAGTACTTGCATCGAAGGGCAAATCAAACACCGCCCCATCCCCACCCACAATAAACAGCGCATCGTAGTCATTTTCGCCCGCTTGCTCTGCGGATAAGGTGTTGGCCAACTTATCAAGGCCTGTTGTCTTTGTTTTGAAGTCAGCGACATGAGCTAAGTCATCCTTATTCGGTTTGACTAAAACAGCACCGCCCTTAGGTGTCACAATATCTACCTTAACGTTGTTGCGATGAAAGATAAGGTAGCTTTGCACTAACTCCTCTAGGTCATAAGATAGGTCAGGGTCACTATTGCCGTACCCAGAAATTAACATAGCTACTTTTTTGCTTGGCTGGTGCGCCTTTATGTCAGTGGCTGCTGCCGGAGTTGGTAATAACACATTTGCCAGTGTGAGAATGCTGCACAATGTAATTGTCAGAACGTTTTTCATAACATACCTCCTAGTTGATGAGATATATTTTATGTGCTGATGTGTCGCGCTTTTGTGAAGAAAAGGGCCTTTCTTACGACCCGAAGTCGATAAGGATCGAGAAACGTTGATGCGCAGCATCTATTTCGACATGCATAGTCCATCCACATGCAGTGCAAATACGCTCTATCAAACTTAAACCTTGACCAATACCCTCACTACTCGATGCTTTTATGCCACTTAACGTTAGATTCGCTGGCAGCGGTTCAGCAAATTGGTTAGTGAATCGAATGCTTGATTTGCTTACGAGCAGTTGAACATCTTTATCACTTGCATGAGCAACGACATTTGATAGCAGGTTGTTCACTAAGATCTCAAGCAAATTACGATTGGCAATAATCATCACCTCGTCATCAGGCATATCAATATCAAGCTCAAGAGACATGCCCTTTTGCGAGTGGTTTAATGCAAAATGGTTCAACACGCATTTTTCGATAAGTCGATTGAGTGACACTGATTGCGCCAAAGAAGATTCATTTCGAGCAAGCGCTAACAACACATCTGTTGTTTGGGTTAGCTTTTGGGTTGCACTGCGCATTTGTTTTACAGCCTGCTCTGAAAAGCAGATTTCATTCGTTTGTTTATTGGCTGGGGCGATGCTGTCAGAGTCTAGGCTCAGGGCGTTCTGTAGCACACTGATCGGTGTTCTAATTTCGTGACTGATATCTTTAGTAAAGTGCAGTTCTCTAGTGAGAGCGTCATTGAGTTGTTTGAAGCTATGGTCAATAGCATGAGCTAACTGCCCAACTTCATTGTTTGGCATCAACTTGAGGGACTGCTGAAACGATTCCTCACCTCCTTTTTCTAACTTTTTCACTGAGCAAGCTAACAACTCGAGCGGCTTTGCTATTTTACGCCCCATACGCCAGCCAAGAAAGGCTATCAAAGTACACGAAATAACGCTGAACCCAACTAACCAAACAAGCACCCCTTTTAAGTAATCTCGACTTACTTCAAACCTTTCAACATTCGCGAGCAACACGTACTCTTCACTACCTAAATAGAATCGCTTCAGGTGGTAAGTTTTTCCATCTGCAAGGCGAAACTCAACGCGATTTGGCTCATCTTGTACTACTTGTCTTATTTCAGTGGGTACTTGCTGCCAACCTTCGAAGAGTTGATATATCTGCTTATCTAATACATCGATTTTTCCAGTCGTGTGGTAGTTGTGCTTGATGGTGCTAGCTTGCTGCGATACTAGACGATTGAAGATATTATCTTCAATGACCCAGGAGTACCCAAGTACAAAGATGCTGTACAGGAGCGTCAATGTCAGCGTGACCGCAAACACCAGTTTAGTAATCGCATTGGAGATGTGAGTGTTTGCTGTGTGCTTCATGGCGTGTCGTTCTGATTATTTAGCAATAAGTCTGAAGCCAATACCGTGAACAGTCACAATCATCGGCACATCAAATGGCTTATCTACGGCGTTTCTCAATGTGTACATATGACTTCGTACCGCATCAGTTTCTGGTGCATCAGAGCCCCAAATTTTTTCAACGATCTGACGTTTACTGACCGCATTGGGGTATGCTTCGGCAATCAAGCATAATATTTCAAAGTCTTTGCTTGATAGTTTAATAACCTGCCCTTGGCGCTCAACTTCTTTAGTGCTGATATTTATTTTTAGATCACCTATTTCCGTCACTTTGGTGTGATGAAGTTTGTTGCGGCGAGCCAGTGCTATGCAACGTAAATAAACTTCCTCAAGCACATAAGGCTTAGTTAAGTAATCATCAGCTCCGGCGCCAAATCCCTCAACTTTGTGCTCTATGCTGTCTCGAGCGGTCAACATCAAAACAGGTACTAGGGTATCGCACGTTTGCTTAATTTCTTTGCATACCTGTGTACCGTCTATATCTGGCAACATTAAATCGAGCACAATAACATCATAATTATGCTCTGTAGCTAGCCTAATCGCTTGCTTCCCTGTCGATGCATAGTCAACCAAAAAGCCTTTGCGCTCAAGAAAATCGCATAGCTGGATTGCGATATCATGTGTGTCTTCTACGACTAATACTGAACTAGTGCGATGTGTCATTGTTTTACTCAACTTCTTATTCGCAGTGTTTAAGCTCATCGCTTAGGAGCAACCCGATTAATCTAAGCGATTTATCTTTTTGATTGTTGTTAGCAAATGCATAGGCGTTACTTGCTTGCACATGTTTGCACGCATTTAAATTGTAGTCGTTTAGATTGTAATGCGGCGCAACGCCACGGCGCGCTAATTCACCATTGGGTCTCACTAGCATTCGTGTTGTTACGTAAGCGCGTAGCTCAGAGTTGGGTAAGTTGAACAGATTACCTTGAGCTGACTGATTAGCATACCCTCCCGTTGCCTCACCTACCAAAGTGGCAATTCCATTGTCCTTCAACGTAGTTGCAAGCACAATCGATGCTGAATAAGTTACCGGCCCAATGAGTAAAAAAGTATCGCCGTCAAAACGCTGATCTTTACGAATCGGTGATTCCCAATCATCCCAATCTGTTACAACAATATCACCTACCTCTCCTTTATAGTTAAGCCAGCCTCTATTTTCTTCATTTAATTTTTCTTTAAGTTTTGAAATTAACCTAAAGGGTTTATCAGCAAGGTACCGAGATAAATAGGTCACTGTATCTGTATTGCCACCCGGATTGTCGCGAATATCGATAATCAGTTGCTTAATGTTCTGCTGCTTAATGTTGGCAAATGTTTGATCGACAAAGCGTTCAAATTCATTTGGGTCGATATCGAAATGACCTAAATAAATAAAACCAACACTATCAGACAACTGCTTGTAGTAATGAGCTTTTTCTGAGTAGCTAGCTACAAAACCTTGTGCTTTTTCATCCACTATCGGCCAGTTTTTATGCGCTCCAAGCTGTAACTCTTGAACCCCCTCAGGAGTAGAAACTTTAACGTCAAAATTATCTAACCATCCATAGCGCGCCCACAAGGCAATACCAAACCTCATGACCACCGCATGCTCGCGCAGTAACGCAGTTTCGCCACCGGCATAGGGCGTAAGCTGCGATAAAAGAAAGTCAGCCTCTATATCATTTATCGAAACTATCTCCGACAACATGGGGATTGCTTTATCACCTAGAATGTAAGCGTGTTTTAGCTGTAACTTGCCCTTATCATTGACACTTACGGCAAGTGGAAACGTCTGATGCCCTGCTTCACGCGCTTTATTTAGTTCCTGATATGGCCATATCAGGAATGAATGCCCGTCTTGAAAAGATGATGTCAAACTGCCAACGACTCGATAAAACTCTACCCTATTAAGTGGCTCGTGCAGGCTCGCTTTAAGCTCTTGTGCTTTTGCTCGCAGCAAAGCAAGGTCTGCATATTCTTCAATGTCGGGATGACGCTGGATAGCTCCCTCAAGTAAGGCATCTATATCAGCTCGCATCTGCACGACCGAGAGCTTTTGCAACATTAATTGATCGTCTGAAAGTTCAGGAAAAATGTCTAAGTGGCGTTGTTTGCAGCCACCCATCAGTAGCATTGATAAAATGACCAGTATTAAGGTTTTCATAAAATAACTTGTTTGTGGAGAGTACAACTAAGTTATCAAATAGGATGTGAAGGCTTTGTCGTGATTTTTATTTCTTAATACCTAAGTTTGCGTCGCAGTCATCTCTCACCCGTGGCAGTGCAGTCGGGGCGTTATTTCATATCAGACACTGAAATTTGGTTTCTGCCATTTTCTTTGGAGCGATAAAGCGCCTTATCTGCGGCTTCTATCCATTGCTCATATTGTGTGAAGCTGTCTTGGTACTGGGCGATACCGATACTGATGGTCATTTTTAGTTTGAACTCACCAACGACGACTTCTGTACTTTCAACGCGTTGGCGCAGGCGCTCTGCAAACACCTGCGCACCTTCCAAATCGGTGTCGCACAAGGTCACTACAAACTCTTCACCGCCGTAGCGCCCTGCCATATCACTCTCACGCAGTGTTGTTTTGAGCAGGCCGGCAATGTGTCTTAAGGCTTCATCCCCTGTGGCATGTCCATAGGTGTCATTGATGTTTTTGAAGTGATCGATATCCAAAATCAATAACGAACCACACCCGTTTGATCGATTCAAACGCTTAAACTCTTTAGTCAGAGTTTCTTCCCAGAAACCACGATTAGGTAATTGCGTCAGGCTGTCTGTTCTACTGACTTGCTCGAGTAATCGGTTTGCTTCTTCGAGCTCGATTTTGTTCACGGCTTCGTCAGTAACATCGTAAATGATAATACACACATGAGTGACATCGCCGGTCGTACTCGTCAATGGAATAAAGGTGGCGTTTTGGTACATATGATGCGCTTTGCCAGTGATGGGGCGGTAATTCTTAAAGCGGAATATGTAAGGTTTTTGCTCCCAAATGGTAAATGACCGGTTCTTGAGCACAAATACGGAATCTGTTTTCTTACGAAACCATTGCTCATCAATGCTTGGGAATAAATCAAATATATCTTTATCTTTTACGGCACTGGGTAACAAACCCGAGTGGTTTTCCATAAAGCCGTTCCAAATGCATACACAATATTGCCTGTCGAGCACAACCAGCCCTACGTCAACGGTGTTAAACATATCCATTAACCAATGGATCTCATGCATATTGAAATCAGCAGCAGGCATAATCAGTCTTCCAATAAATATTCGACTTTGTACTTCAGCGTACGCAGCGAATCTTCCGTGAATAACAACATCAGATCACAGTTAATATCGTGATCTTCTATTCCATAACTTATCTCGATGGCGAGTGTTCGTTGCCAGCGTGTGCGATTGGTGGCCACCAGCTCTTCCACTTCGCGGTGCTGCCCTAGCACCACAGGATGGCCTTGGGAAAAGCTCACATCCAATTGCTTTGCGAGCCCCGTTAGCACAGCCCCGATGAGGATATTACTGACGTCCATTAATAATTCGAGTTCAACATTATCAGTGAGATCACCATCGTAATTCATCAGCGATGCAATCTCTTTAAAGCTAGAGTCATTCAATAACAACAAAGCTTCCCCAGAAATACCACCACCGATGAAGCCTTGGCAAATACCCGAGGTCGCAGCATTTTGGTCAATGGAGCGCAGCGCCATGGCCAATTCATTCACCTCAAGCACATTCACGTTAGGGATTGGCAACTTCACGAATACTTTTAATAAGCGTGCCAACAAATCCCCTGCTTGTCCCATGGCAACGTTGGTTATTTCTTGATAAATATCACGAATATCAGGATCTAACTGCTCGCCTAGCTGCATCGCAATTCGCTGGCGCATCGCGCTATCTTTGATACCATGCTGATCTATAATTTGAGCTAGTTTGTTTGCATCGCAGGGTTTGGCGATGAAATCCACCGCGCCTAGTGCCAATACGCGTTCATGGGCACTGGGTTGGATATCGCCAGAAACAACGATAACAATCACTTGAATGTGACGTTCGCGAATTGCTTGTAATACTTGATATCCATCCATACCAGGCATGTTTAAATCAAGAAACAAGACTTCGGGCTTTGCGCTTTCAAGCGCAGCGAGGCACTCTTGGCCATTGGTGGCATAGCTCAGTTGTACTTCCCAGTCCTCGGGAAATGAACGTGCAAGTTGGCGGCGCGCAACTGTTGAATCGTCACAGATTAACACTGGGGTTTTCATGACTTACCGCACCTCGCACAAACGTCGTAGAATAGTTAGCTGAGCTAATGATTTTTAATGTTTTTTTAAAACTAACTAAACACAATGTTAATGAAATAATTTTATAAACTCAATTTAAATATAGTAGGCTCATTAAACTCCTTTTAATGGGACATCAATAAATAATAAGGCTACAACATGATTAAAAAACTTCTGGTCAGTTCAATTGCAGTGATGACATTTAGCTTAAGTGCCGTCGCGCAACAAAGCACCACTATTAATAACCTAGATGCTGGCAAGGTGACTGCGCAAGGTAAGCCTGTTGTTTTGCTTGGCACAGGCGTTGAAGTTGGCCAAGCTGCACCGGACTTTCGCGTTGTTGACGCAAAATTCCAAGCCAAAGGATTAGCTGATTACCAACAAAAACCTGTGTTACTAAGTGTAGTACCAAGTTTAGACACCGGCGTATGCAGTATTCAAACAAAGCACTTTAATGAACAAGTAGCAGCAAACTACCCGCAGGTAGCCATGCTAACCATCAGTACGGACTTGCCCTTTGCGCAAAAACGTTACTGCGCCGCGGAAGGCATTGATAAGTTAGAAACATTGTCGGATGCAGTATGGCGAAACTTTGCTGAAAATTACGGACTACTTATTCAAGACATGGGCATTCTAAGTCGTGCAGTGTTTGTGTTAGATAAGAACCACAAGATTGTGTACAAAGAATTAGTAAGTGAATTATCCAAAGAGCCTAATTACGACAACGCTATTGCAGCGTTAAAGGCATTGTAATGACAAGGGCGCCAATGCGCCCTTTTATGTTAATTAATTTACCAGTTAACCAACTGTGATTTAGCTAATTGAGTCAATACCGCGATATGCTCGGCAGAATCGTTTAGTGCGGGGATATAACCCAAGTGGTCGCCGCCTGCTTCTTTGAAGATGTCTGCGTTTTCCTGAGAGATTTCTTCCAAGGTTTCTAAACAGTCCGCTGCAAACGCAGGACACACGACCTGTATCGTTTTCACACCAGACTTAGCAAGGCTCTCAAGAGTTTTGTCGGTATAAGGTTGTAGCCATTCCTCGGCGCCAAAACGCGATTGGAAAGTCATCATCCACTGCTCATCTTTCAAACCAAGCTTCTTCGCCGTATTGTGAGCCGTCGCCTTACAATGTTCATAGTATGGGTCACCCTTGTTTACACAGCGTTTCGGGATGCCGTGGAAGGAGAAGATCAGTTTGTCCGCTGTGCCATGCTCTTCACGATATTTAGCAATTGAGGATGCTAGTGCGGCGATATAATCCTCACGCTCGTAGTAGTGCTTCAAAAAACGAATCTCTGGCAAATTGCGAATGGTGGCTAAATGACGATTTAGTTTGTCAAACACCGCGGCCGTAGTGGTCGCAGAATACTGCGGATACAACGGCAATACCGCGATTTTATCTATGCCTCGCGCCATCATGTCATCAATACGGCTTTGAATACTCGGCTTGCCATAAGTCATGGCGTAATCAACGTGGATATCTTCGCCAAGTTGCGACTCTATTGAGGCTTTTAATGCCAGACTTTGACGTTGGGTAATGGCACGCAATGGCGAGTCGCCGTCTTCCCAAATCTCAGCATAGGCTTTGGCCACTTTAGGAGAGCGAATGGGCAAGATGATGCCATTGAGAATGATGGACCAAAGAAAAGGGGGAATCTCTACCACACGAGTGTCAGATAAAAACTCTTTCAGATAGGCACGTACTGCTTTGGCTGTTGGCGCATCAGGCGTACCTAAGTTGACCAATAAAACACCGTAGCGACTCGGCGGCTGCGTCAGGGCTAACGACATAAATTCATTTTCCTTTTATTGATATGACGTTGATTATACCTATAAAAGTGGTGCTTAGATCAAAAAACCGCCTCGCGGCGGTTTCTTAATTTGCAAATTGCTTAGCCTAGCAGGTCTGCTAGTTGCTTGCTTACTGCTTCAACAGCTTGGGTACCGTCTAGTTTGTGGTACTGCGTGTTGCCAGCTTGCGCTTCGGCTTGGTAGTAATCTACTAGCGGCTTTGTTTGCTCGTGGTAGATAGCTAGACGCTTGCGTACAGTTTCTTCTGTGTCGTCATCACGGATGATAAGGTCTTCGCCCGTTACATCGTCTTTGCCTTCAACTTTTGGTGGGTTGTAAACAACGTGGTATACACGACCTGAACCTGGGTGTACGCGACGGCCGCCCATACGCTCAACAATGATTTCGTCAGCAACATCAAACTCAATAACGTGATCAACACTGATGCCGTTTTCTTTCATCGCGTCCGCTTGTGGGATAGTGCGTGGGAATCCATCTAGTAGAAAACCGTTTTCACAGTCAGCTTTCGCTACGCGTTCTTTTACTAGGCCAATGATAATATCGTCAGACACAAGTTGACCCGCATCCATCACTTTCTTTGCTTCTAGACCAAGCGGTGTGCCCTCAGAGATAGCTGCACGTAGCATGTCACCTGTAGAAATTTGTGGAATGCTGTACTTGTCCATTAAAAACTGAGCTTGCGTGCCTTTACCCGCACCTGGTGCGCCTAATAAAATAATGCGCATAATCGAATCCTCGTGTCTGCGTTTGGGGTTATTAAGTAAACTTAAATTTTTTCACAAGGGCGAAAGTTACTCAAGGATAAAAAGGTAAAACTTTCGTCCAAGATGGCCAATAGCCGATTTTGTAATCAAACAACATAAAAAAACCCAGCTAAGCTGGGTTCTTTTATCGTATTTCATTCACGCTTATGCGCTACGCTCAGCTTTAAGGCGAGCAAGGCGAGCCACTTGATGGCTAGCAGTTAGGAATGAATAGATAGGCGCTAGGTAACCACGCTTACGTAGTTCTAGGAAAGCCTCGTCGCTTAGTTCATTCAACTTCTTCTCATCGATCATGTAGATACCAGTGATGTCTTTTTTCTCACCTTTGATATCAACAGTCAGCGTTTGTGCTGCTAAAAGCTCTTTTTCAGCTAGGTATTCAGTGAATACTTCTGTCACACCTGAGAACTCGATGAACGAGATAAGCGCTTCTTTACGACGCTTAAGGTAATCAGTTTCTTCGCCGTTCTCGAACAAGGCTTGGCCTTCTTCTTCACCAACTAGCGGGCTTGCTTCGTCGATTACTACACCGTACTGCTCTTCTTCTGGGTGCTTAACTAGACCTAGAGGGTAGCGAGTAACTGCAAGAGGTGCGAAACCAGCGTTCCATTTGTCACCGTCTACGAAAAGGTTTTCACCTGGCTCAAGACCGAAAAGTGCTACCGCTTGGAATTTACCTGTTTCGTTGTTTTTAACGAAAGCCATTGGGAATTCATTTGCTACACGACCGAACTCGTGTGCAACTACTGGTACTAGGTGTTGAGTTTTTAAGAATTCTAGATTGATGCCATTTTTGATTTTAGTGTTGGCATGTTTCTCGTTATGCAAAGGCTGCACTTGTTGCTCCGCCATAATACTGCTCCATACTATTTACGTATTTGTTACTTGTTGTGGCCTAAGGCTATCGGTTTTGCTTACAAAAAGGAAGAGAAAATACGTGAAAGTTTAAAGTCATTGTATAGAAGGCTATACGAGTGATTCCAAGGCCTTGATAATGTTTAAAACAAAATAAGCGCTGTGTAGCTTTATGTAGCAAAGCAGTGCCACCAAAAGTGAATTCGGTGGCACAATCAATTAACAAAGTTCGCCACAAAGGTATTAATGACGTCCTCGTTGCTTAATACTCTCTAGCAGCGCACGATGCTTGGGTAACGCACTGGTGACTTGGCGAACCGCTTGCTCAATCATTGCGAGGTGTTGCGGCGCACCTTCGGTCTGCATATAGCGTGACGCAATGGCCTCTTTATCAACACAGAAATCCATGCCATTGAGGACATAGAGGTAATTTTCGAGTTTGAATAACTCCAATGTTCGTTCAAAATCGAAATGAGTAGGAATGTGAGTACGCCAAAGTTGTAGACGTTCGCGTAAACTTTGCGGAATTGTTTCTGGTGCGCGGTTATCTAGCCAAAATGCCGTATCGTCTCGCTTGGAAATACAATAGTGCAACTTTATAAAGTCCACAATGTCCTCCCAAATGGCGGTCATTTGATTATTAAATTTGCTGGCAACAATCGCCACTTCATTTGGCGTCACAGGAAGTTTTGTCGCGAGCAATTTTGCTGACATATCAAACACCAGCAACCCTGTTGCTTCAAGTGGTTCAACGAATCCTTGTGCCAACCCCATAGCGACACAATTTTTTAGCCATGGCTGGCTTTGATACCCTGTGCGCATTGGTATCTTTCTAACCATCTCAGGTTGTGTACCGAGATAGTTGAATAAGGTTTGATACGCTTCATCTTCACTTAAATGAGCGCTTGAGTATACAAAACCCACTCCTCTCCTAGAAGTGAGACCTATATCCCAGACCCATCCTGCCTGTTGAGCGTGGGCGATAGTATAAGATTTGATGTCATGATTCGGATCGGTGTAAGGCACTTGTACAGCCAATGCGCTATCACACAGCAGTACATCTGATTTATCTACGAATGTCCCCTGCAGTTCATCATTGATCAATCGACCTTGGAAGCCACTGCAATCTACGAATAGATCGCCGGCAATCGTATTGCCATCGGTTAGGAGCAACGATGTGATGTTTCCATCGTCTGTGAGATTAACGGTATCTACATGCCCACTTATGTACTGCACACCTAAGTTTCGCTGCGCATTATGTGAGAGTAATTCGGTGAATTTTCCTGCATCGAGGTGATACGCGTAATTCACGATGCCCTGAAATTCAGGCGTCGACAAATCTTTTGGCCCTAATCCAGCCTCACAGACATCGTGTTGAATAGACACGCACTGAGCATAGTGTTTATTCATAGATTGATTGTTTAGAAGCCAATGCGCATTAATACCACTTTGAGCAACATGAGGAGTCTCAAATAAATGGTGATAGAAGTTACCGGGCTTTTGCGAAGGGTTATGCGTCCACTCTACAAATTTGATCCCTTGTTTAAAGCTGGTATCACATTTACTGATAAGCTCGGTTTCAGAGATGCCAAAGCTACGAATACTGTCGCGGATAATTGGCACAGTACCCTCACCCACTCCCACATTCGGCACATCAGGAGACTCAACAACGGTCACGCTTAATTGCCCAGCTTGGATAGTCTTTTTGTAATGAGCGCCTAAATGACTGGCTGCAAGCCAACCTGCTGTGCCACCACCGAGGATGACAATTCTTTTTATCTTGTTGTTCACGCGATTTCTTTTATTGTTTGTACGCAATAGGATTAGTCTACAAGAAAGCCAACGTGTGTCCTAGTCATGCGACTATTGAAGGTCATTAAAAAATGAAGAAACCGTTAGCCTGCCGTGCTCAACAGAAGAACTAATGCTTTGTTCATGAGTAAGCCGCGCACTATGCAACAAATTGCTTTTGTAAATCACCAACCTGTTAAAGCGCTCTGGGATATCCACGACTTTCTCAAACAAAGACGTGTCACCGTTTATGTAGCCGCTGTGCTCATGCGAATGCGCTTTAACCTGTTCAATCATACTCAACACAATGTCTTGATTGCTTTGGTTAATCTGCACCGTGCCTGTAGGTTTAAACTTGTAGATTGCGGTGCCGCCTCTTGGCTGCGAGCTAAGGTAGTGCACACTCGCGAAAGCTCTGTCATTACTGCTATCTATGTGCGGCATCTTTTGTACATCATGCAATTGTGACTGACCCAAGGTGATTAAACTCAGCATGGATTTGGTAACGCGCTGTGGGCCGTAGCCGCATGTAAAAGGATACAAATCTCGGTTGAGAAGTTGCGCTAACACACGGGTATAGGGTGCAGGCATGTGATCTCGAATACCAGGGTAGAAGGTGCCGTCCGCCCCCACTGGGTTAAAGTACGCATACTTTTTGGCGAAATGTAATACCGGCTCCGGGTCTAGCAAAAAATCATCTATGATAAACACCTGCTCTTGGGTATCAGGAATATCTATCGATTGAATATGAAGCGCTGGGTTAAGTGTCAAATCCATTTTATATTACTATATTTTTATATGTGTTCAGAATCGTATCATGAGGCTCGGTTTATTAATACACATCAGCGCTGATAGAGGATCAATTCCGCTCGTTAAAAATCTTTGCTGCAGTGCAAAGACTTTATTTGTTAATAAGCTGTATTAACAGCGCAGAATAGATACAATAACAGCGCTGTCATTTACAGGTAACAGACAATGAACAATAAGCCGATTCAAAAAGTGATAATTCTCGGTGGTGGCACCGCTGGCTGGCTCAGCGCAAATCATCTAGCAACGAAACTCAAACCTGCGCACCAAGGTGGTGTTGAGATCACCGTTATTGAGTCTCCCGATACGCCTACTATCGGCGTTGGTGAAGGGACAGTACCTTTGATGGTGCATACACTCAGAGAGTTTGGCATCAGCGAGACAGACTTTATCACGCGTTGTGATGTGTCATTCAAACAAGGTATTCGCTTTGATAATTGGATGAAACCGCGAGGTGAGCAGCCACATCATTATTATCATCCGTTTGACTACCCTATTTTAGATGACAACAATGCCGCAGCTTGGTTAGAACAACAACAAAAAAGCTTTAGCCATCAAGTCGGTATTCAGGCGCAGTTATGCGATGCAGAGCTTGCCCCGAAAACTATATGCTGCCCAGAATATCAAGGCTTAGCCGCATATGGTTATCACCTTGACGCGGGTAAATTTGGTGCCTTACTGGCTGAACATGCCACTGAAAAACTAGGCGTTAAACGGATATTTGCCCATATTAATGAGGTCACGCTCAGCGACGATGGCGCAATTCATCAACTGATAGATGCAAGAGGGCATGCGCACCAAGGCGATTTATACATTGACTGTTCTGGCTTTGGCAGCCGTTTGTTAGGCGAAGCGTTACACGTGCCTTTTATTGATAAAAGCGATGTCTTGTTCGTCAATAAAGCACTGGCAATTCAAGTGCCTTACGACGACCCCGACACGCTGATACCCTCTTACACAAAAGCAACCGCACAAAAAGCGGGGTGGATTTGGGATATTTCGCTGCCGACCCGCCGCGGTGTCGGCCATGTATTCAGTGACAAGCACATGAGCACGGATGAAGCGCACCAAGTATTGGCAAACTACCTGCAAAAACCTGCATCCGAAGTTAATGCTCGAGAAATCAATATGCCCGTGGGCTATCGCGAGAGGTTTTGGCATAAAAACTGTGTCGCTATTGGCTTAGCGCAGGGCTTTGTGGAGCCCCTCGAAGCAACAGGTTTATTGGTGTTTGACGCCACGGCGAAGTTACTGGCGCATCAATTCCCAACCTGCACAAATGAATTAGAACAACTAAGCAATCGCTTCAATAGCTATGTAAGCGGTATGTGGGAGAGCGTAATTAGCTTTATCAAACTACATTATGCCATCTCAAATCGCGATGACAGTCAGTTTTGGCTGGATAACCGCAACCCACAATCATGGCCAAAGCAGCTACAAGAAAACGTCCAACACTGGCGCACACACTTGCCCTCACATTATGACTTCCCGCAAGGGTTTGACGCGTTTCGACTTGAGAATTACCTCTATGTTCTGTACGGCATGGACTTTGAAACTCACTTATCTGGCTCAGTGTTTAATCACAGTAGTCACAACCTTAGTGGCTTACACCGTGCAATTGCCGCCAAGGCCAATCATGTTCGCAGCCAACTGCAACCCAATCGCGAGTTATTACAAAAAATAAAGCAAAATGGCTTAGCCAAAATGTAATTATAAAAGCTCAGCATTGCTGAGCTTTTTTACTTGTGTGGAATAGCTGCGCTCACTGTGTGAATAACAGACAAAAAAAAGCCAGAGACAAGTCTCTGGCTTTTCACAGCGCACGGCTTAGAAACGGAATTGTAAGCCGAGTTTGTAACGTGCTTCACCTTCGAAGAACCATGCAGGGTAGCCATCTTTCAATTCAGGCTTAACATCTACATTACCTTCAGCTACACCGATTTGAACACTGTCTTCTTCAGTTAAGTTAACAGCTTCAAATGTTACGTCTAGGCTATCAGTGATTGAGTACTTAGCACTTAAATCAAGTGTGCCGTAGTCCTGATGCTCGCGGTTACCGTAGAAACCCGGTAATTCACGAATCATGTATTCTGAACGCCAGTTATACGCAAGACGGATGTTGAAGTCTTCAGTTTCGTAGTAACCAACAAGGTTTACTGTGTGATCTGATGAGTCAGTGAACTGTGATACGCGATCTGGGAAGTTCTCTTCTGGTGCTGATGAATCAACAAGCGTGTAGTTCACTTGGTAACCAAGACCATTGTCGAAACCATCTTGTAGCTGTAGTTCGATACCTTGGATCTCACCGCCACTGCCCGTACCCATAGTTGCGATAGTCCAGCTATCTACACCTGAGTCGTTATCAACGATACCGATGCTTTGGTTAAGAACTTGGTCAGTCTTAGTGAAGCTTGAGATATCTTTGATGAAGTAAGTTGCACTGAACATTGCATCGTTATCGAAGTAGTACTCGATACCGAAGTCGGCTTGCGTTGCTTTGAACGGCTCTAGACCGATGTTACCTTTTTTCAGGACTTCGTTGCCTGTTGTACCATCATTGTAACCAGCCAGTGTCGATGCTGAGAACATGTCAGCGTAGTTCGCGCGTGACATTACTTGTGCAGCAGATACACGTAGGATTACGTCTTCAGCTAGGTCAAATGCGATGTTCACGCTAGGAAGCACTTCATCATAATCTGCTTTATCAGTGCTAAGCGCGTTTGCGTAGTTACCGTTTGCGTCTAGGTCGAAGTAATCAGACTCAGCATCTGTAGAAACATAACGTAGACCCACGTTACCGCGGAACGCTTCACCTTCGAAATCAGCCATTACGTATAATGCGAAGTTTTCTTCTTGAATTGTACCGTAACCTGATTTGTAAACTGCTGATGTGTCATCGAAGCTTGCAATTGCCGCGTAACCATCGCTAATCATTGCATCTAGGTTTGGCTCTGGAAGAGTAAAACCTGCACCTGAAGACATAGTGCCTGAGAAATACTTGTCAGCACTATTCACAGGTAGTGAGTCAACTAGGTTCGCGCCCCACGTTTCTTGTGTAACTTCGTGGTCAGCCCAACGGAAACCCGTTTTAACTGCAGTGATTGCACCGAAGTCCACAGGGAAAGTGAAATCTACTTGTGCGTATGTTTCTTCATCTGAGTTCGGTTGTTTCTTAAGTGACCAACCTGCTGGAGAAAGCTCACCTGTGAAGTCACTTGCGTCAAATTCTTTGTTTGCGATGTCGATTTTGATCACATCGCCTGTTGCGTCGTAAGTACCCGCGAAATCAGCAGGAGTACCTAGCCAGAAACCGTAGTTTGCTGTTAGATCTGTACCACCGTCTGATTGCGTGTTACCAAAGCGACCTGACACTTCGAAGTTATCGCCAACGTATTTGAAGTCGAAATCAACTGTGTCTGATGTCATTGAACCAGCACGTGCCCATGTTTGCGCCCAACCAGGGTTCGCATCACCCGCTGTACGGCGGTAGAAAGTACATGTGCCAGAGGCATTTGTTTGCTCACACGCCGCTGCTTTGTCATCTGGGAAGATAGCAAACAATGACGTGTTCGCATTGTTAGCTGAAAGCTCAAGGCTCATGATATTTAAGCCAAGCTCAAGGTTATCAGTAGGACGGTACTGGAAAGCAGCGTTGATTGCTGTGCGCTCACGTTCTTGTTGGAAAGTAGTCGGAACGATGTCACCCCATCCAACTAACGACTCAATACCGTTACGTTGATAGTTTGTCTCTGAGTATGCACCAGCAAGTAGGAAACCGAAGTTTTCGTCATCGTTTTTCCAAGAGTAAAGACCTGATACATCTGGGTCTGTTTCTTCAGAAATTGTACCGTAGTCCGCTTTTACACCACCGAAGATAGTGTTTGCATCTAGGTCTAGAGGCTTACGCGTTTTAACGTTAACAGTACCACCGATACCGCCTTCAACTGTGTTCGCTTGTGAAGACTTAGATACTTCAATACCACCTACTAGCTCAGGTGGAAGCAATGTGTAGTTAAAGCTACGGTCGATTGCTTGTTGGTCGTACCAACCTGTTGAAGCAACTGAGTGACCATTAAGTAGTGTGCGTGTAAGCTGAGCTGACGCGCCACGGATTGATACTTGCTGGCCTTGACCGAATTGACGGTTTACTGAGATACCAGAGATACGACCAAGTGCTTCACCTACATCGCTGTCTGGGAACTTACCGATATCTTCTGCAGATACCGCATCAACTACTGAATTTGCAAAGCGCTTGGTGTTCATTGCTGCTGCTAAAGAGCGGCGAATACCACGTACTTCGATTACTTCTACGTCTTCTTTTGCTTGAGTTTGTGCGTCTGCTGCCACTGCAATGCCGGAAAAACCAGCGCCTACTGCAAGGCTAACATTCACTGCTAATAAGCTTTTCTTAAAATTTTTAGCTAACACAGGATTCCCCTTGAATCATTTTGTTGATTTTCAAATCACTTCTGCCCAGTGATGATGACAACGCTGTCATCTACTAACAAACCATACACCCAAAATTACAATTTCGCTACATCTTTTTGTCTTTTTAGTTTAAAAAAAGCACTAATCGATATTTAACTAATTGAAATTTATGGATAATAAGTAAGTGTAAAACGGTTTAGCCAGATTGAAACGCGAAGGAATATAGCACAAAACGTCACTAAAAAGTAAAGACTGCGGCGAGTGTTAAAATGGATTTTGCGCTTTGTTGGTGCAACATACTGTCCGCATTATTTTACGTAGCGGCGCTAACACACTGTAATAGTTAATATATTTTGGGCACAAAAAACGCAGCCGTGGCTGCGTTTTTTAATCTAAAGCAATGTCGCCTTATGGCGCCCAATATACTTCAAGTTCAATATCTGGGTGCTGAAGTACAGCGCGAAGTGGCATTTCATTAACATCACCACCTGTGCTGGCTTGCTTGTACACAGCCAGCTTTTCTTCGCCGCTGATCAATAGTTTTACAACTTTTGATTGAGCAATAGCATGAAGTGTTAAGGTCATACGTTCAGTGATAGAACCTGTCACTTCGCTCTCAATCGCGTTGATAGCGCACACCAATTGCTCAGATGTAAGACCTACCTCTAAACCCTCCGCATGCGGGAACAATGAAGCCGTGTGACCATCAGGTCCCATACCTAAAATTGTTACATCAAAAGGACGCTGAATTTGTTGATACGCGTGCTCACACTCAGCAACACCTTCCTGAGCAGTTGCGGCTGCGTTTTTCATGGTGATGAAGTTCGCTGCGGCTGCTTTGTCTTGCAACAAAGTACCTTTAATGAACTGTTCGTTGCTCTTCTCGTGCCCTGCATCAACCCATCGTTCATCGACCATCGCCACATCAACCTTACTCCAAGCGATATCTAAGCCTGAAAGGTATTTATAAGCAGGTGCTGGCGATGAACCGCCAGATACCATCAATGAAGCACGTTGTGATGTTGCTAATGCATCTGTTAGGCGGCTCTCGAGTGACGCAGCCAACGCTTCGGTCATTTGCTCTTTCGAATCAAAAAAGCGTTCCGTAATATTCGCCATTATGCGCCCTCACCTGTGTTGAACCAACGATGATTTGTTTCAGCCAATAGCTCGTCTGCATCTTCTGGGCCCCACGTACCAGCGCGGTACAATGCTGGAACGCCTTTTTCTTGCCAACGTTCGATGATTGGATCAATCCACTGCCATGCTTGGCGCACTTCATCACGGTGGATAAACAGTGATGGGTTATTTGCCGCGGCATCAAGCATCAATCGCTTGTATGCGTCTGAATGGAAGCCATTTGAATAAGACTCAGACAGTTCAATGTTTAGCGTCACTGGCTCAAGTTGCATTTCAAGGTTATCAAGACGTTTTGACATTAATGTCAACTTGATGCTTTCTTCTGGTTGCAAACGAATAACCAAACGGTTTGGCTGGATTGGGCCCACACTTTGCTCATACACATTGTGCGAAACCGGCTTATATTCCACTACGATTTCCGCACAACGCTTCTTCATGCGTTTACCGGTACGAAGGTAGAATGGCACACCAGCCCAACGCCAGTTATCAATATGTGCTTTAATCGCCACGAACGTTTCTGTCGCACTCGAACCTTCGCCTAGTTCCTCTAGGTAACCAGGTACGAGTTTGCCAGCAAGGTCGCCTGGTACATACTGACCACGCACGATATTTTGGTCTACTTGCTCACCAACCAGTGGACGAAGCGCTTCAAGAACCTTGAGCTTTTCAGTACGGATTGAATTTGCTGTCAGCTTGTGCGGTGACTCCATTGCCACTAAGCACAGCAGTTGTAGCAAGTGGTTTTGAATCATGTCACGCAAAGCGCCGGCTTTGTCGTAAAATCCAGCACGACTTTCAAGACCCACAGTTTCAGAAATACTGATCTGAATATTATCGATGGTCTTCGCATCCCAAAGGTTTTCAAATACCGAGTTTGAGAAACGCAGTGCCATAAGGTTTTGCACAGTTTCCTTACCGAGGTAATGGTCAATACGGAACACTTGCTCTTCGGTAAAATACTCGGCGATTTTTGCGTTGATTTCTTCTGCTGACTTGCCGCAGTAACCGATTGGCTTTTCAACAACGACACGAGAAGTCTCTGTGATAAGACCTTTGGTAGATAGAATTTCACAACACTTGCCGTACACAGCAGGTGGAAGCGATAGATAGAACACGCGAGACTTATCTTGTTCGTGCTCATCAAGCGTCGCTTTAAGCTCATCCCACAATGAATCCGCTTCGGTTACATTCACAACCACGGGGACTAAATACTGAGCAAACGCTTTCCAATCTTTAGCGTTGTATTCACCTTTTGATAGGTGCTCTTTCAGTGCGTCATGGGCAGTGTCGATGTATTCGTCTCGCTTATCTGCGCCACGTACAGTAGGCAAGATACGCGTTCCCTGAGGTAAGTTGCCTTCCTGATAAGCGCGATACATAGCTGGCAACAGCTTGCGTAATGCAAGGTCACCGCCACCACCAAAAATGATAATATCAAAAGGATTTAGCATGATTTACTCTCTACCTGTTTGCTTGGTTTTCCTGCTTCAAACGGCAAGAAAACATAATACTAGTGACTATAGGGCTGGTTGATATTCTACATTATCGCCCTTGGAATTTGTCCTCGCGGTGCATAATTTCGTTACACCTTGAGGTGGCTTTTTCACATTCGAAAAAGGCAAAGCTCCGACACTAAGAGCTTAGCTGTCGGAGCTTGGGAATAAATGAGTCTTAGGGAGTCTGTACATCCTCTCACAAACATACAGGCCCTAAAGACTCCAGCGCTACCCGTTCAAAGGTATTCTTGTGTGCTGTCCCGTTTGGGATAAGAGCCTTAGCGGATTGATATCATCAGCTCCACTAAGCCCCTCAGCGCTACTCGGCTGTGCTGCTGTTGCAGCTAAATTGTTACTGGCGTTTCGCTTGATAATACGCCATAAGTCCACGCGTCGAGCTATCGTGCTCCCCTACACGATTGTCACGCAATTCGGACTCAATATTCTTTGCAAGACCTTTACCCAGTTCAACGCCCCATTGATCGAAAGAGCAGATCTCTAGGATGATCCCTTGTACAAAAATTTTGTGCTCGTACATCGCAATCAGGCGACCCACGGCTTTAGCATCCACTTTATCTAGGATAATTGACGTTGTCGGGCGATTACCTTGGTGAACTTTATGCTCAACAAGTTCTTCAATTCGTTGCTCGCTCAAGCCTTTGGCTTGTAAATCTGCACGCACTTCATCAGCGTCAACGCCATTCATCATCGCTTCGCTTTGAGCAAAGAAGTTCGACATCAAAATGGTATGATGGTCGTCAACGTCGTGCTGCGGTTGAACCGAGCCAATGAAATCCGCTGGCACTATCGTTGTGCCTTGGTGCAGATACTGGTAGAACGCATGTTGGCCGTTAATACCAGTCATTCCCCAAATCAATGGTACTGTTGTGTAATTAACTGCCTGACCAGCAAAGTTTACCGACTTGCCGTTACTTTCCATCTCACCTTGTTGAAGATAGGCAGGCAACATGTGCAGCGCTTGGTCGTAAGGCAAAATAGCTTGGGCACGGTGGTCCAAAAAGCTTGTATTCCAGATGCTGAGTAAACCCATCAATACTGGAATGTTTTCGCTCAAAGGCGCTTGCTGGAAATGCTGGTCAATTTCAAATGCACCTTCTAGCATATCGATAAAGGCGTCGTAGCCTAGGTACAAGGCAATCGGTAAGCCTATCGCACTCCACATTGAAAAACGACCACCAACCCAGTCCCACATCGTGAATACGTTTTCATCAGCAATACCGAACGCAGCTGTTTTTTCTAAGTTAGTGCTTACTGCTACGAAATGCTTTGCTATTGCGGCTTCATCGCCCGAAGCGTTCGTTAGCCACTGCACCGCAGTGCCAGCATTGGTCATGGTTTCAGAAGTAGTGAAAGTCTTTGAAGAAACTACGAACAATGTTGTTTCTGGGTTTAACTCTTTGAGTACGTGGGCAATTTGCACGCCGTCTACGTTAGAAACGTAATGCACGTTTAATGTGTCGTCAGCGTAACTTGCCAGAGCTTCGGTCGCCATCTGCGGGCCAAGGTTTGAACCACCGACACCAATGCTGACAACATCGCTGATTGCTTTGCCAGTGTAACCAAGCCAAGCACCTGAACGTACTTTTTCGACAAACACTTTAATCTTGGCAAGCTCGGTTTCTACTTGCTCAGTCACGTTTTGACCGTCAACCATTACTGCTGTTTTGGCACGGTTACGGAGCGCCGTATGCAACACTGCACGATCTTCAGTGAAATTAATTTTTTCACCGCTGAACATTTTGTCACGCCATTGGCCCAACTCACATTGCTCCGCAAGCGCAATCAGTGAATCACGAACACTTGTGGTGATTAACTGTTTTGAATAATCAAACAATACCCCAGGAATCTCTAAAGAAAACGTAGAAAAACGGTCTGCGTCTTGTGCAAATAATTGCTTTAGATGTGCGCTTTTTAGCTCTTGAGCCTGTTGCTCGAGTGCTTGCCAACTCGTTAATTGTGAACGACTTGCTACCATTTTTTGTTCCTCGAATTCCTAACTGATTAAGTGGGTACTGCGACGTTTGAATTCATTTTGCCTCACTATCGCGACACTTTTGTGTAAATTCGCGAATAATGAGTGTGTATCCACTTGCATCAAATACTGCATATTGCCATTGGGACGTAAACGTTAAGTTAAAATGACAACGCTGTCAAATGGCTTATTTTTGATTTTATTTGCGGAATGATAGCGCATATTTTCATCTTTGACACCGGTATCATGTGGAAAAAATGAAATTTTCTCTGCTAATTTTTTATAACTTTAGATACACTCAATGAAAATTTGTCTTACAGTCATTTCTGTTGGCTTAAAATTTCAACAGCGTTTTTCACTGTGCTTTTGGCCGCTAATTATAAATTTTAGACGGTTAAACTCTCATGGCATCAAGATTGAAAAATGATAGCGAGCTAATTTGGCTCAAACGATTACATAACAAAGGGCTACGTACCTGTGTACTAGCGCTGAGATAATAAGAAACGATCATGAAAGTAACTATTAATGACGTTGCGAAACTCGCCGGTGTATCAATGAAAACGGTTTCGCGAGTAATCAATAATGAGCCATCGGTGCGCAAAAAAACCCATGACATCGTTATGGCAGCTGTAAAAGAGCTTAATTATCAACCCAATCTTGCAGCACGTAACCTTGCTGGCACCTCGTCTTACGCCATAGGCTTGGTATACGACAACCCCAATGCCTACTACGTCATCGATATGCAAAATGGTGTTCTGTCACGCTGTCGCAAAGAAGGCTACGAATTGGTGATTCACCCTTGCAGTTACGCCGATAGCGAAATGGAAAATGAGCTCAAAACAATGATCCAGCGCTCACGTATCGCCGGATTAGTGCTCACCCCCCCACTTTCTGAGCAACAAGCACTTATCGACGAGCTCGATAGCATGAACATGCATTATGTGCGGATTCTCTCAGGCCGCGGAGATGACAGCGACAATAGCCCTTGTATCTACGTGAACGACTATGCGGCTGCTTACGAAATCACTCAGCACTTGTTGAGCCTAGGCCACAAAAACATCGCTTTTATCTGTGGCGATGAAGAGCACAAATCCACATCTGAGCGTTTAGCGGGTTATCAGCAAGCTCTTGCTGATAATGGCATTAAAAACCGTGAAGAGCTTGTCTACCGTGGCGAGTACTCGTTTGAATCTGGTGTTAGCGGTGCCAAAGAGCTACTTAAAGATAACAACGCGCTCCAGATCACCGCAGTGATGGGCGGCAACGATGAAATTGCAGCTGGTGCATTATTCGCAGCGCGTTTGATGGATATTTCTATTCCAAACGAGTTAGCAATCACAGGTTTCGAAGACTCTCCGTTCTCAAAACAAACTTGGCCAAAGCTCACTACCGCGCATCAAGATAACGATATAATTTCTCAACACGCTGCCCGTTTGTTGTTTAGCAAAACACGTGGTGCGAGAAATCAGGATAAAGACATTCAGCGAATTTTTACGCCTTCTTTGGTGGTGCGCGATAGCTCGCAAATACAAGGTTAACCTAAGTGTTCTCCCGCGGCGATACAGTTCGCCGCAACTCCCCTTCTTTGAACAAGCCTTAAAACCGTCGTAACTGTTGTGAAATGAACGAGAAATAAGGATAATACCGCAGTTCTTTTCAGTTTCTTGGGTGCCTATGACGGAATATCTCTTACTGCTTGTCAGTACCGTGTTGGTTAACAATTTCGTTCTTGTACAATTCTTAGGTCTGTGTCCGTTTATGGGCGTGTCGAGCAAGTTAGACACGGCTGTGGGCATGTCTTTGGCGACCACTTTTGTACTAACGCTGGCATCGGTAACCAGTTATTTGGTCAATCAATATATTTTATTGCCCCTTGAACTAACATTTCTTCGTACCATGAGCTTTATCTTGGTGATAGCGGTAGTGGTGCAGTTCACCGAAATGGTGGTGCAAAAAACGTCACCGACCTTATATCGATTGTTAGGTATTTTTCTACCTTTAATCACCACCAACTGTGCGGTATTAGGTGTTGCCCTATTGAATATCAAAGAACAGCACAGCTTTGTTGAATCTGCGGTCTATGGATTTGGCGCAGCTGTTGGTTTTTCTTTGGTGTTGGTGCTATTCGCCGCAATGCGTGAACGTATGGCCGGCGCCGATGTGCCTACGCCGTTTAAAGGCGCTGCCATTGCGATGATTACAGCTGGCCTAATGTCGATGGCATTCATGGGCTTTAGCGGATTGGTTAAGTTTTAATTATGACTTTATTTTACGCCCTCATTGCTCTGGGCATTTTAGCGCTTGTATTTGGTGTCATTCTTGGCTTTGCAGCCGTGCGCTTTCGCGTCGAAGGTGACCCAATCGTTGAACAAATTGATGCAATTTTACCGCAAACCCAATGTGGCCAATGCGGCTACCCGGGGTGTAAGCCCTATGCCGAAGCCATAGCCAATGGCGATGACGTAAATAAGTGTCCCCCTGGTGGCGAAGCCACGGTGAAAAAACTTGCTGATTTAATGGGCGTGGAAGCTAAACCACTTGCCGGTGGCGAGCAAGCGGAACCTGAAAAGAAAGTTGCCTACATTCGCGAAGACGAATGTATCGGCTGTACTAAATGCATTCAGGCTTGCCCAGTTGACGCCATCGTTGGTGCAACAAGACAAATGCACACTGTACTGATTGATGAATGTACTGGCTGTGATTTATGTGTTGACCCCTGCCCTGTAGATTGCATCGACATGGTCCCAGTGGCACAAACCAAACAAACGTGGAAGTGGCAATTAGACGCTATCCCCGTGACGCAAATTGATTAAGAGGTGTGAGTTGGACTCTTTATTAGAACGAATCAGTCGCGGAGAATTATGGCAAATTCCAGGTGGGGTGCACCCACCTGTGAACAAAAGCCAGTCAAACTCGCTGCCCATCCACACACTACCGCTGCCAGATAAAATCGTCTTGCCAGTGAAACAGCACATCGGTGCGCAAGGCCAATTGCTGGTGAATATTCAGGATACGGTGTTAAAAGGCCAAGCACTGACTAAGCCGACGGCTAATTGGTCAGTGCCTGTGCATGCGCCTACTTCAGGGCGAGTTATTGATATCACGCCTATGCCTTCAGCGCATCCATCTGCGCTACCGGAATTGAGCATAGTGATTGAGCCTGATGGCGAAGACACTTGGTGCCAGCTGGTTCCACATCCAAATTATCGTGATATGACTCCAGAGCGCCTTATTGATGTACTGCATTTTGCCGGCATATCAGGCATGGGTGGCGCAGGGTTTCCAACCTACATCAAAGCAGCAACTAAGCAAAACATTGACGTGCTGATTATCAATGGCGCGGAATGTGAGCCCTACATCACTGCCGACGATGTATTGATGCAAGCTCATAGTGATGAGATAGTGCGCGGCATCGATGTGCTACGCCATCTTTTGCAACCCAAAATTACGCTTATCGGCATCGAAGACGATAAGCCAAAAGCCATAACAGCGATGGAAGAAGCCTGTAAACACTTTGATGATATGCAGGTAAGAGCAATCCCAACAAAATACCCATCAGGTGGCGAAAAACAACTTATTCAAATTCTGACTTCCAAGGAAGTGCCCGCTGGCGGTATCCCCGCTGATATCGGGGTACTGGTTCAGAACGTGGGTACCATGTACGCCATTCAACAAGCGGTGGAGCTAGGTAAACCGCTGATCGAACGTGTTGTAACAGTAACCGGTGATACCCTCGCGCAAAAGCGCAATGTGTGGGCATTACTTGGCACTGAAGTGAAGCACCTGTTGACACAACAAGGTTTCACCCCGGAACCTATGCAACGCGTTATTATGGGTGGCCCTATGATGGGCTTCACTTTGCCGAGTGTGCGCATTCCAGTAGTAAAAACCACTAACTGTATCCTTGCTCCGACAGAAGCAGAAATGCCGCAAAGCGGAGCCGAGCGCGCCTGTATTCGTTGCAGTGCGTGTGCGGATGCCTGCCCAGCAACACTATTGCCGCAGCAATTACAGTGGTTTGCTAAAAACAAAGAATACGAAAAACTCGAACAGCATCAGTTATTTGATTGTATCGAGTGCGGCGCCTGCGCCTATGTATGCCCAAGTGAAATCCCTTTGGTGCAATACTATCGGGTTGCCAAAGCGGAAATTCGTGAGCAACAAATCGAACAGGTTAAGTCAGACCGCGCTAAAGAGCGTTTTGAAGCACGCAAAGAGCGATTAGAGCGTGAACAAGAAGAACGCCGCAATCGCCATAAGCGCCCAAGCAGAAGTGCAGCACAAAATAGCCAAAGCAAAGAAAAAGTGGCTGAAGCACTTGCCCGTGTCAAAGCGAAGAAAGCCGATGGGGGCGAAGAAAAGGATAAGGTTGCCGCCGCTATTGCTCGTGCAAAAGCGAAAAAGGCTGGCGAAGCGCTCGAGCCAGATAATAGTGAAGTCGCGTTAGAACGCGCAGCTCGCAAAGAAAAAGCACGTTTGTATAAAGAACAAAAGCAACAATCTGACGATGCAGAAGCGCCAGCGAAAGATGATAAAAAAGCAGCTGTTGCCGCTGCCATCGCTCGCGCCAAAGCGAAGAAAGCTGAGCAATCAGAGTCAACAGACACTGAGGCTCCAGCACAAGACGATAAAAAAGCAGCCGTTGCTGCCGCCATAGCTCGTGCAAAAGCGAAGAAAGCTGCGCAATCTGAAACAAGTGACACAGATGCTCCAGCACAAGACGACAAAAAAGCCGCGGTTGCGGCCGCCATTGCTCGTGCAAAAGCGAAAAAGCTAGCCAAAGCGCAAGATCAGCAAGAAGGTGAAGTCACACCAGACGCGGATGCTCCAAGTGCTGAAGAACCTGCACAAGCGCCAGAAGACGATAAAAAGGCCGCTGTTGCCGCCGCCATTGCCCGTGCTAAAGCAAAGAAACTCGCGAAAGAGCAAGAACAGCTGCAGGCTGACGATACCAGTGCTAGTTCAGAACAAGCCAAAACCTCTGACGAACAGCCAAGCTCCGCAGAGGATAAGAAAAAGGCGGCTGTCGCTGCAGCCATAGCGCGTGCTAAGGCGAAGAAACAGGCAAAGGAACAAGAAGCCGAAGCTAAAAGCGAGTCCAGCAGCGAAAACAACCTTGCTGAGCAGCCGCAATCGGACCAAGACAAGAAAAAAGCTGCCGTTGCCGCAGCCATTGCCCGCGTAAAAGCCAAAAAGGCCGCTCGCGAAGCGCAGGACAACTCAGATAACGAGGATCCATCATGAAACTCAATATGATGAGTTCACCATACAAACACAGCCAAAAGTCCGTTACTCGTATTATGTTTATGGTGGCCATCGCTGCTATTCCTGGGATTTTGGCACAGTGCTACTTTTTTGGCACAGGTGTACTGATTCAATTGGTATTAGCCTTGGTGTGCGTCACTATTTTTGAAAGTGCGATGCTCCTAATTCGTGGCCGCAATGTATGGCCAACGCTTCAAGATGGCAGCGCTTGGCTAACCGGTTTGCTGTTAGCAATAAGCATCCCACCACTGGCACCTTGGTGGATTGTGGTCATTGGCTGTTTTTTTGCCATTGTCTTTGTAAAGCAGCTATACGGCGGTTTGGGCTTTAACCTATTCAACCCTGCGATGGCGGGTTACGTGCTGTTGCTGGTTTCCTTTCCAGTGCAAATGACCGCTTGGCTGCCTGTGTCAGAACTTGCTAGTAGCCCTGTTGGTTTTGTTGATGGGTTATCGGTGATCTTTACCAATTACACTCAATCAGGTTTCAGTGTTGAACAACTGCGTACGAGCGTAGATGGCATCACCATGGCAACACCGTTAGACACGCTAAAAACAGATGTCAGCCACGGCATGACTGTCGCTGAAAGCATGGCTAAACCTATTTTTGGCCAGAGCGCTGGCCTAGGTTGGCAATGGGTCAATGCCGCTTACTTGTTGGGCGGTTTAGTGCTACTGCAGCAACGTGTGATTAATTGGCATATTCCAGTGTCAATGCTCGCTTCACTCGGGTTGTGCGCAAGTATTGGCTACATCTTTGATTCAGGAAACCAGCCGGGTCTCGCGTTTCATATGCTAAGCGGTGCGACTATGCTAGGAGCATTCTTCATCGCCACCGATCCGGTGTCAGCCTCTACCACCAATCGCGGCCGCTTAATCTATGGCGCCGCCATTGGCTTGTTGGTTTACCTCATTCGTAGTTTTGGCGGTTACCCTGATGCAGTCGCGTTCGCGGTGCTGCTCATGAATATGGCAGTGCCATTGATTGACCATTACACCCAGCCTCGCACTTACGGCCATGGAGCGAAGTCATGATTGTTTCTTCGATGGTAAAAAACGGTGCCATCTTAACGGCATTTGCGCTGGTTACCACAGGCGCGGTTACACTAGTTCAGCAGTTCACGGCACCTACCATTGCAGTTCAAGAAAAGAAACAACTGCAAGGCTTATTGCATCAAGTATTACCAGAACCAGCTTATGACAACGAACTTTACTTAGATTGCACTGTGGTCACCGACCCGGAACTGGGTTCAAACGAGCCACACACGGTGTATCGTGCCCGTAACCAAGGCGAGGTCATTGCGCTGGTTATGCAAAGTACGGCGCCAAACGGTTACAGCGGCAACATCGAATTACTGAGCGCCATTTACCCTGATGGTACCGTTGCCGGTGTGCGAGTGACCAAACACAATGAAACGCCGGGTCTTGGCGATAAAGTCGAACCAAAACGCAGTGATTGGATCAATAGCTTTAGCCAACAACAAGTCCTAAACGCAGGCGATAACCGTTGGGCAGTGAAAAAAGACGGCGGTATGTTCGACCAATTCACGGGGGCAACCATCACGCCCCGTGCTGTTGTCGGTGCGGTAAAAAATACTGTTATCTATGCCCAAGCGCATTTCTCTGAGTTAGCAAACGCTGCAAACAGTTGTGAGGTGGCACAATCTAATGAGTGATTATAAAACCCTATTCAAAGATGGTGTCTGGGTAAACAACCCTGCGCTTGTACAACTGCTCGGCTTGTGTCCATTACTTGCAGTGAGTAGCACGGTGACTAACGCGTTAGGCTTAGGCCTTGCGACACTGCTTGTGTTAGTGGGCTCTAACGTGACGGTATCCGTGGTACGTAACTGGGTGCCCAAAGACATTCGTATTCCGGTGTTTGTCATGATCATTGCAGCGTTTGTAACCATCATCCAGTTGCTGATGAACGCCTTCACCTTTGGCCTTTATCAGTCTTTAGGGATCTTCATTCCGTTAATCGTGACTAACTGCGCCATTATCGGCCGCGCTGAGGCTTTTGCGTCCAAGAACAATCCAATCTTAAGCGCGTGGGACGGACTGATGATGGGACTAGGCTTTGCAATTATTCTGTGTGTCCTAGGCGCCATGCGCGAACTAATTGGCCAAGGCACCTTATTTGACGGCGCTGATTTGTTACTTGGGCCATGGGCACAAAGCTTACGCATGGATCTCATTCATTTTGACAATCAGTTTTTACTCGCTATTTTGCCGCCAGGCGCATTTCTTGGTTTGGGGTTATTGATTGCCGCTAAAAATGTGATCGATGCCCAAATTAAGGCTAAACAATTGGCACCGAGTGCAGAGCAAGTAAAAGGACCTCGAGCGCGAGTCACCAGCTTGGATTAAAGCACTCAGCTAGGAAAAAATAGAATAAAAACAGGGGCAAGGTAATGAACAAAGAAAAACGACGTGTCATTTTAGAACGTTTACGTGAAGCTAATCCGCATCCGGAAACAGAGCTTGAATACAGCTCGCCGTTTGAACTTTTGGTCGCTGTTACCTTGTCTGCTCAAGCAACCGATGTGGGCGTTAACAAAGCCACTCGAAAACTGTTTCCCCGTGCAAATACCCCACAAGCGATTCTCGACTTAGGGCTCGAAGAGCTACGAGAAGCTATCAAAACCATTGGCCTATTCAACTCAAAAGCCAATAATGTCTACAAAATGTGTCAGATTTTGGTGGAGCAACACGGCGGTGAAGTCCCTGAAAACCGTGAGGCACTAGAAGCCTTACCTGGGGTCGGTCGTAAAACCGCAAACGTGGTACTTAACACTGCCTTTGGCTGGCCCACCATTGCGGTAGACACCCACATCTTCCGCGTTTCTAACCGCACTAAATTTGCCATGGGTAAAGATGTTGTCGCGGTTGAACAAAAGCTAGAAAAAGTGGTACCCGCAGAATTTAAAGTCGATGTACACCATTGGCTTATCCTCCATGGCCGTTACACCTGTGTAGCCCGCAAACCCAAATGCGGCTCGTGCATCATCGAAGATTTGTGTGAGTTTAAAGAAAAGACCGAGTAGCACGAATTGGGCATTATCAAGTACCTATGGTTATGCCCAGTTAAATATCCCAAGAAGCGTTCTACACACTGGCTAAGTCGCGCCTCTATACAGCCTTTGTAAGCTCACTTTTAATCGCAGGTGAGCTCAAATCCTTCATCAAGCCAACCCGTTACCCCACCTATCATTTTTTTGACTGGGCGCCCCAACCTAGCTAGCTTAATCGCCGCCTTTTCCGTGGCGTTGCAATGTGGCCCCGCACAGTACACAACAAACACGGTGTCTTCGGGGTAATGTTTTAAACGCGCTTGGGTAATGGTGGGATGAGGCATCAAGGTCGCGCCTTCGATGTAACCTTTTTTGGCGACCTCTAACCCTCTGACATCCAACAACACAAAATCAAACAGGTTGTTATTCAATGCGTAATGCACATCCCAGCAATCCGTTTCAAATCTTAGCTGCGACTGAAAATACGCTAATGCTTCGTCACTTTGGGCGGGTCTAGGTCTGATCACGTTCGATTTCATAATAACTCCTTTGTTTAATACATCAGCTTGATTCCTCACCTGTATTATTGACGTCATCTAATCTTCTTTAAATCGTCCAATTAGACTAGTATCGATAATATATAGACAAATCAACCATAGGCTGTACTGAGCAATGAAAGTCACCATTTTGCTTTTAGAAAAGTTATCTTTGTTCGAGCTTGCCTGTGCCGTTGAGTTGTTTGCCCTACCAAGAGAAGACATCAGTGATTGGTATCAAACTAAGATAGTGTCACTGAGTAACAGCACGTTTGAGGGTTTGTGCAGCTCGCACTTTACATGCGAGCACGTCAATCAATTAGAACCATGTGATTTGTTAGTTATTCCAAGCTTCCCTGTAGAGGCGCAAACAATTGATGACACAATTCGCCAAGAAATACTGAAGCACTTCAACGCTGGCGGGCGCATTATTAGCTTTTGCTCAGGCTCATTTTTATTAGCCGCTTTGGGCTTATTGGACAATCGCGAGGCGACAACACACTGGCGATACAGCGATGAATTTCGTGCGCGTTTTCCTGGTGTTATTTACCGAGAAGATATTTTATACACCTACGACGGCGTGATTGGCTGCTCGGCGGGGAGCGCGGCAGGGATTGACCTTGGCATTGAAGTTATCCGCCAAGATTACGGCCACAAGATTGCTAATAGTGTCGCCCGCAGGTTGGTGTTACCGGCGCATAGAAGCGGAGGGCAAGCGCAGTTTGTCGAAAAGCCGCTAGAAACTGCCAAATCTGTGTTATCCAACACCTTGGACTGGGCGGTACTCAATTTAACGCCCCAGCTTAGTATTGCTGACATCGCCGCCAAGGCAAATATGACCCGCCGTACCTTTGATAGACAGTTCATAAAACACTACAAGATAACGCCGCTGCATTGGCTCATGCAGCGCAAGTTAGACGTGGCAAAAACCCTCTTAGAAAGTACACAACACCCGATTGAACACATTGCTGAGCAATCCGGTTTTGAGTCAGCTGTTACCTTGAGGCACAACTTTAAAAAATACCTGTCGATTTCACCCCGGGAGTATCGGGGGCGGTTTAAGCGCTAAGGCTGATATCATGCATATGGATAGATACGGTAGCGGCTCAGTCCTAAGTTGCCTTATTCAGCGATCAGTTCACTTGGGTTAAACCTAAACTGATCGCCGCTTTGATCAATCCCGCAAAGTCGTGAATTCCCAAACGATTCATGATCGAACTCCGGTGTGCTTCTACCGTTTTCAAACTCACGTTAAGTTGATTTGCGATATATTTTGAAGAATGCCCCTCAGCAACAAGCTGCAATACTTGCCGTTGCCGAGGTGTGAGTAAATCGTCTTGGTTTGGACCCATATGCTCCAGCACATCACTCACTGCCTGAGAACAAATACCTTTTGATAAATACCGTTCGTGTTTCATCACTGAATTAATAGCCACCAGCAACTCTTCGAATGCAGAATCTTTGAGCACGTAACCATCCGCCCCATTGAGCCACGCACGCGCCACATACTTGGGCCAATGATGCATAGATAACATAATGATTTTGCCCTTGTAGCCAGATTTACGAGCACTTGCAACTACATCCAAGCCATTCATATTAGGCAATGTCACATCTAATAATGTGAGCGTTGGTTGTTGCTGCAACATTAACGCCAGCGCTTGTGCTCCACACCCTGTCTCGCAAATGGGCGTGTCTGGAAACTGTTGCTGTATCAAACTCTTTAAACCCGAGCGCACTAGCTCGTGGTCATCTGCCATTATAAGACTGTTTATGATTGTCATTTCAGAGGGATCCTAGCAGTGATTGTGCATCCGTTGTTGTGCCCAGCGCCTATCTGTAAATCACCTTTGACTTGATATAGCCGCTCTCGCATACCGAGTAAACCCAAGTGTTTTCCACTACGAATACATTGCTCTACACTGTGCAGTTCTATACCGACACCATTATCGCTAATGCACAGTGTTAAATACTCATTGACCGCACTTACAGTGACATCGATGTGAGTTGCTTGCGCGTGTTTCAGGGCATTGTTCAACCCTTCTTGGATAACGCGAAATGCCAATTCTGATTGCTCGGCGATTCGATGTTCTAAATCGGGTTGTAAATAAAAACGTATCTCTACCGAAGTCCGTTTTTGTAAATCGTTAAAGTATTTGTTTAGCGCTGCATATAACCCCAGCTCATCGAGCATAGGAGGACGCAAAGATTGGGAAAGATCACGCGTTTGGCTGATGATCTTATCTAATAAAGAGACGCTTCCGCTGACTTGGCGATACATCAAGGTGCCATCATCTTGTAAATTGAGCATCTGTAACCCTAATTTACACGCGGTAAGATTCTGGCCTATTTCATCGTGTAATTCGCGGGAGAGATGTCGTCGCTCTTGTTCCTTTGCTTGATGTTTAATCTCTTGAAGTCGCAATAAATCTTGGTTGCGCTGATGTAAACGCCGAGTCCTAGATCTATGCCAATAACTCAAGAGACTCATTATGAAAACACTCATGAACAACGCAAACCACACTGTTTGCCACCAATGTGGATTTACGGTGATAAATAAAACCTCACTGTATTGCCATTGCCCACTGTAATCACGACTTCGCACTTGAACTTGATAGTGCCCCGAAGACAAATGATGTAACAAAAACTGCTGAGTAGCCCCTATAGCCTGCCAAGGCTCTTGTGCATTTAATCTATATTCATAGTCTTTGGTACCCACGCCATAATCTAATAAAGCAAAATCAAGTTCGATGATACTTTTAGGCCCCACACTCAGAGGGCTGTCAGTCCTAGCTATCAGAGTGTGATCCTGCTGCTTAACTTTTGCATGAAGAATTAGCGAGCGTTCAACGTCACGGGGCATGCTTGTGTGTTTATTTATGCGTATCACCCCCTCTAGTCCACCAAATAGCAAAACATGGTCGTTTTGTGCACTGGCGTGGGCGTTAAATTGTGGCGTTCCGACTAACTCATCAATTGGGTAGTTTATAATCTCTTCACGCGTGCGACTTATTCTAGATAACCCTTTGGCTGTGGCCAGCCAAACACTCTGATCACTGTCTTGTTCAACCGCTAAAATGATGTTCGAATTAAGCCCATGTTGCTGTGTAAAATTCTCTACACGAGCGCCCGACTCAGCGGCTTCAAATACACCTCCACCGCGAGTTGCGAACATGATATTGCCATTGCTAAGTTTGGTTATTGCAGTGACATTAAAATGTGATTCGCTGTTACTCAGTGCATCTATATGCTGGCACTTTAGCGGCTTAATTTCGCATCGACTCAGGCCTTTTGAGCGTGTCCCCACCCACAAATAACGACCATCGCGCAGCAAAGTCGTCACATAATCACCTAACAGCCCAGAGTTAGGCACTTCATGTTCATTAAAACCGATCAGTAACTGGGAATTGCCTGACCACAACATCAACCCCTGTCCGCCACTGCCAAACCACACATCCCCATTGTCATCTAGGTGTAAAGCATTTACGTAGCCAATATCTGTGTGTCTATAACTAGTGAGTTTGAGTAACTGCTCGGTGTTTAAGTCAATCACCCATAAGCCAAACGTTGTTCCCAGATAAATTTTGTTGCGCTCAAGATCAACGTCAACAGCAAGGATCCCAACTTTTCCTATTTCTGGATAATGTTCTTGTAAACGTTGGAACTTTTCTTGTGGTATTTCGCCAAGCTTGCCTTTGTTAATCCGAACCAAGGAGGATTCACCCGTACTGACCATTAAACCAGCGCCAAAGCTGCCGAACACAGCTTCGCCATTACCGAGGATGTTTGCGCTGGTAATGTTGGTTAAATCGCCCATAACATCGGTGCGCATGAGACGAGCCTCTAGATCGTTATAGTTGATTCGCGCACTGAATAGCCCCTTACTCAAGGTAGCGATAAACAATTTAGATTGATACAGAGCCAAACTGTATATGGGCACTGCGGGCGTTTGCAGACGAGCACCTAAATCACTTGAATTTGCCACGGTCAATGTAGCCGATGGAATATCGTAAACGAAAACACCATTATTCAACGTAGACACAAAGACTTTGCTGTTGCTTAAAGCCAAATCAGTGACCGTACCAACCGCACGCTTAGTTTCGGGTGTCGGAGTCACCCACTCCAATTGCTTGCTTGAGTGGTGATAACGATACAAGCCTGTGCGCGTTGCAAATAAGAAAGAATCTGAAGCTATTTGCCTAATAGCAAACACACCGTCGCTGCTTTTAAGCCCGGTGTAATCGCTCAACCAAATTTGTTCAAAGTTGTTACGCTCAGAGTTATACACTGAGACCCCCCCACCGAGTGTTGCTATCCATAACCTCTGGGAATCGTCTAGGTACAACGAATACCCATAATTAGAGGAAAGGCTTTTGGGATCATTGGCTCGATGAAAATATCGCGTGAATGTACCACTTTGAACATCAAGGAGGTTTAAACCATTTTGGGTGCTCACCCAAGCGCTGTTGTTGTCAACAAAGGCAACATCATACACAGAATCATTTGATAAAGAGTCGAGGGAAGAGGTCTGGCGATATGCTGTGACCTTCCCCGACAGGGGCTCGAATATGTTCAATCCACCTGAATTGGTCGCAATCCAAATATTGTCATTCTTATCAATAGTGAGAGAACGTATATCATCATCAGACAAGCCTTGTTGGGACGAAATGTGCTTCAACCGGCTACCATCATAACGATAGACACCTTCACGCGTTGCTAACCACATCACGCCATGGCTATCAAATTCAATATCAATAATTGAATCAACATCAATGCCGACGTGATGAAAACTTATGTTAGCAAATGCACATTGAACGCTCAGAGCAATGACAAAATATACAAAAAATTTCAATATTATTTCTACAAAATAAACAACCGCGAAACAATACAATGCCACAGGATGGACGGTCAAGACGTTGGATTGGGTACAAATTACACTAGGGTTTCCCCCAATACCGCAGCGAGAGTCAAGTTGTTATAACAGATATAGGTGAATATTTATTCACCTAATCATAATAACAATTATCCACTCAACAGGATGTCAACATGAAACGCAACAACAAGGTTTTTGCTAAAACAGCATTAGCGACCTTAACTGCTATGTATGTGGCGAGCATTGGCGCTACAACATCTCAAACAGTAAATAACCCAGCACTCAAAGTAGAAAAAATACAGTTCAATTCGCAAGCAATTGCAGCGCGAATGGATGCACAAAAGGCGAGTTTTGAAGAACCTTCTTTGGTTCAGAACAATGGCCAAAATGTGCTAATCAAACCATCGAAAAAATTTGTTGCTGGGCCTGATGATGCGCGCACTCACACTTATCTTATTCGTCTGCGTGACACTCCCGCTGCGTTGCACAAAACAATGCAACAAGATGGCACTCAAATGCCTTTGTTATCGGCGAATACTCTTGGTGCACGCCAGCATAGCCCTCTCTCACAGCCTGAGGTAGTGAGCTACATTGATAATCTAAAGCAAAAGCAAGAGAGTTTTGTTTCGAGTGCAAAACGCCAAACAGGAATCGATCTTGCTGTTGAACACAGCTTTCAAATTGCAATCAATGGTATCGCGTCACACCTAAGCAAAGACGATGCTGAACGCCTATCAAAACTACCTGAAGTTGCCAGTGTTCGAGCGGTGCAAACTTATGATTTGCTGACAGACACAAGCCATGAGCGCATTGGCACAAAAATGGCGTGGGAAAATACACAATATGGCTCAACGAGCGGCTTAAAAGGTGAAGGTATGCTGGTCGGTGTTATCGACACTGGTATTAGCCCTAGCCACCCTATGTTCCAAGCAACGGGTGATGATGGTTACACCATTGAAAACCCGCTTGGTACAGGAAACTTTTTACATGATTGTAAAATCGAAGGCTACGAAGACTTGTGTAATGACAAGCTTATTGGCATCTGGTCGCACCCTGATATTACTGCTGCGTATAGCGATCCAGAAGCAGGTCCATACGGCGAAACTCGCCCTGCTATCGGTTTAGACTACAATGGCCACGGTACGCACACCGCAAGTACGGCAGCAGGTAACATAGTTTATAATGTAAAGCACAAACTTCCTGCGCTTGCTGCTACATCAACAGGTATTGAAACAGGCATCATGCTGGATGAAGTGTCTGGTGTAGCACCTCACGCAAATATCATCTCTTACCAAGCTTGTTCGCCTGGCCAAGTTGGCGCTCTCGATAAATATATTGGTTGTCCATCTATTCCACTCGTGGCCGCTATCGAACAAGCGATCATCGATGGTGTTGATGTTATCAACTACTCAATTTCGGGTGGTTGGGATCCACATAACGACGATGTAGAATTGGCTTTCCTAGCGGCTCATGAAGCAGGTATTAACGTATCAGCTTCTGCGGGTAACGCAGGTACCTACCAATCAGTACAGCACATCTCCCCTTGGGTATTATCTGTTGGTTCAACGCAGACAGGCCGCTCATTCTCAACGGCTCAATCATCGCGCGCGATTAACTTAGAGGGCGGTGTCACACCACCACGCAGCTGGCGCACTGACATCTACGGAACATTTACCAGTGATATTACAGGTCCAGTGGTACTGGCATCAGATTATGGCAATGAATTCTGTGAAGAACCATTCAACACAACCTTCACTAACGGTGAAATTGTGTTCTGTGCTCGCTCAGATAGCAGCAGCGAAAATGGTGCGCTGCTTACCAAAGTTAAACATGCTAAAGATGCAGGTGCTGCAGCAGTCGTTGTTTACAATACTGAAGCATCGAACACCAACATGCATTACACCTTGGAAAGTGACATTCCACTTGGTATGACACCACTGAATAACGCAAACGAATTTGTGGCTTGGCTGAGCGAAGGTGCTGACCATCGTTTAACGATCCCTAAATCAAACAACACAATCAAGCATAATCAAAACATGGTTGATGCTATGTCAATATTCAGTTCAATCGGCCACGCAGCTGTACCTGAATATCGTGAAGCAACAGCACCGGGTATTGCAGCACCGGGATCTGATATCTTTGCTGCAGACACCACAGATCAACCGTTTACTTATGGCGCTCAAGTTGCCGTTGGTAGCATTGGTCCAGCAGATTATGGCGTCAAGAGTGGTACTTCAATGGCGAGTCCACACATCGCTGGGGTAATGACATTAGTGCGCCAAGCACACCCTGAATGGTCGCCATCTGAAGTGATGTCTGCAATTCAGCTGACTGCAAATGATGCTGTAAAAAATGCGATGGGCCGTGATGATAACGTAGGTCCATGGTGGCATGGTTCAGGCATCGCGCAAGTTGATAAAGCCATTAACGCTGGTCTTGTCATGCATGTGCCAGTTGAGCACTATCAGCTCACTAACCCGTATGCTGGTGGTAACTTGGGCGCATTGAATACGCCGAACATGGTAGATGAACGTTGCTTCTACCGCTGTAACTGGATCCGCGAAGTAACCGCAACAGTAGATGGTACTTGGGACGTAACAACACTGACTGATGAGTACAGTGTCAAAGTCGATGTTGAGCCAAAGCAGTTCACGCTTAAGAAAGGCGAAACGCAGCGCTTATCAATTACAGGCAGCTGGCAAAACGCTCAAAGTATTACCAACAGTGCCCGCGGTGCAACGGTATTTGGTAAGGTTCAGCTTATCGCGCAAGACCCTTCTGTTCCTGTGTCTCAAATGAATGTGGAAATGTCGCTGGACAGCGGAAAACTACCTGAGATTGTTGAGTTTACATCCCACACAGATGCACCAACATTCCGAATTGACAATCAACCGATTGGCAAGGCGACTGATCCACAAGTAACTGTCTATAAACCAGTAAAAGCCAACGTTGAAGAGCTACTCCTCAAAGAGCTACCTAATGGTAATGGTTCTGAAATGTTTTCTGCTAAGCAAGATACAACTAGCGAAACACTGCACGTTTCGTGGGTTGATGTGCCAGAAGATGCCGTTCGATTCATCGCTGAACACGTAAGCTCTGGTCCTGCAACAGTAGAAGATGAATACAACGCCGACAAAGGTAATATCAGTATTTATGTTGGTATTGATGCAAATGGCGATAACCAAGTTCAGTATGACGATGAAGTTATTTGTAAATCTACGGTGAAGAATACTGAAGTCACTGAGTTTTGTAATATCCCTTATCCTGACGCAGGTAAATACTGGGTAGTGTGGGAAGAAAATAACCAAAACACTATGTATTGGCGTGGCAAAGAAGATGCGTGGTTCCCGCATAAAGTAGCTACCGCCGTTGTTATGGGCGAAAAAGCACAGAGCGTCGATGGTTCTGTCACTGCTTCAGCTGACTCAGAGTTGCTGTCAGATATTACTGTTAAGTTCAATAATCTAGAGCAAAGTGCAGGTGAGCGTCATTACAGTGCTATTGAGTTAGGTAGCGATAGCCAAAACCCAGATAACATTGGTCTAGTGTCTATCAATGTTAACCGTGGTGATGATGTTGTCAGCTTCCACAGCGATAAAGCACGTGCCATCGCCGGAGATAAAATCGCATTTGAACTAGATGTATTGCCGAACGTATCAGGTGGCGACCGCTTATTTGATATCAGTGGTACGCTTCCTGAAGGGCTTACGCTCGAAGATGTATACCTATCAAACAATGGTTACATTACTGGTGAAGTAACCGTAGATGGTAATAACTTTGTTGTTTCAGGCGTACAAAACAACAGTCAGGGACGTAAGTCGATGTATCACATCACCGACTCAATCACTGACCAGTCATGTAAAACACCTGTGGGTAATGGCGGCTATATCGATCTGTTGTCATACGGTTTGCAACCTGAACCAAGCGCACCGGTAATCCCTCTCGATGGTGCATGGCAAATTCCTTTTGCATCCCTGTTCAATGATAAAGAAGATGGCGAACAATTTACGCTGTTCCACAATTACGAATACGGAAATGGTTCTGACAGTCTCTACATCCACCCTACTGGCGCCATAGACTTCGACGGTGCTGTTACATACAACTATCGCTTTGCTAATGATAACTTCAGCAGTCCACCACAACTAATGGGCGCGTTCTGGTATAACCGCTTCCACCCAGTGATGGCAAAAGAAATGGCTTGGGGCGCGCCATACCAAGTGAACGATGCTGACGGTAATGCGTTGCCAGAAAGTGAAGTGGCGGGTATTACCGTGTCTCGCCTGATTGACCCAGCAACAGGTTCTGGCACGCACGTTGTTGTTGAATGGGATAACCTTCAACATATGCAAGGTAAGAATGGCTGTGATTACTGGAGTTGTGGCCTTGATATCGAGTATGAGCCGCTTGAAGGTAATGACATGCGTGTAGATACTCAGGCTATCATCGCACGTGGTTACGACCACTCTCCTGGTGCATATGAAATTGTTTACGCCTATGACAACCTACACTTTGAAGACTGGAACGGTAATGGTACTGGTATCCAGGCTGGTTTGGGTGTTATGGAGTTTGCATCAGCGGGTGTTCGAGGCTTCCGCGGCCCAATGGACCAACGCTCACCATTCTATGGCTGGACAAACCAAAGTATCGTTCCTTGGGACGATAACTACGGCCTTCTTGACGAATACTTAAAGGACGACATGGTTGTTTGTCTAGACTACGACGGTCCTGAAGTAACTGCGTTTAAAGTACATATTGTTGCTAGCTCAAATGCTAACTCAATTGGCCAAGATTTTGACGTAACAGTGAACGCCGATATTGAAGGCGAACCGATGATGGTAATGAGCCAAAACATTAGTTTCCCTTCAAACATCACTATGTTCTCGATTGACGATGTAACGACAATGGAAGAGCAAACCGTAACAGGTATCCGCGTTGATTATATGGATAATGACAATGTGTCGAATACCATTTCTGTTAGTGGCGAAGGTTTTACTGCAAAAGTGAACGGTCATCACAGTGGTGCGACAATTGATATCACTCCTGATGCTGATTTCAGCGGTCAAACGCAAGTGACTGTTAAAGTAAGTGATAACAACTACCCTACTGATGCGATGAGCACAACCTTCATGCTGAATGTTGAAGCTGTGAACGATGCGCCAACCGTACAGGCAAGCGCTAACAGCACACAAATCGTTGAAGGCACGAGTGTGACACTTTCGGCGGGTGCTGCAGATGTTGATGGTGATGAACTAACCTACTCTTGGGAAGGCCCTGGTTCAATCGCAGATGCAACTGCTGCAAGCACATCGGTTAGTGGCCTAGGTGTAGGCTCTCATACATTCTCTGTAACCGTATCTGATGGTACAGAGCAGGTAACGTCGAACGTAACTGTGAATGTAACAGCACAAGCTGTTGAAGAAGAGAAGAAAAGCTCAAGCGGCTCGTTCGCTTGGCTAATGCTACTTCTACCGTTTGCATGGCTACGCCGACAAAAGTCATAACTTCATAAACCCGATACTTATTAGTGTCTGCCAAAGCCGCTCTTTATGAGCGGCTTTTTTCATGTCTATATTCAAGGTTGTCGCTATGCACTAGAAACGATAGAGTATGGCGTTTTATGGCTGTTTAATCTTTACGAGTAGCATTAGTTGTAAAGCTTTACGGCTTGTTTTAGTAATTAGGGGGCATTATGCGTTTATTACACACCATGTTGCGCGTGGGCAATTTAGAGCGCTCTATCGCGTTTTACACGCAAGTACTGGGTATGAAAGAGTTACGTCGAGCTGATAACGAGCAATACCGTTACACGCTGGCTTTTGTGGGTTACGGTGAAGAGAAAGACCACACTGTGTTGGAGTTAACCTACAACTGGGACCAAGATAGTTATGATTTAGGCACAGCCTATGGTCATATCGCCATCGAATATGATGACATTTACAAAGCCTGTGATGAAATTCGTGCAGCAGGCGGCGTTATTAGTCGTGAGCCGGGCCCTGTTAAAGGTGGCACCACAGAGATTGCCTTTGTGAAAGACCCAGATGGTTACGCAATTGAGCTCATTCAGAAAAAGGGTGACAACTCTTTTTAAACTCACCCTATTGAGCTTTGAAAAGAGGATAACCTAGGCTTGGTTAGCCTCTTTTTTCACTAGCCACTTCGACAACATAGCTACCAGCACTGGATGTTCTATTGGTTTCGCAAGGTGATCTTGCATTCCTGCTCGCAATGCTTCATCCACATCTTGACTCATCGCATTGGCGCTTACAGCAATAATGGGTTCATGATTTGGGTCGCACTCACATATTCGTCTCGCTGCACTAAGGCCATCCATCACAGGCATTTGGATATCCATCAGTATTAAATCAAAACGTTGTTTGGCTTGTGCGTCAACAGCTTCTTGGCCATTTTCGACTGTCGTGACTTTTATGCCTAGATCGGTTAAGAATCGCTCTATCACGCACTGATTAATTGGATTGTCTTCGGCAACCAGTACATGTGTCCCGTCAAAATATTCAGCTAGTGTGGTGTCGGCAGTTAAATCAGCAACCACTGGCGCCGTATCGGATAACTCAAAATCGAGCTCAATAATAAATTTACTGCCCTTGCCTTGCTCGCTTTCAAGATTGATACAGCCTCCCATTAGCTCGACAAGTCGCTTGCAAATAGTCAGACCTAACCCCGTCCCGCCGAATTCTCGCGTCGTACTCTCTTGCGCTTGCACAAAGGGCTGAAATAATTGTGATTGCTTGTCCTTTGGTATACCCACGCCTGTGTCTTTAACATAAAACTGACAATAGCATGTGTTGTTATCTATGCGGTGGTGAAGTCCGATTTCGATTCCGCCTTTACTGGTAAACTTAACCGCATTAGATACCAAATTAATAAGCACTTGTTTGACGCGAATTTCGTCACATAGCACATACACTGACGTGTCATCGTCAACATTCAATGAGCAACTAATGCCCTTACTTTCACAGCTAGGTTGAAACAGCGATAATACATCTTGAATCATCACCTTCACATCACAAGGGCGCTTTTCCATTATGATCTTGTTGGCTTCGATTTTAGAAAAATCGAGGACATCATTGATGACTGTAAGCAGCATTTCTGTACATAAACGTATTTGTCGGATGTAGTCAGACTGCTGTGGTTCAAGACTCGAGCTTTGCAATAATTGTAAATAGCCAAAAATACCATTCATTGGCGTGCGAATTTCATGACTCATGTTCGCCAAGAACAAACTCTTAGCCCTTTCAGATACTTGCGCGCGATGCTTCTCCTCTTGCAATGACTCTATTTGTTGCTCTATCGTCACAGCCATGCTTTGCAAGTTATTACTGAGACTCTGAAATTCACTGTAATTAAATTTACGAACATTAAAGTCATAATTCCCTTTGGCATACTCTTGGCTCAACTCAGAAATATCATCGAGTGGCTGATTTAACTTATGCACTAGCCAACGAGCTAACAAGATGGCGCAAAGAGCGAGAGAAAGAAGTAATATTGCCGAGAAGGCTAAGCTGTTTTTAAGAGCATGAAGGTGAGGACTCTGACGTTCTTTAATCAACAAGTTTAAACTCTTTTTGGTGTCACCATGCACTATGTCTACGATAGGGCTTGCTACCTCCAAAGTACCTTGATGCGTTGATTGTTGAGCAAGCCCGAGCATGTGATCCCCATACTGCAAAAAGTAATTTCGCTCACCGAAGTCAGTATCTTCTTGCTCTATACGCTTAATTTCATTAAGTAAGCCCGCCGCTGGCTTAAGTGTTAATAGCACCCCTGTATTTTCAAATGGCGTACTCAGCGACTCTTGCTCCAAGCTCAACATGGTGGCCAAACCAATATAAACGACCTGCTCGCTTTCATTGCTATTTACATCTGGCAATGACAACGCAAAATACATTGATGCTTTGTTTGCCATTACATGTTCTGCAATAGGCTGCGTTATGTCTGGATTTAGATTTAAAGCCGACAGCGGGTAACCTTCAACGATAAAACCATCACTATCAATGACCATCGCGGCTTCAGTGTTTGCATTGGTTTTTACGTAAGTTTGTAACTGAGTCAGTGCGAATTGGGAATACAGAATTCGCACAGGAAGCTGTGCAATCGCTTTAGAGGTTGCTAAACGCTCATTTTCTATCGTTGCTTTGTATAAGATTTGCCGAATTGCCAATGCATCATTTTTAGCGCGCCAGGTGAGCGTTTGTTGTGCTTGATCAAGTGTACTGTTGTAAAACTGGTTCGCGAAAAAGGCAACGACTATCAGCATGGGTAAGATGCTGATAAAAACGATGGTTCTAAATAGCGCTGCACTAAATTTAGGCGTTGGCATTACTCTTCCTGTGTAGCGATTGAGCGCTCAGCTAATCGCTGCATAAATTGTCCTGTTTGTTGTGCACTCATAGCTTGTGCTCCAAAGCGAGTATATCCCTTTAACATGACTTCCCAGATGATCATCATACTGCGCGTATTAGGCATAGCTTGTGTATTAGCCAAAGTTTGCAAAAACACTTTAGCATCCTGTTCGGCATCATCTAAGATGTTGTCGTATACATCTTTTCGAACTGGCACACCGACTCGCTGTTGCCAAAACTCGTTTTGTACATCTGGTTGCATTAACAATTGGGCAAGCTTATACAACTGTGCTTTTTTATCTGAATCCAAAGAGTTGTTAGGAAAAGCTAAAACAAAAGATGTTGAGTAAGGCTTCATCGGTCTGCCATTGATTGAGGGTAACTGTGCTACCCCTAATTTTTCCCCGAGACCTTGCTTGTAGCGATTGTAAGCCCACATCCCGTTGATACTGTACGTAGTCTGTTGGGACAAAAAGCGCTGGTCATTGCAGGCATAGTCGCAGCTAGGATCCACTATGCCCTTGTTCGCTAAATTCCAAACAAACTCCAATGCTTGATGCATCGAACTAGTGTTTAAATTCGGTTGCTCTGCGACTACAGGGGATTCACCAAAGGCATTAATAAAGGGTATAAACCAGAACATTTCCATAAAGCTCCAACCGATTATCGGTTTATCGCCTTTTGCCTGCTGACGTTCAATTTCTTTCCAACTTGGGGCCGGGGAATCTACCAATTCCTTGTTGTAATACAACACAAGATGATTTCCTCCCACAATAGGGATACCAATTCGTTTGTTGTTTACTTCACCACTGCTAGCAAAAAAAGGCGTTAACTGGATGGGCACAAAGCTATCAGGAATTTCGCTAAAGTGGACAAACTCATTCATGCCTAGATGGTCGGAAGGTACTATTATGGCATCGGATTTTGCCCCCGACTCTGCACTTTGAATCAATCTTACTTTTAAAATCTTCTGATCAACCCACTTGGCATCAAGCTCGATGTTTGATTGTTTGGTCGCTTTAGTCAGTAATTCAGTGAAGTCGGGGTTTTCAATTGAATAGGTCAAGGTAATAGCCGCATCAGTGTATGCAGAGACACTAGAGACTATAAAGAGGATGAATGCATTAATACATGCTTTAAAAATCACAATAGACCAAACTTTTTCCAATTATAAACTAAGAATAAGTCAGATAATGCCAAGCGCCAGAAAAGACTCCTTGCATAGTGCTGATTCCAGTTAATTAAGCACAACTTAAAAGGTGGATAGCGACTAAGTTAACGCAAAGTAATCAGATGAGCAAAGACAATAGGTTTTTAAATAAAAACAGAGAGTTAATTTGAACAGTTGATGCACTAAAGAGGGTGTAGATGGAAAGTGGCGTCCCCTAGGGGATTCGAACCCCTGTTACCGCCGTGAAAGGGCGGTGTCCTAGGCCTCTAGACGAAGGGGACAAAAATTTTGCATTTCGAAGCGCTGCTTCGAGTAATTTTTGTAAGTGCGACTGCCGAGCCAGCGAGGCTTAACGGCCTAATTACAAAAACACATGCTTTTGTCACTAGGACTGGTTATTTAGACTCTTACCATATGAGTTAAAGTGGCGTCCCCTAGGGGATTCGAACCCCTGTTACCGCCGTGAAAGGGCGGTGTCCTAGGCCTCTAGACGAAGGGGACACAAAGTGTGTCACTAGGACTGGTTATTTAGACTCTTACCATACGAGTTAAAGTGGCGTCCCCTAGGGGATTCGAACCCCTGTTACCGCCGTGAAAGGGCGGTGTCCTAGGCCTCTAGACGAAGGGGACACAAAATGTGTCACT